>OZ250138.1:0-1987973 GCA_965237465.1 Dehalococcoidia bacterium
CGCCCTTGGGATTGCTGTTCCGGAATTGCTCGTCGAGCCGGGATTAATTCTGCCATAGACCGTTTGCAGATTCGAAGTATTACAGACAGATAGACCCTCTGCTTTGCGGCCATCAATGGGCCTGGCCGACTCAGCTAACAAGAGTGAAACCGTAGCAAGCAGGCGTACCCCTGGGCGGACTCGAACCGCCGACACTCGGTTTAGGAAACCGATGCTCTATCCTCTGAGCTACAGGGGCACGTTGGGACGCGGACTATTGCCCAGCATACTCACGACGACATGTTGCCGCTAGATTGCGCCGCCATGCCGTATTCGGCGTTTCACTGACGCGCATTTTGACTCAAGGTCACCGGCGGACATCTCTGATCCGCGCCGACGTTCTGCCTCGATTCGCTGCACGCTGTATCCGTCGCCGAAGGGCGGGCTCTGCCAGCCTTCGCTATGCTGCTCCAGCCGTCGGATCCGCCGCTAGCCTCCCGCAGTGACTAGCTTTGCCGATGCCTGGGCCTTGGTCTGCGCTGCTTCCAGGAGCTGATCGTAGGCCTTGACAAAGGAATCGACGCCCTCTGTAAGGAGCTCATCGTGGACTCTGCCGAGATCGATGCCCAGGGCACTGATGTCGGAGAGAACCTTTGCGGATTCCTCCGGGGCCTCAGCCAGGGTCAAGCGCACGTCGCGGACGGAACGGAAGGCATCCACCGTCGCCGGCGGCATGGTGTTGACCGTGTCGGGGCCGATGAGCTCATCAACGTACAGCGTCTCTGGATAGGCGGGGTTCTTCGTGCTTGTGCTGGCCCACAGCAGACGCTGGGGGCGGGCGCCGCGCGCCGCCTGCGCCGCAAACTCAGGCTCAGCCGCCAGCCGTTCCGAGAGGACGTATGCCTGCCGAGCATTGGCCACCGCGGCCTTTCCTCGCAGCTGGAGCGCTTGCTCCGTTCCGATCGCATCCAGCAGCGCGTCGATCTTGCTGTCGACGCGGCTCACAAAGAAGGACGAGACTGATGCCGCATGAGTGGGATCGGCGAGGCGGGCAACGCCGCGGTTGTAGGCTCGAGCCGCCGATTCATACTGCTCCAGCGAAAACATCAAAGTAACGTTGACATTGAGGCCTTCGGCAATAAGTGTCTCAACCGCCGGGAAGCCCTCCGGCGCGGCGGGCACCTTGATCATCAGGTTTGGCCGATTAACCTCGCGCCACAGGCGCAGGCCTTCAGCAATTGTCCCATCCGTGTCATGGGCAAGGTGTGGCGAAACCTCAAGGGACACAAAGCCGTCCGCGCCGTTGGACGCGTCATAGACGGGCCGCAGAACGTCGGCGGCGTCCCGGATATCTCTAATGCCGACGTATTCAAACAGCTCTTTGGCGTTCGCGTCAGGATGAGCCTCAAGGTACGTGGAAAGCGCGTCATCATACGAGGAGCTTCCCGCCACGGCCTTCTCAAAAATGCTCGGGTTGCTGGTCACGCCTCGGAGACCATCCTCATCGACAAGCCGCTTAAGGCCGCCCGTGTCGAGCAATGAACGGTCAATATAGTCAAGCCAGAAGGACTGGCCGAGTTCTCGGAGATCCTGCAGTGGGTTTGACATCTCAATTCCCCTCTCCTGTTTGCCAGGCGATCGTGTCCACAATCCCCCCAATTGCCCTGTGAGTCAAGGGCAGGATAGGACTGCGGCAGCGCTCTGCATGCGCCATGAAAGTCTGGGAGATACCGCCAGCAGCGAGGCCGGACCCGCGCGATCCCCTATGTGATGGAAATCGGTTGCTTGTCGCCCGTTTGGCGAGACCGCTGAGCCAGCGCCTGTTGATACACGCCCAGCACCTCGTCCGTCACCTGACTCCAACGGTAGCGGTTAACGCTTTCCTGGCCGGCTGCCGCGATTCTGCTCCGCAGATCGGCATCCTTGAGCAGCAGCGCCAGAGTGTTAGCGAAACCCTGCTCGTCGTGCGGGTTGGCCAGCAGGCCATCATGGCCGTTGGTTATGACCGAGCGGTGTCCGGCAATATCGGACGCGACGATCGCACGTCCCGCCGCCATTGCCTGGATGAGGACGATGCCCATGCTTTCGTTCCCGATAGCCGGGCTGCAAAAAATATCCGCAGTGCGGTAGTAGGATGGCAGATCCTCGTTGGAGGCGTATCCGATGAAATGGACGTCCTCAACGCCCCGCTCGCCAATGACGCGCGCACTCTCCCGATCCATGTTTCCCGGCCCGACGACCAGCAGCCTGCATTCCGGAAACTGCCACCGCAGCTGGGAATACGCCCGTAGCATGTGCGGAAATCCCTTGCGCTTCTCCATGCGGCCCTGGAAGAGGATGTTCAGGCGGCCATCCTGATAGGTGCTGATAGGCTTTGCGTCGGCGTACTCGTCCGTGTCGACCCCATTCGGGATGATCGTAAAGTCGCCCGGGAAGTAGCGATTGGCGAACTGTCTGGCCGGTTCCGTCACCGCGATGCGGGCGTCAAGCAGGCGCGCCCAACGCTGAAGGAGGAATCGCGATGCCCCCAGGGCCCGTCGCCGTTCCGCATACGCGTGAAAGGTGCCAACGAGGGCAGGGCCCGATGCGAGCCGCAGAAAAGTTAGCGGCAATGTGGGCGTCAGCGGCTCATGCAGGTGAATGACGTCAAAGCGGCCCTTCTCAAGGAGCGGCCGGACATGCTTGCCCAGCGTGAGCGACAAGGTGATGCGAGCGATGGATCCGGCAGTGGGGACCGGAATGGGCCTGCCGATTGGAACGAGGTTTGGAACATCAATGTCACCCACTGGTTTCGACACCGGCGCCGCGATTGTGACCTCGTGCCCGCGACTCCGCAATTCCTTGCTCAGCCCGGTGATGTGATTCGTGACGCCGCCGGGATAGGCGAAGTCATAGGGCGATACTAATGCAATACGGAGCGGCCGCGACCCTTTGGCCGCAGCCGCTTCCGCTTCATCTCGAAGGGCAACCGAACTCAAACTCATGTCCGTGCGCTCATGGTATCACGGGGGTAGTCGAACTCGCCCCGCTTATGTCGCTCCCGAGGCTCTACGAGATCGGCTCTCGATTGTAGGTGACCTCAATTGGCGGCTTGGTGTCATCTGGGCCGCCCTCGTTCGCAATGAACTGCTCAAGGCGCTGACGGGCTTCCTCATCGCGCATCTGCACGGCGGGCGACTTCATGAAGTAGGACGAGGGTGGTACGAGAGCGCCGCTTACGCCGCGATCCAACGCAATCTTCGCGCAGCGAATGGCGTCAATCACAACACCCGCGGAGTTGGGGCTGTCCCAGACCTCAAGCTTCAACTCCAGATTCAATGGCACGTCGCCAAAAGTCCGGCCCTCCATGCGGATGTAGGCCCATTTCCGGTCTTGCAGCCACGGAACGTAGTCGCTGGGCCCGACGTGGATGTTCTCAGGAGGCAGGTCAAAGTCCAACTGAGAGAGCACGGAGTTCGTCTTGGATTCCTTCTTGGACACGAGGCGATCCCACTCCAACATATTGTAGAAGTCCGTGTTGCCGCCAAAGTTGAGCTGGTAGGTGTTCTCCAGCTTGACGGCGCGGTCGCCGAACAGCCGCGCAAGGACGCGGTGGACGATCGTGGAGCCTACCTGCGACTTGATGTCGTCGCCGATGACCGGCACGCCGGCGTCACGGAATCGCTGTTGCCAATAGGGCTCTCGCGCAATAAAGACGGGCATGCAGTTCACGAATGCCGTGTCGGAGGCCAGGGCCTGCTCCACGTACCACTTCGTCGCCATCTCACTGCCCACAGGCAGATAGCTCACCAGCACGTCCACTTCTCTATCCCGCAGGATCTTGGTGATATCGGCTGTCTGGCCTTCGGCCTTCTCGATCTTTTGCGAAAGAAACTCACCGAGGCCGTCATGGGTCATGCCTCGCTCTACGGTCACGCCGCTGTGGGGCACGTCAGTGAACTTGTACGTATTGTTGGGTTCCTCAAAGATGGCAGTTGACAGGTCCTTGCCTACCTTTGTCGATCCCACGTCAAACGCAGCTACAAAGTTGATATCCGAGATGTGATAGGGACCGAGGCGGGGGTGCATCAGTCCTGGTATCGATTCTTCTTCAGATGCGTTCCGGTAGTAGTGAATTCCCTGCACCAACGAAGAGGCGCAGTTCCCTACCCCGACAATAGCGACATTGATCTTGTCTCCCATAAGATCCTCCTATCCCGATTCCTTTAGCGCTGCCCACTAGAAACTGCGACGCTTCGGTCGCGCCCCCCCCACCAGAGGGTCAAACCGCAACATAGTCACATTACCTACCAAACGTCAAATTGGAGCGTTTCAGAACTCGGCTTGTGACCCATTTAACGCGCATGTTACGCTTGCAGCCGTTATGGTTTACGACTTTCAAACACAGTCCTTCCTGAGCGATGGCGCGCTATCGCCGCTTGAACTCATCCGCCGCGCCCACCACAACGGCTATGAGGCCATGGCCATCACCGACCACGCCGCTCTCGGCGGCCTGGAACCCCTCCTGCAGCGGCTCGCCGAGGACTGCCGCGTAGCACGCGAGGAGTGGGGCATCCTCGCCTTCCCCGGCGTAGAGCTTACGCACCTCCCGCCGAGCCGTATTGCCGAAGCCGCCGCCAGATCACGCGATGCCGGGGCTATTCTGGTCCTTGTCCACGGCGAAACGCCTGTAGAGCCCGTCTTGCCGGGAACGAATCACGCAGCAGTGTCGTGCCCGGACGTCGATGTCCTGGGGCACCCGGGCTTGCTTACTGAAGAAGACGCCGCCTTGGCCGCTCAGTCCGGCGTCTACCTTGAACTATCCTCTCGGCGCGGTCATTCCCTCGCCAACGGGCATGTCGCTCTTGTGGCCCAGCGCGCATCGGCCCCGCTGCTGGTCAACTCAGACGCGCACCAGCCAGAGGACCTCTTGACGGAACAACGCGCGTGGCTGACGGCCCGGGGGGCGGGGCTCACTGATGATTCAGCGAGAGTTGCCCTACAAGACAACCCTCGCGATCTGACTACAAGACTCCTTCAACGCCTACGCGACTCGTCGCGATAAAGTTCGAAGGAATCGTTCCCGCGGATGCCGCGGTTCCCTAGCCCTTGCCGATGCGGAAAACTGTAGTGCTACAGACTGGGCACGTCCCCTGTGTTGCCGGCCGACCGTTCTTGAGGGTTACTTCAGTCGCGTTCGAAATTGTCCGCTTTGTGCGGCACTTCAGGCAATAAGCTTCTGTGTCTGCCATTTTCATCCCTCTCGGCTAGGTCTGCTGACATTGACTGTAGGCGTCGCAATGCCTCTCTGTCAAGCTAATTCCTGCTTTCTGACCCACTCTTGAGCGCCATTGGCTCCCCGCGCCCCGTCAACATTTCTTTGTTGTGCCCTTAAGCGGACCGCATCGTCTGCCGCCTGCCCGCGGAAGCGGAGCTAATTCAGCGTCGTCGTCGGCGCGGCCCCTGGCTAACCCGCGTTGAAGACGGTGTGGGGGCGCCACCGGCCCGCCACTGTTTCGCGTAGAAGCGCCAATAGGTCTGCGTCGGGACCGATGGCCAAGGCGCTGCCCTTCTCAGGGCCGGGGCAGAATACTTCATCCGGCTCTCCGGGTGCCTTTGTCCAGTCGCCGGATGCCGCCGCCAGCTCCATGCCGGACCGCACGCGTGCAGTGAATCCGTGGCGCACGCTAATCGCCGGCCAGCCGGGAAACACTGCCCAAAGGGGCGCCAACGCTTTAGCCGGATTCTCACCGGTCAGCATGGCCTCCGCAGCTTCCGGAGTGTGGGCGTTCGATGCAACGAACGGCCCCACGCGCACGCGCTGCAGCCCATCAAGCACGCCGCCGCACCCCAGCCGTTCACCGATGTCATCCGCAAGAGAGCGCACATACATCCCTCGGCCGCACGTCACGGCTAGACGAATGCGCGGCAGCGACATTGAGAGCACTTCAATGCCATACACCCTGACGCTCCGCGCCCTGCGCTCTAATTCTTCTCCGCGCCGCGCGATCTCGTACAGCCTTTCGCCCTGGTGCTTGAGAGCGCTGTACATGGGCGGCGTCTGCTGGATCTGTCCGACAAAGTCCGGCAGCACCTCGCGGACGGCGTCCTCGGTGACATGGTCCGTGGGGCGCTGTTGCTGCACCGTGCCGTCCATATCGAGCGTATCCGTCGTCGTTCCAAGCAGAATCTCGGCCTCATATCCCTTCGCGAGTTCTTCAATGCGACTGCTGAGCCGTGTGGCTTGGCCAAAAAGGATGGGCAGAACCCCGGCTGCAGCCGGATCCAGCGTTCCGCCGTGGCCGACTCGCTTGACGCCGCTGACGCGGCGCAGGTGGCGAACCACGTCAAAGGATGTCACCCCGCGCGGCTTCCACACGGCCATAAAGCCGTTCAGGTTAGCCTGTGCCACTCCTGCCCCTCTCCGAAAGTCCCGGCGCTTCCGACTCCGGACGCACCTTGTCCAGCAATTGAAACACGCGATCCGCCCGCTCCATTGACTCATCAAGCGTGAACGAGAGTTCAGGCGTCCTTCTCAGGCCCAGCGAAAGGAGCCCGCGCTGCAAGAATCCTGTCGCGGAGCGCAGGCCCTGCAGAGTCTTGGCACTCGCGTCCTTGTCTCCGATGACGCTGACCCAGACGCGGGAGAACGCAAGATCACGGCTGGTTTCCACCGCCGTTATCGTGACGATGCCGTTTATGCGCGGATCCTTGATGTCCCGCGTCAGGAGCGTGCTGAGATGGTCACGGATGAGCTCATTGACTCGCTCAGTGCGTCGAGACATCGGCGTGCCTCCTCATGATCAAGACTGCGAGGCAAGATAGCGGCACTCGCAGCGGCAGGGCGGGCTAGTATGAGGGCCGCTCCTGCTGCACATATGTCACAATGACGTCGCCCTCTTCAAAATCGGTGAAGCCCTGCACTCCGATGCCGCATTCCTGGCCCGTTTGGACCTCCCGCGCCTCATCCCGGAAGCGTCTCAGGCTGGCGATAGGGCCGTCCATAACGATCTCCCCACCCCGGATTACGCGGGCAAGGGCAGCTCTGCGGACGCGGCCCTCGGTGACGATGCAGCCAGCAACGCGGCCGCCCCGGACGTCGAAGACCTGGCGCACTTCCGCGCGGCCCTCTTGCACCTCTTGCAGCAGTGGCGCCGCCAGCCCGCGCAACGCATTGTCCAGGTCGTCAAGAAGCTGATAGATGATGGCGTAGTTGCGAACCTCGATGCCTCTCGTGTCCGCCAGGCGTCGGGCGGCAGTCTCTGTGCGGGAGTTGAAGCCGAATATAGTGGCGTTCGAGGCGGAGGCAAGTAGGACATCTCCCTCCGTGATTGATCCAACGTCCGCGTGTAGGATATTGCCGCGCGTATTTTGGTTCCCGAGGCGACTGATGGCGCCGCGCACCGCCTCCAGGCTCCCCTGAGTGTCCGCCTTGATGATCAGGTTCAGGTCTCGAACGTCGCCGCTGCCGATCTGCTTGGCGTATTGCTCCAGACTTGAGGGTTGGCGTACCTCCCCTATCTCAGTCCCCGTGGCGCGCGCCGTCGCAATGGCCCGCGCGTCCTGTTCAGGCCCCACAGCCTCCAGGATGTCTCCTGCCTGCGGCACGCTCGCCAGTCCCAAGACCTCGACCGGAGTCGATGGTCCAGCCTCATCCACGCGGTTTCCTCGATAATCGGTCAGCGCCCTTATGCGTCCCCACGTCGCGCCAACAACCACAGAGTCCCCTGTGCGCAACGTTCCTGATTGGACGAGCACAGTGGCGACAGGACCGCGATTCTGGTGCAGCTGGGCCTCAATCACCGTGCCGCGCGCCGGAAGTTCCGGGTCGGCTGAAAGCTCGGCGATCTCCGCAACGAGCTGAATGGACTCCAGCAACTCATCCAGGCCATCGCCGGTTCTGGCAGAAAGGGGGATGCTCAGGATGTCGCCGCCCCAATCCTCGACGAGGATCTCCTGTTCCGACAGCTGCCTCTTGACGCGCTCCGGATCGGCGGCAGGCACGTCCATCTTGTTGATAGCTACGATAATGGGGACGTCGGCTGCTTTCGTGTGATTGATCGCCTCGATGGTCTGCGGCATCACTCCGTCATCCGCCGCGACCACCAGAACGGCAATATCAGTGACACGCGCTCCGCGCGCTCTCAGCGTCGTGAAGGCCTCATGGCCCGGAGTATCAAGAAAAGTAATGGGGGAGCCCTTGATGTCCACCTGGTAGGCGCCGATGTGCTGTGTGATGCCGCCGGCTTCTCCGTCCGCAACACTGGTATGGCGCACGGCATCAAGGATGCTTGTCTTGCCGTGGTCAACGTGTCCCAGGACTGTGACGACGGCAGGTCGGGGCAACAGGTTGTCCGTTTTTTCTCCATCGGCCATGCGCTCCCCGAGCGCAGCCTCCCCGCTGTCAACCCTCTCAACATCAAAGCCGTAAAAGCGGGCGATGGGAGTTGCGACCTCGGCGTCGATGGCGTCGTTGAGCCCGGCCATCACGCCCATTCTCATGAGGTTCTTGATGACCTCAATCGGGTTGGCGCCTACACGCTCCGCAAGCTCTCCCACGGTAATAGCGCGGGACAGCTCAAGCATTTTGCCTCCGGGGTCTCTCATGCCTCTCTACGCCGCCACAAAGGTGTCTTGATTATTCTTCCTCTCGCTTCAATATGATGTCTTGCGCCTGCTCCCGCAGACGGCCGCGTTCCTCTTCAGAAAGGGGGGCCTGCAGCGACAGATGGCGTTCCAGGGCGTTGCCTTTCAGCCCACGTTCCCAGCACGCACGGTCAGAGCAAAGGTAGGCGCCGCGCCCAGAACGTTTGCCAGTCGCGTCAATTACGACGGCCCCATCGACATTGCGCACGACTCTCACCAACTCATGCTTCGCCCGCGTTGCGCGGCATGCGATGCAGCTGCGTTGAGGCTTGCGTCGAGTTTCCGTGCGCGGGCTTTGTCGTTCTCGTGTTGCGGTCACGATTAGCGGTTGCCGCCGCCTCTCCTCCCGCCGCCCCGACGGTCGTCTCGACCACCACGGAAACGACCGCCACGCTCGGGGAAAATATCCTCTGCAAAGCGGATTCCGCCGCCTGCGTCTCCTCCGGAGTTCTGGGACTGGTACTGCTGCAGCCAGGAATCGAAATCGAACCGTTGAGGGTCTTCCTCCGATTGCGCATCGCCCTCGGCCAGCTCCCCATCCTGAGCTATAGCGGCTTCCTCGGCTGCCTTGGCCTCGTCGAGAGCTTTCTGCAGGGCCGCCTCTTCTTCCTCCAGCTTCTGCAACTCCGCAGCGATTTCCTCGTTTGTCTGAGTTGGCGCCGTCTCCGCGATTGCCTTTTCCGTTTCCGGTTCAGGGATCGTGGTGGTCTCAGCCACAGCGGCAGACTCGGACTCCTCCACGGCTACTGTAGCGATCTCCGCCGCCGGCGCCTCGAGAGGCGTCTCAGTTGGTTCCGTCGTTATTTCTTGAATGACCGGGACGGCCTCAGTGGCCACTGCGTCCACGGCCGGCGTTTCATCAAATTCAGCCGCGGCCAGTTCCGGACCGCGGGCCGTCCGCTCCGCCTCTTCCGCCAAGACCTCCGACGAGCTGCGTATATCAATGCGCCAGCCGGTGAGACGGGCGGCAAGTCGGGCGTTTAGCCCCTCGCGGCCAATGGCCAGGCTCAGCTGATGCTCAGGCACGACGACAAGCGCCGATCGCTCGCCGGTGATCTGTACATGGGTCGTTTGCGCAGGACTAAGCGCGTGAGAGATGAAGACCTCTGGGTTCTCGTTCCAGGGGATGACGTCAATCTTCTCTCCATGCAGCTCATTGACGATGTTCTGGATGCGAACGCCACGCAGCCCAACACATGAGCCGACCGGGTCAACGCCTTCCTGGCGCGCCTCAACGGCCACCTTTGAGCGATAGCCGGGCTCTCGCGCAACGTTGCGAATGACAACCGTGCCGCTGGCAATTTCCGGCACTTCCAGCTCGAAGAGTCGCCGGATCAGGTCTCGATGCGCGCGGGACACGTATATACGCGGGCCCCTAATGCCCTTTTCGACCTCTTGAATAAGGACGCGCAGCCGTTGGCGGGGATAATACTGCTCGCTCGGCACGGACTCTTCGGGAAGAAGAACCGCTTCCGTCCTGCCGAGGCTGATGATCACCTGGCCCTGCTCAACCTTCTGGACGACGCCGGTCAGGAGCTCGTTGACGCGTGTGGCGTACTCCTCAAAGACGACGTCTCGCTCCGCCTCGCGCAGCCGCTGCATGACGACTTGCTTGGCAGTCTGCGCGGCGATGCGGCCAGCGTCCTGCGGGGTCTCCTCAACGTCAATCCTGTCGCCGAGTTGGGCGTCCGGATTTATCTTGCGAGCGTCCTCCAACGACATCTCATCGGCCGGCTCGACCACATCCTCAACCACCAGCTTGTGGATGGTGACGACGATCTCGCCCGTTGTCGGCAAGATCTGAACGGTGATGTCATTGCTGGTAACGGCATCCTTCTTAAACGCGGAGATGAGGGCCGCTTCAATAGCGCTGAGCACTACTTCACGGGGCAGCCGCCGTTCTGTCGCCAGCTGCGTAACCGCGAGCAGGAAATCGCTCTTCATTCTTCCCTCGCCTCCTGTGACCCGGCGCCCGCCTGAGGCCTGCCGCCCGAACAAAAAAAGTGGGATTGACGCCCCACTTCCTCATGCCGAACGGACCTGGTCGCTTGCTAGTGACAGTGTACCATCCTGTCTACTTGCCGACAAATGTCGCCCGTGGCCATTTGGCGGTCGGACCGGGGTCGTAAACGAGGTCTGCTGCCCGTGTCTATACCTTGTTGCGCGGCGCTTCAATGGCTGACCGGGAGGCTCACGGAAAAGGTGGAGCCGCGCCCCTCCTCGCTTGTGACCCGCACCTCGCCCTTGTGCGCCTCCACAATCTGTTTGACGATGGGCAAGCCAAGACCTGTGCCGCGAGGGCCGGGGCCGTCTCCCTTCAGCATCCTGTCCATGACCAGCGGCAGTTCGCTTCTCGGGATTCCTATTCCCGTGTCCTTGACGTGGATCCACACGAGGCCCGGACTCGTAGAGGAAGATATGGAAACGCGTCCGCCGCCCGGGGTGAACTTGATGGCGTTGTGCAATAGATTGACGAGAGCTTGATGCAGCCGTCGAGGATCGGCGGCGACATCCGGCACGTCCGCCGGCACATCCGTCTCGACAGTGATCTGGGCTCGCGCCGCCAAAGCGGAGAGGATGCCGACACTCCGGTCAACCACGTCCGCAACCCTTGTAGGTTGCAAGGACAGCCGTGACCAGCCCATCTCAAGCCGCGAGAGATCGAGCAAGTCCTCGACGAATGCCGTCAGGCGCTGGACCTCTCCAAGGGCCGTAGAGACAAAAGGCCTCGCCGCACTGGGGTCATCAATCGCGCCGAGGTCAAGGGCCTCAAGCGTGGCCTGAATGCCTGCGAGCGGCGTTCGGATCTCATGGGAAGCGTTAGCCAGAAATTCGTGGCGCAAGCGTTGCGCCCGGCGTTCCTCTGAAATGTCATACGCAGCTAGGACCACACGCTGCTCGCCGCCCTCGACGTAGGGAGCGGCCACAAGACGTGTAGTGCGTCCCTGTTCACCCCCGTGCGCGATCTCGCCGGACACAGTCACCCTTTCACGCAAGGCCCGTCGCACAATCTCCGTTGCCTCATAGTCCCGCACAACCGCAATTAGGCTCTTGTCCTCCGCCCCGGCCTGTTCAAAGCCCAGCAGCTGAGAGGACGCCGGATTCGCCAGCACAACGCGCTCTGCTGAGTCAACGACCATGATCCCGGCGCTGAGGTTGTCCAGAATTGACATGAGCCGGACATGCTCTGCACGGGCAGCCGAGGCGATCTCGCGCGCCTCCTCCGTGATCCGATCTATCTCGTGCCCGATTTCCCTAACGCGTCCGCTGTCCGACGCATGGATGTTGTCATCGAGCGCGCGCCGATTCCGAAGGATCTCCGCCAGACTTCGCAGCGGTGCGTTGGTGCGCTGAATAAGAATGGCGATCAGCAGTGCGCCCAGCAGAGCCGCCGCCAATGCCGTCACGATCATAAGCCGGCGATATGGAGCACCGGCCTCATCAAGCCGGGAGGCGGGCACGGCGATCCGCACCACGCCGTCTCCGTCCGGCAGCGCGTGCGCAAAGAAATAGCTCTCGACGCCGAAGTGCGAGCTCAGGCGAATCGCCCGGCTGCCGCTGCCGGTGTCCAGGGCTTCCACGATCTCAGGCGCGCCGGCGTCCTGAGAGGAGTCCGTGTTGGGCGCCGAGTCATAAATGACTTGACCGTCAGTGTTGAGAAGCGACACGTGCGTGTCCATTGCGGCGGCGTAGCCTTGAAGAGCGCTGATTCCGTCAGAGGCCGCCACTGTGTCGCCTTCTTGCATGGGTGAAGCGGCGATGGCGAGAGAGCGTGCGCTCTCAGCGTATTGATCCGCCGCCCAAGTACGGCTAATGGCGCCGATCTGAATCCACGCCATGACGGCAAGACCGATCAAGGCAAGGATGAGCGCGCCGGTTAGGGCCAGACCAAAGTTGCCCCGCGTTACCTGAGGCATCTAGGCCTCCAGCTTGTATCCGACGCCTCTCACAGTGACGAGCATTCGGGGATTCGCCGGGTCATCCTCCAGCTTCTGGCGAAGCCACCGCATGTGGACGTCGACCGTTCTGCTCCCCTCCGGGTAGGAATACTTCCACACACGGTCAAGCAGCGTCTCTCGACTGAACACAATCCCGCGATTCTCCGCCAGGAATGAAAGCATCTCAAACTCAAGCGGCGTAAGCGTGATCTCTTGACCCTTGTGGGTGACACGGTGGGCGAGGCGGTCAATTGTTGTCTCGCCGAATGAAATAACATCGCTCGTCGGCGGCGCGGCGTCCGGGGCGGAGCGACGCAGGATGGCCTTGACGCGGGCCAGCAGCTCCCGCATCGAGAACGGCTTTGTCATGTAATCGTCGCCGCCCATCTCTAACCCGACGACCTTGTCTACCTCGGATTGCCGAGCCGTGAGCATCAGGATCGGAACAGAGCTGCGGCTTCGCACCGCGCGGCATAGCTCCAGGCCATCTATGTCCGGCAGCCCTAGGTCCAGCACGATGAAGCTGGGCATCTGATTCTCAATCGTCGCGAACGCCTCAGCGTATGTGGAGGCCGATTTTACTGCGTAGCCCTCTCGGGCGAGCGAGTAGGTAAGCGCCTCACGCAGGGCAGGCTCATCGTCAACGATCAAAATGGATGTTTCGGCGATTGTCATAACACCGCCATTGTAGCCGTTCCCAACACCCGGCTTTCACGCTGGGCAGATTCGCGACGGTGGCGCAAGAAAATGCGGGGCGCCGCACTCACGGCGCCCCGCATTTCAGTTGCTTGACAAAAGCCTTTTGGCGATCAGTGAGCGGCTTCGGTAGCTCCGCAGGCGCACGCCGCGCCGCCGGCCCCACCGCATGCGCAGGCTCCGGCCTCAGCGCCGCCGCCGCAGCCACAGGCGCCCCCCCCGCCGCACGCACAACCGCCTGCCATGTTGGGATTCCGGATTGTGAACCCCTTGCTCTGGAGACTCTCAACATAGTCGATCTCGGAGCCGATGACCCAGGGCAGACTTTCTTCATCAACGACGACCTTGACCCCAAAAGCCTCAATAACCTCGTCGGTGGTTGCCGGGTCAGGCTCAATAGCCATGCCATATGCCGGCTGACCGTCGCCATCGCCCTTTACGAATACCCGCAAGGACGCGCCCTCCGACTCCTGCTCGCGAAACAGATCAAGAATCTTCTCTGCCGCGAACTCTGTTAGCGTGATCACAATCTTCTCCTTCGACCATGCGCAAGCTACGATGACGCACCGAACTAAGGCAGTATACAGTCAAGGAGCGAGGAAAGTCCACGAAGCAGACGCCGCAATTCTCTTGCGGCCGGACTTGGGGCGGGATGCCGGGAGGCCGGCGAACCGAGCTGCAGATGCGCAGCGTAGCGAGGTGGCAAACGCGTGACACTTTTTCAAGGCAGATTCGTTATAAGCCGCTCACAGGATGGCGACGTTTGGGCCGAGGCCGGTTCGGGCGAGATTGTCCTCTACAAGGGCCGTGCTACCCGCCCGGAAGAGGGAGAGCCGGTCCTGAATATGCGCCCGGATCAGATCGAACGACTCGACGCGTGGGCGCATCCTGAGGGAGTGCTTGCGCTGTTCAGCGGTGTGCTTGCGCGACAGATCAAGGACCTCGCCAAAGATGTCGGCCTTAGCCCGCAGAACTTCGTCCTCGAGGCCCTGAACGCCTTTATTCAGGCGGGAGAGATGGCCGGCCACGCGCACGGTGAAGCCTCGCAGCCTCCGGTAGTGCAGAGCATTGAGTTGGAGGGACCCCGCAACTAGCGCAACCGGGCCTGCAAAGGATCCGGGGAGCCTGCCGCTTTAGAGCAGGAGCAGTGACGGGCGTTCCAGGATGCGTCGCAGCTCATTCATGAATTGCGCGCCCTCGGCGCCGTCTGTCGCGCGGTGGTCTGCAGAAAGCGTCGCCGACATTATGTCCGCGATAACGATTTGTCCGTCGCGGGCAACGGGCGTGGGCAGAACAGCGCCGACGGCCACCGCGCCCGCGTTGGGCGGTGTAATGATCGCCACAAAATCCTTGACCGCATACATGCCCAGGTTAGAGACGGCAAAACCTATGCCGCCAATCTCGTTCGGCCTCAGCCGCCCCTCACGCGCCCGCGTCACCATGTCCTTCGTTCGACGAGCGATTTCCACAAGACTGGCATCGCCGATCTCCGGCAATGACGGCGCCAGCAACCCGCCGCCCTCCATGGCGACGGCCATTGAGACGTCTATCGTGGCGTTCGGCCTGATCCCCTCCGCCAGAACCGTGACGTTGAAATTTGCGTAGGTCTTTAACGTCATGGCGATTGCCTTGACGATCATGTCATTGACCGTCAGTCGGCTTTCGCCTTCCAGCTGCTCGTTCAACTCGCGCCGCATCTGCGAGGCGCGAGTCATATCAATGTCCACCGTCACGTAGTAGTGAGGCGCGGTCAGCTTGCTCAAAGACATTCGACGCGCAATCGCCTGCCGCATGGGCGTCAGGCCGGCAGGCACAACGATGCCGATGCCGCCGCCTGTGTTGTCAGGGGCGGTCGCCGGTAGAGGGGCGGCAGGCTCTGTTGAGGCGACGGGGGCGCTCAGATAAGCCTCAACGTCGCCCTTGGTGACGCGGCCACCCGGCCCCGTGCCGGTCACGTTGGCGCGAATGTCATCAAGCGAGACGCCGGCCTCTTCCGCGATTCGGCGTGCGACGGGCGTCACGGGGGCTTGCGCCGTCTCCGAAGCTGCGGGTGCAGGCATAGTGTCAGGCGCGGTGGCTGCGGCCTGAGGTTCGGGCATCGCGGCAGGAGCCGTGGATGCCTGCACGGCGGCGCCGCTCACTGGAATGGCGCTCGCGTCCTCTCCGGCCATCGCGATAATTCCAATGGTCTCGCCGACGGGTACAGTGACGCCCTCTGGTACGTAGATGCGGGCCATGACGCCCGATTCGTATGCCTCCAGCTCAACGGTGGCCTTGTCTGTTTCTATCTCGGCGATAGCCTCGCCGCGCGTCACCTCATCGCCCTCGCTCTTGAGCCACCGGGCGACCGTGCCCTCCGTCATATCAAAGCCCATCTGCGGCATGACTACGTCGCTGGCCACGGCTGCTATCCCCCTCCCGTTGAATTGAAGAGGCTACGGACCTTTTCCACCACTCGCTGGGCCGTCGGAATCGTCAAGAGTTCCAGTGGCCGGGAATACGGCGTGGGGACGTTGGCTCCTCCCACCCTCAGGGCAGGCCCGTCCAGATAGTCGAAGGCCTGCTCATTGATCTGCGCGATCACCTCGCCCGCGAACCCGCCAAACTCCCACGTCTCTTCAACGATGACGGCCCGGCTCGTCTTCTTGACCGAGTCGATGATCGTCTGCGAGTCCAGCGGCAGCAGAGATCGCAAGTCGATGACCTCCGCGCTGATGCCTTCGGCGGCGAGGATTTCTGCGGCCTCCATTGCGATGGGAACCATGCGCAGGTAGGCGATGATGCTGACATCCGTGCCGGGCCTCGTGATTCGCGCTGATCCGATTGGCACAGTGTAGGTCTCATCCTGGACCTCGGAGCGGGCGCCGTACAGCAGGGAGTGCTCAATGTAGATCACGGGATTCGGGTCCGCTACAGCCGACCGCAGCAGCCCTAACGCATCTGTTGCGTTTGACGGCGTGACCACCTTGAGGCCGGGCACGCGGGCGTACCATGCTTCAAGGCTCTGCGAATGTGTCGCTCCCAACATGGCGCCACCGCCGCTGACCATGCGAATAACGATTGGCGCGTGAAGCTGACCGCCGGACATATAGCGAACCTTTGCGGCCATGTTGATAATCTGATCCATCGCCAGCAGGGAAAAGTTGATCGTCATGATCTCGACGATCGGTCTCATCCCGGCAATTGCCGCGCCAATTCCCGCGCCTACAAAGCCGGATTCCGATATTGGCGTGTCTATGATACGGCGCTCACCGTACGTCTCTAGAAACCCCTTTGTCACGGCATAGGAACCGCCGTAGGCGCCGACGTCCTCGCCCATGATGATGGCCTCAGGATTGGCGGCCAACGCCTCCTCCAGCCCCACGCGGATCGCCTCTCGGAGCGTCAGCTCCGTCACGTCCGCGACGCCTCTGTGGTTTGTTCTTTCGCCGACAGTAATGAAGTCATCATTCAGCCTTTATGCGTACACATGCGTGTGCAGCTCGCTGGGATCCGGGAACGGTGATTCCTCTGCGAATCGGATGGCCTCGTTGACCTCATCCTCAACATCCGAGTCCAGAGCCTCAATCTCCAGTGTCGTGGAAAGCCCGTTATCCAGGAGATGCGTTGAGAAAAGGCGAATTGGGTCGAGATTCAACCACGGCTCTAGCTCCTGCTGCTGCCGATACTGCACCGGATCCGCCATTGAGTGGCCGCGGAAACGGTAGGTCATGACTTCCAAAAAGTATGGGCCGTTGCCGCCCCGGATGTGGGCAATTGCTTCCTGCGTCGCCTCGCGCACTGCCAGAACGTCTTGTCCGTTTTCAATTCGGCGGCTCTCGACGTTGTGGCGGTCTGCCAGCCGGTGAATGATTGGCTGGGCAGAGGCTCGTTCAACCCGGGTTCCCATGCCGAACCCGTTGTTCTCAAGCAAAAACAGCACGGGGAGATTCCACAGCGAGGCCAGATTCATGGACTCGTGGAACTCGCCCTCATTGACTGCGCCGTCGCCCAGGAAACACACGACGATCGAGTCCTCGCCCCGATACCTGTTGGCGTAGGCCAGTCCCGTGGCCAGCGGCATCTGCGCGCCCACAATGGCATGACCACCCATGAAGCCCTTTTCTGCGTCAAAAAAGTGCATTGAGCCGCCCTTGCCGCTGCTCACTCCCGTCGCCTTGCCGAACAGCTCCGCCATGCACGCCGACGTATCAAGCCCCCTCGCCAGCGCATGGCCGTGGTCCCGATAGTGCGTCACGATCTTGTCGTCGTCTCTTAGCGGTGTGATGACGCCGACCGCCACGGCCTCTTCCCCGATGTAAAGATGAAGAAACCCGCCGATGCGACCCCGCGCATAGTATTCGGCGCAGCGCTCCTCAAAGCGTCTGATGAGCTTCATCGTCCTGAGGGTCGTCAGGAGCTCAGTCGTCGGGATTGATGACTTGGCCGTCGTGCTCACATGTCCTCCTGTGCGCTATGAGTCTACATGTGGATGGCTTGGCCGACAGCCGACAGCGAGGCCTCCATCAGGGCCTCGGACAGGGTGGGGTGGGGATGCACGGCCCGGCCAATCTCCATTGGCGTTGATTCCAGCATCTTGGCCACGGATAACTCGCCCAGCAGTTCCGTGCATTCCGGTCCGATCATCTGCGCGCCCAACAACGCGCCCGTCTCAGCATCGCTAACAACTTTAATCAGGCCGGCGTACTCGTCCAGGCTAAGCGCCTTGCCGTTGGCCCTGTAGGGGAAACGCCCTACATTGACCGTGTGGCCGCGGTCGGCGGCTTGCGCTTCCGTCAGGCCCATGCTGGCGACCTGGGGGTTGCAATAGACAGCGCGTGGCATGTCCTCATAGTTCAGCGGCTCCGGCGCAAGCCCTGCGATGGCTTCCGCCGCCGCGACGCCCTGCGCCATCGCTACATGAGCGAGCAACGGAGGCCCAGTGACGTCGCCAATTGCATATATCCCGGGCGAGGTCGTTTGCATGTGATCATCAATAGTCACATAGCCGCGGGCGTCCGCCGCTATGCCAGCGCCTTCCAGCCCAAGGCCTTCGGTTCGCCCTGTCATTCCGACGGCGACGAGGGCCATGTCAAAGGGAATCCCACGCGTAGCCCCGCCGGTCTCGATCTCAGCCGCATAAGGGGCCAGGTGAGCAACCTGACTGTCTGTCAGAATCTCGACTCCCTGGCGGCCAAGCGAGTCCTCCAGGACGCTTGTGATCTCAGTATCCTCGCCCGGAAGCAGATTGGGCATGACTTCCACGATTGTTACGGCGCTGCCGTAGGAGCGATAAAAGTAGGCAAACTCGCAACCTGTGGCGCCGCCTCCGATGATTAGCACACGCTCCGGCTGAGCTTTGCGCTCCAGGGCGTGGCGGCTGGTCACAATGGAGTCTCCGTCAACGTCAAGGCCGGGAACGACGCGATCCATTGCCCCGGTTGAAATAATGATGGCCTTCTCGGCGAGCACCGGATCTTGCTGGGAATCCATAGCCACAGAACGGGCATCCAGCAACGAACCTCGGCCCTTGATAACCGTGATGCCGTTGGACTTGAGCAGGCTCGCCACACCGCGGACGAGGCGGTTGACGACGCGGCGGGAGCGATTGATGGCCGCGCCCAGATCCGCCTCAACGGATCCTACGGTGATGCCAAAGTCGGCCGCGTGGTTGATGTAGTTGAGGACATCCGCATTGCGCAAGAGAGCCTTGGACGGGATGCACCCCCAATTGAGGCAGAGCCCGCCAAGCTCATCTGATTCAATGATTGCTACGCGCAGGCCCAATTGCGCCACCCTGATTGCAGCAACATAACCCCCCGGACCGGCTCCCAGAACGACGACGTCATAGCCAGCCATAGGTTTCAGGGGGCCTCCAGTCTAGCATTGTGATTAGTGTTCGCTGCTCTATCAGCATATGCAGTCAAGCCTGAAACGGGAAGTATAATGACGCGTAGTTGCCTTATACTGGTGACACAGGAGTATAATTTGCAGTAAGCGAATACGGTAGGAGGCATAGCGTGACAACGGAAATTACAGAAGATCAGGTTATCGACATACTGCGAACGTGCTATGACCCGGAAATTCCGCTGAACATATATGATCTGGGCCTCATCTACGACATTGACATCAATGAAGACATGGTGAGCGTGACCATGACTCTTACTGCTCCCGGGTGCCCCATGGCCGGAACCGTTGGCCCTGAAGTTGAGAACCGTATTCTTGAAATTGAGGGTGTGAACGATTCGCAAGTGGACATTGTGTGGGACCCGCCCTGGACTCCAGAGATGCTGAGGCCCGAGGCCAAGGAATTGCTCTCCGGACTCATGTGAAATAGAGCCCGTTGCCGATTGCCTGGATAGGCGGCTACTCCATCGCTCCCGGCATGTGCGCGGTTGTGGGCATCGAATGGCTAGCCAAACGCAGTTAAGGAAAAAAGACACGGGACAGAATGCGGTCACAGAAATAAGAGCCGTATCAGAGAAATGCCAATCAAGGCAGGAGTGTAAACAGGGTGACTCAGCGACAGAGCGCAGGTCAATCGGGGGATTCGCCAGACCGTCGGCTGATGGCATTGGTCGCAATTGGGACTGCGACCGGACTTGGGAATCAGGATGTCGTCCAGAGGGCTATTCGCGATGCGGTTGCCGCCGGCGCGTCACAGGAAGAGATTCTTGATGCCGTGGCCGCCGCGACAAGGTTTGTCCAGGGCATCAACCTGGAGAATATCCTTGAGCAGATGAGCGGCGAACCGGTTGCGCCTACGCGACGACGACGCAGACGAGCTCCTGCTGCCGCTTCTCCTGTCATGCCTGAATCCGCAGCTGTCGCCGAAACGGCCGCGGCTGCTGCCCCCCGCCGCCGGGGTCGCCCGCCCGGAAGCCGCAACCGTGTCCGCCAGGCAACCACCGCTACGACTGCGCCACGACCTGCGTCCACGGCGCCGGCTTTCGCAAATCGAGATGAGTTTTGGGACGCGTTGACGGCGAGCTTCGGTGAAAAGATGCCTGATGCTCGTTTGTCTCGCACAACCGGACCCCGGGAACGGACAGTGCGCATGGGGCGCGGCAAGATCAACCTCAACTGGGCATTTCGCCGTCGCGGCAACTTCGCCGTTCAGTTGATACTTGATAACGAAGGTGTTGACTCGCCAAACCTGGGAGGCATTCGCCAGTCTGTTGAGGACTATCTTGGGCAATCTGCCATTCTTGAAGGCAAGGGGGCGAATCGCTCCACTATCGCCATATATTGCGCGCAACGAGAAAGGGATATGACTGGTGACTCCGTTGAGTGGAGCGCGCAGACAATGAACCGCCTCTATGACGTGCTAAGGTCGATTGAGGGTAGGCGCCGCCGTCGGGGACGCCGCCGTCGCAGTCCCAGTGAAGGCACGCCGGAGGGACGCCTGCTCCGCGACCTGGGGGCGTACATAGAGACCGCTCCTGCTGGAGAGTAGCGGACACGACTGCCTCGATGACTGGCGGGGGCAATTGGACGCGTCGGTTCGCGTAGTGGCCCTCTTTCACACTCTCATCCGATACGTTGACGCCATTCGGGCGATCATTGTGAGAGGCCTTGCCTCAATCGGGGTTCGTCCGAATCATCTGACGATACTCGGCGCGCTAATCGCTGTTTCATCAGGGTACCTCGCGTCTCAGGGCCACTTGCCTGCCGCCGGCCTGCTATTTCTTGCGGGCAGCCTGATGGACGGGCTGGATGGGGCGCTTGCGCGACACACCAACTCCAGTTCCAGCTTCGGAGCCTACCTGGATTCGGTTCTTGACCGCGTGGGGGAGAGCGCAATTCTCATTGGACTTATCGCTCACTTTGCTCAAGAGCCTGAGGAGATTGGCATTATCGTCGCCGCCGCGGCCCTGGCCGCATCCCTGCTAGTAAGCTACACCCGCGCCCGTGCAGAGGGACTGGGATTGAGCAGCGGCGGATTTATTCCCGCGCCGCGCCCGATCCGGGTCATTATCCTGGCGCTTGGCCTTATCATCGGCCAGCCACTGCCGGCGGTAGCGCTTGTCGCGATGCTCGCAGGGATCAGCGCGTTGCTGCGCCTCCTTGCCGTCAGGCGCGATGCGAATCCCCGGGAGTAGGCCGACGGACGGCATCCTTCCACGTCAGGCGGGGGGCGAAATCGCAAAGGTCTCATAGAAATAGAGGATGGGCCCCGTCCAGGCTCTGTAAAGAACAGTTGGGCCAGACGATACGACCAGAAACGCCTCTCGATTCCTGCCCTCGCCACGAAAGACGACCAGCGTCTCGCCTATCGTCTCCGCATCGTCCTCGCGGGAAACCCAAGTCGCCCGATACGCCAGCGTGCCGTCCGTAAGGGCCGATTCGCCCTCTTCCTCGATCACAATAGTCGGCTGCCGCATCTGAAACAGCTGCATCCGCGCGGCCCCGTAGCTTACGACGTCAATCTGGGGCGGTGGAAAATCTCGATCAACATCGATGTGGACAAAATTGTCCGGCGAGGACACGGTCACGACGATGCCCTCAGTCTCGGCCGGGTCGTTCAGGGACCAGTCATTCGGGTGCTTGAACCAAATTCCGAGTTGCCCATCGTAATACTGCACCGCGGTCGTGCCCGGAATCAGAAATGGATTGGCGGTGGGCGCCGGCGAGGGTGTTGGCGTGACGTCCGACTGGCAGCCAATGAGGATTGCCGCAAGGGTCGCGAGAATTGGCAGTGCAGCGCTGAGGCGCCACGCGCCACGCCCATTCCCCAATGCTGCCATCGATGCGTCGTTAGCGGCCCGCGCCCACGGCGCCGCGCAAGTACGTGATCAAGAACGGATCCAGACCACCGTCCAGGACCGCGTCCGGGTCGGACTCCTCGTGGCCGGTGCGGTGATCTTTCACCATCTTGTAGGGATGCAGGACATACGTCCGTATCTGATTGCCCCACTCCGGCGCGATGAACTCCCCGCGCAGACGCATTTCCTCCTCACGCCGCTTTGCCATCTCGTGCTCCACCAGCCGCGCCATCAATATCCTCATGGCTATTTCTCGGTTGCGGCCCTGCGATCGCTCATTCTGCACGGACACCACAAGACCGCTTGGAACATGCGTTAGCCGCACGGCCGTCTCGTTCTTTTGAACGTTCTGGCCGCCCGCGCCGCTGCTCCGGAACGTGTCGACCCGCAGATCCTCAGGGTTGATGGTGACATCCAGATCATCTTCGACGATTGGCAGCACCTCAACAAGCGCAAATGAGGTGTGCCGTTGATGCTGATTGTCGAACGGCGACAGCCGAATGAGGCGATGTACGCCCGCCTCGCCCTTCAGGTATCCGTACACGTTCGGGCCGTCGATCTCCAGGTCCGCGCGCTTGATGCCGGCCTCGTCGCCGTCCATCCAGTCCAGGATTCGCGCCTTGTGGCCATGGGCATCCCCCCATCGCCTGAACATGTTGACCAGCATCTGCGTCCAGTCCTGTGAGTCGATGCCCCCTGCGCCCGCCTGGAAGGATACGATGGCGCCGTTGGAATCGTGCGGCCCGCCCAGCATTGCCCTCGCCTCCAGCTCTTCCAGCGCGCTTGTGACCGATTCGAGTTCGGTGCGAAGTTCCGCCTCAAGGTCAGTTTCATCCTCGGCGATGGCCATCTCCGCCAAGCCAACGAGCATCTGCGCCCGTTGCTCGATCGAACGCCAGGTGTCTATCTCGGCGCGCAGAGCCGATGCTTCCCGAAGGACGCCCTGAGCGTGCTGAGGGTCATCCCAGAACCCGGGCTGTGACGACTCCGTCTCCAATTTCTGGACACGGGATTCCTTGCCGGTGAGATCAAAGACGCTCCATATAGGTCGAAATCCGACCGATCAATTCTTGCGCGCCGTTCTTTGACTCAAGCATTGCTTGCTGCACTCCGGTGGTGGTTCTGTTGCTGATTCAATTCTACAGGAGCACGGCGCCGGCCGCCGCCCGGTGCGCGAGCTGGGTTGGAACCGGGATCCTGTAGCGTGGCGAGCAGGCGAGCGCCCAATGAATCGCGGACTCCAGATCAATGTTGTTGCCTAGAGAGACAAAAATGGGCCTCACGTCCGTGCGGGTTCGAACGACGGCGCCGATGGTCTCCCCACGACTGATGAGCGGCGACCATTCCCCACGCTCTTGTCCGGGCGGATCATACGCGCCGGTCAGGCGGGACTTCGCGCACCCGATGGTTGGCGCATCGATAGCGAGGCCGATGTGGCACGCGACGCCAAAGCGTCGTGGATGCGCCGTTCCTTGACCGTCCACCAAGAGGAGGTCGGGTTGTGAGTGAAGCCGCGAGAGGGCCTCAAGCAAGATAGGCGCTTCCCTGAAGGACAGCAGGCCAGGCACGTATGGAAAAGGCGCAATGCCCTCTGCTGTCGCCACCTCCACGACCTCAAGCGACGGCCACGCCAGGACGACAGCTGCGCCTCGCACCAACTGGGTGACGGGGTCGGGAGGGGACAGATCTACGCCGCAAACGGTCTTGACGTTCTCCGGCGAGACCGGCGTGTCCGTTATGGCCCGCCCGGCCAGTTCTCTCTGAAGGGCAACCGCCTCGCTTGGAGAGAGATCCCAATCATGGAGGGTTCGCACGTGCATGTCCAAATGGTA
Organism: Dehalococcoidia bacterium; assembly: GCA_965237465.1. Lineage (GTDB taxonomy): Bacteria > Chloroflexota > Dehalococcoidia > UBA6926 > UBA6926 > VXMO01. The sequence continues at coordinate 23,815 of OZ250138.1, forward strand.
TGGCATGCGGCGTGTATGGCGTCCGCGCGCCACGCAGTGGGTTCCAGCAGAGCGAGGCAGCAGGCCAGACATGCGTCGCCACGGCTAATGGCTTGCGTGGGGTTGGATGCGCGGGTATGATTCGCAACGTCGGTCGGGGTGTAGCGCAGCCCGGAAGCGCACCTGCATGGGGTGCAGGGGGCCCCCGGTTCAAATCCGGGCACCCCGACCATTCACACAAGAACGGCGTCAACGGGCGCCGGTTTTCCCCAAAAGTCCCGGAGGCCCCGATGGAAGTTTCATTCGCCTTTGCGTGCGATTACGCCGACAACTCAAACAAGCTGACAGCCGTCGGCATTGGTCTCGATACGATTGTCGCCGCAAAGATTCCTGTGTCTCGTCCGTCCCTGTATACGGTCGCCGCATTTCGATTCCGAGCAGTTGAGGCCGGCAAGAAGACCTTCGAGGTTCATGTCATCAATGCGGACGGTGGCGAGATAGTGCCGCCGCTAAGAGCGGAGTTGGAAGTCGGCCGCCCCAATGCCGGATATCAATACCGGACGCATCGTATCGCGCTGGGTCTGCACGGCCTACAGTTCGAGGCGTATGGAGATTACGAGATCTCCTGGCTCATCGATGGCCATGAGGTCGCGCGCATCCCGCTAAAGGTCGCGCCTCCGCCGAGCCAGTAGGCCGCGAATCGGCCGGCGGTTTGCCAGCCGTGATCAATCACCGGCCACAGGAGCCCCGACTTTGCGAGGGCCGATTTACGCCTCCCAATAGAAACGGGGACGACATCGGCGAAGGGTCTTGAGCCGAGGGCATATGGACTGCCTTATGGGTTTGCGCGCGCCGTGGCGTGCAAGAGTGTCCTTGTTGTCGATCCGTCGATTTATCGCCGCCTGTGGCGGCCGAACGTGAATTGTCTAGGAGGAGGGAATGTGGATCTGCTCGTGGTTGGCCATGTCAAATTCCAGCCACGGCTGCTCAGCAGCCTCGTGCGCCCACCAAAATCCAAAATCGTTGTCTTGCGCCGCGAGAAAGTCCGTATCTCGATCGCCCATATGGTAGTAGGCATCCGCAGGATTCTCGCGCTTGACCTTGCCGAGCTGGTGTTTGGCGGCAACAAAGGCGGGAGCGAGCTCCATCTGTTGCCAAATCGTGCGTTGGACGCTCAGCGGCTTGTCTGAGCAACTACCGATGACAAAGCCCATATCATGGGCCCGGCGCACCATCTCTGTGGTGACACCACCGGGCGGATCGCCCAGCTCCAGCGTTCCGTCTATGTCAAAGCTAAGGACAATCACCATACTTCTCCCCCGAAAGTAGTTGTCTGTAAGCGCGGAACTCCCAGCCGTCACCGGCTGGGAGTTCCGCCGCTACTTCCGTGATTATGACAGAAGTTTCTAGCTGGGGCTAGTGCTCATGGCCAGCGTGCCCGCGGAGACGGGAAGCACGCCGTGCGTCACTGCGACCTCTGCCTTGATGGTGACTTGCCGCTCGCCTGCGCGTCCCTGCAGCTGCTCAAGCGGGTCGGTGATGAACACGGTTCGCATGCGTCCCGTGCCCATGTTGCCGCCGCCGGAGTTGAGCGGATTGGGGCCCTTCAGGCTAATGTCGCCGGCGTAGAAGTCGTGCGCCTCGCCGCGCTTGACGCCGCGCCATCCAAAGGCCTCAAGGAAGTACTGTGTGAACACTGCGAACCCGTCATAGGGCGCGAAGATGTCGATGTCCTCAGGCTTGAGGCCGGACCCGTTGTAGGACCGCTGCGCCTGGATGTCCGTCCACTCTTCCGTGTCATCGATGGTTTGGACCAGGCTTCGCGGCTGGAAGCCGCTCTGCGTGTGGTCAAGAATGTAGACGGGCTTCTGCTGCATGTCCCTGGCGCGCTCAGCCGTCGTGACGACGTAGGCCGCCGCAGCGAGAACGGGGCGGTCGCAATCGAAGATGCTGAGGTCGCGGGCGATCATTCGACCATTGAGGTAGTCCTCTTCGGTGAACTCGCCGGGCTCATGCTGCGCATAGTAGCTGTGCGGCCAGAGCTGGCCGTTCTTGCGCTCCTGCACCACAAACGGGGCCATGCCATCATGGGTCTTCCCGTACTTCTGGCAGTACTGGTTGAATGTGAAACCCTGGCCGGAGAGTCCCCAGCCCCAGGTATTCGGCCAGACGGCGGGTCCGCGGGCCTCATTGGTGGGGTCCTGATGATACCGGCCCGGCAGGTTGCCGGCGGGGTAGGTGACCAGGACAACCTCTGCGCGGCCATCGCCGACAGCCTGGGCAGCCTGCCCTATGAGGTTCCAGATCGGGTCGCCGTGGTTGTTGATGTAGCGGATGTTCTTCATGCCCATCTGATTTCGGAGCCACTGACCGGTGACGTGGGTCAGGCCGTCCTCAGAGTCATAGGGCGGGTCAAAGTAGGGCCGGGGGCCCCAGACATCGCTCAGAGGCTGGCCGTTGCCCTGGCCGCCCGCGGATCCAACGATGCCATCAACATCGTCGATGGTGAGCCCGGCGTCGTCGAGCGCATTCTGCGCGGCGGTCATCATGAACGCGCCAAGGGACTCATCAAGAGTCTCGCCGTCCCAGCGGCGCTCCGTGCGGGAGTGTCCTCGCGCGACCAACGCCACCTTGCCCCGGTAGGGCCAGAGACCGACGGGGTCGTGATTTCGCTCCCAGTTGACTTCACGTGCCATTAGTATTTTGTCCTTTCAGCTTGCTGTCTGTCGCTTTCGCGGCAATTGCTCAATCACTGTCTCAGTCAGGAGACGATTTTCCACTCAGGAATCATGACGCCGGGCGCTGCCTCGACGAACATGACCTCGACGGTCGCGCCGACGGGGATGTCGGGATCGCCCTGAATGTTGGCGCCGAAATCCTCCTCCAGGTTGGAGTGGAAGTTGATAAGCGCGTCCTCTTCCAACGCGACGATGGCGTTGATGAAGGGCTGCTTGGGGTGCCACTGAACCAGGCGGGAGTCAAACGTCATGGAGTAGCCGACGATCCTGGCTCGTCCACTGGTCTCCTGCCAGCTCAGATGGAAATTGAAGCCGCAGTCGCGGCAGACGGGCTCAGGCGGAAACTGCCTGCGGTCGCACATTGAGCAGTACTGAACGATGAGCTTGCCCTCGTTGCAGGCATCCCAAAAGGGCTTGCTCGCTGGATCTGGAACTGGAACAATCGGTCGTGCCATTTCTACCCCCATGTACAGTGACATTTTTGCTACCCTGCGGACAATATCACGGCCAAAGTTTCCGTGTCAATGAGTACAGAAATACGCTGAATTAGAGATAGCAAATACTAGTATGTGCGTATATGTTCAGGCTCACCTTTTGGAAACCGGACGCTGCGTCAGAAGGATGGGTAAACGTCGATGGCGGCCGCAAAAGTAGAGACGCCCCCTCGCCGGTCGGCGAGGGGGCGTCTCCCTTGTCCCTCTTGGTGAAGGAGAACCCTAGTCGGGGCTAGTGCTCATGGCCAGCGTGCCCGCGGTAACGGGGAGCACGCCGTGCGTCACTGCAACCTCAGCCTTGGTTGTGACCTGCCGCTCGCCTGCGCGTCCCTGCAGCTGCTCAAGCGGGTCGGTGATGAACACGGTTCGCATGCGTCCCGTGCCCATGTTGCCGCCGCCGGAGTTGAGCGGGTTGGGACCCTTCAGGCTGATGTCGCCGGCGTAGAAGTCGTGCGCTTCGCCGCGCTTGACGCCGCGCCATCCAAAGGCCTCAAGGAAGTACTGTGTGAACACTGCGAACCCGTCATAGGGCGCGAAGATGTCGATGTCCTCAGGCTTGAGGCCGGACCCGTTGTAGGACCGCTGCGCCTGGATGTCCGTCCACTCTTCCGTGTCATCGATGGTCTGGACCAGGCTTCGCGGCTGGAAGCCGCTCTGCGTGTGGTCAAGGATGTAGACAGGCTTCTGCTTCATGTCCCTGGCGCGCTCAGCCGTCGTGACGACGTAGGCCGCCGCAGCGAGAACGGGGCGGTCACAATCGAAGATGCTGAGGTCGCGGGCGATCATTCGACCATTGAGGTAGTCCTCTTCGGTGAACTCGCCGGGCTCATGCTGCGCATAGTAGCTGTGCGGCCACAGCAGGCCGTTCTTGCGCTCCTGCACCACAAACGGGGCCATGCCATCATGGGTCTTCCCGTACTTCTGGCAGTACTGGTTGAATGTGAAACCCTGGCCGGAGAGTCCCCAGCCCCAGGTATTCGGCCAGACGGCGGGTCCGCGGGCCTCATTGGTGGGGTCCTGATGATACCGACCCGGCAGGTTGCCGGCGGGGTAGGTGACCAGGACAACCTCTGCGCGGCCATCGCCGACAGCCTGCGCGGCTTGCCCGATGAGGTTCCAGATCGGGTCGCCATGGTTGTTGACGTAGCGGATGTTCTTCATGCCCATCTGATTTCGGAGCCACTGACCGGTGACGTGGGTCAGGCCGTCCTCAGAGTCATAGGGCGGGTCAAAAAAGGGTCGAGGGGCCCAGACGTCGCTCAAGGGGGCGCCGCCTGGCTGTCCGCCCGCGGACCCGACAATGCCATCGACTTCGTCGACGGTTATGCCGGCGTCGTCGAGGGCGTTCTGTGCGGCTGTCATCATGAACGCGCCAAGGGACTCATCAAGGGTCTCGCCGTCCCAGCGGCGCTCCGTGCGGGAGTGTCCTCGCGCGACCAACGCCACCTTGCCCCGGTAGGGCCAGAGACCGACGGGATCGTGATTTCGCTCCCAATTGACTTCACGTGCCATTAGTGTTCTGTCCTTTCGACTGGAATTGCTATCCGTGACTCGCAGCGGCGCAATGCGGAGTTTTCGCCGCTATCTGGTTGATATATCAGTCAGGAGACGATTTTCCACTCAGGAATCATGACGCCGGGCGCTGCCTCGACGAACATGACCTCGACGGTCGCGCCGACGGGGATGTCGGGATCGCCCTGGATGTTCGCGCCAAAGTCCTCCTCCAGGTTGGAGTGGAAGTTGATAAGCGCGTCCTCTTCCAACGCGACAATGGCGTTAATGAAGGGCTGCTTGGGGTGCCACTGAACCAGGCGGGAGTCAAACGTCATGGAGTAGCCGACGATCCTGGCTCGTCCACTGGTCTCCTGCCAGCTCAGATGGAAATTGAAGCCGCAGTCGCGGCAGACGGGCTCAGGCGGAAACTGCCTGCGGTCGCACATTGAGCAGTACTGAACGATGAGCTTGCCCTCGTTGCAGGCATCCCAAAAGGGCTTGCTCGCCGGATCTGGAACTGGAACAATCGGTCGTGCCATTTCTACCCCCTCCTCGGCATATGCTTATTGCCGACGAAACGTAGCATCCCGCCGTTGCCTGTGTCAATCAGACGTGAACCGGCGCCGCCTACGCAAGCGCGGGGGCGGCGCCGGTCCTTGCCAGAGCTGATCTGAAGGACTGGCCTAGCTGCCTGAGGCCTGAATTCGCTCCGCCTGCACGGTTAGAGCGGCAAACTCTGCGACGTCGCTATCGTCCGGCAATAGCCGCCGGAGCCGCTCGGCCTCGGCAACAACATCCTCGAGGCTGCCCTCTCTCGCCCAGTAGCTATCCCGCAAAATCTCCGCATATTCGGCCACGACGGCGGAAAGCTGGTAGCGCGCCGGCGCATTCTCAAACTGGTCTGAGAGACTGTTGCCTGAGAAGGTGTGTTGAATCTCGCTTACACCGCCCGTGTCGGGGTCTTCATACCGCACATAGACGGTGGCTAGGGCGGCGTCAGTTGGGCCGTCGTCTTGCAGCTTGTATTCGTAGAGCGCTGTCACGGTGTGTCCGGCGCCGACCTCGCCCGCGTCCACCGTGTCATCCCGGAAGTCCTCATCCGCCACGTCCCGATTCTCGTAGCCGAGCAACCGGTAGCTGCGCACGACGTCTTCATTGAAGACCACTTGCACCTTCGTATCCTTCGCGATGTTCTGGAGCGTGCCTGTCAGGTCGTCCACAAAGACGCGCCGCGCCTCCGCGATCGTGTCAACGTAGAAGTACGCGCCGTCGCCGTCATTCGCCAGCTGCTCCATCAGCACGTCGTTGAAGTTGGACATGCCGAACCCAACGGTGGTGAGCGTGACGCCCTCATCGACGTATTCGCGGACCTCGTTCAGGATTGAATCCGCCCCGGTGCGGCCAACGTTGCCAACGCCGTCCGACAACAGGATGACGCGCGTGATCCTGTCCGAATCCACCTCGCCGGCGGCCATTATGTACGCTAACTTCAGCCCGTCCTCAACGTAGGTGGAACCGCCCGACTGCAACCTATTGATTGCATTGATTATGGACGATCTCTCCCCGCCGTCCGTCGGCTCCAGCAATACGAATCCACGATCCCCGTAGATGACGATGCCAACCTCATCCGTGCGCCTCAATTCATCGACCAGCAGGCCCAGGGAGCGCTTTACCAGGCCGAGGCGGCCCTCCCCGGCCATGGAGCCGGACACGTCAATCGCAAAGATGAGGGTTGCGTCCTTTCTGTCATCTGACGAAATGACTTCACCCTGCAGGCCGATGCGAAGCATCTTGTGGTTGTCCAGACCGAACCTGGAGGGAGAGCCATCCACGATGATGTTGAAAGCGCCCTCGGTCGGCGGCGTGTACCCTTGCTCGAAGTAGTTGATGAACTCCTCGACGCGCACAGAGTCGTTGTTCGGGAGATAGCCGTCCTGCACGTATGCCCGCGCTACGCTGTATGATGCCGTGTCCACGTCAATAGCAAACGTGGAAAGGTTGTCGTCCTCCGTGTCAATAAACGGATTGACGCCGTAGTTCTTGAAGAAAGTCAGGTCATAGGCTTCGTCATTGACAATCGCCGAGCCGCCGATGGCGTTGAATCCCTCCCTGGAATCTGTCACGTAGATCGTCTGGGGAGCGTCCCATGATTCAGCGACCAAATTGTAAGATGCGCCAGAAGCCTGTGTTGGTCCCACGTATTCGCTTTGGGCCTCCAGCTGCGGACTCGTCCCGGAGAGGGCAGTCACACCCCCTCCCCCTCCACTCGAAACCAATCCCGATTCGCCGCTGAGCATAAGTACAGCCGGATCGCCGCCAGCGAACCTAAAGTACGTAAACACGACCAGCGTTATGCCAAAAAGCGTGAGCGCCGCCAGCAGCATCTTGCGTGTCATAAGTCGCCACATGAGATTTCACCCCTTTTCGCCAGGCTGCTGGATCAGCCGCACCGCGCGCAGACATGACAACCAACGATATGCAGACGTACGGCCCGGCGGGTGCACGAGCCACAACCACTATCACGCCGCCTACACCACAATCCGCACAACAAACGTGTTGCATTCAGACTGAAACGCGCGACAAACGTGTCGCATTCGGGCACATTTGGCGGACTTTTAGCGGCACACGTCGGGTAGGCGGCAATTTCTACGCCGAAAGCGCACCACGCCCCTTAAGGCCAGCGACGTCGTTGCGCTAATTTCGTGGGAAACGCCTTAGCATGGCGCCGCCTAGTCCTCCCGTCATTCCGGCGAAAGGCGGAATGAATCCCGGCTCTCCCATCCCCGCAGAGGCCCCATCCGCGACTCGCGTGTTGACATATCCCGCCACTGACCTACATAGAATATTAATGCTCGACGGCCAAAACTAAGGTAGGTGACAGCTCCGATGCTCCGCGCTTCCAGATTGCTAACTCTCTTGCGGAATTGCGCTCCTGCGCTCCTAATGCTCCTTCTGGCCCTGCTCGCAGCATGCGACTCCGGTAACCCCTGCGCCACGCCGCCTTCTGACTCCCCGAGGCCAGTACAGCCTGCGGTTGTGCTCTTACCTACCGCTACTGTAGAGCCCACGCCCACGGTGGCGCCCACGCCCACGCCGGTTGTTTCGATGTCCGCCGAAACGGATCGCCTGGCGCTGATCGCGCTTTACAACGCGACGAATGGCCCCAACTGGATCGACAATACATATTGGCTGAGCGATCAGCCCATCGACACGTGGAGCGGCGTTACCATCAACAGCAACGGCCGGGTCACTGCACTGCACCTCGGTCAAAACAGGTTGACCGGTGAGATGCCGATAGAGTTGAGCAACCTCGACAAATTGGGAGCGATGATCCTCAGCGGAAACGAGTTGAGTGGATCACTGCCGTCGGAGTTGGGCAACCTGACGAACCTGGGAGCGCTGAACCTCAGTAAGAACAGGTTGAGCGGGGAGATACCGCCTGAGTTAGGCAATCTAACGAACTTGTCTGAAATAGCCCTTGGTGACAACGGGTTGACTGGCCCGATACCGCCTGGGCTGGGCAACCTTGCCAGCCTGAGAAACCTGTACCTATACAACAACGATTTGAGCGGCCCGATACCGCCTGAGCTTGGCAACCTTGCCAGCCTGAGAAACCTGTACCTATACAACAACGATTTGAGCGGCCCGATACCGCCTGAGCTTGGCAACTTTGCCAGCCTTGAGCAATTGATCCTGTACGACAATCGGCTTAGCGGGGAGATACCGCCTCAGTTGGGTAATCTCGCCAGTCTCACGTTGTTGAGACTCAATGGCAACGAATTGAGCGGGGAGATACCACCTGAGCTGGGCAACTTCGCCAGCCTTGAGCAATTGATCCTCTACGACAACGAGTTGAGCGGAGAGATACCGCCTGAGTTGGGGAATCTGCCAATGCTGGTAACGCTGAACCTCTTCAATAACGAGTTGAACGGTGAAATACCATCTGAGTTGGCAGGTCTCGCAAACCTGGAGACGCTGTCCCTTGGCGTGAACCACTTTAGCGGGGCGCTGCCGTCGAGGTTGGCGAATCTCGCCAAACTTGAGGTGCTAAACGTCAGCAGGAACCGGTTGAGCGGGACGATACCTTCGGAGATCGGCAATCTCGCCAACCTGCACGATCTGAGGGTTAACGAGAGCGGATTGAGAGGGTGTATACCGGCCAATTTGCAAGCCCAGCTGAGCTCTGTTTCCAAGTTGGGTGGGCTGCCGTACTGCCCGGCGCCCTAGCAGCTAACCGCTCTCAGAGTGCAGCGACTGTGGGACGAGAGCGGTAGGACCGGGGTTCTCGTCGGGCGTCGCAGACGGAGCGACGGTGGGGCTTCTTGACTGCTTCGGCGGGTCTCACCCTCTCCATGGGGTGATTGCGGCCATCAGGTCGTGACGCTTGGCCGCTCTTTGCCCAGCGGAACGGCCGCCGATTGCTGGCGGCCGCGAAACGTGTCAATTCGCTGGCGTTTCCCCTAGGAAAGTCGCAAGCGTGGCCAACTACGTCGTCAGCGGCAACTGCCAACAGCCATGCCTCGCTGCCGCCCGCTGCCGTGCTACTTCGGTCGGCGGCCACACAGCCGCCGGCACGCCCATTGACGTACAATCTTGTATAGAGCCGTGTCGCATTCAGACTGGACCACGTTTCAAAATGTCGCAATCGCGCACGTTTGGCGAACTCCTGTCGACATACATGGCTCGGACGGGCATTGGCGACGCCGAACTCGCGCGCCGGATCCCGGTCAATCGCCTTACGCTCGTGCGTTGGCGGGAAGGAGTTACAGGCCGGCCGCGCCACCGCAGCGACGTCCTGCGTTGCGCGGAGCTGCTCCGGCTAACGTCTGAGGAGCGGGATGAACTCCTCGCCGCCGCCGGTTTTCCGCCGGAAGCTGCGCCGGCTGCCGCTGTCCCGCCTGCCTCTCAGCCTTCCGAGCCTGCCCCGCCCGCTACCGCGCCGCTGCCTTCTCCCGTAACGCCACCCGCCGCGCCGCTTGATCCCATTGCGCCGGTGATAGCCGATGGCGCCGCCATGTTCGTGCGGCCCCGTCAAGCCGCCAGTCGCCTCAGGCGGATCGTTTTTGTCTCAGCGGCGGTAATGTTAGGTGTGTTGGTTGTCCTGGCGGCAATTGTCATCACGACGCGAGACACGCTGACCTACCCCGTAGCCGGAGATGGCGAATCGCTGATCATCCTTGCGCCATTTGAGAACTACACGACAGGCGCGCAGGGATTCAACGTTGCAGGCCGTCTCCGGGAGGGGATCGATGCCGCTCTAGCTGAGGCCGAACTCCCAAGAACGCGCACCGCGGAATGGCCCACTTCGATCAAGACCGAGGAAGACGCCGGGCGCGCCGTGGAACGATCCTACGCGGCGTTCATCATCTGGGGCGAATACGATAGCGGGCGTGTTGTGGCCCGCTTTACGATGCCGGATGGCCTGGGAACGGGCGGCGCGGATCAGATAGTAGACATTGCATCCACTCCCTCTGAACTGCCGGCGGTGATCAATGTCGGTCTCTCCGGTCAGGTGCAACACTTCACCCTCGTCACGCTCGCTGTTTACTATCTGGAACAGAACGACTTTGACATGGCCAAGGCGGTGTTAATCAAGGCCCTGAGCCCTCTGCCATCCGATTCGGCAGAGCAGTCTCACGTTCTTTATTTGTTGGGGAACGCGTATCTGGGGGGAGCGCTACGCGACTACGATGAGGCGATCTGGCGATTCACGCAGGTGCTCTCAAACCAGCCTTGGTCCGTGGAAGCATTAAATGGCCGGGCCCTCGGATACCTGGGGCGAGAGCGGGACGGCGACGTCGTTCACGCTTTGATTGACCTCGATCGCGCTGTTTCCATCGAGCCGGATCGCCCTGCCACGCACCTGAATCTGGCCGTGGCGTTCATGCAGCGGGGCGGGATTGGCGACACAGACAACGCGCTCGGCGCATTGAATGATGCTCTATCGCTGGACGATGGCTATGCGGCGGCGTACGCAAGCCGCGCCGGAGTGTATCTGGCGAGGGACGAAAGCGGGGACGTTGAACAGGCCTTTGAAGATGTGGCAATGGCGCTGGAGATTCGGGATGATCTTTCATCGGCTCTTCTGATTTACGGCCACGCCTACATCGCGCGCGACAGGCAGGGAGACGTTGCGCGCGCTATTGGGCAATTCACACGCGCGGCGCAGCTTGAACCGGACGCGCCCGCGCCATACTACTATCGGGGTCTCGCTCACTCCGCGCGCCAGGACATTCAGACTTCTGTATTGGATCTGTGGCACGCGCAGGGCCTTGACCCCCTGAAAGCGAACTACAGCCGCGCCCTGTGCCTACAGCTTGGCATTTTCGGACAGGCGGATGAAGCGACGACGCATTGCGATCTGGCGGTTGCGGCAGCTCCCGGAGAACTGACGTCGGACAGCCGCGGAATTGTGAATGCGCGCCTAGGTCGATATAAGGAAGCAATCGCTGATTTTGAGGCCGTCCTGGACTGGGCGGACGCCTTCGGCAATCCGGTGTGCGGACAAGACTTTCGGGAAACACGCCTCAGGTGGATCGATGCGCTTGAGGCCGGCCGGAATCCACTGACGACACGGCTATTGCCAGAACTGCGGCCATTGCCGACGATTCCGGGCCGCCAACCGTGCTGATTCGATAACGCAAGTCGGCCCGGCTGCCCTTCATAGGCAGCCGGGCCGACTTAGTCTCGCCTTAGAAAGCGACGGCTACGAAGGAACCTCCGTCGCGAGAACGAGCGACGACATGTCGCTTATATATCCCCGTCAAGTGTTGACGAAGCAAACGTCATGCTTGGGGACCTGGTGACCTTCGGCGCGTCCCATGAGCTGGCGTACCGCCTCGACAACCTGTGTCGTGCCGGCGGTGGACTGGCCGTTGGAAAGCTGGCCTCCGCCGGTGTTCACCGGGAAATCCCCTCCCCAGGTCGTGTCGTGCTCCTCGTAGAACGGTCCTGCTGTTCCCTTGGGGAAGAAGCCGGAGTCCTCCAGCGTGATCATCACTGTGATTGTGTAGCAGTCGTACATCTGCGCCATGTCCATGTCGCGCGGCCCAAGCCCGGCCATCTGGAAGGCGTTCTTGGCGGACACGGTGCACGGGGATGTCGTGATGCGTCCCACCCAGTCGACGCCATGCTCCGCTCGCAGGTTGTGCTGCCCGGCGCCGAGCAAATAGACGGGTGGATTGCGCAACGCGCGCGCCCGCTCCGGCGTGGTGACGATTGTCGCCGCCGCTCCCTGGGCCGGCATAACGCACTCAAGCAGCCTTAGCGGGTCAGCAACATAGCGGGAATTTAGGATGTCCTCTTCATTGGCGGGCTGGCCGTTGAAGAAGGCCTTCTCATTCCCCTGCGCGTTGAAACGCTGATCCGCCGCCACGCGCGCCCTCTGAAAGTCCGTCGTGCCGTACTCGAAACCGTGTCGACGCGCGATCTGCGCGTACCAGCCATTGGCCGCGACAACGGGGCCGAACGGCGTAACAAACTGTGGGTCGACGTGATCCGGCGCCGGCGCGTACATTCCGGGCGTCGACGAGACGGGCCCGGCGCCATTGATGCACAAGATGGTGTCCGCGTAACCGGCGTTGATGGCCGCCGCGGCCACAGAAACAAAGCTGGCGGCGTTCTCGTTCAGCGCAGTCGCAAAGTTCGGCTGAATGCCGACATACTCCGCAAAGTCATAGGCGAAGCCCAGGCTCGGCAGACCGAATGGCGGCTCTGCAATGATGCCGTTGATGTCTTCCTTGCGAATACCTGCGTCGGCTATCGCCCCGGCCGCTGTCTCCGCGTACATCCCCATGAAGTGGCGCCCCGCGTATGACCGCCGATGCTGCAGCTCATGGAATCCGGCTATTGCAGCCTTTCCTCGTATCGACATCTGCGTTCTCCTCAGGCGCGACGCCTCCGTCCTGGCGTCGCATCGTCCGGACATATCCGCTAATCCGTATGGTGCTGCAACATACCGCCGCTGTCAATGCGCCGACAGCTTCCCCCGCTTGTGGACACGCCCGCCCTCTACTACAATCACCTGAGCATCACGAACACATGTGCTTCCATGACTTACCGCCGCGGAAACGAATCGGAGCTCACATACGCCCTCAAGTGGGCCGCGTGGCAGTGGATGTATGTCTCAGCCCAGTGCCGCATCATCGGCTTTGAGGTTTCTTTGGAGGGTCCCGGCGGGCGCATTGTTGATCTCGCGGGCATTGGCCCGGATAAGGCCCTCTACGTGGTTGAAGTAAAGTCCTCGCGCTCCGATTTTCGGCGAGACGACCATGACGGACGCGACCGCGAGCGATTGCGGGAACAGGAAGAGACGCTTGACCGGGTGTCCGCCTTCGTTGAGGAAACCGCGCGCGAGGCCCAGGGAGAGGAGTCTGCTCAGCAGGCAACGCTTGACGCGGAGCTGATCGAGCGCAGGATAACGAACCTTCGCTCCCGCTCAAACAATTTGAGCACCAAGTTCCATGACCCGCGGTTTATCCGTATCGCCGACTACAACTATGTAATGGCCCCGGTCCGTGCCGTTCGCCGATCGAACCTTCCCCCGCTGTGGGGACTTTTGTCGCCGACCCCGACTCCGAATGTTGTCGTGCAGGCGCCGCGCACGGGCGGCGGCAGGCCAACTCACATGTATGCGGCTATTCTCAGGGCGATCTCGCGGGCCAACACGCGCGACATGATGCGCGGTCACGGAGTTCAGTGGACGCGCCGCGGAGCTGAATTTCCTGACTCGGAGAAGGAACCGGAGTAGTCGCCGCGACTCTAACTCCCATTGCAGGGCTTCAGCTGCCTCCGGAGTGCGGCGGGGATTCGTGATGCGACTGTCCGTCCTGGTGCGTGATCTTGTACGCCTCACGGTATGCCCGTCGGGGCAGGGCGATCAAGGCGAGACGCCGTTGCCGACTCAGAATCAGAACCAACATGATCGCGAACAAATACATGAACGAGAAGACCAGCCGCACGCTCGCCACCGGTATTACAAGCTGTGTCGTAAAGAGGGCCAAAAGCAGCAGAGCGCCCCGTGGTCCAAGGAAAAGCGGCGCGAGCAGAACGACGGCGAACAGAGATTGCGCCGCTGTCAACAGAACCTCCTGCGCCTGCCGATCATCCAGGGGCAGCGCGGTCGGACTGCCAACTGATGCCGAGTACACAAGGGGAAGGCTGCCGACCAACAGAGACCACTGATTCACCTTGGCGGAAACGAGGAGGCCTAGCGCTGAGGCTGAATCGCCGCGGATCGCAAAAATAGACGCAACGACAATCTCCGGCGCCTCTGATGCGAGCGGCGCAATCCACTGAATGAGCAGAAATTCGTCTATCCCGATGCTCTTCCCCGTCTCAATCATGCCCTCGGCAAACGGCTCTGCAGAGAGGAAAATGACGGCCGCTGCGAATGCGAAGAGGCCAAGAACAACAGTCCGGCGGCGTTTTGGAGATAGCCTGCCGATTAACGCCGCGGGCCCCACAAGCTCCGGTTCCACCACCTCCGCCCTTGAACTGAACCACATATACGCGATGAACACGCCAATAAGGACAACAGCGTCTAGCAGGTCAATGCGGCCCTTTATGGGAATCGTGAATGCATAGATCGTCGCGGCAGCCAGGAATGACAACTCAATGGCCTGGCTCCTGTACAACTGAACGCGCCCATGCGTGTTTTCAAACTGCCCAACGCCCGGCACGCGCCCGGCCATGCGCAGAAAGAGACTCTGACCTCGCGATTGCCCTGTGGCGGCGGACGGGCTAAGTCGGCGCAGTGCCTTTACCCAAACGATCATTACGATCAACGGCCAGGCTATGCCTATCAGCAGGCGGTTTGCGCCGGTCATATTGGCCACCGCGTATGCTGTGTACTCCGGGTCAGTCCCGGCTTTCCAGACGAGGCTGAAATCCACAGCGTACTCAGGCAGCACCGTAATGATGGCGACAAGCGCGAGAGCGAGTCCGTGCGAAATATCGTGCTCAAACGCCTCTGCGGCCCAAGACAGGAGAAACGCCGAGCTGAGAATTCCCAGGCCGAAGAAGAAAGACGCGACAAGCGGCTCAACGTGAGCGCCCTGCGTATTGCTCAGAAAGAAAAGGATGATCGCCGGTACAGTGCCTGTCAGGGCGATCACGATCAGTATTGGATTGCGCGTGGAGTTGCTGGGCACGGTCCTGAAGCCGGTGAGTCCTTTCGGGCAGATCGCGCCCAAGCCACATCGCGCGTATTCACGGAGTATACTAGGTTCCAGCATGGGATCAGCACAGGACGGGCATCGGCGAGGACGAACGGTGGGCGAGCCCGTCAACGGTGACTCGAACAGACGGCCTTTGGAAGGCTGCAAGGGCGGGGCATACCCCTTGAGTAGTGAATGAACCCCAGAGTTTTTCGAAATAGCTTTATCTGGCTGTTGGTCGCCGTTGCCTTGGTGGCCATCCTTTTCACGCTGCTGCAGAGTTCGGGCGGCTCAAACGACAAGTCGTTGGGCTGGCTCATTGACCAGTCGCGCGCCGGCAACATCGCCTCAATTGAGGTTTCCGGCGAATCGATGGAAGTAATCACTGTCGATCAGCGCCCATTTAATGTGAACAAAGAGCCGACCGTGTCCGTATTTGAGATGCTGACTGACAGCGGAGTCGAGATCGGCGAAGGCCTTGGCAAGGTGGATATCAAGCCGAGCGGCAGCGGCGGTCTCGGCAGCATCTTTGGCCTTCTGATCAACTTCCTGCCGCTCATATTCTTTGGCGCAATCCTGATCTTCTTCATGCGGCAGGCGCAGGGCGGAAACAACCAGGCGCTGAATTTTGGACGCAGCCGGGCCCGGATGTTCATGGGCAATCGCCCGTCCGTATCCTTCTCGGACGTCGCTGGCGTGGAGGAGGCCAAGATGGAGCTGGAAGAGGTCGTTGAGTTCCTCAAGTTCCCTGAGAAGTTCGCCAGCCTCGGCGCGCGAATCCCGCGAGGCGTGCTTCTTGTGGGACCGCCAGGCGGCGGAAAGACTCTTCTGGCGCGTGCCGTGGCCGGGGAGGCCGGCGTTCCGTTCTTCTCCATCAGCGGCTCAGAGTTCGTGGAGATGTTTGTCGGAGTGGGCGCAAGCCGTGTCCGGGATCTCTTTGAACAGGCGCGGCGCAACGCCCCCGCGATCGTTTTTGTGGATGAGATTGACGCCGTTGGCCGTCACCGCGGCGCCGGGCTTGGCGGCGGCCATGATGAGCGAGAGCAGACCCTCAACCAGATACTCGTCGAAATGGACGGCTTTGACAGCTCCACCAATGTAATCGTCATCGCCGCAACCAACCGCCCGGACATTCTTGATCCGGCGCTCTTGCGGCCCGGCCGATTTGATCGCCGCGTCACCGTTGATCTGCCTGACGTGCGAGGGAGGATCGCCATCCTTGATGTCCACGCGCGCGGCAAACCCCTCGATCCCGATATTGATATGGAAATCGTGGCCAAACAGACGCCCGGCTTCAGCGGCGCGGACCTCGCCAACCTCATTAATGAGGCCGCGATACTTGCCGCGCGGCGCAACAAGAAACTTGTCATGTACGACGAGCTTGCGGAGGCAGTAGACCGCGTCTTTGCGGGTCCGGAACGCAAGAGCCGCCTCGTTACGGAGCGTGAAAAGCGCGTGACCGCCTACCATGAGGCCGGCCACGCAATCGTTGGCCATCTGGTGCCGAATGCCGAACCTGTTCAGAAAGTGACTATCGTCTCGCGCGGCTTGATGGGCGGCTACACTCGCTTCCTTCCAAGGGAAGAGTCGATGCTGCGCACGCGTTCGCAGCTGGTGGATTCCATCAAGGCGGCGCTTGGCGGCCGCGCGGCGGAGGACGTTGTCTTTGGCGACGTGTCGACCGGCGCATCCAACGATATTGAACAGGTGACGCGCATCGCCCGCTCCATGGTGACAACTTACGGCATGAGCGACAAGCTCGGCCCGCTGACGCTGGGCAAGAAAGAGGAAATGATCTTCCTCGGACGAGAAATTTCAGAGCAGCGCAACTATGGCGAGCGCGTCGCCGACATCATCGACCAGGAGGTCAATGAAATTGTCTTCGGCTCGTATGACGAGGCAAAGAAGATCCTCAATAACAATCGTCCTGTTCTTGAGCGGCTGGCCAAGTTCCTCATTGTAGAAGAGACCGCAGAGGGCGACAAACTCCAGAGCCTTCTCGATGACCCCATCGCCGATGAGCCCATTGCGGTAGAGGCAACCTGAGGGCCGCCAGTCGTCCACTAGCGACACCCAGTTAAGCTCCAATCCGCCTGAGAGACCCACCGACGTGCGCGACATCCTCCAGGCCCTCGCGGATGGCGACGTTTCGGTCGACGAGGCGCAACGCCGACTCAACCTCTACGCCGTCCATGAGATGGAGGGGATGGCCAATCTTGATATTGGCCGCATCGCCCGGCTCGGCAAGCCTGAGATCATCCGGTGCGCCGGTAAGAGCGTCCAGCAGGCAATCGCGCTTGCCCTTCCATTCTTGAACGATCAGGGCGTCGTCGCCCTATCAGGCGCGGAACAGGCGCACGAAGACGCGCTGCTTGTCGAGCGTCCGGACGTCGACATTCGTTTTGAGGAAGCCGCGCGGATTCTCATTGCGCGGCTGCCAAGCGCCCCTGTTCCGGCACGCATAGGCAAGGCGGCAATCATGACGGCAGGCACCTCTGATCTGCCGGTGGCCATGCAAACACAGCTTATTGCAGAGATGCTTGGCGTGGAGACGATGCTTCGGGCCGACGTTGGAATCTCCGGCCTTCATCGCCTGTTTCCCGCACTGCGCGACATTGTTGAATCGGACCCGGATGTCATCGTGGTCATCGCCGGTCAAGAAGGCGGGCTCGCTCCCGTCGTCGCGGGTCTGGTTGATCTGCCCATCATCGCCGTGCCCACGTCGACTGGAACGGGTTTTGGAGGGCAGGGAATGGCCGCCCTCTCAACTATGCTTCAGTCCTGCTCCCTGGGCTTGGCCGTCGTGAACATCGATAACGGCATCGCGGCAGGCGTCATGGCCGCGACGATAGCCCGACGCGTCAAGCGCGGCGCCAACGAGGCCTAATCGGGAACCAGGTGGTCCGGCGGCAATTCGGCGCCGCGTGACCGCGTTGCCGCCTATTCTCCTCCGGCAACAAAGCTCAGGTCTGGCGCGACTGTCACGAACCGGTTGAGCGAATCGTTGAAGATGTCCTGCATCTCAATGTGCGGGAAGTGCCGGGCCAGCGGAATAGTGTCAAAGGATGCCTGCTGTATCCCGCCCAAGAGCCCGCCGGCCTGCTCCACCAAGGGGTCTTCCTCTCCGAAGATGATATGCGTGGGCGCCTGGATTGATGCGAGGCGAGGCATGCCGTCCCACTTGGCGGCCGCGACCAGATCCCGGATCGCCGTATCCGGGCGCTGCGCCATTCTGGCGGCGGTGAGCGCCTCGGCCGGCTGCGGCAGTGGCGGCTCTCGCAGGCCACGCGTCGCATTGCGCTCTCGATAGCCCGCCGGATCGGCCGCAAGGTCCGCTGCAGCGTCCGCGGCCCAGGGAAACGTCACTCCCGTGCCGATCAGCGTAAGTGCCTCCACTTTGTTCGGGAATCGGTGCGCGTATTCCAGGGCAATGGCGCCGCCGAGGGCATGACCGCACAGGATAACCGGCGCCAGGCCGAGCGTCCCGATAAAGTCATCCAGAAATGAAGCCCACTCGACAACCTCTTCCAGGGCGTCGCCGCTGGATTGTCCATGGCCCAGCAGGTCTGGCGCGATGGGAGTCTGTGACGGCGCGAAGAAGCGGAGCTGACCCTCGAAAAGTCGGTGATCAACGCCCGGCCCGTGGATAAAAAGGATGCGCGCGCCGCGCTCCGAGGAGCCAAGCTCACGAGGAGCGGCGTAGTGGATAGTATCCCCGCCAATGTTGACCTGCGGCATGATGTATCTACTCTACATGAGCATCCGATGCTCGACGCGGTCGCGGGCGCATGTTGCCCCTCCGCCTGCCGCTATAATTGATTCTGCGCGGGCATGTGATCAGCCCCGCGCCGATTCCAGCAATCTGATGGTGTGAAGGGCCTGGGAGACAATTCAACATGGCGACTGCGGACGAGATCCGATTGACAAGCCTTTCGCACTGCGCCGGTTGAGCGGCAAAGCTCGGTCCTGCCGAGCTGGCGCAGGTTCTGCGCCATCTGCCGCCGGTGACAGATCCCAATCTGCTTGTCGGCATCAACACCGGCGATGATGCGGCCGTTTATCGATTGACGGATGAGATCGCCCTGATTCAGACGGTCGACTTTTTCCCGCCTGTCGTCGATGACGCCTATGACTTTGGAGCCGTGGCGGCGGCTAATGCCCTGAGCGATGTGTACGCGATGGGCGGACACCCGATCATCGCCCTCAACATCGTCGCCTTTCCCGACGCCCTGGACAAGGAAATCCTTGGCCGCATCATTCAAGGCGGCGCGGACAAGGCGCGTGAGGCGGGAGTGTTGATTGTCGGCGGTCACACTATTGATGATCCTGAACCGAAGTACGGCTTGTCCGTCACCGGCCTTGTGCATCCTGGACATCAGGTGGCAAACGTTGGCGCGCAGGCGGGCGATTCGCTGATTCTCACCAAACCCCTCGGCAGCGGCGTGCTGACAACCGCGCACAAGAACGGAGCGCTTGATGCGGACACCCTCGCTCGAACAGTAGCAATCATGTCCGCCCTGAATCGAGATGCGGCGGAGGCGATGATTGAGATCGGCGTCAACGCCTGCACGGACGTAACAGGCTTCGGCTTGCTGGGCCACATGAGCAGCATGCTGGAGGGCAGCGGGGTGGGAGCGCGCATTTCCCTGGCGGACATGCCAGTCATCCCCGAGGCGTGGGACATGATTGAGCGGGGATTTGTGCCCGGCGGGACAGGCCGAAACCGCCTGTGGATTGAGGATGTAATTCAGTGGCATCCGGACGTGACAGAGGCAGGGCGCATCATGGTGATGGATGCCCAGACGTCCGGCGGACTGCTCATCTCCGTTACGGAGGAACGACGCGGCGCGCTTCTTGACGCCCTACAGTCTCGTGGTGTGCAGGGCAGTGTCATCGGATCTGTCACAGAGGACACGGAGATTCATGTCCTCCCATAGCGTCAACGCCTCATGCACCTTATCGCAACGTCTTAACTGTAGAGCGCTTCCGCCCAGGTGACCCTGGTCTACATGGAGAGTTGATATGGCCGTGCTTGAGATTGCCCAGGAATTCATTGACGGGATGATTGCCCACTCGCGGCAGGAGGACCCAAATGAGTGCTGCGGTGTCTTGCTTAGCGAGGGCGGGCAGGTTGTGGCGATCCGGCGTGTGCCCAACGCCGAGGCCAGCCCGTTCCGATACAACATGGACACGCAGGAGTTCTTCAAGGTCTATAAGGAGTCCGAGGAGAAGGGGTGGGACATGTGGGGGTTTTACCACTCCCATACGCACTCTCCGGCGTATCCGTCCCAAACTGATCGAAATCTAGCTGCATGGCCCGGCTCCTACTACCTGATCGTCTCGCTGGAGGACAAGGAGGCGCCTGTCGTCCGCGCGTACTCCATCTCAGACGACAACGTTGAGGGGCATGAGATCCGCGCAGTCGACGGCCTGCGCGCATCCCAGGAGGCCGGCGCCCCATGAGTCTCATCGCCGCAGCTATCGCTGCGGCGCTCGGCTGGATCACGCTGACTGGGACGGCCATCTGGTACTGGAACGTCGTCGTTCCCGATCTCTACGAAGGGGACTCCTCGCTCCCATTCTTCGGCGTCATGATTGGGGCGGGGCTGGCCTTCCTCGGCGTCCTGATTGGAGCGATCCGGAGAACTCAGGAGAAGGCGGACGGCCTCGCGACCATGGTTGTTGCCGCTTTTGTTCTTGTAGCGATCATATTCAGCACTCTGACGACGACAGGCGTGCTGCTGATCCCGGGATTCCTGGCATCAACTCTCGCGGCATCCCTGCCCGCAACGCGCCCGTGGCAGCGAGACTACGCCTCGCCCTAGGTGCCTAGCTTTGGAGAACTGCGCAGAGCGCCGACCCTGGGCCGCCTAACGGCGGCAGTCGCTGCTATTGGTCGCCCTACTCAGAGCGCCTGGCGACAATCCATGAATCAACAACTTGCTGGAGAATTTCAAGCTCTTGCAGCTTGAGGTTACCCGCGGCCTTGAGCGCCTCGGCCAAGAGGCTCTGAGACCTCGCCTCTTGCATTGATGTGCCGGCGTCCAGGCTACCCTGCGACTTGAACCACAACTCAATGTCGGCGTCCTCCGCCTGCTCGATGTCTTTTTCGATCATCCGCAAGAAGTGAGTCCGCATGTATTGCGTCACGCGCTCATCGTCGCCGTCCGGCGTCTGGATATACAGCACCCCGCCCTCAGAGCGCACATAGCGACTGTTAGGAGCACCGGTTGAAGCGGGCGGCGCCGGCGCCTGTGGCTGAGCGTGTGGGCTGTCTGAAATCGCCGGTTGACCGGATTGCGCATTACCCGCCGGCGAGTACCGCGGCGCCGGCGGCAAGCCACCCCCGCCCGCCTGATAACGCGGAGGAGCGCCTAACTGGCTGCTGCTTGGCCGAGGCGGAGTCGGTGAGGATGCTTGTGGCAGCGGTGGAGGCTTTGCGCCACCGGATTGCTCCCCCGTCGGCGGCTGGTTCAATTCCTGCTCAAGCGAATCGTTTGGGTTCATCACCTGCGGCAGGTTCAGGATCTTGAGCTCCCTCGTCACCATGTCCGTCGCCGACTCAGTCGCAAGTTTCCCGGTGACGCGCTCGCCCGTCGTGTCCTCCCGCGACCGCAGTCCGAAGAACTGCTCAACCTGCTTGTCCGTCGCCTCTTCGGGCGTGACGCCGGTCAGCCGATAGAAGTGCATTCGATTCATCCCGGCCATCACAACCTCGGCGTTGTCCAGGATGAGTCGCGCGACGCCATCCGCGTCAACACGGAGATACTTGCTTGGCGCCGCCATGAGCTTAGGTCCCAGCGGAGGCTGCCTGCTCAGGCGCGCCCCAATGCATGAGCCAGTATTCGAGAGAGTCCGCCAGGGCCATCCAGGAAGCATGGATGATATTTGTGTGACTCCCGACGGTGCGCCAAACATGATCGCCGTCCGTGGATTCAATCAGGACGCGCACTGTGGCCGCCGTCGCGCTCTCCTGATTCAGGATGCGAACCTTGTAGTCCGTCAGCCGCACGACGCCGATTTGCGGGAAGCGGCTCCGCAGCGCCTTTCTCAGCGCCTCATCAAGGGCGTTGACCGGGCCGTTGCCTTCCGCCGCCGTGTGGAACTGCTCGTCTCCAACGCGCACCTTGACGATGGCCTCGGAGAGCAGGTCCTCGCTGTCTTCCTCCACGCTGCGCGATGGACGGCGCCGCAGCGTTTCGACGACTGCCATGAAGTCCTCCAACACAAAGGCGGGGACGTAATCCGGCAGCGCTCGGCGGACCAGCATCTCAAACGATGCTTCCGCTCCTTCGAACTGGAAACCGGCCGCCTCCGCAACCTTCACCTGCTCCAGAATCGAGCGAGCAATGTCCGGCGGCACGTCCAGCCCCATTGCGTGCGTGGCCGCAAGCACGTTGCTTCTCCCCGCAAGCTCGGAAACCAGGACTCGGCGCGCGTTGCCCACTGTTTCCGGATCCATGTGCTCGTAGCTCTTCTCGACCTTTGCGACGGCTGCGGCGTGCAGTCCGCCCTTGTGCGTGAAGGCTCGAGTCCCCACATAGGGCTGCGATGGATTCATACCCATATTGACCAGCTCAGAGACCTCAAGGGCGATCGTGGTCAGCTTATTGAGCTGCTCATTCGTCACCACGGGAATCCCCATCTTCGTCTGCAGGCCCGGAATGATTGAGCACAGGTTTGCGTTGCCGCATCGCTCGCCGTAGCCGTTGATTGTGCCCTGCACCTGAACGATGCCGTGCTGCACGGCGGTAAGGGTGTTGGCGACAGCAAGATCGCCATCGTTGTGGACATGGATTCCTAGCGGCGTTGAGATATGCCCGCGCAACTCATCAACGACCTCGCCGAGCCGCAGCGGCAATACCCCGCCGTTCGTGTCGCAGAGATGGATCACGTCGGCGTGGGCGTCTTCCGCTGCCTTCAAGCATTGCACCGCATAGTCCGGGTTTGCTGCGTAGCCGTCAAAGAAGTGCTCCGCGTCAAAGTGGACTTCACGGCCCAGACCCTTCAGATACTCGATGGAGTCGCAGATCATCCGGAGGTTTTCATCTAGGGTGGTTTCAAGGACTTCCGTCACATGCAGGTCCCACGTTTTGCCCACAAGCGTGATAATAGGCGCCTCAGAGTGCGCAAGCGCGAGTAAATTGGCGTCCTGCTCAGCAGTCGTGCCCGCTCGGCGGGTTGAGCCGAATGCGGCGACGCGGGCGGTATTCAGCGGCAAATCACGGACGCGCTGGAAGTACTCCTCATCCTTGGGATTCGAGAACGGCCAGCCGCCCTCAATGATGTGGATCCCCAGCTCATCAAGCTTGGTTGTAATGTCCAGCTTGTCCTTGACGGTGAGGGAGATGCCCTCCTGCTGAGCTCCGTCGCGCAAGGTGGTGTCATACAGGACTATTTGCTGCTTTTCCGTTGTCACTGTGTCTCCTTGACTTGCAGTCGTGCGGCGCCCGATGTCGTATCCGCTACAGCGGACGCGGAATCCGCGCCCGAGCCGGGCTCTCAATTCTCTGAATCACTGCGTCGGCCATCTCAGTGGTATTGACCATCCGTATATCGGGATCCGGCGGCGCAGAGCCGGCAAGGTCGGCCGTCCTGAACCCGGAGGCAAGCGTCGCATCAACCGCCGCCTCGACTGCCGCAGTTTCGTCCGCCAGACCAAGGGAAATGTCCAAAAGCATAGCTGCGCTGGAGATAGCGGCGAGGGGGTTGGCGATATGCTGCCCGGCGATGTCGGGAGCGGATCCGTGGATAGGCTCATACATGCCGAAAAGACCAGCGCCTCGCCTGCGGTTGCGCCGTCTTCCTACGCTTGCAGATGGCAGCATGCCCATTGAGCCCGCGAGCACCGACGCCTCATCCGTAAGAATATCGCCAAACATGTTCTCGGTGACAATCACGTCAAAATCAGCCGGACGCTGGATCAGCATCATGGCGCAGGCGTCCACCAGCACGTGATTGACTGCGATGTCCGGGTTTTCCTCCGCCATTTCCTGCGCCACCTCGCGCCACAGTCGCGACGACGCTAGGACGTTGGCCTTGTCGACCGACGTAAGCCGCTTGCTGCGGGAGCGAGCCAGGTCAAATCCAACCTGGAGCACGCGGCGAATCTCCTGCTCTGTGTATTTGAGCGTGTCCACCGCGCGCCGTCCCCGTGAGGTGTCCCACCTCCGCTTTGGCTCAGCAAAGTACAGCCCGCCCGTCAGCTCTCGCACCACAATCAGATCGACTTTCTCAATGATCGACATCTTGATGGGCGATGCGCCGAGCAGATCCGGCACAACCTTGACGGGTCGCAGGTTGGCGAAGAGTCCCATGGCGCGGCGCAGACCCAAAAGGCCCGCCTCCGGCCGTGTCGACGCTCGCGGATCGTCCCACTTGGGTCCGCCGACTGCGCCAAAGAGGATGGCGTCGGAAGCCTCAACGATCTCAAGGGTTTCCCCCGGCAATGGGTCGCCCGTTGCGTCGATCGCCGCGCCGCCCACCAGGCCCTCGTGAAAGGTGAAGGTGTGGTCGTATCGTTGGCCAATGGCCTCAAGGACGCGCGTTGCCTCATGCGCGACCTCCGGCCCAATGCCGTCACCCGGAAGCAGCGCGATCGTGTAGTCCATGCGTGAATTCGCTACGCAGTCGGGACGAGGCTCGCTCGCTGCTCGTAGTTTGCGATGTCGTCCTCGTACTTCATCGTGAGGCCGATGCTGTCCAGGCCGTTCAGCAGGCAATTCTTTCGGAACGGATCGATCTCAAAGCGGGCCTCGAACCCCTCACGATCTGACACGAGTTGATTCTCAAGGTCCACAGTCAGCTCATAGCCTGGTCGTATGCGCTCAAGAATCTGCTGGACGATTTCCTCCGGCAGCTCAACAGGCAGCAGGCCATTCTCAAAGGAGTTGTTGTAAAAGATGTCGGCAAAGCTGGAGGCGATGACGGCCTGAAAGCCGAACTGCTGGAGCGCCCACGGCGCGTGTTCACGACTTGAGCCGCTGCCAAAGTTGCGGCCTGCGACGAGGATAGTTGCCTCCCGGTAGCCGGGCTTATTGAGCACGAACTCGGGATTCTCCGCTCCGTCAGGCTTGTAGCGCCAGTCAAAGAACAGGAACGGCCCATAGCCCGTTCGCTCCACCCGCTTGAGAAACTGCTTGGGGATGATCGCGTCCGTGTCCACGTTTGCCCGCTCCAGCGGCGCCGCCGCCCCCGTATGACTGATAAACCGTTCCATTTTCCTCTTGCTCCTATCCCCGGACCTATCCTGAATTACAGTGCGCCCTGCGCAGGCTTACGCGCCCGGCGTCGCCATCTCCCAATCGCGAACATCGACGAAACGGCCGGCGATGGCCGCCGCCGCCGCCATTTGCGGGCTGACGAGGTGCGTGCGTCCGTCCTTGCCCTGTCGCCCCTCAAAATTCCTGTTGGATGTTGATGCGCAGCGCTCCTGCGGCAGGAGGACATCCGGGTTCATACCGAGGCACATTGAGCAACCGGCGGCGCGCCACTCAAATCCTGCCTCCATAAAGACGGCGTCCAAACCCTCCTGCTCAGCCTGCCACTTCACGAGCGCTGAGCCGGGAACAACCATTGCGCTGACGTCCGGATGCACTGTGCGCCCCTTGACCATCTCAGCCGCCGCGCGCAAGTCAGTCAGGCGCGAATTTGTGCATGAACCGATGAATACCCGGTCAATGGCGATATCCTTGATGGCCGTGCCAGGTTCAAGACCCATGTACGCGAGGGCGCGCTCCGCAGCCTCGCGCTTGTCCGCCGGGAGCTCTGCGGGGTCTGGCACAGCGTCGTCAATTGTGACGACCTGTTCAGGATTGGCGCCCCACGTCACGTGTGGCCGCAGCTCGCTCGCGTCGAGCTCCACAACCGTGTCATACTCCGCGTCCTCGTCGGTGGCGAGTTGCCGCCACTCCTCGACGGCCGCGTCATACGACTCGCCCTGCGGCGCGAATTTGCGTCCGCGCAGCCAGTCGAATGTCGTGTCGTCAGGCGCGATCATGCCTGCCCGAGCGCCGGCCTCAATAGACATGTTGCACACCGTCATCCGCCCCTCCATGGGGAGCGCGCGGATGGCCTCGCCGGTGTATTCAATCACGTGGCCAGCGCCTCCGGAGACGCCAATCTTGCCGATGATGCCTAGAATGATGTCCTTCGCGGTGACGCCCGGCGCCAGCGTTCCGTTGACGCGAACCTCCATAGTCTTTGGCTTGAATTGCCGCAGCGTCTGTGTCGCCAGGACGTGCTCAACCTCAGACGTGCCGATGCCGAGGGCGAAAGCGCCGAAAGCGCCGTGCGTCGCCGTGTGGCTATCCCCGCAAACGATGACTTTGCCGGGCTGGGTGTGCCCAAGCTGCGGCCCGATTATGTGCACGATGCCCTGATTCTCATCGTGCATGTCGTAGAACGTTATCCCGAAGTCGCGCGTATTCTGTTCCAGCGTGTCAATCTGCTGCTTTGAGATAGGGTCCTCAATTGGCAGGGAACGGTCAGTAGTCGGGACGTTGTGATCGACCGTCGCGATGGTCAGGTCTGGTCGGCGCACCGTGCGCCCGGCCAGGCGCAGCCCCTCATAGGCCTGCGGCGAGGTCACCTCATGCACCAGATGAAGGTCTACGTACACGATCGTCGGCTCGCCCGCCTGCTCGCGGACGACGTGCGCATCCCAGATCTTCTCGAACATCGTTCTTGGGGCCATTCTGATCTCCTTAGGCGCCAGTGGATTCAGGATTATTCCGCGGCGAAGGCTATTTCACTCGCATATCCATTCGATCACGCGATGATGCTCGTTGCTCTCTGCTTTGTGGACAACAGGCGGTTGAGAGAGTCGACGTATGCCTTGGCGCTCGCTACGACGATATCCGTGTCCGCGCCGCGCCCGATGTAGGTCGTGCCCTCATGCTCAATGCGAAGCGTCACGTCCGCTATCGAATCCAGGCCCTCCGTTATGGCTTCCACCCGGTATTCAACCAGCTGATTGGCCACGTCTACGATCTGCGTGATCGCTTGATAGACGGCATCGATGGGTCCCGTGCCAACGGCGCTCGCAGTTCGCGGGCTATTCTGCGGGTCGATGAGTCGGACGGTGGCCGTTGGCACCGCGGGCGAGCCGCTCAACGCTTGCACGTGGTCCAGCGTGTACTGGTCGTCGCCCATTGAACGGCGATCCTCGCCCATCAGCGATTCCAGGTCGCGGTCTGTCACGCTCTCTTTTTTGTCGGCAAGTTCCTTGAAGGCTGCGTATACGCGGCTCAGTTCCTCGGAGCCGATGTCAAAACCCAACTCCACCAAACGGGCCTGCAGAGCGTGGCTGCCGCTCTGCCGGCCGAGAACGAGCGCAGTGCCCGGAACGCCGACGGATTGCGGCTTCATGATCTCAAACGTAATTGGTGCCTTCAACATGGCGTCCTGATGAATGCCGGATTCATGCCGGAAGGCGTTCAGGCCGACGATTGCCTTGTTGGGCTGCACCGCGAAACCTGTGTAGTCGCTTACCATCCGGCTTGCCCGGTAGATGTGAGCAGTGTTGATTCCCGTCGTGAATCCAAGCAGGTCCTCGCGCGTGTGGATGGCCATGACCACCTCCTCGAGGGAGGCGTTGCCGGCCCGCTCGCCGATGCCGTTGACGCAGACCTCCACCTGCCGCGCGCCGTTCTGTATTGCAGCCAGTGAGTTTGCGGAGGCGAGTCCGAGATCATTGTGGCAGTGGACGCTGACGATGGCCTTGTCAATATTCTTCACGCGTTCAAAGATGCTGGCGATGAGCTCTCCGAATTCGTTGGGGATCGCGTAGCCGACAGTGTCAGGGATATTGATGGTCGTGGCGCCGGCGTCGATTGCTGCGCTGACGAGACGGTAGATGAAATCCCAGTCCGTTCGGGTGGCGTCCATAGGCGAGAATTCGATGTCATCGCAATAGCTCTTGGCGCGCTCGACTGAGGTGATAGCCTGTTCCAGGACCTCCTCAGGGCTCTTGCGAAGTTGATGCGTCAGGTGGATGTCTGAGCTTGAGATAAAGACATGAATGCGTGGGCGGGGCGCCACCTTGACGGCCTCCCACGCGGCGTCGATGTCGCCGGGCACGCAGCGCGCGAGTCCGGCGATGACGGGCGTCCGCACTTCAGTTGCGATGCGGCGCACGGTTTCGAGGTTGCCGGGAGAGGATGCGGGAAAACCCGCCTCGATCACGTCAACGCCCAGCCGTTCCAGCTGCTGGGCAATCTCCAGCTTCTCCTCCCACGAGAGTCCCGCTCCGGCCGCCTGCTCCCCATCCCGCAGCGTGGTGTCAAAGATTATTATTCGTTGTGGATCCGCCATTTTTGTGTGTCCCTTCGTGGCCTTGAGACAGCTGCGATGCGCGAGCTTTTCACCCGTCTATGCAGCCCCCGCCTGCTAGCGAATTAGTAGCGCGAGCGGGCGTGTAAGGTAGAGGCTGCCGCCGCATCCGGCCCCGCGCGTGCCGCGCGGAAATCCGGGTAGAGCCGCTGAGTGGGTCCGGAATGTGTGCATTGCGCGCATGGACAAGCGGCCCTATACCGTTTCGCGCAGCCAGGGCATCATGGCGCGCAGGTCTCTGCCGACGACCTCAATCAAGTGCGTCGTGTCCTGGGCCTTGAGGGCATTGAAGCTGGGGCGACCGGCCTGATTCTCAAGGATCCACTGCCTCGCGAAAGTCCCGTCCTGAACCTCTCGCAGAATGTCCTGCATCCTTTCGCGAGTGCCGTCATCGATGAGCCGAGGCCCGGAAACATAGTCGCCATACTCAGCCGTATCGCTGACGGAGTAGCGCATATACTCCAGACCGCCCTGATAGATGAGGTCAACGATGAGCTTCATCTCATGCAAGCACTCAAAGTAAGCGATCTCCGGCTGGTACCCGGCCTTGACGAGGGTCTCAAAGCCCGCCTTGACCAGGCTGCTGATCCCGCCGCACAGGACGGCCTGCTCGCCGAAAAGATCGGTGATCGTTTCCTCGGCGAAGGTGGTCTCAATGACGCCGGCCTTGGTTGCGCCGATGCCCTTTCCGTACGCCAGGGCGCGGGCCCGGGCTCCTTCGGTCACATCCTGATGAATGGCAAGCAGGGCAGGGGTCCCCACACCCTTTTGGTAGAGCTCGCGGACCCTATGTCCAGGCGCCTTTGGCGCGATCATGGTCACGTCTACGCCGGGGGGAGGCACTATCTGACTGAAGTGAATGTTGAAACCGTGCGCAAACATCAGAGTCTTGCCGTCGCTCAAGTGCGGCGCGATCGATTCCTCATACACCTTCTTCTGCATTGTGTCGGGGATCAGCATCATGATAATGCTGGCGCGCTGAGCGACCTCCTCAACCGTGCCGACCTCCAGGCCGTCGGATTCCGCCTGAGCCCAGGACTTGCTGCCGTGGTACAGGCCTACCAGGACGTTGGCGCCGGAGTCCCTGAGATTCAGCGCGTGAGCATGGCCCTGACTGCCGTAGCCGATCACTGCGATCGTCTCGTCAGAGATGTGATCGAGGTTCGCGTCGCTATCGTAGAAGATGTCTGCCATCGTGCCCTTCCTGAGTAGTGTCCGTATGCGTCAACAAAACCGATCGGTTAGCGGGGAGTCGGAGGCGGCGCGCCAACCAGGACGGGACCCCGCCACGCGCCATCCCTGGAAATATTCTCGTCCTTCGTCAGGGCCACAAGTCCCGTGCGCATCAGCTCAAGGACATCGTACGGCTCCAGCAGGGCCAACAGGCTCTCCACTTGCTCCGTTGTGCCTGTCATCTCAATAATCACTGTCTTGGGCGAGACGCTGACAACCTCAGCGCCCTTGAAAAGGTCCAATATCTCGACGATCTGGCCGCGTGTCTCCCGTGTCGCGCGCACCTTGATCAAGGCCGTCTCGCGCGCCACATAGTCTTCGTCGGTGATGTCCATGACCTCTACGACGTCCACCACGTTGAACAGCTGAGACGTTACCTGGTAGAGCGCCGATTCCGGCACGTTGTCGACGACGATAGTCATGCGCGAAAAATCCGGTCGCTCTGATTGCCCCACTGCGAGGCTGGCGATGTTGAAATTGCGGCGCCGAAACATGCTCGCAACCCGATTCAGTACGCCCGGCCTGTCGTGGACCAAGGCGGAAATGACCCGTCGCATCGTCATCGCGTCATTGCCTCGGTCGGTTTCGGATTCATCTCTGGATCCTCGACCATCTCCTTGACGGATTGACCCGCCGGAATCATCGGATAAACCAGCTCGTCAACCTCCACCATGAACTCAATGATCACCGGGCCATCGTAGTCCTGCGCCTGCTTGATCGCGGCATCGACGTCCTTTATGTCATCAACGCGGATGCCGAGCATCCCGTACGCCTCGGCCAGCTTAACAAAGTCCGGCCCTGTTGTTTCAATCTGGCTATAGCGTTTGTCGTAGAACAGCGTTTGCCACTGGCGAACCATGCCGTGGTGCTGGT
Organism: Dehalococcoidia bacterium; assembly: GCA_965237465.1. GTDB lineage: Bacteria > Chloroflexota > Dehalococcoidia > UBA6926 > UBA6926 > VXMO01. The sequence continues at coordinate 54,115 of OZ250138.1, forward strand.
TGTTCATGATCGCGAACTTCACCGGCGCTCGTTCATCCCGAATCGTGGCCAACTCTTGCAGCGTCATCTGGAAACCGGCATCGCCGCAGATCGACCACACCTGCTCCTCGGGCCTGCCCATCTGCGCGCCCAGCGCCGCGGGCACCTCATAGCCCATGGTGCCGAGGCCGCCCGACGTGATAAAGCTATTCGGCTGGTCTGTGACGTAGTGCTGTGCGGCCCACATCTGATGCTGGCCGACGCCGGTTACGATGAATGCCTTGCCGTCCGTGGCCTCATGGATCCGCTTGATGACGTACTGCGTCGACGGCTTCCCGCCAAAATCTCTGACGATCAGAGGGTGTTCCCGCCGCAGATCGTCCACGCGGGATAGCCACTCGGGTCGAGCGGTCTGCTCGACGAGGGGCAGCAGCGCATTGAGAGAGTTCTTTGCATCGCCAACCACCGGCGCATGGGCGAACAGGTTCTGATGGATGGCGGATCGGTCGATATTGAGGTGGATTATTTTCGCGCGAGGGGCGAAGTCCGCGACACGCCCGATGATCCGATCGTCAAATCGGGAGCCGATGTTTATCATCAGATCGCACTCATTGGCGACGAGGTTGGCGAAGGCGGAGCCGTGCATCCCCATCAGGCTCAGGTGCAGGTAATGCGTGCCGGGGAACGAGCCGATGCCGAGCAACGTTGGAATTACGGGTATCTGCGCCCGCTCCGCCAGTTCCTTAAGCTCAGCCTCGGCCCCTGCGATAAGCACACCGCGCCCCGCCAAAATGACCGGACGCTCCGCCGATCTGATGAGTTCCGCCGCGTAGCGCACCTGCTCCGCGTCGGGTTCTGTTATGGGTCTGAATCCTGGCAGGTCATCCACCGTCTTCGGATAGCCCGCGTATTCAGCAACCTCTTGCAGCACGTCGCGGGGAAGATCCACCAGGACTGGGCCGGGCCGCGCCGACCGGGCGATGTGAAACGCTTCTTTCATGACGCGCGGAATGTCCGACGCGTTCATGACCAGATAGTTGTGCTTCGTAACCGGGATCGTAACGCCGGTCACGTCCGTCTCCTGGAACGCGTCCTTTCCGATGGCAGGCCGCGTCACCTGGCCGGTGATGGCCACAATGGGTGTTGAGTCCATGAATGCGGTGCCTAGGCCGACCGCGAGGTTGATGGCGCCGGGGCCTGATGTGGCGATGCAGACGCCCACGCGTCCTGTGGCGCGGGCGTATCCGTCGGCGGCGTGCGCCGCGCCCTGTTCGTGCCGAGTCAGGACATGATGGATGGACGGGTACTTGAGGATGTGGTCATAGAAGGGCAGGATGGCGCCGCCGGGGACGCCAAAGACGAGGTCAACGCCCTCAGCCTCAAGCGCCTCGCACACCAATTCCCCACCGGCAAGCATCCTGCTCGACATATCGCTCCTCACTGCTCGCTCAGCCGCTTCACATGCAGACCCGCACATCCTGGAGAGTCCGCCACGGGGGCCGAACTCCACATGACCTCAATGGGCGGGTTGCCGAATCGCCCAACAAAAAACCCGCCCCATGAAGGGACGGGAGCTCCTGGCAATCCCGCGGTACCACCCTCCTTACCTGGCTATGTCGCCAAGTCGCTCTATGGAGTTTCTAACGGACGCCGCTCCGCCGTCGCCCAACTCCACGCCGTTTCTGGCGGCCGGTTACGCCACGGATGCTCCAGGGCGACTTCACGGGTCATCACGACCGGGCTTGCACCATCCCCGGCTCGCTGTGCGCTAGACTGACGCTACTATTCCCTATCTCAGCAATAATAATTGTGCCATTCGGATTATGGAGTGTCAATGATGCCCCTTCCTGAGCGCCCAGCCATCATTTGTGTCTGTTGATCGATGATTGTGCGGGCGCTGACGGACCTGGCTTTTGGATTGGTATTTCCCCAGCGCTGTGTCCTGTGCGGGCGGGAGGATTCCATGCTCTGCCGCCCCTGTCGTGGCTCACTGCCCGCCAACCTTCAACCGGATACGCTGCCAAAGCCGGAGGGAATGCAGTCGATATGCGCCGTTTGGCCCTATGAGGGGCAGATACGAGAAATAGTCCGCAACTACAAGTATTCGGGACTGAGGGCCCTGGCCCCGATCCTGGCCGCGGAGATGGCGGCAGTCCTCCAGGAATGGGATCCGCCTGTCGGCATGATCGTCCATATCCCGAGTCACCACACGAGACTTCGCGAGCGCGGATTTGATCAGGCGGAGCTTCTGGCCGCAGAGGTTGCCTCCATTACGGGCATTCCCTTTGCCGCAGCCTTGAGTCGTACAAGGGAAACACCGATCCAGGCCCGCGCATCCAACCAAAAACAAAGGCGCGAGAACGTGCGTCGGGCATTTGCTGTAAAGGAACGAGCATCCCTGAGCGGCATGGACGTGCTGCTCATCGACGATGTCATGACGACAGGCGCGACGCTGAGAGACGGGGCGAGGGCAATTAGGGAAGCGGGCGGCAGGCGCGTTTACGGCCTGACTTTGGCGCATGAGACGTGATCCAGGACTGCCCAGTGGACGACGCCGCATTTGCGAGGAATACGTAATCTGCGCTAAATTGGATGCCACTTGTTTAGTTCCTCGTGGGATGTTGGGGGGGAGACGCGCTTATGCCATCGCTAGCCTACTTTGAAGGGAAGATCGTCCCGCTTGAAGAGGCCAAAATTGGTGTCGTTACGCACGCCTTCAACTACGGAACAGGCGTCTTTGAGGGCATTCGCGGCAACTGGAACTCCTCACAGGAACAGCTCTTCCTTTTTCGAGTGCGGGAGCACTACGCGAGGCTGCTCCGTTCCTGCTCAATGCTGAACATCAAGCTCCCCTATTCACTGGACGACTTTGAGAGGATCACGCTTGATCTGGTGGAGAAGTGCGACTTTCGAGAGGACATTTACGTCCGGCCACTTGCCTATAAGTCGTCGGATGTCGTGGGCCTCCGCGTCCATGACCTTGAGGACGATTTTTTGATCTACATCGTTCCGTTTGGGAACTACCTGGATTCTGACGCAGGCATTCGCTGCACATTCTCCAGTTGGACGCGTATACAGGACAGCGTCATCCCGCCAAGCGCAAAGGTCACGGGCATGTACGTCGCCAACAGCCTGGCCAAGAGCGAGGCCGTCTGGCGCGGGTATGACGAGGCCATACTGTTGACCCAGGACGGCAACGTCTCCGAGGGCAGCGGCGAGAACATCTTTCTTATCAAGAACGGCGTCCTCAGCACGCCGCGCCAGGAAGATGGAATCCTGGCAGGCATTACACGCGATACGGTTATCGAACTGGCGCAGAACGTGCTGGGCCTCAAGGTGGTCGAGCGCCAGATCCCCAAGACGGATGTTTACGTGGCGGATGAGTTCTTCATGACGGGGACCGCCGCGCACGTGACGCCGGTTGTGGAAGTGGACGGACGCCCCCTTGGCGACGGCGCCGTTGGCCCTGTCACAAGAGAACTTCAACGCCTCTACTTTGACGTCGTAAAGGGAGAGAACAATTCCTATTCTCATTGGCTGACGCCCGCGACTCGGGCAGCTGCAGGCGCGGCGATAATGGCCCCGCAACAGGCATAACGGAGGCGATGGATAGACTCCCAGCGGTTGGCCCCGCCTGACCTGCCAGAGACTCGAATCTAAGGACCGGCGGCCGCCGATGAATGACTCAGGAGAGTCGCGTGGTCAGACTCGGCATTGAATACGCCATCCTAATATTTGTCGCAGCCACCGGCGTCATCCAGATCGCGGCGGCAAACGCGGACCTGCGGGGGATACTGTTCGTCGGTTCTCGTTGGGGGGCAGCGGTAATCGGCGCGGCGATCATGCTGGCAGGATTCTCCTGGTTCTTCATCCTGGTTAATCGCAATGACCGCGGCCTTGAGGGCCTGGAACAGACGCTGATTTTCGTTCCCAGCGCCATCGCCGCCATCGTTGCCACCGTGCTAGCCACATCCGTCGTCCATCGCCTCCGGTTGCGACGCGACCGGCGCACGGGCGACGCTGAGGCGGGCGAAGACGGGAGCGTCAGCCAACAGGACAGCGCGGCTCAGGGCCTTGAGAGATTGAGGCGAAAAACCTACGTTGACGCGCTTCTTGAGCACGATGAAGTAGTCATTCGGTGATGCCCTCAGCCTGGGAGCTCTCACTCTTTGAATCCCTGAATCAGCTGGCCGGCCGATCGGTCTTCCTGGACACGGTTATCCGACTCTTTGTGGGTGACTACTTTGTACCGGTCGTGCTGTCTCTTACCCTGTTGGGGCTATGGTTCGGGGCGCAGGGGCCGGCTGATCGAGAACGACAACAACGGGCCGTGATTGCGGCGGTTATCGCCATGGGCATCGCCAACTTAGCGATTCTTGTTTTGAACGCCACGGAGGCCGTGATGCGTCCCCGGCCATTTGAGATCTTCGAAAACGCCGCGAGGACTGCGGACACGCTCTTCTACCAACCCCCGGATCCAACTTTCCCCAGCAACTCTATGGCGGTAACATTCGCCATCGCCGTCGCGGTCTTTACAGGTCACCGCTTGCTGGGTTCCGTTGCGCTGGCGTTTGCAACCGGCATGGGGCTATCGCGCATTCTGGCGGGCGTCCATTTTCCCCTGGACGTCTTTGCCGGCGCCATGCTTGGTGTTGGGGCCGCCCTCGTGGGCCTCGCATTACTGAGAATATTCGAGCCTGCCGCGGCCATGTTTCTCCAATGGGCGCGCCGCCTCTACCTCGCCTAAGACCGCGATAGCGATTTCTTCAGAAGGCGGCCGGTGGTTGCCTGCCGGCGCCCAGCGTCTACGGCTGGTTTCCCTGGCCGGCTGACGTGATCTTGTCGTCCCACCAGGGATCATCCTCTGGCTCCTCGTACGGAATCACATCCGCCGACCGGCACCACTCGCATCGGCCGCTTGAGAGGAGCTCTGCCTCGGGGGTCTCGTTGCCGCAGCGATTACAGAATCCAAGCGGCGCGGTGGATGTCACGCAGGCAGCGCACACCATCGGCGCGAGCGCGCCGGGGGACGCCTCAGTCGTGAAGGCCGGCGACCATCTCTCCGGCGCGGCATCCGACTCGGCTTCGTGTGCGTCGGGCCGTCGTCCGCATCGGCCGCAAATGAGGGTCATGAACTGCCGCGTTCGCTGCCGGTTGGTTGGCCCTGAACGTTGACGGCCTGTGATGACCACGCGATCTCCGGTCGATACGGCGCGTCTCGCCCCTGCGTAATGGCCAGAGGATTGTCGCGCGTAAGCGCCCGCGCCCTTTCCTCCCCAATAAGCAAGGCGGCGGCCTCAAATCCTGAGCGCATGTTAGGCGCCCGATTCCCGGTGGCGCTGTGCGCATCCGTTGCCAGAACGTGCGCCGCCTCCCGACGCAACAGGTACATGCCCGTCTCCAGGGCTTGAGGTCCATAGTGTCCCAACAGGCTGCCGGTGTTGACCTGCACCAGCACGCCGCGCTCAATGATCCGCCTCGTCATATCGGGGTCATATTGAATGACGCTGTTCCGCTCAGGGTGCGCCAGCACCGGCCGATATCCGGCCGCGATCAGCCCATCAAGCTCCTCATCGACGAATTCCGGCCAGGAGGTAAATGGCGGTTCAACCAGAATGTACCGCGTGCTATTGATCGTCGCCGCGTCCTGAGAGGCGACCTGCGAGCCAAGGGTCCTGTTTATGCGGACCTCTTGCCCGGTTGTGAGAGTCAGTTCGATGCCCTCCTCAAGGATCGCGCGCTGTAGGAGATCCACACGATGCCGTGATTCATCCAGGATGGATCGCATTGTTCGGGGAAAGTTGTGCGGCGTCGTGGCGATGATGGCCGCGCCGGCGCTTTCAGCGATGCGAGCCATTTCAAGCGCTTCCCGCCGATCACGCGCGCCGTCGTCAATGCCAGGTAATATGTGGCAATGGATATCGACGAATGGCGCCTCTAAGGGGGACCCATCCTGATGTTCGTGGTTGTTGTCAGGCGTCATCGCCATAGACAGCGATTCGCTCCCTAGCCCGGCCACCGAAAGCGGTGGACGCGGAATCCCTCGGCGTAGGCGTAGCCGGGCGACTTGCCCTGCTCCTCATGTCGCCCTCTGATGCGTTCAAGGATGCCCTCGGGATTGCGGATCTGGCTCTTGTGCTCGCTCAGCGCGGCGGCTTTCAGCTCAATAACGTCCGAGATGTCGACCCAGGTATCCGGGTCATCGCTCCAGGCCCACGCCTCGCTGACGATGTGCGGCTCAAATCCTTGCGCAGCCAGTTGCGGGAAATGGTGAACGTCTCGCGCGTATGGGTACATGGCGTCAAAGGCAGCCTGACCGGCGTTCCGGTGATCGCGATGATTATGGGCCTTGCGCATCGGATCAAATGTAAACACGACCTCCGGCTTGAATCGCCGAATCTCCCTGACGATATGCTCACGAAGCTCTCGCGTGTCCTCCAGCTCCCCGTCCGGGTAGCCCAGGAATGTCACGTCTTCGATGCCGAGGACGAGCGCCGCAGCCGTGGCCTCAGCCTCGCGGATCTTGACCAGATCCTCCGGTCTCATATTTGCGTCGGATGTGCCGGCGCGGCCGTCTGTGCAGATGACCAGCGCGCCAACCCAGCCCTCCTGAATCCACTTGCCGATTGTCCCCCCGCAGCCGAACTCCATATCGTCCGGGTGCGCGGAGATGGCCATCAGGCGCTTGGGCCTGTCTTCATCCTGCTGCGGTTCCGTCATTCGTTGTCGTCCCCCTGTTGTTGGCTATCGTCATTATCGTCGTCAAATCCCATGCGGCTGATTCCGTACCGACGAAAGCCCTCCGCATACTCCATGCCGTGCTCTCCGCCAATGCGGGCGGACCATTGCCGGACCCAATCTCCGGCATCTGGGCCGAACTGGCTTATGTGCAGTTTCGTTGCTTCAATCTTGAGGTCGATGGTCTCCGTGATGTCAACAAACACATCCGGATTCTCCGCGCCCCAGAAATAGACTTCAGCCGTCTTGTGGGGCAGCAGCCCCGCCGCGTGGTGCTCAGGGAAGTGGAGACGATCCCGCGCGAACGGGAACACTGCGTCCATGGTGACCATTCCGATCGTGCGGTGATCACGATGGATATAGAAGGTTGTCCTAAAAGGATCAGTCGTCAAAACAATGTCCGGCCGGACGCGGCGAATGTGCTCAGTGATTTCACGCACCAGGTCCCGGTCATCCGACAGCTCCCCGTCTCCGTGGTCGAGGATGATGACCTCCTTGACGCCCAGGACTGCTGCGGCCGCTCGCTGCTCGCCGTCGCGCGTGCGGGCCAGATCCGCGTTGGTCAGGTCCGGGTCCTCTGTGCCCTTATCACCGTTTGTGGCGATGACGTAGTACACCTCGACGCCATCCCGCACGAGTTGCGCGACTGTGCCGCCGCAGCCGATCTCGGCGTCATCCGGGTGGGGCGCAACGACGAGCACTCGCTCAAGAGGACCAAACTCGGGAATTGGCACGCAAACCTCCGCTTATACTGCGCCCGGACCCATTCCGGCCGCCACGCGCTCTCTGGCAATCAGATCGCTATAGATAGCAAAAATGGAATCGCCGATGGACTCCCACTCAAGATGCGCCACCGCCCCGGTTGCCCCGGCGGACAGACGCTCCCGCAGGGCCGTGTCACCCAGTAGCCCTGCTATTGCGTCAGCAAGCGCGCGAGCGTCACCCGGCGGGACCAGCCGACCCGATTCTCCGTCCCGGATGAAAGATGCAGGCCCGGGCACCTTGGATGCGACGACGGGCGTTCCGCACGCCATCGCCTCGGCGGTCGCGATGCTAAAGCTCTCATACCAGGACGGTACGACCAGCATATCGGCCGCTGCATAGTGCAAGGGCAGTTCGGCGTTTGGGACTGCTCCAAGAAATGAGATATGCTGCGCGACGCCGAGGCTCTGAGCCAGTGAGGCGAGCGCGGCAGGCGTCGTTGAGGCCGTGCCGCCGCCCACGATCCGCAGCCGGAGTCGGGGGCGATTCTCAATGAGACTCAACGCCTCAAGGAGCACATCCGCCCCCTTGATGAGATCCAGCCGGCCGACATAGAGCAGTGTTTCCTCATCTACGGTAATGCCAAGCCGATTCCGCGCCGCGCTCTTGTCGAGGCGATGAAACCGGCTCTTGTCTATGCCGATGGGGGTCACGGAGATGCGCGAAGGATCTGCGCCAAGCAGTCGTGACAAGGCGTCGGCCTCATGCTGAGTCCACGCCACGATTCCATCCGCCCTCTGGGCAATGAGCCGCTCCGCGTCATGCCGAGCCCGCGGCTCTACGCCGCGTGGAAAGGCCTCCTGTTTGAGCGCCGCAACCGTGTGAAAAGTCGTTACGTGCGACGCATTCCATCGTTTCGCCAGCTCCACGCCGACAAGCCCGGAAACCCAATAATGACTGTGGATGATGTCATAGCCTCCGCCGCTCGGACGCAGCGCGCCAATCACTTCCGCAAAGTCCATCGTGTACTCATGGAGCGATTCCTTGGCCGCTGACGGGGGCGCTGCATTCACGTGCACAATGTCGATGCCCGGTTCATCAATCGGGACGGCATGTCCACCGGAGTGCTCTCGCGTAAAGATGTCTACGCGCACTCCCCGCCGCGCAAGTTCGCGCGCCAATCCGAGTGCGTAAACGTTCATGCCGCCAACATCACCCTCCCCGGCTGTCCCAAGAGGGCAGGAATGCAGCGTCAAGAAAGCCGCGGACTTCATGGCGCCCCAGGCCTTTCTGGAAATAGGACTATGTCGTTGCCGATGCTCGAATGGCAGCGCTGTGGCAGGTCAGCTGGGGTCTCCATTCGCGCCCCGAACAGAGAGCGGTCAGATGATCGCAAGCAGGACTTGAGTGGAGCTTTGTATGCGGGCCTCGACATTTGCGCCTAGGCGGGATTGATTCCCATCAAAATTGCTATGGGATCCGACGTGTCGGCCCCGACTCAGCCGTCACGGTCGAGGCGCCAACGGTAGAGAAGGCGATCACTGCCGCCGAGATCATATTTGTAGGCCTCGTTTCCCCTAAGAAAGTCGTACTCCCTCAGGCCCTGCTCAATGGCGGCGCGTACACCGTAGGCTTTGAGCAACAACCCGACGGAGAGGCGCGCGTACTCCGGATCGTACCCGCTGTTGTAGAGTAGCAGGCGCTGATCATCAACAAAGCTCATGGTTGCGGACACGGGCTTTCCCCCTAAGTCCAGAAAAGCAAGCCTCAATGAATCCGCCGCCGCCATGTTGTGCGTCAAGGTGTTAAGGAAGTCGCGACGTTCCGGCGTCAGGAATTCGGATTTCGCCTCGCTGCTCATGCCCATGAGGGAGACGAATTCTTCCAGCGCCGCTGGCAGCTCATCCTGCTGAGCGTCAATGACGCGGTATTCAGCTTCTCCGCTCGCCTCAAGTCGGCGCAGCTTCCGGCGCAGCTCATGGCGATCCTTCTTTGATAGTCCCTGCACGTGATCGTCCCATGTATCCGGCAAGACCACGTATGGCGAAACATCCCAGACGGACCGCTCCGCCCGCCAGCCGTGTCGCTCAGCGTGCGTTTCCAAAATCTGCGTAGACGGGGAATCGTCCCGTATACCCGTCAGCTCTATGGAGGACCAGCCGTCCTCGGCCCCGTACTCCAGAACGGCATCCCAGACAACTTCCTCCTCGCCGGGATGCGACAGTATGTCCTGATAGTCGGTGACGTTGTAGTCAAGGCCAAAGGTCACGGCGGCGTTCTCACAGTGCAAGGGGGCGATGCCTCTCAGCGAGCCATCGGAATCCCGGCGCACGGTGAGTAAGGTGTGATGCTCCGGAGAGCCGCAACAGTTCATGGCCCACGCCATCTGCCACGGCAGCGAAAGAAATATGGACTGTGTTGTCGCTGCGTGGAACACTTCTGACCACTCATCTGACAAAGCGGCCAGTGATTCCCATCGAACGGAAACGGTCACGAGCGGCCGCCTGGTGTTGTCAGCGTGAGGAACTCGCTTTGAGCTCTTTCGTTGTCACGAAACACGCCCCGCCAGGCTGTCGTGATCACCTTGCTGCCGGGCGCCCTGACGCCGCGAATAGTCATGCAAAGGTGTTCCGCCTCCACCCGCACCGCCGCGCCCTGGGGCTGGAGACACTCCATTAGGAGATCGGCCGCCTGATTCGTGAAGCGCTCTTGCATCTGTGGTCGCCGCGCAAGGCATTCGATCGCGCGAGCCACCTTGCTAATCCCCGCAACGCGACCCGACGGCAGATAGCCGATGTTGACGGCGCCAAAAAACGGGAGCAAGTGGTGCTCGCAGATCGACGCGAACGGTATGTCCTTGATGGTCACGAGGTCCCGGACGCCTTCCTCATAGGAGACAGTTAGGAGCGCCCGAGGGTCTGCATCAATGCCCGAGAAGAGTTCTGCGTACATGGCCGCGACGCGCTCAGGCGTCTTCGTGATGCCGTCGCGCCGCGGGTCCTCGCCAATGGCATTGAGGATTTCCTCAACGGCGCGTGCGATACGCTCCTGGTCAATCATTCAGCAATCGACGCTATTCGTCATGAGCCTTGAGTACAGTGTAGCGCAGGCCAGGCTGATCACCGCCACCCAAGAAACTTGCTTACCGCGGTGATATCCGCGGGGACTTCGTCGAACTCCATGTCTCCCCCGGACGTCACGCTGTCCGGGTCCTTGAGTCCGTTGCCAGTTATGATGCAGACGACTTGTCTATCGGCCATCTCCGGGTGGCTTGCTGTGTACTTTGTCAGGCCGGCTACGGATGCTGCGGATGCCGGCTCCCCGAAGATGCCTTCCGACCCTGCGAGTACCGAGTACGCATCCATAATCTGCGTGTCCGTCACGCTATCAATGAGGCCCCCTGATTCGTCGCGAGCCGCTATCGCCGCAGTCCAGCTTGCCGGCTTGCCGATGCGTATTGCAGTTGCCAGAGTGTCCGGCTCTTCTATCGGGTAGCCGAGGACAAGGGGAGCCGCTCCGGCCGCTTGGAACCCCATCATTCGCGGGAGTTTCCCGCTGCGCTCCAAACGGTTGTATTCCTGAAAGCCCTTCCAATAGGCGGTAATGTTGCCCGCATTGCCAACCGGAATAAATACATCATCAGGCGCGTCGCCGAGTTCATCAATGATCTCAAACGCGGCTGTCTTTTGGCCCTCAAGTCGATGCGCGTTTACGGAGTTCACCAACCGCACGCGACCAGATTCCGCCATGGCGCGCACAATGTGCAGCGCGTCGTCAAAGGATCCGGCGATGGATACAACGCGCGCCCCGTACATCACGGCTTGCGCCAGCTTGCCCGCTGCGATCAGCCCGCTCGGGACCATTACGATGCTCTCAATACCGCTTTGCGCTCCGTACGCTGCGGCAGAGGCGCTGGTGTTGCCTGTTGATGCGCAAATGATGGCAGTGCACTCGTCTTCAAGCGCCTTGGCTACGGCCACAACCATGCCGCGATCCTTGAATGAGCCGGTTGGATTCATGCCTTCAAGCTTGAAATAGAGCTCGCCCACGCCCAATTCGGCCTCAATGCGGCGAGACCGGATCAGTGGCGTGCTGCCCTCGCCGAGTGTGATGCGAGGGGTGGATTCCGTCAGCGGGAGTAGGTCGCCATACCGTTCAAGCACGCCCACGCTCATGACAGTCGCTCCATGGGAGCGAGGCCGGCGCAGGCGCGCCGGCGCATGCCGCCGTTCATGTCAGGCCCCCTGCCTGATTGGACTGAAGCGTCGCGCGCATGATCCATCGCGGGTTTGCAGGCATCACTCTTCCACCCGGATGATGCTGCCGATTTCCTTGACGACATCAAGGGCAGTCAACTCTTGAGATGCCGCGCGGATGGCGGCCTCCCGCGCGCGGTGCGTCATGATCACGAGTTCCGCTGAGCGGGCAGTCTCGTTGGTCTCCTGCTGTATCACGGAGGCGATGCTGATTGATGCCTGTCCGAGGACCTGGGCAATTGCGGCGAGGACGCCGGGGCGATCCGTGACAGTCATGCGGACGTAGTAACGAAACTCAAGCTCATCGATCGGCCGGACTTGTCTGAAAGGTCCTGTGATTGTGTGCTGATCATGGCGCCCATGATCGACCAGGCCCCGCGCCACGTCTATCACGTCGCCAAGCACGGCGCTCGCGGTTGGGCCTGCCCCGGCGCCGCGCCCATAAAGCAGCAGTTCGCCCGCCGATTCACTGCCGAATTGCACGGCGTTGTACACGCCGTCGACCTTTGCCAGGAGCGCGTTGGCGTCGATAAAGGCGGGGTGAACGCGCACGTCAATCGAGCCGTCGTCAATTTCCTTGCCGATGGCCAGCAACTTGATTCGGTAGCCTAGATCGTCGGCGTATCGGAAATCGCGCGCGGTGAGGCCGCCGATGCCATCGTAGTAAATAGAGTCAATTGAAACCGGAGTCCGAAACGCCAGGCTCGCGAGCACTGCCAACTTGTAGGCGGCGTCGACGCCATCAATGTCGTTGCTGGGGTCGGCCTCCGCGTACCCGCGAGACTGGGCGTCAGCCAACGCCTCCGAAAACGCGATTCCCTCGGTGGCCATCTGCGAGAGGATGTAGTTGGTGGTCCCATTAATGATTGCCCGCAACACGCTGATTCGCGTGCCCGCAAGTCCGCGCTGCAAGCTGGATATGACCGGTATGGCTCCGCCGACGGCCGCCTCAAATTCCAGGGCGACATTCTTGTTCCGCGCCATGGCCATCAGCCCCGCGCCATGCTTTGCCATCACCTCTTTGTTGCCGGTGACTACAGACTTGCCCGCCCCAATGGACGTTCGGATGGCGGACAGCGCAAAGTCCTCCCCGCCCATCAGCTCGATGACGATATCGACCCTCGGATCCTCGAGGATCTGACTCAAATCTGTCGTGATGAGCGAGGGGTCCACAGCTTGGGATCGCTTCTTGGAGGCATCGCGCACAAGGATGCCGAGGAGCTGCGGAGGCAGGCCGATTGCTTCTGTCAGCGAGGCCCTTTCTCCCGATAGGGCCTCCGCGACGTTCGTGCCGACGACTCCCATTCCAAGGAGTCCTACGCCGATATATCCCCGGTCCTGGGGGGCTTGCGCCCCGTTAGCCACTCGCTTCCCTCTTCGGAAATAGCTCGCGATCCTGGCGCAATTGGTCAAGCACCCACTGATATCTTGTTGAGCTCAGGCCTCCGCCCGGGCGGCTGAGTGAGTCGGTGGCGACCAGTTCAGCGCGTTTCAGGTCGACCCAGAACGCGAACGCCTTCCCTTCCAGCGTTCCGAGATGATCTTCACGAATGTCGCGCAGCTCCGACTCGCCGACGGCCAGAATGAGAGACACGCCTGAGGCGGTCAGCAGGGGACCCGAAATCTCGCCATCGTGCAGCTCAAATAGCACTTCGTCGTAGACTTCCTTGATTCCCAACGCAATCCAGCCAAGGTCGCCCCCGGCTGCGCCAACTTCCGCGTCATCGGAAAGCTCAACCGCCAGGTCGGAGAATGATTCCCCGGCGTCGATCCTGTCCAGGGCCGCGCGGGCGCGCTCCAGTCCCGTCTCAGTGCTGTTGAATTTGATTTCGTACAGGCGGCGCTGCATAACCTTGGCCGGAAGGTTCTCTTCCAGCACTACCTTTAGCTTGCCTTCCAGCGCCCTCGCGCGAGCGATATCTTCAAAAACGTCCTTGCTCACCTTGAGGATCTCCAGGCGCAGGCGTAGGCGCTCCTGAAATTCTGATTCGCTGATTTCCGGATCGTCGATGTTCGCGCGGCCCAGTATCCGGGCCCGAACCTCAATGTCCACGTCCTCCTGTGTTGCAACAATGCCCTCGCCGGGCGCGTACTGCCGAATGATCTCCTGGCGCTCCATCTCATTCATCATGTCAAATATGAGATTGTTCATGGATTCCGGCTGCCAGGCGCCGCTTGCCTGAGCCTCTGCGACCACCATCCGCAGCCGCGTCAAATAGTCGCCCCACGAATAGCGCGCGTCATTAATCCTGAGCGACGTTTCCTGCACGGGCTGAACAAAAACGACGTAATAGCCGGTGGCAGGGATCACAAGCGCGGTCAACAGGGCGAGAAATCCTGCGATTGACAGAATGCGGATGAAGCGATGCCGCCGCCGCCTCTCCGTCTCACGCCGGTGACCGCCCGGCGCGGCCGTGCCGCCCTGCGACTCTGGGTCTTGTTGTTCCGGTTCGTTCGTCATATGCCCGGTTGGTGATTGACCTGCCTCAACGAGGCCGGCCTGTCAGCGGTTGCGTTCTGAATCAGCGGGCGGGCGGCAGATCGTGCAGGGAATCCGTCGTAAATGGGATCATGCCCGCCTGACGGGCGCGCTTGATCTCCTTCGCCAGGGCCCTCTGGTGGCGCGAACAGGTGCTGGTTCTGCGGCGCGGCTCTATGCGCGCCCGCTCGGAGATATAGCGTCGCAGAGTTTCCGGCGACTTGAAGTCCATCTGCGCATCCTTGTTGGCGCAGAAGAAGCAGACGCGACGCCTCGGGTAGAAGCGACGTCCTCCGCCTCCTCCATCCCGGCGTCCTCCAGATCCCGGAGGACGGCCACCGCCCGCGGGTCTATCTCCTGGCGGGCGAGGGCCGAATTGCGGCCGCCCGCCGCCGCCCGGCGGCTGCGTCGTGCTTTCTGACGTCATTCATGTCCTCCGAAAGTGACTGACCCTAAGGCGAAAGTGATTGTGCTTCTAAGTGTACACGCCGTTGAATCGGAGCGGGCAGGGGAACTTGCCGTTCCGCCGTGATCCCGCTAGAAAGGCAGGTCAGGTTCGGGGGCGCCGCCCCCGTAGGGCTCCTCAGGAAACGCGTCGTCCCCTGGCGCGCCCCCGCCGGATTCACTTGGCCTGCTCATAAAGACTACGTTCTGAGCGACGATTTCCACGGTTGTCCTGGCCGTGCCGTCGCGCCCCTCCCATTGTCTCGTTTGCAGGCGCCCGTCCACATAGACCTTCTGGCCTTTTGTCAGATACTGATTGCACCGCTCGGCAAGGGCGTTCCATGTGACGACGCTAAACCACTCCGTCTCTTCGCGCCGTTCGCCGTCCTGCGTATTGTAGGAACGACTAACTGCCATCCGAAATGATGTTACCGGGCTGCCGTTGGGGGTGTAGCGCATCTCAGGATCGTTCCCAAGATTGCCGATGGCTGTCATTCTATTGAGCGTCATGGCCTTGGAATTGAATCCTTCCTCGTCGTGTGGGGTAAGCGGTTAGATCCGCGTGAGGAATGTTCGCAGGTGGGCGTCATTGGTTCGCAGGCTCGCGGTGAGCTCCTTGACCTCTGCGCCCGGCATCTCGAATCGGGACACCACCATAGTCCCGTCGCGCTTATTGCGTATCGGGTATGCAAGTCGGCGTCGTCCCTTGATCTCCGTCTCTTCGTCGGTGCCTCCGCGGTTTGCGATGGACTGTTTTACACGGTCAACCGCGCCGGTCAACTCTTCCTCCTGCACCTCAGGGTCCAGGATTACCATCAATTCGTAGCGAGTCACTCGCCCTCCTTTGTGAAATCAACCCAAGAAGTATACACGCCGCTGCCCAGACGGCGCGGAAAATCCCACCCTTTAACCGTCCAGCCCAGGCACAGGATAGCTTCGGGCCAGGTCCAGCGCGTCCTGACGCGCGGCGATCTGCACCTCAGAACTCTCGGCATGAGTCAGAATGCTCGCAATGAGTCGCGCGACGCTGCGGGCCGCGTCCTCATCAAATCCCCTACTCGTAATCGCCGGCGCGCCAATCCGGATGCCGCTGCCCACGCGCGGCGGCAGCGTGTCAAAAGGTATGGCGTTGGCGTTGGTTATGATGCCGGCCGATTCCAGCAACTTTGACGCGTCGCTTCCGGTTGTTCCAAGCGGCGTTACGTCCACCAGAAACAGGTGACAATCGGTGCCGCCGGAAACGATCCTCATGCCGGCTGACTGCAGTTCGTCCGCCATGGCTCGCGCATTTGCGAGCGTTTGAGCCTGATACTGCTGAAATGCCGGTTGCAGCGCCTCGCCAAAGCACACGGCCTTGGCCGCTATCGTGTGCATCATCGGCCCGCCCTGAGCGCCGGGAAACACGGCTCGATCTATGGCGGTCGCGTGCTCTTGCCGGGACAGCACAAACGCCCCGCGCGGGCCTCGCAGGGTCTTTTGCGTCGTTGAGGTCAGCATGTCCGCGTAAGGAACCGGGTCAGGGTAAACCTTGCCTGCGATAAGGCCTGCATAGTGCGCCATGTCGACCATAAGAAGCGCGCCGACGCCGTCGGCAATCCGGCGCATCGCCTCAAAGTCAATCGCGCGAGAATAGGAGCTGGCTCCCGCCACGATGATGCGTGGACGATGCTCTTGAGCAAGGAACTCAACCTCGTTGTAGTCGATGGTTTCAGTTTCATGGCTGACGCCATAGGAGACAAAGTTGTAGTACTGCCCTGAAAAACTGACGGGGCTGCCGTGAGACAGGTGACCGCCCTGATCAAGGCGCATGCCGAGGATAGTCTCTCCCGGCTTCACATGAGCAAAATAGGCGCCCATGTTGGCCTGCACGCCGCTGTGCGGCTGAACGTTTGCGTGCTCCGCGCCAAACAGCTCCTTTACGCGGTTCCTGGCGAGTTCCTCAATGACGTCGGCAAACTCGCAGCCCGCGTAGTAGCGTCGTCCAGGGTAGCCTTCAGCGTACTTCTCCGTCAGCGCTGAACCCTGCGCTTCCATAACGGCGCGACTCGTGTAATTCTCTGACGCGATCAAGATAATTGAATCGCGCTGCCGGGTTTCTTCGCCCTGAATAGCAGCAAAAACCTCAGGATCCGCCTGCGCTAAAACGGACATTAATACCCCTTCCACATGTACACCTATTATAGCGACGGCAGGTCACCGGGTGCGCGACGAAAGGGCCGACCAGAGCACGAAAATGTCGCCGGCGCGGCGTTCTCTCGACAACCCAATGCATAACAGGAGGGCGGGGACGCCGGCGCATTCCTCAAGGGCCTGGCGAGACCGCAGCATGGACTTGCCAGAACGGAGGAAACGTAGTTCCATTGTGGTGAATGTATCCCACCCTACCCACCACATTCATGACCAATCACATCCCCCACTCTTCATCGTCCCTCAGTGATATTCGGCCGCGCCTCTTGACTGCTGGCGTCAGTCGGACGCTATAGCGAGGGCGCTCCCATAGCTGTGGAAAGGCCATTGCCCGGAGACGGACCTTCGGCCGTGCAAGACGCGAGCACCGAGGCGAGGTCCAGGTGGCGGCCCTACGTGGGCGGGGCCTTGTTGGGCCTTGCAGTCGCGGCATTTGTCATCCTGGCGGTGAGAGAGGTTGTGCTGGCTCCGCCGCCTATCGACATCCAGCTTCCGACGCCTGTGGCTGCGCCTGTTGAGGTCACCGTTCACATTGGCGGCGCGGTTGCTGAGCCTGGCGTGTACAGAGTGCCGGCCGGTTCACGGTTGCATGATGCAATTGGACTAGCCGGCGGGGTGACAGCCATGGCGGATCCGGATGCTGCCAACCTCGCGGCGACGCTGGACGATGGCGGGAGCTACGTCATTCCTTTGCGGGAAAGCCCGCCGGATGTTGTTGTCGTCCATGTTGACGGCGCGGTAAATGAACCAGGCATATATGAGCTCGCTCTAGGAACCCGAGTCACCGATGCCATAAGTCTTGCTGGCGGCCTGACCAGGGAGGCCGACCTGAGCGAGCACAATCCTGCCGTGCCGCTTGTGGATGGGGGACGGTATCACGTGCCTACACGGGAGGCGCCGACTCGAATCAATGTGACGTTTCACATCGCCGGGGCTGTAGCAAACCAGGGCGTTTATACGTTGCCGCTTGGCAGCCGAATGCGGGATGCCATCGAGCTGGCCGGCGGTGTTCCGGGCAACGCCGATGTCAACGCCGTTGATCTGGCTCAACTGCTTTCAGACGGCGAGCGCTATTACATCCCAACCAAGGGCGAAACGGCAGTTGTGGATGTGTTGGTCCACGTTGTTGGGGCCGTCCAAGACCCTGGCCTCTACACGCTTCCGGCCGGCTCGCGACTTATTGATGCCATCGACCTGGCCGGCGGTCCGCTTCCAACGGCGGACATGCACGCCCTTAATTTGGCGCAACGACTTCTGGATGGCGAGCGTTACCCTGTGCCAGTTGCCCGCCGGACCATCAATATCAACATCGCCACCGTGGACGAGCTTGACGCAATCCCCGGTATCAGCCGGACGATCGCTCAGGCCATCGTCAACCACCGCGAGGCGTCAGGTATCTACAGCGCAATCGATGACCTCCTGGACGTCTCCGGCATTGGGCCAGTCACTCTGGCCGCGATTCGCCCCCACGTTTCCGTAGGGTAGGCGGGCATGCGGCTGTTCGCGCTCTCGGCAGGCATGCTTGGCGGGCTCGTCCTGGCTCGATTCATTGGTTTGCCGGTGGCGCTGATGTTGGGCCTCACTCCATTGGTGATCGCCGCGGCTCTTGTCGCGCAGAAACGAGGCGTCCTCCTTGCTTCCCTGCTGATCCTGGGGTTGTTGGTTGGCGCTGCGCGCGGCGACCTGGCTTCTGGAGACCAGACGTCCCGTCAGACGGCGGGATCGTATGTCGGGACGGAATCCACATTGACAGGGATGGTGGAGGACACGCCATCACGTCGAGGCGGGCTCATCCGACTCCGCGTCAGACTGGAAACGGCCAGGCGCTCCATCGAGGCGGTAGGGTCTGAGGCGGCGGTCGTCGGCGACGCCATGGCATGGCTGTCGCCACTGTCCTACGATCTCAACGGCGGAGATCGAATTGCGCTCACCGGCGTCCCGGAATACCCGATTCGCGAAGAGGATGAGTCCCTGAATGCGCAGCCGACACGGAACGTTTTGGCCGCGCCGCCGCCGTCGGATTTCGTCATCCTGACGCGACCGAGCATCGCAGTTCTGGAGCGCGCGACAGGGCCTCGCGCGTGGCTCAATGCGATGCGGGCTAGTCTCGGAGCCTCGCTTGATAAGAGCCTGCCCTCGCCGCAGGCGGAGTTGGCGCGTGCGCTGCTGTTGGGTCAGCGTGATGATCTCCCCGCAGAGCTCACAGAGAATTGGCGGCGGGCGGGAACAGCCCATCTGCTGGCTATTTCCGGACTGCATGTGAGTGTCGTTCTGGGCGTGGCGCTCGTGGCGGGAGCATCTCTCTTTGGTCGGCGACGCTATGCGCACGTCCTGATTCCCTTGGCGTTCGTCTGGTTTTATGCGGCGATGTCCGGCATGAATCCGCCTGTGATGCGCGCCGCGATCATGGGCTCCGTCTACCTGTTTGCGATTGCGGCCGGCCGCCAGCCTAGCGGTGGCCTTGCGCTGATCCTGGCGGCGACTGCGCTGGCGATGTGGGAGCCCTCAGTCATTGCTACGGTCTCATTCCAGCTGACGGTAGCCGCCATGGCCGGAATCATCTTTCTGACGCAGCCGCTGGAACTGTGGATCAAGACCCTCTTCGCAGGCCGCGCCGTGTCTGCTCGGCCCGCAGATGACGCGCCGATTGCCGGATGGCGGCGGGTCATGACGACAGGCATCGCCGCCTCACTTGGCGCGGTCATTGGAATCAAGCCTCTCCTCCTTCACTACTTCGGAGCGACAGCCCTGTTCACTGTTCCGGCGAGCGCCCTTGGCACGCTGGCGTTGCCGCCGTTGTTGCTGACGTCCGCCGTCGTGGGCATCGTCGGTCTTACCGCGGACGGTGTCATTTCCTCTCTTGCCGGCTGGCTTGCGTGGCCCTGGCTAACGTATCTGATCGGCCTTTCCGCGGCCTTCGCCGCATCTCCCTTTTCATCCGTGACGATTGCTCCTCTAAGCGTAGGCGCGGTGCTGCTGATCTACGGCGCGATCATCGCTATATTTTGGATGTCTGTCTTCGGACGGCCATCCGGCCTACTAGGCCCGATGATCTCGCTGCCAGGCATCTCAGCCGACCATCGGCGGACGATGCTCACCTCATGGCCGGTGCTGGGCGGCCTGGCCTTCGTGGCTGCCGTAGCGAGCCTTGGAGCCGCCGCGCCCCTCATCTCAGGCTCGCTGATGTCCGAGGACCAAGAATTATCTGTCCACGTGCTGGATATTGGGCAGGGCGATGCGATCCTTGTGGAATCGCCGGTCGGCAGGCGTGTATTGATCGACGGCGGGCCGAATGGCGCTCTGCTCAGGGCTCGCCTGTCTGAACGCCTTCCCTGGTGGTCTCGACGCATTGACGCAGTGATATTGACGCACCCAAGCGCCGACCACATCAGTGGACTCACTGAGGTTGTAGAGCGCTTTCAGGTTGGCCTCATCATTGACCCGCAACTAGAGACCGACACAATCTATGGCCGTCAGTGGCAAGAAGCTCTTGATGACAATCCGAATGTGCCGGTGATTCGCGCGGAGCGGGGAATCTTGCTTGACCTTGGCGGCGGCGCCATTCTGGAATTCCTGCACCCGCCCGCCGAGCGACCCTTTGATGTTGCCGATGAACATGACGACAACTCTGTTGTCATCAGGGTTACCTATGGGGAAGTCTCATTTCTGCTGTCGGCGGACATCTATGCGCCGGCCGAGAAATACTTGATCGAGTCCGGAATTCGTCTGCGCGCCACCGTCCTCAAGGTTCCTCATCAGGGAAGCCGGTACGCGTCCACCGATGCGTTTCTTGAGGCCGTGTCGCCGCGCGTTGCAGTGATTTCAGCCGGAGAAGGCAATAGATTCGGCCATCCGCACCCTGAGACGCTAAGTCGGCTGGAGAATTCCCCCGCATCGCCTCATATACTCCGAACGGATCAACACGGCAGCATCACGCTCACAACGGACGGAGAGACGCTGAAATGGCGCAGCGAATAGAGCGGGGCCAATAGGCAGCAGGACAGAGCGCTGCAAGCGATATACTTGAACCGGCGTCGAAGCCCCAACCTGCTGCCCTTCCCAATTCCAGTCCCGACGCCAAGACATCCGGAGGTAATTCCGTAGTGCCGCTTACACGTTCCGACGGACGTAAGGCCGATGAAATGCGGCCCGTGACAATCACCCCTGGCTACCTGGACTATGCGGAGGGCTCCGCCCTGATCACCCAGGGCAACACTCGCGTCTTGTGCGCCGCCTCCATAGAGGACCGCGTCCCCGGCTGGCTGCGCGGACAGCAAAGCGGCTGGGTGACGGCTGAGTATGCCATGCTGCCTCGCGCGACGCACACTCGCACGCCGCGCCCTCGCTCGCAGGGCAGGGACGTTGGCCGGTCGCAAGAGATCCAGCGCCTTATCGGCCGGTCATTGCGCGCCGTGACCGATTTGCCGGCGCTTGGAGAACGCAGCATCGTTGTCGATTGTGACGTCATTCAGGCGGATGGCGGCACACGGACGGCGTCCATTACGGGAGCGTATGTCGCACTCTATGCGGCGCTCCTTGGTATTCAGCGCTCGGCGAGCGAAGCGGGCGACGCCGATCCGTTCCCAACGTTTCCGCTAGTGGAGCCGGTGGCGGCCATCTCCATCGGGATCGGCGCCAGTGAGAATGACGGCGATCTGCTACTTGACCTTTGTTACGAAGAGGACTCAAGCGCCGGGGCCGATTTCAATATCGTCGCGACGGAGTCCGGCCAGCTGGTTGAGGTGCAAGGCACGGCTGAGGGCGCCACATATACCCGGGGGCAGCTTGACGCAGTCCTTGACCTGGCGATGCACGGTATGTCCGAGCTCATCGCTGCTCAGCGGACCGCCATCGCCACGCTAGCGTAACGGCCCGAAACGCATTTTCACCTTGTCGGGCGCACGTTGCCGGTATTTCTACTTTGGCTGTTTCTGTTAATGCGGACCCACTTGAATTCACGTGCAGATCATCCGATGATAGAGAATTACAAGGCCAAAACCCTATATATGGTGGCATGTATTGATGCAGACCAACGTCTACATAGATGGATTCAACCTTTACTATGGGGCTGTGCGAGGGACAACGCTCAAGTGGCTTGACCTACGTCCTGTGATTGAGAACGTCTTCCCCAGCGACAAAATCAATTCGATTCATTACTTTACTGCGCCAATTCATCCGAGGCCAGGCAACGTTGGCGCTCCCCAACGGCAACAAGCTTACTGGCGGGCATTGGAGACTATTCCCGGTTTCCAATTGCACTTGGGGGCGTTTCGGACGAGAGAGATTACGCGGCCCCTGGTTAAGCCGATCGCAGCGCTTCCCAATTACGTAACTGTTAGTGACTACGAAGAGAAACGATCAGATGTCAATTTAGCCTCCAGACTGCTGTTGGACGGTTGCCAGACAAAGTTTGAGCAAGCAGTCGTCGTGACCAATGACGCCGACTTTGTCACACCATTGACGTACGTTCGTGATGAACTTGGGTTGAAAATCTGTCTCTTGAATCCAGTGGTTCGAGGTAGAACTCAGAAACAATTCGCACAATCAGTCTCGTTCGTGAAAAGACTTAGGCCGCGCCACCTGCGAGCTGCCCAGTTGCCAGCTGTAGTGAAGGACAGCAGGGGTGCCATACTTAAGCCAGCGGACTAGTGAAACCATGTGTTAACAAGAGACCGCATTGGCGTTCATTGTGGTACACTTTGTGTGTACCGCCCCCGTCGCTTCGGCGGCGGGCTTGGGGCCACGCAAGTGGCCCCTGTTTTTGTTCTGGGATATTGACGTAAACTTCCCCTGAAGCTTCGGTGAAAGGGCAGAGGCCGCGATGGAGACAACTCCTGAGGCGGCCTTATTTTTGTCACTCCTCACCGTGGTCGGGCCCTGCGATACAATGCGGACACGATGTCTTCCTCTGACGCCGTTGTTCCCTCAAAGAGACCGCTCAGCGGCAGTGTCGCGCTTATCACGGGCGGGTCGCGGGGCATCGGGCGGGCAATCACGATGGAGCTGGCCCGTCTTGGCGCGAATGTCGCCATCAACTACTTTCGCAACCCGGAGCAGGCCAGATCTACCGCTGACGCTGTGCAGCGCGACTTAGGCGTCCTTGCAGTTCCAATCAAGGCCCACGTCGGTGAGGCGGACCAGGTGGAAGGGCTGATTGACGCTGTCGTCCAGGAGTTCGGCGGGATCGACATTCTCATCAACAACGCGGCATCCGGCGTACAGCGTCCCGCCCAGGAGCTGGAGCCGAAGCATTGGGACTGGACGATGTCTATCAACGCCCGTGGTCCGTGGCTTGCCGCAAAGCACGCCGCGCCCCATATGGCAGCCCGGGGCGGCGGCGCCATCGTCAATATCTCCAGCGTTGGCGCCGGACGGGTCATGGCGGACTATACGTCCGTCGGCGTTTCGAAGGCTGCGCTTGAGGCCCTGACGCGCTACCTTGCGGTTGAGCTTGCCCCCCAAGGCATCCGAGTCAACGCCGTATCCGGTGGTCTTGTACAGACTGAGGCGCTGGATCATTTTCAGGACCGCGACAACATGATTGAACAAGCTGGGCGCGACACACCTGCGGGGCGCATGGTGACGCCGCAGGACCTTGCGAGCGCCGTCGCCTTTCTCTGCCTGCCTGAATCCCAAATGATCGTTGGTCAGACAATCATTGTTGACGGCGGCATGATGCTGCCATGGCGAACGTCATGAGCGGCGACAACTCTGAGATCGTATCCACGGAAGAACTGCGAGCGCTCGCGCAGGCCGCCAGGGAGCAGGATCGGCCTTTGGAGGCGTGGGAGCATCTGCAGCGCGCATTGTCGATCGACCAGCAAGTGCACGGCGAAACACACGCCGATGTCATCCTGGACCTCAACAACCTTGCCACGGTCTTCCAAGAGTTAGGGGATATGGGCGGCGCGCGGCAACATTATGAGCTGGCGCTGCAACGCGCGGAGACCCTCTACGGGCCGGATGACGAGTCTGTCGCAATCATCCACAACAACCTTGGCGGCGTGCTGCAGGAGCTTGGCCATTTTGCCGATGCCAGGCGACATCTGGAAATCGCGCTGCGCAACCTTGAGGTCGCGCACGGCCCGGATGACGTGATAGTCGCCTCGATCGTGAATAACCTTGGCGGACTGGCTCATGAGTCAGGTGATCTACAGGGTGCGAAAGCTCACTATGAGCGGGCGCTCGCCATCGATGAGCGGGTGCGTGGTCCCAACGACCCGCACGTGGCCGCCGAGGTGAACAACATCGCAGGTGTTCTCAGGGACCAGGGAGATATGGAGAGCGCGCGCGAGGGGTATCGTCGCGCGCTTGAGATTGATGAGGCGGCGTACGGACCGGACAGCCCGCTCGTCGCCATACGCGCCAACAACCTGGCAGGCGTTCTGCAATACATGGGGGACATGGAAGGGGCGCGGGCGCTGTTTGAGCGAGCGCACAAGGTTCTCAACGAGGCTCGCGGCGAAGGCCACCCTGCCACGCAGCTCGTTCAGGCAAACCTGGAATCCATGCCGGAGTAGCCGGACTGCGTGTGGCGGCCAATCGCCTCCGGCCCGGCGTACCGCGCAGTCATCCACGTAAGGGCCATCGCAGCACGCCGGCTATGGCGGATGCTGGATCGGTGGTCGCCTGGTTGATGCTCTTTAGCTCCGCGCTTGCCCCCCCTGCGCGGCTATAATGCTGGCAGGGACGCGCTGCAACTACAGTGAGTGCGTCGTCCTTAGGCAGGTGTGGAATGGCGAGGCAGTCTAGAAAGCCCTCCTCCGCGGCCGAGGCCGATATGTTTGACCGGCAACGGGAGGAGAGGGTCTCCCGCGAGGCCCCGCTGGCCGCCCGGATGCGCCCCACCACCCTGGACGAATTCGTTGGCCAGCAGCACATTTTGGGTAAAGGACGCGTTCTTCGCCGGTCCATTGAGGCTGATCAGGCGCCGTCCATTGTGCTGTGGGGCCCGCCCGGCACCGGCAAGACCACTCTTGCCCGCATCATCGCCCACATGACCAAGTCTCACTTTGAGCCGGTCAGCGCAGTCGAATCCGGCGTGGCCGATCTACGCCGCGTGGTGGCGGAGGCGCGAGAACGGCGCGGCCTCACCGGTCAGCGCTCCATCCTCTTCATTGACGAAATCCATCGATTCAACAAGGCGCAGCAGGACGTTGTGTTGCCGCACGTAGAGGACGGCTCCATAACGTTGATCGGCGCCACGACGGAGAACCCGGCGTTTGAAATAGTCGCGCCGCTTCTCTCGCGATCGCGTGTGTATACCCTCAACGCGCTGACCGACGATGAGATAAGGCTGCTGATTGACCGCGCTCTCACCGACCATGATCGCGGTCTCGGCCAGTTGAACGCCCGCATCAGCGAGGATGCTGAAGAGGCGCTGATTTCATTGTGCGGTGGGGACGCGCGTATGGCGTTGACCGCCCTTGAGGTCGCCGTAACAGCTACGCCGCCCGATGCGGACGGCGAGCGCGTCATTGACATCCAGACCATTGAGGACGCTATTCAGCATCGCGCCCTGCGCTATGACAAGGGCGGCGAGGAACACTACAACGTCATCTCCGCGTTCATCAAGTCGATGCGTGCTTCCGACCCTGACGCCGCCCTGTATTGGATGGCGCGAATGATTGAGAGCGGTGAGGATCCCCTGTTTGTGGTGCGGCGCATGGTCATTTTTGCGGCGGAGGACGTTGGGCTTGCTGATCCGCAGGCTCTTGGCGTCGCTGTGGCATGTCAGCAGGCCGTCAGCTTTGTCGGGATGCCGGAAGGGTATCTGCCGATGGCGGAGGCGTGCCTGTATTTGGCCACAGCTCCGAAGAGCAATTCTGCCTACAAGGCGTATCTTGCGGCGCAGGAAGATGTGCGAAGCGCTGGCGCTCTCCCTGTGCCGCTGCACCTCCGCAACGCGCCGCACCCGCTGATGAGCCAGATGGGCTACGCCAATGGTTACAAGTACCCGCATGACTACCCCGGCCACGTTGTTGACCAGCATTCGCGACCGGAGTCGCTCGAGAATCACCGCTACTACGCGCCGACCTCGCAGGGGGCGGAGGCTGAGGTTAAGGCGCGCCTGGAACAGTTCGCTGAGCTGCGTCGCCGCGCCGCGGAAAACACCCCGGCATCCGACAGCGATGGGGATGCGTGACGCGGGCGCCCTTTGTACAATGAATCGACGGCCGTGATCGTTCAATAAACGAATGACAACTCAACAGAGGCAAGCCGACCGCCACTTATTTGCCCCTGGAGTGTCTTTTTCCACCTTGCGGGGATGCGACCCCGATGTCCTTCTGCAAACGGTTGGGAGCATTGTCCATAATCCATTGAGCGCTGTGGATCGGCTAAAGGGCCAATTCATCTCGACAGCCTTCTACGAGCCAAGCACGCGCACCCGTTTGGGATTTCAAGTCGCCGCCAGGAACCTGGGGCTGGATGTCATGCCGCTTGATATTTCCGCCAGCTCCGTGGCGAAGGGCGAGAGCCTTGCCGATACCATTCGAGTTCTGGCCGACTATGGAATTGCGGCCCTGATCCTGCGACACCCTGATCGAGAGTCGATGGAGACCGCCATATCCGTCAGTCACTGTCCCGTTGTAAATGCGGGCAATGGAAATGGCGAGCATCCTGTCCAGACGCTCATTGACCTGGTGATGATCTACCAGAGATTTGGTCGACTTTCAGATCTGAATATAACGATGACGGGCGACATTCTTAACAGCCGCACAATTCACAGTCTGCTCCCAGCATTAACGTCGCTGGGAAACGCAGTCACGCTGGTTTCCGATAGATCTCTATCGTTGGACACCGAGTCCGCAGAGGCAGACACGCTGACCCCCGATATTCTTGGCGAAACTGACATTCTGTATATGACGCGAGTACAGTCTGAGCGTGGCTCTGCAAACCTGCCGATCGTTATGACGGAACAGACGCAACGAGATTTGAACCCGGACGCCATCGTCTTGCATCCTATGCCCCGGCTGGAGGAGTTGCCCGTCTGGTTCGATTCAGATCCTCGCGCCGCGTACTTGGGGAGGAATATCGTGGGGCTGAACGTCATGATGTTTGTCCTCAACTCGGTTATCCTCTAGAAAGCAAGTCCAGTCCACTCCGGTAGATGCCGGGCGACGAGGAGTTGCAAGGAAAGCGCCATTGGCGCCATAGGATAAAATCCAGGAAATCCGCAACAGCCAGGCGAGGACGCAGAAGAACCGCATGCCCTTGTGGTGCGGCACGGCAGACCGGTTACATAAGCCGACTAGCGGTCCAGCGAGGTCAACATAGATGGCAAATGATGACGCCCAGTCCGGCGCTGAGCTAGTTCGCGCGCTCGCCGCGCTGGGACGCGTTGGCCTTACGGATGAAGAGGCCGAGGGTTTCGGCGGACAGCTGGACGCCATTCTCGAAAGCGTGTCCGCCTTGCAGGAAGTGGATACAACCGGCGTTGAGCCGACGGGCCACGCGATTGATCTCATCAACGTTTATCGCGATGACGCGGGCGCTGAATCTTTCACTCGTGGCGAAATGCTAGCCAACGCGCCCGCATCGCAGGAAGGATACGTGCGCGTGCGGTACGTATTTGGCGACGAAGGCGACGAGGCCGCCACGCCGTAAGGCTCTACGACACCAGAGGCGGCGACTGCGCGTCGTCCAGGGGAGATTCCGGCCCAACGAGATCGATCAGCCACGACTCCAGCTTATCCCGCAGTTCCGGCTTCGCCTCAGTCAGGCGGTGAGTGGCAGTCGGGTAGAGCACCAGCTCCTTGGGCTCCTGCGCCCACTCGTAGATTCGCTCCGCATCCGTGTACGGCAGAACGTCATCCTCACGTCCGTGAATAACCAGCAAACGCCGTGGGGCAATTTCCGCCACGTCCTGCGCCCCAAACGTTTGACCGGATAGTGACGCGACGCCCACGACCTCGGGTGAGAATGCGGCGGACTTTATTGCGACGGCGCCGTTCGAGGAGTGGCCGACAAGCGCCAGGCGTCGCGCGCCGATGCCGCGCAAGAAGGATATTCCAGCCAGCGCGTCCGCCACCGCCTCTATGAAGACCTCCGGCCGTCTCTGACCGAGGCGCAGCGAGGTTATGCCGCGCGCCGTCAGTTCCTTCGCCAACTCTTCATAAATGCCGTCGGCGGGGCCCTTTAGCTCACGCCCACCGCCCACGAATATTACTGCGCCATCCTGCCCCTCCCGCGGGTGCAGGATGGCTGAAATGTCGCCGCGATTCGTGCCGATGATCAGGTCAATGCTGCCGTCCTCATTGGGACGCGCGGAAATACCTGTAAAGCTGACGACGAGATCATCATCCTGAGCGGGGTCGCCCGGTCCCCCGGCGCCGTTCGGTCCGTGGTCCTGCATGGGTTCACATCCCTCCCGTCGCATCCATTACTAAAGTGGGCAGCTTGGCCGTCGAAATCGCCTGTCAACCGCTTCGCGCGTGTTTGGCTACGAATCGTCCCATGCGAACAATAGCCTCGTCGATGTCTTCCAGGCTCGCTGCGTAGCAACAGCGCACAAAGCCTTCTCCGGACTCCCCAAAGGCGCTTCCCGGAACGACAACGACGCCCTCCTCGATGAGCAGCCGCTCGGCGAACTCCTCTGAGGTCATGCCTGTCGGCATGATTGAGGGGAAAGCATAAAAGGCGCCGAGTGGTTCAACGCAGGGCAGGCCGATGCGGTGAAAACCCTCGAGAAGGGCGCGGCGCCGCTGGTCGTACGCCTCCCGCATCTCCGCCACGTCTCGCTCGCCCTCTCGCAAGGCCTCAAGCGCCGCCGCCTGAGCCATCGTTGGCGCAGACATCATGGTGTACTGATGAACCTTCATCATCGCCGCGATAATGTCCGTCGGCCCCGCAGCATACCCCACACGCCAGCCGGTCATCGCATAGGCCTTGGAGAAACCGCCCAGAACAATCGTCCTATCCCGGACGCTTTCGACCGTGGCAAACGATGTGAACGGCTCATCAGCGGAGTAGACCAGTCGGTCGTAAATCTCATCGGCGATGATCAGCAAATCGTGGTGGTCCGCAATGTCGGCCAATTGCATGACCGTTGCGCGATCAAGAACGGCGCCGGTCGGGTTGGATGGGTGGTTGATCAAAAGCGCGCGAGTCTGGGGCGTGATGCGTCGCTCAACCTCAGAAGCGCGTAGTCGAAACTCATCCTCCATCGTCGTTGGCACTGTTGTCAGTGTTCCACCGGCCATATGTACGACGGGAAAGTACGCGACATAGCTTGGATCGGCAGTGATGACCTCATCGCCGGGGTTGAGGGTGGCGCGCAGGGCAAGATCCAGGGCCTCGGACACGCCCACCGTTATCAGCAGCTGCGACTCCGGAGAGAACTGCGCCCCGTAGAGTCGTTCCAGGTAATTTGAAAGCTCTTCTCGTAGTTCAAGCACGCCGAAATTGGACGTGTAGTGCGTGTCGCCGTTCTTGAGCGAATCGATGGCCGCCTCACGGATGTGCCACGGCGTGACAAAGTCCGGCTCGCCGACTCCTAGGGAGATGATGTCATCCCTGGACGCGATCAAGTCAAAAAACTTGCGGATGCCCGAAGATGGAATATCGTGCACGCGACGGGCAATGCGCTCGCGGTCGCTGCGGGCGGAGTCCATGGGGGCGCCGTCGGAAACCGTCATTACATCCCGGCCTGTGAGCGCGATAGCCGAATGAGTTCCAGCTCTGTGCCGACTCTGGAGAATCGCCTGCTTGCATTCCGGCGCATTGCCCTGGCCCTCAAATGCCGTCCCGCCTTCTATGGGTCAATCTCAAATACCAGATTCAGCCTGCTCCAAGTAGCGTAGGCATCCCCCCGCCACGGGTCAACCGCGCGGATAGAGGGCCATCGCTCGCTTAGGGGGACACGCGAACGCCCAACGGCTTCACGCCTCAGGGCCGCGCGGCGTCTGAGAGGTTCTGGTCGAAGGTCATTATCTCGCTCACGCCACGTCTCCGGCAGCTTGCGAGGTGACACAGATCCCTCGCCCCAAGAAGGGGATGTTGTTCGTGAAGCCGTCGCGCCAACGCCACGTCTCCTTCTTCGAGTGGCCATACCTCGACGCCTGAACGAGAGGCGAGAACCATTGCAGAGTCGAAGGCTGCGAGTCTACCTGCTGGCGTGTAGGCCTGGGCCAGCTCCTGCAGAACCTCAGCCGACGTGCAGAGTGGGATGGCGTTGCGCTGCGATTCGAGAAAGAAGGCCCGCGCGGGCGCCTGGAGAGGGTGGGGCCGCCCCACGGCGTACATGAAGACGTTTGTGTCGACGAAGATCACACACCCGTGCTTCCACTGGCGCGAGATGCATTGATTGTCCGAAGATGCTCATTCCAGTCTGGCTCCGTCTCCGGGCCTTCGATTGCATCGCAGTCGTCAAAAAAAGCCTCAACATCGCCTGCCGACTCGAACCGATTCACCTTCTGCCGCTCCTCCAATCGTGTTTGGGCGGCGGCCCGCAGCCAGGCGCTGAAGCTCATGCCCTCCAGGCGAGCTTGGATGATAAACCTGTCGCGGTCGTCATCCGGAATTATGAGCTGAACCCTGGCCATAGCGGTCTCCTAGAAAGCATTACTGATGTGTAGAAATGTTACACATCATCGGTTATCGGGTCAAACGAGCCGCCACGCGCATCACGCAACGGTCGGACGCTGATTGTGCCAGTCTGTGGCCTGTTCATAGGTGTAAGCGGCGCGGAGAATGGCCTCTTCTCCCAACGAGGGTCCGATGAGCTGCATGCCGATGGGCAGGCCGTCGGCGAAGCCGCATGGCAGGCTGATGGCCGGGACGCCCGCGATGTTCACAGGGATCGTGCAAATATCTGCAAGGTACATTTGGACAGGGTCGTTCGTCCTCTCGCCCAGCCCGAATGGCAGCGTCGGCGATGTGGGCGTCAACAGGACGTCGTACCGCGTGAAGGCCTCCTCAAACTCGCGGCGTATCAACGTCCGCACCTGCTGAGCCTTGCGATAGTAGGCGTCATAGTAACCGGAGGACAGCGCGTACGTGCCGAGCAGGATGCGTCGCTTCACCTCCGGCCCGAATCCGTGCTGCCGAGTTCGCTCCATCCCCTCCCACATGTCCGCAGCGCCGTCCCACGAGTAGCCATATTTAACGCCGTCATAGCGCGCCAGATTGGATGAGGCCTCGGACGGCGCCAGCACGTAATAGACCGGCAGGGCGTACTGAGTTGTTGGCAAAGATGCGTCCCAGTCGACATCCGCGCCGGCATCCTGAAGAACCTGCGCTGCTTGCAGCACGGTGTCGCGCACGTCCGCCGTTACTCCTTCTCGAAACATCTCCTTGACGACGCCGATGCGCATCCCCCGCACGTCCGGGACCAGGGCCTTGGTGTAGTCGGGCCGTTCATGTGTCAATGACGTCGAGTCCATGGGGTCATGCCCCGCGATGGCATTGAGTGTTTGCGCGCCGTCCGTGACGTTGGTGGTAAGCGGTCCGATCTGATCCAGCGAGGACGCAAACGCGACGAGGCCGTATCGACTTACCAGACCATACGTAGGCTTTATGCCGGTTATTCCGCAGAAGGAGGCGGGCTGGCGGATAGATCCGCCCGTATCGGAGCCAAGGGCGAGGATCGTTTCACCGGCGGCGACGGCGGCAGCGGAGCCGCCGGATGACCCTCCGGGCACGCTATCGAGTCGCCAGGGATTATGCGTCGGGAAAAAGGCGGAATTCTCCGTGGACGATCCCATGGCGAATTCGTCCATGTTGGACTTGCCGATCATCACGGCGCCCGCATCAAGCAGCTTCTGGACCGCTGTGGCGGTGTAGGGCGGGACAAAGCTCTCCAGCATTCGCGATGAGCACGTTGTGAGCACTCCCGCGGTGCACATATTGTCCTTGAAGACGATTGGAACACCGGTCAGCGGTGTTGCGCGCCCCTCGCGGATGCGGTGATCTGCTTCGCTTGCCGCCTGCAACGCGGCCTCCTCGGTGACAGTGACCAGGCCGCGCACGAGCGGCTCCGTCTGGCGGATACGCTCAAGGACGGCGTTGGTCAATTCAACAGCGCTGACCTCTCGGGCGGCGAGGAGCGCGGCGGCTTCATGGGCGGCGAGGTGATAGAGCGGCTTGTTGGTGGTCATTGGCAAAGGAGTTCCTACATGCGCATCTGTGGAGTCCGGGCGTCCAAATCCGGCAAGGCAGGCAGAGCAGCCACCCGATTCCAGATCTGAGTGTGGAGCTCTCCGGTCGGCCTTGTTGCGTCAAGAACCAGGAAACGATTGGGATCGTTCTCCGCAATCTTCAGATATCCGTCGCGCACGCGGCGATGAAAGGAAAGCGACTGCTCCTCTATCCGGTCCCGTTTTTCGGGGACGCGGGCAAGACCCACGTTCGGATCAATATCCAGCAGGACAGTCAGGTCCGGTCTTAGCCCGCCCGTGGCGACCTCATTCATCTTGTCAACTTGTTCCCGTGGGAGTTCACGGCCAAAACCCTGGTACGCAGCCGTGGAGTCCGCAAACCGATCGCAGATGATGATCTCGTCGCGATCAAGCGCGGGCCGCAATACTTCGACGACCAATTGGGCGCGCGCCGCGGCAAAGAGGAATAGTTCTGCTATCGGCGCCACCTCGCCGGGGAAGCCAGGACTGCCAAGCTCAGGGAAGAAGCCCTGATTCGGGGAATGTGCGCTCCGATGTCGAACGTATGAGTAAATGAAGTCCCCAAGATCGGTCCCCCCCGGTTCGCGCAGCATGGTCACCTTGCCGTGTTCCGAGAGTCTGTCGCCGAGCAGCGCGGCCTGCGTCGTCTTGCCGGTGCCGTCGCCGCCCTCAAAAGTGATGAAGATGCCCACGACTAAATCTACTGACCCGCAGCCATGGCGTGGCTCTCACGGAAGACCCGCACACGCCGGTTCGGCTCGCGACCATTGGAGCGGGATCCCAGGCTGGCCTCGTTCGCCAGCTGGTGTTGCAGTCGTCGCACATAGGCGTTCTGGGGCCGCAGCTCAATCTCATCGATGTCGCCGGAGAGCACTCGCTGCAGCGACTCCTCCGTGTCCTCGATGATCGATTCGATGTCTTCCGACAAGCCCTTGGAATTCGCTATGGACTGCAGCGCCTGTTGGAGCTGCGTGGGCGTGTTCTTTCTGAGCACATAGACCGGGACGTGCGTTTCCTCCGCGGCCCGCACTGCGGGCGTGCGTCGCCGGTACAGCTGCTTTGTCGTCAGCATCACGTCCGCGCTGTGGATCGTGTCAACGACACGGAAGGGAAGGCTGAGGGAATACAGCGTCTCTTCAAGGCGGCCTCGTCCAATTCCATGGGCGAATACATCGGCGGAGGCGCGCCGCGCGTTGGCCTCGGGCGTCGTTTCTAGCGCCGCCTCTTCCTCAATCTGGTAGGCCGGCCCGCCGCTGCCGTTGAGAACCGTAAGCGCATCCTGCTCCGGCTCTGTTTCCTCAACCTGGCCCTCGACGGTTATCTTGCGCGATTGCGGGCGTGGCGGGGCGCCGCGCAGCATCATATCAACGGTGCGTTCAATGTCCGCGTGAACGGCAACTTCGGTCCGGCTGCGGATCTCTACGACAACGCCAAAGGTGGGTGGGGCCTTGCGCTCCAGCACAGTCTTGCGAGTACGCCTGCGCCGCGCCTCCTCGTCGCCAAGGGTAACAGCTTGAATGCCGCCAATGAGGTCAGAAAGCGTGGGGTTCTGGACAAGGTTGTCGAGTCGGGTGCCGTGAGCTGTGCCGATGAGCTGTACGCCGCGCTCAGCTATCGTGCGGGCCGCGGCGGCCTCCGCCTCGGTGCCGATCTCATCGATGATGATGACCTCAGGCATGTGATTCTCCACGGCCTCGATCATCACGTGGTGTTGCAAATGCGGCTGCGGAACCTGCATACGGCGGGCATGGCCGAGTGCGGGGTGAGGAATATCGCCGTCTCCGGCAATTT
Source organism: Dehalococcoidia bacterium (assembly GCA_965237465.1). Lineage (GTDB taxonomy): Bacteria > Chloroflexota > Dehalococcoidia > UBA6926 > UBA6926 > VXMO01. Next base: position 87,810 of record OZ250138.1, read on the forward strand.
CGTTGGATGTATCCACGATTATCACGCGCCGATGGAAATCGTCGGCAAGCACGCGGGCAATCTCGCGCAGCATTGTGGTCTTGCCGATGCCCGGCTTGCCTAGCAGGAGAATGTTCCCGCCGGACTCTACCAGGTCCTCAATTATCTTGATTGTGCCGGATATGGCGCGGCCAACGCGGCAGGTTATCCCGACAACGCGGTCCTGACGATTCTTGATGGCGGAAATGCGGTGAAGAGTTCGCTCGATGCCCGCGCGATTGTCCTCGTTGAATTCGCCGACGCGGGCCACCACATAGTCGATATCGTCCGCGGTGACTTCTTGATCGCTCAGCTCCGCCTCGGAGTCCAAATAGCGGGCCTCAGGGCGTCGGCCGAGATCAAGGACAATTTCAAGCAGCTCGTCTCTGTTGGGGCGGAGGCGCAGGGGGCCTCCGATGCGAGGCGGGAGCGCGGAGAATAGGGTCTCCAGATCATCGCTCTCAGGGTCAGTCCTGACATGGAGCTCCAGAGTCAAATGCAGTCTCCTCTCATCGAAATGCCGCTAACCTACTGAACAACTTTAGCTGTTTCTCTCGCAAGATTCTAAAGGCCTGCCGGAACGAATGCGCCTTCCATGACGCGTTCCCCAACCTGACAAACGAAATCCTGAAACGTGGCCGCGCAGCGAAATCCGCGTTCCGTAAGCGCGCGGGCCGCGTCCGCCTGGTAGGAGGGTGTAAGGAAATGCACGGCCCGCTTGCCCCCGGATGCCTCAAGGACTGCATCAATGAGCGCCTCGTGCGCATCGGGGTGACCATGGGCCGTTATTGTGCGAGCCAGCAGGTTGCGCGAATTGCTTTCGCCCATGCGCACCCAACCGACAGGCAGATCGCCCTTTGAGGCGACGATGTCCCTGGTGTTTTTTACATCCACCCAACGCGTCGCCAACGAGTCTTCCCACTCGCGAAACGTCAGGCCGTCCGCGGTTCTGACGGTCACCGGCGTCCAGGCCGTGTAGAGCCGGAAGAGCTGGAATCCCGCCTCTCCGCCCCATGAACTGAGAGTTATGTCCGGCGATGCGCCGTGGGGATGCAGCGCGCCGGCGTCGCTGACGTACAGATCCTCGTGCCTGTAGCTGCGGAATCCCGCCCCCGCCACGTCTCGTGAGATAGGACTTGATTCCAGAAGGCGCAGAAAAATGTTTGTGCCGCGCCGCGGCGCAAACATGCTATCGACCCGCTGCAGCAGCTCGGAACACAGCTCACCGAGATCCGGCGAGGCCAACAGGTGTTCAATCTCCCACGATGAGGCGCCATTGTGGCTGCGAATGACGGCCAGCCCGCCGGTAGACTTCCCTCGCGTCAGTACAAACGCATGGGTGATTCCCCGCCTGGGCAAGGATACCGCGCCAGCGACTCGCGCGACGGATCTCTCCGCCCCGAGCTGTCTCCCCATTCTCTTGTGCGGGTATGCGTGGTCAACGGTGGATCGAGACGCAAGGCCAAGCAGGCCGCCGATGTCTCGTGGATGTGCGGCACGGAGCATGGATCAGCAAGCCGGCTGGCCGGTCAATGTGCGTACGTGCATCACAAAACATTGTACGCGGGATGGAGGGCTTGCCTCAACAGAGAGTTGCGGTCGCCTATTTTCGCTCGTCTATTTGCGGCCACCCCGATGGACACGCATAGCCGCCGTGCGTATACTCACCCGCAGACTGCAACAATTGAATATGGGTCTTGCGGGAGCTGGGGTTAGCCCGGCTGAGAGGCCCCGACTACAAGAATCGGGGCGACCGTCGGAACCTGAGCTGGGTAATGCCAGCGGAGGGAAAGGCTGCGGAACCCGTTATTGGGTCCGCAAAAGTACTTAGCGCCGCTGACAGCCATAGCGGCGCCTTCCGGTTAAGGGCCAAGGGCCTTACGCAAGGCAGGCCGCAGTTCAGATTCCGCCTCTTTCTTCCGCATAGCCCGGAGGGAGACGATGACATGAACAGTGCAGCGCGGCGCGTAGGCGACATCCGGGGACATGCCATGGGACGGCTGGCGAGGACCAGTCTCGTTGTCGTTGTGATTCTTGCGTCGGCCGTCGTGGGGATGGCGTGCGGCACGGAGTCCGCCGAAGAGACGCCGACGGCTGAAAGCACGCCCACCCCGCAGAGCACGCCTGTCATGTCGGATGAGCCACGCGAGATCGTCGTTGCCTCTCACGACAGTTTTAGCATCAGCGAGGACGTGATCGCGGAGTTTGAGGCGGAGCACAACGCCATCGTCACCATTCTCAAGTCCGGCGATGCCGGCGAGGCTCTGACGCGGGCAATCCTGACCAAGAATGCCCCGACGGCGGACCTGCTCTACGGCATCGACAACTCATTCCTGGGCCGCGCCCTGGATGAAGACATCTTCCAGCCCTACACGTCCCCGCAACTGGAGAAGGTGCCGGAGCAATATCGCCTGGATCCCACCGGTCACGTCATGCCCGTTGATTACGGTTTCGTGGCGCTCAACTATGACATCGCATGGATGACTGAGAACGGAGTGACGCCGCCCGAGGACCTGCGGGCCTTGACGGAGTCCCGCTACGAGGGTCTGCTCGCCGTGCAGAATCCCGCCACGTCCTCCCCCGGCCTCTCCTTCCTGCTCGCCACTGTCGCTGCATTCGGCGAGACCGGCGACTACACATGGCGCGATTACTGGACTGACCTTATTGCCAATGATGTTCTGATTACCAGCGGATGGACGGAGGCGTACTACACCTATTTCACCCTCTATGACGGAGATCGGCCGATGGTTGTGAGCTACACGACGAGCCCGGCGGCGGAGGTCTTCTATTCGGAAGGGGCTCTCACAGAGCCGCCTACCGCCAATGTCCTTGGAGACAACTCCGCGTTCCTTCAGATTGAGGGCATCGGCATCCTGCGCGGCGCCAACAACGTCGATCTTGCGCAGACCTTTGTCGACTTCGTCATGAGCCGCCGATTCCAGGAGGACTTTCCCACCCAGATGTGGGTGTATCCGGCCAATTCCGAGGCTGTGACGCCGGATGTCTTTGGATTCGCGCCGACTCCCGCAAACCCGGCCACCCTGACCCCGTCGGAAATCGCGGACAATCGGGAGCGCTGGATTGATGAGTGGTCCGCCATCGTGAGGGGCTAACGGGACGCTGAAGACGGAGGGCGGTTTATGACTGCACTGCGGAGAGGGCGTGTCGCCGTCCCGCTCGCTTTTCTCCTTGCCGCATTCGCGTGGCCGCTTTCAAACGCTTTCGTCACGGCTCTGGGATGGGACGACAGTGAGGCGTTGGCGCCGTTTAGGCAAATTGTCGCCGATCCGTACTATCGAGGCCGGCTGGCCTTTACGTTCTGGCAGGCGGGACTCTCGACGGTCCTGGTTCTGCTGTTCGGACTACCCTCTGCGTACGTCTTTGCGCGATTCCGTTTTCCTGGGCGACAGGCGCTCCTCGCTGCGACCACGATCCCGTTCATCATGCCGCCGATGGTCATTGCGCTTGGCCTAATTGCGCTCCTGGGACCGTCAGGCATACTCAACGTGGCCCTTATGACGGTCTTTGGGTTGGATGACCCTCCCGTCCGGCTGCTGCAAACATTCGCAATCATCCTCCTCGCCCACATCGTGTATGAGTACACAATCGTTGTGCGCCTGGTCTCCACATTCTGGGGCAATATGGACCCGGCGCTGCAGGAGGCCGGGACGATGCTGGGCGCGTCGCCCCGGCGGGTCTTTCTGCGGGTCACACTGCCTATTCTCGCGCCGGCGATCGCCGCCGCCGCCGCCCTCGTATTCCTCTTCACGTTCACGAGCTTTGGCATCATCCTCATTCTCGGAGGACTGGAGCACGCAACCCTTGAGGTTGAGATATATACCCTGATGACCAAGCTGTTCCGCCCACAGCTTGCCGCGGCCCTGGCGCTGATTCAGCTGGTTGTCACCTTTGGCGTCCTTTGGCTGTATGTGCGGTTGCAGGCGAGCGCAGTCTCCCGCGTCCGGTTGCGCGCCCGCGCGGCGACAAGCCTTTGGGCCGCCACGCCTGCGGACAACGTCCTGCGAATCGGGGCTCTTGCGGCCGTCGTCTTGGTGCTCTCGCCGCTGGCGGCGCTGCTGGTCCGTTCATTCATAACGGCGGACGGCATAGGGTTGGAGGCCTATTCGTCGATCCTTTCCAATGAGCGCAACGATTACTTTTACGTCTCTCCCGCGAACGCCGTTCGCAACTCCCTCATGTTCGCCGCCGCGACAGTTGCGCTGGCTGTGCCCCTTGGCGTCCTCGCGGCCTATGGCCTGCGGCATCCTCGCGCCTGGTGGCGCAACCCGCTGGATGCACTCTACATGTTGCCTCTGGGAGTATCTGCCGTAACGCTGGGACTGGGCTATCTTCTGAGCCTGCGTATAGGTCCGCTTGACCTCCGGGCCACCTTTGTGCCGATCATCCTTGCGCACACGCTCATCGCGTATCCATTCGTGTTGCGCGTTGTCTTGTCCACTCTCAGGGCCGTGCGGCCCCATCTCGGCGAAGCGGCGCGCGTGCTGGGCGCGGGGCCGTTGAGCACAGTCCTGCGCGTTGACCTACCAATCCTGTCGCGGGCTATCCTTGTCGGCGCCGTGTTTGCCTTTGCAGTCTCGCTCGGAGAGTTCGGCGCGACGCTCTTGCTGAATCGGCCTGAGTACACAACGATGCCGGTCGCCATTCTGAGCTTCCTGACGCGGCCCGGGGCATCGAATCTCGCAAGCGCTATCGCAATGAGCTCCGTCCTTATGGTCGTGTCCGGCATCGGGTTTCTCGCAATTGAGCGCGCCCGATTCAGAGGCTGGGGAGAGTTCTGACTGTGGCCTCGCTGCTGACCCTCGATGGCCTCGCCAAGAGCTATGACGAGGGGCGGACGTTCGCCCTGAGCGAAGTCTCATTCGAGCTTGACGCCGGCGAATCGCTGGCCGTGCTCGGCCCGAGCGGCTGCGGCAAGAGCACGCTCCTGAGGCTAATCGCCGGTCTTGAAACGCCCAACGCCGGAAATATGCTCCTGAACGGCGAACCAATCGCTGACATCCCGCCCCACCGCCGTGCATTTGGCCTGATGCATCAAGATCTGGCGCTGTTTCCGCACCTCAACGTCTATGAGAATGTGGCGTTTGGGCTAAAGAGCCAACGCTGGTCCGGCGCGGACATCCGGACCAGGGTGAATGAGCTCCTGCGACTCGTTCGAATCGAAGAACTTGCAGACCGCCGGATTGACCAACTCTCCGGCGGCGAGCAGCAGCGCGTCACATTCGCCCGCTCTCTTGCGCCGAGGCCGCGTCTGCTCATGCTTGATGAGCCGCTTGGCGCGCTTGACCGCCACTTGAGGACGGATCTCGGACGTGAGATCCGCCGCATCAGAGACCATGAAAACGTGACGTTGATCTATGTCACGCATGACCACGATGAGGCGTTTGCGATCGCCGACAAGATTCTGCTGCTGGATCATGGCCTGCCGATACAGTACGGTGCGCCGGAGGATGTCTATCTCAACCCTGCCACGCCATTTGCGGCGCGGTTTCTTGGTCACTTGAACCTGGCGCGCTGCGGCATCTCCCCCAATAATGACGGCGGCGTGGACATCCGCAGCGGAATCGGCCAATGGAGCGTCGCTGAGCCGCAAGAAGACGTTGCAGGGTTGGCGGAGTGCACGGCTCTAATCCCGCCGGAGGCGTTGACCCTGGCGCCGGCCGGGGCTGAAGGCGCGACAGGACGCGTGACGGAGGTTGTGCTGCAGGGAGGTCGATACAGTGTGGGATTGGACGTCGACGGGCAGAGCTTTAGCGCGTTGGCGCCAGTACAGAGTGGCAGTCGACGACCTGCGCCCGGCGACGTCCTAACCGTCCACCTCAACGCGAGCCTGATCCGCCTGCTTCCCTGGGTGGAGGCCGATTCCTCTACATCTGCATAGGAACACGGACTTCGGCGCCTATTGAGAGCCGGCCCGCCTTTCCTGCATAACCAGAAGTTGCCCCACGGCCACGTGAATCTCCGCGCGCGCCCACACCAGTTCATTGCTCATGCCGCGCGTTGCTCCATACGCGAGGGAAACGCCGGTGAGATCGTACTTCAGACCCCAGGTGGTGACTACGGTGTCCTGACCTGACAGCGGCAACAGGGAGACAAAATCGCCCCGGTCTCCGGTGACGGAGGATGCCTCGCCGCCGCGGATCACAAACGCCTCTCGCATCTCGTCCACAAGCCGGACATCAAGCTGCCGCAAATCCTCCCGCGCCAGCAACAGGACGTTTGCGATTGTGTGATCGACGCGATCGACGCGATCGGCGCCCTCAAGCGCGCCGAGGATCGTGATCCTTGTCGCGCCGTAGTTTATAGCCGCTTCCAGGGCCAGCTCTCCGTCCGTCGCCGCCTTTTCCGCGGGATGCTCCTCAATTGGCCAGCCCAGCTCGCGCGCCCTTTGTAGGTCATCAGGTGATACGGAGTCGAAATCCCCGATGCACAACCGGGGCGTGACGTCGAGGTCCATGCATGCGCGAATGCCGCGATCGGCGGCGATGATGAGCGTCGCGTCATTGAGGATAGCCCGCACCCTGGGCCCATCTGTGACGCGTCCGCCCGCAACGATGCAGGCGGTGACGGACGTAGTCGTTTGTTCCGCTGCTAGGGAGGCCATTGTTGGGCTATGGTATCGTCTCTTAACTATGCTGGTTGCACGGACGCGTGCCGGGCATTCCAATATTAGGCTAACGAGGGCATCAAGGCTGGGGGTGGAACGTGGCAGCCACTGTTAACCGTGCGCGGGAAATCGTCGACAAGACGCTGGAAAATGTTGAGCGGGTCATTGTGGGCAAGCGCGCCGCGACGGAACTCGCTCTCGTTGCCATCCTGGGCGGCGGCCACTTCCTCATTGAGGACGTTCCCGGCGTTGGCAAGACCATGCTTGCCCGCAGCGTGGCGACCTCGCTCGGCGCCTCCTTCAAGCGCGTGCAATTCACCCCTGATTTGCTCCCGTCAGACGTAATCGGCGTCAATCTGTACAACCAGCGGACCGGCGAGTTCGAGTTCCGTGGAGGGCCGGTCCTTGCTCATCTTGTCCTGGCGGATGAGATCAACCGCGGCACGCCAAAAACGCAATCCGCGCTGCTGGAGGCGATGGAGGAAGGTCAGGTGACCGTCGATGGCGTGACGCACACGCTGCCAAGGCCGTTCTGGGTGCTCGCGACGCAGAACCCGTTGGAGCATGAGGGAACGTTCCTGCTCCCAGAGGCGCAGCGGGATCGATTCTTCCTGCGACTTTCCCTGGGTTACCCCTCTGCGGAGTCCGAGATCGAAATCATGGACAGGATGCAGCTTGCCCACCCAATTGAGTCAATTGAGGCCGTGACGTCGCCGGAGGAGATGCTTGAATTACAGGACATCGTCCGACACGTGTACGTCGATGACCTGATCAAGCAATACATTGTGGCCATCGTTGACGCCACCCGCGCGCATAGCTCTGTGTATGTCGGCGCATCGCCTCGCGGCGCGCTGGTTCTCTATCGCGGTGGACAGGCCAAGGCCGTGATGGACGGGCGCGACTACGTGCTGCCGGATGACATCAAGCACCTCTTGCATCCCGTGCTTGGCCACCGGATCATTCTGAATCCAAATGCTCGCATGCAAGGCATTTCTGTGGAAGACGTGTTGAACCAGGTTCTGGAGGCCGCGCCGGTGCCGGGCTCCGTGCCCCGAGGTTGGCTGCGGGCCTGAGGGCCGAATCATGCGCAGCCGCCGCGCCTTCCTGGGTCTTGCAGCATTCATGGCCCTGTTCCTGACGCTCGCGTCAGGCTTCTACGTGATGTCAAACCTGCTGTCGGCGCTCCTCGCTGTCTTTCTCCTCTCCTGGCTGTGGACCAAGCTCAGCATGAGGGGAGTGACCGCCGGCGCCGAGGATCATCCGGCGCTGGCGCAGGTGGGCGAAAGAGTTGAGCAAAAGGTTTGGCTGCAAAACGATTCGCTCCTGCCCAGGCCGTGGATGCACGTCGAGGACATGGGGACCGTGCCGGGGGTGTCCTCCGAGGTCATGGGCATGCCGTTGCGCGGATCCCGCAACTGGACGACTCTCGGCACTCGCGCCCAGACCCGTGGCCGCTTTCACTGGGGGCCGCTGCGCCTGACCGGCTCTGATCCATTCGGGCTCTTCAAGACGCAACGCATTGTGGGTGAAATGCGCGAGATGGTCGTCTATCCGGCTCCGTTTCCACTGAATGATTTTGTGATTTCAAGCTCCGAGGAGTCCGGCGACGCGCCGGAGTATCGCGCCACGTCTCAGTTCACTCCCAACGTTGTTTCCGTTCGCCGATACACGATTGGCGACAGCCTGAATCGCATCCACTGGAAGAGCAGCGCCAAGCTTAACCGGCTGATGGTCAAGGAGTTCGAGACCGAGGTGCAGTCTGATCTCTCGCTCCTGCTTGACTTGAATCGAGACGTCCAGCTGGGAGAAGGAATCGACGGGACCGAGGAGACGGGCGTGACGATCGCCGCATCCATCGCCCGTTTTCTCTTGGGCTATGACAACGGCCTGGGATTTTCCGCCATGGGCGATACCGAATACTCGATACCCGGCGGCACGGGCGACAAACACCTGTGGCGCATCCTTGAGGCGCTTGCGCTGTGCCGCGCTGAGGGGCGGACTCCGATGCAAGAGCTCCTCGCCCTACAGGGGGCTCGGTCCGGCCGCCGAACGGGCATCATCGCGATCACTCCGTCTGTTGACGATGCACTGGCGGCCGGGGCGTTTCTGCGTGAAAGAAACTCCCCCGGTGCCGTCATCCTCCTTGAACCGGTGAGTTTTGGGTCAAAGGCCGGTTTCCCGCGGGATATGGCGAACCTGCACGCAATGGGCGTCGCGACGTACGTTGTCCGCAAGGGCGATGACCTTGGACAGGCGCTGAGTTTCAATGCGTTGGGCGCGCTTGCGGCGCAGCCGGGCAGCCGCCGCGACTTCACCCGACCGGAACGGTGGGGCGCATGAGCGCCGCCGCTGAGGCAACACGCGCGCCGGCGGAGTGGACCGGCCTCGAGCGGCTGATTCGTTGGGGACGCCGCATCCTGGACTACCCTGGTCCCGGGTGGCTCACGTTCGCGTTGGCCGTCGCCGTGGCTGGCGTCGTCGTGGGGTCCTTCCAATATGCGCAGTGGGTGCCGGTCTTGCCAGGACTGGTCATAGCCGTGGCCGTCGGCGCCGGATGCGGACTCATCAATGCTCGCTGGAGGGAGGCGCTGGCGGCCCAACACTTCGTGGCCCTCTTTTTGGCTGTGGCGCAGGCATTCGCGCATACCGTGACGCTGGTGGCGGGAACAAGCCTGGAGGGCAGGGCGCTCACTGCGGGGTACCGCATCGCTCTGTGGACAGAGGCCCTCCTAGAAGGAGGCGCGAGCACGGACCGGCTGACGTTTGTATTTCTCTTGCTGGCGGCCGCGTGGACCATCACCTATGTCACCGTCTATCTGACGCTGACGACGCAATCCGTGTGGGCCATTTTGCCCGCCGGATTCGTGATTGTTACCAATATGACGTATCTTCCGCCCCGCGCCCTCCCCTGGTTCCTGCTGTTTCTCCTGGCATCCGCGTTGCTTATTGTGCGGCTGGTCTTGCTGGAGCGTCGGCGGGAGTGGCGGGAGACGGACGCCGTTCAGGGCTCATGGCTGCCGATGCACGTGATGCACGCCGGCGTCTGGTTTGCCGCCCTGGTTTTCCTCGTTACGATCCTGTCGCCGGCGATAGGGACAGGGCCAAGGTTCGTGCAGGCGGCGTGGTCTGACCTCCGCGGGCCGGTTGGCGACGCGGAAGGCGCCTTTACGCGGATATTCGCCTCGCTCCCCGCGCGCCGCTCATTTGCCCTCTACGGCTTTGGCAGTGAACTGCCGTTCAGGGGAAACATCTCACTCCCTGAGGATGTCCTCATGCATGTGGAGGCCGATGAGAGGCTCTACTGGAAGGCTCGGACGTACGATGAATACCACGGCTGGGGCTGGAGTAATGCCCAGATGGTGGTTGATGAGCGGCGCGGGCTTGAGGACATCGCCGGAGCCAGTTACCAGGACTGCGCTGATTGCGTCCGCAATATCACATTTGAGCTGAAAGCCCCGGCATCCACCGTCTTTACTGCGGCTACGCCACTTAGAACGACCTTGCCGGTTGAGGCCAGGTTTATCAACGTCGACGTTGACGAGGGCCATCGACTCGTCAAGCTGGATAGCCTGCGGGTCTTGCAACCGAATCAACGCTACACCGTGCAGGCCTATGTTCCGACGGTGACCGGGCAAGACCTCGATGCCGTTCCGCCGGAGTACGAGGATTGGGTGCGGGACACCTATACGGCTCTGCCAGAGGACTTGCCGCCCAGCATAACGAGGCTCGCGGCTGCAATCACAGAGGGCGAAGAGACGCAGTATAGCAAGGCTGTTGCACTCCGCGATTACCTACGAACATTCGAGTATTCGCAGGACATTCCCGCGCCGCCTCCGGGGCAGGACGGCCTGACCCACTTTCTCTTCACTCTGAAATCGGGATACAGCGAGTACTTTGGCTCCGCGCATACGGTGCTGATGCGCTCCGTAGGCATCCCCGCAAGGCTCGTCGTTGGGTATCTCCCCGGCGACTACGATGCTGAGGCGGGCGTCTTCGTCGTGCGTGAATCGGATGCCCATGCCTGGTCAGAGGCGTACTTCCCCGGCTATGGCTGGATTCCCTTTGAAGCAACGCCCAGCGAGGATGCGAGGGCGCCGGGAGGTCCGACTGACGCAGTATCGGGGCCTGCCAATGCGATTTCGCTGACTGATGCAGGCGGCGACCTCGGCGGATTCGCATTTGAAGACGAGGATCTCCTGCAGACAAGCAGCGAGTTATTGGAGCTTGGGGACGAACCCATACTGCGAGTAGGGGATAACTCTCTCCTGTCGATTAGCGCGCGAGATGCGGCAATCTACCTTGGGGCGGTGTTGGGCGCCGCTCTGCTGTTCGCGAGCCTATTTGTGTGGTGGCGGGCTCTCATTCGGCCACGCACGGCTGCACGGGCATATGCGCAGACGGTGCGGCTCGGTCGTCTTGCCGGAATCGGCGCCCGACGTGATGAAACGCCCGAGGAATATATCGGCCGTCTCGCTCATGCAATGCCCCGCGCAACCTTCGCCCTCTACGGAGTCGTGCAGTGGTACGACCACGTTCTTTACGGCCCGGACAAGCAGGCCCCGCCTTACAGGCAATTCTCCTGGCGAACGATTGTCGTGAGCCTTCTGACCCTTGCGGTGCTCAGATTCATCCCGACAGCACGCGACCGCATGAGGAAGGAACCCACCGATGCAAGCTAATGCGTATCGCATGGTGGAGACGTCCCTGGGACTGCTTGGATTGGTGGGATCGCCGCAGGGCCTTAAGGCCGTTCTGGGACCTCAGGATTCGGAGCAGGAGCTCAACGCCGAGACAATGGGGATACAGGAGGACTTGCCAACGGGCCAGAGTTCTCCATTGCTGGACGATTGGGCGGACCGGCTGACGGCATATGCCGCCGGAGAATCGTTGGACCTTGATGGCCCTCTGGACATGGACGCGGGCACGGAGTTTCAGCAGGCGGTGTGGAGCGCGCTCAAGGACATTCCGGCCGGCGCCGTCATGACGTATGGAGACGTGGCCAAGTCAATCGGCAGGCCGCGGGCTGCCCGCGCCGTAGGGCAGGCGGTGGGAGCCAATCCTTTGGGAATCGTCGTCCCTTGACATCGAGTCGTGGGCGCGGACGGCGCCCTGACCGGATTTGGCGGCGGCCTCGCGATTAAGGAGCGCCTCCTGCTCCATGAGGGGCGTGGCGATGCGGCAATGCAGAGAATGCGCACCGAATCGCGCACCGGATTCCGCCCCACGCGGCGGGAGAGGGGACTGCGGCCCCGCGCCGGGGCCATAACGGATCGCCCTACATCCCACTGACGGGGGATTGTCGCCGCAGCTTACTGATCCTCGATATCCTCGTCCTCGACGGGCGCTCTCGGGCTTGAACGGGCGCGATCCAAGTAGGACGGATCAAGCAACGTCTCCTGAATCATTTCCGATGCCCGTTCCCCTGCCGCTTCAAATGGCAACAACACAAGCGTCGCGCCGAGGCCTGTCAGGCGTTCGGCAGTGGCCGCCGATTGGCTCGTCAAGAGGACAGGCCCGTGAAATTGATGCTCTCGCAGCGCCTCAAGCAACACGACCTCGATCTCCGGGGTCCTGATTGTCGAGACGACGATGCGCACTGAGGACAGCGGCAAGCCCTCCAGAAACTCCGGCGCCTCCGCATCGCCGAAGCGCATCCTGAATCCGAGCTCCTGTAGTCTGCGCACAGCGACCGGGTCAAAATCGACGCCCAGAGCCTCGACGCCTGTTTCTTGCAGGCGGGATAGGATAACCGTGCCGAGACGCCCCGCTCCAAAGACGATGACCTCCGCCGGTTGATCCTCCTCATCCAGTATTTCGTCCTCGCGATGCACGTTATGGCGCTCAATCTTGTTGAGCAGAGGCTGAAGGGCGCGGTAAATCTGGTTGGCGTATGTGATCAGGTAGGTTGAAGCCGCAAATGTAATGAGCCCAACCAGGGTTACGAGGGCGAGGCTGGATTCATTCGTGTGTCCCAGGGAGAGCCCAAGAGCCATGAGAACAAACGAGAACTCGCTGATCTGGGCAAGAGCCATTCCTGCCACAAGCCCCGTGCGCGCCCGGAATCCCATCGCAACGGCAATCCCCATCACGATCAACGGATTGCCGATTAGTACGAATGCCGAGAGTCCCAGCGCAGGCAGGATTTGATCGCGCAGGTCAGCCAACTCCAGGTGAACGCCCAGGCTGACGAAGAAGAAGAGGAGCAGGAAATCCCGGACCGTCGTCAGGCGCGCCGCCACCAGTTGACGTGGCCGCCGCGACGCCAGGACAACCCCGGCGAGAAACGCGCCCATCTCGACGCTGAACCCTGCCCATTCCGCGCCTACCGCCATCAGTACGGCCCATGAGATGCCGCCTAATACCAGGACCTCCGGCATCGCCAGGACTCGCGGCTCGATTATCGGGATGAAGAATCGCGCCACGATGATCATGATGATCACCAGGCCGATGCCCCTGAGAGCGTTGAACGCCAGCTGCTGTACGACTGAGCCGCCCTCAAGAGTGGCCCCGTCCAGTCCGGACAACAGCGCCAGGGCCAGGATTACGACGATGTCCTGCACAATCAGGATGCCCAGCGCGATCCGCCCGTGGAGGGAATCGAGTTCGCGACGATCTGACAAGACCTTGACGACTATGACCGTGCTGGAGATTGTCAGCGCAAGAGAGATATAGAGGGCCGTCAGGGGGTCAACCCCCATCGCAGACGTGATCGCAAAGCCTAACACCGTCGTTATGACGACTTGTCCAAGGCCTGAGACGATCGCCACGAATCCCGCGGTCCTGATCAAAGACGGATCAAGTCGCAGCCCGACGACGAATAGCAGGAGCGCGATTCCGACCTGGCCAAAGACTTCGACGAATTCCGATTCCCCGGTCACGACGCCCAACCCGGCCGGACCAACCACAATGCCCACGCCGATGAAGGCGACGACCACCGGCTGACGCAGGAGCGCCGCTATGACCGCCGCAATCGTGGCGACGCCCAGGATCAGGATAAGGTCATAGAAAGCCTGGCTCTGTTCCAATGGATTGCCTTAGGTGGACTCAAGAACGGGAATCGGAGGGAAGGAATCGCGATCCCTGCCCCGCTTTCTTATGATAGCCGAGAAAGTTTGCGCCCTCGAAAAGCCTGCTTTCGCGAGAACTTGCCCGTATGATCGGCTGGCGGCCTCAGGAATGCCATGCGCGCATCTTTCGTCCCGACTTGGCCGTATGATGTAGTGCAAGAGCCGTCAGGGCTCAAGGAGGAAGAGATGGCAACAACAGAACGTGAGTCTGCCGCGAATTTCCCGCCGACGCCCGGGGCGGTTCAGCCTGTGTCGCGACGACTCCGCGTGGAGCTTGGCGGAGAGGTCGTTGCTGATACCACACGCGGGGTCCGCATCGTGGAGAAGGATCAGCCGCCCGTCTACTACTTTCCGCCGGAGGACGTGAGGCAGGAGTTCCTAGTCCCGGAAGACAGGACGTCCGCCTGCGAGTTCAAGGGCGTGGCCAATTACTGGGGCGTTCGCGTCGGGGATAGCAAGGCGGAGGGCGTGATCTGGAGCTATCAGGATCCGAAGCCGGGCTATGAGGCCATTGAGAAGTTCATGGCCTTCTATACGTGGAAGATGGACGCCGCCTACGTTGACGATCTGCCCGTCACGACGCCCAAGGGCGATGGCTATGGTGGATGGCAGACGGCGGACGTTGAGGGATCCTGGAGCTAGAGGTTTTTTGGGAAGCGCCCTGATTGCCGTTGCAGGCAGGGCGCCGCGGCCTTCTTGGATTTCGCCCCTAAGTGACGTCGGTCCCTGCGCTGCCGGCTGAGGGCGAGCTTTCATCGTCCCAGCTATCCAGCAGGGTCATGGCGCGCACCCACTGTTCGGCGTTGACCATGATGCGACACGGATTGCCGCTGACGCCCAAGAAGCTGCTCGTGTCGCCGGCGTTAACCAGCGCCTCGATGCCCTCTTCCAGCAACGCCTGCACAAGCAGCTCAGCGCTGAGCTGATCGTCTGTCGTCGTAAGATGCGTCCATTCCATAGGTGATTGAGTCGTCGCGTCCTGGCGGTAGAAAGCTGCTTTAGATCAGAACGGGTTGAGCCGACACCGCGTCTTCTCCCAGGATGGCGCTGATCTCCGCCCGCAGGTCCGGGCCATACCGCGTCTCAATGGGCAGTTCCATGGACGTAACGTCGTCCTGTTCATGGATCATGAGACGCACGGAATCATGGCCGGGATGACTCCTTAGCACGATGAGAAGGCGATCAAGCCTCTCTATGTCCGCCTCCTCGTCCACGGATTCCCGCATTGCCACTGCGACGATATATCGCGGCTCAGCCCCGTTGTCTGCCCCGTTGCCATTGGGCTGTCCCTCAGCCTCTTTCTTCGGGGAGGGGGCAGGGACGGCTGCCGCCGGAGACGTTTCGGCCTCCGCGTACTCTGACTTGGCGTCCGCAACGGCGGGGGCGTCGACGGCGGGCGTTGACTCGCTCTCTTGATCGGGCGTGTAGCCGGCGTCGTCTCGGGCCGCGCCGGGAGTAAGCACCTCGAATTGGCGGCAGTCGACTGATGGCTCGTCGTCACGGACACGCACTGACCCTGTCACTCGCACGGGGATGTTTGTCTGCCACGTGTCCTGGCTCTTGCGGTACTGGTCCGGCCAGACGGTGACCGACACTGATCCGGATTGATCGTTAATGGTGACGGCTGCCGCGTTTTCGCCGCGCGTTACAAACGTGCGGATGGACGTGATGTTGCCGGCGACAGTTATGCGGGAGCCCTCCATCTCAATGGAGACGTCGGCGCATGGAGTGCAGTCCTCCATGCCCGTGACGCCGCGCAGCACGCTGTACGGATCGTTGGTGAAGTAGATGCCCGTCAGGTCCTTTTCCCAGAGCCCCTTTTCTGTGTCTGATGCGGGGCTTGCAGGCGGTGTTAGCTCAAAGCTCGGCATGGCCAGCGCCGGATCACCCTGCAGGGCGTCAAACATGCTGGCCTGCGCTGAATTCCTTACGCGCTGCTGCTGCGATGCGGAGGACAATATGCGTTCGACATTGGCCAGGAGAGTTTCGCGTTCGCCCAGCTCATCCATCGCCCCGGCTTTGATGAGGTTCTCAAGGCCGCGGCGATTGAGGGATTTCAGGTCGGCCCTGTCAATGAAATCGCCTATTGATGCAAAGACCCCGTTTGCTCTTCGCTCCGAGACCAGTGCCTCAGCCGCGCCGTGGCCGACGTTCTTGATAGCGGCCAAACCAACCCGTATGGCGCCCCGCTCGCTGCGTTCGTCGTCGATCCCGTAGTCGACCTCGCTGTGATTAATGCTGGGCGGCCGGACCTGGAGGCCGAGCGCGCGACATTCCTCCGCGTCCGCGCCCGTCCGATCCTGCGCGCCGAGGTGTGCATTGAGCAGCGACGTCATGTATTCGATTGGGTAGTTGGCCTTGAAGTAAGCGGTGAGGTAGGCGATGTAGGCGTAGCTGACGCTGTGCGCCTTATTGAAGGCGTAACCGGCAAAGGGTTCGATCAGATCAAAGACTGCCTTGGCGTCTGCTCGCGAATAGCCGCGCTCCTGCGCCCCGGCGATAAAGCTATCCGCTTCCGCGGCCATGATCTCCGCCACCTTCTTGCCCATCGCCTTGCGGACAATATCCGCTCGGCCCAAGGAATACCCGGCAAACCGCTGGGCAATCTGGAGCACCTGATCCTGATAGACGATGACGCCATACGTTTCTTGCAGAATCTCCTGCAGATCCGGGTGTGGATATTTGATGGGCTGTCGGCCCGTCTTGGCGTCGATGAAGCGCGGTATGTGCTCCATCGGCCCTGGGCGGTAGAGGGCGATCATCGCTGAGACATCGTTCAGCGTTCGCGGCTCAAGCCGTTTGATCCAACGACTCATCCCCTGACCCTCAAGCTGAAAAAGACCCATCGTCTGCCCCTGGCACAGCAGGTCAAATGTCTTCTCATCGTCCAGCGGCACGCTATCCAGTGAGAAGGTCTCGCCGCGCGTTTTGGCGATCAGGTCGCGCGTGCGGGCCAGCGTCGTGAGGTTGGTAAGACCCAGGAGGTCGAGCTTGAGTAGTCCGGCTTCCGCCACGCGATTCATATCCCACTGCGTCATCGGAATACCGTCGTCGTCCGAACCGGCGCTCTTGACGGGCCTCTGCAACGGTACGACGTTGACGAGGGGCTCGCGTGAAATTACGATGCCCGCCGCATGGGTGCTGGCGTTGCGGGACACGCCCTCCAGCTTCATTGCCATATCGACGAGTCGTCGTACCTGGGGGTCTTGGTCATATGTCTCTCTGAACTGCGGCAGGCGCTCCAGCGATTCACGCAGCGGCGCAGGGTGATAACCGGGCGGCAGCAGCCGGGCCACTTGATCCACCTCGCCAAAGCTCATGCCAAGCGCCCGGCCGACATCCCGAATGCCGCCGCGCGCCCCGAACGTGCCAAACGAAATAATCTGCGCCACTCGGTCCTGACCGAATCGCCGCGTCACGTAATCGATAACCTCATCGCGGCGCGCGTCCTCGATATCGAGGTCAATGTCCGGCATCTCCTTGCGCTCCAGGTTGAGGAATCGCTCAAAGACAAGGCTGTAGGCGAGGGGCTCAATATCCGTGATGTTCAGGCAATAGAGCACTGCGCTAGCCGCGGCGCTGCCACGGACTCCCACCAGAATGCCCTGGCTTCTTGCGTAGGCGACAAGGTCCCAGACCACCAGGAAATAATCCGCAAAATCCATTTGGCGGATGACATCCAACTCATACTCGACGCGCGTGCGGGCATCCTCCTGGTCGGCCCCGTAGCGTCGCTCGAAGCCCTCCCAGCAGATCTGGCTCAGGTAATCAAACGACGACATATCCGGCGGGAGTTCGATCTGCGGAAGTCGCAGCCGATTGAATTCCAGCTCCAGGTCGCACTCCTCCGCAATCCGCCACGCGTTATCAACGGCTTCCGGAATGTCCTGAAAGAGGTCCCGCATCTCCTGTTCGGACTTCAAATAGAAGCTGTCGTCTTCCATGCGCATCCGGTTCTGGTCGTTAATGTCCGCATTCGTCTGGATGCAAAGCAAGACATCCTGCGCCTCATGATCCGCCTGCCGGACGTAGTGGAGGTCATTGGTCGCCACCAGGGGAATGTCCAGCTCCTGCGAGAGTTGCGCGAGCCCGGCGTTTAGCCGATCAAGGTCCTGAATGCCGGGGTGGCGCTGCATTTCCAGGTAGTAGCCGTCGAAGGTCTTCTTGTGCCACGTCGCTGCCTCGCGGGCGTCGTCCATTCGGCCCTCCATGATGGCGCGCGGGATCTCGCCCGCCAGGCAGCCGGAGAGCGCGATGATGCCGGCCCCGTGCTGCTCCAGAACTTCTCGGTCCATCCGGGGCCGATAGTAAAACCCCTCCAGGTGGCCGATGGAGACGAGCCGCAGCAGATTGTGGTAGCCCTCATCGTTCTTGGCCAACAGAACCAGGTGATACGGTTGCTTGTCGCCGGGCTGACGGCTGGTCCTGCCGTTGGGCGCCACGTAGCCTTCAACGCCGATGATCGGCTTGATGCCCGCTTCACGCGCCTCTCGATAGAAGTCCACGGCGCCGTGCAGGCTACCGTGGTCCGTCAGCGCAAGAGCCCCAAAGCCCTGCTCGCGGGCGTGCTGTACAAGGTCAGGGATGCGGCACAAGCCATCCAACAAACTGTATTCAGAGTGTGTGTGGAGGTGAGCAAACATCCCGCTTAGGCCCGATTATATGCCCGTGGTCGCCGTCTCCGCGAGATGCGCAAGGGCCCGATCAAATGCGTCACATCCTGTTCATCGCACTTTCACGGGCTTCCGCACTTGCTGAAGGCCGCTGGATCACTCTGAGCGCAGTCCATGCCGAGCAAAGTCCCTGGCCCCATTGCTTAACGCCTGCTCATCAGCCAACGAATTCTGTAGATGGATGTGCGTCTCGTGGTTGAACGTGCTCGACTGTTCCACCTGGGGCCAGTGTCCGCATGGAGACGGCGATACGAATCGAGCTGCCGGAAAGTCGTTTAGCAGCCCGGCCTCCGATTTGGGCGAGGGGATGACCTGATCCTCCTTGCCCCATATGATCAGGGTAGGGCAGGAAATGTCATGCGAGCGAGGCAGCATGTCATAGGGTGCCTTGAGACCGCGAATATCAATGCCCTGACGAACCAGGCGAAAGAAGGCCCGACGTTGCCGCGAGTCTCGGCTCCTGGCGATCCACTGGTCCAGAATCTCGTCATTAACCAGGGTTTCTTCAGCGAAGATGGCCTTTCTCGCTCGGCTTCCCCGCAGCACTCGGGGATGCCACATGAGCTCGCCAAGCACAGGAACGGACAGCAAGCGGAGCGACCAACCCAGTTTCCTCCCCAGACCGCCCGGCGCGGTGAGAACAAGGCTTTTCACCCGCTGCGGCGCCTCCAACGCGGCCTGCATCGCCGCGATGCACCCCGCGGAATGCCCAACGAGCAGGGCCTTCTGAACGCCCCAGATATCCATCATTGAGAGGAGCATGGCGCCGCTCTCCAACGGGTCCCAGTCAGCCCTTGGCAGGTCAGAGGGACCATGGCCGGGAAAGCTGGGCGCGATTACGCGATAGCCTCGCTCACTGAAATACCCGAGGTTGGCCCACCAATCCTCGACCCCTCCGCCAATTCCGTGTACAAATACCACGGTCGGACCATCCGGTGCGCCCGCCTCCACGTAATAGAGGCGCAAGCCATTGACGCTCATGTCTCCGTTACGCAGCGGATAGTCCATGCAGCCTCTGAATCCCTTGCCGCCTGAGCCCTCAGGCCGTCACGGGCGTCTTTTCGGCCTCAACGACGCTGGTCTTCTGAAAAGTCAGCGCCCCGTCTCCGAGATCGACTGTGATGTCCTCGCCGTCGACGATCCTGCCCTCAAGAATCTCCCGCGCCAGCACGTTTTCGACGTGCTTCTGCACTGCGCGGCGCAACGGACGGGCGCCGAACATCGGATCATAGCCAACGTTGGCGAGCCATTCGCGCGGGGCGTCGGTCATGGTGATTCGCAGGCTGCGTTCCTCAAGCCGCTTCTGAACCTCGGCCACCATGAGATCGACGATTTCCAGGATCTGGCTCTGAGTAAGGGGCTCAAAGACAATGATCTCGTCGATGCGGTTGATGAACTCAGGCCGGAATTCCTTCTTGAGCGCCTGGTCCACCGACCGTTGCAGGTCCTGAAATGCTTGCGCGCCGTCGGTGTTGCGCAACAGCCCGATCCGCTCTCTCTGCAGCGTCTCCGTGCCGAGGTTGGACGTCATGATGATCACGGTGTTGCGGAAATCCACAGTTCGTCCGTGGCCATCCGTGAGCCGCCCATCTTCCAGTATCTGCAGGAACATGTTGAATGCGTCGGGGTGGGCCTTTTCGATCTCGTCGAACAGGATGACGCGATAGGGCCGCCGCCGCACCAACTCTGTGAGCTGTCCGCCATCGTCGTAGCCGATGTAGCCGGGCGGGGCGCCGACGAGCCGCGACACCTCATGCCGTTCGGCGTACTCGGACATGTCCAGCCGCACCATGGCCTCTTCATCCCCGAACAGGAATTCCGCCAGGGCCCGGGCTAGCTCAGTCTTGCCGACGCCCGTGGGGCCGAGAAAGATGAAGCTTCCGATAGGCCGTCCGGGATCCTTGAGGCCGGCGCGTGCTCGCCTGATGGCGTCCGAGAGAGCCGAGATAGCCTGATCCTGGCCAATCACGCGGTGATGCAGCTCAGACTCCATCCGCATAAGGCGCTGCGTCTCCTCTTCCAGCATTCGGCTCACGGGCACGCCGGTCCACTCAGAGATAAGTCGCGCGATGTCCTCTTCGTCCACTGTGTCGCGAATGCTCTTCTCCTGGCGCCACGCGCTCAGCGCGGCCTCGTATTCGTTGCCCAATTGCGCCCTGGCTTGCTTGATGCGCGCCGCCGCCTCAAAGTCCTCGCGCTGCGCCGCCGCCTCTTCCTCAATCTCGAGCTGGCGGTTGTGCTGGTCCATCTCCTTGAGCTCCGGCGTAAACGATTCGGCGTCTATGCGGATGCGCGACCCCGCCTCGTCGATGAGGTCGATGGCCTTGTCTGGCAGCTTGCGGTCCGTAATGTACCGCGCGCTGAGCTTCACTGCCGCCTCCAACGCCTCCGGCGTTATCTTCACTTTGTGATGAGCCTCATAGCGCGGAGCCACACCCTGAAGGATGGCGATGGCGTCGTCCACGGACGGCTCGTCCACATGCACCGGCTGAAAGCGCCGCTCCAGCGCCGTGTCCTTCTCAATGTGTTTGCGATATTCATCAAGCGTTGTGGCGCCGATGGCCTGAAGCTCGCCCCGCGCAAGAGCGGGCTTGAGCATGTTGGAAGCGTCCATCGCCCCTTCGGCCGCGCCGGCGCCGACCACCGTGTGCAGCTCATCAATGAACAGCACAATCTCGCCTTTGGCGTCGCGCACGTCATTGAGCACGTTCTTCAGACGCTCCTCAAACTCGCCCCGGAATTTTGCGCCGGCTACCAGCGCGCTCATGTCCAGCGCGAGGACGCTCGCATGGTTGAGGGATTCTGGCACGTCGCCCGTTACTATCCTCTGCGCCAACCCCTCCGCTATCGCCGTCTTGCCGACGCCGGCCTCGCCGATAATGACCGGGTTGTTCTTTGTTCGGCGCGTCAGGATCTGCATGACGCGCTGAATCTCTTGCTGGCGTCCAATAACAGGATCAAGCCGGCCCTGCTCCGCCAGTTCTGTCAGATCAATGGTGTACTTATCCAGGGTCGGCGAATTTCGGCCCTGGCTGCGTCCTGCGCCTTGTTCCCCGGCGGCGCCGTCCTTTGCCTGGCGATCGCCGCCCGCTCCGCCCATGTATTCCTTGAGCGCGGTTTCCACGCGCTGAGACGTCAGGTTGAATGCTTTGAAGATTGTGTCTGACTCTCCGTTATTGACAGACAGCGCTCCGAGGAGCATGTGCTCGGCGCCGACCTGGCCGGTGGCCCCTCGACTCGCGGCCATGGCGGCGTTCGTCAGCAACCCTTGAACGCGAGGCGTCAGATAGAGCTGGGTGGCATCCGTCGCTATCTTGGGGGCGGCTTCAAGAACAGCCTCGAATCGACCCCTCAGGTCTGCGACGTCAACGCCAAGCCGCTCCAACACCGCCACGGCGGGGCTGTCCGGTTGTCGCAGGATGGCGTAGACGACGTGTTCAACGTCCAGCTGGCTGTGGCGCATGTCCATGACAGTCTGCTGCGCGACGCCAATGACCTCTTGCGCGCCTTCCGTAAATCGATCAGGGCTCATCATGGCGTGCCCTCCTTGCCTGGTTCATTATTCTTATTGTCCACAGACCCGCGGTCGTTTGTTTCGGCAAGCGACGCTCGGCCCGTAATCGTATCCAGCCGCGACTCAAGGTCACGTATGTGCGCCTCCATCTCCGCCATCTGTCGGGTCATGCGTATGATGACCTCTGCGCCGGCCAGATTCACTCCAAGCTCATCAATGAGCGACTTGATCTTCTGAATCCGGGCGACGTCGCTGTCGCTGTAATAACGCACGTTTCCCCGCGATCGCTGCGGCTCGACGAGGCCGTTGCGTTCGTAGTAGCGGAGTGTCTGCACGTGCAGACCGACGAGACGGGCTGCGATACGGATCGAATAGACGGGTTCGCTGGGGTTGTGAGATGTCATGGCACGCCTCCTGCCGACTCCCGGATGCCGCGCAGCTGCTCCAGAAGTTCACGCTCACTGTCCTGCAAATCCTCCGGCAACGTGATGAAAACCTTCGCGAACAGGTCCCCGCTGCCCGTCCCGTGCAGTCGCGGCATCCCCTTGCCCGCAAGCCGGAACGTCTGCCCGTTCTGAGTCTCCGGCGGGATGCGGAGCGCAAGGCCGGTTTCAGCGATAGTTGGCACGATGACCTCTCCGCCGAGCAGCGCGTCAAACATGGAGACGTTAATGTCGGTTGTCAGGTCCGCTCCATTGCGCCGAAACTTTGGATCCGACTTGACGTCTACTTTCAACACAAGGTCGGCGCCGGCGGCGCTTTGGGATTCGGCCGCAGCGCCGCTCATGCGGATGCGAGAGCCGGTGTCCACGCCCGCAGGGATAGTCGCCTCGATGTTTCGTGTACCGCCGGCGCCGTCAGCGACGCGCATGGATCGTTGCGTGCCCTGAAACGCCTCTTTCAGTGTGATTTCAACGGAGAGTTCTCGGGGCTGCGGCGGCCTTTGTGCCCGCCCGCGGAACATTCCGTCCCCACGATCCGCGCCAAAGAACTGGCCAAATATATCGCCAATGCCGCCCGAACCATGGCCGAAGCCGCCGCCCATTCCGGGGCCGGAGCGAAAACCGCCGGAGCCCTGCATTTCCTCAATGCGGTCGGCGTGCATCCAGTTGTCGCCATACTTATCATACTTGCGTCGCGAGTCCGGATCGCCCAGGATTTCATGCGCCTCATTGATTTCCTTGAAGCGCTTCTCGGCGGCCGCGTTTCCGGGATTAATGTCAGGGTGGAATCGGCGCGCAAGACGACGAAACGCCGATTTTATGTCCTTCTCAGAGGCGTCTCGCTTCACGCCAAGCGTGCTGTAGTAGTCCTGCCCCGCCATCTATTTCACCCTTCATGTGGACAACAATATCATCATACAATAGACAATACCATTGTCAACATTGCGACAACCGCCGTTGCGTGGAAACCCGTAGAATACACGCCGTCGCGGGTGCCTGTACGGTACACTTGAAACAGGGATTCGCATAGAAAGGCGCCATAAACTCCATGCCCAAGGTCTACACTCGGTACGGCGACTCCGGTGAAACCGGCCTGCTTTACGGAGGCCGCGTCTCCAAGGACGATCCCCGCACGGATGCCTATGGCGCTGTGGATGAGGCTGTCTCGGCCATCGGCCTGGGACGCAGCCTGTCGGACGATGCACGCGTGCAGGAAGTGGCCCTTGGCCTCCAGCGGGAACTATTCACCGTCGGCGCCGAGCTGGCAACCGATGTCGACTTCTTTGACACGTTCCTGAAGCACTTTTCGCCCGTGTGCGAGGAGCACGTTGAGGCTCTTGAACGGCAGATCGACAGCCTGCAAGAAGAGTTTGAGCTGCCTCGGGCATTTGTCATTCCCGGCGCGTCGCCGGCCTCCTCGGCCCTTGACGTCGGTCGATCAACTCTCCGTCGAGCGGAGCGTCTGGCCGTCACCCTCAATAACCGGGATCTCATAAGACCGGACTCGCTCATCATCCCGTATCTCAATCGCGCGGCGGATCTCCTGTTCATCCTCGCCCGGTATCAGGACCGGCGCCTGCCGACAGAGCTGCTGACCGGTGAACGCTGACGCCATCGGGCCGCGCATCGCGGTTGTGGACTACGGCGCCGGCAATCTGCGATCGGTCGCAAAGGCCCTTGAGAGCCTGGGCTTTCGCGTGTCCGTGACGGACGCTGCCGCCGACCTTATGGCCGCGGACGGTGTCGTCTTTCCGGGGCAGGGCATTGCCGGTCCTGCCATGGCCCGTCTCAAGGCTTCAGGCATGGAATCCGCCTTGCAGGACATCATCGCGCGGGACACGCCCTTCTTTGGGGTATGCCTCGGATTGCAGCTGCTCTTCGAGAGATCGGAAGAGAACGAGGTCGATTGCCTGGGCATCCTACCCGGTGAGTGCCTGCGATTCCCTGCCGGCCTCAAGACGCCGCACATGGGCTGGAACGACGTCAGCTTTGTTCGCAGCCACGCCGCCGCAGCCAATATCGCCTCCGGCTACCAGTTCTACTTTGTCCACAGCTACTACGGACAGCCTGTAGACGACGATATGACCCTCGGCGTGACGGATTACGGCGCGCCGTTTGCGAGTGTTGTCGCGCGGGACAAGCTCATCGCCACGCAGTTTCACCCGGAGAAGAGCGGGCGCGACGGCCTGGCCCTCTATCGCGACTTCTTTAACTGGGCCATCTAGGCGCCCGGCCACGGCATGGACGTCATACCGGCCATCGATCTCCGCAACGGGAATGCCGTCAGGCTCTACCAGGGCGATTACGCCCGAGAGACGGTGTTCGGCGATGATCCTGCCGCCGTGGCGCGGACGTGGGAGCAGCAGGGCGCCAATCGCATTCACGTCGTTGACCTTGACGGCGCGCGCGCCGGCGCCCCCGTTCAGGCCGCGCTTGCCGCGAGCATCGCCCAGGCTGTCTCGATCCCCGTCCAGTTTGGCGGCGGCGTACGAGAACTATCGCACATTGAGTCACTGCTTGAGGCGGGGATTAATCGCGTCATTCTGGGAACCGTGGCGGTAGAGAAGCCGGAGTTAGTCCGCGAGGCGTGCGAGCTGTACGGTGATCGCATCGTCGTTGGCCTGGACGCCCGCGAGGGTCGCGTGGCTGTGCGCGGCT
Organism: Dehalococcoidia bacterium; assembly: GCA_965237465.1. Taxonomy (GTDB): domain Bacteria; phylum Chloroflexota; class Dehalococcoidia; order UBA6926; family UBA6926; genus VXMO01. The sequence continues at coordinate 112,808 of OZ250138.1, forward strand.
GGATCGAGGACACCGCCGTTGACACGGTCGAGTTGGCGGCGCGTCTGGTCGAGCTGGGCGTCAGCCGATTCATTCACACGGACATCGCGCGCGACGGCGCCCTGGAAGGCCCAAACGTCCCTGCGATGCAGGCACTCATGAACGCCGTATCGCCGGCGGCGGTCATCGCCTCCGGCGGCGTCTCCGGTCTCGATGACATCCGCGCCTTGGCCGCATCTAGGGTTGAGGCCGTCATTGTCGGACGCGCGCTGTACACGGGCGACCTCTCCCTGCCGGACGCGCTGCTCGCGGCGATCTCAAGCTAAGAACAACTTACCGGCGGTCTCGCGGCTACAATGACTCAGGGCCGTCAGGCTGCAATTGAGTTTCTAAAGGAAGGGACAAACCGGGTGCTTTCAAAGCGGATCATCCCCTGTCTTGATGTCAAAGGCGGACGCGTTGTTAAGGGCGTCCGATTCAGGGATCACCGCGACGCCGGAGATCCGGTGGAGCTCGCCCGTTTTTACGACGAGCAAGGCGCGGATGAGCTGGTCTTCTATGACATCACGGCGTCGTCTGATGGGCGCTCAATCATGCTTGACGTGGTTCGTCGTGTTGCCGAGGAGGTCTTTATTCCGCTCGCGGTCGGCGGCGGCATCCGCAGCGTCGAGGATGTCCGGACGATGCTGAATGCCGGGGCGGATAAGGTGAGCATCAACACGGCGGCTGTAGAGAATCCGCGGCTGGTGGCCGATGCCGCGGCGCAATTCGGCAGCCAGTGCATCGTCGTCGGCATGGATGCCAAACGAGTGGATTCCCGCTCTACGCAACCTGATGCAAGCGTTCCCACTGAGATCGCATTTGACGCGGACACGCAATGGGAGATTCGCACGCACACCGGCAAGGATGGCGGGCGTCCAACAGGCATTGACGCCGTCAAGTGGGCGCGACACGTCGCATTCCTTGGCGCAGGCGAGGTTGTTCTCAACAGCATCGACGCCGACGGCACGAAGGCCGGCTATGATCTGGATATAACGCGCGCGATCTCGGATGGAGTGTCGATTCCGGTCATCGCGAGCGGCGGCGCCGGCAACGTTGAGCACATGTGCGAGGTCGTGACGCGCGGCCACGCCGATGCGGCGCTCGCCGCCAGCATCTTCCACTACGGCGAATTCACCATCGCGCAGGCCAAGGAGCACATGCGAGGCCAGGGCGTGCCGGTGAGAATGACGGCGTCCTGACGCCCGGACAGACGCTTGCTCCCGCCAAAACGACAAATCCCACGGTCACGGCGCGGCATCCGCGCCGTGCTGCTGGACGCCTACGGAACGCTCTTTCACTACGAGCCGGACAGAATGTCTGACCTGTTTCGGCGCATCGTCTCCGAGCTTGGGGAGCCAACCGAATCTGAGACGCTGTTGAAGCAATGGCGAGTCCATGAGGATTCATTCCGACGAAACCGCATCTGGAAGGATGAGGACGGAAGGTGGCAAGAGCCGCCGCCTGAGGAGTTTCGCAGCTATCAACAGGCCTGGGCCGAGGCATTCGAGCGAGCGTGCGACGACCTCAATCTGGAAGGTGGTTTCGCCGAGGATGCAGTCGCCATCATCGTGCAGGACCTCCGCTCGCGGGATGTGTATCGCGACGTTCCTCCTGCCCTGGATGCTTTGCGTGCCCGCGTGCCGCTCGCTCTTCTAAGCAATGCCGACCACGCTTTCCTTTTCGGCACGCTGGAGCACAACGAAATCACCTTTGATTCGGTAACGCTGTCCGAGCAGGAGCGCGTTTACAAGCCGCATCCTCGCATCTTTGCCCGCGCGTTGCAGGCGCTGGGGATAGATGACCCGAAACAGGCCCTCTACGTCGGCGATTCCCCGCGGCAGGACATCATTGGGCCGCACGATGTTGGAATGCCCGCCGTCTGGGTCAATCGCACCGGCGCCGACTGGCCCCTCGACGAGGCCGACCGCCCTGAATACGAGGTCAGAGATCTTCTTGGCCTCGTCGACATAGTCGGCTCCCGCACGATGTCATTGCTCTAGGCAAAGTCGAGGAGACGAAGGAGTCTCTCCCACTGGCTTGCCGCCGCTTGCCGCCATGCGTTGTACGATGATTGGGCCGCAGCCATAAGCGACGCTACTCGGTATGCGATGCCCTGCAGGGGCGTTTCGGGAGAACAAGGACATGTCCACAGAAATACGACTTGATGAGCAGGGCCTGGTTCCTGCGATCGCTCAGGATGCGCAGACGGGCGCAGTACTCATGGTCGCCCACATGAACCGTGAGGCGCTGGAACGCACGCTGGACACTGGCCAGGCGTGGTTCTACAGCCGATCCCGACAGGAGCTGTGGCACAAGGGCGAGACGTCCGGCAGCTATCTCAACGTGGTTGAGATGCGGCCGGACTGCGACGGCGACGTCATATTGCTGCGCGTCAATGCCGACGGCCCGGCTTGCCACACGGGCAATGACACGTGCTTTTATCAGGAGATGGACACATCAAACTGGACCATGATGTCTGCCGATCAGCCGGCGCTCGGCGGGGCTCTACAGTCGCTCTCAAACACCATCGCTCAACGGAAGCGTGACAGGCCGGAGGGCAGCTACACCGCTGAGCTATTTGAGCGCGGAACGGAGCGAATCGCCCAGAAGGTCATTGAGGAAGCGGGGGAAACTGCGCTCGCGGCGATGGCCAAGGCGCCTGAGCGGGTAAAGGAAGAGGCCGCCGATCTCCTCTACCACCTGCTGATCCTCCTTGAGGATTCAGGCGTGACGCCCAGCGATGTCGCTCAGGTCCTCATAGCCCGACGGTCCTGACCGGGGGGCTTACGGCGAGGCGGCGTGGGCCTCGGCTAGAGACTCTCTGTAAGGCGGTGGATTCCTGTCGCGCCGCTGGGGCGGTTGGGCATGACGTCGTCAATCTGCTCCGTGCCGTCTGCCTCAAAACATCGGACATGAAAGTTGTGACGTCCTGAAGCAAACGGCCAATCATAGCGCCAGATGACCCAGGTCGTGTCGGAGAGCGGGCTGCGCAACTGCGCGTCTTCCCACGGGCCGTCATCGATGCGAACCTGAACCCTGGAGATTCCACGCGCCCCCGCAAAGGCGATGCCGCCAATGGGAACAAGACTCTGGCCGCCCCTCTCATAGACAGCCTCTTCCGCGATCGTATCAACGACTGCCGTCGCGCGCACTCGCGCCACCTCGTCCCATCCGCGGCTGACCCAATACCCCTTCTCGTACTCAGGCGCAAGCTCCATCTCCGTGATCCACTTGGGCTGCTTCATGCCATAGCGATCCGGCAGCCAGATGCGGAGCGGGAATCCGTGGTCGACAGGTATCGGCCTTTCGTCCCATGAATAGGCCAGCATGATGCGGGGATCGGAACGAACCAGCTCCAGGTCCACGGTTTCGTGGAATCCGTCGCCGCTCCTGATGATCAGGTATTTGGCATCAGGCAGGGGCTGCGCATCCGCAAGCACGTCCTGGAGGCTCGCGCCTGTCCAGTGCGTCGTGCTTATCAGGGAGCCGCCCACGCGATTGGAAATGCAGGAGAGCGTAATGAATTGACTTCGCGGTTCATAGTTGTTTCTGAAGTCCTCAATGCTGAGGGACAACGGGTTCCCGACCAGCCCGCCCAAAGGCATCGCCCATGTTGCGCCCTCGATAACCGTCGGCCTCGCCCGGATGAAGACCTGGTAATGGTCCTCCACCTGCGTGTACTCAAGGCGCGTGCCGGGCGCCGGGACCAGCGGATCGCCATCATTCGGGAAAGATGTCACGCCCATCCGAGTGGCGACTCCCGTTTCGATGTCGACAATCATGGGCTGGTTTTCCTCAATCTCCCGGCGCGCAGCGGTGGCCAGGTAGTTTCCAACTGCGGTGCTCGCGATGGTAATCACGGCCGCCGAGCCGCCAACATGCACGATGAAGTCGCGTCGATTTATGCCGCCGGTTGCGCCGGCCATCGCGTGCCCCATGGCGGGCGCCTGGTCTTGGTCAGTAAGAAAAGGTTCGTCAGCAGGATCCTGCGTTTCTATCATCGCGCCGGATTGTGGTTCCGGCGCGGGCTCAGGATCGCGCTGGAACAGCGCGTCCGGCGCGTCCTGCATCTCCGGGGCGACCTCAGAATGCCTCTGCAAACGTTCAGAGATAGCGGCAAGCGCGCTTGACCACGTCACGAATGCCGCCATGACCCATACAACCACGATAACCGGGGAAAGCGTGGAGCCTTGGATGGCCAGGGTGATGCCGCTCATGCCGGCGCCTGCTGCTATGCCCAAGCCGTATCCTGTGTTCCGCTGATCCCACTTGAGCAGGGGAGCGATAACGGCAAATCCAGCGCCCGCCGCCACGCCCAGACCAAAGAACTGGAGCATAGCCATGCCAAGCTCAGCTGTTTTGGCGGTGTCCGCCACGCTGAAGCCAAAGAGGCGCAGCGCGTCTATAAAGAGATCCAGTCCGAACGTGACGATGGGTCCAGGCAGGATGCGGGTCACCCAGTCAAAGAGGTCGAAGGGGAGAAACGGCAGCCCGAACAGTTCTCTCGCCAAATAGAGGACGCCCATCAGCGGGGCAGTTACTATTGCGCCCGCTGCCGCGCCGGTTGCGATTCGCGTATACGGCATCAGACTACTCCTTGAATCTCCAAGCCATGATAATCATATCGCGCCGATAGGGCTTTTCCTGCAACTTTGCCCTGCTACGCAACAGCTTGCCCGGCCTGGCGATCCGCCTCCAGAGCGCCCTCAAGCGCCCTGATCGCAACCTCAATCTGGGCGTCGTCGGGCTGGCGCGTGGTCAATGACTGTAGCAATAGGTTAGGGGCGATGATTGCCCGTACGAGGATATTGTCGGCATGGAATCCGCTCCACCGGATGATCTCATAGCTGATTCCGGCGATTATCGGAAGCATGATGACTCGCGAAACCACGCGCTCCCACAACACCGGCGGCGTCCAGAAAATGTGGGCAATGATCGCGATGACCAGGACGACAAGAATGAATGCCGTGCCGCAACGCGGATGCGCGGTGTCAAACTTGCGGATGGACTCAATCTCCAGTGGTTGGCCGTGCTCCCGCGCGTGGATCGTCATATGTTCCGCGCCGTGATAGGCGAAGACGCGTCGGATGTCCGGCATTAGGCCAATTACGCCAACATATGCGACGAATATGACTAGCCTGATCGACCCCTCGATGACGTTGCTCCAGAGGTTGGATGTGCTCAGCTGCGCGTCGAAGAAACGCGTGGCAAAGACCGGCAGGGCGAGAAATACGCCAACTGCGATGAGCAGGCTGATTGCCAGTGAGCCGCCAACTGCGATTGAGGAAAGAACTGGGGTCGGCTTCTGGTCGGCGTCGTTGTCGTCGGAATCGGGCTCTTCCGAGGCCACGTTGGCGGAAAACATGAGCGCGCGGGTGCCGACGACAAGCATCTCGCTAAGAACGATTCCGCCGCGGACAAGCGGCACGCGCCGAAGCCGCTTTGCCCACGCCCACCCTATTGGCGCGGTTTCGACAAGAATCTTGCCATTGGGCCGACGCACCGCGACGCTGACGCATGTTCCGCCCCGGATCATGACCCCTTCGATAAGGGCCTGACCACCGTACGTTGAAGGTGTTGAAGGTCTGGCTTTACTCACTGTGGGGCCCTGACCACGTGAAAACCGCCGTCACAGGCTAAGAAGTGCAGGGCGAGGTTCCTAGAGAGATCGGCGATGCGTGATAGCCCTGACGCCGGAGGCGACGGTTATCTCGCGTCCTGTCCCTGTTGCTGCGTCGTTTGAGCGTAGCGTCGTCGCAGGCGCTCAACGCGCCCGAGGGTGTCCACGATGCGCTGCTGCCCGGTGAAGAACGGGTGGCACTGGTTGCAAACGTCCACCCTGATCTCAGGTGTCGTTCCCCCTGTGACCCATGCATTGCCGCAGGCGCATGACACGCGTGTCTCGTAGTACGCAGGGTGAATTCCCTGTTTCATTTCGTTATGCTCCCGAATTTGCTCGATTGGAACGGGGTTAGGCGCTGACGGGATAGACGCTTACCCGCTTCTTGGAGCGGGTCTGGTGCTCGAACTTGACCGAACCCTCAATGAGCGAATAGAGAGTGAAGTCACGCCCACGTCCGACGTTTGTTCCTTCAAAGATGCGCGTTCCGCGCTGGCGCAGGATTATGTTTCCGGGATGCACCATCTCCCCGTCAAACTTCTTGACGCCCAAGCGCTGGCCGTGGCTATCACGACCGTTGCGGGTGGTGCCGCCGCCCTTCTTATGAGCCATATCTACAATCCTCGCTAATTGCGCCGTCGCCGGCGACGCATCACACGCTCGCCGCGTCCCCTTGCATGATCTGCTGGACGAGCAGTTCCGTGATCTGCTGCCTGTGCCCTCGCTTGCGCCGATAGCGCACCTTGGGCTTGTACTTGAAAACGACGATCTTCTTGTCCTTGGTCTGCTTCTCGACCTCGACGATCACCTTTGCCCCGGCGACCGTCGGCGTACCCACTGAGACGACATCGTCTTCCGCGACCAGCAGCACCTGATCGAGCTCAATAACGTCCCCCTCCTGGGCATCGAGCTTCTCCACAGAGAGCCTCTGGCCAGGGGACATGCGGTATTGCTTCCCGCCCGTTTGGACGACGGCGTAAAAGATGGGATCACCTCACGAGACGATAGTCGCAATTACTATATGCGGCGAGCCCGCTTCGGGTCAAGGATATGCGCAGCCAGGCCGGGCTTCTGCGTCGGTCGGGCGACTACCTCACGCTCCACCAGCGGACAGGGTTTTCCATGTCCAGATCGGTCATTGATTCCAGGTGGATGATGCGGACGCGCGGGGCCTTGCCGCGCTCAATTTTCAGGAGGCCGACGGTCCCGATGATATGGTCGAGGTTGTGCGGGAGCGTTGGACTGCCGGGGTTAACGCAAAGCACGTCCTTGACCTGCACTACTTCCTCGGTGTGCGTGTCCCCGAATACGATGATATCCACGGGCCGGCCAAACTCGTGATTCATCACAGACTCAATCGTTCGATGCGGCGGAAACTCCGGAATCGCTAGCCCATGCGTCAGGCCAATAGCAAAGCCCTCGTGTTCCAGCACGCGAGTCCGCTCAATCCTTGGATCCGTGATCTTGCGAAAGTAATCCCCGTTTCCCTCGCAGGCGTATACGGGCGCGACCTGCTCCAGCTCGTCGAGGCATGAAGGGCTATAGATGTCGCCCGCGTGGAGGATGAACTCGACTCGGGCGCCGGAAAACACGTCAAGCGCCTGTTGCGGCAAAGACAGCGGCGCCTCTGGCGCGTGTGTGTCGGATATGAGACCTATGATCATTGCAGCCGGCGCTTCTGTGCGTCGAGGGCGCGGTTGGCGAGACCGTCCGCCATGCCGTTCTGTTCTCGCGGAACGTGGCGCAGACGGTAGTCGTCAAACGTCCTGAGAAGGTCGGCGCATTCCTCAAAGAGCGGCAGGAGGTTGGCGGACTTTACCTTGTGCCGTCCTTCAATCTGGCGTATCAGCAGTTCTGAATCCGTATCCAGAAGCACCCGGCTCGCCCCCATCCGTTGCGCCATTCGCAGCGCGTCCACGACAGCTGAGTATTCAGCGACATTGTTTGTCGCGGCGCCCAAAGCGCGGCCAACGGCAAAGACCTCCCCTGATTCGGGATCCATGGCAAGGGCGCACAGCGCCGCAGGCCCGGGGTTTCCCCGCGCCGCGCCGTCCGCCTGGAGAATGAGATACGGGTGTGGCGCGCCTCGCTCAGAGCTATCGCCGTCAGACTCCCCGGTCACTTGCGAACCACGACCTTGGCGTCCTGCTCGCCGACGACAATCCGCACGATGCCGAGCATCAGCGTGTCGCGCATGAGCGAATGCAACGCAAGATCCTCGCCCGCAGCCTCAAGCAGCGCCTCGATGGAGGCCGCCACGCTACCGTGTCCCCGTGTTGCGTCCCGCAGCCGCTCAGCCTCATAGAAGAGCAGTTGCGCAGCGGCGCGGACATCCTGCGCGGGGGTGCGTCCTTTTGCTGCCTCTCGGGCAAGATTCGTAATGCGCGCGCTCACGGCAGCATCAATGCGGGAGGCAAGTCCATCCATGCCGAGTCTGGCGACGACCATTGAATCAAGCTCGCCGGCGCGTCGGGTGTGATAGGAACAGCGGCCCTGATTTGTGGCCGCCTCGCACTGGTAATAGCGGTAGACGTTTGAGGCGTCGGTCCCGTCATTGCGCTTCCACGCCTGCTTCCGTGTGACGCCGACCATGTGGCTGCCGCATTCGCCGCACACGGCGGCGCCTGACAGGAGATACGGCCCGCCGGTCCCGTACCCGGCCTTCTTTGCCCTCTCATCCAACCGAACCTGGATTGCGCGGAAGAGCTGCGGGGAAATAATGGCCGGGTGGTTGTGAGATACGCGCGCGCCAAAGCGGTTGTATGTGCCCGTGTACACGCGATTTCGCAGCATGTCGCGAATGGTGACAATGCTCCATGCGCCGCCGCGGCGGGTCTTTAGGCCCCGGGCGTTCAGCTCTTTTGCGACTGCGCGAATGCCTTTGCCCTGCGCGGCGAGACCAAAGATGATGCGAACGACAACGGCCTCTTCAGGGTGCTCTTCAAGCTCGCCCTGCTTGCTCGTCTTGTACCCGAATGGAATCCTGCCAAGGACGACTCCGCGCAGTGCCTTGCGCGCCATGGTTTCCCGAATCTGGCGTCCACGGTCCGAGGGCGCAGACGAGGCCTCTCCCGCAAGGGCGGCCTCAAGCGGATGTCCTTCCAGCTCTGCCCCAACCAGCTCGACGCCCAGGGCTTCAAGGCGCAGCAGTTCCTCAATGAGGCGTTCACGGTCTATCCTGTCGCCGAAGGAGATCATTACTCTCGCATCCAGCGGTTGGGGCTGCTCCATGAGACGCTGGCGCAGAGACCAAAAACCGTCCTCCGTGCCGGCGTACATGCCGGTAAAAGGTGCCCCGGACGCCTTGGCCGCTTGATCAAGAGTTCGGCGGTCGCCGACCCCGAACACGACTGTCATGTTGCTCTGTATGTCTCCGTTGAGGATCCGCCTTCTTTGTGCTTCGCAAATGTTAGCACATTGCGGCGACTCCCCATTGCGTCAGCTATGTCCTTGCCGCCGGCTTTCCGCGCCGTTACGCTATTCCGCAGGCCATCCGCATGAAAGCAGAACGAAAGAAACGCAGGCGCTTCCCGCCGCGCTCCCGGACGAGTCCCTCGCCGGAGGGGCCGGCCGAACGATTCACCATTGAATTGACGCGGCCCGGCTACCAGGGAGAAGCCGTCGGGCGACGTGAAGATGGCAAAGTCGTGCTGGTTTCGTACGGCATCGCCGGCGAGGAAGTGGTTGTTGAGGTGCGGGAAGAGCACCCGTCGTACATCGTGGCCGAGGTGATCGAGGTTCTAAGGGCCTCGCCTGAAAGGATTGAACCGCGATGCCAACACTTTGGCGCGTGTGGAGGCTGCCAGCTGCAGCATATTTCGTACGAGGAACAGGGCAGGATCAAGCAGGGGCTAGTCGTTGATCAATTGCGTCGCATTGGGCGTATCATCGCCCCGCCGGTTTCCGGGATTCTTGCCGCCGAGAACCCGTGGGAATACAGAAACAACGCGCGATTCACGGTGCGGGGCGAGGGCGTGATCGGGTTCACTCATTGGCACACGCATCGCTTTGAGCCGATCGACCAATGCCACATCATGGATTCACGAATCAACGACGTTAAGAAGAGTCTCGAGGGGGCGCTGACAAGCGGCGAGCGGCAGCTTGCTGTCCGTATAGGGAAGCAGACCGGTGACGCTCTCGTTCACCCGGCGTTGGATGGCGCCGGAGAAGAACGCGGCGTCGCGACGGGCCAGGCGTCCTACGAGGAGCGCATTTTCGATGTGCCGTTTCGCGTGTCGGCAGCATCCTTCTTTCAGGTCAACACGGATCAGGCCGAGCGCATGATCGCGCTGGTGCGAGACCGGCTGCGGCTTGGCCCGGGCGACACGCTCGTTGACGCCTACGCTGGCGTCGGCACGTTTGCGGCGTTGCTTGCGCCCTTCTGCGGACGCGTCATCGCGATAGAGGAATCAACCGCCGCAATTCGAGACGCCGCCGTTAATCTTGCGCCCTTCAAGAACGTGGAAATCATCGAGGCCAAGACTGAGGATGCCCTGCTGGAGCTGGATGAGCGAGTGAATGCCGTCATCCTTGACCCGCCGCGCGTGGGCTGTTATCCGAGCGTATTGGAGAGCCTGCAACGCTTACAGCCTGAACGCATCGTCTACGTCTCCTGCGACCCCGCCACGCTGGCTCGCGACCTCCATCGGCTGATCCTGGCAGGCTACGAGCTAACGGACACGACTCCGGTGGATATGTTTCCGCACACCTATCATATTGAGAGCGTGTCCACCCTCCGACGGATGCCCGGTGACGGTTTTGTTTTGGCCTCCACATCCGATCGCCGTCGAGAGATTCTCGCCGCCGCGCGGGCGCCCTTCCAAGCCCTTGCTCCGACGAGCGGACTTGAGCCGCCGCCTCCCGGTCCCGGCGAGCCCAGGATAAGCCCCGCCGACTACGCGAAAGAACTCGCCCTGAACAAGGCCAAATCCGTTGCGTCCGACGCGGGCGTGCCTGTTGTTGGCGCGGACACGGTCGTCGTAGCGTCCAGCGGGGAAATTCTCGGCAAGCCGGCCGACGCCGGCGAGGCCCGCGCCATGCTGCGCGCATTGAGAGAGGGCGAGCATCAGGTCATAACGGCCATCGCCGTGATCCCGCCGGGCGAGGGCGAGGCAATCGTCGACCATGCCGTGACACGGGGCATGATGCGCCCGTACACGGACGAAGACATTGAGGCCTACATCGCGACCGGAGACCCATTCGACAAGGCCGGAGCCTACGGCATCCAACATCCTGAGTTCAGGCCTGTTGAGCGGCTGGAAGGCTGCTACCTCAATGTGGTAGGGCTGCCATTGTGCATGCTGGATCGACTTCTGCGTCAAGCAGGCGTCTCACCTCAAGGACAAGCGGCGCCAACGACAACCAACGACCGATGCGCCTACTGCGAAGAACGGACGCCGGACTCGCTGGCGATGGCGTGAGGGCCCATCATTCCCTCCCTGTTCCTGTAACAGGACAACCACCCGAAACAGGATCCTAGCGGGCGGGTGCCCTCGCCTGCGCCATGAAAAGGAATCAGAGAATTGCCGCACTCCGAAACCGCCGTTGTAACAGGAGCGTTTAGCTACACGGGCAGGTACATTGCCCAGCGACTGCTTGAAAAAGGTGTGCGCGTGAGCACACTCACACGCCGTTCAACTGCTGACGACCCGTTCGGAGGCCGTGTGTCTGCCGTGCCCCTCGACTTTGGGAACCAGGACGGCCTCCGACGCTCGCTTGATGGCGCGGGGGCCCTGTACAACACCTATTGGGTGCGTTACGGGCGAGGCCAGACGACCTTCCAGGCTGCAGTTGAGAACTCGAGGAGGCTGTTTGAGGCCGCGAAGGAGGTGGGCGTTGCCAAGATCGTCCATATCTCCGTGTCCAACCCCTCAACCGATTCCCCCCTCCCCTACTTCAAGGGCAAGGCTGATGTGGAGGAGATCCTGAAAGGGCTCAGTGTTCCGTACGCTATTATCAGGCCTACCTTGGTCTATAGTGAGCGCGACGTGTTGATAAACAACCTGGCTTGGGCTCTGAGACGCTTTCCGGTGTTCCCGCTCTATGGCAGGGGCGACTACCTTGTACAACCGATACACGTCGAGGATATAGCAGAGCAGGCGATCGCCGCCGCCCAGCAAGCGGAAGACACTATTGCAGACGCCGCCGGGCCGGAAACATTCACCTTTGCGGAATTGCTGCGTCTCCTCGCCTCGGCGATGGGCGCGCGGTGCAGGATAATCGGCATGCCTCCGGAGCTCGCGCTCGGCCTCACTCGTGTTGTTGGCTACCTGAAGCGCGATTCCCCGCTCACACGTGCCGAAGTCGATGGCCTGATGGCGAACCTGTTGGTATCCCGCCATGCTCCAACCGGAACGACCAAGCTGAGCGAATGGATCGCAGCGAATGCGGAAACACTCGGCCAGCACTATGTATCAGAGTTGAATCGCAATTTCCGACGATAACCGCCCGCCCCGCCCCCCAATGCGTGCACCCCCATCCTCCGTACACTGATCCCCATGACCTTCCTTGAAGCGACCGTTCTCATCACGCGATGGGCGCACGTGATTGCGACCGTGACGTGGGTTGGCGGGAACATCTTTTTTCTCACAGTGCTCCGGCCGGCCATCCGCCAATCGGGCGGTTCCCCTGAGTTGCTGCGAAGCATCGGCGGAGGATTCAAGCAAGCGGTTGATCTTTCCATGTGGGTGCTCATTATTACTGGAGCTATCCTCATCTATGACCGTCTCACTCAAGAAATTGCCATTCCGTTCGCCGTGGTCCTTGGCGTCAAGATCGCGCTGTCCGCCGCGATGTTTCTGATCGCCATCTCCCTGGGCCGCCGCGGCGCGCAACGGCGCTCGTTGCCGCTTGACGGCGCATGGAGCGAGATTCTGCCGGTGCCGCTCGCTCGGCTATTCGCCAACGTCCGGGCATCATGGGGCCGCATCGCGTCGCCGACGAATATCCTCTTCGTAGTAGGGCCTGCCGTGATCTTCCTGGGGCTGTTGCTTCGATTCATCGGAGGGTAGCGGGCTAGCCGTCATTCCCGTGCTTGACACGGGAACCCAAACCCCATTGCGCCAACCAACCCCCGTAACCCCAACCGCCGCCCCGTCACCCCCGCACAGCCCCCCCGTCATTCCGGCGCAGGCCGGAATCCATCGGGACCCCCCGTCATTCCGACGAAAGCCGGAATCCACCGCGCCCCCTCGTCATTCCGGCGCAGGCCGGAATCCACCGCGCCCCTCCGTCATTCCGGCGCAGGCCGGAATCCATCGCGTTGACAGGCGCACACATGTACGATAGCTTCAAGGCTATGGAAGACAGAGTCGTTCAGCCGGTCGTACCAACGGAAACCGCATGACTAATCACAAACCTCTTGCATTTGTCATCATGCCCTTCGATGAAGAGTTTAAGGATGTGTACGAACAATTCTTGAAGCCAGTGTTGAAAGATGCTGGCTTTTGCGTCAAACGTGCCGACGACATTCTGAGTCAACAGAATATTCTTACAGACGTTCTCCAGGGAATACACGACGGTGATCTAATAATTGCAGACTTGACGGGCGAGAATCCAAACGTATTTTATGAGCTTGCTCTTGCCCACGCACTAGAGAAGCCAGTCATAATGTTGACACAGAGTGTCGAAGGCATCCCGTTTGACCTACAGTCATACCGACTACTGGAGTACGATCTGCGTTTTTTCGGGGATTGATGCGGCCAAAGAAAAACTTCGAAACTTAGCAGAGGGGTTCCGCGACCATAAAATCCCTTTCGGCAATCCTGTAACGGCCTTCAGAAGCGGGCGAGACGCCCCTCACCCAGAAAAAAAAGCCTCACCGATTAAGCCGTCAGTTGAGGACGACAGGGGCTATGTCGACCACCTTATCGACATCAACGAGGGTTACGGAGAAATCACTCAACTCATACAACAGGCGGGAGGCGATTTTAATGGACTAACGGCGGACTTGAAGACTGCTACGGCAGATCTTGACCGCATTGGTTCGAACCCAAATAGTTCTTCACCAGCGGCGGCTCGCAATGTGTCGAGGCGTCTGGCCGAACGAATCGCCAACTTTAACACGCGTCTTGGGGACGCTAACGGTCGATATGCAAACATCTCGGGGGGCACAGAAGACAGTTTAGAATTCCTAATGACCTATCAGGCCCAACACGTAGAGACTACCGATCCCCGCATCGAAGAACAGAAAGCAACGTTGAGGGAGTTCCTAGTGGCGGCAGAAAGTGCCCGCGATTCGCAGCTGACTCTGGCGTCGCAGATGGATCATGTGCCTCGATTCGAGCGTCGGCTAAATCGCGAACTGCTGCGAGGAAGTCAACAGGTACGTACCATGGCTAACAATATCGACAGAACTATGGCGTCAATTAATAGGGCCCTAAGTGCAAGTGCCCGAGACTTCCTCGCCAAGCACACCACCTAGCCGGAGCCAACACCCATGACCACCCAAACCCCCCACACCAACAAACTCCACTTCGGAGACAACCTCCCCATCCTCCGAGACCACATCCCCGATGAGTCCGTAGACCTCATCTACCTCGATCCGCCGTTCAACTCCAACGCCACCTATAACGTCCTCTTCCGGGAACACGATAGCTCAGAATCCGTCGCCCAGATCCAGGCCTTCGACGACACCTGGCACTGGAGCACCGAAGCCGAGTGGCACTATGAGCAGGTCGTAACCGGCGGCCCGCCCCGACTCGCCAACCTCCTGCAGGCCATGCGCACCTTCCTCGGCCAGAACGACATGATGGCCTATCTGACGATGATGGCCCCGCGCATGGTGGAGCTGCACCGCGTCCTCAAGCCCACCGGCAGCATCTATCTCCACTGCGACCCCACCGCCAGCCACTACCTCAAGCTCCTCATGGACGCCGTCTTTGGTCAAGCAAACTTCCGCAACGAAATCACATGGGTTAGATCCTTGCCCCACAACGACGGACACCAGTTTGGGAGAAGCAGGGACACCATTCTTTTCTATAGTCGATCTGATCGCACCCAATTCGTCCAGCAGTTCCGCCCCCAGAAGGAATCTAGCGTCAAATCCCATTACCAACGAGGGTCCGACGGACGACTTTACCAGTTGGCCTCTCTGTTAGCTCCTGGAGGAAGAGGCCCGCGCTACGAATTCAAGGGACTGCAGCGTAATTGGAGGTTTACGCAGGAAAACATGGAGGCGCTAGAAAAACAGGGGCGCATCTTGCACGAACCGGGGAAGATGCCTAGACGTATTCTGTATCTGGATGAATCCAAGGGCGCAGCGGTACAAGATCATTGGGACGACATTAACCCAATAAATGCCATGGCAAAAGAACGCCTCGGCTACCCCACACAGAAGCCGGAGGCGCTGCTTGAGCGCATCATCTCCGCATCAAGCAATGAGGGCGACGTCGTGCTTGATCCCTTCTGCGGATGTGGGACAGCTATCGCCGTCGCCGAGCGGCTCAACCGACGCTGGATCGGCATCGACATCACCCACCTCGCCATCTCCCTCATGAAGAGCCGTCTTCGAGACGCCTTTGGGGATGAGGTCTCTGAGAAATATCGGGTCATCGGCTCTCCGCAAGACGTGGAGAGCGCCCGCGCCCTGTCCCTGGAGGGCGGCAACACCGGCCGCTACCAGTTCGAATACTGGGCGCTGGGATTGGTGGAGGCCCGCCCCGCGCATGACCGGCGCAAGGGCGCGGACTCCGGCATCGACGGCATCATCAACTTCTTTGACGATGGCTCCGGCAAGGCGCGTTCAATCGTTGTGCAGGTTAAGAGTGGGCACGTGAACCGAGGCGTCATCGCGACGCTCAAGGGCGATATGGACCGCGAGAAAGCGGAGATGGCCCTGCTGATCACCCTTGAACCACCCACCAAACCGATGCTTGATGAGGCAGTCTCCGCCGGTTTCTACGAGCCTGAGGCGTTCCCGGGAACGCGATTCCCCCGCGTCCAAATCGCCACGATCGAAGACATCCTCAACGGCAACGGCCCACAAATCCCCCGAGGACTCGGCCTCTCAGAATCCCCCACCTTCCGCCGCGCGCCCCGCCAACCCCGCCGTCCCGGAGACAGCGCCTCCCGCCGAATGATGTAGAGGCGCGTCGCGAGACCGCCGAGATTGATCAGGGACGGTCATCTGGACAGAAACGCGCTGTGGGCGGATGATACGCCCACAATCGGCTGGATAGCAGGGCCTGGGGGGGAACGGTCATGACTGACCAAAACGACAATGACGCCGCGGCGCTCCAACATCTCCGCGTGTTGGACCTTGGCGGCCCCTCCGCGCAGTTTGCAACCCGTCTTCTGGGCGATCTGGGCGCGGACGTCATCAAGATCGAGCCGCCCGGCGGCGATCCCCTTCGCAGCCAGCCTCCCTTTGCCAATGGGGAGCCCGGTCTGAATCGGAGCATCCCTTTCACAGCCGCCAATCACAATAAGCGCAGCATCGTCCTGGATCTCGAAACGGGCGAGGGCCGAGAATCAATGCGCAAGCTTGCGGCCACTGCGGATGTCCTCGTTGAGTCATTCGACCGCACGCACCTCGATGATCGGGATCTCGGCTACGCTGACCTTTCTCGCTCCAACCCCCGTCTCATCCACGCAGCCGTCTCTCCCTATGGGCGATTTGGACCACGCCGCGACTACGTTGGCACGGAGCTGACGTTGCAGGCAATGAACGGCGTCATGTATATACACGGTGATGGCGAGGCCCGTCCCTGCATGGTTCCCGCGGAGCAGCTCTATAACGTTGCCGGTTTTCATACCGTCGTCGGTGTCATGGCCGCTGTTCGCGCCCGACGCCAGACCGGCCGTGGCCAACAGGTCGATGTGTCCATGCAGGACGTTGGCCTGTGGCAGCTCATGATGGTGCTTGGTGAATACTCCTACTCGCAATTTCTGCGCCGACGAGTCGGCGCCGCGCCCAGCAACCCCGGCGTCTCCATCTTTGAATCCCGCGACGGCGGCTACGTGCAGACCTCCACCTACATGGATCGCCACTACACCCGGCTTGCCGAGTGGCTTGACTCGCCGGCTGTGACCGCCGAACTCATCCTTGATCCGGCGTGGCGGCGGGAAAATATTGACCTAATAGACGCTATCATGGTCGATTTTATCGCCCAGCGCGATCGAGACGACTTCGTCGCGGAGGCTCAGCAGCGCGGCATCCCCTCCACGCCCATCCTGAAGGTCTCTGAGTTCGTCAATCACCCACAACCCAACTCCCGTGGCTGGTTCTCAGACTTTGAGCATCCGGAGATCGGCCAATACCGAACCGCCGGCGCGCCCTACCGCATGAGTAAGACCCCGTGGCGCGTCCGCCGCCCTGCGCCGCTCCTGGGCGAACACACAGATGAGATTCTGAGCGAAATGCGTCCTGCCGTTCCCGCCGGCGCCCAAGATTCCCCCTCGTCCCAGCGACAGAGTCCCCTCCCCCCAAATGGGGGAGGGTTAGCCCAAAATCCCCTCCCCCTTATAGGGGGAGGGTTAGGGTGGGGGGGAAACTCCACCCAATCAACCAAGCCTCTCGACGGCATCCGGGTAGTGGACTTTACGCAGGCGGTGGCGGGGCCGGTTTCGACATCCTTCCTCGCCTTCCTCGGCGCGGACGTCATCAAGGTGGAGACGAGCGCCCATCCGCAGGCCCGCCGCCCCGATGCCCCCGGCTTTGCGGAACTCAATCGCAATAAGCGCAGCGTTACTATTGACGCCCAGAACCCGGAGGGCCTTGAGGTCGCCCTGCGCCTTGCCGCCCAATCCGACGTCGTCATCGACAACTGGCGCGCCGGCGTCATGGATCGCATGGGCCTCGGCTACGACAAACTGCGAGAGGTCAAGCCGGACATCATCACCGTGCAAATGCCCGGCCTCGGTCTCGTCGGCCCCTCCCACCACTTCACAACCTACGGCCAACAGATTTTCGGCTTCTGCGGACTTGGCCATATCTGGGGCCACGCGGACAGCATCATGACGACGCGCCCCAAGCTCGGCTACACGGATTACATCGCCGCCTCCGCCACCGTTGGCGCAGTCCTGACGGCGCTGGAACATCGCGCGGTATCCGGCCAGGGACAGTTCATTGAGGTTGCTCAACTTGAGGCTCTTGCTTCCTCCCTGGGCGCTATCTACATGGACTTCTCCATCAACGGCGTAGACGCAGAGGCGCACGGCAACAACTCCGAGCGATTCGCGCCCCATGAGGTCTACGCCTGCCAGGGCCACGATGCCTGGTGCGCCATCGTCTGCCGTGACGACGACGATTGGCGTCGGCTTGTCATCGCGATGGAGTCTCCGGAATGGGCCCAGGACAGCCGCTGGGATACGTTGCAGGGTAGGGTAGCCGGCAAAGGGGAGCTTGACCGACGGATCGGGGAATGGACGGCCACGCTGAACCCGCAGCAGGTCTTTGACCGTCTGCAGCGAATAGGAGTGCCTGCCGGCATGGATCAAGGGCCGGACAAGCTGGTGTGGGACCCGCACCTGCGGGAACGCCATTCGGTCGTCACCGTTCAGCCGCCCGCCCCGTGGGCGCACATCCCCCCGCTCACGCACCCTGCCCTGAGCGCTCGCCTCTCCGAGACCCCCGCCGAATGCGATACACCCGCGCCGACGGAGGGCCAGCACAACGACGACATCTTCCGCAACATCCTCGCCCTGACAGACGATGAGATCGAGAGACTGACGGCGAGCAGGGCGCTGGTGTAGGAAACAGAAACGTTCACAGATACCGGGAGGAGAAACGAAGGCTATGACCACCACGTACGAAAACATCCTCTATGAGCCGCAGAAGAACGGCGTCCTCATCACCCTCAACCGGCCGGAGGCGATGAACTCGCTGAGCGTTGAATTGCGCAACGATCTGAACACCGCGCTGGATGTGGCCGAACAGGACGACTCGATTCGCTACATTATCCTGACCGGCGCGGGCCGGGCCTTCTCCGCCGGCGCGAATATGCGCGGCAGTCGCGATGGCTCGCAGCCGCCCGTCGTCTGGCCGTACGGCCTCCGCGAAGGGCAGTCCGTTGCCGAGTTCCTGGACTCATGGCGGATGGGCGACCGCAATGGCATCCGCGACCAGATGCGCCGCTGGGAATACCCGAAGCCCATCATCGGCGCCATCAATGGGTGGGCGCTCGGCGCGGCGTCATGGCTCGCCCTCACAACCCACATCACCATCGCCTCAGAGAACGCCGTTTTCGGCCAACCTGAGGTGCGGCACATCTCTAACACCAACTTCATTTGGGTGCTGCTGGCCGGGTACAAGAACGCCCTGCGATATGCCCTCACCGGCGACCACATCGACGCGCAGGAAGCGCTGCGCATCGGCTTGGTCAACAAGGTAGTCCCGCACGACGACCTGCTTGAAGAGTGCTTCTACATCGGTGAGCGCATCGCCCTCGTCTCCCCTGAGACCGTCAAGATCAACCTGGCCGTCGCAACGATGGGGCTGGAGATGATGGGCCTCGACAAGGCGTGGAGCCTCAACGCCGAGCTCGCCGCCCACGCCCACACCTCACAGCGAGAGGACTTCAAGCGACACCTCGACGATGCCAACGAGCAGGGCGGCCTCCGCAGCTACATCGAAACGCGCGATGCCCCCTTCCAGCCGGAGCCGTTCGGCCCAAGATCTCGGAGAGAGTAGAAGGTAGGCCAGCAAGAACGCCTAATCCGTCATTCCGGCGAAAGCCGGAATCCAGACCGAAGGTCAGCGACGGCAAGGAAACAGTACAGGGCCCCGCCTGGGCCCTACGCGAGATGGTCATAGTGCAGAGGGCCGCGCCTGTACGGGCGCGGCCCTTTATATTGGGACGTATGACACCCAACGATGACTCCCCCCTCCGCGTCGGCAAGCTGCCACCGGAATTGCTTGCCGAGCTGCTTGGGCAGGTCACGGCGGCGGACCCCAGCGTTATCGTCGGGGCGCGCGTCGGGGAGGATGCCGCCGTTATTGACCCGGGTGGCGACGAGTACCTCATCGTCAGCTCAGATCCAATCACCTTCACGTCGGAAGACACGGGCTGGTATGCCGTCCACGTCAACGCGAACGACATTGCGGCCACGGGCGGCCTTCCACGCTGGCTTGTCGCGACGGTCCTGCTGCCGGAGGGAGCGTCTCCCAGCCTGCCGCAGGCCATCATGCGCCAGTTGCTGGACGCGTGCGCGGAGATTGGTGTCACCCTGATCGGCGGCCATACGGAGGTCACGCGCGGCCTTGACCGCCCGATTGTCGTTGGGACCATGCTTGGACAAGTTCGCAAGGGCGGCGACGTTCTCACATCCGGCATGCGGGAGGGCGACTCCATCATCCTGACCAAGGGCGTTGGCATTGAGGGCACGGCGATTCTGGCTCGGGAACGGCGAGATGAACTGCTCGCGGCAGGCGTCTCGCCGGACATAATCGAGCGCGCGTCCGGCTTCCTCCGCGACCCTGGAATCAGCATCTTCCGCGACGCCGCTATCGCCGCCCGCGCCGCAACGATTCACGCCATGCACGATCCGACGGAGGGCGGCGTGGCGACGGCGCTGCATGAAATGGCGGACGCATCCGGCGTCGGCGTCGAGATCGACGAGTCAGCGATTCAAAAGATGATCCTGCCGGAGACGGCCGAGATCTGCGTGGCCGCGGGCGCCCATGTCGACGACGTGCAGCCGCTCGGCCTGATCGCATCCGGCGCCCTGCTCGCCGCCGTCGCTCCGGAAGACGCGGACAAGGTTGTAACGGCGTTGCAAGAGGAAGGCATCCGCGCGAGCGTCATCGGCCAGGCCACGCCCCGCGACGAAGGCGCCCGCATCCTCGATTCCACCCCTGACGGTGCCATCTCAACGCGCCGGCTCCCCCGCTATGACCAAGATGAACTGGCAAGAGCACTGGGCGGGTAGGGCGTCAGGCAATTTCCCACCGCCCGCTCTCGCCGCAACCTCCCCAACCAAGGGCGAGAGGGTGGGGGCGTACCTGGCTGCTGCGGTGGCGGGTACGATTCATTGGCCTAGGTGGCAGCTGGCGCCTGAGTAAGGTAGGCGCCGGTGAATATCCGGGCTCAGTCCTCCTCTAACCCCTCCCATTTGGGTGTTGTAGGGCGCTGGATATGAGCTCCGCGTATTGGAGCAGGTGACGGTCTGAGAGAAAGTGCTCCTGCGCTCGTTGGCGCGCCGCCTTGCCCAGGCGCTCTGCAAGGGCTGGGTCCGCCAGAAGACGGGCGATGGCCTCTGCGCAGGCGGCTGCGTCCTCAGGGTCTGCAAGCAGGATGCCCGATTCTCCATCGACGATCTGATGTCGAATGCCGCCGACGCCGCTCGCGACGACCGGCTTGCCCTTCCACATCGCCTCCGTGACCGTCAGCCCAAAGCCCTCCGCCAGGCTCTTCTGGACGATAACCGTCGCATGGCGCTGAATGGCGTTGATGAGGGCCGCGTTCTCTTCCCGATCTTCCATCGGCGCGCTCACAAGGTGTATGTGGTTTCGATGCTCTTCCGGCAGCGCGCGCCACTCCGTAATGCAGTTCTCAAGCACCAGCGCCGCCTCCGGATCGTCCGCGACGCCGTCGACGGCTGAGCCCACGAGGAAGAGATGCGCGTTCTTTGGCCGGTTTTCGATGCGGACGAATGAACGCATGACGCCCGCCATGTCTTTCAGGAAGTCCCACCGGGCGATTTGCGCCACGATTGGGTCCTTAGGGCGGGGCAGGGCGCCGCTTTGAACAGCGCTCACGCGGCGCGTAAATGGCGACGTTGAGCCGTCCTCGCGGCGGAATTGCGGCGGGAGGACGGGCTGTGGGCCGTCCAGAAGTCCCACGTAGGTCAGGATGCTGCGCGCCGCCTCGGGCGAAATCTCCTGATTCTTGGCGCTCGCCGGATCAATAGAGGGATACACGACCCTCACGCGATCAGGATCGAGCCAGTCGGGAACGTATTCCTGAAGACTAAAGATGCACAGATCCGCCTCCTGAATATATGGACGCAGGAAATCCCATGCGGCGTTCGCCAGGTCGTCTCCGCATTCTTGTCCGATGTGGGATCGCCAGAGAACCGTCGCGCCGGTGCCGCGCATAGCGGGGATGAGGCCGGCGGTTTGCGGGTCATGGAGAATGACGACGTCGCCGGGGCGGACTCGCACGCGCAGCGCCTCCGCATTCAGCGCCAGAACGGACTCGTAGTGGCTGTGATCGGTGGGGAGAAGAGTGGGCGAGTCGCCTTCCTGGCCGTGGAGGTGGTTGTGGAGCCGTTTGGTGACGCGAAAGAACTCCTTATCGCCCTCGATGACGAGCCAGGGAGAGTCCACGCCAGCGCCGCGAGCGTATCCGGAAAGCGACTGGAGCAGCTCCGCGACTCCGCCGCCCTTTGCGGTGGAATTGACATTGATGATAGACCGCCCCTGCATGAGCATCTTCGCATCCTGGGCCGCCCCGACCATTGATTCCAGCCGCGCATTGCTGACGAATGGGGCGAGCAAGTTGACAGGGCGGGGCGCGACAAAAACATCAGCGATTCGCGGCGCAGACGCGCTGCCGTTTGGCGCCACTAGCACGATTCCTCCTGGAGGCGCGGCCCTGAGCGGGCCGGGCTCTGACTCACTAGCAATTTCCCGCGCTTGCGGACGGGGCCAAACCCGTCGCTTCTCCATAGTAGCGCGAAAGAACCCGACTGGAACCCCTTTGCAAATTCATTGCCGGGGAGGTTTCGGGTGCCTAGCTGGCTGGTTCGAGCGAACTGCGAGGATAGGAGCCCAGCAGTCGGATGCGCTTACAGATGTTGCCGACGCCGGCTTCCGCCTCGCCGAACGCATCTGATAACCCGGGGTCGAGGATGTGACCAAGAAACTCAGCGAAGAATGTGTATTCCCACAGGCCTTCTCGTTGGTCAAGGCGCGATGGGCGAGATTGCAGCATCGTCGCGTCGATGCGCCTGGCTGAGAACAGGTTGAGCACCGCAACAAGGGTGCCCGGGCGGTTCTCCACGTCAAACAAGATGCTCGTCTTGTCGCGTCCCGTCGCTGCCGGCGCCTCGCTATGCCCCAGCACCCAGAATCGAGTCACGTTGTCCCGACTGTCCTCCATGTTCTCCCGGACGATATTGAGGCCGTAGTGGCTGGCGGCGATGCCCGTAGCGATGGCGGCGGCCCCGGGATCGGCGGAGGCGGCGGCCAGCTGTGCGCCTCGCGCAGTGCTCGCCTCCACGATGAGCTCAATGTCGCGCCCGAGCTCTTCCGATAGCTGCCGTATGCTTGACCGACACTGGCTGAAAGCCTGCGCGTGGGAATAAATCCGCGTGATCCGGTCGAGTGAAGTCTTTGTCAGCAGATAGTGCCGGATGGGCAGAAAGACCTCTGCGACAACGCTAATGCCCTCTATGGCCATAACGGAGTCAAGCGTTGCACCCACCGTGCCCTCAAGCAGGTTCTCGATGGGCAATACACCAAAATCGAGTTCATGCTGCTGAATCGCGCGGCAAATGGCCTCAGTTTCAAGCGGCTCATACTTTGCTTCCGTACCGAAATGAGCAATGGCCGCCAGGTGGGTGAACGTTGCTTCCGGGTGAAGAAACCCGACGGTCGGCCTCGACTGCGTCATGATTGCTCTACCCGCATCCGTACGAAACCCCGCTTCCCCATCTTGACGATTGCGCCGGCGAGTTCATCCGGCGCTATCTCTTGCGTCGGATCGGTTTGTCGACGATCGTTGATCTCCAATCCCCCCTGTTGAATCAGGCGGCGAGCGTCGCCTCGGCTCGTCGCCAGCCCTGTTGCCACGGCGACGTCTATGGCAGTAATCGCGCCTCCTTCGGCCCTCAGGATCGCCTCGTTGACCTCCTGGCGCAACTGCCCCTCGTCTACAACGCGCCTGAACTCCGCCTGCGCCCTGTCCGCCGCCTCCGCCCCGTGGAAGACCTCCGTCAACTCGCGGGCGAATCGCTCTCGAACGTCCTGCAGATTGGCTTCCGTCTCCAGGCGACGCATTACAACGGCGATCTCTTCGTCACTGGAGTCCGTCAAGACGTTTAGAAACAGAGGCAGAAGATCATCGCTGACCTGCGTCAGCTTGAAGAACATCTCAACGGGCGCCTCCGTCAGGTCCACCGTGTTGCCGTAGGACTTGCTCATCTTGCGTCCGTCCAGGCCGGGGATAAGCGGCGTCATCAGCACGTGCTTTGTCTTGCCAATGTATGACCTGACCAGGTCCCGCCCCACCATCATGTTGAACATCTGGTCACGGCCGCCAAGCTCCGCATCCACGCTCATCGCGACGGAGTCGTAGCCCTGCAGCAGTGGGTAAAGCGTCTCATGCAGGTGCAGAGGCCTCTGTTGGGAAAGGCGCTCCTGAAACATATCGCGCTCAATCAGCTGCTGCACTGTGATGTTGGCGGCAATCTCAATCATGTCCCGCAGGGAGAGCGACTCCAACCAGTCGCCGTTGGCTTTGATTTCGATGGGATTGTCGCCCTCGAAATTCAGGACGTGCGCGATCTGGTCGCGCCACGTCGCCGTATTGGCCATGACTTGATCTCGCGGGAGCTGTTGCCTCTCCGCCGATTGGCCGGTCGGATCACCGATCCGCGCAGTGAAATCGCCAAACAGAAAAATGACCCGATGGCCGTGTAGCTGAAACCATCGGAGCACGCGCAACGACAGGTAGTGGCCGATGTGCAGATCAGTGCTCGTCGGGTCAAAGCCCTGGTAGATAGTCAACCGCTTGCCGCTGGCGAGGTCCTTCTCAAGTTCCTCCTGGACGATCACGCTATCCAGGAGCCCGCGCCGCAATAGATCGGACAGTTCCCACTCGCCGAGGGCCGAATGCGACGGCGGCCGTGTCGATATTGGGGCCGCTGCGGCGTTCGTGTCGGCTGCCAGGGATCGCAGCAATTCGAACCCCTCAAGAGGAGAGTCCACCTCTTCCATGGTCTCGCGCGACAGTTCAAGTGATGGGCTACCAGCATCGACGAATCCGACCGTGACCACCCCGCCGAGCGTTGCCTTAACAAGCTGCGCCAGTTCCCGCGTCGCCTGCGCCACCTCGTCGTCCGTAGAGTCCGCGAATCCGTCGACAGGAAATACGATAGTTCCGCTCTGCGGACCAACCATTGCCGGTTCACTCTGGCGCCATATCCACCGCCGTGTGCGGATGTCGCTGCCGGTGGCGTAGACCGGCTCTCCGGGTGGGACATCCTCGCGGGCGCCATCGGGTGGGACAAACGTATCCCCGGCGCGGCTCAGGCGAACTTGGATATCACCCGGCAAGCTTTCCATGTCATGCGCGCCGACGGGCACGAGATGCCTGAGCGAGATGAGGTTGCCGATGTCCACGGCGGGGTTAATGGACGGAATGTCCTCCCCGCGCAGCGCGCGCTCCGCAAGGGCGGAGACGGAGGGTTGATAGCGATTAGGGTTGATGCCGGCTGCCTCAAAGGCGCGCTCCCAGGCGAGAATCGCTTGATTCTGGTGGAGACGTGAGCCGCCAAGACGCCACGGCAGGGAGTTAGCCGTCTCGCGAAGACCGTCTCGGAGGGCAGCCTGAGTTTCCGGTGACTGCGTAGTGGCGTTCCACACACAGACGACGCCCACGCGGTAGGTGGGATGTCGCTGCAGCAGATCTTCCGAGAGTTCAAAACGCATCAGTGAACCTCTGTTGAGGCAAAGGAGCGCGAAGAGGAGCCTTCGTCGTTGGCGCGAACGGAAAATGGTGGCAGGAGAGGGATTCGAACCCCCGTAGCCCTTAGGGCGCCAAGTTTACAGCCTGGTGCGTTTGACCGCTCCGCCATCCTGCCAGTGCTACGCATTCTACCGACCCTTGCCTCTGCTCCGCCACCGCGCCCAACGTTACGGTTGACGGGCTTCAAGAGGAGCGATTGACCGCCCGCGAGATGATTGCGATCTCTTTCTGGAGCTCGGGCAGCCATTCAATGGGCAACGATTGCGCGCCGTCCGAGAGCGCCATCGTTGGGTCCGGGTGCGCTTCAATGAGCAACCCGTCCGCGCCCGCTGCAATCGCTGCCTTCGCCATAGGAATGACAAGATCCCTGTCGCCTGTGCCGTGACTTGGGTCGACGACTATGGGCAGGTGACTTTCCTTCTTGAGAATCTGGACTGCAGTGAGGTCAAGTACGTTGCGGGAGAATTCATCATCGAACGTCCGGACGCCTCGTTCGCAAAGGATCACATTCCAATTGCCCTCGCTGATGATGTACTCAGCGCTCAGGAGCCACTCGCGGATCGTCGCGTGAAAGCCGCGCTTGAGCAGGATCGGCTTCTTGGTCTTGCCGACGGCCTTGAGGAGTCGGAAGGCGTGCATCGTGCGCGCGCCGATCTGCAAGATGTCGGCGTATTCCTCGCACATGTCCACGTCCATCTCAGACATCACCTCGGTGATGACGAGTAGCCCGTTTTCATCGGCGACCTGCCGTAGAATGCGGAGCCCCTCAAGTCCAAGGCCCTGGAATGCATAGGGCGAAGTGCGCGGCTTGAAGGCGCCGCCTCTGAGAATCGTGAATCCCAGCTTCTTGTCCACCTCTGCGACTTGGCGGACCTGCTCCTCGCTCTCGACGGCGCACGGTCCGACCATCATGGCGATGGGCGCGTCGGCGCCGATCTTGACGCCGTTCGGCATTTCGATGACCGTGTCCCGCTTACGGAAGTCCCGGCTTACGTGTTTATACGGCTTCATGATGCGGACCACGTGGTCCACGCCGGGCAAGATTCTGAGGACATCGTCACCGCCGCGCGTGGTGTCTCCGATGACAGCGACGACGCTGGTGAATTCCCCAGGCTGCACGTCCGAGGAATAGCCAAGCTCCTGAATCTTTTCAACGACCTGTCCCACATGCTCCTGCGTTGCGTCACTCTTCATTACGACGATCATTGGGTCTGCATTCCTCCGGCCAATTGGCCACTTTGCCTGCGATCCATCCGGACAACTGAAAAGCCCCCCCGACTACTGCGGGAGGGCCTGATGCTCTGACGATCCGATGCGCGCCGGTTAACCGGACGTCATGAGGGCCCCGCCCCGCTCGGGGCGCCTAAAGGCGTAATACCCTGGATACTGAAGCGCGCCGGTAGTCATAACAGTTCGAATCGTACCGATGCCCCTATTGCGCTGTCAAGGCATTAGACCAAGTTTGGACTGATTCAAAAACCTCTTGACAAGAATTGGGTGCGCGACTAGACTGCCATAGCTCTGGAGGCGCCATGGCTCGCGGAAAAACCAAGCTCATGAAACAGGTAGAGGAGCGCTACGGGCGCCCCCTTGAGCGGCTGTTGCCCGAACTCTACAACGAGTTGGGGCTCCCAGGCATGTCTGAAGAGCTGGGCATCAGCAAGGGCACGCTCTGGTACTGGCTCCTTAAGCACAACCTCACCGTGCATCGCGTTGCTTTGGCCCCTGGCGAAAGCCTGGAAATCAAGCGCGAAGCCTCCTGACCGGACTCCCCCGAGTTCCGCAAGCTTATTGTGCGCCGGTTTGCCAGAGAGATTGCCTTAATCGCCATCCTTTTGGGCGTAGTTGTCGCAGTTGTCCTTCTGTTTCCGACCGTGCGCGGCATTCTCGCCGAACGGGCGTATGAGGCGGACCGCGCTCTCCTTCAAAGCAGCGTCGACCAGTATCGAGAGGCAACGCCTGACGAGGGCGTCTGGCCGACCATTGCAGGACAAGCCGGCATCCCCAATGAAGGCGAAATTGTCGGCTACCAGTGCGATCAATCCGACGAGCCGGAGGTCTGCTCCTGGCTCGATTTCGATCTGCTGGTCGAGGGTGGCGGGCTCGCGTCCACTGATGCTGTCAACTCCGCAGAATCGACGCTCAACGTCAGCGCCACCAATGCCCCGAGCGGGAGCTATGGCTGGTACGTTGACGAAGACGGCGCGGTCTGGTCGGAGCCCGTCTTCCTATTCACCACTGGCTACCCGTAACGACCGGCCAGATTGTAGGCGCAGAGCCTCGGAGTAGCGCGCATCCGCTCCACGCCTGAGTGGGGGCCATGGCGCCAACGGGCGAAGCAGGATCGAATCCTTCTCAGGCGCCGCACGTTGCGAGCCAACTCCGGATAATCGGACGGATGCAGGTCTGCGCTGCGAGCCTTCAACCGGCCATAGCCCGACATTCAGGCTATGGCCGACTGTTGCAATTACGCGGGGTAGACGATCTCGCCGCCTGAGGTCTGGCGGGAGGGCATGCGGGTGGTCTCCGCGCCCTTGGTCTTCCAGAAGATGTCTGCGATCTCCTGAACCGTCGTCAGCAGGGCCTGAGCATTATCCATGCTTACGCTCTGCCGCGCGGCGGATCCCTGCTTCATGGCCTGGAAGAAGAGGCCGTGCAGGTTCGGATACTGCTCAACGTGCTCCGGGCGGAAATAGTCGCCCCAGAGGATGCGCAGCTCCTTCTTCGCCAACTCGGCATGCTCTTCCTTGACATCGATGTATCGGACGAGCTTGTTGCGGGCTTCCGTATTGGTCGCATCGCCCAGGTCTGTAATCAACTGCACCATCCGCACCACGGTGTGGGCGGCGATCTGCGCCTGATGCGGATCATATATGCCGCACGGGATGTCGCAGTGGGCATACGCGGTCTTTGCGGGGGCGAATCTCTCCAGAGTCCGCAGGACTATACTCAGAGCGGACATTCGTTCCTCCTGTGTTTCTGTGATTCAAGGGGCCGTCCAACGCTTGTAAACGTGACTGATCTTACAGCAGCGCCCGCAATCCACGCAAGAAATCACAACATCGCATGAGAGTCGCGACGTGCCCCTTTCGCTAGGCTTCGGCAGCTTCGCTGACCTCATTAGGTCGCGTCGAATCCGCGTCGCCGGCCATAGCATGGAGCCCACGCTCATCGAAAACGATTTGCTCTTGGTCAGTCGGCGCTTTCCAGACCGGGGCAGGCCCGCTCGCGGCGACATCGTTCTTTTTCGTGATCCGCTTATGGGCGTCGATGACATCAAACGGGTGTGCGGCCTGCCGGGTGAGCTGGTTGAGCAGGTTGACGGCGCGCTCATCATTGATGGCTCAACATTGAACGAGCCCTACACTATTGCGCGTGCGTCCGGCGAAAGCAATCGCGGCTCATGGTCGTTGTCGGAGGATGAGTACATCGTCCTCGGCGACAACCGCGATGATAGCCGGGACAGCAGAGCCTTTGGCCCTGTGCATCGCTCGTTCATTGTCGGGCGGGCGTGGTGCCGATACGGACCGGCAGGAAGGAGCGGGCGCTTGGCGCGCTGACAAATGCGGGCGGCAAGGCATAGCATAGGATGAAAAGGCGGCCAGAAGCCGCGAATAACGGGCAGGAGGCCACAGCGCCCCGCATGAATGGGAGAGAGATATGACGATGCCAGAGGTTGGACAACCGTTTCCGGAGTTGACCTTCACATCCGGATTTCGAGAGACGATTAGTACCGGGGACCTGAAAGGCAAAGAGAACCTCGTTATCGCCTTTTATGCCGCCGCATTTACCGGCGGTTGAGAGCGGGAGCTGAGGGAGTTCGAGCGTCTGTACGACGAATTCCAAAAGCTCAACACCCAGGTCTGGGGTTCAAGTGTTGATCTGATTCCGAGCCAGGCGGCGTTTGCCGAGCATTGTGGCCTCAGCTACAGGCTCGTCAGTGGCTACCCGAATCATGAAGCGGCAAAGGCGCTCGGCGCGTGGAATGAAGAACGCAGCATGATCCGCCGCGTCACCTACGTCGTCGACTCTGAAGGCATCCTCCGCCACATCATTGACGACCCCGGCGATATGGAGCGCCACCCCCGCGAGGCGCTCGAGGCCGTGCAGCGCATTGAGGGATCATAGCCTGATCCTGCTCGCCTTCCGGCGACACGACTGAAATCGATTGAAGGCCCCTCGATCCCTCACATGGGGATCGAGGGGCCTTCCCTATCGGTCCGAACTCCGCCCTTATGCCCGCTGCGTTGTTTCCGCGGGCGGCTGCGAGTCTGATGCCTCATCTGAGGCGGCCTCGCCGTGACTTGCTTCGGGCTGAGTGGGCGGATCACGCCCGCGCAGGGCGGACACGATAATCGCGGCAACCAGGGTCACCACCATCAGCGTAAGCACTTCTTGAAAGCCCATGCTGACGGACTGCGTTAAGGCGGAATCGGCATCCACGCCCGAGGCAAGCAGCCGGGACTCCTCACGGATCTGAATCACGGCATACAGCGTGCCGGCCACTGCTATGCCTGTCGCCTGACTTATCTGGCGAACTGTGGCGATCATCCCGGATGCTGTTCCCAGGTGAGTAAAAGGAACGGACCCCATGATGGAGCTGTTGTTGCTGGGACCAAAAATGGAGCTGCCTGTGCCCTCAAGCAGCAAAAGCGTGATCAGAATCGCGATGTGCGTATCAACGCCAACGCCGCGCAGTCCCAGGTACGCGCCTGTCATCAAGATCAGACCGACCGTTGCCACCGTCCGGGATGACACCTTGTCCGCCGCCCATCCGGCGAGCGGCGCCACAACCAGCCGTACGACGGGCAATGTGATTAGGATGAGGCCTGCCTGGCTCGGGCTCATCCCGCGCCCCTGAAGCAGGAAGAACGGCAACAAGATGATGATTGCGCCCTGGCTGAGAAATTGGAGGGCGTTGGCGGCATTCGCCGCCGAAAACAGGCGGCTGCGGAAGAGCGACATCTCCAGTACCGGCGCCCGGTCCAACAGTATTCGGACGCCCCTGAGCGAGACTTCCGCCAGGGGCATCCGTTGCCGGGACTCAACAAACAGGAATCCTACGAAAGACGCAACCGCCAATACTGAAAGCCCTATGATCAACGGCTCCGACCAGCCGATCTTTGGCCCGCGATTGAGGGCCAGCAAGAACGCTGAGATGAATCCGAATAACCCCACCGCGCCGAACAGATCGAATCGGGCGTGGCGACCCTCCTGACGGTCGCTTTGCAGGAACGCCAGTCCCATAAAAAAGAATGCCGCCATGAATGGAATGCGGGTATAGAAGAGCGATTGCCAGCCCCACAGATCCAGGAGAAATCCCCCCAGAGGAGCGCCGCTCGCCAGGCCAACGCCCACAAAGGCGTTCTCCATGCCCAGCGCGCGGCCCCGCTCAGATGCGGGAAAGGCGGAAACGACCAGCGCGTTGCCGTTTGCGATGATCATGGCCTGCCCAATGCCCTGAACAACGCGGCCAAATAGCAACATTGGCAGCGTCGTGCTCAGAGGGGTGATGATCAGACCCAGCCCGAATACAAGAAAACCCGTCAGAAAAACCTGCTTGCGGCCAATTGCGTCGCCCAGGCTGCCGAGCGTCAGCATCAGTCCTATGCTGGCCAGGAGATACGCGACGCTGACCCAGAGGATGACGCTTGGATCGACGCCAAAGACCTCGCCAAGCTCTGGCAGGGCAATGTTCGTGATGGAGCCATCGACCGTGCTTGTCAGGATGCCAAGGCCGACAGTTGTCAGCACAAGCCACTTGTAGTGTCGTCCCGACCGAATTTTTTGGGTGAACGCCATTGTTTGAGCGTATACCCTTTTCCGCGCTTCTCAACGCCTTGCAGCTAGCGGGGGATGGAAGATCGAGACGGGTCGCCAAAGTCCGACGCTTGGGCGGGCGCCTCCATCTGTGGGGTTGATTCGCGTTCAAGGATCTGTTGCTCGTGCTCCGCCAGCGGCCCCTCCTCAAGTTCAATGGCCCACTCGCGCTGAAAGCCATCGCCAAGGGCGGCTATGACCTGATCGAACGGCGGCGAGGCGTCAAGCGCACGGGCCAATGAGCCGGTTCGATCGTTCAGGTCGCGTCGAAGGCGCTCGCGGCGCGCCGGGTCAAGGGAGAGGTATGAGGCGAGATCGCCGCCGGAGTGTTCGGCGAGGATGGCGCCCTGTTGCAGAAAGGTCTCGTTTCTGCGCCGCTGGGCGCTGGCAACGAGTTTTCGTCCCGCCCAGTAGATCTCTTGTCGGCTTGGCGATTCGAAGCAACCAAATCCGACGCCCGTATCGGGCCACACAGGCGCGTTTTCTCTCACCGCCGCACGGATGCCCAACGCCGCCAGGCCCGCCGCCAGGGCTGCATTTACGCTGCGGTAACTTGCAAGGATGTTGCGCGAAAGGGGATGGGCATCTTCACGCGCGATGACCGAATACGTGATATCGCCGCGTTTATGGAGAATCGCCTTGCCGCCTGTTGGTCGCCGCAGAACCTCAACGTCATCCTGCCGGCAACGCTCCTCATTGAGTAGCGGCGCGGCCTGCTGATGGCGACCAAGCGAGATGGCGGCGCCGGGCCAGGCATAGAGCCGAATCGTAGGAACGGACCGTCCCGTCGCGACGCTCTCAAAGATGGCCTCATCGACGCGCATGTTGTCTCGCCCGGTCGGGCTTGAATCGACGAGAAGGCGCCATTGCCGAGTCATGGTGGATACGATAGCGCGAGGCGTGGAAAGGCGCTACATGAGGGCAGAACCGCCGCGGAAGCCGCAGCTGCCACGCTCGCAAGATCAGCCTGGGAGGTGTTGCATGGGTAAAGCAAATCTCATTTGGCTACTACAAGCAGAGACACTGATTAGCCTGTAATGACCTATTCCGGGCAGTCTACGCCGTGTATACTTGCCACATCATGCGGCAGTTGGTTGTCGCGAATAGGGGACGTGATGATTCAGGGTCCCAGGATCGATTTCCAGAACGATTCGGAAAAGCCGGAAGAAAGCGAAATGGGGCGACTTCTGGCTACGGAGGGGCAGAACATGCCCACTCTGCGCCGGGGTGAAGCTGTGGAGGGGACCATTGTCCATGTGGACGATGAGGGCCTCTTGGTGAATATCGGCGCAAAGAGCGAGGGCGTCATTCCCTTGCGGGAGATGCGCAGCCTGCCTGAAGAAGAAGCGCGCGCCCTAAAGGCCGGCGACCCCATCGTCGCCACGCTTGTCCGCACGGATGATACCGGCCAGTACATGCTTTCCTATGACCGCGCCCAAGCCGAGCGCGGATGGCGTCAGCTTGAGAAAGAGCTTGAGAACGGAGACGTCGTTCCCGGAACGGTCATCGGCCACAACCGGGGCGGCATTCTTGTGGAATCCCGCGGAGTGCAGGCGTTTGTGCCTCTCTCCCAACTCTCGCCTGAGCATCGGGAGCTGGCGCAGGGCGAGGGCGATGACCAACTAATGGCGCTTGAAACGCTTGTCGGACAGGAATACTCATTCAAGGTCATTGAAGTCAATCGGCGCCGACAGCGCGCAATTCTGTCAGAGCGCGCTGCTTCGCAGGACATTAGGGTTGAGCAGCGTCAACAACTGCTGGCAGAACTGCAAGAGGGCACCGTCCGCAAGGGTCGTGTGACCGGCGTGCGAGAGTTTGGCGCATTCGTGGATCTCGGCGGCGCGGACGGCCTCATTCACGTATCTGAGTTGGCATGGCAGCCTGTTACGCATCCATCGGACCTTGTGCAGACCGGTCAGGAGCTGGAAGTATTCATCCTGCGGGTTGATCAGGAGACGGGGAGGATCTCTCTGAGCTTGCGGAGGACGCAGCCGGATCCATGGCAGGTTGAGGTGGAGGCGTACAAGGAAGGCCAGATCGTCGATGCCACAGTCACGCGATTGGCAGTCTTTGGGGCATTCGCGCGGCTTGAAGAGAGCAATATAGAAGGACTGATACACGTTTCCGAAATGGCGGACCACCACATCAATCACCCACGGGAAGTCATAAAGGAAGGCGACACGCGACGCGTCAAGGTGTTGAGAATAGAACCGGATCGTCGCCGGCTGGGCCTCAGCCTACGCCACGTCGAAGAATAGTCGAGCGCATGCGTGGCGTGCGCGCATCTCTATTACTTAACGAGCGGAGAGAAAAATGGCCAGCAGATTTGAAAAATTCTCCGAGCGCGCCAGGCGTGTACTGTCGCTAGCGCAGGAGGAAGCGGGTCAGCTCAACCACAACTACATTGGCACTGAGCACGTCCTTTTGGGACTTGCGCGGGAGCCTGAGGGAGTCGGCACGCGAGTTCTTGTCTCCCTCGGTGTAGATCTCTCAAAAGTCCGCTCCGCCGTTGAGTTCATTATTGGCCGCGGCCAGAAGCAGCCCACCACCGACGTTGGGCTGACGCCGCGCGCAAAGAAGGTCATTGAGCTCGCCGTTGATGAGGCGCGCGAGATGTCCCATCACTACATAGGCACCGAACATCTCCTGATCGGCCTACTCCGCGAGGGCGATGGAGTTGCCGCGGGAGTCCTTGAGAGTCTCGGCGTCACCCTTGATCGTGTGCGTTCTGAGACGCAGCGCATCCTGAGCCAGTCTGGCTCCCAGCCCGGAGGCGGCCGCACGTCAACCCGTACGCCCACTCTTGATCAGCTCGGCGTCGATCTGACGATGATGGCCAGAGAGAACAAGCTGGACCCGGTCATCGGTCGGCAGCAGGAGATTGAGCGTGTCGTTCAGATTCTCTCGCGCCGCACAAAGAATAATCCGGTCCTGGTCGGCGAGCCCGGCGTGGGAAAGACGGCCATTGTTGAGGCGCTGGCGCAGCGCATTGTCAACGGCGATGTCCCGGATAGCCTCAACGGCGCGCGGCTCGTCACGCTCGATATGGGCGCGCTCGTCGCCGGCACAAAGTACCGCGGCGAATTTGAGGAACGGCTCAAGAAGGTTGTGGACGAGATCCGCAGCGCGAAGGGCACGATCCTCTTTATTGATGAAATGCACACCCTCGTCGGCGCCGGCGCGGCTGAAGGCGCAGTCGACGCATCAAACATCCTGAAACCTTCGCTAGCGCGGGGAGAGCTGCAAACCATCGGGGCGACGACGCTTGATGATTACCGCCGATACGTGGAGCGCGATCCGGCTCTGGAGCGTCGTTTCCAGCCCGTCCGCGTGGAGGAACCCTCTTCCGACGACACGGCGGAGATTCTGCGCGGCGTCAAGGGGCAGTATGAGGAGCATCACAGCTTGACAATCACTGATGAGGCCGTCAACGCGGCCGCCAGCCTGGCTTCCAGGTATATCGCCGATCGCTTCCTCCCTGACAAGGCAATCGACCTGATTGACGAGGCCGCAAGCCGTGTGCGCATTCGCGCGTCCTCCATGCCGCTTTCCGTCAAGGAAGCGATGAGAGCCTTGGAGCGGGTTAGGAAGGAAAAGGATACTGCTGTCGCCGCTTCCAACTTCGATTTTGCTGCGGAGATGCGTGAGCGTGAGGTCAACCTCGCGGAACGCATCGCCCGGCTGGAGCAGGAGTGGCAGAAGGAGCAGTCCGGCGTCATGCCTGAGGTGACGGAGGAAGACATCGCCCAGGTCGTCAGCATGTGGACCAACATTCCGGTCACGCGACTGGCCGCCGAAGAAAGCGAGCGCCTCCTCCACATGGAAGATGTGATGCACAAGCGCATCATCGGCCAGGATGAAGCTATCGTAAACGTCTCCAAGGCCGTGCGCCGCGCGCGCGCCGGGCTCAAGGACCCGCGCCGCCCCATCGGAACATTTCTCTTTCTTGGCCCGACGGGCGTCGGCAAGACCGAGCTTGTACGCGGACTTGCGGAGTTCATGTTCGGTTCAGAGGAGTCCCTCATCCGTCTCGATATGTCTGAGTTCATGGAGCGGCACACTGTGGCGCGGCTCGTCGGAGCGCCGCCTGGCTACATCGGGTTTGACGAGGGCGGCCAGCTGACGGAAGCAGTCAGGAGAAAGTCATATTGCGTGATTCTCTTTGATGAGATTGAGAAGGCGCATCCGGAGGTCTTCAACATCCTGCTGCAGATCTTCGATGACGGCCATCTGACGGATGCCAAGGGCCGGAAGGTCGATTTCCGCAACGCCATCATCGTGATGACCTCAAACATTGGCGCGGACGTGATCAAGAAGGGCACAAATATGGGTTTCTCTCTCTCGCATGATGAGTTAGATGCCCGGCGTCGCAGCTATGACAGCATGAAAGTCAAGGTGCTCGACGAGGTCAAGCAGTTCTTCCGCCCCGAGTTCCTCAACCGCGTCGATGCCCAGGTTGTGTTTCATTCGCTTGACCGTGACCACATCCGCCAGATCGTCGACCTGATGATGCACGATGTGGAGAAGCAGCTTGAGACGAAGCAGATCAGCATTGAAGTCTCCGATGAGCTTCGGGACTACGTTGGCGAAAAGGGCTACGACGAGTCTTACGGAGCGCGTCCACTCCGCAGAGTGATTCAAGACCTGATTGAAGACAGGCTGTCCGACGATATCCTCAGCGGCAAGATCATGGAAGGCGACACAATCCGCATCTCGCTGGACGAAGGAGAGGTCACGGTCACGGCGCCGGAACGGAAGCCCGCCGAGCCGGTGGAGGTGGCCTGAGCAACGGCGGGTTCTGGCCCCATGCCGCGCCCACGAGTTGCGTATAGCTGCACCGCCTGCGGCGCAGAGGCATCCCGTTGGGAAGGCCGGTGTCCGCGTTGTGAGTCTTGGGGATCGCTCGTGGAGGTCGTCGCCGAGGCCGGAGCAGCCGGCCGGTCGCGTCTCTCTCCCAAGTCTGAACCGCTTTCCTTAATGAATCTGACCCAGGCAGCCTCGCGGGACTCCGCGCGCATTGTCGCGCCGTTGCCGGAGATCATGCGCGTTCTTGGCGGCGGGCTTGTTGCAGGCAGCGTCACGCTCCTCGGCGGGGAACCCGGCATCGGAAAATCCACACTACTTTTGCAGCTAGCGTGCAAGCTAAGGCTGCCGGACGCAGGCATCATATATGTAGCGGGCGAAGAGTCGCCTGAGCAGATCGCGCTCCGCGCCGCGCGCCTCGGCCTCTCGGGCGACAACGTCACAATGGTCGCCGAGACCAACATCGACTCCCTGCTCGATCAACTTGATTCCATGGAGCCAGGACTGGTCCTCATAGACTCGATCCAGACAATTAGGGGCGAGGCCGCGGGCACGGCGGCAGGCAGCCTCGCGCAGGTTCGCGAGTGCGGCGCGCGCCTTGTCGAATGGGCGAAGCGCACCAACGTCCCCGTGATCATGACCGGACACGTCACCAAGGACGGAAACATAGCCGGGCCGCGCGTGTTGGAGCACGCCGTTGACTTGGTCCTCTATATCGAGGGCGACGGCCTGGGCCCGTACCGAATCGTCCGATGCGTCAAGAACCGGTTTGGATCCGCCGATGAAATAGCCGTGCTGGAAATGACTGAAACGGGCCTGCAGGAAGTGGCGGACCCCTCCGAGGCGTTGATGCAGGACCGCACGACCGCGTCGGGTTCGCTCGTGACGCCTGTAGTCGAGGGAACTAGGCCGTTGCTTGTGGAAATTCAGGCCCTCGTCACTCCCAGCCTTGGGGCTGACGCGCGGCGCATGTCATCCGGCCTGGACTTCAATCGACTGCTTCTTATTTCAGCGGTGCTCTCGCGCAGCATGAGAATGCCGCTTGGCCGCCAGGACATTATCGTGAATGCTATCGGCGGGCTGCGTGTGACAAGCCCTTCCGCCGATCTGGCAATCGCGCTGGCGATCGTGTCCAGTCTGCGTGATGTCCCAGTCAAGCCCGACGTGGCGGCCTTTGGCGAGATTGGGCTGACCGGCGATATTCGCCGGGTCCCGCAGCTGGAGCGCCGCGTAGGTGAAGCGAGTCGACGCGGTTTTCGGCGTGTCATTGTCCCCGCATCGGCAGCGCGCGAGGGCCTTGATGAGAATCTCGGAGTCTCCGTCGTCCCTGTGGCAACACTCCGTGATGCGGTGGCGGAGGCCCTGGGTCATGAAACTGCCGAGACGGCAGTCGCGGGACGCCGGTCATGACAGTCAGCGATGCGCCCATGGTGCTGACCAGGAAACTGGATGCGCTTTCCGATCTGATGCGTGAACTTGAGTCGGTCGTCGTTTCATTTTCTGGCGGCGTGGACTCAAGCCTGTTGCTCGCAGTCGCGGTTGATGCGCTAGGAGACGGAGCGCTCGGCGTAACGGCTTTGTCTCCGACATTTGCCGCGTCTGAGGCCGATGATGCCCGCGCCGTGGCTGAGATGTTGGGAGCGCGTCATGAGTTCTTTGACACGGATCAGTTGGAGATGGATGAGTTCGTCGCCAACGAGGGCCGCCGATGCTATTTCTGCCGCGTGGATCTCTTCACGCGCCTGCGTGACATCGCCCAATCTCGCGGCATCCCCTGGGTGCTGGATGGAACGCTGATGGATGACCTCGGCGACGTGCGGCCCGGCCTGCGCGCCAAGGATGAGCAGGGCGTCCGCAGCCCATTTGTCGAGGTTGGTCTGACGAAGGATGAAGTGAGGGAGCTGGCGCGCCTCCGCGGCCTGCCCAACTGGGACAAGCCGGCGGAGTCCTGCCTGGCCTCGCGCATCCCCCTCGGAACGCCGGTCTCCTTTGACCTGCTGGACAAGGTTGCTCGTGCGGAGCAGTTCCTTCATATCCACGGCTTTCGGCAAGTCCGCGTGCGTCACCACGGCGCAATCGCACGGATAGAGGTTGCGGTTGAGGACATGCCGCGCCTGCTGACGGAGGACGTCAGAGAAGGTCTGATCGACCACATACGCTCCTTGGGCTACCTATTTGTCACTCTTGATTTGGCCGGTTATCAGACGGGCAGCCTCAATTCCCGGCGGGCGCAGGCCGTCCCAACTCAAGGCCCCCCGCTGCCTGCCACAGCACCAGATCAGTAGAGCTCATGCGCGCCGCCTACGTTCAGTGCGCTAACGGCGTGAGCGGCGACATGCTGCTCGGCGCGCTCCTGGACGCGGGGGCGTCTTTACAGGCTATGCAGAGGGCAGTGGATGCTGTCTTTCCTGACCGGACGGTGCAGTTCAGTCGACAGGAGGTTCAGCGAGCAGGCATCCGAGCGACGCTCGTCAGCGTCGGAGGCGGGGACGCTCCCGCCGCTTCTCAGCAGGATGACCATGGCCACACGCCGCTTTCCACGTTGATCGAACGTGTCCAACGCGCCGACCTTGCAGCGCCCGTCGTCGCTTCCACCGTCGCCGTCCTGGAACGGATAGGGCAGGCGGAATCACGAGTCCACGGCGGGACGCCGGAGAACGTCGGCCTGGCGGAGCTTGGCGCGGCGGATACCCTCGCAGACATCGTAGGCGCTATCGTTGGTCTTGAGTCGCTTGGCGTTGAGTCCGTCTGGGCCTCCGGCCTGCCGCTCGGCAGCGGGCGCGTGCGGACTCAGCATGGACTCCTGCCTGTCCCCGTGCCGGGCGTGCTGGAAATGATGCGCATGGCGGGCGCGCCGACGCTGCCGGGGCCCGCAGACCCAGAGCCGACCGGCGAGATCGTGACGCCTACTGGGGCGGCCATCGTGACTACGCTAGCCTCCTTTGGCGCGCCGCCGGCAATGACTTCGGTAGAGGCCGTAGGCTACGGTGCCGGCTCTCGCGATCCGGATGGCCGCGCGAATGTCGTGACGGTCATCATCGGCGAAACGACCGGTCAGCAGATTGAAACCACGCCAATGGTCATGGTTGAGACGACGATTGACGACATGAATCCCGAGGTATACGACTACGCGCGACAGCGGCTTATGGCGGCAGGGGCGAAAGACGTGTGGCTGACGCCGGTGCAGATGAAAAAGGGCCGCCCTGGCGTCATCATCAGCGCCATCGGGCCACAGGAGGCCGAAGCAACGCTGGCGTCTGTAATGCTGCGCGAAACGACGACGCTCGGCGTACGCGTCACTCCCGTCACGCGATATGAAGCAGCGCGGGAGATTGTGCCTGTGCAGACGCCGTTAGGAGAGGCGCGAGTCAAGATAAAGAGGTTGCACGCGGAAGGGGAGATAATTGGCATTGCCCCGGAATACGATGACTGCCTCCGCATAGCGCAAGAGCAATCAATCCCTGTTCAGCGCGTGTATCAGATAGTTAGTCGCGCCGCTGAGGACGCGCTGCTTGATGGCGGCCGTCAGGACAGAACGTGAGGCGTGTTGCCCGTGTCAATTTTGCGCAGGCCGGAATTCAGCTCCGAGAAGGGCGCCGCCGACAAGCTGGCCGGGCTTCACGCCAGACTGCCTGTAGTCTTGACGATCTGTGGGGCGCCGGCCATACTGATTTGGGCTAGCTGGCGCTAGCTCCTTTTGTTGTGCCGAATGGGAGACAGAGTCCGGGCCCGAGTGGCGCAAGGGTAGCGCAGCCGATTTGTAATCGGCAGGTTAGCGGGTTCGAATCCCCTCTCGGGCTCCAACATCGCTCGCCGATTCGGGACCCGGCAGCGCAACAGGTAAAGTGGAACAAAAAAGGAAAAAGAAGAGACCCAGGCCCACATAGCTCAGTCGGTAGAGCACGTTCTTGGTAAGAACGAGGTCACCAGTTCAAATCTGGTTGTGGGCTCCAGCTCTAAGGAAGGACGGGAGGGAATGGCCAAGCAGAAGTTCATGCGGACCAAGCCGCATCTCAATGTCGGGACGATCGGCCACGTTGATCACGGCAAGACGTCGCTCACCGCGGCCATCACGAAGGTGCTCAACATTGCCGGCACCAGCGAATTTCGACCTTTCGATTCAATCGACAACGCGCCGGAAGAGCGCGCGCGCGGCGTGACCATCAATATCTCGCACGTCGAGTACGAGACGGCTAGCCGCCACTACGCTCACGTCGATTGCCCCGGCCACGCCGACTACATCAAGAACATGATCACGGGCGCGGCGCAGATGGACGGCGCGGTTCTCGTCGTCAGCGCCCCGGACGGCCCAATGCCCCAGACGCGCGAGCATATCCTGCTTGCCCGCCAGGTGGAGGTGCCTCGCATCATCGTCTACTTGAACAAGGTTGACCAGATGGACGACGAGGAGTTGCTTGAGTTGGTGGAGCTGGAAGTCCGGGAGCTTTTGTCCCGGTACGACTTCCCCGGCGATGAGATTCCGATCATTCGCGGCAGCGCGCTCCAGGCCCTGGAAAGCGCCTCTAGGGACGCCGGCGCGCCTGAATACCAGTCGATTCTGCAGCTGATGGAGGCCGTTGATTCCTACATCCCTGAGCCCGATCGACCCCGCGATCTGTCCTTCCTCATGCCTATTGAAGACGTGTTCGGCATCAAGGGCCGCGGCACAGTGGTCACCGGCCGCGTTGAGCGCGGCGTCATGAAGGTCGGCGGAGAGGTTGAGATCGTCGGTTTTGGAGAGCAGCGCAAGACGGTTGTTACCGGTATTGAGATGTTCCACAAGACCGTTGATGAGACAGAGCCGGGCGATGCTGTGGGACTTCTGCTTCGCGGCATTGAGCGGGATGACGTCGAGCGAGGGCAAGTCGTGTCCAAGCCTGCATCCATCACGCCTCATACACAGGCGCAGGCGCAGGTCTACGTGCTGACGCGAGACGAGGGCGGCAGGCATACGCCGTTCTTTGACGGATACAAGCCGCAGTTCTACATTCGGACCACGGACGTGACAGGCTCCGCGCACCTGCCTGAGGGCATTGAAATGATCATGCCCGGCGACAACGTGAGCATGCGCATTGAGCTGATCACGCCTGTCGCGATGGAAGAGGGATTGCGGTTCGCCATCCGCGAGGGCGGTCGAACGGTCGGGTCCGGTGTCATAACCGACATTC
The DNA here is from genome assembly GCA_965237465.1 of Dehalococcoidia bacterium. Classification (GTDB taxonomy): domain Bacteria; phylum Chloroflexota; class Dehalococcoidia; order UBA6926; family UBA6926; genus VXMO01. Next base: position 153,871 of record OZ250138.1, read on the forward strand.
TCCAGTAGCGCCGGTAAATCGGACACTGACAAAGCGAGGCGATAGCCATGCCAAAGAAGCAGGGAAACCGAATCGTCATCAACATGGCGTGTACGGAGTGTCGTGAACGAACGTACTCGACGCAAAAGAACCGCCGGAATGACACGCAACGGATGGAGCTCAACAAGTTCTGTCCGCGTTGCCATGTGCGTCGCCTGCACCGCGAAGTGCGGTAGCCAAGAACATGCGAGATAACTGATGAGAACTCGCGCGCAAAACCCGGGGCGCAGGCGGGGCGGAAGCCCAGACATCACCCGACTCCCGCGAGAGGTGACCTCTGAACTCCGCAAGGTGACGTGGCCTTCGCGGGAAGAGGCCGCGCGGCTGACCGTCATGGTGTTGCTGGTCTCCACGGCGGTCGGGTTGTTTCTTGGTGGAGTAGACTACGTGTTCAGCGCCCTGGTCTCCAGATTCTTGTTGGGCGGGTAACCCTCGGATAAGGCTTCAATGACAGTTCAACAACAGGAAATGCAGGATCAAGACAACCGCTGGTACGTGGTTCATACGTACTCCGGCCAGGAGGATCGCGTCCGCCAGAACCTGGAGAATCGAATCGATTCCCTCGACGTCAGGAATCGGGTCTATCGCGTTGTCGTGCCGACCGAGGACGAGATTGAGATCAGGGCAGGGCAGAAGCGCACGGTGACCCGTAAGGTCTTTCCCGGCTACATCCTTGTCGAGATGCTGATGGATGATGAGACGTGGCGCGTCGTGAGGGAGACGCCCGGAGTGACGGGCTTCGTCAGCAGCGGCGACCCACCGCGACCTGTCCCTCTTGAAGCCCCTGAGGTCAAGTCAATCCTTGATCAAATGGAAGCGGAAGCGCCGCGGGTTCGCGTGGGCTACCAGAAGGGCCAAAGCGTCCGCATTACAGATGGCCCTTTCCTCGACTTCATCGGAACGGTGGAAGAGGTCAACCCGGATCGCGGCAAGGTCGTAGTCATGGTTTCCTTCTTCGGGCGAGAGACGCCCGTGGAACTGGATTTCCTGCAGATCGAAAAGCTCTAGACACCCCCGGAAGACAAGGACATTGCACGTTGGCCCGTAAAGTACGATCAGTAGTCCGCCTGCAGATCCAGGCCGGCAAGGCGACCCCGGCTCCTCCCGTGGGGACCGCGCTTGGCCCGCACGGCGTCAACATCATGGGCTTCGTTAAGGAATACAACGCTCGTACGGCGGATCAGACCGGAAACATCGTTCCCGTTGACATCACTATCTATGAGGATCGATCCTTTACCTTTGTCGCCAAGACTCCGCCGGCATCCGACTTACTCCGACAGGCTACAAACATCGAGAAGGGGAGTTCGGACGTCCGGAGCGAGCGCGTCGCCACTATTTCAAGGGACAAGGTTCGCGAGATCGCGCAGATCAAGCTGGCCGATCTCAACACGGACGATATAGAGGCGGCGATGCAGATGGTTCTTGGGTCAGCCCGCAGTATGGGCATAGACATAGAAGAGTAGCGCCAGGAATAATTGCAATATGCCTAAGCACAGCAAGCGATTCGCCACGGCCTCCGGGCTCGTTGAGCACCTCGTGCAATACGATCCCGATACGGCCGTCGATCTGGTTAAGCAATCCGCCACGGCGAAGTTCGATGAAACCGTGGAGTTGCATATGCGTCTGAACGTTGACTCCCGTCAGGCGGATCAACAGGTGCGCGGCGTCGCTCTGTTGCCGTATGGTCTAGGCAAAGCCGTGCGCGTTCTCGTGTTCGCGCAGGGTGAAGGAGAGCGGCTGGCGCGCGAAGCCGGCGCCGACTTTGTCGGCTCTGATGACCTTATAGAACGAATCGAAGGCGGCTGGGTAGACTTTGACGTTTCGCTCGCGACCCCGGAAGTGATGGCTCGAATAGGCCGTCTGGGGCGTGTCCTTGGACGGCGAGGCCTGATGCCAAGCCCGCGTGCCGGCACCGTAGTCCAGCCGCAGGATCTGCCGCGCGCCATTGAGGAGTCGCGTCAGGGGCGTGTCGAATTCAGGCTGGACAGGACAGGCATCATACACAGCCCCATTGGCAAGGCGAGTTTCTCCCAGGAAAACTTGAAGGGAAACCTGGCGGCGCTGGTCAGTGCCATCACTCGCTCCCGACCGGAGGCGATTAAGGGCCAATTCATCAAGAGCATCACAGTCGCCAGTTCCATGGGCCCCGGAATCCCCATTGACCCGCTCGCAGCTGCGGCGCTCCAACCTGAAGACTAATACAATCAACTTGGCGGATACCCTAAATGCCCTCTCTTAAGAAAATAGAACAGGTCGAAGATCTGACGCAATTCCTTGATGGCGCGTCTCTGGTTATAGGCGCTAACCATACAGGGTTGAACGTGTCTGAGATGGAGGGCCTGCGGCGCGCGCTCCGCATCAATGACACGCGCTACCGCATCGTTAAGAATCGCCTGGCTTTGCGCGCCGCGGAGGACCTGGGACAACCCGAGATAGGGCAGGTGCTGGATGGTCCCGTTGGCTTGGTCGTCACTCGCGAAGATCCGATGCCGGTTATCCAGGCGCTGACCGCGCATATACGGACGAGTCGCATACGGCTTCGAATAACAAACGCGGTTCTTGACAAGCGGGTGTTGAGCTCCGCGGAGCTGGAGAGACTCGCAAGCCTGCCGCCTCGCGAAATCCTGCTGGCCCAGGTAATGGGCGCAATGGGCGGCGTGTCACAGAGGCTGGTTAGCGTCCTGAACGCGCATGTGAGTAGTATTGTGAACGTTTTGGAACAGAGACGGAGACAACTGGAAGATAGGAGTTGATGACATGGCGACCAAGGATGAAATCGTTTCCGCTATCGAGGGCATGTCCGTCCTTGATCTGGCTGACCTCGTCAAGGAGCTTGAGCAGCGACTCGGCGTGAGCGCCGCCGCTCCCGCCGCCGTTATGGTGGCCCCCGATACAGCCGCAGATGGCGGCGGCGCTGCAGCCGAAGAAGAGCAGTTTGAGTTCACCGTGACCCTCAAGGACATTGGCCCCAACAAGATTGAGGTCATTAAGGCCGTCCGGGAGCTCGTCCCGGGCCTCGGCCTCAAGGAGGCCAAGGAGCTGGTTGAGTCCGCTCCCACCGCCCTGAAGGAGAACATCGCCAAGGATGAGTCAGACACGATCAAGTCCAAGCTTGAGGGTGTCGGCGCCGGCGTTGACATCACTTAGGCGGACGAAGCGCGGTTAGCCTGACGCATTGACCCATTGGGCCACTGTTGCGATGAACGCCCCTCCGAAGCGCCATGCCAGGCCGCCGGAGGGGCTTCTTGCATACGTCATCACACATGAAGCGCGCTAACCGTGGATCAAATAGGTGAACGGCGAAAGCGGGAACGATCCCGACGATGACGGCATCGCCTATTCGCCGCGCCTGCTGATTCGAGACTACCCGGCGAGTGAGCGTCCCCGTGAACGCCTTCGTGATCTCGGCGCGCAATCCCTCAGCACCCCGGAATTGTTGGCGATTCTACTGCGGGTCGGGCGCAAAGACGAGAATGTCATCAGCATGGCCACGCGCCTACTTGCGGAACATGAGGGCGTCAAAGGCCTGGAGCAGGCGGCCTTCCACGAGCTGGCGTCACGGCCCGGTCTGGGCGTAGCAAAGACGGCCCAGATCAAGGCCGCCCTGGAGTTGGGCCGCCGCCTCATGCAGGCCGACCCGGCCGAGCGGCGAATCATTGGCAGTCCCAAGGATGTCTATGACGTCGTTGGAGCGGAGATGGTCTTCCTTGAACATGAAGAGCTCCGTGTCATTGTGCTCAACACAAGGAATCACGTGATTGATGTCGCCACCATCTACCGGGGGACGGTCAATTCCTCGAACGTGCGCGTCGCAGAGGTCTTCAGGGAGGCTGTGCGCCGCAACCAGCCTTCAATGATCGTCGTGCACAATCACCCCTCCGGCGACGTCACCCCCAGCCCGGATGATGAACGCACCACGCGCCTCCTCGTAGCAGCCGGCAAGACCCTGGAAATCGAGGTTCTCGACCACGTCATCATTGGCTACAACGCCAAAAGACCTTTCATGAGCATGAGGGACGCGGGTCTGGGCTATGATCGATAGCCCGCTGTCTGTTTAACACAGTGATTTGAGCAAAGGCCCACAACCGAGTCGGCTGATTACAGGGCGCCCGCTGCGGTTTGTGCTGGACCTGATCTTACGTTTGCACGGGAAAGAGTATGGCGCGTCGAAACAGGGAGTGAATGGGGCGGTCTCCATCGATGACTTCGCGGGTCACCGCCGCCGATTTGGCCTTCTTCGCCCCAGCAGCAGCCTGCGACGCAGCGGCAGCTCATTCCTGGCCGGCGGGCTCTCAGGGCCGGAAGCCGTCTCGGGCGCGCCTTCCTCATGCCCCAGGTCACTCCAGGCAAAGATCAACGAATAGATGAACCCCGCGATCGGCACGCCCAGCATTGCGCCCCACGGCCCGGCGAACCGCGTGCCAAGAATCACGGCCAGCAACACATAGAAGCCCGGCATTCGCACCGCCTTGCCGTACACGCGCGGCAGAACGAAGTTGTTCATGAACAAGCTCAATGAAATCAGCGCCACTGAGACGACGATCGCCGTCGTCACGGATCCGGTCAGGAGAGCGATGGCGATTGGGATGCCGATTGCGGCGAATTCACCGATAAATGGCACAATCTGAATGAACCCGGCCGACAGGCCGATGGGCAATGCAAAAGGAAGCCCCGCCGCCAGCATGATTGTCGTGATCGCGATCGCGTACATCGCTATGACCAGCGAAATGCCTTTGAGGTACGAAAAGAAGGTCTGGTCAAGGTGCCCCATGATGGCGCGCGCTCTGACGTGATACTGCCTCGGCAGCACACGGAAGAACAGGCCCATCAGCTGATCCCTTTCCACCGTCATGTAGAAGGAAAGGGAGATGCAGAAGATCGTCTGGATCAGGATATTCGTTGTGCTCCCGACGATTCCCAGGGCATTGCTTTGCACCCAGCTGCCCAATGAGGCCCCTATGCTGGCCAGAGGATCCACTGTCTCTGTCACCTCTGTCCCGCCGGCGGCGCGAAGAGAGTCAAAGAACTCGTTAATCCCTGTCAGTAACTGCGAGATTCTCGCGGAGAATTCCGGCAAGTCCTTAGAAAGGCTTACCGTCTGCGACAACGTGATGGGGACGAGCAGGCTGACGAAGGCGATGAATGGCAAAAGGATGATTAGGAACGCAATCGGCACGGAGGCCCAGCCCGGCTGAGGCACGTACCTGGCAACAACGCGGCTTAGATGCCAGGCCGAGGTGGACAAGATCCACGCTAGGAAAACGATGAGCAGGACGTCAAACACCAGGGTGACGAAGCTTGAAACAGTCTGTAGCAGGTAGGCGCCCGCGGCCAGCGTGATGACGACAATTGCCAACCGCAGCGCGAAGGATTCGGCTAGACGGCTGCTGAGGTCAGTCCCCTGAGTCCGCTGTTCTCTTCGTGCCATTTGACGTTCGCTGAGCCCCTGCTCAGATCCTGGCCGCGCCCAATTCCGAATCAGCACGGCGAGCGCTTCTGCGTGTCATAACTACAGTACTCCTACGCCCCCGCCCGCTCACTGCGCTACGCTGTATGCCACGGGGCGCGTTTGGCCCCTAAGAGCCAGGGGAGGGAGTTTCCCGAATGCCGAATGATCTTGTCCTCTATATTGCTGCCTTTGCGCTGGCGTACCTTATGGGATCGGCGCCAAATGCCGTCATCGTTTCCCGGCTGTTCTTTGGCGTGGATGTGAGGGAATTGGGGACCGAAAATCCCGGAGCGTCCAATCTGTTTCGGCAGGTCAGCCCGGTGGCCGGAGTCGCCGTGGGTTTAGCGGACATGCTGAAGGCATTTATCCCTGTGATCATTGCGGACCGCGTTCTGGGGCTGGGTCCTGTCGGCGGGACAGTAGCGGCCGTCGGCGCGCTATGGGGCCATCAATTCTCGTTCTGGCTGCGCTTCCGGGGAGGCGCTGGCCTTGCCTCGGCAATCGGGGGGGTTGCCGGTCTCATGTTGGGGCCCTTTGCGCTTGCTACAATCATCGGCGCGCCAATGGTGCTGTTCAGTCGCAATATGGGATGGTCGGGCGGACTGACGATATTCGCCACGTTCTTTGCGGCGGGTCTCTCCGTGTGGACAGCAGCGCCGTTCCCAACCGCCCTGGCCATTGACCGGCCGGAGTATCTGTTTGGAGGCATGCTCACAGCTCTGCTCTTTGCGTTGCCCTATTGGCTGCGGCTACTCGGCGCGCTTCTCGCCTCTCGCGGCGGATCCGCCGAACCCGGTGACGCGTCGACCACGGGGGACCGAACGTAATCAGTGTGATGACCGCGATGACGATCGGGGGAAGAAAGAAGCCCAGGTGAATCAGGAGGCCGAACGCCAGCGCCGGCTCCTTCGCCACACCGTAAAAGCCCAGAAACGCGACGGCGGCGGCCTCAAACGGGCCAATTCCGGAGGGCAACCCCGGAATCAGCGACCCCATCGTCATCGTTCCCAGCATGACAACGTAGATGACTCCATACGTCTGCCATAGCTGTGAATTCCCGGCAATGTCTACGCCCTTGTCGTTGAAGACAAGGAAGGCCGCCGCGCCAAGGAGCAGCCATTGGGCCATCGTCACGCCGCCGACGAGCGCCAGCTTCTTCGGCTGTCCGACCAGTTCACGCCATGCCGCTGTGTACGTTCGAACGATTGGGAATTGGTCAAACCAGGCGAATCGGTGCGTAAACAAGGACCCCACGGCCACGAAGATGACAACAGCTGTGAGTCCAAGAACGATCCAGGTTAGGATCTCCGCGCCATGCGGGGGAAAGATAGCGGACCCGATCGCAATGCAGCCGAGCGTAACCGCAAGGTCGGACACGCGCCCCAGAATGATCGAGGCAAGCACGACTCCCCGGTCATAACCTTCGCGGAGGGCAAGATAGCCGAATTGAATGGGCTCCGCGATCACGCGTATTGGCGCAACGCTATTGAGCCCGAGGCCCGTGTTTTCGACGAAGAAGAGGAGCGACAGCGAGGGCGCCCCGCCGTGAAATAGCAACCGCCAACGATAGGCCCGCACGACGGCGCTTATAACAACAAGCGCAAAGACGGGTATCATCAATGCCCAATTGAAAGTCGCCAGATGGCTCGCCAGAGCGCCGAAATCTACACCCTGAATCACATACCAAAATATGCCGATCCCAAGGCCTATCCCGGCGACGATGCGTCCCCAAAGCCATACTTGGCGAATGCTCATTAGACTCAACTACCTTAGTATATTGGGCGGTGATTCGCGATGGAACGCGGGAATGCAGGCCAATTCTGAAAGGCGCAGGACGCTATCCCGCGCCCAAAGATTCTCGCAGTCGCTGGGCCTCCGAATCGGGCGCGGACCGTAAGCGCCGATGGATCGGCGGGAGGGCGGTAGCCGACTCGGGGCCTGCTGGCGATGCTGCGCGAACAGCCTCCGCTAAGAGTTCCACGCCGCCAAGGAAGTCGCCGACGCGGATCATCTCGGCGCTGATGGCGTCTTCTCCAAGCCCGTTATGGTAGTGTCCCAGCGGGAAGGCCACGCCGGTCGACGCATAGCCATTTGCGACGAATGCCGTCGCCTCGCACACTCCTCCGCTCATCAGCTGCCGCTGCACAGGAATAGGTGGATCACGACGCAGCAACTGCTGTCGCGCCGTCTGGAGGTGCTCTTCTGCGCTCTGCGAAAACGTTGAGGCGGCATCGCCCACTCGTATGACCGGCCCGTTTCCTTGTTCAGCGCCCGGGAGCGTGCGGGACGACTCGACTGACACCACGACAGTTTCAATGGGCAGCCGCGCTGAGGCGGCGAGGAGTCGCGCGCCGATCAGCCCATCCTCCTCCGCCCGCGTGAAAACCCCATAGGCGTCCACAGGGTCATCTCCACGCGCGGCAATCTCCAATGCGGCAAGCGTGGCCGCGCAGCCCGCAAGATCGTCGCAGGCGCGCATGTGAATCTGATCGTCGCTCAGCTCGAAGCCCGGCAGATCAAACACCACGTAAGCGGGCAGCGAAACATCCGCTAACTCATCGATCTCCACCATGACAGTGCGGTCATCGGGATTGGAATCCCGACCCGTTGTGCTGCCGCGTATAGCGCCGCTGTTGTTTGAATGTACGATGACTCTAACGGCCTGGTCGTAGACAGTACTCGGCAGGCCGCCCAACATCCGGGTGGTCAATCGGATGCCATCCACGCCAATGACCTCGAACCCCGGGTGGTCCATGTGAGCGACAAGCGCGATCGGGCGTGGGGCAGCCCTATCCCGCGGTGAGGGCCGCGTGACCCTCGCTATGATGTTGCCGTATTCGTCGGTCTCGTGGGCAATGCCCGCCCCATCGAGAATGCCTTCAACAACGCGAGCGACATTGGCCTCAAAGTATGAGGTTGCCGGTTGATTTCCCAGTTCCTGTAGGATGGCGAGCGGGCGGGGCAGCGCCTCCATGTTCAACGTGTCATGCCTTTCCCGTACATTCTTGTCGGCGGCCAGGCTGGCGCCCTTGCCGGTCAATTGTCACACATCCGTGAATAGCCCCCTCAATGTCCCTTCCGGGGTTGTTCGCGGGGATCGCCGGCGGGGTAAGTCATCGTGCTGTCAATGTGATCGTCCGCGAGGCTGGAAACCGCGGATTCCCCGCGCCGATGCTTACTTTCTGCGCCTTTCCTGCGTTTTAATTCTTGAAGGCAGTGTAATGAAACAGACACGCATCATCGCATTCCGAGGCTTTGACATAAATCTCCGCATGACTATCCTATTAGACAACCTTGGCTACACGGCCGGGGGGAGGTGTCTGGTTTGATCCGAGACGTATCGGGCTGAACCAGGACAAGGAGGTACGGAAATGAAGGCGATAACGGACGACATCCTGGCCGGAATCGCGCTTGATCAGACCCAAGTGGTTCTGGACGCCAATGAGATTCTTGCCACAGACCGCGAGGAATCTGACGAGGAGCCCCTCGAGGGAGTTCAGGCTGACACAACTCTGACCGACGAGGGCGAGATCAGCACGGCCAACGCGAATCAGCGTGAGGCCGACAAATCCGCCGCGAACATGAACGATCCCCTGCGCGGCTATCTGCAGGACATCGGGCGGCGCAAGCTCCTGACTGCCCAGCAGGAAATCGAGCTTGGGCAGCGCATGGATGAGGGCCGAACGGCCTCCAGTCGCCTTGAGAGCGGCGAGTCGCTCACGGCAAAAGAGCGCAAGGAGCTGCTTGAGACGGTTCAGGACGGCGAGGGCGCGCGTAAGTTGATGACTGAGTCTAATCTCCGACTCGTCGTGAGCATTGCCAAGCGCTACCAGGGCCGCGGTTTGCCCCTGTTCGACCTGATACAGGAGGGCAATATCGGCTTGCTCAAGGCCGTGGAGCGCTTCGACTATCGTCGCGGCTTCCGATTCTCCACGTACGCAACGTGGTGGATTCGGCAGTCCATCGCCCGGGGCGTGTCGGAGCAGGGACACACCATCCGTCTTCCGGTGCACGTCGGCGAAATGTCGTCCAGAGTTGAGCGTGCCAGCCATCGTCTGCTCCAAAAGCTCGGACGGGACGCAACCGTGGATGAACTTGCCGCCGAGACGGAGTTGCCGACTGTCAAAGTGGAGCAAGTCATGAAGCTGTGGCAGCAGCCCGCCTCCATCGACGCCCCGATCGGCGAGGACGGCGCCACGCTCGGTGATTTCGTTGCCGAGGAGGACGCGCAGTCGCCTGTGGATATCGTGTCCCAGTCGATGCTGCGAGAGCGCATTACCTCTGTCCTGGGCTCGCTCTCCGCACGGGAGCGCCTAGTGCTTGAGCTTCGCTACGGCATTCGGGACGGCAAGGAATACACTCTTCGCGAGGCTGGCGAGATCATGGGGATAACTCGTGAGCGCGTGCGTCAGATACAGGCGGCGGCCATGCGGCATCTGCGATATACCCGCTACCGGGAAAAGCTCGACGGCTACATCGAAGACTAACAACGTCGAGGATGGGATCCTGGACGAGAGGCGGCCTCCTGTTGGGGGCCGCTTTCTTCGTGCTCCGGATGCTATCATTGTCTGGCCGGTACGGTGGACAGCATTCCGGCCGGAGTCTCTTTCGCCCACGATGTTTCTCTCGTTGACCCATGCTGAAGTCACATAACTGCGGCGATCTTTCGCCTGCGGATGCGGGGCAGTCTGTGCAACTGGCCGGCTGGGTCCACAGACGGCGGGACCATGGCGGTCTTCTCTTTCTTGATGTTCGGGACCGCTCCGGGCTGGTGCAGGTCGTTGTTGATCCCTCGGAAGCCCCGGACGCGTACGCAGCCTCCGATGCTCTGCGGAATGAGTGGGTCGTCGCTATTTCTGGCGAGGTCCACATTCGCCCGGAAGGCACCGAGAACACGCGGATCGCAACCGGCGGAATCGAGATTCATGCGACGGCGGTCGTTGTGCTGAATCCCTCGAAGACGCCACCCTTCTACATCAACGAAGAATCGGACGTCGATGAGCTGTTGCGTCTTCGTTATAGATACCTGGATCTGCGACGGGAGCGCATGGCCGGAAACCTGGCGCTGCGCCACAAAGTGGTGAAGTACATCCGGGATTTCCTAGACGCGCGCGGCTTCCTGGAGATCGAGACGCCGATGCTGATGAAGAGCACGCCGGAGGGCGCGCGAGACTACCTGGTTCCTTCTCGGGTTCACCCCGGATACTTCTACGCGCTGCCGCAATCTCCGCAGCAGCTCAAGCAGTTGTTGATGGTCGCAGGCGTCGAACGCTACTTTCAGATTGCCCGGTGTTTTCGGGACGAGGACCTTCGCGCCGATCGGCAACCGGAGTTTACGCAACTTGATCTTGAGATGAGCTTCATCGATGAAGATGACGTCCTCAACCTCATGGAAGAGTTGTATACAGGCCTGGCGAAAGCAACCGCTCCGAACAAGGCCGTGCATTCTCCGTTTCCGCGAATGACGTTTGCGGAGGCGATGAGGCGATTCGGGACGGACAAGCCGGACCTGCGTTTCGGTCTGGAAATAACCGACCTCTCCGACATCGTCAGGGACAGTGGCGTTGCAGTGTTTACCTCCGTCTTGGAACAGCCCGGCGGGACCGTGCGAGGACTGGTGGCGCCCGGCTGCGCGCGGTATAGCAGACGGGAAATCGACTCGCTTACGGAGCTCGTTCGCGCGCAGGGGCCGCGTGGCCTCGCCGCCATCGGCCTGGATGGCGATCCTGATATGCCCTTAAACGAGCTGACCCAGGAGAACGTGCGCTCAGCGCTCGCCCGACACCTGGATGTTGACACGGTCCGCTCAATTGCAGAGGCCATGGGCGCCTCCTTTGGCGATCTGATTCTGATTGTCGCCGCCCCGGAGGACGCAGCCTGCGCGGGGCTTAGCGCTCTGCGGAATGAACTTGGAGTGCGGCTTTCGCTCGCCGATCCCTCCGATCTGGCGTTCGCCTTTATAACGGAATTCCCGCTGTTTGAGGCTGCCGCCGAAAGTGAAGATTCGGCTGCGATAACCCTGAACTCCGTGCACCACCCGTTCACTGCGCCCCTGCCGGAAGACGCCGATCTGCTTGAAGAATCGCCCACGAGTGTGCGTTCCCGCGCCTATGACCTCGTCGTGAACGGCCTTGAGCTCGGATCAGGATCAATTCGCATTCATGATCGCACTCTGCAGGACAAGATATTTTCGCTGCTGGGCCACTCCCCGGAGGAGATCCAGGAGCGGTTTGGCCACATGCTTGAGGCCTTTGAATACGGCGTGCCGCCGCACGGCGGATTCGCCCCCGGCATCGATAGGACCGTCATGGTGTTGGCCGGGGAGCCCAACATTCGGGAAGTCATCGCGTTCCCGAAGACACAGTCGGCGCAGGACCTGATGATGGGCGCGCCGTCCGAGGTTGATAGCGGGCAATTGCGTGACCTGAATCTGCAATTGAGGGCGCCCGCGTCGACGCCCGCGCAGGCGGACTGAACGAGAGACCTGCCGATGTATAATGAGATTTCCCGCCTCAAGCAGTTCTATAGAATAGGGAGCCTCCACGAGTGAAAGTCACCGCTGAAGATATGCCTGATCGCCAGATTGGGCTGCAGATAGAGCTGGATGAGGCGGAGATTGAACAGCACAAGCAGCGGAGCTTTCGCAAACTTGTTCAGCGCCACACAGTTCCCGGATTTCGCAAGGGCAAGGCCCCACGGGCAATCCTCGAGAGATTTCTAGGCGCAGACACGCTGGTTCAGGAGGACCTGGAGGGGCTGTTGGAGCAGTCGCTCGCCGAGGCAGTCCAACAACAGGAGCTGGAGCCTATCGTCCAGCCCCGCGTCACGGACATTGACTCTCTTGACCCCATTATTTTTCGCGCGACGGTTCCACTAAAGCCGGATCTTGACCTGGGTGACTACGCGTCCATTCGAATCGACTGGACTGATCCGGAGATTGACGAATCGCAGGTCGATGAGGTGCTGGACAACCTGCGCAAGCAGGGCACGCCGTGGGAGCCGGTCGAACGGGAAGTGCGGCTGGGCGATCTCCTGACGATTGATGCAACCGGCTATGTGGATGAGGAGCCCGAAGACGAATCTTCGGATGCGCCCGAAGATGCCGCGGAGGAAGCGGAATCCGAGGATGACGCGATGGCGGATGACGCCGGCGAAGAGCCGGAATCCGACGAAGGCGCCCCGGAATCCGGGAGTGCGCCTTCCGACGATGGCCCTCCCGGTCGCCGCGAATTCGTAAACGAGACGGGGATCAGCTATCTGGCGCAGGAGGGAGTGACATATCCTGCGCCTGGCTTCCCTGAGCAATTGATCGGCATGACGGCGGAAGAGACGCGAGAGTTTACGATTCACGTCCCCGACGACTTTACGATGCGAGACCTGAACGGCAAGGACGCGCACTTTACCGTCACTGTGCGAGAGGTCAAGGAGCAGAACCCGCCGGACCTTGACGATGAGTGGGCAAAGACCGTCGAGGGATTTGACGATGTCTTTGAGACGGTGGAAGACCTTAGACAGCGGATCAAGTCCGATCTCACGGAACGCACTGAGCAACAGACCAACGCAGAATATGAGGACAAGATCCTCGAATCGCTTACGGAAACGGCCACGGTTTCCTATCCGCCCGTCATCGTTGACATGGAAATTGACCGCATTCTGCAGGATCAGGACGAACAGATGCGAGGAATGGGCATCTCCCTCGCGGCCTACGCCCAGAACACTGGTCAGGGCTTGGAACAACTGAGGGATTCGGTGCGGCCTCAGGCAGAGCAGCGCGTGCTGCGCGGCCTGCTCATCTCTGATCTGGCGGAGAAAGAAAGCATCGAGCCTTCGGAAGAAGAGATCGAAGAGGAAGTAGAACGCGTCATTGAGTCGCAGCAAGATCCTGCTGCGCAAACGCAAGCGCGTGAGGTATTTCAGTCGGAAGCGGCGCGCGAAACTGTTCAGCGCCGCCTTGTCGCCCGCAAGACTATGGATATGCTGGTTGAGATCGCCCGTGGGCAATTTGTCGCGGAGTTGTCGGATGACGCTGAAGCTACAGAGGCCGACGCGGAGCCGACCACGTCAGCTGCCGAAGAGGAGCCGGAGCAGGCGGCAACGGCTCGCGAGGCGAGCGGGGCAGGGCAAGACAGTTAAGGCAAACGGACTGCTGGACGCCGCGGCGCCCGCAAAGGAGTAAACGAGAGATGTCCTCATTGACTAATCCGACCGGCGAGAATCAGCCATTGGGCGCCGGTCCCGCAGGCCCGCAGGGCATCGTGCCAATGGTTATTGAGACGGGCGCCCGCGGAGAGCGAGCCTTTGACATCTACTCGCTGCTCCTGAAGGAGCGCATCATCTTCCTGGGCACCCCCATCAACGATCAAGTAGCCAACCTCATCGTCGCCCAGTTGCTCTACCTTGAGCGTGAGGATCCGGATAAGGATATCTCGCTGTACATCAGCAGCCCGGGCGGAGTGATCACGTCCGGCCTGGCCATCTATGACACCATTCAACTGATCCGGGCGGATGTGTCCACAATCTGCGTCGGCATGGCAGCCAGCATGGCCACCGTCCTGCTCTGCTCAGGCGCGGCAGGGAAGCGATACGCGTTGCCCAACTCGACCATTCATATGCACCAGGCCATGGGCGGCGCTCAGGGCCAGGCGACGGACATTGAGATCGCCGCGCGCGAGATTCTCCGGCTGCAGGAGATCATCCGGGGCATCTTGTCCCGGCACGCCAATCAGCCTGCTGAAAAGGTTGCTCGCGACATGGACCGCGACTACTATCTCACTGCGGATCAGGCTAGGGACTATGGAATTGTCGATGAGGTCCTCACCGGCGCGGCGGCCTCGTTGAACGGCGCAAGCGAGAGCTAGCCGCCGGACTGCGCGGCCGTGTAGATCACGCGCCGATTACATATTCAGGGCATGAACGAAGGGCCATAAGAGCGAAACGATGCCAGGCACGACGGGCGACGACGACGGCCGCGACGAGACTATATTTCGTTGCTCCTTCTGCAACAAACCGGAGGGCGCCGTCAGGCTTCTTGCCGGGCCGGATCGTCGTGTATACATCTGCGATGATTGTGTCGCGCTGTGCGCCCGCATTCTGCAGGAGCGTCCCGGCGAAGTCGAGACGCAACGATTCTCGCCCAACGATGACGAACAGCCTCAAGAGACGCCGCCGCTGCCCACGCCCCGTGATGTCTACGGTCTCCTCAGCGAATACGTCATCGGTCAGGAAAGGGCAAAGCGCGTCCTGAGCGTCGGCGTCTACAACCACTACAAGCGCAACAACACCCAGGTCAGTACTGAATCCGACGTTGAGTTGGACAAGACCAACATTTTGCTCGTCGGGCCGACGGGCAGCGGCAAGACGCTGCTGGCGCAGACGCTGGCGCGTATTCTGAATGTGCCGTTCGCCATAGCGGACGCGACGTCGCTCACGGAGGCAGGATACGTCGGCGAGGACGTGGAGAATATCCTGCTGAGGTTGATCCAGGCCGCGGACTTTGACGTCTCGCGGGCTCAGCACGGCATCATCTACATAGATGAGATAGACAAGACGGCGCGCAAAGGCGCCAATCCATCAATCACGCGAGACGTCTCGGGCGAGGGCGTCCAGCAGGCCCTTCTGAAGATCGTCGAGGGCTGCGTCGCCAACGTGCCGCCCCAGGGCGGGCGAAAGCATCCGCAGCAAGAGTTCATCCAGATCGACACGAACGGCATCCTTTTCATTTGCGGCGGCGCCTTTGAAGGGATGGAAGACATCATCAGCGCAAGGGTCCACAAGGACCGCAAGAGCATTGGATTCGGCATGGGCCGTGAAACGGACGATCCCGGCGAGCGGAGTCGCATCATGTCGGAGCTCAGCCATGATGACCTGCTCGCCTATGGGATGATTCCGGAGTTTGTCGGCAGGATGCCCCTCGCCGTCGCCCTTGATCCGCTTCAGAAGGCGGACCTCCTTGCTGTTCTCACAGAGCCCAGAAACGCGTTGGTGAAGCAATATGTCAGCCTCCTGGAGCTGGATGGCGTGGAACTGGAATTTACCGACGATGCCTTGGAGGCGATTGCAGATCGAGCCTTGTCTCAAAAAACCGGCGCGCGCGGTCTCCGTACAGTCGTTGAGGATGTGCTTCTTGACGTCATGTACGAGTTGCCTAGCATGACAGGCGTTACGCACTGCCGTATCACGGGCGACGCCATTCACAACAGGGTGCCGCCATTGCTGTTCAATGCCAGTGGCGCTGCTGTCCAGCTATCTCCTGAAGAGCAGAGCGCCTAGGCCGAAACCCCGCCGATTTCCCTTGTGCCTGATTGGCGCAACGTTCGCTACTGCGCCTGAGCTCCGGCGGCGCCCGGCTCATGGGCCTCAACCAACCGCTCGATCTCATCTGTGATGTCGACTCCATTGGGCAAGTGAACGCCTGCGCTCGTTTCAACCCGGCCGGATCGGATCACAATCTCGCCATCCGCGATGCGACGCAGCGTCGCTATCAGTAGATGAGCCTCGCGCCGCAGACCGGCTTCGCGAATCGCCTGAAAGAGCGGGTGCGACTCCCCATGCACTTCACGCAGGCCGTTCGTGGATCCGGGGGAAAGATCACGCCAGAGGTCATCAAACGGCGCGCCCCTAATCGGAAAGCGGCAATAGGCGAGAACAGGTCCGCGATCAGTCTCAGTCGTTGCCAGCAGCGCCATGACGCCCGTCTCCGTGGCCCGCTGCTGTATCAGTTCCCAGATGACGTCTTGCCACGCCCCGATTGGTCCGTAAGGCGCCGCGGGGTGGAGATTGATCGCCGGAAAAGCATCAATAATCTTCTCATCTAGAATGACCATCAGACCGGCGAAGACAAACAAATCTACGGGCCGACTGTTGATCAAAGCCAGCAGATCCGTGTTGTAGCGATCCCGCCATGCCGGATCGTCCTGCCTTTCCGCCCGGTACTCGCCCCAGGAGTGCGATATTGTTGGGATGCCGTAGCCGGTCGCCTGGCTGAGAAACGCGTCGCTTCCCTCAGCCTCGCCACGGGCGCGACTGCACAGGACGTACTCAATCTTGGCGTTGAGAGACCCGGATTCAATGGCGCTGTGGGCGCCTGCCAATAGGAAGCGCGAGCCGCCCCCCCGGCCCGTTGAAAGCCACCCGAGGCGCAGGGTCGAGTCGGCTGATTGGCTGTCTGACATGGATGACAGCATAGCATCGCGAGTCATCCTGCCGGGGTTCCTGGGCTGTGGTAGTGATGCGCGGCATCCGCCATCGTTACAATATGTACGAAGACAGCGATGTCCTAACGACGAACGGACGCAATGAGAAATACCCTGGAGGAACAGTTAATGGATGTTGCAGAGCTGCGGGCGCAGATTCCGGCGCTGGCCAACATGACCTACATGAACACCGGCTGGTCCGGTCCGTCACCCCGGCAAGTGGCCGATGTTCTGAAGAACCGGATTGACCTGGAAATGCGGGAACCGCCGGCTAGCCCGGCGGCCCTTGACAGCGGACGGGAGATTCGCGGTCAGGCTCAACAGGCCGCGGCCCGGCTGTTCAACGCTGCCGCCGAGGAAGTGCTGATGACCCGCAACACCACCGAGGGCTTGAACATCGTCCTGAGCGGGCTGAATTGGCAGCCGGGCGACGAGATAGTCACTTGCAGTCTTGAGCACCCCTCGGTGCTCGGGCCCGCCTGGATGATTGCCGAGCGCTACGGGGCCAGGGTGCAGGTGGCAATGCTGGACCCCCACGACTCCAAAGAGACCATCCTTGAGAAGTTCCAGGGCGCCATGACGCCAAAAACGCGGCTAATATTCATAAGCCATATTCAGTACTCGACCGGGATGCGGATGCCGGCGGCCGAGTTGGCCGACATGGCCCACAATCACGGCGCTCAAATACTGCTGGATGGCGCGCAGACTGGCGGGCACATCAATCTGGACATGCCTGCGGATGGCTTTGATTACTACTCAATCCCCGGCCAGAAATGGATGCTGGGGTACGAGGGCGTGGGCGCTTTGTATATTCGACAGGAGTTGATTCCCCAGGTCCATCCGGCCCACACCGGCGGTAGAGCCTTTGTCTCGCCGCTCAATCCGGATCATATTGAGCCAAACCCTGCCGTCATGGAGAAATTCCTGGGAGGCTCGTCCAGCGTGCCGTTGCAGGCGACGTTCGTGGAAGCGGCCCGGTTCATCGAGGCGATTGGCGTCGAGAACATAGAGGCGCGCAACCGCCAGTTAGCCTCCCGGCTAATGGCCCAATTGAGGGAATCGCCCACGGTGACCGTCCTGTCCCCTGATGACCCCGCGATGTCTTCCGGCCTGGTCTCGTTCAGCGTAACGGGCTGGGAGCCGGAGGCGCTATCGGAGCATTTGTGGAACAACCACCGCGTTGTCGTGCGTCACATCCAATACCCTGCCGCAGTGCGAGCCTCGCTGCACTTCTTCAACACTGAAGAAGAGGTTGACCAGGTAGCGGAGGCGGTCCGGTCACTGTAGTAGCATCAACAGTCAATCGGCCCTAGAGGGTTGGGCGCAGGTCAATAAGCCTGCGGCCTGCCGGATCGACTGCAAGCCCCAACTCCTCCAAAGTCACAACACCGATTAGTGGCGTATTTCCATCCTGCCCAAAGCACACCGGTGTGACTTCAGCGTAACCGTTGATCCGGAGAACCACCCGACCTACTTCGTAGTCGATCTCTTGTCCATTTGCCAATCGGAATCCCATAGTGCGTGTTGGAACAATGCCAAGTTACCTTAGCATGGAAGTGGGTATAAACGAATAGGTGGCGCCAGTGTCCACCATTGCCTCCACCTCTCTGGTCTCAGTGCCATCGAGATTAGAGAGCTGAACCGTAACGTCTACTCTTCCCATACGACTAGTGTAGCGCGGTTCTATTGGGCGCGTTTACCGCGACAGGCGTAGTTTCCGACTTAACACCGTCCAGCGCGTGGACAAGTGAATGAGCGGCGTCGTGCGTTTGCCGTTGATGGATCCATGGCGGAGGGCGTCAAGAAAGTCCTCCCGACCCTCGAATGTCGGTATGTCCGTGTAGGCGTTGCCAATCTCCATCGCCGTGTGGCCGTCCGTCACGCCTATGGGACGGATGTCGTGCTCCGCGCTATGTCTGCGTATGAAGTCGACGCCGCGCATGATGTCGCCCTTCAGCGTTGTTCGGGCGTTGAAGGCTTCGATGACGTCCACGTCGGGCAGAATGTCGAGCAGCGCCGCCTCAGTGATGTGCTTGCGCCGTAAGCGGTCGAACGGGTGGGGAACCTGGACGATGCCGCCCTGATCCTTGATCCGCGCCACCGTCTCCTTGGCGGACAGGCCGCGCGGTATGTCCGATTCCAGGAACAGGCCGATGATCTCGCCGTCCGCCGTGCGCAGTTCCGCGCCTATAATCACAGGGAAGGGCGCAATCTCGCGCACCTCCAGTGCGCCCCGGATTGTGTGATGATCCGTGACCGCGATGATGTCAATTCCCGCGCGTTGACATGCGCGAACCAGCGCCTCCGGCGTGAGGCTTGAGTCCGGCGACACACGCGTGTGTATGTGGAAATCACCGCGCACTTTACGGCGCCTTAGCCTGCGGGCAATGCGGCCCCGGCCCGGTCCGTTGAGCTAGGCGCGCTCAACGTATGCGCCGGTGCGGGTGTCGACAACGACGGAAGCGCTGCTTTCCACAAACATGGGGACTGTGATGACCAGCCCCGTCTCCAGCGTGGCCGGTTTCGTGCCCGCGTTGGCGGTGTCTCCCTTAAAGGATGGCGGGGTCTCCACAATGCCGAGCGTGACCGTTGTGGGCAACTCCACGCCGATCGGCTCATTCTGGTAGAAGACCATCTCAAGATTCATGTTCTCTGTCATGTAGGGCAGGGAATCTTCAATCTTGTCACGGTCGACGGGGAACTGCTCAAAGGAGTCCGTGTCCATGAAATGGTAGAGGCCATCGTCGGAATACAGGAATTGAACGGAGCGGGTTTCCAGGGTGGCGCGAGTGAACCTTTCTCCGGCCTGGACGGTGCGATCAATGGTGTGTCCGCCCTTAATATCGCGCAGCTTCATGCGCACCTGGGCGGAGCCGCGACCGATCTTCAAGTGCTGAAAGTCCAGGAGCTGATACAGCGTTCCGCCGATCTCAATGGTCACGCCGCGCCGCAGGTCGCCGGTCTCAATCATTCTGTAGTAGCCTCGCTGCTTATCTGATCTTGGGAGCGCTGCTCAGCACGCGGCAGCGTCCGTCCCTCAGTTCAACCACATCCTCTATGCGCACGCCGCCCCAACCTGTCAGATAAATGCCAGGCTCAACGGTAAAGATCATACCCTCGCGCAGCACGTCGGGCGCGCTCTTGCCGACGCGGGGGAACTCATGAACCGCGAGCCCTACGCCGTGGCCGAGCGAGTGTCCGAAATCATCGCCATGCCCGGCGTCTACAATAATGTCTCGCGCGAGAGCGTCCGCCTGATCTCCCGTCATGCCCTCTTCAATGGTGGCGATGGCGGTCTCCTGGGCAACCAGGACGATGTCATATATGCGCCGGAACTTGTCATCGGGCTCACCCAGGCAAATCGTGCGCGTCAGGTCGGCGTTGTAGCCGTTGACGCGTGCGCCGATGTCAATGACGATGGGCGCGCCGGCGGCAATGGGCGCCTCGGAAGGCCGATGGTGAGCCATCGCGCCGTTCGGCCCGGACGCCACGATCAGGTCAAAGGCGATCGATTCGGCGCCCCTCTCCCGCATCGCAACCTCAATGCGCCAGGCAACATCCTGTTCCGAAACGCCTTCGGCAAGAGATTTCGACACGCTCACAAAGGCCTCGTCAGTGATGCGTATGGCCGAGAGTAGGGCCTCGCGTTCGGCCTCGTCCTTGATGGCGCGAATTTCCTCAATGGTGTCGCCAAGCGGAACAAGCTGTTTGCCGGCATCGCCGCACAACTGAGCAAGGCGTTTGTGCGTGGCGACAGTGACGTGCGACTCCTCAAAGCCAACGCGGGTTGCGTCGCCCATTGAGCTGAGCATCTCCTTGAACCACTCGCTGCCGGGGCCCGCCATGTGGACGATGTCATACTCCGGCGCCTGCTTGCCGGCCTGCTCGGTATAGCGCGAATCCGTGGCGAGCATCGCGCGATCCGCGGAGACGAACAGCGACCCTGCGGAGCCGCTGAAGCCGCTCATGTATCGTCTGTTTTCTGGTTGGGAGACCCACATGGCGTCCACCCCGGACGGATCCAGGGCTTCGCGCAGTTGGGCAAGTCGATCGGGAGTGCTCATGGCTTGAGATTTTCTCCCTTCGCCTGATCCAGAATGAAATCCAGCGCGCTCAGGTATCCGCGCCAGCCCAGGCCGGTTATCTGCCCGCGGGCTATCGGAGCGACGACACTGCGACGCCGAAATTCCTCCCTGGCGTGGATGTTTGAGAGATGCACCTCAACGATGGGGGCGCCCATATCCTGCAGCGCGTCACGGAGGCTGTATCCGTAGTGCGTCAGCGCGCCGGGATTGATGACGATGCCGTCCGCGCCCGTTGATGCTTGCGCTTGCAGGAAGTCAATGATGTCGCCCTCGCCGTTGGCCTGGAAGCAGATCGCCTCCGCGCCGCGTTCCTGGGCTCGGGAAACAAAGGCAGCCTCAATCTCGGCCAGGGTCGTCGTCCCGTATTGGGCCGGGTCCCTCTGGCCAAGTCGATTCAGATTGGGGCCATTTACAAGCAGAATGCGCATAACATAGGCGGCGGTTCCTCGCCTTTTGCTATCTTATCAGGCATCAATCTTGTCTGGCTCATCTTCTGCGGAAACGTCGTCTCTATCCATGCCGGGGTGGGCGCGAGCATATGCTTGCGCCATTTGGGCCTGCGTCACGTGCGTGTAGATCTCCGTCGTGGCTACAGAGGCGTGGCCAAGCATCTCCTGAAGGGAGCGCAAGTCCGCTCCCCCGTCCAGCATGTGCGTCGCAAATGAATGGCGCAACGTGTGCGGGTGAACGCTCTCAGGGAGGCCGGCCTCCTGCGCCCATTTCTTGAGAGCCAGTTCGATGCCGCGCGTCGTCAGTCGCCCTCCGCGTCCATTCAGAAAGACGGCGTCAAGTGGCGTGCCGGGTCGTTCAAGAAGAGGCCGACCATCGCTCAAGTAGACGGATATGGCGTTGGCGCAGGGCTCGCCGAACAGGGTGTCTCTCTGTTTGGATCGTTTGCCCCACACGCGGGCGACGCCGTGACGCAAGTCCAGCCCGCCCATGTCCAGCGACGAAATCTCTGCGACTCGCAGCCCGGCGCCATAGGCTAGCTCCAGAACGGCATAATCCCTCATCGCCAGCGCCCTCTTATGCTCCAATTGCGCATCCGATTGTTTGCGTTCGGTGGAATCAAGGTATCGGCGCGGGGCCTGGACAAGGCGTTCCGCGTCCCGCTCCGTCAGGAAATCCGGCAGGCGACGGCCAAGCTTTGGCGAGGGGACGCGAGTGATCGTCTCAGGATGTTCAATGACGCCCTCGCGCGCGAGAAAGCGCCAGAAAGATCGCAGCGCCGACATCCTGCGCGCCATTGATGTCCGCGCCGCTCCCTCCATCGTCAGGGCATAAATCCACTGTTGTACGTGATCCTTGGTGACGTCCGGCAGCTGCTTTACGCCGTCGTCATGGACGAATCCCAGGAAGGCCCGCAGATCGGCCATGTAGTTGCGGAGCGTATAGCGGGAGGCCCCCCGCTCAAGCTCCATGTACCGCCCAAACGCGTTGAGGCGGTCCTGCCACCCCTGCGGGAGGGTGATATAAGCCGATGCCGTTTGACCGCCGCGTCCGGCGCTTCCCCGTTTCAATGCCATGCTGCATTTTAGACCAATTTCGAAATAATGGGGTGCCAGACCGGCCAACGCCATACAGCCAGGCGTTTTCCGCCATGTCGGATAGGACTTCTGCCACTTGCTCCGGCGAAAGGGTCAATCCGGCCCTCGCCGCTAGTTGCCCTGGACGCCTGTAATTCTCTAGCGCGGATCGTCATTCCCGTGTAGACGGGGAACAATGATCGGCTCTTGGTGACGCCGACGTACGTGCAGCGAAAGTCCGCGCGAAGTCGAAATCAGACTGCGCCCACCAATTCCGGCTCCGACTTTTCGCCGGCCAATTCCTCTGTGGCGCCTTCCCAACCGCATTCCTTGTCGTGGCACTTGGCGTTGTTTCGTCCGTTTGTCAGCACAAGGCCGCTGCAGACGGGGCAAGGCTCCGGGCGGGGCGTCTGATTTGTGAGGAAACTGCATGTCGGGTAATTGGAGCAGCCGAAGAACGATCTGCGCGTCTTGCTGGACTGGCGCTGAACAAGCTCACCGCCGCACTCGGGACACAGCGCTCCGCTGCGCTTTTGTATCCGCTTCATGCCTCGGCAATCCGGGAAGCGCGAGCAAGAAAGGAACGGCCCATAGCGTCCCCGCTTGATGACCATGTTGGAGCCGCAGTCATCGCACGTCTCATCGGAATCTTCATCAATATTCTGCACGCGCGGCATGTTTTCCTGCGCAACTGACAGGCGTTCGGCGAACGGTCCGTAGAAGTCCCGCAACAGCGGCGCCCATTCTCGCCCGCCTCGCGCGACCTCATCCAACTCCTCCTCGATCCGGGAAGTGAAGTCGAGGCTGACGACCTCCGGAAAGTACTCCGAGAGCAGGCCTGAGACCGCCGTGCCGAGCTTGAGGGGGCGGAATCGATTGTCCGTCTTATCCACGTAGCCGCGATCCTGAATTGTGCTCAGGATCGCCGCATAGGTGCTCGGCCGGCCGATTCCTCTCTCCTCCAGCGCCCGAATAAGGGTCGCCTCTGTGTAGCGCGGCGGTGGTTGCGTGAACCGCTGCGTCGCGCCAATATCTCGCAGGTCGAGGGCTTGCCCCTCCTGGAGATTCGGCAGCACCCGGCCCTCGTCCGATTCCGGGTCCGGCTCATCAAGGCCCTCGCGATACACGGCCAGGTAGCCTGCAAACGTCATGATTGAGCCGCTTGTTCGCAGGATGTAGTCGCGCCCGGAACGAGTCGCTGTCGCCAGGATCTCCACGGTGGTCTGATCAAACTTGGCGTCCGCCATCTGGGACGCGACGGCGCGCTGCCAGATCAGCTGATAGAGATTGAATTGGTCACGGGAGAGAGAGCCGCGCACGGATTCAGGGTCGCGGAAGAAGGACGTTGGGCGGATGGCCTCATGCGCCTCCTGCGCTCCCTTCACTCGCCGGGTGTGGGCCCGTGGTGATCCGGGCACAAACTCCTTGCCATACCGTTCCGAAACGAAGCGGCGGACCTCCTGCAGGGCCTCCTGCGCAATGTTGGTGGAGTCCGTCCGCATATACGTGATCAGTCCGATGGGTCCTTCATTGCCGACGGGAAGTCCCTCATACAGTTGCTGGGCGATGCTCATCGTCCGCCTGGCGGTAAATCGGAGCTTTCGGAAGGCCTCTTGCTGGAGCGTGGACGTTATAAAGGGAGCGCCAGGCCTCCGCGACGTGTCGCGTCGCCGGACTGACCTGACCCGGTACTGGCCGCTGCGAAGGTCTTCAAGCAGCTGCTGCGCGTCCTCTTCATTTGGGATTTCCGTGGCGCGACGCTCCCCGTCCGGTGAGCGAAATCTGGCGGAAAATGGTTCCGCCGCCTTTGATTCAGTCGCCGCTGAATTCGCGATCGCCGCCAGCAAGGCGTCGATCTCCCAGTACTCCTTCCGCTCAAAGGCCCCAATCTCTGTCTCGCGATCAACGACGAGCCGGAGCGCTGCCGACTGTACACGCCCTGCCGACAGTCCGCGGCGGACCTTCTTCCACAAGACGGGACTCAGCTGGTAGCCGACGAGGCGATCAAGGACGCGTCGCGCCTGGTATGCGTTGACGAGGTCGTCATCAATGGCGCGGGGCTCGTCGAATGCCTTCCGCACGGCGTTCTCCGTCACCTCATGAAACACAATCCTTCGAATGCGGTCCTTTTCGAGGCCGGTCGCCTGCATCAGATGCCATGAGATCGCTTCGCCCTCACGATCCGGGTCAGTGGCGAGGTACACCATCTCGGCGTCCTTTGTTGCGCTCTTGAGCTCCTTGACCTTGGCCGACTTATCGCGCGGGACGACATAGTCCGGCGCGAAATCGTTCTCAACGTCGATGGCGAGCTTGTTCTTGGGGAGATCCCGAACATGGCCGACGGAGGCAAGAACGGAGTATTCGTTGCCCAGTATTCGCGACAGAGTGCGCGCCTTGGCGGGTGACTCAACGATAACGACGTTGTTGCGGCCGGCGGAGGCGCCGCGCGGAGTCCGCGTCGTTGTCTTGGCGCGCCCGCCTGATGGCCCCGCGCCCTTTGCTGTCGTGGTCTTGCCGGCGGCGCGCTTGGTTGTTGCCCTTTTTCTGGTGGTCATGGATCAGTTCCCTTTAGGTTCTTCTTCGCGTCACATTTCTTGAGAGCTTGTCGCCAGGTCCTCGACGGACTCTTCGTCCTCAGTGCGGGACACGCGAGATTGGTAAAGCTCGTGCGCCTCTCGCGTCAAGACGTAGTGCATACCGCCCACTTGCCGCACAAGATCGTGCAGCTCCAGGAGAGTCAGCGTACTGGAAACTTCCGGCATTGACATCCCTGAGTCCCGATAAATCTCATCAATATGCCGGGGCGAGCGGCTGAGAAGCTTGAGGATCTCAGCCTGCTCCTGGTCGACAGGCTCTGACGTGGAGGCGAGGTTAAGCTGCTGCTCTGACTGGCTCATGTTGAGCTCTTGCAGGATGTCCTCAGCGTGAAGAACCAACTTGGCCTCGCCTCTCTGAATTAGCAGATTGGGCCCGCGGCTCCTCTCCGCCAGCGCGCTGCCGGGGACGGCGAACACCTCCCGATTCTGGTCAAGCGCTTGGCGCGCCGTAATCAACGCCCCGCTCTTTTCGTTGCCCTCAATCACCAACGCGCCGAGGCTAATTCCACTCATGATGCGATTGCGTCGCGGGAAATGGTCCTTGAGCGGCGGGGTGCCCAAAGGGTAGTCGCTGATGAGTGCGCCATTCTCCAGGATGTCTCTTGCTAGCGATCGATTCTCCGACGGGTAGACGATATCGACGCCGCTGCCGAGGACGCCGATGGTGCGTCCGCCGGAGAGAAGGGCAGTGTGGTGGGCGACGGAATCAATGCCGCGGGCAAGTCCGCTCGTGATTGTCAGGCCGGCGCGCGTGAGATCCCTGACGAACTCGCGTGTAACCTCGCGGCCGTATGGCGTGGCGAGCCTTGTGCCGACGACAGCCAATGCCAGTTCGTCCTCCGGCAGTAGTTCGCCCTTAATGTAGACAACGGGCGGCATATCGTCGATCTGTTTGAGGCGAGCCGGATAGTCAGGATCATGCCACGTAAGGGCGCGGACCTTGTGGCGCTCCAGCCGATCAAGTTCATCCATCGGCTCCGTATCGGCGCGCCCGTTGATGATTGCGGCCACTGTCCGGTCATCAAGTCGTGCGGCCCGGAGCTCGGATTCGGGCGCGTCCCACGCCCGCTTGAGCTCGCCGAAGTGGGATTCAAGTGCGCCAAAGCGAACGCGACCCACTCGAGCTATACGGTGGAACGCAATCCAATAGGCAAGATCTTCATTCACAAATCACAAGCTAGCGAGTTCGCATCGGCGGGTCAAGGACGGAGCCAGGGGAGTAAGGCCATGGTTGGAGGGCATCGTTCAACGATGGAGCAATTGTTGGAGCGGCGAAGAAAACGGCGAAAGTGGCGGAGAGAGCGGGATTCGAACCCGCGAGGGCCTGTTAGACCCTACACGCTTTCCAGGCGTGCCTGTTCGGCCACTCCAGCACCTCTCCGCGGCGGAGAGGGTGGGATTCGAACCCACGGTCCCCGTGAGGAGACTCCGCTTTTCGAGAGCGACGCCTTAATCCGCTCGGCCACCTCTCCATGCAGCCTTACGTTGGCCATTATACGCCGACGCTGCAGAGAGAGTTCAGAAACAATGGACGACGGTAGCTGTTCCGCCGTTGAACAGCGGGCGTCCAAGCAGAGTTTAAGGCCAAACAAAATTGACACTGCTTTCCGCTCATGCTTATCATAGTGGCGTCTTCGGCCGTTGCAACATCCGCGATTCGGCCAAATTTCGCGGCGTTGCAGAAAACGTGTAAGGGGGACGCAGCGCGTGTTTAATGGGAAAGCTACCGGGGCGGTCTTTGTGTTGATTGCCGTCCTGGCTCTTGTGATTGGGGCCTGCACAGGGCCCGCAGGCGAGGTTGGACCGCAGGGAGCGCCTGGCGCAGCCGGGCCGGCCGGCCCGGCTGGACTTGATGGTGATCGAGGATCGGCCGGGACCGCTGGAGCAGCTGGAGCTTCGGGCGAAGCTGGCGCTTCTGGCGCCCTTGGCGCAGGGGCTGTCAATCCTGAAGCCAATATCAATACCCTGCCGGATTTCATCACGTTGACGCCGGGCACTATCCGGGTCACGTTCATGCTCTCCGGATTCCCAAGACGGGATGAAGTGACGCTCAGCATCGTTGAGGCTCTTGGCGCAGGCATCGACCACGAAATGGGGACTGACGAGGTGAATTCCTCTGGCGCCCTTGAGATCTTGGTAGGTACCGATAGCGCGCCGGCAATTCCTGCCGACCTGCCGCCGGGTATCTGGACGGTTAAGGCCACGGGAACTCTCGTGCCTCAGGGCGCCGCCGGACCTGCAGTCGCCAGCGTAGCCATACGAATCTTTGCGCAGGGAGAAAGGCCGCCGGAGAAGTAGGGCCAGGCTAAAAGTAGAACGGATAGAAACCCCCAGTCGGCGTACGAGGCGCCGGCTGGGGGTTTTGCGGTTTGACCGCGTTCCTTTCTTGCGTCGAACAGAGTTCTCGGTCTTCCAGCCGGCGCAAAGAAGTACGGTTCTCGCGGGCGCTCGATCTTGATGCGACTGAAGTTGAATAGGGCGCCGCAAGCGGCGGAAGCTACAAACATCCCATCCTTGGTGAATCGAAAATCAGGTCTGCCGACCGCCCCACGGATTCAAGCTTTCTCCGGTGAGAGAAGGCGCGAGGCGCTGCGAACATTGGGCAGATAGTCTCAATCTGAGGTCATAGCAGATTGGAAAGGCAAATGCTCGCCCAAGCTGTAACCTCTGCCCGATGTTCCATCGGCTATACTACGCTGCGGCATCTGCATCCGCGGGAAGTATCGGCCATCCGCTTATCTTCCCAGTTCCCTTCTCCGAGAGGATCTCACGGCACAGGGGGTCGAAGATGAGGCCGTCTGTAACTCTGCAGGACGTCCGCCAGGCCCAGAACGCTATCGCTCATCTAGCGCTCAGGACGCCCATATTTCCTTCGCGCACCCTGGGCCGGATGGCGGGGTGTGAGCTTTTCCTGAAAGCCGAGAACCTACAGAGAGCAGGCTCCTTCAAGGTCCGGGGCGCCGCCAACAAAATCGCCGGCTTGAGTCCGGACCAGAAGGCCAGGGGCGTAATTGCCGCCAGCGCCGGCAACCACGCCCAGGGAGTCGCCCTGGCGGCCGGCAATCTTGGCATAAGCTGCACCATCGTAATGCCCACGGGCGCTTCCCTCCCCAAGGTAGAGGCCACCCGGGGCTACGGCGCAACGGTGCTCCTCCAGGGCGATGACTTCGACCAATCCCAGCGACACGCCCGGCGCATCATGCGGGAGAATGGCATGACCTTCATCCCCGCCTTCGACGATCCGGCGATAGTAGCGGGGCAGGGGACCATCGGCCTGGAGATGCTTGAACAGGTGGAGAACTTGGACGCGGTTGTAGTGCCCGTGGGAGGCGGAGGCCTTATATCGGGTATCGGCCTGGCCATAAAGGAAACGGCGCCTGGAATCAGGGTGATAGGAGTTCAGGCTGAGGCAGCCACCGCCGTTGTCGACTCGTACAAGGCTAACCGGCGCGTCACCGTAAAGAGGCAGGCCACTGTGGCCGATGGCATTGCCGTGGGCACGCCGGGCAAGATCACCCTTCCCCTGGTTTCACGCTACGTGGACGATATGGTCGTAGTTGAGGAAGATGAGATCACACAGGCTATGATGCTGCTCCTGGAGAGAGCAAAGCTGCTCGTGGAAGGCGCCGGCGCGGTCGGACTTGCGGCCGTGCTGGGAGGCAAAATCCAGGTCGAAGGGAAGAGGGTGGGGGTAGTGCTTAGCGGTGGCAACGTGGACACTCACTTGATAGCGCGGGTCATGGAGCACGGCCTGGCCCACGCAGGCCGCTACCTCGTGCTGCGCATCATGTTGGAGGATCGCCCCGGTCAGCTGAACCGTCTCCTGAACATCGTATCCGGCACCGAGGTTAATGTGCTGGACATTGGCCATCTCAGGCATGCCCCATCGGTGCACTTGGGCCAGGTAGAGATCCAGCTTACTCTGGAGACGAGGAACTACGCCCATACCGAGGAGGTGCGTGAGCGGCTGCGCGCCGCGGGATACGCGCCCTATGAGAGTGAGCCGGTTGGCAGGCTCGCATTGCCCCTGGAGGGCGGGTCGACTCCGCAAGGGTGAGGCTCGAGTCTCCGCGTCTTCCTCACCGGGCTCAAGGCTGGAAGTCAACTCGAACAGGCTGGGGAAAGACATGCGCGCCCACAGAATATGCGCGCCGAATCCATCACGCCCCAATTAATATCGTCGTTTCGTGGGACGTTAGGCAGTTGGGAGTGTTGAGGTTTCTCGTTGCTTCTTGGCCTTCTCCGCGGTGGCGCCGTGCAGGACTCGCACCTGGCGAACGCGGCGGCCGGTCGTCGAGAGGATGGTCATGGAAATGCCGTCTTCATTGACTGCCTCGCCGGGGTGCGGAATGTGCCCCAGGTAGTAGAGGATTAGCCCCCCAACCGTGTCCACGCCCTCTGCGTGCAGCTCAATGTTGAAAAGTTCATTGATGTATTTCAGAGGAGCTCTGGCGTCCACAATGGCCTCGTTCTCGCTCAGCCTCTCCACCAGCGGCTCGCTCACCGTGAATTCGTCGTCAATATCGCCGACGATCTCCTCCAGCAAGTCCTCATTTGTGACAAGGCCGACGAGACTGCCATATTCATCGACAACCAAAGCGATGTGTACGCGCCTGGCCTGAAACTCCCGCAACAAATCGCCGACCCGCTTTGTTTCCGGGATCATGAGCGGCGGTCGGACGATGGCCTTGAGGTCCAGGTTCTCGCCCTGCTGGAAAGAGGCCAGCATGTCCTTGGCGTAAAGAATGCCAATCGTGTCGTCCAGACTCCCTCGATACAGCGGCATCCGACTGTATCCTTCCGCAAGGACTTTCCCGACCGCCTCCTCAAGAGAAGCGCCCGCCGAAATGCCGACGATGTCCGGGCGGGGCACCATGATCTCTCGCACAGCAAGGGACTCAAGGCGGATCAGTCCCCGCATGACGTTGCGCTCCCACTCCTCATTTGTTCTAGCGGAAGAATCGCCATTGAGTGCGCCGTTGCCATTAGCGTCCCGCGCTTCGGCGCGCTCCGACGATGATGCGCCCGATTCTCGTCGGCCCAGCCTCCGCACGAGGGGACTGAAAAGGGAGTGAAGAGCTCCCGCCGGTACGGAAAGAACGGCGTTGACCAGGGCGGCGACGGGGGCCGTAACGAGGGCTAGCCTTTCGGCATCGTGCCGTCCCCAAACGTGCCCCGCGGCCTGCGCGAGGATGACTCCCGCAATAGTTGCCGCCAGCGCCGCCGGAGCTGCGAACAGTTCTGAGGGCATGATTATGGCGATTAGACCATAGCTAATCACGGCAAACAGGACCGTCGCGGATGATCGCATCATGAGCGCGGCCATTGCCAGGGATTCGTGCGATTCCTGTAGAGCTGCGAGGCGGCGGGCGCCCGGCTGACGGCGCTGCACCAACCGCTCCAGACGGTCTCCCCGCACGTGGCTAAGGGCGTCCTCCACCGCAACGATCAGCGTCAGGAACACCAGCGCGACGGGATATGCAATAACAAGGGCGACAGACACTAGCTACCCGCCCCCTGGGGATTGGGTTTCACAAAACGACCCCGAACGCGCAAGTATTGGCCGCTGCTTGGAGGTTCCGCCGCGTCTGCCATAACTGAATCGTCATGCTAGAGAGGAGCGCCGAGAGTGTCAAGACGCTCACGACTCCCCGGCGACATTGCGAAAGCTCTGTCGATGAATGGCGGATGGCCCCAGGCGGCGCAACGCCTCCAGGTGGAAAGCTGTTCCGTAGCCCTTGTTTCGGCCAAGCCCGTAGCCGGGGAATTGCGTGTCAAGCTCCCGCATAGCAGAGTCCCGAGCTACCTTGGCTATGATCGAGGCCGACGCGATGGACAGCGAGACTTGGTCGCCATGGATCAGCGCAGTCTGCAAGAGGTCGCCCGCCTCCGGCAGCTCAAAGCCGTCGACGAGCAGGCCGTCCACCGCGCCGCCGAGCGCGCCAAGCGCGGTCGTCATTGCCAGACGCGTTGAGGCTGCAATGCCCCGGCTGTCTATGTCAGAGGGGGGAACCATCACAACGCCCACCGCCGCATCCCGGAGGATGAGCTTGGCCAGACGCTCTCGTTCGCGTTGCGTCAGCCGCTTGGAGTCGTCGACGTCCTCAAACCATTCGACGGGCTGCCCCGGCAGGACCACGGCAGCCGCGGCCACAGGTCCGGCCAGCGCGCCGCGGCCGGCCTCATCTATGCCGGCAATCCTGCGGGCCCCCTTGAGCAGCAGGTCTCGCTCATAGGCAAGGCTGGGGCGCGTTAGTGGCGGGACAACGGCCCGCCGTCGTTTCGAGTGAGAACCGTCGGGCGGATCAGATTTCAGTTGGGACCTCTCGCGATGCCGCGAGGACCTCCCTGATGTGATTGATTGCGCCGGCATGTAGATTCGCGTGAGTCGTCAGAATAATCAGGTAACGGTTGTGCTGCATTCCGCCGCGAGTCTCAATGTCCAGACCTTCTGGCCCAAGCTCATCAATCGTCCTGAGCACCGCCTGGAACGTGAGGCGCAGGTACTCAAGCAGATCCGCCTTGGGGGGCTCCTGGAAGTGGGCGCGTTGAGTCGCGGTGTAGTCCTGGCCTGTATCGGCTAACGGTAGGCCGAACTGCTGATAGTAGCCATGGGTCTCATAGATTTCCGGTCGGTTCAGGATCTGCTTGTGGATCAGGGCGTCCTGTACACGCGCGACATGCCACAGGTAGTAGCCGGCCGATGGCGTCTCGGGGAAGGGTCGCCAGACCATGTCCTCCTCGGACATCGTCTCCACGGCTTGATTGAGCGTCCTTAGACATGACTGAAATATGCCCGCGAGAGTGTCGCCGGACGTGTACCCGGATCGTTCCTCTGACGGCCCCGGGCGTCTCAGCAGGTCTCGCAATGCGTATGCTATGGCGACAATTGACATGGCGTCCTCTATCCGATTCCGATTTTACAATGCGCCGGCAAGCGCCGTGGCATCGTCAGGCGTGAAATCCGCTATCGATGCGTCAATGACCCCGCCGCCCAACATGCGCTCGCCATCATAAAGAACAACAGCCTGGCCGGGTGTCACCGCGCGCTGGGGCTCATCAAACATAAGGGTGAAGGCGCCTTCGCCGGCGGCGGTTGCGAGGGCAGGCATGTCCGGCGACTTGTAGCGCACCTTTGCCGTGACCCGTCGCGGCGCGTCGCCGTTGCTCCGATCGGCGTCCAGGAACGTTGCCCCTGACGCGCGCAGCCCGTGCGAAACCAGCTTTTCCTCGGGGCCAATGACAATAGTATTGTCGGCGGCGTCGATATCAACGACGTACATTCGCGCTCCCCCAGGGGAGGGCGGCAGGCCCTTTCTCTGGCCGATTGTGTACCCTGCCGTGCCCATATGGGCCCCGACACGCTTGCCGTCAATGTCCAGGATGAGGCCGGGCGTCTGATCTATGTGCTGCGACAGGAAAGTTCGATAATCCCCGGACGGCACAAAACAGATCTCCTGGCTGTCCGGCTTGTCCGCCACCGGAAGCTCAAGTTTATGCGCGATTCGGCGAACGTCACGCTTGGGCATCTCGCCAATGGGAAACAGGGATCTGCGGAGCTCCTCCTGATGCAGCCCGTACAGGACATACGTCTGATCCTTTGATGCATCGACCGCCTTGTGCAGCTCGACTGAGCCGTCCAGGCCTTCTCGCCGGCGCACGTAGTGTCCGGTGGCGATCCGGGATGCCTCAAGAGCCAGCGCCCGCTGCAAGAAGAACGCAAACTTTATCTTGTCGTTGCAGGCGATACACGGATGCGGCGTGCGGCCGCTGCGGTACTCCGATATGAAATAGTCGATCACGTGCTTCTTGAATTCCTGCTCAAAGTTCAGAACGTAGTGGGGGAAGTTGAGTTTCTGGGCGACGCGTCGCGCGTCCACCGTGTCCTCCACGGAGCAACAGGCGCGGTTATGCCGTGAAGCGCCCTCCACCTCGTCGCTCCAGAGGCGCATAGTCACGCCTATAACGTCATAACCCTGCTCCTTGAGCAGGTAGGCGGCCACGGAGGAATCGACCCCTCCGCTCATGGCGACAATGACGCGTTCCGATGTACTCATGGCTTGACTCCAGAATACCCAATCCCACTTGCGCCCGCAAAGCCTCCCGTCATTCCGGCGCCCGCACGGTCAACACGCCCCCCCTCCCCGATTCATCACTCCCCCTCCTCTCCGTCATTCCGGCGAAAGCCGGAACCCACTTGCTACTCCGTACTCGTCCCCCCTCCTCTTCTTACCCGTCTCCCCCGCCCTCACCCGTCTCCCCCGCGAAAGCGGGGGGCCCAGTGCCTCCCGCTCCTGCTCGGGCCTCAAAAACTATCGCTCCGCCGCCTCTGGCGAGGAAGAACGGCCGCACATCGAACCATCGGGAGACCTGACAACCGCGCCTACTCTTGCCGTCATCCCGGCGAAAGTCGGAATCCAGTTGCTACCCTTTACCCGTCTCCCCCGCGAAAGCGGAGGTCCATTGCCTCCCGCTCCTGCTCGGGCCTCAAAAGCCATCGCTCCGCCGCATTCCGGCGTGACGGCCAAGCTGGCCAACCCTTTGGCCCCATTTCCCGCGCCCACTCGTACCGTCATTCCGGCGAAAGCCGGAACCCACGAATCATTAGCACACGAGACGACCCTGGGAGGAGGCTAGGCAAGTCCTTCTGAGTCCCCATCAGCATCACAGAGCGCCCCGCTGAGCCGCCCCCTATATCATTCCAAGCGCAGCGAGGAATCTACTCCCCAGCCCTGACAATGTCCATCAGCCTATTGCGAATGGAGGGCGAGTCCGCGTTTAAATCCACCGTCGCAAACCGAAACCGGTGCCCCTGAATGTCCGCCCATTCGTCAACATCCTCGCCGATAGCCGGGTGGAGAAGAATTCCTTCGCTCGTCTTCGAAGCAGGATCATCCGCCCGCTCCTGAGATCGAACGTAGGCGTAGATCTGGTAGATGTAGCCGCTCCGGAGCGACTTGGGGCGATAGCGCCCTGCGTGGACAACATCCGTAAATTTCGTGTCGATCACGATCCGACGCCCGTCGTCACGATGCTCTAGCACGATGTCCAGGATCATGGACGGCAGGACCTTGCTCAGCCCATCGGTGGGATTCGAAGTCTGCCACTGGATGGTCTTGCCGGCGCCAACGTTCCACACGTTCCTATCCAGCGCTACTGTGTAAAACCCAGCGACCGCCTTTTCAAAGAGCATTCGCAGCCACGCGTCGTCGCGCTCCACTGAAAACATCCGGGACGCGCCTGCCCGCTCCGTGGGGATGGTCAGATCAAACACCAGCTCCGCCGCCGCAAGCATCAGGCGATCCTCACGATGAGGTTGGCGGCGCACAGCGCGGAGCGCGTCGGCGCGGTCGCGAGGGTCATCCAACACCGGATCGGGGCTGACGCCCATCCGCTCCAGGGCAGCGGCGGCGTTGTGACAGCGGGCGGCCAGCTGCCGATCCCTCGTCATTCGCGCCGCCTCTTTGAGCGCTGCCATCACCAGCCGGTTGGGCGGCGTGTCGACGGTCAACTCGTCAAACCGGCACGCGACCAGTCCCTTCTCCAGCAAGCCGCGTCGCTCCGTGCGGAGAAGATCGATTCGTCCCCGTACGCGGCGCATGTCCGCCTCACGCCGTCGGAATGAAAAGCTGAGGTTGCGTTTCAGGCGGCGTTCTACTGCGTTGGCAAGAACCTGCGCCACCAGATTTACGATGTCGTCTGGCTTGTTTTCCACGTCGTTCAAGCTGTGGTGCTTGAGGTGATCCGAATAGTCCCGATACAGCACCGACGCGTACAGCATCAACAGCCACACGTTTCGGATCGGAATGCGTTTGGCGCCGCTCAACTCGGTTGGTTGGGCCTCCGCAGCGTCAGCAGCGTCTGCCAACGTCTCGCTTGTCACAGGCCGTCCACCAGATTGCGAACGTGCTCGTCAACCGTCTTGGCGCCCTGCGCGTCGTACCAATACTCAGTGAGCAGCGGCTTGATTTCAGTCTCGACCACGTCGCGAAACCACGCGGTATTCATAGGAGTTCCCTGCGCCGGCGTGACAACGCTATGCCCGACGCGGAACTGCTTGCCGAGTGTCGTGTCATCTTCAATGGCCTGGTTCAGGGCCTTGATCCGTCCCTCAATTCCTGTGAGGAAGTTGTCCTCCACTTCACAGTTGTCCGCACACCAAGCGCGCCATACCGGCCCAATCTCTGGCTCGAGGTCAAGGAAGGCAAACC
This sequence comes from Dehalococcoidia bacterium, assembly GCA_965237465.1. GTDB lineage: Bacteria > Chloroflexota > Dehalococcoidia > UBA6926 > UBA6926 > VXMO01. The sequence goes on from OZ250138.1 coordinate 188,970, forward strand.
GACGCCGCAGCGCAAAATCCACCAGCGCCAGCGACCGATCCGCGACATTCATGGTGCCGATGACGTACACGTTCTCCGGGATATGTACGCGCTCCGATGGCTTATCCGGCGGCGTGTAAGCGAGTTGGAGCCCCTCGCCCTCGTTCCGTTTGTCCGCCTCCAGCAGCGTCAGCATCTCGCCGAAAATCTGCGCCGGATTCCCACGATTGATCTCCTCGATAACCATGATGTATTTGTTGGACGGGTCCGCCTTTGCGTCGTCGATAAGCGTCATGAATGGGCCGTTCACGAGTTCAAGACGCGACTCCAAGCCAGGTCGATACCCTCGCACAAAATCCTCATACGACATATTCGCGTGGAACTGAATTGGCCGGACGCGTTGATAATCGTCCTTGTCCTTGCGTCCGATGAGCGCGTACGCCAGCCGCTTGGCCAACCACGTCTTGCCCGTGCCTGGCGGCCCCTGCAGGATCAGATTTTTCTTGGCCTCAAGCCGATCCAGCGCCCTAACTAGCGTTTCCCTCGGCAGGAAACATCCATCCTCAACGATGGAGTCAATGGTGTAATCGATCGGACCCGTCGTGATGTCCTCAGGCTCTTGGCCGCCGCTGTCCGTGCTTCCATTTGTTTGCGGCCTTGGCTCATCGTCCGTCTTGTAATTCCATGCGGCTTGCGAAAGCTCAGGAATCGTGGCCACCGGCGAATCCGGCTCGCCCAGCCTGCTCCGAATGTGGCCAAGGAGTTCTAGATACTCTGCCCCGGTGAGACGCGCCTTGTCAGCCAAAGCGTGTGGAAAATACTTCTTTATGTACTCTCTGTTCTTCTCATCGAGCGCAACATACGAATGTGGCCTGATCCAAAAAAGACCCATGGTCAAGTTCGGTACGCCAGTACCCTTTACGCCCAGCGCGGCATCAAAAGACGTAGTAAACGCTTCCGGCGTTGACTCGAAGTTAGAGTCAGCCAGCTCAAGTGCGACTCTAAAGACCTGCCAGAGCGCGTCAATGTCTCCCGGCTGACGATCTTTATCAAATTCAAAGAACCACGTCCTAAAGTTGCTGACGACCGGTATTCCGTCGAATCCCGTTGGCGCCGTCGCACTGAGACCCAGAACTTTCTTCAAGTTCCCGGCGATAAGCATGCGGTTCGCATTGCTTATTCCTCTGTTGAAGGTGCCCATCAGCGTGAAAGGGCAAATATCTCGCAGCGGCCCCGTCGTTCCATCGACATATGTGTCCGTCAACCTGTACGGCGCCCTGGTCTCTTCAAGCGCGGGCAAAACGAGCCCCAGCAACTCGTCGCGACTGTCGCTGTAATCCACCAGCTTGCCCGCCAGCTCCATATAGAAATCCACCCATCCGAAATCCGAATCAGCCTGCGTCACCGTACTCGCCCCCTTCCCAAGATGCGTCTAATTCCAGAGTAGCCCAGGCGAGCCGCCCCCCTCCTCTCCTGACCCGTCTCCCCTGCGAAAGCGGGGGCCCATCCGTCCCCCCCCCGTTTCTCCCCCGCAAGCGGAATCCAGTTGTTACTTCCGCACTCGTCCCCCCGCCTCTCCTCACCCGTCTCCCCCGCGAAAGCGGGGGCCCACCCCACCCTTCCGTCACCCCAACTGACCCGTCACCCTGCCAACAGGAATCCACAAACACATCAGCGGGCGCCGACGCCGGAACGCGGCAAACCGTTCCCGTCCATCAGCCAACCTGATCGCGAACATGAAAAACTGTGCCACCGCCATTTGACCCGCGCAAAACACATGTCCTATCGTTCCTTCATCGACATCCCACCGGCGGCGCGGAACGTCGATATCCCCGCCGCCAACCACCATCCCGGGGAGTGCACAGGAGGGCGCTCCCCCCAGAGGAACGCTTCGCTGCCTGTATCCAAAATCACTCCTGGCATGCCATGGTCATGCGGTCGCAAAAGGCCGTAGACCCCATCTGACACGCCCGGACGCGCTCCGAAACCTCGATTCGGCGCCAACCTGTTCGAGGCATACAGCGTAAAACCATCGCTCCGTCGCAGGCGTCCACCCACAGTGGTGGCGACGTCGAACTGCCGCAAGACAAAGACGTGGCATACCTGTCTTGTGAGGTCCCGATCCGCTTGGCGCGCCATCGGCGCGCCGAGTGAAGGACGAGCTCTGCCCGACGCCATGTGGCGAAAGGCGGAGTAGGCCGACCCGTCCGGTGTCACACCCGTGCCGGACAAGAGGAGGTCTACCCTGGAGAGGTCGAGCGGGCGCAGCGGAACCTCCCGGCGTGTCGCGTCCCTGACACGCCACCGGCCAAAGCGCGCCAACCGAACAAGCAGCCGCAAACGGAACAGGCAGCGAAGCGTTCCCCGCGTAAACCAGGTGAACCGAAATGCACACCCCGACGGAAATCTAAACTAATCTAAAAGGAGGTAACGCCCTTGAACCCCCGCCGCATGAATCGCGCTGAGCATGGTTAGAGATTTGGCTTATCGGTATGGCTGAACTGTTGGGTTATATTGGCTTGGCTGTAGGCGCGTGGATTCGCGACCGGGCCGGCAGGCGGGGATGGCTCGTCGCTGTGTTCCTGGGTGTGCTGGTTGTCGTGCTACTCATTGTCGTGTATGCAGTGCTCGTTCTTCTAACTTGGCCGTGGTGACTGAGGCGCCTCCGCCTTAGGCTTCTCGCCTATAAGGAATGGCGGCTGCAAAAGCTTCTTTCCGGAGCCGCGTCGTCAAGCGCCGAGGGCCAGCGCCACGACGGCAACGCTTGCCAGGATTAGGCCGGCGAATTTGCTCTTTGTCATTTCCTCTCTCAAGAACACGACGGCCAGGATCGCTGTGCCAATGAAGCTCATCTGCACAATCGGGTAACTGACGCTCGCGTCGCCAATGCGGAGCGACTCAAACAGCAGAACTGACCAGGCTATTTGGAGAAGGGCAATACCCGGCGCAAAATATACGACAACCCGGTTAGGACTGAAGTGGCGCGTGCGGAGCAGGGTGAGAACGGCGGCAAGCTGGAATCCCACGGTCTGCGTGAGAATCAGCGGGACCGAGCCGCTGCCCTCATCCAGCGCCGCCTTTGAGATAAGACCTGCGACGCCAAACAGGAAGGAGGCGCCTACCGCCATTGTCAGCGATCGGCTGTCCGTTCTCTTCCGCACCACCTCCGCGACGTTCAGCAGAACCAGGATCGCCACGATCGCGAGGATCGTTCCAATGACCTTTGGCAGATTGATCGGCTCTGAGAATAGGATGATGGCGCCGACTGCCGTTATGACGAAGTTGAGCCGAAAGATCGGCGCGTTCACGCTGGCGTCGCCGTGGCGCAGACTGGCGACGAATAGCGTCAGGCCCCCATATGCAATCACGCCCGCGGGGATGCCATACAGCCACGTTACGGGGCGGATGCTCTCCACCGGGCCGTCGACGCCGCCAAATATGACCCAGCTGATGATCGATGCAATCCAGAGCAATCCGGTGAATAACGTCGACTGCCAGAAGACAAACGTCGGCGCTTCAATACCGCGCTGTTGCGCAACGCGGTACAGAAGATCCGCTACAGCTCCGATAATCAGCGCGCTAACGGCAAGGGTGACTCCAAGTGAATCCATGAAGGCGCCGGGACTACTTGCCAGCCGTGAGCGGGTCGCCCGCCGCGTTGTTGCCGCGAGGCGCGTACCGTACCATTACCCAATGACAGGTGAACTTACCACGCCGGACGTCGCCGTAGCGGATGCCATTGATATTGCGCGACGCGCAGTCGAGATTGCTGAGGATAGACAAGCCAGCGATATTGTCCTTCTTGATGTCCGCGGCGTCTGTTCGTACGCGGACGCTTTCGTCCTGATGACCGTGGAGTCTAGTCGCCAGGGTCAAGCAATTCGGGAGGCCACGCAAAAGGGCCTGAAAGAGGCTGGGCAGGCCGTCCTGCGGACCGAGGGAGAAGCCGATTCCGGCTGGCTGCTGATGGATTTTAGTGACGTTATTGTGCATATCTTCGGTGTGGAAGAGCGTGAGCTCTACGGTCTAGACCGGCTGTGGCGTCTCGCAGTGCCTCTTCTCAGGATTCAGTGAGCAACAAGCCACGGCTCGGTGGCCTGCTGATATTCGCTTAACTCAGACTCGCTGAACCACAGGGAAATCTCTCGCGCTGCGGACTCAGGCCCATCGGACCCGTGGACGAGGTTACGATCCATCGTAATTCCCAGGTCGCCGCGAATCGTGCCCGGCGCCGCTTGTGCGGGGTCTGTTGCGCCCATAGTCTGGCGGGAGAGCTCAATTGCGCGTTCTCCCTCAAGCACGAAAGCAAGGACCGGCGCCGACGAAATAAAGTTGAGCAGGCCCTCTACGAAGGGCTTTCCTGTGTGTTCAGCGTAGTGTTGTTCGGCAAGGGACCGCTCGACGCGCGTCAGCTTCGCGCCCACGACCTTAAGGCCGCGCCGCTCGAATCGCCCGAGGATCTCCCCGGCCAGCCCGCGCTGAATGCCGTCCGGCTTGACGAGTATGAGAGTTCGTTCACTTGCCATCGCGCGTCCGCATCTCCTGTTGAAAACCTTCACAGTTTTGGCAGGCCGCGCCGTGAGATCGCTTGGACCGTTGGCCGCCGCCATGTTACTAGTAGCCTATCAGACGCGCCGCGCGGCCCTCGCCCTAAGCGCCGCATTCCCCGGCTAAGTCTCCGACCGTTTGCTCCAGTGGCGCTCTGATTGTTGACACTCTTGCCCGCGTCGATTACTTTGGTTTTGTGAAACTATACGATCCCGGTGGACAATCAACCCTGCATGAACGGTCAATCCCAGCGCAAGTTATGACAATAAATACTGAGTCGTCGACGCCATCGAACACTCAGCGCCTCATAGGCGATCTCGAGTTCATTTTGAGGCTCCTGCGGCCCTCTATTGCCGATGATTGGTTCACTGTGGAGCTTACGATGCCCCAGCTGCGGGTTCTCTTTGCGCTCCGCCGGCATGGAGAGTGCCGGATGGGTGCCGTAGCGAGTCAGCTTGGAACATCCATGTCCAGCGCCACGGGCTTGATTGACAGGCTTGTCGAGAGGGGCCTTGTTGAACGGTGGGAGAACCCCGGTGATCGCCGGTCCGTCGTTTGCCGGCTCTCTACCGATGGCGTGGAACTGGCCGAGAAGCTGCTGAACCTTCGACGCAGCGTCTGGGAAGAGCGACTCAGCGGTCTGACAGAGGATGAAGCGAACGATGCCCAGCGAGGGCTGGCCTCACTGCTTGAGGGACTTAGCCGCATGCAGGAGCAGGAATCCGCCGAGTCCGGCCACACCGAGGAGCAGGGATCATGATGCAGGACGGCCCTCCAATGGGGCGGGGGATGGGGACCCGCCCCGGAGGTCGACCCGGCGGACCCGACACCGGGCAGGAGCCGCGCGGCGGATTCGGTTTCCGCGCCATTCAGTCGCTGACGGTGCCGGCGTATCGTCTCTATTTCCTGTTTGTTCTCGCCCAGATGGGCGCCATGAACATGCAGATGATGGCGCGCTCCTGGTTCGTTTACGAGCTAAGTGAGAGTGTCTCCCTCCTTGGACTGGTTGCGTTAGCGAATGCGGTGCCGATGCTGGCGCTTTCCCTCTTCGGCGGCGTTCTTGCGGATCGCCTGCCCAAGAAGCAAGTTCTCATCGTCGGGCAGCTCGCATCGACAATCATCATCCTTGGCGTCGCCGTCTCAATCACGCTTGCCTCCGTAACGTGGATTCACCTGATTGTCGCCTCGTTCCTGCAGGGCATAGTTATGGCGCTGATGATGCCTGCGCGACAGGCGATTATTCCCGAGCTGGTCGGTACGCGAATGATCACCAACGCGGTTGCGTTGAACGGCGCCGCGATGAACCTATTGCGTCTGTTGGGTCCGGCCATGGCCGGCTTCCTTATCGCTCTATGGGACATTGAGGCCGTCTATTACATGATGGCCATCATGTATGGTGTCGGCGTGATCGTCCTCATGGGACTGCCGCTCTCCGGCGCAGTCGCGCTCCGCGGGCAGGGCATGATCAAGCAGGTCAAGGAGGGCCTGTCCTACATTCGCTACAACGACAACATCCGAATTCTCCTATTCTTCACCCTGTTTTCGTTTGTCTTGTCGATGCCGTACATCTTCTTGCTGCCGGCCTTCACGCAGGACATCTTGACGGTAGACACGTCCCGCCTGACATTCTTCACCTCGCTGCCTTTGGTGGGCACGCTTGTTGAGAGCCTCGAAAGCTCCGCGGCGCGTCAAGGATTCCTGATCAGCGTCTCCGGTATCGGCGCGCTTGTCGGGTCCGTTTTTGTCGCAACGATGCAGGACAAGCGGCGGGGCCTGTACCTGCTGATAAGCATGCTTGTCATGGCGATAACCTTGATTGTCTTCAGCTTTACCAGTTCGTACTTGCTCGCCCTGATCGTCTTTATTCCGCTCGGCCTGGCGCAGGCGGGGCGCATGGCGCTCAGCAACACGCTGGCGCAGGTCTACTCGGAGGATGAGTACCGCGGGCGCGTGATGAGCATCTATATGCTCAACTGGGGCATGACGAACGTGGGTGTATTCGTTGTCGGGATTGTCGCGGACTTTGTCGGGGTGCAGTGGGCCGTCGGCGGTTCCGCAATCATGCTCCTGGCCGTGACGCTGTACTTCTTCGTCTTCACTAAGCGCATTCGGGCGATGGCCTAGGCCGGACGAGCGAGGGTGCGAAACCGGCCTTCATCTCAGACAGAGGGCGGAACCCCGGAAGGGGAGCCCCCAGGTTCGTTGCGCCGCGGAAGGCGAAGCTCCATCGGCGGCATGCTCAGCGCCTTTCAGTATCGTGATTACCGCATCCTGTGGGTCGGCGTCAGCATGCACGCGCTTACGCTCTGGATGGAGATCGTCGCCCGCAGCTGGCTCGTTTGGGAACTCACTGGAGACCCCGTTGCTGTCGGCTGGGTCAACTTCTGGCGCACTATCCCCGTCCTCTTCCTCGCCATACCCGCAGGTGTCCTCGCGGACCGACTGAGCCGCAAGGCCATCCTGGTCACTACGCAGATTGGGATCCTGGCAGTCTATATCGTCCTTGTGGCGCTCCTGTTGCGGGACGCGCTGGAGTTGTGGCAGGTGTACACCCTCTTTGCCGCTCGCGGCGCGATGATCGCCTTCAATCAGCCGGGTCGGCAGGCGCTGATACCAGCCATCGTGGGCCGTGACAAGGTGCCAAACGCCGTGGCGCTGCAGCAGTTCTCTTTCAACGGCACGCGCATCGTCGCGCCAATAATGACGGGGGTCCTCTTTGAGACGGTGGGGCCTGCGTCCGTGTTCATCATTATCGTTGCCCTGGAGTTTGGCATCATCGGCGCGTGGCTCCTGATGAGGTCGTATCCGCATGCGGCCCGCGCCGTGGCCGGGCCGACCGGCATGGCGGGGGCGTTGCGGGATACGTGGGCGGGACTGCGCTATGTTCGCGGCAACTCATCGATCCTGCTTCTGCTTCTCTTCGGATTGCTCTCCCTCATGTTCCTGCAGCCGTTCATGGTCCTGTTGCCGGAGATCGCGGACTCCCGATTCGACATCGGCACGGACTGGCTGGTCATGGTTATGAATGATGCCGGCCTCGGGTTCATCATCGGGGCGACGCTCTTCGGGACGTTCCTGACGTTCATGGGCATCGGCTCAATCATAGGCCCAACTCTGCTCGCCTACTTGGGAAACGTGCCCAACAAGGGCGCGCTGATTGTGGGAAGCATGGCCCTAAGCGGAGTCGTTCTTGCCGCGTTGGGAGCCGCGCCGTGGCTGATCCTCGGGTTGGCCGTCATGATCCTTCTCGGAATGCTCGACTCGAGTCAACGAGTTATCACGAACAGTCTTCTTCTCACACAGACGGACACCGAGTATCACGGGAGGGTCATCAGCCTCTACCTGCTGGACAGGGGCTTTGTGCCGATTGGTAGCCTCGTGGCGGGATACATGGGCGCGTATCTCGGACCCGGAGCGGCGCTGGCGATTCTGGGTGGGGCGCTGACCGTGTCCGTGCTGATCCTGGCCGCAATCAGGCCGAGCTTCCTCCGCGTACGGTAGGCGGGGCCCGCGCTGCTCCATACGCTACCCTTAAGACATGAGTTCGCACGAATGGAGTGTAGTTTCACGCTCGGCAGAGGACACCCACGCGATTGGCCGGGCGATTGGAGCCGCGCTGACTGAGGGCTCTATCGTGCTGCTCATGGGCCGGCTCGGCGCCGGCAAGACCACCCTGACGCAGGGTATTGCGGCCGGGTTGGGCGTTGATGCCTACACCAAGAGCCCGTCATTTGTCTTTGTAAACGAATACGAAGGCCGACTGCCGCTCTTTCACATGGACCTCTATCGGATCGACGACGCTCTGGAAGCGTGGGACCTGGGCCTGGACGACTACATCAGCCGCGGAGGCGTCCTGGCCGTTGAATGGGCGGACCGCGCGCCGTCCCTTTTTCCCAATGATCGCCTGGAAATCCGCATTGACTACGTTTCAGACAGCGAGCGCCGCTTGACGCTAAAGGCGCTTGGAACGGCGTCCGCTGAGATCATCGAGAAGGCCAAATGCGCCGACGAGACGAGACAAGGCGCGGACGACGAGAAACGCGCGCCGGCATGATTCTCGCGATTGACACGGCAACAGAGGCGGCGAGTCTTGCCCTGGCGCGGGAGGACGGCGAGCTCATTTCCACCCTGGGGTGGCGCGCCGGTCGTAACCACACGATGGAACTCCATCCCGCGATTGATCAGATGCTCGGCCAGACAAGAATTGGTGTGGGCGATCTGACAGGCGTCGTTGTGACGATCGGCCCCGGCAGCTTTACCGGAATCCGCATCGGTCTTGCAACTGCGAAGGGGCTGTCTCTGGGCCTGGATATTCCGATCATCGGGATAGAGACATTGGCGGCCGCTGCAAACCCCTTTGCGTGGACGGAACGAACCGTCTGGTCCGTCGTCGGTGTTGGCAGGGGGCAGTTTGCGGCCGCAGCCTATCGCCAGGCGGACGATGGCGGCGTGCGCAAGGTTCACGTGGAATCAATCGTCACCCCGTCTGAACTTGGCGACCTCATCGTCGCTCATAACGGGGAATCGCTGCTCACAGGGGAATTTGACGACGACCTCAGCGAGATGATGCGAACACGGATCGGCGACGCCGTGCTAGTCCTGCCGCTGGCTCAGCGGGTACGCTCCGCGCGTGACGCCGCGCATCTGGGCCGCTTGCGTCTGACTCGTGGCGAGGCGGATGACGTTGTGGCCCTGGAGCCTCTCTATCTCAGGCCTCCGGCCGCCGTTGAAAAGGCCGCGGAGGCGGCAGCCAACCCCTCTGGCTAATCCTTGTCCCTGGTCCGGTCCCGCTTCCGGCGCCCCAACCGGGACATGACGATGAGCACCACGATTATCGCGACAATCAGTCCGAAACTGATAATCTCGTCCGCCCACCCGGCCGCGCCGCTCAGCGCATGTGCGGGAGGAACGACAGGGAGCGGTGGCAAAGAAACGACCATACGTCAGAATAACGCGCAGCGGGTGTGAGAACAGGGTTAGAGAGAAACCTCATCGTCATTCCCCCGAAAGCGGGAATCTGGGAGTTGTGAGATGTCTGACATTCCACGTGACCGCTACACACACGGTCACCATGAATCGGTAGTCCAGAACCACGCGCGGCGACGCGCCGAGGTGGACGCCTGGTTCCTGCTGCCGCGTCTGAGCGCGGGAATGAGCCTGCTGGACGTGGGCTGCGGCCCGGGCACAATCACCGTCGGTTTCGCAAGAGCGGTCGCGCCCGGCGAGGTCACGGGAATCGACCTTTCGGAAGAGGTGCTGGCACAGGCGCGAGAACACGCCGAATCTGAGGCTGTGGACAACCTGACGTTCGAGTTTGGTGACGTGTACCAACTCGACTACGAAGACGGCGTGTTCGACGTCGTCTACGCGAATCAGTTGTTGCAGCATCTGACCGATCAGCCCCGGGCGCTGCGAGAGATGCGGCGCGTCCTCAAGCCCGGCGGCCTGCTCACCGTTCGGGACACTGATTACGCCACCATGGCGCCCTGGCCCAAGTTCCCCGAGTTCGACGAGTGGAGCCGCCTTTACCACAGCGTCGCGTATCACAACAATGCGGAGCCGGACGCCGGCCGTCAGCTTACGCGCTGGGTGCGAGAAGCGGGTTTCATGGACTATGAGCTGCATCCCAACGTGATGGTGATGGACGGCGAGGAGGCCCGCCAATGGGGCAGTATGTGGTCGCAGCGGATATTCCACTCGAACGTCGGACACGATGCGCTTGCTTATGGGTTAGCGGAGCAAGCAGACTTGGACAGGATTTCAAAGGCATGGACAGCGTTTGCGGAATCTGAGTGGCCGTTTTTCATGTACGCGCAAATGGGCGTCCTGGCGCGGCGATAGAGCAGGGGCGCAGGAGGGGCAAAATGAAGGCTGCCGTGCTGAATGTAATAAACACGCCCCTATCTGTGGAGGATGTGCCGATTCCCACGCCACTCGCCGGGGAGGCGCTGATCAAGATCGCCGCGACAGGCGTGTGCCACACGGACCTGCACGTCATGCGCGGCGAGGTTGCTTTTCCTACGCCCTGCGTCCTAGGCCACGAGACCTCCGGCACAGTGGAGGCGGTTGGCGACGGCGTGACCAATGTCGCGGTCGGCGACCGCGTTGTGTGCAGCTTCATCATGCCATGCAACGATTGTTCTTACTGCAAGCGGGGCCGCGATGATCTCTGCGAGACATTCTTCGCCTATAACCGCCTCAAGGGGCAGCTGTACGATGGCCAAACCCGGCTAGCCCGCCACGACGGATCGCCGCTGGCGATGTACAGCATGGGGGCGCTCGCGGAGTATGCGGTGACGCCTGCCTCCTCCGTGTTCCGACTGCCGGAAGGAATTCCGCTGAACGAAGCGGCCATTATCGGCTGCAGCGTTTTCACGGCGTATGGCGCGGTTCACAATCAGGCCGCCCTGATGCCGGGCGAGTCCGTGGCTGTTTATGCAGTCGGAGGCGTCGGAACAAACGTCGTGCAGATTGCCGCAACCGCCGGAGCCGCGCAGGTCATTGCGGTTGACCTCGACGATGCCAAGCTGGAGATGGCGCGGAGCTTTGGCGCAACGGCGACGATAAACGCTCGCCTCGAGGACCCACCGGAGAGAATTCGCGAAATGACAGCCGGCCGCGGCGCCGACGTCGCCATTGAGGCGCTGGGGTCGTCACAGACGGTCTTGCAGGCGTTTGGTTCGGTGGCGGACGGAGGTCGCGTCGTGATGATCGGCATCGCCGCCGCGGGAGAGACAGTGTCTTTGGAAATCACGCGCATCGTGCGGCGCGGCGTCAGGATCATAGGCTCATACGGTGCTCGGGCAGGCGTGGACATGCCGGAGATCATTCGGCTCGTCGAAGAGGGTGTCCTGAACGTCGAGCGGCCAATCACCAGGCGATTCCCATTGGAAAACGTGAACGATGCATACGAAGCGCTCGGACGGGGCGAGATCGTTGGACGGGCGCTAATCACATTCGAGTGATGTGAATGGCCGCGCCAAGAGCCGCCCATTCGTCGCGCTTGACGGCGAACTGACGTTCTGTTAACCTTTGGCCGAGTCAGGTGAAGGTGAAAAACTGTGCTGTGTGGACTGACAATAGAAAACATTGGCGTCATTGACCGTGTCGTGATCCCGTTTGCCGCCGGTTTCAACGTGCTGACGGGCGAAACGGGCGCGGGCAAGTCAATTATTGTTGAATCCGTTGGGCTTGCGCTTGGCGCGCGGACGGATGCCTCGTTGCTGCGGGCGGGGGCTCCGGCGGCGCGTGTCGAGGCGGTATTTGATGTAGAGGCGGGCGAGTTTTCTCTTCCGGAGGAACTGGCTTCCAAGCTCGGTATTCGTGAAAAAGCCGGACGCTTGGCCATTTGCCTTGTGAGAGAGATTAAGGCCGATGGTCGCGGCGTGTGCACAATCAACGGGCGTCACGTCTCCCTAAAGACCCTGCAGGATGTGGGCCGCCGACTTGTAGACGCGCATGGTCAACGGCAAACAATGTCGCTGCTGCGCACGTCCGAGCACCGTGAACTTCTGGATCACTATGGCGGCCTCCTTGAGTTGCGTGGCGAGTATGTCGATGCCCTCCATCGCCTCCGGGCGGCCCGTGCTGAACTGGCCCAGATCCGGCGAGACGAGGATGAGCAAGCTGCGCGCCTCGCGCAACTCACCCGTGAGCTGCAGGCGATCCGCGACGTGGCGCCCGTCCTCGGTGAGGATGACGTCTTGACCAGGGAACGCACGCGGCTGGCTAACGCGGTGCAGCTGCGGCAGCTGGCGGGATCAGCGAAGTCATCTCTGGTGGACAATGCGGGCGCAGAGTCATCCGGAGCCGATGCTCTGGCGGAGATGGCTCAAGGCCTCCGCGCCGCCTCTGAGCTTGATGCCGATCTCAGGCCCTTGCATGAGGCGGCAGAGGCCCTCTGGGAACAGGCTCAGGACATCGCGCAGGCGCTCGGCCGTTACGTGGAGGACCTGGATACGGACCCGAACCGCCTTGAGTATGTTGATCAACGCGTTGCAATGATTGATGAGCTAAAGGACAAGCATGGCGGCTCAATTGAGGAGGTCATCGCCCACGGGGAGACGGCGGAGGTTGAACTCGAGCAGCTGATAGCTACTCCTGAACGGCGGGCAGCCCTTGAAGAGACTGAGCGCATGCTTGCAGCTGGCGTAGTAAGCCGAGGAGTGGAGCTGTCGCGAGCGCGGCAAGCGGCGGCAGCGCGGCTGGGCCAGGCTCTTGAGGCCGAAATCGCCGACCTGGCCCTGCCGGGAGCGCGGGTGGAAGTGCAAGTGACCCCGATGCACGGCGACGCTACCGCGAGCAAGGCCGCAACCGCTCTCGCCTCCGAGATCGCCGATGATGCGGGAGGCGAGGGACCCTACGGTTTGGATGAGTCCGGCATCGACCATGTTGAGATATTAATTGCCCCCAACGATGGAGAGCCGCTGCGTCCGCTCGTCAAGACTGCCTCCGGAGGAGAGATGGCGCGCCTAATGCTTGCGCTCAAGAGCGTGCTGGTTCGCGGGGGCGCGCCGACGCTTGTGCTGGATGAGATCGATGTTGGCGTGGGCGGCCATGTCGGCGCCACGGTCGGTCGCAAGCTCAGCGGCCTGGCTGAGCAGCATCAGGTCATCTGCGTCACGCACCTGCCGCAGGTGGCGAGCTATGCAAGCCGTCACTTCCGTGTCGTAAAGGGCTCAATGGAGGGCCGTACGATAACGCGCGTTGAACATCTTGCGGATCGGCAGTCGAGGATCGCGGAACTGGCGCAGATGATCGGCTCTCAATCGGCCTCGGCGCGGCGGAGCGTTGGGGAGATGCTTGACGATGCGCAGCCGGGCGAACCGAACCCGGAAAGCCCCGTGACGCTGCGACTCCTGGAGGCCGTTGGTTAGCCGCCGTATTGACACAACCGCCCGTGATCACAATCATAGTGACGGCCAAAAGCGTCGCGCCGCACGATGGACAAATATCTTTCCAACCAACACGAAAGTCATTACTGGCATGTCATCTCAAACCGAAACCATAGAACGCATCGTGTCCGCGCGGATTCCAACCGCGCACGGCGAGTTCAGGCTCGACTACTACTCCAACACGGTCGACAACAAGGAACACCTGGCGCTCGTCAAGGGAGACGTCGAAAACGGCGCCGACGTGCTGGTGAGGGTGCATTCAGAGTGTTTCACTGGCGAAGTGTTGGGATCGCAGCGGTGTGATTGCGCAAGCCAACTGGATGCCGCAACTGAGGCCATCGCCAGGGAAGGCGTTGGGATCCTGATTTATCTGCGGCAAGAGGGCCGCGGCATCGGTCTGCGGGATAAGCTCCGGGCCTACAACCTCCAGGACGCCGGGTATGACACCGTCGATGCCAACATCCGGCTCGGCCACGGCGCGGATGATAGGGACTACCGCGTAGCGTCGCTGATCCTGGATGATCTTGGCGTCAGATCGATCCGACTGATGACCAACAACCCGACAAAGTTTGACGAAATACGCGCCCTGGGCGTGGACGTAGTTGAGCGTGTCCCCGTTCCTGCGCCAGTTACGGTCCAGAACATGGACTATCTGACGACCAAGGTGGAGCGGATGGGCCACATGATGACCTTGGAGACGCCGGAAACTCAGTCCTCAACACCTTTCGCCCAGGATGCGGAACAGCGCGCGCTGGCGGAAGCCAACCACCGGCCCTTTGTCACGCTGACCTATGCTCAGAGTCTCGACGGCTCCATTGCGGGCGCCGACGCCGTGCCATTGAGCCTGAGCGGATCGCAGTCCGCCGAAATGACGCATCTCTTGCGGTCAACCAACGACGCAATCCTTGTCGGTATCGGCACTGTAATCGCAGACGACCCGAGGCTGACAGTCAGGCTGACGGACGGCAAAGACCCGCAGCCCATCATCCTGGACAGCACGCTGCGATGCCCGCTCGACGCAACGCTGTTGGAAAGCTACCGCACGGCCCCGTGGATCGCTACCAGAGAGGACGCGCCCATTGAGAGGCAGGTGGAGCTTGAGGCCGTCGGCGCGAGGGTGATCCGGTTGCCCGCGACCGAGCCGAGCGGCTTGGTTGACCTGCGCGCGCTCATGACGCGGTTGTACGACGAGGGAATTCGCAGCCTGATGGTGGAGGGCGGCGCTCGCGTCATCACGGAAATGCTGGCCAGCCGATTCGTCGACCATGTGGTCATCACAGTCGCGCCGAAACTGGTCGGGGGACTGCACGCAGTGACAAACAGCGAGAACGTCGCCGAAGCCGTGTTTCCGCGACTTGGCAAGCTGGGCTACCAGCGGGCGGGGACGGACCTCGTCGTTTGGGGACGTCCGGATTGGTCCCAGGATTGAAATCTCGCGTCGTAACCTTTACCGCGCCCGGGCGCGTGGAGGTCCATGAAGAGACGGTGACCGAGCCCTCGCCGGGCCATGTCTTGGTTCGGACGCGTGCTTCGGCCATCAGCGCCGGCACCGAATTGCTGGTCTATCGGGGCCAGGCCCCAACCGACATGGCGGCGGATGAATCCATCGCCGCGCTTGGGGGAAACCTTGAGTTTCCTCTTCAGTTCGGATACGCGGCGGCGGGAGAGATCGCCAAAGTTGGGGTCGGCGTCGACCCTGAGCTGCTTGGACGGCGCGTATTTGCATTCAATCCGCACGCATCGCTGTTTGAGGCCGTGCCGGAGACCCTGTTGCCCGTGCCGGATGGCGTCTCCTTTGAGGACGCGGCGATGCTGCCGTCTATGGAGACCGCCGTCAACCTCGTGATGGATGGCCGCCCGATTGTTGGCGAGACCGCTCTGGTCATAGGGCAGGGGGTTATTGGCCTCCTGACGACGGCTCTGCTGGCCCGGATGCCTCTGTCCACTCTTGTCACACTTGACGCCCTGGCTGCCCGCCGAGAGGCATCACAGCAACTGGGCGCCACGATGGCGCTCGATGCCGCCGCTCCGGACGCCATGGAGGCTGTTCGCGCCGCTTTGGGCAATGATGGCGCTGATGTGGCGTTTGAACTGTCCGGCCGGCCTGAGGCGCTAAATGCTGCCCTAGCCGCAACCGGATTCGCCGGGCGGATCGTCATCGGGTCATGGTACGGAACAAAGACTGCTCCGATTGATCTTGGTGGTCGCTTCCACCGCAGCCGGATTCGACTCATAAACAGCCAGGTGACGACTATCGCCCCGGAACTGACGGGGCGTTGGACAAAGGAGCGGCGATTCCGCGCTGCGTGGGAGATGATCAGACAGGTTGAACCATCCCAGCTTGTAACGCATCGCTTTCCGGTGGCCAGGGCCGCGGAGGCGTATCGGCTGCTGGATGAATCACCGCAGGCCGCGTTGCAAGTCCTGCTGACATACGATGATTAGAGGGGACGCAGGCACCGTCCGTGGGAAGGAATCCGGGAACGGGTGAGAGCATGTATTCCGTCGCGGTAACCCAGGGCTTCATTGCGCAGCACTACTTGATTGGCGGCGATTGGGGGCCGGAGAACAGGCTGAATTCTCACCGGTTTCGGGTGGAGATCAGGCTGGAGGGCGCCACGTTGGACCAGCACGGATACCTCGTGGACATTGTCGTGATCAAAGAGACCCTTGGGGAGGTCGTCAAGCGCTACAGTGACGTCACCCTCAACGATCTGCCGGAGTTCGCGGGCCTCAACCCAAGCGTGGAGAACTTTGTGCGCATCCTGAGCGAGTTCATTGAGCAGAGAATCCCAACGGCGACGCTGTCGGTCATGACGGTCAGGCTGTGGGAGGCGGACGACGCGTGGGCCTCATACCGCCGGGAATTTGCGCATTGAGGGTCGGCCTGGTCATCTACGGAACTCTGGATACCCTCTCGGGTGGATTCCTGTATGACCGCAAGCTGGTGGAGCATCTTCGTGAGGCGGGCGATCACGTTGAGATCATCTCAATACCGTGGCGCAACTACGGACTGCATCTGACCGATGCGTTTTCAAGAGCCCTCCGCCGACAGCTTGAGGCTGCCAACGTCGATGTGATGCTCCAGGATGAGCTGAATCACCCGTCGCTCTTTCGCGTAAATCGAATCCTGCGCGGGCGGTGGCCGATCATATCCATCGTGCATCACCTCCGTTCCAGCGAGAAACGCGCCGCCTGGAAGAACCGTGCCTACCGAGCCATTGAGTGGCGCTATTTGGCGACCGTCGACGGCTTCATATTCAATAGCGAGACGACACGCGATGTTGTTCACGGGCTTGTGGGCGACGCACGTCCCCACGTCGTGGCGTTTCCGGCCGGGGACCGCCTGCAGAGCGCCGTGACCGAAGAGCGCATTGCATCGCGCGCAAATGAAGATGGTCCCCTCAGGATTCTGTTTCTTGGAAACGTCATTGAGCGGAAGGAGCTGCACGTCCTGCTGGACGCCGTGTCGCAGATGCGCGATGTGGCTTGGCGGCTGGACGTCGTCGGCGGGCTTGAGGTTGAGCCCGGATACACACATCGGGTCAAGGCTCAAACCGGCAGCCTTGGCCTCGACGATCGCGTATCGTTCCACGGGCCACTCATGGACGATGACTTAAGGCGGAGTCTGTCGCATGCTCACGCGCTCGTCGTGCCGTCATCGTATGAGGGATTTGGAATCGTCTATCTTGAGGCAATGGCGTTCGGCGCGCCTGCGATAGCGACAAGTTCCGGGGCGGCGCACGAGATAATCAGTCACGGCTCAGATGGATTTCTCATTCCGCCCGGAGACGCGACACGGCTAGCGGCGCATCTCAGGGAGCTTGCCATGAATCGGAATCGCCTGGCGGAGATGGGCATCGCGGCGCTCCACCGCTTTGCGCGGCATCCGACCTGGGCAGATTCGGCATCAAGTATCCGCGAGTTCTTGGTGAGTGTCACAGGCAGTCACCATGCCTGAGCCGCAAGCCTACGACTATGTCCGCTATCTTGCGGCCAAGGCGGCCATTGACGATAGGTCGCTCAACCCCCTTGTCATTGAGGCGCTGCGCCGCAACGTGCGTCCTGTGTCAGAAGCACGTCCCCTTTCCGTCATTGAGCTTGGCGCAGGGGTAGGGAGCACCTTTCGCCGACTATATCAAGCTGAGATTGTGACGTCGGGCGTGTACAGGATGGTGGACCTCGATCAACGCAGCCTGGATGAGGCCGCGCGAGTCGCGGAGGCCGAGATTGGGCAGGAAGGCCGGGATTCGCTGCGCGTAGAGATTCACGCATCGGATGCGACAGCGTATCTGCGCGAGGACGCCGTAACGGGTCAGCAAGCGGACTTGATTGTCGCCCAGGCCTTAATTGATATGCTGAACGTTCCGATGCTTATCGAGGCGGTTTCCGAACGGCTGAGCCCAGGCGGCCTGCTGTATGCGCCAATTACATTTGACGGCGACACTGCCTTTGAGCCGGTCATCGAACCTGAGCTAGACGCACGGATCATCGCGGCCTACCACCGGACGATGGACGCGCGCCGCACGCCGGACGGCCTTCCCACCGGCGGCAGCACAGCGGGTCGCGCAATGCTGACCGAGCTAAGGCTCGCTGCTATGGAGATCATCGAAGCCGCCGCCTCGGACTGGGTAGTCTTTCCGCGTGCTGGCGGTTATTCGGAGGACGAATCGTATTTCCTTCACCACATCGTCAACACGGTGTGGGAGGCGCTGCGCGACGATTCCGAACTCGGCGGCGATAGCCTCGCCGCGTGGATTAAGGAACGACACGGGCAGATTGAGCGAGGAGAACTGATCTACATCGCGCACCAACTGGACGCGCTTGCCCGCAAGCCTTGATCCGCCAAATGCTTAGTCGTCGTCGGGCGGCTCATCATCCAGGACAATCATGTCGCCCGCGCCGCGCGCGATAAGGGAGTCGAGTAGACGCTGACCTATGTCGGTTGCCGGCGCTGAAGGATGGGCCGTCAGCGATTCCCTGAGAACAGTGCTTCCATCAACCGTCGCGGCAAGGGCCTCAATTGACAGCGTGTCGTCGTTAACGGATGCAAGGCACGCAAGGGGCGTCCGGCAAAATCCGCCAATCGCCGCAAGAAATGCCCGCTCTGCGTCGGCGGCGACGCGCTCCATTGGATCCTCGGTCATGGCCGCAATGGCGCAAGCGTCCGTGTCATCCTCGCGGCATTCGATGCTGATAAAGCCCTGGCCGACGGCTGGCAGCATCACGTCCGGTTGAAGATACTCGGCGATCGCGTCCTGCATCCCGAGCCGGATGAGGCCCACCGCGGCGAGCACGGCGGCGTCGGCCTCTATGGCGCGCCCTTCGCCTGTTACCTTGCGAATGCGCGTATCCACGTTGCCGCGGAGCAGGACTATTTCCAGATCGGGCCTGTGTTCAAGAACCTGCGCGGCGCGGCGTAGGCTGCCGGTTCCCACGCGCGCGCCCGGAGGCAGGTTTGCGAGAGTGAGACCGTCCCGTGAGACCAGGGCGTCCCGTGGGTCGCCGCGCGGCATAACGGCCGCAAGCGTGTGTCCGGGCGGGAGTCGCGTGGGCAAGTCCTTGAGGCTGTGTACGGCGAAGTCAATCTCATCGTTGGCCAGGGCGATCTGGATTTCCTTCACAAATACGCCTTGGCCCAGATCCGGTATCGGCGTGTTGGGCCGACG
Source organism: Dehalococcoidia bacterium (assembly GCA_965237465.1). Classification (GTDB taxonomy): domain Bacteria; phylum Chloroflexota; class Dehalococcoidia; order UBA6926; family UBA6926; genus VXMO01. Next base: position 208,060 of record OZ250138.1, read on the forward strand.
GTCGGCCGTTGTTTCAATGCCTACGATTTCAAAGGCGATGTCCGGCCGCCTTGTAGCCGCCGCGTTGACGAATATTTCCGTCTGAATGATGGCGAGGCGACTGGAACGCGTGCCGACGCGGAATGTGCGCCCGCCGCTCGACGCCGTCACGATGACCTCGCCGCCCATTCGAGGGCTGCGTCGATTATGCCGTTCGCTGTGTGCGCTGCTGCCTCGACCGCGATCGTCAGGCCCAGAGACTCCGCCGCTCGCGTTGTCGTGGGTCCTGCCGAGATGAATGCTGCGTCCCTAACCTGAACCGCCGCATTGTCGAGAGCCTCCACCAGGTTGCGCGCTGTTGACGGACTTGTCAGCACGATGGCGTCCACGCCGCGCGAGAGGGCATCATTGGCGCGCCGCGCGAGGTCTGGGCCGGGCAACGTCTGGTATGCGATGACGGGCCATGGCGTCAACCCGTGGCCGCGCAGGGCATCCGGGAGCGCGTCATCGGCTAGGTCGCCACGCGGCAGCAACACGGTATAGCCAGGTTGTGAGGCGGCCGCCAGGGTCTCGGCAAGGGCGCGTGAATTGAATTGGTCCGGCATGGCGTCATGGCGAAGGCCAACTCGGGCGAGCGCAGACGCTGTTGCGGGGCCAACGACGGCAAGACGAGCGCCCGCCAGCGCCCGCGAATCCAGGCCGGAGGCCAGCAGGCGCTTCATGAAATAATCCACGCCGTTGGCGCTGGTGAAGGAGAGCCATTGGAATTCACTTATGCGCTCCAGAGCGGCATCGACCTGCGACCAATCGTCCGGCTCGCCAAAGCTGACAGCCGGGATGTGAACAGGTTCCGCGCCGGCGGCGTCCAGCAGCGCGATAAGCTCCGTTGCACGGGTCTCGCCCCTAAGCGCCATGATTCGCTTGCCGAAGAGCGGTCGCCGCTCGTACCAGGCGATGTCCTCTCTCAAGTGAACCACGTCGCCGCAGATCAAGATAGCAGGAGCGCGGACGCCCGCTCGTTGCGCCCTGTCCGCGATTGCTCCGACCGTCGCGACCGTCGTGCGCTGGCGAGATGTCGTACCCCACTCGATGAGCGCGGCGGGCGCCTCTTCCGGCCAACCCTCTCGGCGCAGTGATTCAACGACGTCTGGCAGCGCACGCACGCCCATCAGGGCGATGACAGTCTCATTAGACGAGACTGTGGTTGAATCGCCGTCAAGGCCGCGTTGCCCGGTGATGATGCGGAGCGAAGAAGCGTGACGGCGATCAGTGACGGGGATTCCTGCGTAGGCAGGGGCGGCCAGCGCGGACGTCACGCCCGGGACGACCTCAAACACGATTCCGGCCGCTGCCAGCGCGCTCGCCTCCTCGCCGCCCCGACCAAAGAGAAACGGGTCGCCGCCCTTCAGCCGAACAACGGTGTTGCCGGCGCCGGCGCGGTCAATCAACAGGCGGTTTATTTCATCCTGTGTCCTGCCGTCCTGACGCGCCGGATGCTTGCCCACGTCAGCAAGCTCAGCATCGTCGCGGGCCTCAGCGAGAAGCGAGGGGTTCACCAACCTGTCATAGACGACAACGTCGGCGCGTCGAAGAGCGCGCAGGCCCTTGACGGTTATGAGCCCTGGGTCCCCCGGGCCGGCGCCCACAAGGTAGACCCTGCCGTCCTCATTCACCGGCCTGATCCGTAAGGAGTCCAAGCAGTCGTGCGCGAAGTGCCGCAGAGTCTCCGTTGGTGATCAGCGAGCGCGTTTCAGCATCGTCCAGGGCGGCTTGCCAACGCCGGGGTGGCGTTCTTGTCCCAGCAAGTCGAAGCTCGGCCCGGATGTCCGCAAGGACGTCGATCAGCATCTCATATTCATTGGGCAACGCGCGATCAATCTCACGGCGCAGGAAACCGGCCATTGCGGGGCTGCGGCCGTTAGTTGAAATCGCTACCGTGGCATCGCCGCGCCGGACAAGGGCAGGGTAGATCCACGTGCAAAGGTCTGTGATGTCGACGACATTGAGGAGGACGCGCTCTCGCTCGGCCTCGGCGTGGATCTTTTCGCTCAGCGGGCGATCATGCGTCGTCGCTGAGATGGCGAGGAATGCCCCCGCGAGGTCGCCATCACGGTAGGACCGAGTATGGAGTGCAATCTCGCGACGCTCGGCCATTTCGGTGAACCGAGGACGATCCTCCGGGCAAATGACAGTCACGTCTGCGCCCGCGTCCACGAGCGCCCCGGCCTTCATTTGGGCCTCATCATCCTCTCCGATGACGACGCAACGACGGCCGCGCAGATCAAGGTAAATAGGAAAATAGCCCATGAGACCCCGCCTGCCTGCCGCAGCTTTATGATCCGGAGGCCGAAACTGATCCGGCCGGCGCCCGCTCTCCGGCGGCAAAGTGGTCCGCCAACGCGATGACCAGAGGCCCCATCTTTGGGTGCTCCGGCTCTACGTGAGGCGCGATGCCGTGCTCGCGCAAGGCCCGCGAGCATACCGGGCCGACGGATGCAACGACGATATCCTCGGCCATCGCATCTTGTAGATCGCGAGCCATGGAGTTGTCATCTGCAATACGCATGAGGTTTCGGACTTGCGATTGCGTTGTGAACATGACGGCGTCAGCGTCCCGCGCGATGATGCGCCGGATCGCGTCCACCACTGGGGCGGTATCCTCCGGGAGTTCCCACACGTATAGCGACGCTTCCATGACCTCTGCGCCCATCGCGACCAGCTCGCTTCTGAGATACGCATTGATCTCGCCGTAGTGCTGTAGTGCGACCCGCTTGCCGCGAAAGTCCCAGCCTGTGTCTTTGACGGCTGAGACAAGGTCCTCTGACATGAACGGCTCCGGCGCAATGAGGGCAATCGGGATTGAATTCTGGCGCATGACGGCGACGGGCTTGGGGCCCCGGCAGATGATCTTTGTATCATGCAACGCTGCCAGGAACTCATCCTTGCGGCCAAGCTCATCCGCAGCATTTATGAGCGCCCGCGCCCCCACTCCCGTTAGGAAAACGGCGGCTTCCACGGTCCGCCTGCAAATTGCGTCGACCATGTCCTGGACGTCTTGACGCATGGGCAGCGGAACTTCCCGCAGGGCCGGCGCATTCACAGGGTCGCCGCCATGGCGCGAAACAAGCGCGGCCAACTCCGAGGGCATGCGGCCCTCCAGGACCACGACTCGTCGTCCTCCAAGGTCTGCCACGCGCGCCTTGCCTCCGGGCTATGGTTGCGGATTGGTCCCGATCAGATGCCTACGTGGCGCACTCGCCCTCGCCGCGCTCCATCATGTACAGAACGGTCTTGTCATAGTCGATGTACTGATCAAGGTTCGCCTTGTTCAAGGGACCAACTTCAGCGTACTCCTTGATGACCGCCTCAAAAGGCTCTCGGCCCAGCCGATGGGCAAAGTCCTTGAAGAGCTCGCCCTCCTGGCGCTCATCCTTGTAGAAACGCAGCACCTTGAAGACGGCCTCGGTTACGCGCTTCGCGGGAATCTTGCCCCGCGGCCTGACGCCGAAGCGGGTGTCGGCGTTCTCGTGACTGCCGCCCAGGAAGACTTCATAGGCGGGGATCTGTCCGCCCATGGGCCCCTTGATGAATGCGCCGTGGAAGCCAATGTCCGAGACGTGATGGCGCCCGCACCCGTTGGGGCAGCCGCTCATCTTGATGTGCATCTGCTTGATAAGGGGATCCTCAAGGAGGCTGGCGTGGCCGTTCGGATTCCTGACCGCATCCGCGACAGCCTTGTTGAGTCCCATGGATGAGGTGATGCCCAATTTACAGCTATCCGTGCCGGGGCAGGAAGTGACGTCCGTGATCTGGTTCATGCCGCCTTCGGCCATATCAAGCGCCTTCAAGTCCTGATATACGTCATACAGGTAGGCGTCGGGCACCCAGCGAAGCATCAGGTTCTGCTCCGGCGTGGTGCGGATGCGGTAGCTGGCGTGCTGGCGTGAAATCTCGGAGACGCCTCTGAACTGTTCCGGCGAGAGGTCGCCACGCGTCACGGTGATGCCGACAAAGTTGTAGCCCTCCTGGGTTTGCGGGATCACGTTGGATTTCCGCCACGCCTGAAAGGCTGCATCGTCCTGGCCGCGAGTCTCCAGGCCCTCCGGGAGCGCCGGGATGTCCGCCGCCTCATCGTCATGGAAGAGCAGGTAATCGCGATCGGCGTAGTCTTGCGCCCAGTCCTGCTGCAGCTCCTCCTCCACCTGCTGGCGGAAAGAGTCGATGCCCTCTGTGTGAATGAGGACCTTAATACGGGCCTTCATCTTATTGCGGCGCAGCCATGCGGTGCGATTGAACACGCGGAGCATCGCCTCCGAGACGCGAAGAAAGTCATCAACGGGGACGAACTCATAGATCGTCTCCGCGATGAGAGGCTGAATCGATGTGCCGCCGCCAACGACGATCTTGAATCCCTTGACCTGTTCGCCATTCTCTTCACGGACGCGCGCGACGAATCCAAGGTCATGCATCGTCACGGTTGCGCAATCGTGGTCGCCGCAGGAGAAGGCGGGCTTCACCTTGCGCGGCATATGGAACGTAAAATCACGCCGGACAAAGTTGCGGACAAAGGCGCCCATGTAAGGCAGAATGTCGAAGGCCTGTTGGGGGTCGATTCCGGCCATCGGGCAGGCGGTAACGTTGCGGACGGAATTGCCGCATGCTTCCTTGGTGCTCAGGCCGACGTCCTGCAAGAGGTGCATTGCTTTACCGGCATCCTCAAGCAGGAGGTGGTGCAACTGGATATTCTCGCGCGTGGTGATGTGGCCCTTGTTTAGCGGGGCGTAGCGCTCGGCAATCTCGCCTATCGCGTCCCACTGGTCCGCGTGGACAAGCCCGCCCGGGATTTTGATCCGAAACATCTGGGCATCTGACTGTCGCTGTCCGTAAACGCCCAGGCGGAGCCGGAAAGACATGAATTCGTCTTCGGGAATCTCCCCGTCGCGAAACTCCTTGACCCTTCCTTCATAGTCGGCGATTTCCTCGTCCAGGTACTGGATTATCGAGGGACGGGCGGAACGACTACCCGTCTGTGTTGACGTATTCATTGGATCCCCCCTATTGGGCTCTCACACATAGAGTACGCTCGCCAACTATAGAAACTCAAATCGTTGACGGTGCTATGCCGGAGCCGCCCGACAGCTCCTAGCCGCGCGTCGCCTCAATAAGAATCTTCGCAACCTCCGGCCGCGTGAACTCCATCGGCGGAACCTGACCGTTGGCAAGCATGTCGCGCACCTGTGTGCCGCTCAGGAGCAAGCGCTCCTCCGGGCCGTGCGGGCAGGTTTTCATGGATGCCATGCCCTCGCAGCGCTTGCAGAAGAAGGAGTGATCGAAGAAGAGCGGGGTGATGCCCAAATCGGCGGGCGGTATGCTGCGGAGCAGGTCCTGCGCCTCATATGTGCCGTAATAGGAACCGACGCCGGCATGATCACGACCGACAATGAAGTGCGTGCAGCCGTAGTTCTTGCGAACGAGGGCGTGGAACACAGCCTCGCGCGGCCCCGCATAGCGCATGGCGGCGGGTAGAACGGACAGATGCACGCGATCCTCCGGGTAATAGCCGTCAAGCAGCGCCTCATAGCACTTCATTCGGACGTTTGCGGGGATGTCGTCAGGCTTGGTCTCACCGACCAGAGGGTGGAGCAGGAGGCCGTCCACGATCTCCAGCGCGGCCTTTTGGATGTACTCGTGCGCGCGGTGGACGGGGTTGCGGGTCTGGAAGCCGACGATTGTCCGCCAACGCCGCTCCGCGAACGCGGCGCGGGTCTGCGCCGGGTCTTCGCGGTAGGGACGCAACTCCGACTCCAGATTCTCGCGCTCGATGACGGTGACCGCGCCTCCAATGAGCATTTCGTCCTGGCGGTAGACGGAGGCGACTCCGGGGTGAGCCTCGTCTGTTGTGCCGAAGACGTTCTGGGCCTCTTCCTGCTTGTCGTAGGGGTAGACCTCGTCCACGGTCAGGATGCCCAGGTGCCTGCCGGTATGATCCTGGAGCACGACGTCGTCGCCCAGTTTCAGCCCGCGCGCCGTATCCGCGGGGGCCGACAGGGTGATGGGCAGGCTCCAGAGTGTGCTGTCCGCGAGTCGCATCTCATGCACGGTGCGTTCGTAGTCGGCCTGGTTCATGAAACCGGTCAGGGGGCTCATTGCGCCGACGGCGATGAGATCCAGATCCGCGGTTTCGCGCAGGCCCAGCGTGATGTGGGTCAGTTCCGGCGCGCGCTCGCGAATCTCCGTGGCCTGGTCCGGGGACGCGAATCGGTCGACCAACGTTCCGCCGTGCGGGGCGATGGCGTATGTGGGTTCTGCGGTAAGTGTTGCCATGGTCTAGGTCATCGCCCCCACCAACTCGCTGGCCGTGCCCTTGGGCGCGAATCCTCGCTCCTCCAGAGCGGCCAGAACCTTGCCGAGGCTCTCCTCAATGGACTCCTGCTCCGTGTTGACAAGCACCTCAGGGTTCAGGGGCTCCTCGTAGGGATCTGAGACGCCGGTGAAGTTCGGGATCTCGCCCTTGATGGCCTTCTCGTAGAGTCCCTTGACGTCGCGTCGCACGAGCTCATCAAGGGAGGCCTCGACGTAAACCTCAACAAAGTTGTCGCCGATGTCGTTGCGCACTTCGTCTCGCACCTCGCGGTAGGGGGAAATGGCGGATACGATGCTGACGACGCCGTTGCGCGTCAGCAGGTTGCTCACGAATCCGATGCGTCGAATGTTGGTGTCGCGATCTTCTTTGCTGAAACCGAGGCCTTTGCTGAGGTTCGTGCGAACCACATCGCCGTCCAGCAACTCAGACTTTACGCTCTGATCCCGCAGCACTGCGAGCAGGCGCTCTGCGATTGTGCTCTTGCCGGCGCCTGAAAGGCCGGTGAACCAGACTGTTGCTCCCTTGTGAGGTGTCTCCAACGTGACTCTCCTTCTGTGATTGTTTGCCGTTTCTGTTTCTTTACTAACGTGTGTTTGTGACGCGCGACCGGATCAGGTCGTCGTGGAAACGACCTTGCCGGTAACCGGGTCAATGTGGATGCCGCACTCAACCTTGTCCTCAAAATCCGACCAACGCCCGGCGCGGGCGTCCTCACCGGGGAGGACGGCGCGGGTGCAGTTGGTGCAGCCGATGCTGGGGTAACCCTGATCATGCAGGTCGTTGTAGGGAATCTTGTTGTCGCGGATATAGTCCCAGACATCGTCCTCGGTCCAGTTTGCGAGAGGGGTGACCTTGATGAGGTTGAACTTCGTGTCCCACGCGACGATGGCGATGTCCTTGCGCGTGTCGCCCTGATCACGACGGAGGCCGGCGATCCACGCGCGCTGCCCGACTAAAGCCTGCTCATTCGGCTTGACCTTGCGGATTTCGCAACAGAGATCCGGATCAGACTTCCAGAGCTCTGCGCCGTGGGTTTCCGCCTGCTGGTCAATGGACATGTCCGTCTTGAACGCGATCGGCTGGAAGCCGTATCGACGCGCAACATTGTCCTTGAGGGCGTGGGTCTGGGGGAAGAGGAAATCCGTATCAACGTAGAAGACAGGAACCTCGGTGTTGATCTTCATGGCCATGTCCAGGAGAACCATCCCGGAGACGCCGCCAAAGCTGCACGCCAATGTGATGTCCGGAAAGAAGTTCTCGATGGCCCAGCGCACGATCTCCTGCGGGTGAGCCTTCTCTAGGCTTGAGGTGACCTCCGCCAGTCGCTCCTCCGTCCACTCGCTCTGTAGCGCCTCTATTGTCGTTGCCATTGGTTCCTGCTTCCCTTGCTTCCCCGTCCATACTTTTCCGACTGATTGACTGCGAATTCGTCTCTCTTGTGTTGCCGCCCGGTCTGTGTCTCGTAGCTTGCCTGCGTGCCTGAACCGTTTCGGGCGACAAAAAAACCGCCTTGACTTTCGTCGGGGCGGTTGGAGGTCTGATCCCTGATCAGGCTATTGCGCGCTTGTGTCCCTCGTAGGCCGTTTGGCTACAGACGCCCGGCCTTCCGCCCCGTGTGTTGCATCGAACAACAAGAGCAAGTCACCGCGGCGCGGCGCGCCTGGGCAATGGCGGAAGGGTTATGGGTGTAAGACTGCGTATTCATGATCGTGCACACTGGCTGCCACCAAAATATAGGTGCACCACGAAGGCTTGTCAATAGCTTGTGACTGCATTCACGATCAGGACTCTTCCAGCTCGCTGCTGCCCATCCGCATCAGTTCCGCTTCCTCCAGAAGGCGGCGAAACAGCGGCCATATCTCCTCAATACGCGGATCCATGCTTGAGATGGAGATGGCGCGATAGAGGACGCCCGTGCTGACGCCGATGGTCGTTGACTCGCCCACTGGGGGAAGCTCCGCGCCAAGGGCTCTTACAACAAGCTCTGTGGTGGTGCGGCCCACGCCCGAGTCATAGCAACGGGTGAGCGCGCGACCCTTATGGAGCAGCGTCAGGCCTCCCTTGCCACGCCGCAGCGTCACTTCAACACGGCGGGCCGGCCGCGAAAGCAGCTGGTCGGCGTACACCCATGCCTTGGCGCGTGATGTGGACATATCTGCCGATTCCCTGGCGACGAGACGCTATGTAGCCAACTCGTACGGTGTTGACTTGTCCAACAGGAGGCAGGGCTCGCCTGTCTGTGAAGGGTCATCCAGGTCCCACGGGCTGTCGGAATCAAGGGGACGCGTACGAATTCCGTCGTCGCCGCCGTAGATGAGCAGTGCGTGGCCCTCGCCGGAGTCCTCAACGATGACGGCGTAAGCGGGGCAGGGACCCTCGGCGCTCCAGCCGGTCACCTCGACCATCGATAGCTCGCCACGCAGGCCCGGCGCCTCGATGCGCCAAACGGGCTGCGGCTCGTCCACGAGGCTGAATACGCGATGCAGAGAGTAATCGCAGTTCGTTCCCGCTTCAACCTCTACGTCAATGTATTTCGCCATTGCAGCCCCCTTGACATGGGCACATTGTACGCGCGCTCGGGCCGCTTTAAGGGTGCGCCGTTGCGGTGATCGAATCGAATGGTGGAGGCGGGGGGGAGTTGAACCCCCCGTCCAAAGGCGGCCCCGAATGCGGCGCTACAGGCTTAGTCGGTCTATAAGATTTCGCCTCTCGCGGCCCCGGCCGACAGGGTCTGCGTGCGGCTAGCCGGCATGGTCTTTCGTCGCTCGCCACCGGCTGACTTGCGACGGCGCCCCGCTAAGTTGTCGCTCTACTCCGTCCGCAGGGATAACGGTGCAGAACGTCGCTTCCTAGTTACTAGGCTGCGAGTGCGAGTTGCTTGTTGTTGCCAGCTACTCTTTGTGCCGCGGGATTAACGAGGTCACGGCGCCTCGGCCTGCTCACACACCGGTGCGGACCCTTGTCGAATCCGCGCGCCCCCACGTAGGTTGGTGCGTCACGACCGCTCCCTGCGAGTCGCAGCCGTATGCACAAGTATACGCGTGTATGCGTGCGAGAGGCTGATCTGACCGTCAGGCAGCCCTAATTGTTAGTTGCGGTCCCCGAGTGCGCGCGCCATATCGAGATCGGCGTCGCGCTTGGCTATTACTTGCCGCTTGTCGTAGAACTTGCGGCCTCGGGCGAGGCCCAACTGAACCTTTGCGCGGTGGCGGGTGATGTAGAGCCTCAGGGGGACCAGGGTGTTGCCGCTTGAATCAACCTTCTGTTTGAGGCCGAGGATCTGTCGACGGTGCAGGAGCAGCTTGCGAGGCCGCGTGGGTTCATGGTTGTAGATGTTGCCCTGCGCGTAGGGCGGGATGTGCATTCCGTGAAGCCACACCTCCCAATCGGAGATGCGAGCGAACGCCTGTTGGAGGGAGACGCGGCCGGCTCTGAGCGACTTTATCTCCGTGCCGGTTAGGACGAGGCCGGCCTCGATGCTCTCCAAAATGTCGTAGTTGAATCGGGCGCGCCGATTGTCCGCGATCAGACGATCGCCGCCCGCGGCCTCCGGGTTGGACGCCTTCTTAGCGCCATTTCGACGAGTCTTTGACTTGGCCATGATTCCATCAGTATAGGAACTTGGCTGTTTCGCTGTGACTCGTGGAGCGGCAGATCCGGGCGCAACGTAATGCAAGATTTGCCAAACTTTGCAGCCGAGACAACACATGGCTCTGTAGGGGAGCGGTTGGAGTGAAAATCGAGCGAAATGTTCAGGAAAAGTCGCCTTTCAGATAGCGCAGGATCGCTGCAAAAGCTTGACAATGACACACTAGCGGTTGACCATTAGTGCTTGCGAATCCCACATGTAGTGACTGCGTGGGGAACGTGAGTGCAGAAGGAGAGTCGAGGTAGATCGCGAGGTCAGCGCCGCGGGCGGGGCGTGTATCCGTACATGAAGTGCTCGCATTGTGGTTTCGAGGATTCAAAGGTGCTGGACACCAGGCAGAGCGATGGAGGTGTTCGGCGTAGACGCGAGTGCCTGCGTTGCGGGGCGCGCTTCAGCACGGTGGAAAAGGCGCTGGCGACGACGATAAGCGTCGTCAAGAGGGATGGACGGACTGAAGAGTTCAGTCGAGAGAAGCTGTTGGGCGGGATCAGAACTGCATGCGCAAAGCGCCCGATTCCGGCCGGAGTGACTGAGAAGATGGCCGATGACATTGAGGAAGATATCCAGAAGCAGGGACGGGCAGAAGTGAGCACGCGACTGATCGGCGAATTGGCGATGGATCGTCTAAGTAAGTTGGACCGCGTGGCGTACATACGATTCGCCAGCGTATATCGCGATTTCGCAGACGAGGATGATTTTCAGCGTGTTGTGGAAGGCCTGCGGGACGGTTCTCTCGCAAGCTCTACCGGTCAGCTGGCCCTTCTGCCGCCCGAGCGCTCCGGCGCCCGGCCCCGAGGACGCCCGCGTCAGAGATGATCTACGGGCGGCGCCGGCACATTGTTCGCGCCACCCGCCAAGGGATTCTCATGTGCTAAGGGGAGGGCTTCAGGAGTTATGACAGAAATGAAGAATGGCGATGATGGTCGTACTGTCGCCTCTAACCGCAACGCCGTTCGCGATGCCGTGGCGCACGTTCTGCAAGGTCAATCTCAAGAAAGCCTCGAGACCATCACGGACGGCATTCTCGCCAACATTTCGGATACGCAAACGCCCGCGGCGCTCAATGGATTGCACACGCTGACCGGCGATGCCGCCCTTGATCCGGGGCAAACGATTGCGACGATGGTCAGGGATGAGATTGATCGTGAGTCGAATGGTGTCACGAACGGCAATGGGTCTAATGGCAACGCCGGAGGCGATCAGGCCGCATCGCCGACAAGCGCGCCGTGGAGCTCGAGCGAGGAACCGGAACCGGCGCTCTCCCCCAATTCCCGCGCCATTCTGGAGAATCGATACCTCGCAAGGGACGCTGACAATCAAGTCATTGAGGACCCCCGCGCGCTGTTCGAGAGGGTGGCGAATGCCATCGCTGAGGGAGAGCGCGCCGTGGGAACGCCGGAGCCTGAGATTGGGGAGTGGGCGCGCCGGTACTATCGCCTGATGGCGTCACTGCGCTTCTTGCCAAACTCGCCGATGCTGGTCAACGCGGGCAAGGATGGCCGCGGATCGCTCAGCGCCTGCTTTGTCGTGTCGCCGCAGGATGACATGGGATCAATCATGAAGGTGGCCTCTGACGCCGCCATGATTGAGAAGTGGGGCGGCGGAATCGGCTTTGGATTCTCCAACCTGAGGCCCAAAGGCGATCCCATTGCCACGACGCATGGCATGGCGTGCGGGCCCGTCGCGGTGATGAAGCTCTATTCGGCGGTGGGAGCAACGCTCACGCAGGGGGCGTTCAGGCTTGGCGCCCATATGGGACAGCTCAACATCAGTCATCCGGACGTGCTGGAGTTTATCCACGCCAAGGACGACGATGTGTCGCTGCAGAACTTCAATATCTCCGTGCAGGTTACTGATGAGTTCATGCGCGCCGTGGAGGCGGATGGAGACTGGGATCTCATCAGCCCTCACAACGGCCGGGTAACGCAGACGGTTAGAGCGCGAGACCTGTGGGGCGATATCTGCAATTCCGCCTGGAAGACGGGCGATCCGGGCCTGGTATTCATGGATCGCGTTTGGGACACTCAGCCGAATCCTCAACTGGGCCTGATTGAGACCTCCAACCCGTGCGGCGAGGAGTTTCTGGAGAACTACGGCAACTGCTGCCTGGGTTCAATTGATGTCGCAAAGCACCTGAATTCCGATAGCACGGATTTCGACTGGGTATCGCTGGAGGAAACCGTCCGTACGGCCATTCGGTTCCTTGATGACGTTATTGAGGTCAATACGTTCCCCGTCGCGGAGCTCCGCGAGATGAACCTGAAGACTCGGCGCGTGGGGTTGGGAATCATGGGTTGGGCGGATGCCCTTGTGGCGTTGACCGTTCCGTATGATTCGGAACCTGCGCTTGAAATGGCGCAAAAGGTCGGCGGTTTCATCAGGGAAACTGCCTGGTCTGAGTCTGAGAAACTGGCAGCGCAGCGCGGGCCCTTCCCGGAATATGAGCGATCCCGTCTCAAGGAGATGGGGATGCCGCCGGTGCGTCACTCAAGCGTCACGACAATCGCGCCGACGGGCACCATCTCGCGCCTGGCCGATTGCTCGTCAGGCATTGAGCCGCATTTCGCTCTGGCCTGGTGGTCCAACATCCTGTGGCAGGACCATGACGGGACAAGCACACGATTCCTTGATGCGCCTCTGCCGGTCCGCAATGCCCTCTTGGCGGACGTGGGAGCAGAGGGCGCCGAAGAGACGTTGGCCCGGCTGGCCGACGATCCGGCGTACGTGAGCGATGCTATCTCAAACCTGATTGCCAGGCGCGGCGTTCGTACGGCGATGGCCATTTCGCCGGAGTGGCACGTGAAGATGCAGGCCGTGTGGCAGGACAACACAACAAACTCCGTGTCCAAGACCATCAACCTCGCGAACAACGCCACTGTAGAGGATATCGCGCGTTCCTTCTGGGACTCCTGGCTGGCGAACTGCAAGGCTATTACGGTTTACCGCGACGGCTCCAAGAGCATGCAGGTCCTCGAATCGGGCAAGTCCTCCGATACGGCGCAGGCGACGGGTTTTGAGCCGCACCTGATGCCTCGCCGCCGGCCCCAGTCGCTCACGAGCGTCACGGATCGGATCCGCACCGGCCACGGCAACCTGTATGTCACGATCACCTTCGACGAAACAAACAGCCCGTTTGAGGTGTTTACGAATCTGGGCAAGGCGGGCACAAGCGATGCGGCGTATCTGGAGGCCGTCAGTCGACTCGCTTCGCTGGCATTGCGCTCCGGCGTTGGCGTTGCGCAGGTCATTGAGCAGCTGCGCGGCATTACTGACTCGCCGACGTGGGATGAGGGGCAGCAGGTGTTGAGCGCCCCGGACGCTGTGGCGTTGGCGCTCCTGCGGCACGCCCGGCCGCAGGATGAGGAGCGGGAAGAACTGTTGCGCCGCGCGCGCGCAGCGTTCGGCGATAAGTTCGACCCGGCGGACCTGGAGCCGGCGCCGATTGATGCCGCGATGCAGCCGCAACTCTTTACCGGCGGCCAGCGCCAGGAAACCGGCGGCGCTACAAGACCGCAATGCCCGGATTGCTACGGGGCCCTCATCTTTTCCGAGGGCTGCATGATGTGCTTGGGGTGCGGCTATTCAAAGTGCTGAGGAGCCACTGACGGATGCCAACAACTCCATAAACCCTACGTTCCTTCTTCTCCTCCTTTATCCCTAGTCATCGGGCCGGTCCCCACCCCGGCCCGATGACTTTTTGGTGCCACCGGCGCATTTGCTGCAGCCCGGAATTCGTCATCTTTCCCGGGCGTCGGCTTTGGCCGCCTGCCTAAGTATTCCGACGAGCCAAAGGCGGAAATCTCGCTGAGTGACGCCAAAAAGCCTGTCGTAGATGTTCATTGGCGCGGCGGGCGATGTGTTGCGGCCTCCTATTTCCTCTCGGGCCAGCTGATGGGCCGCAGCCCAGTTCTCCTCTTTCTCTGCCGCTTCTCTCAGCGGGACAATCTCATCAACCGGAGTGTACTTGACGTTCGGGACTACGCCCAGCACTTCCTGAAACGTGGCCCACAACTCTGCGCGCGTCATGTTGCCGGGCCCGCCGAGCTCAAAAATGTTGTTATACGCGCGGCGTTCAAGATGCGCATGGATCAGGAAATCGGCCAGCTCCTCCAGGAAGACAAACAGCATCGGCTGGCCCGCCGTGCCGTAGATCGTCATAGAGCCGCCGGTGCGAACCCTGTGGACCATGCGCAGGAATAGGTCGCCGGACGTGTCGATCATGCCGCCGGGCCTGAAGACAGTGCCGGCGACGCGGGCATCAAGCAGGTGTTGGTCGGCGCGGGCCTTTGCCGGATAGACCGGGTAGAAGTCCCAGCGAATATCGGCGCCGCGGACCGAGATCAGCGACATGTGCCGCACTCCGTTGGCGCCGGCGGCATTCGTCAGATTGACCGTGCCCTGGTATTCGACAGCCTCAATCAGGTGGAGACCCCGAGTCGCCGATTGCGCCCCGACGCACGCAATGACCCAGTCTATGCCATAGCACGCGGACATTAGCGAATCCATATCCTGATAATCTCCGCTGACGTACTCGACCCCCGGCACGTGCTCCTCTGGGTTCGTGGAGTGTACGAGAGCGCGGATCGAAGCGCCTGCCTCCCGCAGCTTGCGGACGACGATGCTGCCTGTTCGCCCTGTCGCGCCGGTGACCAGGTAGTTTCCCTTAGCGATCTCAGCCTTAGTGAAAGTCATACAACCTCCTGTAAATGATCTTTTGCCCCGCGCCGGGATTCGTTGGACAGCAAGTCAGATGGAGCAAGATGCCGCGCACCGGCGAGGCAGTCATTCCCCGGACTGCGCAAGGTCTTCCACGAGCTGGACGAGGGTGCGGACTGGCTGACCTGTAGCGCCCTTCGTCTGCCAGCCGCGGTCTGAGTCCGTGGATGACACGGCGGCGATGTCCAGGTGCGCCCAGGGTGTATCACCGGCGAATTCATGAAGAAACTTGGCGGCCGTGATTGAGCCGGCCGCCGGCCCACCTGTGTTCTTGACGTTGGCGACGGTGCTCTTGATCTGGTCCTTGTAATCGTCCCACAGCGGCATCCGCCACATCCGCTCGCCTGTCTTTTGGGAAGCCTCCTCAAGCTGCCGCGCAACCTCATCATCGTTGGCGAATAGGCCCATAGCGTAAACGCCGAGAGCGACGCGGATGGCGCCGGTCAGCGTGGCGACGTCTACGAGGGGGGACATTCCCTTGCTGTTGGCGTAAGACAGCGCGTCGGCGAGGATCAGACGTCCCTCGGCGTCCGTGTTCTCAACCTCCATGGTCTTGCCGTTCATCGCGACTAGCACGTCGCCGGGCTTGGTTGCGCCTCCCCCGGGCAGGTTCTCGGTAGCGGGGATTAGCCCCGTCACATTGATGGGAAGGCCAAGGCGGGCGACGGCTTGCAGCGCGCCGATGATTGCTGCGCCGCCGGCCATATCTCCCTTCATAGCGCCCATGTTGGCCGCAGGCTTGATTGAGATTCCGCCGGAATCGAATGTCACGCCCTTTCCAATCAACGCAACGGTGGGGCGCGTTTCTTCAGGATCGCCCCGGTGCTCGAGGATGATGAAGGCGGGCGGCTGGTGTGATCCGGCCGCCACTCCCAGGAGACCGCCCATGCCCATCTCCTGAATCTCATCGACCGTCAGGTTTGTGTAGGCGAGGCCGGAGGACTCCGCCGCAATTCTGGCCCTATCAGCGAGGATGGAGGGCGTCATATAATTTGCAGGCTCATTGGCGAGATCTCGGGTAAGCGCCGTCGCCTCAGCCAGAATCACGCCTCGGTCAAGTCCGCCCTGCATGTCCTGCAGACCGCTCGAATCGCCGTCAACGATTGTGATCTCATCGATGTCATTTCGATCGTTGGCATCGGACTGCGGTCCTCGGACTGTTATGCGGTAGAGGCCGAGCAGGATGCCCTCAGCAGTGGCCTTCGCCGACGCGGCAACATCCAACAGTCCGGCGGCGGGGAGCTGAGCAAAGACGCGCTTGTATCTGTGGCTGCGGGCGTATCGCGCCATTTCAGCGCCCAGTCTTCGAACGGCGTTGGCGTCAACCTCCGGAGATGGACCACAGCCGATGACCAGAACGCGGCGGGGCGTTATGCGGCCTAGCGTGTGGACAACCGTTATTTCTCCGCGACGTCCTCTGATCTCCCCGTCCTCAATGAGCAGCGAGATATGTCCGTCAAGCGCGTGGTCTATCTCTCCGGCGGCGCCCGGCAGCGGGCTTTCCAGGCGGTCCTGGCAGACATCAATGACGATGCAGTCTCCCTCCACCGTCGTAATGTCGGCCTGCGCTACAGTCAGTTCCATATGACACGCTCCACTTCAAAGACGAATTCGGCGTCCAGATTCACCGGCGATCAAGACGCGGCAGGGTTGATCTGGCGATTATAGCCGCTGGCGGGGCAGGCCTCACTTTGTCAGCTTATCGGCGCTGCAACGTCGGAGAACTTGATTGCCCGAGGCGGACGACTATATCAGCAAGCGCCGGCGTGATGTCCGTCGAGGAATCGACGACGATGTGTTCCCGAGTGATAGCCTGCTCTGTGCGCTTCATGCGGTCATACACATCAATTCCGGCGTCTGATCCGTCTCCATCGTCAAGCTGCGACTGCCGGTTGGCGATTCGTTCTCGCAGTCGTTGTCTAATGACAGGCTCCGGGGCCACCATGCGCGCGACAGCCAGGGCCGCGCCTTGATCCTCTGCGATGCGATAGAGTCTCCTGCGGTCTCTCCTGATTAGATTTGTTGCGTCAAGGGCAACGCCTTGGTTTTGCATAAGCAGGCGCTCCAGCACGCGGTGAACCGCCCGGAAGAGACGGGCGTTCTCCGCCCCGTCGTGCGTGGGATGCTCAAATAGAACCTTACGGAGCGCATCAGTCTCAAGGACGACGACCGGCAACAGTTCAGTCAACTTGCGGCAAAAGTACGATTTGCCGCTGCCGGGCAACCCCGAAAGAACGAGGAGCGCTGGGCGTTGCCGTGGATCGGGCAGGGGGCCAAGGTTGCCAAGAAGACGGTCGACGTCGGACTGGGCGCCGGCGCGCGCATCATCCACAGGCAGGAAGTTGAGCGACCCTAGCTGCTGAGGTCTGGCCGGTCATAGAGGATTGTAGCGAGGAGGGAGCGTTGCGGCTTGAGGCCGGTCTCCGGGTCCGGCGGCCACGGCGCCGTTGCGCGCCGAAAGAGCGTCAGCGCGATCAGGATTGCGGCGGAAAGCGCCGGGACGGGGGCATTCAGGGCGCCCGCAACCAGCAAATAGAGCCCCATTCCCGTAATCACTGCGATCGGCACTGTGCGACTGCGGGGCGATGCCGTCCCGCCGCCCGGAAGCGCAATGCGAACGACCTTTCGCAAAGAAAAAATGAGAAAGACGCCAAAGCCGGCTGCGAATGACAATGGGTGAAGGGCCATGAGCGCGCCCGCCGCCGTGCCATTGCCGCGGCCGCCCTGGAATCGCAGGGTTGCCGGCCACATCTGCCCGACCACAGCAAATATGCCCGCCGAGGCCATTGTCCATTCAGTTGCATCGGCCAACAGCGCGTCGGCAGCCAGTACTGCCACTGCGCCTTTGCCTACCTCCACGGTGACCGAGATCGCGCCAATGGCAAAGCCGCCGTGCCGCCAAAGGTTTCCCGCCCCGATGTTTCCCGTGCCAACTGTATGTAAGTTAATTCCACGCGCGCGGCCCACGACATAGATAATCGGCGCGGCGCCTATTACATAGCCCAGCAGGGCTGCGGCTGCAAAATTCACGTGAGCAGAGCTTGTGAGGAACTCATTGCCTGGAGACCTCTAACGGGGCCTCCGGCCCAGGCCATAGATCTCATAGTCCTCGGCCTCGTCCTCCGAGACGAGCAGCGGCGCCAGGACTAGCAGTAAGGTTGGGAGGCTAAGCACTGTTGACACCAGAATGCGCAAATTTAAGTCCATCGCGCCCGATGTGAATAGGAATCCCACAGGCAGGGCGGCGGCCATGACCCCGATCTTGAGGAGTCGATCACTAAGCCGGATCGCCAAGCCAACCGCAAGCGCCACGACCAAGAAGAGCAGCGCGGTTTGGGCGCCCGCCTGCTCCAGTTGGACATACTCGCCTCGATCAAACGCGAGCAGCGCTATGGCCAAAAGCGCGAGAGGCAGCACGACAAGCGCAGAATGCGCCAAATCTCGTTTGCTTAGCCACGTCCCTAGGGCGATCAACACCCCGATTCCGGCGAGGCCAAGACCTATCCCAAGGGCCCAGCTGAGCGGGTCGGTCGGGGCATAATCACTGGTTACCACGAACCAGGCGCTGTATGCCGTTGTCCCCAGGCTGACCATGCTGATGAGCAATACCGGGAAGACTGCGTATCCGATCCACTGATAAACCCAGACCGGCCTACCCATCAGGACGCCCACCACGCTTACGACAATGGCCAAGCTGACGGCAGCGACAATCCACTCCAGCTCATACCACCTATGCGTCGCAAACAGGAGACCAACAAGCAGGTTGGGCAGGGCAGCGAGGCCGACATCCCGCCATCTGCCCTGGTTGCGGGTGCGCTCCACCTGGGAAGCGACGGCGCGGGGGTCGCCGAACGCCCGTACGGCTTCAGCATTCGCCTCAACCCGCGAAAGTCCCTGCTCCTGGATCAGGTAGTTGCTGCGGTCTTCAATGTGATCCGCCAGCTCCCTGAGGATGCTCGGGCGCGTCCGACGGCGGACGCGTAAGCGGGATCGGAGCGCCTGTAACGGCGCAGTGATGCTAATTGGCGTCGGCATCGTTGCGGCGCCTATGTCTTCGCGTTGGTGATAACCATATCCACGGCGCGCGAGAAACTGCGCCACTCAGAGCGACGCTGCTCCAGCCGTTGTAGACCATGCCGTGAAATTGCGTAGTAGCGGCGACGTTGCCCGCCTGGCGCAGTCCGCCACAGGCCCTCAACTAGCCCGTCCCGCTCCATCCGGTGGAGGGCAGGATAGAGCGTGCCCTCCTTCATGTTGAAATACCCATCGGAACGGCGCTCAACCTCACGCAGGATCTCGTATCCATACATCGGCCGTTCGCTTACCAGGGCCAGCAACAAAGAATCCGTGCTGCCCTTAAGGAGCTCGCGTTCGCTCATTACGTCCCCCCGGCGGCGCCTGCCCGCATTCAAGAGCGGCTGCCGATCTGACGTTCACGCTTGACATAGAGTCCCACTTCCGACCCAAGTGTACCACTTGATTGCCTTCATAAAGCCTATGAGGCAAACGGCGCTGTGGGCAGCTGTACCTACTTAGGATGAACCGCCGGTAGGCGCGGGCCCCGGCGCCCGGGTAGGGGCTCCGACATCGAACCCAGTAGTCATGATCGTCCGCAGGATGCCAGAGCCAACCAACGCGATGACCACGATGCCGACAAAGACGGACCCCGGCACGACTAGCACCGCCACGGAGCCAAAGGCGTCCGCCAGCAGGCCGTATACATAGTTCGTGATGGCCATCAGGCTCAACGCAGACATGGCGAACAGGCTGGATACACGACCGCGAATAGCGTCCGGCACCACGCCCTGAATGAATGCAATTGAGAGCGACATGAATGGCGCCTGTGTGAGGCCCATGACAAACGCCCCCGCCAGTCCAACCGCCTGAGACGTAGAGAACGCCACGATCATGATGCCGATGGAGCTGCCGAACGCGGTTAGCAATAGGGCTTGCCCCTTGCGGCGTCCGCTTTGAAGCCCGGCCACAAACAACACGCCCACGGCCGCGCCTGCGCCAAGCGCCGCGACGTAATTTGCGAATGCAGAACCGCCTGAATTCCATTGATCCTGCGCATGCAGCGGAATAACGGATTCAAACGCCATAGTCATGCCGCAGTGAAATGCGACAAACAACAGCATGAGCCCAACTGCGGGCGTCCGCCACGCGTAAACAACGCCGGCGGTTATGACAGTAAGGACGCTGTCACCCCGCGCAATTGCGCCCGTTGAGGCCGTGCGGATTGTCAGCACGACGACGGAGGCGATTGCGTATCCGCCGACGGCCAGGATAAAGGCCGCGCCGATTCCCCACTCCGCGTTGGCGAGAAGGCCCACGATAACGCCGCCCATTAGGCGCGCGCCCTGTAGGGAAAGGTTGTTGAGCGCGATGGCGTTAAGGATGTCGTCCTTGCCAACCAAATTCGGCACCAACGCGCTTTGGGAGGGCAACTGCACGCCGCGGGCGATGCCGCTTAACAACGACATCAGGACGACTTGCCAGAGCTGAATATCCCCAAAGAAATAGAGCACTACAAGTATCAACGCCAAGATGACATTGGCGGCATGAGCAGCGGCGATCAGGAATCGCCTGTCCATCTTGTCGGCGAGGATGCCGCTGAACGGGGGCACCAGGACGAACGGGATCAGGGCCGCGAACGTGGTGATGCCGACTGCTCCGGCGGACTGGTCAGAAATATCAAATGCAAGCAGACCGCGCGCTACGATCAACCCCCACACGCCTGCGCCGGCAATCGTCGCCGAAATCCAGAATCGGCGGTAATCGCTGTACTTTAGCGCTGCTCCGTATCGCTTTAATAGGCTTGTCGGCGCTTGACCACCTTCGTCCATGAACTCTTCAACGTCCCCCGTCTCGCTTGCTTGAATGTCTGTCAATCATAACAACTTGACAGCGCGCTTGCCTAAAGCGGTCGGGGAGGGCAACGCGAGTTAGACGCCCCTGAATATCCTGGCGATGATTTGAAACGTAATGATTGCTACAAGAGGGGTGATGTCCATCATTCCTACGCGGGGGATGACTGAGCGGAGGGGCGCAAGGATCGGCTCCGTCATGTTGTAGACAAGAGCGACAAAGACGTTGTCATTACTGACCGTGGGAAACCACGACAATATGGCCCGAACGAAGATCGCCAGGCTGATAATCTGGGCGAGAATGACGATGAATGTCGCGATCAGATGCGCCATCTTGAAACCCTAGTGTAACCTCCATTCGGCCCGCATCTAAAGAGATACTGCCCTGATCGCCATCGAGGGCGCGGCGGACAGGCTAGCACGCCCTCTGACCTCGCTGAATCGCTACGTGGCCCATCCTCCATACATAAATCGGGCAGGGACGCCGCGTCCGTCAGGAGAGCTGCCGGGACTTCTCATAGGCCGCGATGACGGCTTGCGTGACCGCGGCGCGAAGACCGCCGCTCTCCAGGGCGGCGATGCCCTCCGCGGTTGTTCCTCCCGGCGATGTCACCATATTCCGAAGCTCCGCGGCGTGGCGTCCCGATGTATCGGCCAGTGTCGCGCTGCCGAGGAGCGTCTGCCCCGCGAGTATCTCGGCCTGATCCCTGGGCAGACCGATGTGGACGCCGGCGTCGATCATCGCCTCAAGAAAGAGGAAGACGTAGCCTGGTCCGCTGCCGCTCAGCGCTGTCGCCATATCGATATAGTGCTCATCCTCGACGTACAACTCGCGGCCCATCGCGCCCAGAATCTGGGCGACGCGCTCTCGGTCATCGGGCGATACATCCGGCGTTGCAGTCCACACGCTCATGCCGGCGCCGACCTGGGCAGGCGTGTTGGGCATGACCCGAATGAGGCGCTTGCTGCCCGTCAGCTCCTCAAGCCGCCCAAGTCCGATTCCGGCGGCGATGGAAACAAAAAGAATGGGGGCAGAAGTGGGGTCACCCCGAACCGATTCGAGGGCCATGATGTGCTGAGGCTTGAGCGCGACGATGACGGGGCCGCTGTCGGGAGAATTCCTTCCTATCGCCTCTTTGTTGTCGTCCGTGGCAAAGACGCCGTAAGTCTGGGTGAGGTATTCGCGCCGGGCGGCGATAACCTCGCCGACGTTGATCTCGCCGGGCGCGGCCACCTCCCGGGAGATGATGGCAGAGATCATGGCCTCCGCCATGACGCCGCCGCCAATGAAAGTTATGGGCGCCACAGCCAGGACCTCCTTCCGCGCGGATGTATTTGAGTGAGCCTCATCGCGGTCACGTTAGATTATAGTGCCCAGCGGCGCCGGAGGCCCCTGGGCAGTTTCAGCCGCTATTGGCGGGCGGCGACGAGCTACGCTGCCGCTAGGTCGAGACTCGTATGTCGATAGGCCCGCCATCGGTTGAGCGGAGGCGGTCATCGTCTCTATACTGAACGTGCGTTTGTCCCGCGAGAGACGATGCGGATCGGACGCGGATTCCTATGCGCTCCGCGGTAGCTCAGTCGGTAGAGCGGTCGGCTGTTAACCGATTGGTCGTAGGTTCGAATCCTACCCGCGGAGCCAATTCATTTGACAACAGCAACCTTGACCGTTGCCGTTGGCGCACTGCGTGCCGGGACTATGTTCGATCCGGCTCTCTGTCCTCTCCAAGAAGCATCCTTGCGACGCCTGTTCCAGACCATAGCTTCGACATGGATCTCGTTCCTCCGCGTGTGTGGTTGATGTCGATGGAAGCGGCGTTTCTGCAGGGAATTGTGATCCGGATATCTTTGTAGTGGATTCGCTATGCGGCGCCTGCTGGACGGGCCTTGCTGTAGCTTTACGACGGGAACAGACCGGATGCGTTAATCCCGTAAGGCGCCGTCCGCTTGCCGCGAACGCCACGCCAGTCTTTCGCGATCATGCTCTGCTGAGCGGCGAAAGTGCCCCAATCTGCCCCCCCTCTTCTACCCCTCCGTGCGGTAGAGGTAGCGAATGTCCCAGAGGGAGTAGAGCGTGGGCGTGGTGTTGCCGAAGATATTTCTGACGGCAGTCAGGCGTTCTGAGAGCGTGGTGTAAATGACAGGGACGTTCTCGGCCACGATCTCCTGGGCCCGGTGGTAGTACTGCACTCGCGCGTCTCGGTCCAATTCCTGGGCGGCGCTGATGTAGAGCTCGTCGATTTCGGCCTCCCACGCAGTTGCCGCCTGGGCTTGGTTCGGGTTCCACAGGTGCAGACCCTCGCCGTTGTGCCACAGATTGATGCCGCTGTGCGGCTCAGTTCCGCCGGTGAAGCCGATGATCAGAGTTTCCCAGTCATAGGTTTCGACAAGCTGAGTCACAAGATCCTCGAACTCAACCGGCCTGTAGTCCACGTCCAGGCCAATGTCCGTCAGACCCTGGTGGATTATCGCGCCCACCCGCTCGCGCACGGTATTGCCTGTGTTCGTGATGAGCGAAAACGTGATCTCATTGCCTGCGCCGTCTTCCCGTATCCCGTCTCCGTTTGTATCCACCCAGCCCATGCCGGAGAGGATACTGTTGGCCCTGGCGACGTCGTACTCGTATGTGGCGACCTTCGGGTTGTGGAAATCTCCGGCGGCGGGGCTGATGGACGACCATTGCGGGTATCCGAGGCCATGCTGGACATCGTTGATGATTGAGTCCTTATCGATGACGTGCGCTACGGCTTGTCAGAACTCCCTGTTCTGGAACCACGCCAGCCTCTCAGGCTGAACGTATAGCTGGCCCGTGTCCGGGTTTTGGCCGGGGTTCATATTGAACGCCATAAATGTCGTTCCAAATGCGGGACCGCGCCTGTGAATAGTGAAGTTACCCTGCATCCTGCAGCGCATCAAGCCTTTCGAATTCCTCGCCCAACACGCCATGTATGTCTGACTCGCCCGCTAGGAACTTCGCAAGCTCCGTCTCCAGATCCGGAACAATATTATAGACGATCTGATCGAGATACGGCAGGCTGTTGCCCGCATCGTCCTTGAGCCAGTAGTCCGCATTGCGCTGCATTACTACCCGTTCTCCCGGGACGTAGCTTGCAATGGTGAACGGGCTTGTGCCGATCACCTCCGTCGGATCCGTCTCGATGCCCCAAGTGGCTGCAAATGTGCCGTCATCAACGTGCTGCTCCAGGATGTGTCGCGGATATATCGATGTTCCCATGGAGCGAAGGAAGGGCGCGAATGGCAGTGGGGGGACGCACTCGACTGTGTAATCGTCCAGCGCCGTGACCGTCATGGGCGCCTCTTGCCACTCGCCAAAGTCGTCCCGAGAGCGGAAGAGGAATGACGCGCGGCTGCTGGCCGGAATGTCATCGTCGTAGATAATGCGATTAAACGTGAAATCGACGTCGTGAGCCGTGAAGGGTTGCCCGTCGTGCCACCGGACGTCCCTCCGAAGATGGAATGTCCACGTTAGACCATCGCTTCCATGACTCAGCCAGCGCCGGCTGAACCTGGTCGGTAAGCCACGAGGTCTCGGTGAGTCCCTCCAACAGGAATCCCAGGACGCCCGATGACGACGCATCTCTGGCGATTGCCAGGTTGAAAGTGAGCGGCTCGGAAATGGTCGCAACTGTCAGGGCGCCGCCACGGGCGCCGATGGCGTACTGGAATTCAGCGGCATTCTGCTTGAGCTGCGCGATGATCTCGGTTTGGTCGACAAGCTCCGGTTGGGGGGCTGCTGTCGGTTGGGGAGTAGGCGTGGGTTGAGCCGCAATTGTGGGTCGCGGGGTTGGCGTGAATTGAGTTGCGACTGTAGGCAGTGGCGTGAGGGTGAATTGGGCCTCAATGGCGGGTTGCGGAAGAGGCGTGGATCGAGCCGTTGGCGCCGGTTCAAAACCGCCTGAGCAAGCCGCGAGTATCGGCGTAACCGCAAGGGCAGCAGTGCAATCGCCCTGCCGGGCGTCAGACCGTAGTACATTGTTCGGCTTCTAGTGTATGCAGGCTTGGCGAATGTTCCGTTCCCCGAAGGGGGAGAGCAAGTGATACAAGCGATTCTCTCGCGCCTAATGTCTTGCTGGCGACAATTGATTCTGGTCTGGAGTCTGGGCCAGCAGCACATCCAAGAGGGCACTAATTGCGCCATGTTGGCAGTGTCAAGGAGCAGCTGTTGTTGCCCTTGCCTATCGCTGAGAGAGCTTTGGAAGCGAGAATTCTGGGACGGCGCAATGTCGGCGCTGCGTCCGGCAGCCTGAATCTCCAGTACGGGTTGGCGATGTTGGTCATTGCGTTCATCGCCTGCGGTCACGATAGTGGCATAATCGCAGTGGTAAAAAGCGAATCGCCATGGGGCGGGGAGGGTCCATATGCCGCAACTGACCGGCGGACAAGCTCTGGTGCAGGCTCTAAAGCGCGAGGGAGTTGAGGTGATTTTCGGGTTGCCCGGCGTGCAGCTCGACTGGGCCTTTGACGCTCTCTACGAAGAGCGGGATTCGATACGCGTGATTCATACGCGACATGAACAGGGCACCTCGTATATGGCGGACGGTTACGCGCGTTCCACAGGCAAGGTGGGCGTTTGCCTGATTGTGCCCGGTCCCGGTCTGCTGAACGCCGCCGCCGGTCTCTCCACGGCCTATGCCACAAACTCCCGCGTGCTGTGCATCGCGGGCCAGATATCGACTCACCACATTGGCAAGGAACGCGGCGCGCTGCATGAGATCAAGAATCAGCTTGAGACCATCGGCGCCGTGACAAAGTGGGCGAGCCGCGCCATGACGCCATCTGACGTTCCCGGAATGGTGCGTCAGGCTATTGATGAACTCAACACCGGCAGGCCGCGTCCCGTCGAAATCGAGATTCCGCAAGATGTCCTCATGACGGTGAGCGACGTCGAGTTTCAGGAGCCGGGGATGCCCGCACGGCCTGAGGGCGATCCTGATCTGCTGGAGAGGGCGGCTCAGGCCCTCGGCAATGCGCGTCGTCCGCTGATCTTTGTCGGTGGCGGCATCTCAATCAGCGGGGCCTCCGAGGAACTCCAACAGCTGGCGGAGATACTGGATGCGCCTGTGATCATCTCGGCGAACGGGCGAGGCGCGCTTTCTTCTCGTCACCCGCTGGCATTGCCCGGGATCGCGGCCTGGGACCTGCTGCCCAACACGGACGTCGTGCTGGCCGTTGGCACTCGATTCACCATGCCTGGCCCAAGTCCCTTCCCGATTGAGGATGGGCAGACCGTCATCCACATTGATATCGATGAGACGGAGCTTGAACGCAACGCCAAGCCGGAGATCGGCATTGTCGCCGATGCCAAGGTTGCGCTTGCGGATCTGAACCGGCGCGTCCCGAGGCACAACCACTCACGCGATTCACGGTCGGATGAGGTGGCGGCGGCTCGGGAAACAGTGCAATCCAAGCTGGACGCGATGTCGCCAGTCAAGGAATTGTCCGGCGCCATACGAGCGGCCCTGCCTGAGGACGGCATCTTTGTGACCGAGGTGACCCAGGTCGGCTACTTCACGAACCAGGGCTTTCCTGTTTACGCCCCGCGCACATACATCGGCGCCGGGTATCAGGGCACGCTTGGCTATGGCTTCAATACGGCGCTCGGCGTCAAGGTTGGGAACCCCGACAAGCCGGTCGTCGCAATCTCAGGAGATGGCGGGTTCATGTACGGTTCGCAGGAGCTGGCGACGGCCGTGGCCCACGGCATCAACCTGGTGACGGTCATCTTCAACGATGGCGCGTTTGGCAACGTGCGACGCACACAGGACACCGCCTTTGATCACCGCCTTATCGCGTCAAATCTCCACAACCCGGATTTTGTGAAGTTCGCGGAGTCGTTCGGCGCGCAGGGCAGGCGGGCAACAACGCCGGATGAGTTGAAGGTGCAGGTTGAGGAGGCGCTCAAGGCTGAGGCGCCGGCGCTGATTGAGGTGCCGGTCGGCGTCATGCCGAATCCGTTCCAGGTGTTCGCCCCGCCGCCGGACATGATGGAGCGCTCGATGGAGCTGGCGCGCCGCGACTAAAGGGCAAAAGGCCACTCAAGTAGGCAGACGCGGCGCCGGGAAACCGGCGCCGCGTTTTCTTGCCTCCGGCAGATTGACGGCGCCTTCTCTGCCGGTGCAGGGGCGTCTGAAAGAGTGGCAGGTTTATGCCCGTGATCCGGGCTTAGTTCCCCCTCGAAGAACGGCGTCCGGCGCGGTCGCGCTGGTATGCTATATATGGATTTGCATCTATGACGACACTAGCCGCGCGCGACATTCTTCAGAACCTCAATGAGGAACAACGCCGTGCGGTTGAGGCCGTCACCGGACCTGTCCTGATCATCGCGGGACCGGGGTCCGGCAAGACCCGAGTCATTACTCACCGTATCGCCTACCTCGTCCGCGTCCTGAACGTGAACCCGCGTCGTATTTTGGCCGTCACGTTCACCAATAGGGCGGCGAGGGAGATGCGTTCGCGCGTCGAGGCGCTCATTGGCGAGCGCGCGAATCGGGTCACTTTGGACACATTCCATGCTTTAGGAGTTCGTATTCTTCGCGATTACGGCGAACACATCGGTGTCCCAAATGACTTCGTTATCTACGATGAGGACGACCAAAGAACCCTCATGAAAAGGGTTATTGATGCAGAAGCCTTGGATCCCGTTAGCTTTAACCCCGCGGCAATTCAAAATTCAATTCGGGCGGCGAAGAGCAATGGACTGACCGTCGCCGATCACGCCGCACAAAACTCAAGTCGGTTTGAAACCGTCGTTAATGCCTGTTATGACCGTTATGAAGAGTTTCTACAGACTGCCCACGCGGTTGATTTCGATGATCTCCTGCTCAAGCCTCTCCGCCTGCTCCGCTCCAACTCGGAAATCCGAGAGAAAGTGCAAAATCGTTACGCCCACGTCATGGTGGACGAATGGCAAGACACAAGCGTTATTCAGTACGAACTAATCACCATGATTGCCGTTCCGCGTAACAACCTCTGTGTGGTTGGTGACCCTGATCAATCCATCTATTCTTGGAGGTTCGCGGAAATACAGAACTTCGAGAGATTTAGGCAGAAATTTGAATTTGAAGGCCTAGAAACGTTCACTTTAGGACACAATTATCGCTCAACGTCCACGATACTAGACGCCGCTCACGCCCTTGTAAGCAAGAACGAAGAGTGGGTACACATCAAGCTGTCTACGGAGAAGAGTGGCGGCGCAAAAGTCACGGTTGAGGCGGCGGAAGACGACGGGTACGAGGCGCACTATGTGGCGGGAGAGATTGAGCAACTGACCGGCGAGGACTCCGCGCGGCTCAGTGATGTGGCGATCATGTATCGCACAAACGCACAATCACGCGCCCTGGAGGATGCGTTCAATCGCGCGGGCATTCGCTACCGCATCGTCGGCGGGTTGCGGTTCTGGGAGCGACGAGAAGTCAAGGATGTCGTTGCGTACTTGCGAGTCCTCCACAATCCGTATGACAACATCAGCCTGCTGCGCATTGTTAATGTGCCGACGCGGGGCATCGGCAGACGGACGCTGGACATCCTTGAGCAGTGGGCGGACGCCAACGGCTCGCCGATCTATACGGCCTTACAAGTTGCGGCGGAGGGAGGGGGACCGAACGTGCCCCACTTACCCACGAAGTCACAAGGAGACGTGCGGAAGTTCGTGCAGATTATGACGGAGCTATCTGAGGCGTCTCAGAAGAAAGACATTCTCGAGTTCTTTGATCAAGTACTTGAAAGCATCCGCTACAGGGCCTACTTGGAGTCGGAAGAAGAAGATGCGGAAGATCGACTCGACAACATCGATGAGCTGCGCAACGTAGCGGCTCAATACCAGGAGCTGCCGCCCGGCGAGGCTTTCGGCGCTTTCCTGGACCAGGTGGCGCTCTCGACTGACCTCGACGCCGCTCTCCGTTATGAGGGCCCTGATCGCCCCGAAGCCGTCACGCTCATCACTCTGCACCAAGCCAAGGGCATGGAGTGCCCCATAGTTTTCATCGTAGGCGTCGAGGAGGAGCTGCTGCCGCATTTCCGCTCATTGGAATCCGGTGACCCAGCCGAACTGGAAGAGGAACGCAGGCTCTGCTATGTCGGTATGACGCGAGCGATGGACCGGCTATACATGACCCATGCGCTCAGGCGGAACACGCGCGGCGTCTATGGCTCGCGCAGGCCGTCGCGATTCCTGAAAGATCTGCCACAGGAACTCATCAAACGCAAGATGCCGGAGACGCCATCGTTCTCCGGGCCGGTAGAGCCGATGCCAACGCAACAGCACATGGGTCCCGTACCTCCCGCGCCGTACAGGCCGGGCGACCACGTGGGCCACGCAACGTTTGGCCAGGGCGTTGTCGTCGCTTGCCTCGCCACGGCTTCGCAGGACGATTTTGAAGTGACTGTCGCGTTCAAGAATCAGGGCGTCAAGAGGCTGCTGGCGGGAATTGCCGCGCTGGAGAAGCTGGCCTGAGGATGGTTGCACGCTCGACTCCCACGGAGATCGTCGACAGCGCCGCGGGCCTCGCCGCACTGGTTGAGAGGCTTTCCACGGAGAACCGCATCGTCATTGATACAGAATCCAACAGCTTTCACCGCTTTCCGGAACGCGTCTGCCTTGTGCAGATCGGGGCGGCAGGTCGCGCGTGGGTTGTCGACCCGCTGCCGCTCTCCCCTGAAGAAGCGGCGCCACTCGGACTGCTCTTGGCCCAGCCGTCCATCGTTAAGGTCATGCACGCCGCGGCGAACGACGTTCGGGCATTTGATAAAGAATGGTCGTTCCCGACCGTGAACGTCTTTGACACCAGCACGGCTGCGCGCTTCTGCGGCATGGACAGGGTGGGCCTTGATACGGTGCTGGAAGAGACGCTGGGCGTCATCATCGTCAAGTCTAAGAACCTGCAGCGTGCGGATTGGACGCTGCGGCCTCTTTCCGAGGAGGCGCTTCGCTACGCCGTCAACGATGTTGCGCACTTAACGGATCTGCAGGACGCGTTGAGCGCAAAGGTGGATGCGCTCGGCCGGACCGCTTGGGTTGCCGAGGAATTTCGCCGCCTGGAAGATGTACGATACCGCGCGCCGGATCCGCCGGAAATCGCGTTTCTTGGGGCCAAGGGAAGCCGGGAGCTGGATGCGCGCGGCTTGGCTATCCTCCGCGAGCTCTATGTGTTTCGCCACAATGAGGGACTGCGGAGCGGCGTGCCGCCATTCAGAATCCTCAGTGAACGCGCCCTCATAGACATTGCCAAGGCTGGCGAGGGCGAGCTCTCGCCTACGCCGGACCTTCCGCGGGGCGTGTTGAATCGATGGGGGAAGCGGTTGCAGCAGACGCGTGATCGAGGCCTGAACGCGGAGCCCTTTGAGCGGCCTCGCGGCAATCCAATGGGGGCCACGGATTCGCGGCCGACGCGTGAGCAAATCGAACGACTCAAGACACTCAAGGCATGGCGGACCGGGCACGCTGCTCGACTTGGCCTTGATCCCGCGCTGATCTGGCCAATGCCAAGCCTCGAACTGCTCGCGCGTGACCCCGCCGCCGTCGCTGAGGAGGCGCGAGGAGAATCACTGTGGGTGCGCCGCTGGCAGCAGCTCGAGTTTGGCGAGCTGCTTGTGGGAGCGTTGGAGGGATAGAGGATATTTGACCGGGATGATGTCGGAATGACATTGGCGGATTAATTGACGAAAGGACTACGTGATGAGCATTGAACGCATACAACCCCAGGGACTTACGCAGCCGACGGCCTACACGCAGGTTGTGCGGACTGGGAATATGGCGCACATTGCCGGGCAGACGGCGATAACAGCCGATGGACAGGTTGTGGGCGCCGGGGATATTGACGTGCAGGCCGAGCAGGTCTTCCATAACCTTCAGGTAGCGCTGGAATCTGTCGGCGCCTCGTTCTCCAACGTGGTGAAAATCACGACATTTCTTACGCGGCGAGAGGACATTGACGGCTACCGCCGGGCGCGGGAGCGTTACATTCCGAATGACCCGCCGGCCAGTACGCTCCTCTTCATCAGTGGCTTGGCCCACCCGGACTATCTGATTGAGGTGGAGGCGACGGCGGTCCTGGACTGATTGCCCCGTGTGATCGCGGTCATTCGGTGGGCGAAGGCGGGACGCTCTGCGCCTGCTCCCACGTTGGGCGCTTAATTTCCATCAGCATGAACCGGTAGCGGCCCTGATCCTTCCATCCGTACCGCGTGAACCCCACCTTCTCAAAGGCGTGCTGCGCTCGAATATTCCAGTCCAAAGTCTTGAGGTAAACGCGATCCAGTTCAAGGTCCTCAAACATTCTTGATACGAGCAAGCGAACCGCCTCGCTGCCGTAGCCGCTGTTCCAATAGGCGCGGTCGCCGACCATGACGCCGAGCTCGGCCTCCTTACTGCGCCTGTCCAGGTCGTAGTACATGCAATTGCCGATGTGTTTGCCATCGGCGAGTTCCAATATGGCGAAACGGTGACTGCGGGAGGTTGTGTACCGCAGGTCATCACGATGGATTGGCGCGTACTGCTCGAATGACATTCTGAGAGGCGGGGCGGCGTCTAACTCCGCCAACTCATCGTCAGTGCGCCAGAGGTAATCGTTCCAGGAGTCGTCTGCGGACTTCTCACGGAGTCCAACCAGCTGACCGCGCGCGACAAGATCCTCAGTGGGAATCGCCATCGTCGGTGTCTTCCGCAGCGCCCAGCGTGCGAATCGCTCTCTCCAAAATCTCCACATCCGTATCGTACGTCATCATGTCCAGCGTGGCGCTGTCCAGTGGAAACCACTCCACCACGTCAAACTCGCTGTCGTGATCCTCAAGGCGGCCGCCGTTCGGCTCCAAGAGAAAGTGAAAGACGCGTTTGTCATGTAGCGCGCCATCCCGTTCAAACGTGTAACGCACATTTCCCAAGGGCCTCAGCATGGCGACGGCCAGGCCGGTCTCCTCCTGAACTTCGCGCAGCGCAGTCTCTTCTCTTGATTCAGAGCCCTCGGGCGTGCCCTTTGGCAGACTCCAGATGGTGGGTGAAGCTCGCCCGCAAAGCGCCACCTCAATCATTCCGTCCGCGGTGCAGCGCACAACTACGCCCCCGGCCGAGACCTCATGTACGACGGGTCGATGGATGGGCGCTCCCGGCCGATTTTCCGGCATCGCCATCAGGGCGCCGCGCAAATCTGCCGGACGGCAAGCCGGAGTTTAGTAGTCGTCATCTTCGTCGTCCCACTCGTCAAGCTCTTCATCAATACCGAGATCGTCGTCGAAGTTTTCAAATACATCGTCTTCGTCGGGGCCGAGCACACCGGGAGTTGCGGAGTCCTGACCGCCCCCGGACTTGCGGAGGATATCGTTATTGGCCTCAAAGCTCTGCATGTTCTCCAGGGCATCCAGGGCGAGTTCGCGATAGTGTTCATCGGAATGCTGGAGAAATCGGCGCAAGACGCGTTGCGCGGTTGGTCCCCCTATGGCGCTGAGGGCAGTGACGACAGCGTCCTGGACCTCCGACGCGTCCTCCGCGCCCATTCGCGCAAGGGCCGGGATCAGGCGTTCCTCGCCCATGCGACCCGCCGCCACCACCGCCTCAAATCGCACTTCCGGAGACTCGCTCTCCATTTCTTCGCGAATATAAGGTAGCCATGAAGCGTGGGCATTTTGCCCCATTGAGTATAAGGCTGACGCGCGCATAGTCTCGTTTGCGCTCTCGTAGCTCTCAAGGATGAGCTGGCGCACCTCCTCTAAACCGAATGGCGCGACGGCCTCAATAACGCGGCGCCGGACATCGAAAGACGGCTCCAGCTCATTTCGAATGACGTCAAGCAGCCCCTCTTTGATAAGATTGGCGTCGCGCTCAAGCAGCTCTCCGAGCTCGGCCCTGACGGCGAAGCGGCCCAATGCCAGCGCTGCCCCCGCCCGAACCCGTTCATCCTCATCGTTTTGCAGCCGCTCGAATAGCGGCTCAATGAGCCTTCGTTCCTCGCACTCCCAGAGTCCGGTGATGGCGGCCTCACGCACCTCCTCATCTTCGTCGTCGAGCAAGTGCATAAACAGGCCGTCAAAGGTGTATTCGAGATTCTCTTCGGCAAGCTCAGCAAGCTGATTGACGATGATGCGCCGATAGTCGAAGTCGATTTCGCCCAGAACCTTTAGAACATGGGCTTCTGATTCGCGATCAAGGTCCGACAGGGAGGCCAAGGCCTGCGCGGAGAGCGTCGTCGGATCTTCCCGCAGCGATTCAATGATCTGGTCGATGCCGTCTGCCTGCATGGATCAGCTCCGGGCGATGGGATACGTCAAATTATTCGAGGTCAGCCTTTGGGGCAATCGATACGTCGTGGCACAGGATGGGCGGCGCGAGCAGCGATCCACCTAGCTCCGTTGGCTCAGATCCGATTGCCGTGACGTCCTTGAGGATGCTGTAGATGTTGCAGTGGAGCATTGTGTCCTTGATGCGCCCGACGATCTCGCCGTCCTTGACACGATATCCGAGGAGGATGTTCCCACCCGCATCTCCGCCCAGCACATTGCCCTGGCCCATTCCTATGAGCTGCTCCACTATGACGCCATCATCTATCATCTTGAGCATGTCGTCAAACGCGGTTTCCCCTGGCTCAACGTTGATGTAAGTGCTGCCGGCTCCCGGCATGGCGCCGAGACCGCGCCCCGCGCTGCCCGTGGGCTGCGCGCCTGCCTGTGCGGCGGTCTGCAGATCGTACAGGATCGTGCGCAGGACGCCGTCTTCCACAAGATGCTGCCGTCTGCTGTGAACGCCCTCGTCGTCCATTGATCTGGACGGCGGCTTGAGGGGCAGCGTGGGATCGTCAATGATCGAGATGCGTTGGTCAAACACCTGCTCGCCGACGCGGCCGCCAAGCGGAGATGAGCCCTGGAGAACTGACTTGCCGTTGATGCCGGCAAGGAATGGGCTGAGCAGGACGCTCGCGACGGCGCGGGGCATGAACAAGACCGGTAGTCTGCCAGACGGCGCCGGTACGACCTCGCGCGCCCATTCGAATTGGCGCGTCATGCTCGCCAGCAGGTCTTCCGTCTCCCAGACGGGGCTGCAACCGCGCGTCCGCTCGCCAACAAACAGCATGTCGGTTCCGCGGATCAGCGTGCCGGACACCGAGAGGCTGAAACCGCTCTTGTCGTATGAGAAGCTCACGCCGTTGGAATTCCCAAAGGAAAATCGGGTTGTGCTCTGAGAGACGTGGGCGCTATAGAGAGCGTCCGGCTCAAGGGGCTTGGCGGCGAGGAGCAGACGCCTGCCCGCGTCCACCATCCCCTCAATGGTCACTTCTTCAATGCCAGGATCATATGTCTGGACGGATGGAGCATTGTTCGTCGGCTCCGGGAGCGTAAGGGCTGCTTCAGGCCCGTACCGAGCTAGCTCAATGGCGCGATCAACAAGCCGTTCCGCCCCCTCGCTGTCATTCGTGGAGGAGACGCCTATCCGCCCGTCCACAAAGACGCGGATGCCAAGCCCCCAACTTTCCCTGGTCTCAATCTCCTTGAGCTTTTCCGCCTCAAAGGACACTGGCGTCGACTGACTTTCGACAACCATAACCTCTGCGCCGGAAGCGTGTCCGCTCGCATATGCGAGCGTCCTATCGATAAGAGCTTGATCGGCTGCGGATGTGGTGGAGGACATCTGCTACGCGCCTCCGACGAGGCAGTTTTGAATCCTGATATGCGGGCTGCCGTTGGAGACGGGCAGGGGAGATTGGCCGCCCTTGCCGCAGCCGCCGCCCTCATTCATATCGAGGTCGTTTGCGACGGCGTCCAGGTTCTCCAAAGTCGTGAAGACATTTCCGGACAACACGACTGGCCGAAGCAACTCCTCAATGCGGCCATTGCGAATTCGGTACGCCTCGCCGGCGGAGAAGGTGAACATCTCCATAGACGTCATGCCGCCATACCAGTTCTTTGCATAGACGCCGTCCTTGACCTCAGAGATCAGCTCCTCCGGCGTTGCCTCACCCGGCTCGATGAGAGTGTTGGTCATGCGTACGATGGGGGCGAAGCGGTAATCCATGGCGCGAGCGTTGCCAGTGACGCCCTCGGACATCTTGCCGGCCGTCTCGCGGGAATGCAGGCGGCCAACCAGGACACCCTCGCGAAGCAGGTCGGAACGGCGCGACGCAATGCCCTCATCGTCGAAGGCGTAGGAGCCTCGCAAGGCCGGGATTGAAGCGCCGTCAATGACGTTCAGATGAGGCCCCCCAAACCGGCGGCCCAACACCATGATTTCCTTCATCTTGTCGTCTTCGTACACGAAGTCCGACTCCGAAAGGTGCCCGAACGCCTCGTGAGCGAACACTCCGCCGAGAATAGGATCACAGATAACGGTGTATTCTTTGCCGTCAATCTGGGGCGCTTCGAGCAGCGCGACTGCCTTTTCCGAGATCTCGCGCATCTCTGCGTGTCGACCTTCCAGGACAGAGTAGTCGCCCAGGCTGCCGACGCTGATTCCATATTGCTGGACGTCGCCATCGCTGCGGGCAATGGCGCGGGCCCGAAACGTTACGTCGATGCGCTCCTGACGGATGTACGAGCCCTCAGAGTTGGCAAAGTGCGTGACGCGTCGCCTCTCGCCGGATCCCAGAGAGGTGCTCTGGATGCGCGGCACGCTCCACAGCTCCTCGACGTAGCTCCGCAGCAGCCGTACTTTCTGATCAAGGGGGACGTTAAAGGGATCGGTGTCGAGGACGGGCGGTATCTCGGCTACGATCGCCTCTCCACGCGCGATCTCGCCGCCCTCGCCCGCCGCTAGGCTCGCTTGCCGGACCGCCAGGGCTACGCGCTCCCGCAAGTTGCCAGACCTGGTAAAGGTCACGAATCCCCACGCGCCGTTGACGTAGGCGCGGGCAGCTCCGCCCTTGCTCGACGAACCCCCGATGTCGTCAAGCTCACGCCCCCTAAAGGAGATGTGACTTGAATCGAGTTCCTCCAGGCGCAGTTCCACGTAGTCCGCTTTGTGGCCGCTCAGGGCCTGCGTCATTTCGTCGCGCATTAGATTTGGTCTCGTCTCTTGATGGGCCGAAGGGGCGCAAGCGTCGGGCAGGGCGCTCCGGCGGCTAAAATGAATGCGGAATGCATTGGCCAAAGTGTATCACGCGATGACTCTCCGACGCGGTCGAATGACGGTTCGCGCGCGGCGCGCGCAGGTGGTTTATCAGCGGTTGGCGGACCACTATGGCAAGCACGAGTGGGAGCGGCGCGCGGAGCCGTTGGACGAGCTGATCTACACGGTCCTATCCCAGCACACGTCCGACCTGAACACTGATCGAACATTTGCCGACCTGCGAGCCGCTTTTCCGACGTGGCGGGAGGTGATTGACGCGCCTTCGGAGGCAGTGGCCGAAGCGATAAAGGGAGGCGGACTCTCAAAAATCAAGGCGCCGCGCATTCAGGCGATCCTGCGGTCCATTGAAGAACAGCGGGGCGAATTGAACATCGATTTTCTCGGCGATCTGCCGCTGGAGGGGGCCCGATCATGGCTGCTTGCCCTCCCCGGCGTTGGGCAAAAGACGGCTGCCTGCGTCCTGCTCTTCACCTTTGGGATGCCTGCGTTGCCGGTCGATACCCACGTCCACCGCGTTTCGGGCCGCCTCGGCCTCATCACCAAGAAAACAAACGCTGACAAGGCCCATGCAGCCCTTGAGTCCCTGGTGGACACAGCGCAGGTCTATCAATTCCACGTAGACCTGATAGAGCACGGCCGGCGCGTCTGCCATGCAAGAAAGCCGAACTGTGGGGAGTGCGTACTTTCAGAGATTTGCCCGAGCAGCACGGAGAGATAGCAGTGAGCAACGCCTGCCTTGCGATTCCGGTGCAGTGGTAGACCCTTGGCCAATAGTCATAGTGGAACGAGGCGAATGCGCTACAGTTAAAACAGTTTGCCGAAGAGTGCGGGCGCCACAACTAGACAGAGGTCAAGGACATGACTATTAAAGCAGGCATCATCAATGTGACCGGCTATGCCGGAATGGAGCTGGCGCGGATTCTGCGCGGTCATTCCGATGTGGAACTGACGGCCGTCACGGGCCGATCAGCCGCCGGCCAGCAGCTTGATGGCTACCTGCCGCACCTCGACAGCATAAGTCTGCCAATTGTTGAGCAGGATGAGCTTGACGGCGTTGATGTCGCGTTCTCCGCGCTGCCGCACAAGGCGTCGGCGGAGGCGTGCGTGGCGATGCTGGGCAAGAACGCCCGCGTCGTTGATATTGCGGCAGACTTTCGACTCCACAACGTGGCGGAATACGAGGCCTGGTATCAGCCACACCCCGCGCCGTCTTTCCTTGAAGAGGCCGTGTACGGCCTGCCGGAACTGCATCGGGAACAAATCAAGGAAGCGCGCCTCATCGCGAATCCAGGTTGCTATCCCACGGGTGCGCTCCTGGGACTCGCGCCCCTAGTTAAGGAAAAGCTCATTGAGCCGGGCGTGATCGTGGATTCAAAGTCGGGCGTGTCCGGCGCAGGCCGCTCTTTAAGCCAGACGGTGCATTTCTCAGAGGCGAATGAGAACGTTTCGGCCTATGGTCTTGCGGGTCAT
The DNA here is from genome assembly GCA_965237465.1 of Dehalococcoidia bacterium. Classification (GTDB taxonomy): domain Bacteria; phylum Chloroflexota; class Dehalococcoidia; order UBA6926; family UBA6926; genus VXMO01. Next base: position 245,172 of record OZ250138.1, read on the forward strand.
CGGCACCTGCCGGAGATCACGCAGGAGCTGCAGGGGATGGATCCGTCACAGAATTGGGCAGTGACTTTCACGCCGCACCTCATTCCGATGACGCGCGGCATCCTCAGCACGATCTACGTGACACCGACGGACGGGCGTTTGCCGGCAAGCCCGGAAGGGGCCAAGCGACTACGCGATCTGTACGAGGACTACTACGCGAGTGAGCCATTCGTCCGCCTGACGCAGAATCCGCCGCAGACCAAGCAGACGTCCGGCAGCAATTTCACGCAGGTGTATCCCGTGATGGACCTGCGAACGGGGCGCATCGTCATTGTTACGGCACTGGACAACCTTGTTAAAGGAGCGGCAGGGCAGGCGGTTCAGAACATGAACCTGATGTTTGGCGCGCCGGAGACCGAGGGCCTGCAGGAGCTCGCGCTTTACCCCTAGCTGTGAACTGCGGGCGACTGCTCGCTTCGAGTTAGACCGCCGTGCCCACCCAGAGGTATTGGCTGATGGGGCCGTCAGCGACGGGATAGTCGATTCGCTCCACACGAAAGCCGGCTTCCTCTATCAAGGTGCGCCATGTCTCTGTCGGGAACAGGCCTGTCGCGTGGTGGTCAAGCTCGATGCGCCGCTCGCCGTTCTCTGTGATCACAAAGATGAATGTCGATTGAAGCAGTGACGGGTCGCTGATGTCAGGCGCTGAGTACTCGATATAGGTGAGTTCCCTGTCTTCTTGCTCGTGAGTTTGGTGGTTGATGTAGGGCCAGACCGGGCGGTCGGCGTAATGGTCGGGCAACGTCAGGAAAACGCCGCCCGGCCCAAGATGGGCGCGCGCGGTGGCGAACGTGGCGGAGAGGTCGCTCTCAGTCGTCATATACGCGATGGCGTCGTGGATCAGGACCGCATCAAAAGTCTGTCCTAACCTGACCGAACGCATATCGCCGACGATGTGTTCCACGTCAGGATTGAGCCGCCGGGCGTTTGCGAGCATCTGCTCTGAGAGATCAACCGCTGTCACCTCAAAGTCATCGGTGAGGTGGGACACATAGTGGCCGCCGCCTGTTCCGAGGTCCAGTACGCGTCGCGCCTCAGGGCCTAGTCGATTAAGAAGTTGCTTCCGCCAGTGCGGCGCCTCGTCTACGTACTCCTGCGGAGGGCTCATGAGGGGCCACAGGTAGGCGAGATCCCCGTACAGGCGGTGACGCCCTTCGCCTCTGAGACTTGACGTCACTGAGAGTCCCGTGCGCCTTCGAGGTAGGCGGCGAGGGCCGCGTGATCCTTCCGCATCGCCTTCTTCATGGTGGGGAGCATGAGGCGCCCCAGCAGCGCCATGATTCTGTTCGTGCCGCCCATTTCACCATGCACACTCACGAGCGTGCCGGGGTCCTGAGGCGTGAGAACGTAGCGAAATCGGTAGTAACCGCTGCGGCTGCTGCCCTGCGAGCCGTCAACGAATAGCTCGAACTCGCGCGGCGGGTCGAATGCGGTGACCCGAAAGCGCTCGCTCGCGTTTTGGCGGAACATGCGCCGTGTCTCCTCATACTCAGTTTCTACGCCGAATTCGCCTTCCGTCAGCATGGTAGTTTCCACGAGGCCCGGCATCCAGTCGCTGAATCCGGCAATGTCCGTCAGGGCCTCAAAGACTGCCTCCGGCGCTGCTTCAACCGTGCCTTCCAGCGAAAAAGTGAGAGCCATTGCTCCTCCCCGGATCCTTGTCTGTGCCGCTACGCCCCTTTAAAGTGTAACCGCGCGTTTACCGAAACGCCGCAGGCGCTACAATCGCCTCGGACACGTGCGTTGAGTGACACAAATAGAACGCCAGACATTGGGGCAGGGGGAGCGTATGACAGCGAAGATGATTTCGGCGAACGGCATCCAGCAGTGCTATGAGATCACCGGGCCGGAGGGTGCGCCGTGGGTGACGCTCGTCCATGGCTCCGGAGATAATCGCAATGCGTGGTGGCTCCAGGTGCCTGCACTGGCGGAGACGTATCGCGTGCTCACATACGACGTTCGTGGGCACGGTGACACTGAAACGCCTGAAGATGCCTCCATGGGTCAGATGACCTTTGTTGAGGACCTCGTCGGATTGCTTGATGCGCTCGACATCCGGCGGACAGCGTTGATCGGCTATTCAATGGGCGGCGGCATCGTCCGCAACATGGCCGCGACGCATGCGAGCCGCGTGTGGGGCCTGGTGATGTCAAACGGAGGTCGACTCGATCCCCCGGCGCCTGCGAGCCAGGAAGAGGCGAATGCTGCCCGCGCCATGCGAGAGGAGCGCGCTGCTGGCATCCGCGCAGGCGGCATGAATTTCGTCTTTGACGGCTGGCTGACCCAGGTGTACACGCCGGAATTTCTTGCCGCGAGGCCGGAGATTGTGGAGGCGCATCGCGCTGTGATGACCGCCAACGACCCAGAGAAATACGTCCGAGTGCAGACCGGGATGGGTGGGGCCGCCGGCGTGGACCTGGCTAAGATCACGTCGCCGACGCTGATAGTTGTTGGGGCCGGAGATGAGTACACGGGGCCCGAGGCTGCAGGGGAGCTGGCGCAAGCGCTGACAGGGACGCAGGCGGCAGTGCAGGTGTTCCCGACGCGGCACGGCACGCCATTTGAGCGGCATGAGGAATACAATCGGACGCTGCTTGACCACCTGAATGCCAACAAGGCGGGGGTGTAACGACGCTGGGACGGGCGACGTGTCAGCAGGCCTCGGTAGGCAATAGTTGCGGCCCGTTGGAGAGGCGGCGCGGGTCTGTGGCCTGTCTGGCTCGAACGGCGAGGGCGCAATCCTGACGGCGTTTGGGGCTAAAATGACGAGGCCCGGCGACTTGACACCTAACGAGCGCATACATAGAGTGGTGCGAAACGCGGGATTTGCGCAAGCGGGCACAGCGCGTTTAGCTACAGAAACGCAGACTGGATCGTAGCCTAATAGGGGAGGGGCGAAACCAGATGTGGGCTTATGTGATACGTCGTCTATTGTTGGCGGTGCCAACGCTTCTAGGCGTAACCATTGTGGTCTTCCTGATCATGCGGGTTGCGCCAGGAGATGTGGCCGTTCTGATTCTTGGCGGAGAGAGCGGCCTGGTCGGGACGCCTGAGCAGCTGGAGAGGCTGCGGGAATCGCTGGGGCTGAACAGACCCCTGTACGTACAGTACTTTAGCTGGCTGTTCGGGATATTGACCCTGGACTTTGGGTCCTCGTACTTCTACAACGCGGAAATGTCCACGTTGCTGTTACGGAAGGCGCCCCTGAGTCTGCAAGTTGGGTTCATGGGTCTGGTCATCGGCAGCATTCTGGGGATCACCGGTGGAGTGATCGCGGCGCTCAAGCAGGATTCATTCTTTGACTACCTGATTCGCGGCCTTGCGATCCTGGGCATCTCCGTCCCGACGTTCTGGAGCGGGATGATGCTGATCCTGATCCTTGTAAGGACGTTCCAGTGGATTCCCGAACAGGGCTACACGCCGCTGTGGGAGAATCCCAGTGCGAACCTGGCGCAGCTGATCTTCCCCTCCCTGATCATTGGCCTTGGCTTCCTGATGGGTGTGCCGCTGCGCATGATGCGGGCGACGATGCTTGAGGTGCTGCGGGAGGATTACATCCGAACCGCACGGGCCAAGGGCCTTCGTGAGCGGGTGATCATTGTGCGCCATGCGATGCGCAATGCATTGATTCCCGTCTTGACCCTCATTGGCATCTTTCTGCCGATTACCGTGACGGGTCTGGTTGTAACGGAGCAGGTTTTCGGGCTGCCGGGCGTGGGACGCATGATGGTTGACGCGATCAACCAGCGTGACTACCCGGTGGTGCAGCTTGTTGTGACGCTGACAGGATTCGCGGTTGTCTTTGCGAACCTGGGCGTGGACATGCTTTACGGATGGCTTGACCCGCGGATTCGGTACTAGGCGTAAATCAACGACATTGATGTGAGAATCTGCCGGTCCGCCTAGACTTGCAGCGGGAAAGAACTAAGGAGTACCGAGATGGCCACGCAAACTGAAGCAGTTGCCGAGATCATCGGCGGACGTGTGCGGCGGAACATTTTCCAGAGAAACTGGCTGCTTTGGCGCCGCAGGCCTCTTGGAATGATGGGGCTGGCCCTCGTGGCGTTGCTAATATTCATGGCAGCCACCGCGCCCCTGTGGGAGCTCGCTACTTCAACCGCCGCGAGCTATACGGGCGACCAACCATATAAGTTCGCATTGAGTTCACGAGATCAGCTCCAGTCTCCAAGCACGATACATTGGTTGGGAGCGGACCGTTACGGGCGTGATTTGTTTACACGGATTGTGTACGGCGCCCAGATTTCACTCTACGTTGGTTTCGCCGTCGCGATGGGCGCTGGCACAATTGCCGGAATCCTCGGAATCACGAGCGCATACTTCGGCGGCAAGATTGACCTCTTTGGTCAGCGCGTCGTTGACATCCTCCAGGCGTTCCCGGGGCTGATCCTTGCGATGGCCATTGTCGCCATCCTTCAGACCTTCAGCATTGAGGCAACGATCGTAGCGATCTCGATCCCGGCCTTACCCGCCATGATTCGCGTCGTACGCGGCCAAGCGCTGTCTGTCACAAAGACGGACTACTTGCTTGCAGGACGAACGATCGGGGCCAGCCACCTTCGGCTGATCTTTAGATACGTCATGCCCAACTCAATGGCGCCATGGATCATTGTGGTCACGGGCCGGCTGGGCTCCGCCATCACAACGGAGGCATCGCTTAGCTTCCTTGGACTGGGCGTTCCGGAGCCGCATCCATCCTGGGGCGGTATGCTCAATGCAAACGCTCTTGACTTTGCGGAGCTCGCGCCGCATGTGATCGTTTTCCCCGGCATTGCCTTGAGTTTGGCGGTCTTTGGATTCAACGTCTTTGGCGATGCCCTTAGAGACGTTCTTGACCCCCGCCTGCGCGGGCGGTAGGCGACGGGCAGAGGAAGCACCGAACATAGTTGACGAGATACGCGGCCCAACCCCATGGGGTTGGGCCGCGTATTATATGTAGGAAGCTTCTCGTAGCAGAAAACAGCGAAGTCGGATAATGGCTGAGCCATGTCAGGGGAGGAGAGTCGATGAGGCGGTTACTAGGACTAGTCCTACTCGCGGTACTCGGCGGGGTCGCCGCAGCAGGTTGCGGAGGCGGGGATGGACTCCCCATCTTTTTTCAGTCTGATCGGGACGGGAATTGGGAGATCTATTCCGTTTGGCACGACGGAACGATGGAAACACGCGTAACAACCAACTCCGCGGACGATATCTACCCGGCCGTGAGCTACGACGGTAATCAAGTCGCCTTTATCAGGGCGCAAGGTGATGCAACAGATATTATCTTGATGGACGTGGGCGGTACGACGGAAACAAATTTGACCAATGGCCTGGCCGGCGGACGAGTGGAATCCATTTCGTGGTACCCAACCGGAGATCGGATACTGCTGACCATGTCAACGCCAACGGTGGCTGAAGGACGGGCGCAAGTGTTCGCGATGCCGGCAGCCGGAGTGGCGGCGGATGGCACCGGCATGGAGCTCCTTAGCGACGATGACTCCCTGATTTACCGAAACGCGCGCGTCAAGACGCAGGGCGGCGAGATCGCTGTGGCGGCGGGAGAGACGCTTGACACTCTGGACATTCATCTGCTGACGATTGACGGCGCATTCGTGCGCAAGATTCCTCAGGAAACGTTCAGGACCACCGGAGGTGATTTCCAGGCGGCAGGTTCCATTGAGGATTATCCGGAATACGATCCCTCCGGCCGAGCTGTCCTGTTCCAGTCCAACGTAGAGGCTACGAGTAATACTAGCGGGGAGACTCACATCTGGCGGGTTGAGGCTGATGGGCGCAGGCCGGTTAACCGCACAGGCGGGGCGGACTACAGCAACAGGCAACCGTCCTGGTCGGGCGAGCTTGACCAGTTCACCATGGCCTTTGTTAGTGATCGTGACGGCAACAACGAGATCTACATTCGCAGCCTGAGCGCGGAAGCGGCGACACGCCTGACAAACAACAGCGCGTCAGACACGAACCCCAGTTGGATCAAGGACGCTCCTGAATAGTAGCCAAGAGGGCCCATAGCCCCGAATTCTGAGCGGAAATTGAAAGCAAACGGCGCCCTGCCGAAACGCAAGTTTCGGCAGGGCGCCGTTTCATTGCCAAGGTTAGTTCAAGCCAATTGAGTCAAAGGTGATGCCGGGGTGTGGTTGGTGTCGGCCCTGGCTCTTGGCCAGTGCGAGCGCTCCGTGAAACGCTGCATCGGGGCGGCGCCATTGACGGAACTGACCGCCGCCAAGCCGCCTCGAGTCAGGGGTTGGAGCGGGCCCAGCCGCTTAGTCGGCGCTCAAGGCCATCGACTGCGTAGTAGATTGCCAGACCGAGGAGAGCCATTGTAATGACGCCCGCATACATCTCCTCATACGCCAGACGACCCCATGATTCCACCAGGATGTAGTAGCCCAGTCCCTGCTGGGTTCCGAAACTCTCTACAAAGAACAACACCGCAATGGAGACCCCGGTGCTGACACGCAGCGCGGTGAAGAGCCCTGGGAGAGACGCAGGAAGAAATACGTGCCACAGCAATTGGAGGCGATTCGCACCTAGTGAGCGGACGGAGAAGACAAGTTCCGGCCGCACAGTGCGGACCTCATCGCGGACCAGGATGAGAATCTGGAAAAAGAGGATCAGGGCGATCATCGTGACTTTGCTAGCGTCGCCGATGCCCAGAAACAACAGGATGATGGGCAAGATGACGATCTTGGGCACCGGATAGCTCAGGTAGATAAGCGGGGCGGAAAGGGAGTACAGGCGCGCGTTAGCGCCCAGCATCAGTCCAAGAGGCGCCGCCATGCCTATCGCAATGCTGATGGCGAGGACCACTCGATAGGCGCTGACGGCAGCATGCTGCAATAGACCTTCATCGATCTGGTCGATAAACGCCAGCCCTACAGGAACCGGACTTGGCAGGACTGACGAATCGGCGAACCACGCCAGCAACTGCCACAGAATAAGGCCGATGGCCACTATGCCCGCGCCGCCGCCAATGGTCGCGGCCCGATCCGTGAAAACCGTCATCCTTTGACGCATCAGGCAACCTCTGGCGATTCTTTCGCGTAGAGGCGGGCGCGAACCCTTCGCGCTTGCTCCAGGAACTCCACGGATTCCGGAAAGCTCTGTTGACCTGCCCCAGGGTTGTCGATGATGGCCACTGGATCGTCTGGCGTAGCGCCCATGACCAGGATTCGATTGCCGAGCGTGACGGCCTCACGGATGTCATGCGTGATCAGAATAGCGCTCAGACCCCGAGCGATGCCCAGCTCAAGCGCAAGCATCTGCAGCGCCTCGCGCGTCATGGCGTCAAGGGCGCTGAACGGTTCGTCCATGAGTAGTAGCTTTGGTGAGCACGCAAGCGTACGCGCGATGGCGACGCGTTGCCTCTGGCCCCCGGAAAGCTGGCCCGGATAACGGTCAGCGAGACCATCAAGGGCCAGACGCTCAAGCCATTCCTGGGCCGCGGCCTTCCATACCTTGCGATTGACGCCGCGCAGCCGTAATCCCAGCCCTACGTTTTCCAACGCTGTTTCCCAGGGCAGCAGCCCGTGATCCTGAAGGATCAGCCCGATATCACGGCGTGGTCCCTCAATTGGCTCCCCGGCCACGCGGATCTGCCCGGAGTCGGGCAACCTCAGACCGGCAAGTAGGTAGAGCAGAGTCGACTTCCCGCAACCGGACGGGCCGATCACCGCCCAGGATTCGCCCTCAGGGATCTCCCATGAAAAATCCAACAGCACCGGTCGCCCGTCCGGATAGGCGAATGTGACGCCATCAAGGCGGGCGATCGGCTCACTGGCTGTCATGTTTGCCGTGATTGCCGCAAGTGCGCGGCTCCTGATTCTAGGAGAGGAAGGACGCGTCTACCCACTGGCTGTAAGAGCGCCGCTGCCCTATCAGTTCCTTTTCGACAAGCCAATCATTCGCGAGGCCAATCTCTGCTTCAGTCGGGACGTCGTTGGTTGGGAAGGGCGGGACATTGAATATTCCGACCAGAAACTCTGGCAGCCGCGCCTTTTCCGGCAAGAGGTGCGCATATGTGTCCGGATCCGAGTTTATGCGTTGGACGGCGTCCTCATGAACAGCCAGAAACGCCCGCACAATTCCCGCGTGATCGGCCAGGAAGTCGACCTTGAACTCAAGCACGCTCATGCCAAGGCGACTCCCTCGATCATCCAGGATCACGCTGCCGCCCGCATTCACGGCGAGGGTGATGAGCGGCTCAGGAAGCACGGCTGCGTCCAGCTGACCTTGCCCCAGCAACTCCATTCGGACCGGAATTGCGGCCACCTCAGTCTTTTCAACTGCGTCACGGGCAAGGCCCGCATCATCCAGGTACTGATCCAGGTGGTATTCGATGAGGGAATTGTTCGAGATGCCGACTGTCGCGCCCTCCAGGTCGGCGGGCGTGCTAATGCCGCTGTCTGCGCCCGCGACGAGGGCGATCATGGCGACATCGCTGGTGGCGCGGTATGTCGTCTTGACGATGCTGACCGCGTGTTGCTCGTTGTTGATCAGCCCCGTGGCAATGAGATCCGCCAGCTGTGCATCTATTGCGCCAGTTGACAGCGCAACGTTGCGCTCAAGCGCGCTATTAAACGTTATCAATTCAACGCTTAGACCTGCCGCTTCAAACAGGCCGTCAGCCTCCGCAGCGTAGAACGGCACGCTATCAATGATCGGGAGCAAGCCAACACGGATAGGCGTGTCGTCAGGCTCACTCTCGGAGTCGCAAGCGGCGACCGTTAACAAAAGCGCAAGCGTGGCCAGCATCGCGACAACCGTCGGCCATCGACCAAGTTTCATCATCTTTCCTCCTCTGTAGCTGCTGCTGAATCTGAACTTTCTTCGCAAATTGAATGTGGTCTACGCCTCGTCCTGCATCCCGGTGTATTGCAGGGGCGGGGACAGGGGAAAGGCCGCGGGATCAAGGGCAGTGAGCGCCTTTTCGGCGATGTAGTCGACAATATCGCTGACGCTGTTCGGTTTGAGGTAGAACGCGGGCGCAGGCATCACGATGGACACGCCCATGACGGCTAGCTTGTGCAGATTCTCCAGGTGGATGGCCGATAGCGGCGTTTCTCTGGGAACCAGGGCCAGCGGACGCCGCTCCTTGATCGTTACGTCCGCGGCGCGCCGCAGCAGGTTGTCCGCCAGGCCGTGGGCGATGCCCGCAACAGTGGCCATGCTGCATGGCGCGACGATCATTCCGAGGGCAGGGGAACTTCCGCTCGCGATCGGGGAGCCCACCTGATTGACGGGGTGAAACGTGAAATGCGGGCTCTCCGCCCATTCATGGAGGGTTCGGCCAAACGGCTCCTCCATCTCTTGCGCCCAAACCTGCCTGCCCCCGTTGGTGATTGTGCAGACAACGGGCCAGTCACGCTCCAGGAGAATCTCAATGATCCGCTTGCCGATGGATGCGCCGCTCCCGCCGGAGATGCCGACGATGACCGGCTGTTGTGCTGTTCTATCGCGGTTCTGCATTGGCGCTACGCCATCATCACTGCGGCAACTGTGAACGCGAAGACTATAACGGCAATGACGCCGTTGATGTTGAAGAAGGCCACGCCAACCTTTGAGAGGTCATTGGCCCTGACCAGGGAGTGCTCATAAGTGAGCAGCGCGGTGGCGATGGCAAGGCCCACATAGTACGGCCATAGCAGCCCCATCCAGATGCCCAGCACCGCCAGAAGGGCTATGGTCAACACGTGAGTCACGCGCGCCCAACGCAGCGCTGCGGCTATGCCCCATTTCACGGGGATCGTGTGGATTTTGCGGGGAACGTCAAAGGCATAGTCCATGCACTGATAGATCAGATCAAAGCCCGCCACCCACGTCGTCACGGCAAGGGCAAGAATGACTGCCTCAAGCGGCAGCTCGCCGGTGACGCCAATCCATCCTCCCGCCGGCGCTATGCCGTCTGAGAATCCCAACCAGTAATGGCCTGTCCAGGTGAATCTCTTGGCGTACGAATAGGTGACAACGATGACGGCGGCGACAGGGGCCAATACTAACGCCAGCGTGTTGAGCATGGCGGCGGCAAAGAGAAATACCACGAAGCTGACGCTGGCCATGGCCAATATGTCCGACGGTCGTAGGAGCCTGGCCGGCAGTGCCCGCATCGCGGTTCTGGGATTCTCGCCGTCCATTTCACGGTCAATGAGGCGGTTGGCGCTCATTGCCACGGTGCGGGCGGCGACCATTGCAATCGTTATCCAGATGAATAGGGAGAGCGTCGGCAAGCCACCCGCCGCCAGGATCATGCCCAGATATGCGAAGGGCAGGGCAAAAACGGAATGTTCGAATCGGATGGAGTCGAGCATGAAGCCAAGTCGGCCCAGATAAGACCATGGCCGAGCGAGCGGCGGGCGTCCGACGGAATCCATCAGATGCCGTATTCCTGCCAGCGCCGCGTCACCTGTTCGACAACGGCCTGGTCCATGGTGATGTCCGGCATCCACCGGCGATCGCCCATCTCTCCCTGTCCCGACTTGCGGGTGGCGTCAATGCCGATCTTGCTGCCGACACGCGGCGTAGGCGATGCGACATCAAGATCGTCGATAGGCCCATCGGAGAAAAAGATGTCACGGCGCGGATCGACGTTGTTTGAGAGGCGCCACACGACCTCCGAGGGGTCTTGAATGTTGATGTCGTCATCAAAGACGGCTATGGCGCGGGCAAGAGACATAAGGCCAAGGCCCCACATGCCGTTGACCGTTTTCTGAACGTGACCGGGATATTCCTTCTTGATGGACACGAGAACGAGGTTGTGGAACACGCCCTCCGCGGGCATGTGAACATCAACAACCTCCGGCAACATCAGCCGGATGAGCGGCAGAAACATCCGCTCCGTCGCGACGCCCATCCAGTAATCCTCCTGCGGCGGACGGCCGACAACAATGGTCGGGTACGTTGGGCTTCGACGGTGCGTGATAGCTGTGAGGTGAAAGACAGGGTAGGGCTCCTGGATGGAGTAGTAGCCCGTGTGATCTCCGAACGGGCCCTCAGGACGCCGCTCCGAAGGATCGACGTAGCCCTCAAGGACGTATTCCGCTTGTGCAGGCACGTCGATATCCACCGTGATTCCCTTGACGACCGACACGGGGGCGCCGCGGACGAAACCGGCCAGCAGGTACTCGCTGACGTCGGCCGGGACGGGGGCTGAGCCGGACCAGATTAGGGCAGGGTCTCCGCCCAGCGCGACAGCTACTTCCAGCCGTTCAGCGCCGGACTCCGCAGCTCGGCGTTCATGTTGAGTTCCGACCTTGTGCGTCTGCCAGTGCATCCCCGTCGTGCGTTCGTCATAGACCTGCATTCTGTACATGCCGAGGTTGTGCGTGCCGGACTCAGGGTCTTTGGTGATGACGAGCGGCAAAGTGATGTATCGACCGGCGTCCTGTGGCCAGGTCTTGAGTATGGGTAGGGAAAAGAGGTCGATATCATCGCCCTGCAGGATGACTTCTTGCGCCGGGGCGTCCTCACGCTCAACGCGGCGAGGTCCGATGCGGGCCAGCTGCGTCAGGTCTCCCAAGAGCCGCAACTTTTTCATGATCCCGGAGGGCGGCCCGCCTTGCGCCATCTGCATGACCTTCTCGACCTTGGCCGGCAACTCGTTGAGATCCTCGACATTGAGCGCCCACGCCATCCGTTGCGCCGTGCCGAACAGGTTTATGACCACCGGCGTGCCCGTATGCCCGTCAACGTTCTCAAAGAGCAGCGCTGGTCCACCCTCGCGCAGGACGCGTCGCGTGATCTCCGTTATCTCCAGATCCCACGTGACGGGGGCGGTTATGCGTCGAAGTTCTCCGCGTTCCTCTAGGAACGCAATGAATTCGGCAAGGTCTTGAAAGGTCTTCGCCATCAGCCGACGGCCTCTGCGCGTGGTGTGGAAGTCTCCTGCCGCGGTCCGACGCTGGCCAGGAGCATTCGTCGAAGTTGCGGCGCCGCCGAGACCAGTGGATCCGGCTGGCCCGTAAACAACCACCTAAGAATGATCTCATTCAGCGCGCCCATCCAGGCGTATGACGCCAGAGTTGAGTCCAGGGGGGGAATCGAGCCCTCTGCGACGGCCGCGTCCAGCCCTTCCTTGATGAGGGCCGCGAATCGCTCATGGAGCTTCAGGAGCGATTCATCAAAGGCCGGCCCCAAGCCGACGCCGCTTGCAAGCAAGACCTTGGCCAGGCGCGAGTGGTCGGAGAACGTCTTTAGAGTAGATTCAATAGCGGCGCCTGCCTGCTCCACCCCGCCCGAATGGCTGTCAATGGCGGCGCTTGTGCTGTTTAGCAGGTGGTCGGCAAACCTGTTGATGAGGGCGAAGAATATCTCCCGCTTGCCGGGAAAATGGAAATAAATCGCGCCCTTTGAACCGCCGGACGCGTGGGCGATGTCGTCAACGCTGGCGCCGTGATAGCCCGAATCGGCAAAAACATGGGCCGCCGCATCCAGGATGCGCTCGCGTGTGGCGGACTTGCCACTGTCTGAAACCGTTGAGATGTTCGTCCTCCGTACAAGAACCGACTGACCAGTCGGTCGGTACTCCCACTCTATTGGAGTGGATAGGGCGGGTCAATGGGGGAGCGGATGGGCTGATCTTTCCATCCGGAGAACGTGCCGCCTAGGTTACTATTGGTGCAGAACACCAATGAGTGCGGAAGCTAGGGGATTTCGATGACCAATCGGCAAAGACGAGAGGAAGACGCAGTTCACGTGATCCAACCGTTTGTGGACGATTGGAAAGGACGCAGTGGCTCTGATTGGGCGGCATTCCGGGATTTCGCAGTTAGCCAAATCTTGTGGGACGAAGGGCTGACAGACGAACAGATCGAGGAGGCCACGTCGGTGGATTCAAGCGGAGATATGGGCATTGATGCCTGGTGGCTGGCGGCCGATGAATCAGGGTCGAAACTCTACCTTATCCAGTCAAAGGATGCGCGAGCTACTGCGGAAGACCTTACAAAGCTGCGAGACGGATTCACGAGTGTGATGGATCCGTCGAAGGCATATCTTGCAAATCGGGCAGTACAGGAACGCGCAGCCGAACTACGAGAGAGAATTCTCCCAGACTTGACCATCGAGTTCCATCTTGTTTCATCTCGTCTGGTTCAAAGCCGGTTGAGGACTGACGGACAGCCGATTGAAGACGGCCGTCTGGAATTTAAAGGCGACCGATTTCCTTATGCGAGCTATGTTCACGACGTTGAGTCGCTCGCCCAGAACTTAAGAGTTATCAGTGGGCAACCAATAAACGCTGACTTCACAGTTGGTAGCGGCGACTATTTTGTCCTTGACCCAAGCGGGGGACACAAATCGGTAGCCGCGTCAATAAAGGCCTCGGAATTGGCGCTCTTATACAGCAAGAACCGAATCAATCTTTTTCGCGAGAACCCTCGCTACTACCTCGGGGCCAACAAGGTCAACAAAGAAATGTATGAAACCCTGAAGAGCGACCCTGTCAACTTCTATCTCTACAACAATGGTCTGACCGCAACGTGTTCTTCTGTTTCAGTGACTGACCAAAATGGAGAAAGTAGACTGCAGATGCGCGACCTACAGATCGTGAACGGTTGCCAAACAACAATTACCATTCACGAGATGTGGAGACGGGCGGAGCTGGGTGAAAGACTCCGAGACGTTCTCGTGCCGATACGCATCATCGAGACTCAAAACGCCCCCCAGATGGCTCAGGTAGTGGCAGAGCGTACGAATCGTCAGACCACAATGAAGTCGGAGGATTTTCATTCGGGTGACAGCGTACACAGAAGGTTGCACGGCGAGTTTAACTTGTTGAGTCCGCCTTGGTACTACGAGCACAAGCGTGGAACCTGGAACACAGACGTTAGGGGAGCGCGGGCAAGGGTGCCGTACAGCGGCGGTGACTTTGGCATGCGGCTAATCAAGATGAAGGATCTGGCGCAAGCCTGTCTGGCTTTCAAAAACTTGCCCCACATCGCGGGCGACCGTGTGAGAGAGTACTTCCGTTCAGATGATCTCCACGCAAGTCTGTTTCCTGAATTCGTTACGGCACAACAGCTATTGCTTCCGTACGTCCTCTTTTCGAAAGTGAGTGCTCTGGTCAAAGACGAGCAAGCGAAGGCGGCTGATCTAGGGACGCCATACAGCTGGTCTTTGCAGTACATCCGGTTTCCGATTGTGGCGAATGTTTCCAATCTGCTCAGGTATCTTCTGGGATTCGGTGGTGAAGAGTACTTTGGAGTGCCCGAATCACAGCACCTAGTTGAATCTATGCCCAACTGGGTCACCGAAATTATGGACCTTGTAATTCCTCAGGTAGTGGAATATTTCGACGACCAGGCCCAAAAGGGCCGAGCCGCTCGATCGCTTGTACGTCAAGGCGAATGGCTAGGTGAGGTATTCGAGCTTGTCAAAAAGGAGACGAATAGGCAGCTTGACGTTGAGGCGAGATTTGCGTTGCAACAGGGTGTGGAAGTCGATAGCGTTGGATTGAGGAAGGTCCTGCCCATCGTCTTACCATCTCCGGACGGCTAGGACGTGATTAGCATGAATGCAACCCATGGCGACGATTCTGCAGAAATAGACTTGAGATGGAATGCGATGCGGAGGTGGCTCCATTAGCCCAAGACTTGTGCCGAGCCTGCGAGAGAGTTGATCTGCAGCAAATCCTATCTTTCGGTGACCTAACCGCGATCTTGCTTGACAGGCCCCATACCGTCGGCGAAACATTGCGTCCGTGTATTGCCCACTGGTGAGCATCGTCATTCGGTGATGATATAGAGGCTACGTCTGTCAGATTAGGGCCGCTGGTCTCGGGGAACGGTGAAACAGGCGTAGCGAAAGCACGGGTACTTTTGGCCGACAAGCTGGATACAGAAACGTCTGAGGCAAAATCCGCGCTCTTGAATAGGCTTTCGCTTGAGTTCGCGAAGGACTTCTGCAACAGCGACGGTTACATTGATTGGCCCAAACTTGTGGAGTTCAATAGCGGAAACTTGAGCCTCTAGGCAAGGGCTAGTGCCATGACTTCCATTTCAAGACTAAGGGGGCGTCCCGGAGGCGGTAGAGCGGGTTACGGGCAAGATGCCGGAAGAATGGTATTCGATTCTGGATTCGGCGGGGGCGCAGGCGCTGTCCCACAAGGACATCGCAATTCTGCTGCGGACTGAGCACGAGGTCTCGCCGTGGTGGAGCCAACACCTCACGGTGGAATATGAACGAGCGCGCGGGATGCGAGCGATGTATGAGACCACACGCGGCTTCCAGATGGGCGTGAGCAAGACGATTGGGGTCACCGTTTCTGCGGTGTACGAGGCTTTCGCCAACGGCGAATTGCGGGAGAAGTGGCTCCCGGGAGCGCCCCTGACGATCCAAAAGGATACGCCGCTGAAGTCCAGCCGCTCTGTGTGGGTAGGCCAAACAGGAGTCACGACCAACGTCAATGTCAACTATTACGAGCGTGGCGAAGGACGCAGCCAAATCACGGTTCAGCAATCCGGATTGTCCGGCGCGGACGAGGTTGAAGACCGTCGGGCGGACTGGAAGGCGGCGTTATAGCGCCTCAAAATAGTGCTGACGTCGTAAGGGCGCGGCCGGACCGCGTTGCAAGTAGGTTTAGGGCGTATCTTCGGAGCCGCCGGCAGGCGCCACTAGCGGCGCGGCGCCCGGCCCGCCGCCGTTCGGCGCTATCGCAGTAGCGTAGGTCATGGCGTTGAGGCGAGCATAGATGCCTTGTCTGGCAAGCAACTCATGATGCGTGCCGATCTCCGCAATCTTGCCGTCTTCCATTACGACGATGCGGGACGCCTCGCGAATGGTCGAGAGACGGTGCGCGATGACAAATGACGTGCGGCCCGGGAGGAGTCGTCGCAGCGCATCCTGAATGCGCGCCTCCGTCCGGGTGTCAATATTTGCCGTCGCCTCGTCCAGGATCAGGATGCGGGGATCGGCAAGTATGGCGCGGGCAAAGCTGACCAGCTGCCGATACCCGACACTCAGGTTTGCGCCACGCTCTTGCAACTCCGATTGGTAGCCGTCTTCCATCATCATGATGAGGTCATGCAGGCCGGCGGCGCGCGCCGCATCCTGCACCTGCTCACTCGTCGCGTCGGGCCGCCCAAAACGGATGTTCGCCTCAATAGTATCGGAGAACAGGAATGGCTCTTGCGGAACCGTTCCCATCTGCTGCGCCACCGAGTCCCTTTGCACGTCACGCACGTCGTGGCCGTCTATTAGAACCCGTCCCGACTTTACGTCGTAAAAACGGGCGATGAGGCTAACGAGCGTCGTCTTGCCAGCGCCGGTGGCCCCGACGAGCGCGATTGTTTCTCCCGGCTGCACGTCCAGGGAAACGTTGCGCAGCACGGGCACTTCGTCGTCGTAGGCGAAGGACACGTTATCAATCCGAACGCTGCCGACTATGGTCGGGAGGGGGATTGCGCCTTCGCGGTCAGCGACCTCCGGCTTGGTATCCAGCAACTCAAAGATGCGCTGGCCGGACGCCATAGCCCGCTGGAGCTCAGTGTATTGCATGGTCAGATTGCGGATCGGATCAAAGAATCGCTGCACGTATAGGATGAAGGCTATCAGTACGCCCGCCTCAAGCTCGCCTTGCAGGGCGCGCCAGCCGCCGTAGATGACGACCAGTCCCATTGAAACTCCAACGAGGATCTCCACCGCCGGAAACATGCCTGCCGTGAGCCGGGAGGCGTGCAGGTTTGCATCAAGATGATCGCGATTCACGCGATCAAAGCGGAGCATGTTTTCGTCTTCGCGCTTCATGCTCTGGACGACGCGCACGCCGGACACGTTTTCCTGAAGGCTTCCGTTGACTACGGAGATGGCGCGGCGAACGCTTAGGAACGCGACGCGAGCGCGGCGTTGCCAGAAGATGGATATGAGGATCAAAACCGGCACCACACTCAGCGCGACAACGGCCAGCGACCACTCCATGAACAGCATGATCACGACGATGCCGACAAGAGTCAGCGCATCGCTTATTGTGCCGATGACGCCGCCGGTCATCACCTGCTGAATTTGCTCAACGTCGCTGATAACGCGCGACATCAGGCGACCGACCTGCTGCTTGTCATAGAACCCGAGCGGCTGCTCTTGCAGGTGGGCGAAGAGCTGCGTCCGAATACGGACCAACATGCCATGCGCCACTTTGGCCATGTAGCGCGCCTGGAGCCACGAGCCAATTGCGTTGACGACGATGACGGCGAAAAACACGCCAACAAAAATCGTCAGCAAGGACGCGTTGCTGGTTTCGATTGCGTTATCTATCGTGATGCCGATAAGAGCCGGAATCGCAACACTGGCGGCCGTGGCCGCCAACATTCCAATGATGGCGATGGCCGACCATCGCTTGAACCGCAGGATGTACGGCGCGAGTCTGACTGCGATGCGGCGGTCAAGGACGGCGCCGAGCGTCTCATCATCCCATCCATCGTGGTGTCCAAAGCCTCCGCCACCACCGCCGCCCATCATCATGGCAATGTCGCCCCTGATCCCGATCGGGCCGCCCCGGCGAGGGCATCCTCTTGCGCTTCTTCTTGATGACGCAGTTGGAGATCGTAGATGGCGCGGTACGGGCCTTGCTCAGCGATGAGCTCTGCATGGGTGCCCTGTTGCATGACGCGGCCCTGATCAAGCACCAGGATCGTGTCGGCGCGGAGCACGCTGGCGAGCCTCTGGGCGACAATCATCGTCGTGCGCCCCTCCATAACGCGGTCCAGCGCCTGCTGGATGGAGTACTCGGTATCCGCGTCGACGCTGGAGAGGGAGTCATCCAAGATCAGGATACGGGGGTCCAAAAGGAGCGTCCGGGCGATAGCGAGCCTCTGACGCTGGCCGCCGGAGAGATTGATCCCGCGCTCGCCAACCCATGTGTCGTACTTCTGCGGCAAGCTCTCGATGAATCCGTGGAGGCGGGCCGCCATAGCCACGTTTTTGATGTCCGCCGTCGACGCGTCGGGACGGCCATAGGCGATGTTGTCCCGGATGGTGGCGGAGAACAGGAATACGTCCTGCTGAACAATGCCGATGGAGCCTCTCAGGTGGGCCAGGCTCATGTCCCTGAGGCCGACGCCGTCGATGGTTATTTCCCCTGCGGTGGGGTCATAGAATCGCGGTAGGAGGCTGACGAGGGTCGATTTTCCACTGCCTGTGGCGCCAACGAGGGCGATGATCTGTCCAGGCTCAGCGGAAAACGACACGCCTTCCAGCACATCCGCTTGATCCGTGTAGCTGAACGAGACATTATCGTAGACGATGCGGCCCCGGAAAATCGCGTTGCTGTCGGGGTCCGCTTTTTCGCGAACCTCCGGCCGGGCGTCAAGCACTTCAAAGATGCGCTCACCGGCGGCGACGGCCCGAGAAAGCTGATTGCCGAGCCATCCGATCATCCGGACGTAGACGGTGATTGTCAGGAGGTAGAGCAGGAATGTTGCCAGTTCCCCCGGCGTCAGGGTCCCGTTTATAACCATGTTGCCGCCTACGAACAGCTGAACGGTCACGGCCAGGTACACGGCAAAGGACATGAGCGCCGAGTTGGCGGCCTGCTCGTCATTGGCTGCAATGTTCCGTTCATACACGATATTCGCCTGTCGGGAGAACCGTTCAGTCTCCTCTTTGCCGCGGCCAAACGCCTTGACCACACGGATCCCGGACAGGCTCTCCTGCAGCACGGTGCTGAGGTTTGCGATCTCCTGTTGGACGCTGAGCCAGATGGGCCGGAGGCGCCTGCTCGACGACGCAGTGCGGTAAGCGATAAAGGGAAGAACGGCGAGCGTGACGAGAGCAAGCTGCCAATTGGATGTGAGCAGCAGGCCGGTGACCATGAGGAGGAGCATGGCAACCTGTACGATGCGGACAAGGGCAAAACTGATGAGCATTCGTACAGCCTCAACGTCCGAAGTGGCGCGGGACATAAGCTCCGCCGTTCGTGTGGTGTCAAAGAAAGAGAAACTCTGGTTCTGGAATCGGTCATAGAGGGCATTGCGCAGGTTATATGAGACGTGCTGCGACACAGACTGGCTGAAATAACTCTGGCCGTATGACATAGCGCCGCGGATGATGGCGGCGCCCAGGATTCCGGCTCCAATGAGGTATAGCGTTGAGAGCGGGTCGCCTTCCTTGATTGCGTCGATTGCCTCGCCAATCAGCTTGGGGATTACGAGAGTAAAGGCGCTGGAGGCAAGAAGGAAGAAGTAGATAAGTGCGGCGCGCCCCTTGTAGGGCAGCAGGAATGTCTGCAGGCGCAGGAAGATCCGGACGTTGTACCTGACGCCCGTGCCTCGGGCGATACGGTTCATGACACCTTAGTATATCGCGAGGCCGCCACGGCTGCTCAAGCTCGCTGGAGCGGCGATCTGGCGGGCCGGGCTGTTACCAATCCGGGAAGCGAATAGGCGCCCCGTTCAGAATGCGAATGTCTTCGCCGAGCACGTTGCCGGATTCGGTGACGGTTCCCTGTACGTAGACCCAGCGGCCCGCATCATCCGCATCAAAGGCGTACCCCGTGCCCAGGGCGGGCACGATGCTGAATCCGGGTATGCGCAGTTCATTCGGCAACGATGAGAGCGACTCCGCTTGTAGTCGGATTTCCTCGTCTGAAATGTCTTCGCCATCAATCGCATAGAGCCGCAGCACGAGCAGCACGCCGTCATCTCTCACATAGCCGCCGATAGTCGCGAGATCTCCGTCGCGCGGAGGACGGTTGCCAAGCGCATCATGAGACAGGACGAATCGCAGTCCGCGCCCCAGCGTCAACACTCCGCCATTGATCCGTACGATGCCCTGCGCGAAGAGCGTGCTTGAGATGGATTGCGGCACTGCGTCAATATGTGCTTGCTCGTATCGCGCCTCGGCACGGGTCAAGGCGTCGGCGATTTTGGATTTCAAGTGATCAGGGGCCTGTTGGTGGGCGATCAGCAGCAGGGCATGGGTGTGCGCGGCAGTAATACCCTCCGCTTCGAGATAGGCTCGCGTCTTCTCGTCCATCTGCTGCAGCCGGGGTTCTGAGCTGAATGTCAGGGTCGGTTCGCCGGCCTCTCTTGTGGTCTGCCCGGCCGGTGAATCCGCCGCTACGCCATCGCCAACCTCGTCCGAAGTACTCGCCGTCTCGATAGACGCCGCCTGCACCGCGTGCGACATTGAGAAGCCAGCCTCGACGCGGGCGAACTCAATGTTCTTGAGGATTTCCCGGCTGAGCTGTTCAACCTGGTCCGTCTGTCCATCCTCAGCCATGCTGGCGAGTTCCCGCGTGCGGCGTTCAATTAGCTCGAGGTGGTACAGGGCGCGGCTGTCTTCCGAAAACGTCATCGCGAGCCTCGCTCGTTCCGTGACGCGCTTCACGGGATATAGAGGGTTATCCGGCAATGAGTCGGTCGAGGCAACTGCTGCGCCCGTGCTGAGGATGAAGGTCAACGCAAGCCCGGCGACTCCGGCGGTCCATGCGCGGGACAGCGTCGGCATCCGATAGTTCCACCAGCGGGAAATCCGCCCGCCTTGTTCGCGAGCATCGCGTCCGGCTAGATGGTAGCGGGCTGCGCCCTCGAAGCGCAGTCGATTGGCGCTGCGAAGGGAGTTGTCACGCTCGGGCCTGACTTGAATGCCTGTCGCCGTGAGCAACAGCGGACGGAGCTCATCGGCAAGGTCCGGAAAGCGCTGCAAGCACTCCTCAACGCTCCCGCCATGCAGGATGCTGTCCACGCATTCGCTTAGGGCGTCTGTAAGGGCAGGGTTGTCTGATTCAGGCACTGTCATGATGATGCGATTGATTTACTCTTGCTCATCCTGAACCATGATCCGGCGCAGAGCGCGGACGGCGCTGTGCTGAAGCGCTTTAACTGCGCCCTCATTTCTGTTCATGACCTGCGCGGTTTCGGCAATGGAAAGTTCTGAACCAAAACGAAGGGAGATAACCTCGCGCTGGAGATCCGTAAGTTGCTCCATCGCCCCATTGAGGTCTTGGATGTCTGAGAAAAGGTCGATCCGCTCATTCGGATCGCGGTCCCTTGAGGGCAACTGGGGCGCGCGCTCCAGAGGAGCGGCGTTCCGTGTGCGTCCGCGACGGTAGTGATCAATGACCCTATTGTGCGCGATTCGCATGAGCCACGCTGAGAAGGGGATTTCTCTCCACTGGAATGTCCCGATGGCCTCCAGCATTCGGATAAAGACATCCTCTGCGATGTCTTCCGCATCTGCGGTCCCTTGAACGCGATAGGCCACATAGCGAAAGACTCGGTCAGAATACAACTCGTAGAGTTGACCAAATGCAGTAACCTCGCCGTTCTGCGCATTACGGACTATGGCGGCTATCTCGGAATCCGTCGGCTGTGATTCCGCTGCCGTCTGCGATTTGGGCGGCTCTTGATTCATTCACTACATCCATAGAACGCCCGGATTGGCCAGAAGGTTAGGGGCATCCTTTGCCGTTTCACTCTATCCTCATGCTAGAGGATAGGAGCCTGGTAGTGAACGCTGAAGCAGAACACGTAATGCCATATGTGTTGAGGCCCATGGTTGAGGCTGATATCACGCAGGCGACTCAAGTAGACCGAGACGCCTTTCCTGAGAACGGGTTTACTCCTCCATTCAAGCGGGACCTGCGCGAGCGGCGAATTGCGCACTATCTCGTCGCCGTTGCCAGCGATGCGCTGTACGACGACTACGCACCAGAGCACGGACTGCCGTCCAACCCGGATCCGGAGGAGCGAATCCACTCTCGGAATAGAGGGCTTGGCGGTGTTGTCAGGCGGCTGCTGGGCGTCAATGAAGACGCGTCGCCGGCGACGGATGAGCTGATTGGGGGTTACTTGGGCTTGTGGGCAGTCATTGACGAGGGACACGTAACAAGCGTCGGCGTACGCAACCCGCTTCGAGGAAATGGCATCGGTGAGTTACTGATAATCGGCGCAGTGGAGACAAGCAAGTTATTGGATTGCCGCAAGGTCACCCTTGAGGTTCGCATCTCCAATGACGTGGCCCAGAATCTGTATCGCAAGTACGGGTTCAAGGTCGTCGGGCGACGCAAGCGCTACTACTCCGACAACGGTGAGGACGCCTACATCATGACGACAGACCCTATTGATACTCCCGACTACGATGCCCTTCTATTGGGTCTGAGCAGCAGACATTCGGAGCGCTGGGGCGTGAGTTTCAGGACGTATGAACAGTCCGAGGATGAATGAGGATCTGGCTCGACGTTTATCAGGATGCGTGCACGGCCAGGGGAGCGGCTCTCACATCCTGGCAGTCAGTTGCTGTCAGCGTTAGGGACATACCCTACGAGCTCGACGTAGGCCCGGCCTTCAACAACCTCTCCATTGAAGGTGATCTCCGATTCCACCAGGCCCTCCCAATAGTTGTTGCTCGGCGGGAATGTGAGCGTGAACTCCTGATCGTCCAGAACGGGCGTCAGCGTCATATCCACGCCGTGCCTGGGGATCAAGACGCGCCAGCCTGCCGGATATACACCGGACGTAACGGTGCTGCGCCATTCACCTAGTTCCTGAATCATGACGTCATCGTTTTCAATCTGCGTCTGAACGTTGTTCGCGTCGGTCATAGTGCCAAAAGCAAAGACCTGGCCAGCAACGCCTCGAGTCTCGACGACCATGATGTCGACGCCGTTTTCCAGGCGAACACCGAACCATTGCCAACCGGCCGGATTCCCGCGAACCTGGAAATCGCCCCATTGATGATCCATCCAGACCTCGCCGGTTACCGCCAGATCCTGCTCATTTATGGTGAGGACACCCGTCGCGTCCATTCGGGTCCAACTGTAGTAGTAGGTCCAGCCGTCCAGCCCGATCAGAAAGCCGTCGCCATCGTGGAGCGTATGTGGACGCGTTGCCTGGACAGAAATGTCGATGGAGTAGGTTTCCGTAGCTGCCGCGAATGCGTGTTGACCGGCGTCGCCGCTGAGCGTCCAGCCGCCGATGTCAAAGGCGAATCCTGTTTCCGGCTGAGGTTGCTCATTCAGAGCGAATCTGACGGCCTCTTCATGTGTCTGTCCAGCGACGTTCGTGACTGCTGCGTGGGCCTGATAGGCAAGAAACTCGGATTCGGGCCGCCTGGCTTGGAAAATGACGAAATGGAAGCCGTATTGACCTCCGTTTTCGCCCTCAAGAGTTCCGTGGTAGTACCACCACTCAAGGGGGTCCGTGTGCGGCGCCTCGTCGTCCGGGAAGACGATGTCTCGAGGGGTCGGGATGACCGACTGCGTCGGGGAGGGCGTCTGCGCGGGCGTCTCTGTTGGAGTTGAAGTTGGCGCAACTGTGGGGGTCGCCGTCGGCTCGACAGGCTCCTGGCACGCCGTGAACAACAAGACGAGGCCGGCCATGATAATGAGTGACGCGAATGGCTTTGCCACGGCATGAAGCGGGGATGAAAGTTGGGCCATTGAGCGGATTCCCTGAGTCCGATTGTACGAAAGCGGGGACCTATGTACAGGCCGGCGCTGCCCCTCCGCGCTGTACGTTATACTACGTGCAAGAGTGAAAGCCGCGCATAGCGGACGGGGGTCGGGTTTGAGCGCAAGGATCGGGATACATCCGGCCGGATGGGATGGGACATTGAGAATGAGTGCGATGCAGGTGTTGACGCTGACCCCGGCAGGGCCGATGGCTGTCCCAACGAGCGGCTCAGAGGCTGCGGCTCGTTTTTTTCGCGGGCTTGGCGATCCGACGCGGCTGCGAATTCTCCGCATCCTGATAGATTCCGAGAAGAGCGTCTCTGAGTTGGTTGACCTGCTTGGGGCGCCGCAGGGACGCGTTTCAAGCCATCTTTCCTGCCTCCGTTGGTGCGGATTCGTCGGCGCTGATCGGCGAGGCCGAAACGTCTACTACTCAATCGTTGATTCCCGAGTTCAACAGATTCTTGAGTTGGGCGACATGATGATCGCTGAAAGTGCGGAGCGACTCCTTTCGTGCCAGGTGATCGAATCGGAGAGCCCAAGCTTCTAAGCCGCGCCAGCGTGCCGGGCGCAGCAATGGCCCGAGACGCCGAGGGAGCGGCCTGGCCGCATCCTGTGCGGCGGAATATCTAATGTTTAGCTTGCCGTTTGCCTTTGCCTTTGGCGCGGGATTTGTCGCGCTGGCGAGCCCCTGTGGCATCGCGATGCTGCCCGCGTACATCGGCTATTACATCGGCTCCCGCGAAGAAGGCTATGAGAGCCGGCCGATTGCTGCCCGCCTTGGTCAGGCGCTCCTTGTGGGCGGCACGGCGTCGTCTGCGTTTCTGTTGCTGTTCGGATCCTTTGGACTTGCATGGGCAGGAATAGGGTCTTTCTTGCGCGACATCATCCCCGGCGCCGCCGTGGCAATTGGCTTGGCGCTGATGATATTGGGCCTCTATCTCCTGATTTCACGGCGCTCCCTCATGTTGATTCCGACGATTGGCGTCAGCTGGGGGACAGGGAGTCGGGGCCTGGTTTCCGTGTTTCTGTTTGGTTTGGCGTACGCGCTGGCGACGCTGAGCTGTACCTTCCCGATATTTCTGGCCGTCATGGGCAACGCGCTGACGCTGGGGTTTCAAGCCGTCGTGCTGCAGTTTTTAGTGTATGGGGCCGGGATGGGCGTCGGCCTGATCGGATTGACACTCGGCGCTGCAGTCTTTAAGGACATTGTTCGAACGGCCATACGGCAGGCTATGCCCGTTGTCGAGCGAGCGAGCGCGGTCTTGCTGATGGGGGCAGGCGGCTACATCGTCTGGTATTGGTGGGTGAACTGGTTCGCCCTGAATGCAGATCTTTAGGCCGGGCGACGCCAGCTTGTAGTCGATCCCGATGACGAAGGCGGAACGTCCGCGCCCGGCATCTGGCGCCGGATGTAGGCGCGCGCGGCCGGAGTCAAAATATACGTATCCGCGATCGGCCCAAGGCCGTGGGAGATCTGTACATAATTCCGCTCATGCAGACGCTCAAGCGCCCGTCTGAGCCGCGCGTCACCAATCTCGAGGCGACTCGCGAGTTCCTCCAGGGGCAATGATGACGTCGCATGGACAAGCGCAAGCAGCACGCGATTCTCGTCCTGGAGGTCCTGATCCGGGGCGGGAGATGTCATCGCGCCGTTCCCTGCCTGATTGTTCAAAGTGATGCCCTGCGGGGACCTAGAAGAGCAGGGACGTGTCGACGGCGGACAGGCGCTCCAATGCGCGATCCAGAGCATCATCGTCGACGGTGAGTGAGCACCGGATGTAGCCTTCCCCGGCTTCTCCGTAGCCACGCCCCGGCGTCACCACCACGTTCGCCTCCTCGATAAGGCGAGAGGCAAACTCGCCGGACAGCACGCCGTCCGGCAGCTTGGCCCACACGTAGAGGCTCGCCTTTGGCGGATCAACAGCTAGCTCCATGTCGCGGAGCACGGGAATGAGCTTGTCGCGACGGGCCTGATAGACACCGTTGTGATGGTCAATGATCTCCTGCGGTCCCTCAAGGGCGGCGATGCCCGCGTGCTGCACGGCCTGAAAGATGCCGGAATCGACGTTGGATTTGATGCGCATGAGGGCATTAGTGACTTCCGCATTGCCCACCGTCATTCCGATGCGCCAGCCCGTCATGTTGTAGGACTTCGACAGGGAATGGAACTCGATGCCAACGTCTTTGGCGCCGGGAGCCTGCAAGAAACTGACGGGCTTGTATCCGTCAAATGCAACCTCAGTGTACGGCCCGTCATGACACACGACGATGTCATATTGCGCGGGCAAAGTCAACGACGCGTGTATAGAAATCGAGTCCTGCAACGGCGGCGGTCGGGTTGTTTGGGTAGTTAATCCAGAGGAGCTTTGCTCGACGGGCGATGTCTTCAGGTATGGCATCAAGATCAGGCAAGAAGCCGTTTTCGCGCGTGAGGGCATGAAATGGGATTCGCCGCCTGCCAGCATTGTGCCCACGCTGTAGACGGGGTAGCCGGGGTCTGGAACGAGCGCTATATCGCCTGGATCGATGTAACACCAAGCGATGTGGGCGATGCCCTCCTTTGATCCAATGGTCGGCAGCACCTCGGTATCAGGATCGACGTCCACGTCGAATCTACGCTTGTACCACTCGGCAACCGCCCTACGAAAGGCAGGGAGGCCGTCCGATTCCGGGTAGCGGTGATTGGCGACATCTTTAAGTGAGTTCTGCAGGGCCTCGATCACGTGCGGGGCGGACGGCAGGTCGGGGTCTCCGATGGCAAGTGAAATGACATCCTCGCCCAACGCCCGCTTTTCATTGATCTTTCGCGTGACCTCGACAAAGAGATATGGCGGCAACTGTGCGACGCGGCGCGCCTGCTCTGGTAGTGGCATTCGCCTTACTCTCCTCTATGAAACTTGACCGAAGGGTAAACTGCCCGCTGCAACGTATTGTAGCAATCCAAGAGTCCCCTCATTCCGGCGCAAGCCGGAATCCATCTCCGTTTGTCTTTGCATCACTCCCGCGCCTAGCATGGGGCATGAACGATCAAGACGGCGAACGCGCGGCTGACGACAACGACACCTCCGGTGAGCAGGGCAGCGCGCCGTCTGCGCCGCTGCTGCCGCGCCATATCCATCGCGGCTGGTGGATTGCACTGGTGGGGGCGGGCGTTGTGATGCTGACGGTGTATGCCGATAACAATCTGGGCGAGTACCTGTTTGAACCGGAGACTTATCCGTCACATCAAGGGCCCTGGGCACGGGCGCAGCCATATTGCTATTGCTGCCCCTGCGTCCGCTCATCGGCCATCTGGTCGATCAACGAGGCCCAATGGCTCTGGTGGCCACCGTCCTGTTTTTTGGCGGGATAATCTACATGGTTCTGGCCGTCATCGGCCCCGGTTTGCCATCCTATGGCGCGGCATTCCTGATTGGCGGGGTCATCAGCCCTGTCAGCCCGGATTGCATGTTGACGATGGTCGCCAACCTGTTCAGCCGCTACCCCGGAATTGCGTTTGCGTCGTCCTTGCGGCTTTCCCATTCGCGACGCTTCTTCCAGCCGTTTTTTCAACGTATTCCTCCTGAATTTTACTCTGTCCACATTCTTGGGCGACTATGGTCCCGTTTCAGCCGCCATCACCCTGGCAATCGGCGCAGTGCTGTGCGCCACCGGTCTGGCATTCTTCTTGATACTGCGCCGATGGCCGTTGTTCAGTGTCGAGAGTTGGCGCGCAGGCATTCCCGCCATTGACGCCAAAACGCCTGAGACGCGTGAGCAATCTGAAGAATCAATTGGACAACCGTCTGAGGCCCTGCCATTGCGGCGCATCCTATTGGGCAGGTCATTCCCCCTCTTCGCCGTCGCCATGGGGTTTCAGAGCTCGGTGGTATGGGCAATGTCCCTGGCGCTACAGGAATCAATTTGGGCTATTGTAGGAGCGAATCTACTGGCCTCATTGGTCGGTGTCGCCGGCCTTTTGGCTGCCGGAGCCCTTTCAGACCGGTTTGACAGGCGATGGGCCGTCATTGCGATTCTGGCCATTCAATTGGCGTTTGCCGCTCTCTTCCTGACGCCGTTCGTTCCCCTGAAGACAATCGCCTATGCCGTGGTCATTAGTTTCGGACTCGGACCATGGGGACCGGCCAATCTCGGCCTGCAATGGAAGTACTGTTGGCCGAAGGCGATTTGGTCTGCTGTTCGGCATTCATTTCTCCGTCGCTGCGTTCGTCAGTCTCTTTTTGGAGCGCGTGAGTGCCTGGCTCTATGATTTTGAGATCCCTCAGGTTGCCCTTTGTCGATAGTGATTCCCTGACGACGCAGCCCTATTTCCCTTCGTCATCATAGGCGCCGCTGTCCCCCTCGCCGTCTGCCCTCGCACTAATCCTGCTCATGAATCGGCCGCGAGTCCGTGGGGCAGGGGCGGCAAGGGCTGAATCGCGAGAGGCGTGATGGCGACTGCTCAACAGACCACTCCGCGCCGCCGTCCTCGCATCTTCTATGGATGGTGGATGGCGTTGGCGGGCATGTACCTGATGTTCTATACGACGGGCGTCAGCTTCTTCGGGTTTAGCGCGTTTTTTGACAGCATCCGGCTTGATCTCAACTGGTCGCGCGCGCAGGTCTCACTCGGCCCCGCGATTCTCGCTCTTCAGACTGCAGTGTTCAGTCCGACGATCGGCTTCCTGACAGACCGTCTCGGTCCTCGTTTTGTGACAGCGATCGGAATGTCTCTCGGCGGGGCAGGGTTCATTGTGCTGAGCCGTGTGGAGGACGCCTGGCAGTACTACATCGCTTTCATGCTAATCGGCAGCGGAATGGGCGCGACCTCCTACGTGATGGTGGCTACCGCCGTCAGCAACTGGTTCCTGCGGAATCGGGGCAAGGCGCTCGGCCTTACGTTCATGGGGCCGGGTTTCGCGGGCATCATCACCGCGCTGCTTGTCGTGCTGATCCGCGAGTATGGGTGGCGTGATGCCGCGTTCCTGACCGGCATTGGAACATGGATCACTTGCATCCCGCTCGCGCTCGTCCTGCGCCGACGCCCGGAGGTCTACGGACTGCGCATGGACGGCGATCCGCCCACGGACGAGTCGGCGGGAAGCGATGCTGCGGCTGATGCTCCAACGGACGGTGAGCAAGCCTTCTCTTCAGTGCGGTCCGTCCTCCTTAGCCGTTCGTATCTCCTCTACGTTGGGGCGCTTTCAATGCAGCAGATCGCGATAACGGCGATGGTTGTGCATCATATACCGGCACTGGTCGACTTTGGGTTCTCCGTGGAGACTGCAGGGGCAATGGTTGTTGTCTTCACCATTGCCAGCATTCCTATGCGATTCCTATCGGGCGCGCTTGCGGACCGATTTGACAAGCGCCTTGTCGTTGCGGCAATGCTGAGCTTTCAGTTGGCGGGAGGCATTCTTTTCCTGTTCATCGCCAACATCTGGGTGGCGGTTGCCTTTGAGGTGATCTATGGGACCGGTTGGGGCGGCAGCAACGCGGCGCGGCTTTCGCTGCAAGGCGATTACTGGGGTCGCAGCATCTTCGGCTCGCTGATGGGCCTCCAAGTAGGCGCCGGGGCGGTTGGCGCGCTCATTTCACCGGTGTTGGTCGGATGGCTCGCGGATGATTACGGTTATCGCATCGCGTTTATGACAGTGATCATTCCCTTAGCGTTGGCTGTTGCGATGGTGCTCCTGATGACGCGCCCCCAGAGTAGAAGCGCGGACACGGTGAAGATCGCCACAACATGACAGAGAAGATTGTCCTAACGGCGTGGATGTTCGCGCGGCATCCGCGCCAGGTCTTCTACGGATGGTGGGTCACGCTCGCCGGCACGGGACTCGCGGCATACACGGACGGCGTCGGATTCTGGGGCTTTTCCAATTTCTTTGCCGCGATCGTGCACCATTTCGGTTGGGCCCAAGCCCTTGCAGGCATCGGCCCGTCGCTGCAGCGTCTGGAGTCCGGCGTCACCGCGCCGCTGACGGGCGTGTTGGTGGATCGATATGGGCCACGCAAGATCCTCATCCTTGGCTACTTTATCGCGGGCGCGGGCTGCATGATGATGAGCCAGGTCCAGAACCTGTGGCAGTACTACGGCGTGTTCGTCATCTTTGCGTTCGGCCTCAGCGCCGGCTCGTTCATCGTCACCGGGGCAGCGATCAATGCGTGGTTCCGTCGATTTAGGGGGCGTGCGAACGGCATCATGATCATTGGTCCCGGGTTGTCCGGCCTGCTGGCCGGAGTGTGGGCGTGGGTTATTCCTGAGTTTGGTTGGAGAGCCGTTCTCTTTGGGGCGGGCGTCGGGTTCTGGGTAGTGGGCGCGATTCTGATCCCGCTGATTCGCAACAGGCCACAGGATTACGGCATGGAGCCGGACGGCGGCGAGGCGCCCGAGGACGAGACCGCGCCATCGTCCCGCGCGACGCTGATGCCGGAGGCCAACTTTACTCTCAGGCATGTCCTCAGGAGCAGAGGCTACTGGCAGTACGTCATCGCGAGCTCTTTGCTTGGGGCGTCCTGGTCAGTCGTGACGTTTGAGGCGTTGGTGCTAGAAGACAACGGGCTATCAGGCAGGTTTATCGCATTCATGTTCGCGTGGCAGACGGCCTCCAGCATTCCCATACGCGTCATAGCGGGGACGATAGCCGACTACGTTGACAAGCGCGTCGTGCTGGGAGTGGCAATCGTCGTGCAGGGGATAGCCATCATCTTGTTCCCGTTCGCGACAGAACCATGGATCGCGCTGATTGCGGGATTTCTGCTAGGCAGCGCGATAGGTTCGCAGTCATCCGTGCGTCTTGCCTTGCAGGCCGAGTACTGGGGGCTGGCGATCTTTGGCCGCGTAGCGGGCATCCAGCAAGGTCTGGCGTCGTTGCCGGCCATTGCCGCGCCGATCGGCATCGGCTGGCTTTATGATCAGACCGGCAGCTACCTCCTCGGATTTCTGATTGTCGTTGCAATTCTGAGTATTTCCGTGCCGCTGACGCTGACCGTGTCGCGTCCCCGTCAGCCCGCCGGGGCGTCTCCGGCAAGCCCGTAAACGGACCGTCAGCGGGCTCCTGAGGGCCGCATATGTCAGCCCGCAGCGTGGCTGTGACGGCTATACTGACATTCATTCCGCCCGTTCGCGGGCGAGGGGTCGTACCCCCGGAGGCCATCGTCAACGCAGCATTATCGGTCTTGATCCACCCCAACCGCCTCTTCTACGGGTGGTGGATGGCGGTGGCCGGATTCGGTGTGCTCTTCTACACCTCCGGCGTGTTCTTCTACGGGTTCGCGCCATTCTTCGCGGAAATCCTTGACGAATTTCAGTGGAAGGCGGGCGTGGCCTCCATTGCATTCGCCTTCCAACGGATGGAGCAGGGCATCTTTGGGCCCATTGTTGGCTATGTCGTGGATCGTTTCGGGCCAAGAAAGTCAATATTGGGCGGCATGTTCATTCTTGGCTGTGGCTTTATCGGGCTGAGTTTCATAGACAATCTCTGGCAGTTCTTTGCCGCGTTTGCCCTGGTTGCCCTGGGGCTGGCATTCGGCTCCTTCCTCACCGTGAACACGGCAGTCAACTCGTGGTTCATCCGTAAGCGTGGCACGGCAATGGCCATAGTGTCCTATGGCGCCGGCGTGAGCGCTCTCCTTGTACCCCTCATTGTTGCCCTTATTGCCCTGTCCACATGGCGGGAAGCGCTCCTGTACCTGGGCATTGCGACGTGGGTCATTGGCCTGCCCCTCGCAATGATGATGCGAGATGCCCCTGAAAAGTACGGATTGAGGCCGGACGGCGTCTCCGAGGAGGAGGTCGCAAGCTTAGCCAAACTGGACACGGACGAGCGCTATGCCGATACGACGTTCACAGTGAAAGAGGCGGTCAGGACGACAACGTACTGGAAGTATGTGACGGCGAACATGTTCGGGTTCATATTCTTCGGCTCTTTCATCATTCACCAGTTTGTGATGTGGGAGTCGTTCGGTTTCTCCAGAGCATGGGTGACGTTTCTGGTGACACTCTTGCCGCTCGCCAGTTTCCCGGCCCGCATCATCGGCGGCGTGCTCGCTGACAAGTACGACAAGCGCAAGATCGTCGCTGTGTCCTGGACCATGCAGATTATTGGGGCCGTGCTCCTCTTCTTCGCGCGCGACCCGATTAGCGGGATGATCTTCGCCATCTTTTTCGGCTTTGGTTTCGGACTGGGCAACCCGCCGCGTTCGGCCCTGCTTGGAGAACTTTTTGGTCGGCGGGTCTATGGCCAGCTGCTTGGCCTTCAATTTACCTTTACAGCGATCGGAGGCATCTTTGCGCCCGTCTTTGCAGGCTTCATGTATGACGAATTTGGAGCGGACGGTTACCGGTGGGCGTTCCTTTTGCTCGGCATGCTCGCCAGCATTTCGCTGTATATGTATCTGACGATGAAGCGGCCCCAGCTACCTGCGCGTTTGGCGGCGACATACGCCGGCTCGCCTCCGACTGTCTAGTCGGTGGCGAGAGTGCCGGTGTAGACGGAGGCGGCGGGGCCGGTCATGTAGACGGCGCTTTCCGGGTTTCCATCCCATTCGATTGTGAGGCTTCCGCCCGGGAGATCCACGGACACGCAGTCGTCAACAAGCCCGTTGATCCGCGCCGCGACAACAGCGGCGCAGGCGCCGGTTCCGCATGCCATGGTGAGTCCCGCTCCTCGCTCCCAAACGCGGATGTTCATCCTGTCTCGAGCCATAACATTGACGATCTCAAAGTTGACGCGCTCAGGATAAAGCGGGTGATGCTCCATCTCCGGCCCGACCGTCTCTAACGGGAACGCGTCGACGGGCGTGTCGAGAAAGGCGATCGCGTGAGGGTTGCCCATGGATACGAAGGAAAGGCGGAACGAGTGACCACCGACATCCAGAGCGTACTTGGCTATCGGCCCCGGGACGTCCAGGGCGACGGGGATCTCTCGCGGCGTCAGCTCCGGCGCGCCCATCGCTACTCGGACAGCAACAATTCGCGGAGAAGCATCATCTGCATTTAGAGGCCAGACGGTCATTAGGCCGGCCAGGGTTTCAATGTTGACGCCGTCGCCATTTGCTATGGCGGCTTCTTCGATGAGGCCGCGCTCCACGGCGTATTTGGCGACGCATCGGATTCCGTTTCCGCACATCTCAGCTTCGGAGCCGTCGGGGTTGAATATCTGCATCCGAAGAGCAGCGGTGTCCGATGGTCGGATGACAAGAATTCCGTCCGCGCCCACGCCGAATCGGCGACTGCAGACAGACTGCGCGATTGACGGCCAATTGGTGGAGTCGGATTCGGCTCGCTTTCCCTCGACGATGACAAAGTCGTTTCCTGTGCCGTGCATCTTGACGAAATTCATAGATCCTTGTCCTCAGCCGTGCGCCGCCACGCTTTAGAGTGTCTTAGGAGAGTATAGAGGGTGGCTGACGGATTGAGGCTGTGGCGCGATCGGCTCATGTTTGCCTTGTCAGGCCGAGCTGTTCCCGGATGTACTGGGCAACACGTTTGGGCGCGTCAACGCGCCCATTGGCGAGGATCTCGGTCGCATCGTGCCACACGATGCGCGGGTCATCTTTGCGAAACCAGTTAGATTGCGTGCGGGCAAGGCGTCGGGTTTTCTTGAAGATGTCGAGGCGCATGTCATCCCAAGAGAGGCGGCCTTCTACATGCGCAGCAACCTCGCGATAGCCGATGCTGCGAAATGACGACAAGTCGGCCGTATAGCCTCGCGCCAACAGGACCTTGATCTCTTCCGGCCACCCGCCGCGCAACTGAGCATCAATCCTGTTTTCTATCCGCTCGTCCAGCGCGGTTCTCTCTATAGCGATGCCTGCGATTCGAGTGTCCCATGGCGGCGCCGTCCGCGTTCTTTGGTCGGAGAATGGTCGGCCCGTCGTCTTTATGACCTCCAGGGCGCGTATGGCGCGGTTCAGGTTGTTCGGGTGTATGTTCTCCGCTGCGACAGGATCGCGTGAACGGAGCTCGGCATGGATTGCCTGGCGCCCCACAGCCTCGGCGCGTTCGGCAAGCTCTTGCCGCAGGGCGTAGTTGGGCGGAACCTGCGGGACGTTCCACCCTTCAAGTAGAGCCCAAACGTATTGGCCTGTCCCGCCAATGATGATCGGCCGGCGGCCGATGGCCAGCGCGTCCGAGATTGCGCAGCGCGCCCTCTCCAGAAATAGTCCCAATGAGAAGACCTCATCCGGCTCCGCCACGTCGAAGAGATGGTGCGGGACACCGCCCATTTCCTCTTGCGTGAGCTTGGCGGCGCCAATGTCCATGCCGCGGTAGACCTGGCGACTGTCGGCGTTGATGATCTCGCCGTCAATTTCGCGGGCCAACTCGACGGCTGCGCCGGATTTGCCGACGGCCGTTGGCCCGACGATCGCTATGACTGGCGCGCTCATCATGCGGGAGCCTCGAATCTGCTGCGTTGGTTCCCGACGGGGTTCCTCCGCGATTACTCCTGAGCGATGTCCACCCACGCGCCGCCCTGCCTCATTGAAGCCACAAAGGCCTCCGCCAGGATCGTCGACTGCAGGCCCTGCTGGAGCGTCAGCAGCAGTGGCGTCGGCTCAGGTCCTCCCATGACCCAGGCGACAAACTGCTCCTCAATATTGACGAATCGCTCGTCTTTGTAGGGCGCTTGCAGGTCTTCAGGCACGGCCGCGACTTGCGGTGTGGCCTCGCCGCCCATAGCGATGCGGACGGATGAGAGCGGGTCGGCGGGATAGGCCTCGACGGTGATGCTGCCCTTCTCCCCGAAGAGGGTGATGTGGGGGTTTTGCGCGCCCTGCGGCACCGTGTTGTCGTGAATGTAACGGATGACACGATCCCCGGAGAGCTCGGCGAGGATAGAGGTGATGCCGACCCGCTTGCCATCAATCTCATGCTGCTTGCGGACGGCGAAAAGACGGGAATGGGCGCCCACCCAACGATTGAGAATATCAAAGTAGCTGCCAAAGGCGAGGTAGGGCGTGTGCCACTGCACCTCTGCGTGAAGGACGTTGCCGATTCTCTCTTCAGATAGCAGGCGTAGCACCAGGGCATCCTCGCGCGAGTAGGGGCCGTGTGGAAAGGCCGGGTACTGCCGCGCCTTAAGGTTCGGGCGACTTTCAAGCGCCGCCACGATTTCACGCCCTTCCGCCGCCGTCATTGAGAGCGGATTCATGGTGAAGACGTGCTTATCGTTTTCAAGCGCCGCCAGGAGGATGTCATGGTGCTGCGGCGCTTGCGTGCCGTTGAATACGAGGTCAACGTCAGGAGAGGACACGACGTCCTGCCAGGAAGCTGCCTGGGCTGGGACGCTGAATCGGTCTGCGATCCGCGCCGTGGACTCGACGGAGCTATTGGCCACGGCGACAAACTCCACGCTGGGAATCGCTTGAAGCTGCGGCAAGACCCTGGCGGCCGAGAATCGGCCTGCCCCGACGAGTCCAATGCGCAAGGTCTGGGTTGTGGACATGTGGATACGTTCCTCCGTGATTTCCTGAGATTGTTTTCAGATTTGCAGCGTCGATCCTGAGCAAACCCAACCAAAATCATTTGGCAGCGCCTCGCGCCGGCTCCTCTATTTTATACACGCCGCGTGCACGAAAGGGGCAGGCGTGTACTACGTTTAGGATGCGTTCAGGCGACTCTCTCCGCGGCGCGAACCAACGCCGCGAATTGTTGCGCGTTGAGGGAGGCCCCGCCGATAAGGCCGCCGTCAACGCCCGGCTGCTCCAACAGCGAATCGACGTTCTGCGGATTCATCGAGCCTCCGTAGAGGATTCGCACAGATTCTGCTGTCTCCGCGTTTGCGATTGCGGCGATTGTGTCACGGATAACGGCAATGCCATTCTGTGCGTCGTCAGGCGTCGCCGCCACGCCCGTGCCGATGGCCCAAACAGGCTCATAGGCGATGACGACCGCGGAGGCGTCGCTCACGCCCTCGAGGCCGCCAACGGTCTGTTTCCGCAGAACCTCGCCGGTCTGGCCCGCCTCTCGCTGCTCAAGTGTTTCACCAACGCACATGATGGGAACCAGGCCATGCTCCAGGGCGGAATGAACCTTGCGGTTGACGAATTCGTCGGTTTCCTCAAAGTAGGCGCGTCGCTCAGAGTGGCCGAGGATAACGAACTGGCACAGTCCTTGCAGCATTGGCGGCGCTACTTCGCCGGTGTAGGCGCCGCCCTGCGCGGGGTAGAGGTTCTGGGCGCCCATCGTGATGGCGGTATCGCGGAGGGCTTCGGAGACAGCCTCCAGGGACAGGAACGGCGGGCAGACCGCTACATCGACGGCTTGAGGCTCGCCCACCTCGCTGGCGACATCCAACGCCAGCTGCCTCGCCTCCGTCAGCGTGGTGTTCATCTTCCAATTGCCGGCGATGAAAGGCTTGCGGCGCGCAGTCATGGGGTTCCCTCCGGTGTTGACGACGGCAGTGGCTCAGGCGCCGTACTTGTTCAGCTTCATGGCATTAGCCAGGGCCAGTGGCATGATGTCTGTTGCGGAGATCGCGCCAAGCATCCCGCGCGAGCATTC
This sequence comes from Dehalococcoidia bacterium, assembly GCA_965237465.1. Lineage (GTDB taxonomy): Bacteria > Chloroflexota > Dehalococcoidia > UBA6926 > UBA6926 > VXMO01. The sequence goes on from OZ250138.1 coordinate 281,093, forward strand.
CCGTTCGGTAAAGGACTCCGCAAAGCCCCGCGCCACAAACCGCGATCTGATCATGAGCGGCACGGGATGCCAGCTGTGCGCGGCAAGCGCCGACGGCGTCGAGTGATCGCCTGTCACGATCAAGACATCGGGATCGAGATCAAGGAGGGCCGGAATGCTCTTGTCCAAACGCTCGATTGCCGCGACCTTGGCGTCGTAATCGCCATCCTCGCCGCCGCTGTCCGTGTACTTGTAGTGGATGAAGAAGAAGTCATGGTCATCCCAGTGACGCCGAGCTGTTTCCAGCTGGTCGTCAATAGTGTCGCCGGTCTCAACGACATTCATGCCGACGAGCTTGGCCAGCCCTCGATACATGGGGTAGGGGGCGATGGCGGCTGGCGTTAGACCGTACACGTCGGACATCTGCGGCAGGTCAGGTGTGACGGAGAAACCGCGTAGAACGAGGCCATTGGCGGGTTCGCTTCCCGAGAGAGCCGCAGTCGCCTGATCAAGAAAGCTCGTCACGAGACCGGCGGTCGGCTCCGCCGCAAGGTCGATGGCTTTTACTGGCAGGGGCGCCATTCCCTCGCGCTGGGGATCGCTGTCCGTCAGAGCATCGCTGAGCACCGGCGCGCCGTCGTCAGGACGGAGGACGAGAGCAAAGCGATGTTCGCGCCCTGAGCTGACTATAGGTTGCGCGCCCTTTAGCTTGATGCCGTTCAGGCGGGCGGTGAGTTCCCGATTAATGTCCGAGGCGATGCGCCCGGCGCGTCGGTCTGTTATGAGGCCGTCCGTCCCAAGCGTGCAGAAATTGCCTCGAGCCGCAATGTCCCCGTCGCGCACCTCCATGTCCAGTCCTAGCGCCTCAAGGATGCCGCGGCCGATAACGTATTTGAGAGGGTCATAACCAAAAAGGGCAAGGTGGCCAGGCCCGCTGCCGGGCGTGATACCCTGGGCGACGGGGATGGACATGCCGCTCTGAGACGCGCGAGCTATCTTGTCCAGATTCGTCGTTTGCGCGGCCTCAAGCTCTGTCTGGAGAGTCCGGGGATGCGGTATGCCCCCCAGGCCGTCCATGACAAGCATGACGATCTTTGAATCCGTCTTCTGGGCGAGACTATTGATGAGTTCGAAATCAGCCATGTTGGACTTCTAATTCCTTTGCATTTCTATGAGAGCGGTTCTAGTCCGCGTCCTGGAGCGCTGCAACGCCCGGCAGGGTCTTGCCCTCCAGGAACTCAAGGGCCGCGCCTCCGCCGGTCGATACATGGGTCATTGAGTCTGCCAGGCCAAGCGAGGCAACAGCCTCCGCGGTTGATCCCCCGCCGACAACGACGGTTGCGCCGTTCCTCGCATGATCAGCCAGGTTGCGGGCAATGGCTGCTGTTCCCTCCGAGAACTGGCGGAACTCAAACACCCCCATCGGGCCGTTCCACAGGACGGTCTGACAGAGGGTCAGGGCGCGTGCGTATGCCTCACGGGCGCGTGGACCAATGTCTAGCAGCATTGCATCGTCGGGAATGGCTGCCGCGTCAACGATCGTCCCCTCCGCATCGGCTGAGAACTCTTGCGCGACGACAAGATCGCTGGGGATCAGCAACTGTACCCCGCGGGCCTTTGCGGCGCTTTCAATTCGCGCCGCCATTTGCGGGCCATCCGCCTCCAGGAGGCTCTTGCCGGTTCGGTGGCCGCGCGCGGCGAGGAAAGCGGCCGCCATGCCGCCCCCGACAATCAGGAAATCCGATGTCTCAATAAGCCGCTCCATGACTGTCATCTTGTCGCTAACCTTCGCGCCGCCCATAAGAGTTGCTATGGGTCGTCGTGGCGAATCAAGTATTCCGCCGAGCATCCGGAGTTCCTTGTCCATGAGGAAGCCAGCGACGGCCGGCAGTAGGCGGGCTATCCCCTCAGTGGAGGCATGAGCGCGATGTGCCGTGCCGAATGCATCATTGACGAAGACATCCGCGAGGCGTGCAAGAGCCTCCGCATGGGCGGGGTTATTGGCCTCTTCTTCGGCGTGAAACCGCACGTTTTCAAGGAGAAGCACGCCTCCGGCCTCCAGCTTGTACGACTGCTCTTCCACAGCCTCGCCTACTGAATCAGTTGCGGATTCCACGGGCCCGCCCAGGAACTCCCCGAGGCGGGCCGCTATGGGCGCCATTCGCAGCGACTCGTCGATTCCCTTCGGCCGTCCAAGATGCGATACCAGGATGATTCTTGCGCCCCGTTCTCTCAGGTAGTTGATTGTAGGAAGCGATGCGCGGATGCGGGAATCGTCGGAGATTGATGTCGAGCCCGGCGTCATGGGCACATTGAAGTCGACGCGCAATAGGCATCGGACGCCTGCGATGTCTATGTCGGCGACAGTTTTTTTCATTATGCGGGGCGCGCTGTGAGTCCATGTAGGGCCAGGGCGCAAGGAGATGATAGCAGAGGATGGGCGCTAAACCGCCGGGAGCGAGGAAAGTTGGAATGGGGTCTGAATTGGAATGACGAAAGGCCGGCGGGTGCCGATGGAGCGCGAGCATTAATTCGGATTGCGCCTGCGTGCGGCGCCAAGTGTGAAAGGCCGGCTTTGCTTGACGCTAGTGTGGGGGTGTGCTACCGTCCGCCAAACGCTTGCAATAGGGATGGCGTGTTCCCCTCCCGATTGCGGGCAATGGGGAAGCTATTTGGAAGGAGCGGAGGCGCTTGTCATCCGTGCGGCATAGTATAATATGCGCCGCGGCCCGCTAGCTCAATTTGGCAGAGCAGCTGACTCTTAATCAGCGGGTTCCAGGTTCGAATCCTGGGCGGGTCACGCAGCGACCAGAAGGGGAAGTGTCGGAATTGGCAGACGAGCATGATTTAGGATCATGTGCCGCAAGGCGTAGGAGTTCGAGTCTCCTCTTCCCCACGACAATGTGCGAATATGTCAGACAGTCAGGCAGACGCGAAACGTATCCCGCCTCTGGGACTGAATGATGCGAAATGAGGAGGAATCGTGACTACCGAAACGGGCACACCAGTCCTTGAGATTAAGGACCTGGTGACACGGTTCTATACGGCGGATGGTGTCGTGAAGGCCGTTGATGGCGTCAGCTATACCGTGCGTGAGAAGGAAATTGTCGGCGTTGTGGGCGAAAGCGGGTCCGGCAAGAGCGTAACGGCCCTGTCCGTTATGCGCCTGATCCCCCCGCCTGGCGGCCGAATCGAGGCCGGCGAGGCGCTATTGGACGGCGAGGACATGCTCAAGATGAGCGGAGATCGCGTCCTGCAGGTGCGCGGCGCGAAAATCGCCATGATCTTCCAGGAGCCGATGACCTCGCTCAACCCCGTGCTGACGATCGGCCGCCAGTTGACCGAAGCCCTTGAAGCGCATTTGGGCATGGATAAAGAAGCCTCAAGCAATCGAGCAGCCGATCTCCTCGAGATGGTCGGCATCCCAGACGGACGCAGTCGCTTGAATGATTACCCGCACCAGTTCAGCGGCGGCATGAGACAACGCGTGATGATCGCGATGGGTCTGAGTTGCGAGCCGCGACTGTTGATTGCTGATGAGCCTACGACGGCGCTTGACGTCACGATTCAGGCACAGATCCTGGAGTTGATGCAGCGGCTCAATGACGAGTTGGGCACGGCGGTCATCATCATTACGCACAACCTCGGCGTCGTCGCGCGATATGCCCACTGGATCAACGTGATGTACGCGGGCCGAATCGTTGAATCCGGCCCATCCGAGACCATCTTTAAGAACCCCAGGCATCCGTATACGATCGGCCTGCTGGCTTCCGTTCCGAGGCTGGATGAGCCGAGGAAATCCAAGCTGGAGCCGATCGAAGGAATGCCACCCGATCTCATGCACTTGCCGAGCGGGTGTGCATTCAGGCCGCGGTGCCCGTTCGCGATTGACAGATGCGAGGAGTATCCGCCATTCGAGTTGGTGGAAGGCACGACTGATCACATGAAGGCTTGCTGGGTAGACGTGACGCAGGTCCAACATGCAGGGAGTGAAGACTAATGACGCAGGCAAACGAAATGGCCGTGGATACCATGGCGACAGCCGAGGATGTCCTGCTTCAAGTGAGTAACTTGAAGATGTATTTCCCGGTTAGCTCGCGCGGCATCATTCCCAGGCACGTGGCAGACGTCAAGGCAGTTGATGATATCAGTTTCTTTGTACGTCGAGGCGAGACGCTCGGTGTCGTGGGCGAGTCAGGCTGCGGCAAGACGACGCTCGGCCGTAGCATCATGCAGGTGTACAAGATTACCGGTGGCGAGATTGTCTTTGAGGGAGTAGACCTCGCGAAACTCAGCCCGCGACGCATGCGAGCCATGCGGCGGCGGCTGCAGATGATCTTCCAGGATCCGTACAGCTCACTTAATCCCCGCATGACGGCCGGCTCCATCATCGGCGAGCCGATACGCATTCACAATATGGCTCAGGGACGCGGGGAGTATGTGGACCAGGTTGAGGAATTGCTTCGCGTTGTGGGCCTGAACCCCTACATGCGGGATAGGTATCCTCATGAGTTTTCGGGTGGGCAGAGGCAGCGCATCGGCATCGCCCGCGCGCTTGCCGTACGGCCCAGCCTGATCATCTGCGATGAGCCGGTGTCCGCATTGGACGTGTCCATTCAGGCGCAGGTGATTAACCTCCTTGAGGACCTGCAGGAGGAATTCGAACTCACATACATCTTTATTGCTCACGATCTCTCCGTAGTGCGCCACATCAGCGATAGAGTCGCCGTGATGTACCTGGGCAAGATCGTTGAGGTCGCGACGCGCGAGGAGTTGTACGAGAATCCGCTCCACCCGTACACAAAGGCGTTGCTTTCCGCAGTGCCGATTCCGGACCCGATTGTGGAGCGGCAGCGAGAGCGCATCGTGTTGACCGGTGATGTTCCAAGCCCGATCCGGCCGCCGTCCGGCTGCCGGTTCCATACCCGGTGCCCAATCGCGATTGATGTGTGCTCGGAAGAGGATCCGGAGTACCGCAACGTCGGCGGCGACCACTGGGTGGCCTGCCACCGAGTCTAGTCTCAAAAGTCTCGAGTGCGATAAAGGAGGGTCGCGGCGCCAAGCCGCGGCCCTCTCCAGTTGTTAATGTTGTTCCTATGGACTTATTGCAGCAGTGTGTAGTTGTGCAATATGTTTAGTTACTGAAGGTTAATATCAGTCGTCAGGCGTGGATGAGACCGTTCACCCGAGGATCGACATCGCAGGACAGGGGCTCTACAAGGATTGCCTAGGTTAGATCCGGCGAACTTCTACGAAGCGTCATTCCAGCGCAGGCTAGATTCGGTGTCGGGCGACGGGGCGCCGCCGCCTAGTTCTTGTCCTTGTTGCCGGGCGGCGCCTGGGGTGTGTTGCCCCGCCGCTTGATGATTGCGTTGCGGATGGCGTTTACGAAGCCCTTGCCGCTGACGCCCATCTTGCGCTCTCGACGCCGCTTGTCCTGGCGCCGCTCGCCTCTCGTAACGTGATCCGAATGGTCATGGTCTGACATGGCGTGGTGTCCCAATAGATGTTAGTTCTTGGAAGATGGCGAGTCGTCACCTTAGGCGACGTCTCGCTGTGGGTCTCTCTTCTCGCCTCCGGTGGTCCTCCTTGAACCTAGCCTCGTGACTGAGCGCCCAGGGATCGAGACCGGGCCGTCCGGCGTCGCGCGCCGCGTATGCCAGAGCAACGGTGAAATTATCGTCGATGGGTGTGCCAACGAGACGGTCAAGAATTGCACCTGAGGCCTTCCCATCGTGGCCCTTGCCAGGACAGAACCGAGCTTGGCTGCTGATAAGGTCTCCACAGTACAAGCAGCCGTGCGGTAGCCCCACTCGCCGAAATGATTCATCTACGTAACGAGTGTAGTAGTTATAATTGAATAGAGACTCCAACTCATCAGTTGGCAAATAGGAACCAACCTCTGCATTTGCGCGCAGGAGGTCGCGGAAATCCGTGTTGTTGTCCCATGACTCTTTCGTGGCGGCTTGCACAATGGCGTAAGCGGCCTGTCGCGACAGGCCCTTGTCGATCAGGGCCAGCAGGACGCGCTGTGAAAAGACGAGGCCGTGGGTGCTCTCCATGTTGGCGCGCATGTTTTCGCTGTAAACGATCATGCCGTCGATGACGCCGGTTGCCAGATCAAGAATGTAGTCGAGGGCCATCGTCGCGTCCGGCAGGATGATGCGCTCCGCCGACGAATGCGAAATATCCCGCTCATGCCAGAGCGCAACGTTCTCCAGGGCGGTGACGCTGTGGCCGCGGATCACCCGGGCAAGGCCGCAGATGCGCTCCGAAAGCTCAGGATTGCGCTTGTGCGGCATGGCGGAGGAACCGGTCTGGCCCTCGTGGAAACGCTCTTCTACCTCACGCACCTCGGTGCGCTGGAGCGAGCGTATTTCCGTTGCGAACTTCTCAAGCGACGCCGCGCAAAGTGCGAGAGTGCTGACAAAGGCGGCGTGGCGGTCTCGCGGGATGATCTGACTGGAGATTGGCTCGACTTCAAGACCGAGATAGCCACAGGCCGTGGCCTCCACCTCCGGGGGGAGTGTTGCGTGGGTGCCAACGGCGCCGGAGAACTTGCCGAAGCTGATGGTCCGCATTGCCTCCTCTAGTCGGGCGCGCATCCGACGGATCTCGTCCACCCACAGGGCAAGTTTCAGCCCGAACGTGGTCGGCTCCGCGTGGACACCGTGAGTGCGTCCGATCGTCAGGGTGTCCTTGTGCTCGAGCGCACGCTTCGTGACAGCCTGTTCCAGCTTTTCTGCGTCCTCCAGTAGGATCCGCGAGGCTTCCCGGAGCTGCAGGGCAGTAGCGGTGTCCCACACGTCATTGGAGGTCAGTCCAAGATGGATGTACCGGCTCTCCGGGCCGAGGCTTGCGGCAACGGATTCGAGGAATGCCGTCACATCATGGCGAGTGCGCGCAAATGCGTCGCGCCACAGTTGCATGTCGAAAGTTGCGCGTTCCAGCTTTGGTATTTCCTCGTGCGGAATTACGCCGTGCTCCGCCCACGCGCGGCAGACCGCCAGCTCAACATCCAACCACTTCTGAAACTTATACTCGTCCTCCCAGATGGCCTTCATCCTTGGAAGGGCATATCGATCAATCATGTTTTTCCTCGAATGGCTTGTCGGCTACTCAATCATGACGGCGATCGGCCAGATAATGCGAATCTCAGGCTTGGGACTGCCTTGCCCTGAAGGCGTCATACGCTTCGCGGACGGCCTGGTGTTTGAGGGCGAGGATGGAGGCGGCAAGGTAGGCGGCGTTGCGGGCGCCCATGGAACCGATGGCCACCGACGCCACAGGCACGCCGGGCGGCATCTGTACGATTCCGTATAGAGCATCGAGCCCGTTAAGCGGGCTGCTGGTTGCGGGAACTCCTATGACGGGCAGCGTTGTCCAGCTTGCCAGGACTCCGGGGAGGTGCGCGGCAGCCCCCGCCACTCCAATAAGGACATCGATTCCGCGGTCGCGCGCTGTTCGGGCGTAGTCTGCCGTCTTGTCCGGCGTTCGGTGCGCCGACAACACGTTGGTCTCGTACTCAATGCCAAGGTCTTCCAGGACCTTTTGGGTTTCCTGAACCAGTCCCTCGTCTGTCCGGCTGCCCATGACGATGCCCACTAGTGCCGCCATTCAATCCGTCCTTCTATTCCAATTGCTTTGTCCGAACTTTTGATCACCTGGCAATTATGACGCGGAAATGTTGATTGCGCTGGATTCACTGGCGCGGACGTCAATCGCTTAGTCAGATTCCTGGGCTATCGCGCGACGGGCTATGTCGCGGCGGTAGTGGACGCCCTCAAAGGAGACTCGTTCCGCGTTGGCGTACGCTCTTTCGCGGGCATCGGCCATGGTCTCGCCGACTGCAGCTATTGTCAGGACGCGGCCCCCCGCAGTCACCAGTTGGCCGGTGGCGTGGTCCACTTTCGTGCCCGCGTGAAAGGCGAATACGTCAGGATCAAGCTGGTCCAGGCCGGTAATCTCCAGGCCGAGCGGATAGCTGCCCGGATACCCTTCTGAAGCAAGGACGACGCCGACACCTGGGTTGTCCGTCCACGTCAAGTCGGCTTCATCCAACTTGCCGGCGGCAGTTGCGTAGGCTAGGGCCAGAAAATCGGACGTGATTCTTGGAAGCACGACCTGTGCTTCAGGGTCGCCCATCCGGCAATTGAATTCCAATACGCGCAAGCCATCTTTCGTGAGCATGAGACCGGCATAGAGAATGCCGGTGTATGGAGACCCCATTTCCGTCATGCGCCGCAGGACGGGTTCAAATATATCCGACCGGATGCGATCCAGCATCTCGGCGTCGGCGAATTCCGGCGGGCTGTATGATCCCATGCCGCCCGTGTTGGGGCCTTCGTCGTTATCGTAGATCCGTTTGTAGTCGCAGGCGGGCGCCATCGACAGGATCTGCTCGCCATTGCAGAAAGCGAACGCCGATAGCTCGACACCTTCAAAGGCTTCCTCAATGATCACGGCCTGCCCGGCCTCTCCGAAATCGCGCATGCGCATAACGTGATGAAGGAATGATAGAGCTTCCGCTTCGGTGTGGCACACGGCGACACCCTTGCCTGCGGTCAGTCCGTCCGCCTTGATCACAAGCGGCAAGCTGTGCAGACGGACGTACTCCACAGCAACAACATAGTCGGTAAAGCGCACCCACGCCGCTGTCGGAACGCCCGCGGCAGCCATGACTTCCTTGGCGAAGAACTTGCTGGACTCCAGGCGTGCGGCGTCCTTAGAGGGGCCGAGACACATGATGCCCGCATCGTTGAGCGCGTCGGCAAGGCCAAGGGCAAGCGGTTCCTCAGGACCAATAACCACAAGATCGACCTCGCGATCTCTGGCGGCTTGCACCAGACGCGACACCTCATTGACCGGAATCGGGAGATTTTCCGCGATGAACTCCGTGCCGCCGTTGCCCGGCGCGACCCAAAGCTTATCCAGATGCGGACTTGCGTTTAGCTGTATTGCAATTGCGTGTTCCCGCGCTCCGCTGCCGACGAGCATTACCCGCGATGGGAGCTGCGGCTGCTCGGCGGCGGCAGTCGGCTCCGGGACGGCCGCCTCAACGACCGGCGGTTTGGACAAGCGAATGACGTAAGGGTTGAACAGTCCTTTGGCGCGCTGCACGAAAAGGCCGCCTTCATTAGGGTCCGTGTACAGCGGGCCGTCCGGGGTGCGGACACGCGTGGACACGAGGCGCGGGGCGCGAGGGAAAAGAATGATAAACAGGAAGGCAAAGACGCCGCAAAAGGCAGCCCCTGCAATAAGCATCGTCTGGGAGATTGTGCCGGACCAGTATTGCAGTACAAGAAATACAAGAACGGCAAGCAAGTAAAGACTTATAAGCCTTAGCCAGAGCAGGTGCCTGATGGGATTGCGATTTGCAAGAAACGCGCCCAGTCCAAGAAATGCCAATAGCGTGCCCATAAATCCGACAACGACTATATTAGCGTCCGCCAAATCGGTGAGGTCTGCTATTGCTCTAGGAAACAGCGCGGCGATGACCCCCGCCGCCATCGCAATGACTCCGAATGCGGTCATGGAAAGCCGCAGGAGGATATGCCTAATCATGGGCGCCCCAATCGTGGCCAGCGGCCTCAGGCATTGCCCGCAGGCAGACATGCCCGGTCGTGTGGCAATGGCCCATCAATTACGGCGTCCTTTGCTGGAGGCGAGGCAACCGAGTGGCGCCGAATCAGGATCGGAGTCGGATGACCGCAATCGGGTGATGATTCTGGAATCCATGCGCCAATTGTAATGCGCGGGCGGAACTGTGGACCGCGCCATTAGGCCGCCCCGCCAAGAAGAGGGGAAGCTACTCCCACTCAATAGTGCCGGGGGGCTTGCTTGTGATGTCATAGACAACGCGGTTCACGTCCGGCACCTCGTTGGCAATACGGGTTGAGATGCGCGCGAGGAGGTCATAGGGCAGGCGGCCCCAATCCGCCGTCATGGCGTCCTCCGATGTGACGGCGCGTATGGCAACGACGTTTCCATATGTCCGAAAGTCCCCCTGAACGCCGACGGTGCGCGAGGCCGTAAGGACGGCAAAGGCCTGCCACAGCTCTCGCGTCAGGTTAGCCGAGTGGATTTCACTCGTGACAATTGCGTCGGCCTCCCTAAGCGTTTCAAGCTTGGCGCGGTCAATTTCGCCAAGGATGCGTATTGCCAGACCCGGTCCCGGGAAGGGCTGACGCCAGACGATTTCCTCAGGGAGGCCGAGGGCGGCGCCCACGGCTCTGACCTCATCCTTAAAGAGGTACCGGAGAGGTTCAATCAGCTCCAGGCGCATATTCTCAGGCAGGCCGCCCACGTTGTGATGGGATTTTATGACAGCCGAGGCTGCGTTATTGGCGGACACACTTTCTATGACGTCCGGATACGTGGTTCCTTGCACCAATAAATCTACCTGGCCCAATTTCTGAGCCTCTTCCTCGAATACCCATATGAACTCTTCGCCGATGGCCTTCCGTTTCGTCTCGGGGTCCGTGACACCCTCCAGCCGCCGCAGAAAACGGTCGACGGAATCTGAGAATATCAGGCGCATCTCAAGGGTCTCTTCGAAGGTCTCCCGCAGCCGCTCCGGCTCATCCTTGCGGAGAAGGCCATTATTGACGAATATACAAGTTAGATTATTGCCAATAGCCCGATGTACAAGTGCGGCGGCAACGGCGGAGTCGACTCCGCCGGAGAGGGCGCAAATGGCGTGCCGGTCGCCGACTCGGTCCTTGATCCGCGCGATACTCTCCGTAATGAAATTCTCAGGCGTCCATGTCGGTTTGCATCCGCAGATGCGGAAAAGGAAATTCTCCAACAATTGCTTGCCATTAGGAGTATGAACGACCTCCGGATGAAATTGCAGTCCATAAAAGCCTGAGTCATTGACCATTGCAGCAAATGGCGAGTTCTCCGTGTAGGCCAACGCCTGAAATCCGTCCGGAAGGGCAGTGACGTTGTCGCCATGGCTCATCCAGACTGGCATGGTGGGAGGCAAGCTCTCCAGCAGCGGGTCCGATAGCGTGCCCGCCTGATGCAGGACCGAATGGCCGTATTCGCGATGAGTGGAGTGCTGCACTGACCCGCCCAGCTGATGAGCCATGAGCTGCATTCCATAACAGATGCCAAGGATGGGTGCGCCGGCTTCAAAGACCTCTGCCGGAGCGAGAGGCGCATGGGCGTCATACACGCTCGCGGGCCCGCCCGAGAAGATGAAGCCCTTGGGCCTTAGGCGGGCGATTTCCTCCCACGGCGTTGTCGGTGGCACTACCTCGCAGTAGACATGGAGCTCTCGAATACGGCGGGCAATGAGCAAGCTGTACTGGGATCCAAAGTCGATTACAACGATCAGATCGCGGGCTTGAGGATCCGGCGCGGGGGCGTCGGGAGAATAGGCGACCTGGGCATGTTGGGCGATTTCCAAGTAGGCGGAAATCTCACGGTCATCGCCCGTCGCGATGCAGTGGCTCACATCTGAACTGTCGCTGCTTGTTGCCACGTATCGTCCTCGCGAGTGAATCCGGGGCAGCCAAGCGGGTCGGCCCATGGGCCTGCTCAACCCGGCCTGCTGATGTTCAGACTACTGGCGGATGGTATACTCGGTCAAGGAGCCACGCCGTGACGGAACAGACCGCTATCATTGAGGCGACCTACGCAGAACTTCAGATTCGCGCCGCAGTCGTGATGCTGAAAGTCGGCGGAATTATTTGTTTCCCCACTGATACTCTTTATGCTCTCGGAGCGGATGCATTTAATGCAGAAGCGGTTCTGAGAGTTTTCCACGCAAAAGGCCGCGATGAGGATCAGGGATTGCCTGTGCTGCTTTCCGATGCGGAGCAGTTGCGTCAGGTCGCCATTGATATTCCTGAAAGCGCGTGGAAACTTGCCAGCCGCTACTGGCCCGGGGCGCTGACTATGGTTGTGCGGCGGTCTCCGGACCTGCCGGGTATCGTGAGCGGCGGCGCCAAAACTGTTGCTGTGCGTGTGCCGGATCACCCCATCGCGCGGCAGATCATCAAGGAACTGGGACGGCCGGTCATCGGAACGAGCGCGAATCGCACGGGCGCCTCAGACTCGCGAACGATGCAGGATGTGATTGATGATTTGGGGCCGTGGCTGGATTACACGGTGGGGGAGGGGACCCTCCCGGCCGGGCAGCCGTCAACTATCGTTGATTTGACACAGGCCCGCCCTCATGTGTTGCGTGAAGGCGCGGTCCCCTCCGAAGACGTCATTGCGGCCATCGCGGCCCCTCTGCCGCAAGGTCACGCGGGCTCCCCGGGGTAACCGCCACCCTGTCGGCCAGAGGTTCTCAGAGAGGTCTCGCAGGCGAGCAATTCGGCTGAGACGCAATTCCTTTTGGAGGGACGATTCATGGATACTCCAGCGTCTTTGAGCCGATACCGTTCCTCTCTCGATGTCGCCCTCACTGAACTCTTTGCGGATCGTTCCGGTTCGCTGTTTGAGATGATGCGCCACCAGCTTGGCTGGGAGGGCGGCGAGTTGCAGCACGGCGGCAAGTACCTGCGGCCGAGTCTACTCCTGGTGACTGCGGAGTCATGTGGAGGAGATTGGCGCAGGCTGTTGCCGGGAGCGCTAGCTCTGGAGCTCCTGCATAATTTCTCTCTCATTCACGATGACATTCAAGACGAAAGCCCGCTTCGACGGAATCGTCCGACGGTCTGGACGCAGTGGGGCGCATCGCAGGCCATCAACGCAGGGGACGGCATGCACGCGCTATCCCAGACGGTTGTGCTGAGCCTGATTAAGGACGGCGTGCCTGCGCTCGATGTCCTGGACGCGACGCGCATGCTGGATGAGACATGCTTGGCGTTGGGTGAGGGTCAATGCGCGGACATGGAGTTTGAGGATCGCGTGACCGTGTCCATCTCCGACTACAAGAAGATGATCGGCAACAAGACTGCGGAAGCGTTCCGTTGCGCGTTGGAAATGGGCAGCCGTCTGGCGACGGGCTCCGAAGAGAAGAGTCGACTGCTTGGAGATGCCGGATTTGAAATGGGACTGGCGTTCCAGATTCGTGATGATGTCCTCGACTTGTGGGGCGGTTCCGCCATCGGCAAGGAAGTCGCGCTTGATATCCGCGGAGGAAAGAAGAGCCTGCCTGTCGTCTTCTGCCTATCGCAGCAGAATTCGCCGGACGGTGAGAGACTGCGCGAAATCTATGAGCGCGGCATCGACGATGATGACGTTCAGGATGTTGTGCGCCTGCTGGAGTCGTTAGGCGCTCCTGAGTTCTGCGCTGCTGAGGCCGAGTCGCATTGGGCGGCAGCCAAACGGTTGATTGAGGGTTCCGGCCTGCCGGATGAAGGTATTGGATCGCTCACTGAAATAGGCGACTATCTGGTGCAAAGGCCCTTATAGGATTGGAGAAAGAGAAACGCCCCGGCGCACTTTAGCCCGCCGGGGCGTTTGCATCCGTACTAACGGATTCGCGCCCAGCCTAGGCCGGGACGTTCGCCTTAAGGAATGCTAGGGTCTTGTCCCAGGCGTCCGCGGAGGCCTCTGCATGGTGACCTGCGCCGGAGTCGTTGAAGAAGCCGTGCGTCGCGCCTTCGTAGATGTGCTTCTGCACGGACTTGCCGCGCGCCGTCAGCTCATTTTCAAGCTCATTGGCCCTCTCCGCCTCGTCGCTGCCGTACACGGCCAGGACGGGGGAATTGACGCTGTCAAGGAGGTCAACCGGATTTGGCAGGCCGCCGTAGTAGACGACGGTTGCGTTGACGCCATCCTCCGTGGCGGTCATGAGCGAGACGCCGCCTCCGAGGCAGTAGCCGATGACGGCGACGCTGCCGTTGGAGTGCTCAGAATCCATGACGTAACTGATTGCGGCGCGGGTGTCGCGGACTGCGCGGTCGCGGTCCAGGCCCATCGCCAGCTTCTGCGCCTCGGACGGCTCATTGACCACGTCGCCATGAAAGAGATCAGGCGCAATGGCCATGTAACCCTGTCTAGCGAATCGTCGAGTTACGTCCCGAATGTGCTCATCAAGTCCCCACCACTCCTGGATCACGACAATGCCGGGGTACTTGCCCTCGGCCATTGGCCGCGCCATGTATCCCTTAACAAGGTCAACATCGTGAGAAACAATCGTATCGGGCATATTTTCCTCCCAAGAATTCGGCGTTTCTGCTTGATTCATGCCGGAGACTTTGCAAAAAGCGGGTCGTCCGGGATCACGAACAATCGTAGCAGTCACGCCATACAGTGTGAAGACCCCGTCACTCCCTCCTCATAGAGGGTCAACAATGGTCATGCGCCGATGCAACTGGCGGCGACAAACCCAGGCTCTTCACGCCGCCTTCCCGGAGATCGAGACTGTGACGCTGCCCACACGCATGTGTCGCTATCCGGCATAAAGGGGTTGCGGAGAACCAGAGTCGCTCCCGTTCCTTGCCGCGTTGTCTGCGAGACCTTAGACTTGTGGCAATTGCGCAACCGGGCGCTGGGCTGTCTTGGTTTGCGCGCGCCGCTGACAGGCAACCATGGGGACAAGGGGAGGCAGACTATCACTGTTCGCGTCGGAACAATTGCAGAGGCGGCGGAGCGCCTGACAGAAAGCGTCGGATCGGTCATCGTCGGCAAGGCGGACGTCATTCAGCTGTCATTGACGGCGCTGCTGTGTCGAGGACACCTGCTGTTCGAGGATGTGCCGGGCAGCGGCAAGACGACGCTCGCCAAGGCTCTGGCAGCCTCGCTGGGAAGCTCATTCAGTCGCGTGCAATTCACGCCGGACCTAATGCCCTCGGACATCACAGGCATCAGTTATTTCAATCAGAAGACGAGCGAATTTCAGCTGCGCCGCGGTCCAATTTTCTCCCAGATCCTGCTGGCGGATGAGATAAACCGCGCCACACCGCGAACACAGGCCGCGCTGCTGGAGGCGATGCAGGAAGGGCAGGTCACGATTGAGGGAGACACGCTTCCCTTGCCCGTCCCTTTCCTTGTCATGGCCACGCAGAACCCCATTGAACTTGAGGGAACATTCCCGCTGCCGGAGGCGCAGCTTGACAGATTTCTTATGCGGCTGTCACTTGGTTTCCCATCACCGCAGGAGGAAGGGGAGATGATCCGCCGGTTCAGCTCGGAGGATCCCATGGATCGCCTGAAATCCGTGTTGTCGACAGAGGATCTCCTGAGGCTGCAGGGACAAGTGTCTTCGGCCCGCGTGGATCAAGCGCTGGAGGAGTATGTCATTTCCCTCGTCCACGCCACGCGGGATCACCCATCGCTTGATCTTGGCGCAAGCCCGAGAGCGTCGTTGGCCTTGTATCGCACTGCCCAGGCTCTTGCGTTGCAGCGCGGGCGGGACTACGTGATTCCGGACGACGTGAAATATCTTGCGACGTTCGTCATTAGCCATCGGCTTATCCTCAGCGCCCAGGCGCGCCTTCGCGGCCAGTCCGCCAATGACGTTGTGGAGGATGTGCTGCGCAGCGTTCCCGTGCCGATCGGCGGGCAACCGGACGCCGTGACTGAAGGATCGATCGCGGACTAAAGCAGATGCTCACTCTCACAGGGGGCTGGCTTGTCACGTTCAGCCTCCTCATGCTGGTTGGACTTGTTACGGGCCAGGGCGTTCTGGTTGGCCTTGGCGCCTTGGTCATCCTCACGTGGATCGTGGCGTGGGGTTGGAACAGGGTCTCGCTGGCTCGGGTGACCTTCGAACGCCATATCTCGGAAACGCGCGCATTCATAGGCGATACGGTGAGTGTTCAGCTGCGGGTCACGAATCGCAAGGCGATCCCGATGCCGTGGATTACGGTGGAGGATCACTTCCCCTCCGGCCTCGAAGAGGTTGGCAAGACTCGCGGCATTCGGGTAGAGCAGGGCACATACCCGATGACGCGGTCGACGTCGCTTGCTCGCTATGAGCGAATCTCGTGGCGATTTGAGATGGAATGCCGGCGTAGAGGCTTCTACCGATTCGGACCCGCCAACGTGACCAGCGGCGACGTGTTCGGGTTCTTTTTCTCGGAACAGCATGAGCCGAGATGGCAACATGTCATCGTCTACCCCCAGACGCTGCCATTGCCCACGCTCGGTCTGCCGGCCCGGCGGCCATTTGGCGAACTTCGCGGCGGACAGCCGTTTCATGAAGACCCCAGCAGGCTTCGCGGCATACGCCCGTATGAGCCTGGCGACGCGCTCCGTCGCATCGACTGGAAGGCGACTGCACGATCGCAGGAGATGAGAGTCCGCCTGTTTGCGCCGTCCGTCTCGGAAACAATTGTCGTTGCATTGAACGCGCAGACGCTTAGCGCCGGAGAGGGGCAGTGGGGGTATTCGCCGGTGCTGTTGGAGCGCGGCGTGACCGCGGCAGCATCCATAGCGGAGTGGGCCGTCGCTCAGAAGGTGGGCGTTGGTTTGCTCACCAACAGTGTTTCGCCCATAACCGATCAACCTATCCGCGTGATGCCCAACAGGACGCGACAGCAGCTGGCGACGTTGCTCGAGGGACTGGCGGTGGTGCAGCCGCTTGGGCGGCAGGCGATGTCCAGGTTCTTGATTGATCAGGCGCGGCGATTACCTTTTGGCGCAACCATCGTCCTGGTGACGAGCGTTATGGACGAGGCAACAATCGAGGCGCTGCGGGTGCTTCAGCGCCTCGGGACGCGCCCGACAGTTGTCTGGACGGCGGAAACGCCCGCGCCGGAGATACCTGACAAGCAGATCGCCGTCCATGCCATTGGCGCAAGAATGGCGCAGCTTGAGCGAGAGGCGATCTTTCGCCCGGTTATTGATCCACCGAACTCTTGGCCGACGCTGTCCGAGGCGGCCACCTCGCCATGAGGCTGGCTGCCACAGGTCTTGATGCCTCCCGTCTGGCGATGGAGATCGCATGGATTTCCATCGCCAGCGGCCTTGCCCTGCTCCTTATAGGGGCGCATGAGGCGATTGTGCCCGTATGGCTAGCGCTAACTGTTGCGGTCGCGGGATTCTCCCTGACGCGCTGGATACTGCCTGAGAACGCGCCAATCAGGGCGGCGCGTGGAATCGTCGCGATGGCCGGCGCAATTACTATCTACTTTGCGATCACGATGTTGCCGCAAGTGGGGTGGGACCTTTCCTGGCCGCTCTGGTTCTGGCAGGACTGGACTACGGGCCGCCACGTTTTTGCCGGCGGGGCGCTGCTGGGCGTGTTCTGGTGGCGAGGGACCCACCTGGGGCAGGAGAACGTCTGGCTCGTGACCCTGGCGCAGTCGTTCCGCATTGGCGTCGTTGTCGTGGTGGTTGGAGTCGTGGTGGATGTGCTGTTGCCGGTATCGACGGGAGCACCGGTATCAACGTTCCTCTTTTTTGGCGCCGGCATCTCCGCATTCGCCCTGATCCATATTACGTCCATGGAGCCCGACCAGAGCGCCGGTCTGCGCGACTGGCCTCGGATGATGGCCCTCACGGTGGGGGGCATCGTGATTGGCAGCCTCCTGCTGGCCGTGGCCGCCGAGGGGGAACTTGGCCGCGTCGCGGGCGTGGTCTTTGGCTATGTCGCCCTAGTCTTCATACCTGTAGTCGCAGTTATCGGCTGGGTGCTGGAGCTCATGGTGAGAGCGATAGCGTTCGGGTTCTTTGCGCTGGTGAGTATCTTTGCCAGCGATGGCCCCGGCGTGGAGTTCAACCTGCCGCCGCCGCCAAACTTTGACGGCGTGCCGAGAGGGACCGGATCGAATCGCCTGTTGGATTGGACACTGCGGCTGGCTAGTTGGGCCGCCATCTTTGCGGCCATCGCCGGAATCTCGCTGTTCTTGTGGCGACTCTTCTCAGGAATGCGAAATCGACGCGCCAACCGGGCGCCGGACGAAGAACGCGAACGTCTGGAGAGCGAAACGACGGTTCGAGAAGATATTTCCGCAGCGTTGTCCGTGCTGGCCGGGAGATTCCGACGTCAGCCGGGCAATGAAGGACTAATGTCCGGTATTGACGCCAATAGCCCTGTCGCGGTGGCTCTCGGAGCGTACAGGGGATTGCTCGCGCTTGCGGAGGATCATGGGGTCCGCCGTGGCAACGGGGACACGCCGGAAGAATTTCGCGGCGAGCTTCGCAACCTCTTTAGTGGTCAGGAGATTGGTATCTTTACCGACGCGTTCGTGAGAGCGCGGTACGGTGGCATAGGGCCGACATCGAGTGACGTGGCTATCTTGCGCCAAACATGGGCCAGCGTGCGCGAAGCATATCCGCCTCCGCGCCATCGTCCATCGGCCGAAGAGAGGCCGGGTCGTGCTCCTGTGCGGGGCGCATTACCTCGCTGGATGCGAGGCCGGCCAAGTATTCTTCCTCATGAAGAGAGCCCGCCGCCGGGTATGGGCCCGGACGATGCCCGCATGATGTAGGGCAGGGGGTCTTCAGGCCGGCGGATTGGTCTGGCCCCTTCATGCTTGCGAAGGCGTGCCTTCGCACGACGTTCTTGACAAGTTTGGGGGGTCGAGTTGCGGCGTTAGGCGGGTAGGCTGGTTACGTCCAGAGCCGTTAACGCAAGTACTCGAGCCACCTTCTCCATGTCGGAAATGCGAGTGTACTCGTCAGGGACGATATCCGACTCTGATGCGCCGCCGGGCCCGTACAGCAGACATGGAACCCCGGCGCGCCACAGATGCGTCGTGTCGTCGCCTGTGTATGAGTTTGGCAGCACCGTTCCCACGCCGTCCGGCTCCCGCCCGGCTACTGTGCGGTAGTGGCGCAGCACTGCTTCCAGGATGTATTCGTCCTTGGGAAGATCGAATGGCTCCATCACCCGTGTGAACACCCTGTGTTTAGGGTCGGGGGGCATCTCAATCTCGTACTCAAAATCCGGTTCGTCGTGCTTTATGGCGTCCAATGCGCGTTCGATGTCCGCTCTGACGGATGCGGACGACATGCCCGGCAGGAACCGCACGTCCACCAACGCTGTGCAGAAGTCCGATACCCAGTTTGGCCCTCGCAGGTTATAGTCCTTCCCGCGTCCGCCAATGACCGCGCCAACGTTGATGCGCGGCAGGCCAGGCAGGTCCTCTCTTGGCATGTAGGTGAAATCGACGTCATTGATGGCGGGAATTGCCTTCGCCATCATGGCGATGGCGTCCACCGCCTCTTCTTTTCGCACGATGTGCCGGGAATTGCCGATGACGTGAATGGCCATCTCCAACACGCCGGCATGCGTTGTCAGAATGTTGTCCGCGCCGTGAGGCTCCGGGACGACAGCCATGTCCGCCAACGGGCCGTGCTCGCACAGATACGTCGTGCCAACGCCGCCCTGCAACTCACCGACGACGAATGCCAGCACCAGGTCGCCGCGCTGCGCGGTCCCTGATGTGCGTATGGCCTCCGCTGCGGCTATCATGGCGGCCAATCCACCCTTCATGTTGCGGACGCCTGCGCCGTAGATGCGGTCATCCTCAATGCTCGGCGCCCACGGATCACGCCGCCAGCCCATCGCCAGTGGATCGATGTCGGTGTGGCCGTTCAGCATAAGGGACTTCCCGCCGCCGGACCCCGGCAGCGTAGCGATGGTTTGAAGGCGTCCCGGTTCAACCTCTTGCAGCTGCACCGTGTAGCCTCGCTGAGACAGGTTTGCCGCCAGGAAATGCGCCAACTCCGTCTCCTCAGTCTTGAAACTGGGAATGCGGATGAGGTCCTGCGCCAGGCGCAGCATTTCATCCCTATCGACCGCCGCGAGAACCCGCTGGGCGACGGCAGCATCCATATTGTTCGTCACGATTAGTTGGCCCCCGGCGTATCTAGTCCGACCTGCCAGAATCTCCTGCCATTCGCGCGTGACACTCTGCCAAAGCCGGGGAGAGGGAAGTGGCACGAAATGACCGGAGTGCCCCTGGCTTCTGCCTCATCCAGCATCTTTCGGCGCGTCTCGTTCGAAATCGGCCAATCGACGTCAAACACACAATTCCACTCGTGTTCCGTGATCTGAGCCGGGTGAACGAATACGTCTCCCTGGATTAGCGCCTCCTCGCTGCCTGATGAAACGAGAACGCTCATGTGACCTGGCGTATGGCCGGGCGTGTGATAGGCCCTCACTTCAGGCGTGAGATTCGTATCCTTGTTTATGGTGTCCAGCATCCCGAGTCTATCGACTGATTCCACGAGCTGATCCATGAACGGGAACGACATCGAGGCCTCAACTTCCGGCTTGCGGAAGTGCGCAAGATCAAGCTCATGGACGATGTATCGCGCGTTCGGGAAGGCAGGCTCCATTGTGCCGCCCTCCCCCTCGATGACGTTCCAGCCGACGTGGTCGGGATGGAGGTGGGAGAAGAAGACGGTGTCAACATCGGCGGGCACGACTCCACTTGCGGCGAGGTTGTCCATCAGGACACCGAGCTCGCCCTCAATAGGGCCGGGGCCATAGCCGGTATCAATGAGGATCGTCTGTTCGCCGGAGCGCACAACGTAGCATCCAATTTCCAGCCTGATGCGTTCTCCCTCAAACGTGTCGGGATAATCTTGGCGATAGGGCTGCCACGCATCTGTCGGAACGTCGGGAAACAGATCATCCAACGGCATGGGATACACGATGTTCATGTCCGTCACCGCGATGATCTCTGCGTTTCCGACTCGCAGAGTGAAATCGGTCATTATCCCCCCAAGCGACTACAGGGCAGGGCTTCGTGACGCAATTGTAGGAATGGGCTCCTTGGACGGTCAACCGAACGCTATAGGGGGAGTTGGGCCGCGGCTTGTCGGAGACCTCGCTTAGGCGCCCGTCTCGCGGCGGGACCGCTCCTCTGTTGACTGCCGCGAGACCGACGGGCCGTAGCCGAGCGCGCCATCAAGGACTGCCCGGGCCACGCGCAGGCTGAGAACCTCGCTTGTGCCCATGTAGAGACTCAGATGGCGCGCGTCACGATACATGCGCTCAAGCGGGTGGACTTCCATATAGGCGTGGCCGCCCACGGCTTGCATCGCGTGGTCAGTCGCGTGGACGGCGGTTCGGGCTGACATGAGCTTGGCGGCGTTGAGATAGGCCGCGTCACCCTCATCGCGGAACCGGTCATCGTCCACCATCTGCGCGGCCCGATACGTCAGGAGACGCGTCGCCTCGACGTTGACGGCGATGTCCGCAAGGTGCAGTTGCGTCGTCTGCAGGTCAGACAAGAGGCCGCCGTAGATGCGGCGGCGGTTGGCGTAATCCCGCGCAAATGCCAGAGCCTCCTCCGCCGCGCCAAGGCCTCGAGCCGCCAGCAACGGCTGTATGGCGTTCATGCTTAGCCGCGCGACTTCTTCGCCGCTCCCGATGTCTCCGATGACGTGAGATTCCGGCGCGCGGCAGCCGTCAAATGACCAATCGCAGTGGGGCATGCCCTTGAGGCCCATGCCCTCGTCACGCCTGAGCATTACGACGCCATCCTGCGGCACGTCAACAATGAAGGCCGTCATGCCGGCGGGGCCGCCGGTCGCATCAACGACGCCGGCAAAGACGACAAAGAAATCGGCCATTGGCGATCCGGAAATAAAGTCCTTCTCCCCGCTGATTGTGTATTCGGTTCCCGCCCTTTCGGCGCGTGTCACCATTGACCCGAGGTCGGATGAGGCGTTCGGTTCCGTGAGGGCGAACGCCGCTCGCTTTGCCCCCTTTGCTACGGGCCGCACGTAGTCGCGCTGTATGTCCTCATTGCCGTATAGCCTGATAGGCCATGTCGTTAGGGCAGAGAGAATAAGTATCTGTGCAGAGGAGGCGCAGGCGCGGGCGATCTCTTCTACGGCAATTGCCAGGCCCAACGTGCCGGCTCCCGCCCCGCCGTCACTCTCCGGCAGGCTTAGGCCAAAGAGTCCGTGGTCGCGAAAGGCCTCAAAGACGTCCTGCGGATATTCCCGATCCTGATCAATCTGCCAAGCGCGGGGTGCTACGCGACCACGCGTCAACTCCCGCACCGAATGGCGCAGTAGCCGCAACTCTTCTGAGAGGGTATCGTCCAGGGTCATGTAGGCTAGTGCGCGTTAGGCGCTTGTTGAGGCTACGCCTCGAATGCCCGGCCGCCGCCGTCGACCCGTAGCGTGATTCCGCTTACATATGACGCTGCATCGCTAGCCAGGAAGACCGCCGCCATGCCCATATCGCGGGGAGTCGCGAGGCGCTGAGCCGCAAAGGTGCGGGACTGCGCGGCAACCCGCTCATCCGCCTGGTCACCGTATCCCGCCCGCATTCCAATGGTGTCCGTCAGGCCGGGTGCGATTGCATTGACGCGGACGTGGGGCGCGAACTCAATCGCCAGCGTCTGTGTGAGATTCGTGACGCCTGCCTTTGTCGCCGCGTAGACCGGCTGCGTAACGGATCCGCCAAATGCCGCGCCGGAGGAGAGGTTGATGATAACGCCGCGCTGCTGCTCGAGCATGACGCGCCCCGCCGCTTGACAACATAGGAAGGTGGTTTTGAGGTTGTTGCGGATAACGGCGTCAAACCCGCGCTCATTGATGTCAGGAAAGCGGGCGTAAAAGCTGCCGCCCGCGTTATTGACCATGATGTCCAGCCGACCTCCGAGCTCATTGAGCGCCGTCTGGACCATGTTTTGGACGTCCTCATCCAGGCGCGCATCAACTACTGTGGGGATCGCCTTTCGCCCGAGGCCGCGAATCTCAGCTGCGGCCTCTTCAAGGTCCGCCATGGATCGCGATCTATCTGCAACGGTGATGCCCGCGAGCACAATGTTCGCTCCTGCCTCCGCGAGAGCCGTCGCGATGCCGCGGCCGATGCCCTGTCCCGCTCCGGTGACGATTGCGGCTTTACCATCAAGGCTGAATTCAGGTAGGGCAGGCATCTTTCCTCCTATGCGTCAATGCGCGAGAGCAATTGCAGGGCTACGCCCCAATACTACTAGTCGATTCAGCCGATGTCCTGCTTCAGCTCAGCCGGACTGAAACAGCTCAATCGGATTACCGGATGGGTCATCGACTATCGTCTGACGGCCTCCGGGTCCGCTGATGATGTCGTTCCGAAACTTCGCGCCCTGCTGACGGAGCTTTTCAACGAGGGAATCGATGTCCTCTGTCTCAATGACGATTCGGCTCCATCCACCCGGCTCAGGCTGACGTCCGTCGGGCATTGGTCGTGAGGCTGAAGCGCGAGGCCCTGCCAGCCAAAGCGAAAGGTCGCCGCGCGCCACAATTGCCATGGCGGGGTCCCATTCCTCTTGCACAGAGAAGCTAAGCAGGGAAGTGTAGAATCTTACAGCCTCAGGAACATCGTGGACTATGCACCGGACTGTCGCCATGGGGAGTGTCTCCTGTCTGTGATCTCCGGCGGGCGCCAAGCCGCCGAGCCGCTGCTTGCATTCTACGGTGACTGAGACTTTACAAGGGCGGGTAGGGCAGAAGCCCAGCGATGCACAGTATGGCTCAGTACTCAGAAGTCCGGCCGATGATAGGCGCGACATTCGTGATACGGTATGGGAAATGACTCTCTTGCTGTGCGCCCATCGGCAGCGCCGGGCCTGATTCCACCATATGTCCCAACCAGCTGAGATTTCCGCCGAGTCTACCCGGCATGGAAGGAAAAGCGCCCGCCTCGCGACTCTTGTCGTGTTTGTGGCCTTCTTCGATTTCTTTGTTGGCCTGCCTCTTGTTCCGACGTATGCCCGCGACCTCGGCGCCTCTGATGTGATGGTCGGAGTTATAGTCGGCGCCTACTCAGTGACGAATCTCTGTGGGAACGTCGCGGCAGGCTTTTTTTTGGATCGGTTTGGTCGGCGTTGGCCGATGCTGATAGGACTAATCGCAACGACCGCGGCGCTTGTCGGCTATGCGGCGGCAACCAACGCGGAGTCGCTGCTGGCGGTTCGAGGGCTTCACGGTCTTGCCGCCGCCGTGTTGACGCCTGGAGCATTTGCCATGCTCGGCGACGCAACTCCCCGGGAGGGACGAGCGCGCACTATGGGCAGGAGCGCCGCGGGCATCGCTGTCGCCGCAGTCGCAGGGCCGCTGTTCGCCGGGGTTGCAAGGGAGGTCATCGGTTACGACTTCGTCTTCTTTGTCGCAGCGGGCCTCATGACAGCGACGGCGATTGTGTACTGGGCGGCAACACGCCGACTGGCCTTCGCTTCGGCGAAAGGCGTTCAGCAGGCGCCGGACGCGCAGGATCTTTTGGAGCGCCCGCGCGAGGTCCTGCATAGGGCAGGGCTGCTGGCGGCCTCAGTTGCAGCGCTTGCCCTGACAGTCGGCATCGGCACGCTGTCCACATACCTACCGCTGCACATTGAGGAGCTGGGAGAGACGGCCTCGCGTTCGGGCGCAGCCTTCACTGTGTACGCAATAATGGCCCTCATCGTCATGGTCGGGGCAGTAGGGGTTATTGGAGACCGATACGGTCGCTTGACACTGGTGAGCGCAGGCTTGGGGGTCTTTGGCGCGGGTCTGTTGCTGATGGCCGCGACGCCGGCGCTGTGGGCCGTGTTTGTGGGAATGGCAGTCATTGGGCTGGGATTCGGGCTGCTGTTTCCCGCTGCGGCGGCTCTTGTGGCGGATTCCGGAGGCGCTAGCCGTCGTGGAACGGCATTTGGCATCTTTTATGGGGCTTATTCTCTTGGCGTTGTTATTGGGGCCTTCATGAGCGGCCGACTCGCCGATGCATCGACGGGGCTAACGGGGGCCCCATATGGCGTGGCCGGAGTCGTGGCCCTGATCAGTGTCGTTATCTGCCTGGTTGCATGGCGCCGCGGGGTAGGCGCCGTGGGCGCATCGGCGATGGGCGCGGCCAATTAAGGCGGTCAGCCTCGATTCAAATCGCTTGCCGGGCGACTCAATTATTTGGGTCGTCCGAGCAATAGGCCAGGGTAGGGCCCAATAAAGCAATGGTCGGGGCGCCCGGATTTGAACCGGGGGCCTCCTGCTCCCAAAGCAGGCGCGCTGCCAAGCTGCGCTACGCCCCGACGAGGGCAGCTATGATCCCCCGGATGGCGGGCGACCGTTCCGGAGGAAGTCCTCCAGGTCGTCCAGTAGATCCTGAGGATCCGGGAACTCAATGCCGCTGCCTGGAGGCGGCGTGATGATGCCTGTGCTTCCCCGCGCTTGCGGGGGTTGGGTCGGTTCCGTCTCGTCGTAATATTGTTCAAGTTTCTTAACGTACTGGAGCATCGACGGCTCCTGAGAGAGGGCTTCCTCGCATTGCTCATAGAAGGCCGCCGCCTCGCCCTCAAGTTCACGGAGGTCGGAGCCAATGCCGAACGCCTGTCGCAGCGTATCCAGCATGGCGTGAATCACTGACGGATTCGGCGATGACTGGATGTAGTGGGGGACGTGTCCCCAGATGCTCGAGTAGTTGATGCCCCTCTCCTCACAGCCCGCGCCGACGACGGACGAGATGCCGGTGGGGCCGTTGTAGGAGCCGCCGCGAGATATGCCCATCTTCTGCATAACGGCCTTAAGCTCAGGCGTGCCGCCGTTTCCAGTGACGTGCGGCTTGCGCGTATGCGGCACGGCGTTAAGCAGCGCCCCAAAGGAAATCAGATTCTGAACGCCGCATTCCTGAACGAAATCCAGAAACTGATCGCCGAATCGCCGCCACCGGAGATGCGGCTCAATGCCGGAAAACAGCAACAGCGGCTCCGTCGCGTCCGTGCCCGGCGCCAGAAAGAACCGGTTCTGCGGCCAGGTAAGAGCCCTGATTCCGGAGTCATCAACATTGATCATCGGGCGGTATTCTGTGAAGTCGAAGTACTCTTCCGGATCGATATCGGCGACAAGCTCGGCGTTGCGGGAGCGGCCAAGGAAATCGACGGCGCCCGTCGCAGCATCGCCGGCATCGGACCAGCCAAAAAATGCTATGATCACGGTCTTGACGTTTCGGGGAATCTCGCGGTGTAGACGGATGTCGTTCACAAACCACCTCCGCAGGGGTTACAAGGCGGCCCAGCGCCGGATGGATCACGGGCCACACCCCACTATAGCAACACACTGTCCTGTCGTGCATGTACGACGGGCGCCGCGCCCCGATTGTGTATGATTGAACGAGATAGAAAGACTGCGGCAAACGAAGGGCGCTTATATGCCCATTGAACGGGTCATTCTGGCCGAGCCGCGCGGTTTCTGCGCGGGAGTAATCAGGGCCATTGAGGCAGTCGAGATGGCGTTGGGGCTGTACGGGCCTCCCATCTATGTGCGAAAGCAGATTGTCCATAACCTGTTTGTCGTCAGGGACCTGGAAGACAAGGGCGCGGTCTTCGTGGAAGACGTTGCTGATGTTCCTGAGGGCGCGCGTGTCATATTCAGCGCTCACGGTATTGCGCCCATCGTTCGGGATGTGGCCAAGGGCCGCCAATTGAAGGTTATCGACGCCACGTGCCCATTGGTGACAAAGGTTCACGTAGAAGCGGCCCGCTACGTGAGGGATGGGTATCTTGTGCTGCTTGTCGGGCACGAAGGGCATGATGAAATAGTTGGGACGATGGGAGAGGCCCCGCCTGGCCATATCATCCTGGTGCAGAACCTGGAGGATGCCGCAAGCGTTGATGTGCCGGATCCTGATCGCGTTGCGTTGGTCACGCAGACGACGCTCAGCGTGGATGAAACGCAGGACATCGTTGATCTTCTGAGGGATCGTTTCCCGAGTATTCGCACTCCGTCACGGTCCGATATCTGCTTCGCCACACAGAATCGGCAGGATGCGGTCAAGGAACTGGCTAACGAGACGGATCTTGTCCTGATTCTGGGAGCGGAGAATAGCAGCAACTCCCAGAGGCTCCGCGAGGTGGCGGATAGTAGAACGAACAGGGCCTACCTGATCGACAGTCTGCAAGACTTGGACATGTCATGGCTGGACGGTGTGCGCACTGTCGGCATTACGTCCGGCGCATCCACTCCTGACTCGCTTGTTGAGGAAGTGTTGGGCCATTTCATCTCCTCCGGCGTAAAGGATGTCCGGACTCTCAAGGCGCTTGAAGAGAACGTCAGCTTCCACCTGCCGCGCGAACTGATTCAGGCTTTGCCGAACGGCTAGACGCGGGCCTAGCCAGCAAACCGAGGCAGAGCCCCCCGACTGACGCCTGCTCGGGTTCGATGCGGCGTCCACGTCTCGCAATGTTTCACGCCACAGCGGCCCTACCCAGATCGAAGACGCCGACTCAGCGTGAGTTGCTGTCCCTTGACCGCTTATGCACCGACCTCCATGGGAGAGGGGCAGCCGTGGGTCCGGAAGGGTAGGGCGGTTAACGCAAGTCTTCTTTATTCGGGCAATGTGACGAACCTGCCACTTTCCCGCGGACAAAGGAAAACGCAGGCCGAAGATCCGATAGATCGGGTGGCCTGCGCTTCCCTGGGGGTAGGGGAAGACTGGGTGTTATGAGTTCTTGTTAGTGTGGCCCGTGCGCCTAACGGGCCAGCCTCCGATTCTTGCGGCGCAGGAATGGCGGCAGGTCAAGATCGCCATCGCCGAGAGCGTCACGGAGAATCTGATCAACAACCTCGTCATCCTCCATCGAGTCCTGGGTCGTCTCAAAGCCGGTGGCGATGAGGGTCAGGTGAACCTCGCCGTCGCTGGCACGGTTGGAGACGACGCCGAAGATGATGTTGGCGTCGGGGTCGACTGCCTGGGCGATGACGGCCGAGGCTGCGTGAATCTCCGCCAGGGCCAGATCAGACCCGGCCGTGACGTTGAACAGGACCCCGGTCGCTCCGGTGATGTCGATTTCAAGAAGCGGATTCTGGATGGCCGCGCGGGCGGCGTCCGTTGCGCGCGTGCTGCCGCGGCCCGTGCCAATAGACATCAGAGCCTGGCCGGATGTTGCCATGACTGTGCGGACGTCGGCGAAGTCCAGGTTGATGTCGCCGGGCACGGTGACGAGCTCAGAGATGGCATGCACGCCCTGACCGAGGACGTCATCAGCCATGCGGAAGGCATCGTTCCAGGAGGCCTCTGAGCCTGCAACGGCCAGCAACCTCTCGTTCGGAACGATGATGAGGCTATCCACGGCCCCGTGGAGTCGGGCGATGCCCTCTTCGGCCTGCCGGGCCCGATGAGTGCCCTCAAAGGCGAACGGCCTGGTGACGATGCCGATGGTCAGCGCGCCGGTCTCCTTGGCGATCTGTGCGATGACAGGAGCAGCGCCGGTGCCTGTGCCGCCGCCCATGCCGCTGGCCACGAAGACCATGTCGGAGTTCTTGACGACTTCATAGATGTCGTCCCGGCTCTCCTCTGCGGCCTCTCGACCGATTTCAGGATTTCCGCCGGCGCCGAGGCCGCGAGTTATACTGTCGCCGATGCGGAGCCTGAAAGGAGTGTCCGTTCGGGCCAGCGCCTGCGCGTCCGTGTTGACTGCGATGTATTCGATTCCCGGGACGGCTTCACGAGCCATCCGAGAGACGGCGTTGCTGCCTCCGCCTCCAACTCCAAATGCCTTGATTCGCACCAAGCCGTCTACGTCTTCTGGTAGCGCCATTTCAGATACTCCCTTCCCTTTTCCTGCTCTGTTCCCCGGCTGCTAATCCGCTATTCCTGCTGTCAGACTCGTTGTCGTGGATCATGGTCTTCGAATATTCCCTCCCATCGGCTTCGCTCAGGCTTCTCACGGCTTTGACGCAACACCGTCGCGCGTGTTGCCCCTTCCGGAGAAAGGATGCGTAAGGAATTTCAGTGGGCTAAAACCGCCGCTTGAGCTGGAGTGATCCTCCCCAAGCCACGGATTTTCGGCGACGGCTCGCGGAGTTCCTGCCCACACATGGGATCCGATGGGGACTGCCCATCCGGTGTCTCGCGCTATAGCAAGCGGGATGCCTTCCAGGCCACGCGGCGACGCGAGATGGACTGGCGATTGAAGAATTGACCGGGCGAGCGCTGAATGCCCGTCCTTGAAGATCGGCTCGCCCGCGCATGCGACGTCTGCGGGCATCATCGTGCCGCCGGTCACGGCCTCAAGGGCGTTTCGAGTGAGTGTAAAGAACTCCGTCGCGCGGTCCCGCAATGTGGAGATCATCGCCACCCGGTCAATCGCCATAGTTTTCCCGGCGCTCGTGACGATGTTCGCCTCAGGTGGCCCCGGGATTGTGGAGAATGTCCCGACCTGATGGAAGGCGTCCTCCGCAGCGGGGTAGGGGAGTTTGAGCGCCACGGCAATGTCGTTGATAAAGTGCTGGGCGCCAATGGAAATAGACTTTGAGCCTAGAAGCCGCTCATCCTGCATCAACGTGATGGTGCTCATGCGATCGCCGACGGCCAGGAGAGCCGTGCCATGGCGACGTTCCCCGTCCGTTAGGGCTCCATAGCATCCGGCGATAGGGCCGGCGAGGATGGCCACGTTCTCACACTCGGACAGCCGGGCGGCTTCCGTAATGCCCTGCACGGTGGTGGATCCACACGAAATGGAGTTTGTGAAGGCTGTAAGCCTGTCGCCGCTTTTCCCGATGGGCAGCGTGTGCTCACTCCTGCCCGCAAGGATATATCCGCTTGGCAGGGTCTGGAGCAATCGGCGGTCCTCCCCAATATCTGTGGGACGAGCCTTGTCTACAAGGCGCTCGCCGTCATGGCGGGTGACGGTCTGCTGCGCGCCCGAGGGCGCCAGATTTGCCTCGCCCTGATGAGTCAGTAGCGCGTTGGGCTGAACGACAAACACAACTGACTCAAGCGCATAGTCGACAACCGCTCTCAGACTGCGCGAGACAGCGACCAAGGTGACCGCAAGGGCGCGCGCATCAGTTATCCGCCCATTCTCGACACCCGCCGAAGGCGTCTCAAGATGGGCGATGACGCGCACTGAATCCGAGCGATGTCGAGCTACGACGATACGCAGCTGCCTGTCGCCCAGCTCAATTCCCGTTATGATGCGATCCGCCATTCCGTCCAACTCTCTGCTTCCGTCTTTCCCCGCGTTGCGCTGCCCACATCTGAACCCGGCAAACCACCGGCGGCGTGTTATGCCGCAATTCGCTCCGCAATCCTCAGCCGTGCCGAGCGGCCTGCCGGATTCCGGGATATCTCCGCGAGAGAGGGCGTGATGCCCTGTCGCCGCAGGAGCTTAAGTGAAGCGGTGTGGTCGCATGTGCAGACCGGCTGGGCGGGAGGGCAAAGGCAATCCTTGGCTTCCTGCTGGAGGAACCGCTTGATGATGCGATCCTCCAGACTCTGGTAGCCGATGACCGCCAGACGCCCTCCGGGCGCCAGCAACTCCAGTGCCTGCGGGAGGGCCGACTCCAAGGCCTGGAGATCTGCATTTACGACAATACGAAGAGCCATGAAGGCCTTCGTTGCCGGGTGTATTCGCGCCGCGCTGCGCTGCCCCACTGCGAGATCAATGCACTCAACGAGCTCCCGTGTCGATTGAAGGGGACGCCGCCCGATGATCGTCCGAGCTATGGATCGGGCGGACCAGGGGTCCTCATCGCCGTACGTCCTGAAGAGGTCCGTAAGCTCCTGCTCCGGAAGGTCATTGACGAGGTCTGCCGCGGTGACTTCCTGCCGAGGGTCGTACCGCATGTCGAGAGGCTGATCGCTCTGGAACGTGAAACCCCGCCTGATGGCCTGGAGCTGCCGAGATGAAAGGCCGATATCCATGATGATGCCATCGACCTTCTCATAGCCCTTGGCGCACGCCACCTCCTTAAGGGAAGCGAAGTTTGCCTGCACCAGAGTGTATGTCGCGTTCGGCGCGCCCGCAAGCTTGCGAGCGGCCGTCGCGACCATTTCCGGGTCCGCGTCAATGCCGAGAACCTGCGCGCCTGACGAGAGGAGCGCCTCCGTGACTGATCCCTCTCCCAGGGTGCAGTCGATGTACCTTCTACCCACCTGCGGCTGAAGCGTTTCGATCACTTCATCCAATAGGGCAGGGACATGATAGATATGTGCATTTGCTACCATGACTGCCTCCTTTCTCCTCAAGACGCCTGACCGAGTAGTTACTCGCGGCGCCTTTAGCCCGTCGCAAAGCAATCGTGAACCGAAACCAAGCAAGTCTCAAGAATTTGTCACACGTTGTCCCATTTGCGAAAACACTGACGACAGCCGGCACGAAACGGCGATTTGACAAAGGTTGTCGGCAGGCCGCAAAATCGACATGTTGTGACCGAAACGAAAGCCTTTTCGTGATATGACAAACCGAAATCGAACGCGGGGAAGCGCCCCGCCATATGTGTCCTATAAGAGCTGGGAGACGTTCCTGGCCTATCTCAGGACAGAGTTGATGCCCCTGCCTCAACGGCTTGACCCCGGCGTCTGGCGGAACCTGCCGATGTCAGGGACAACAATGTCGGCGATCCAGGGCGCTTTGATCTTCCTTGGGCTTACGGACGTTGACTTTACTCCGACGTCTCGCCTGGAGGCGCTGGTTGAGGCGGATACAACTGAGCGTAAGCAGAGGGCGCTCCGTATGCTGATTCAGGAGAAGTATGTGCCGATTCTGGGTGGTGTGGACCTTCAGCGGGCGACGCGAGGGCAGGTCAGGCAGGCTTTTCAGAATGCCGGTTCCGGAGCTCAGACATCCGAAAAGGCTGTGACATTTTTCGTTTCGCTTGCACGCGACGGCAACACGGAAGTCCATCCAAGCCTCTTATCTCGAAATCATATTTCGCGCCCACGACGCCGAAACACCATGACCCGAAACGAAAATAGCGAAAAGACAACGCTACCGAAAATCGAACCGAAAAATGAAACTCCGCGAAATGAACCGGAGAAAACCCCTGAACCTGAAACGGAAGCCCCCGCCGGCGTACACCTCGCCCTTGCAGGGCTGCTCCAGGAGTTGCCCGGAATAGACGAGAGATGGACTGTCGAGGGCAAGAATCGTTTCAAAATGGCATTCATGGCCACGCTTGACGTCATCTATCCCACGAGCGACGAGGCCGACGCTCGATCCTGACGCTAGCCGTTAACCGGAGGAAACGCGTAGCCTTAATGACGGCGGTTCCGGCTAAATGGCAGCGCGGAGGTGGAGATGCCCGGATTCAGAGTGGCGGTACTTACGGCCAGTGATGCCGGCGCATCTGGCCAGAGAGCTGACCGAAGCGGAAAAATGATCGCTGAGCGGGCTGAAAAAGAGGGTTGGATCGTTGTCGCGCAAGCGATCAGCCCGGATGATCGGGAGACCATTTCCGGACAACTGCGGGAGTGGGCCGACGGCGGCAACGTCGATCTGATTGTGACAACAGGCGGCACCGGCGTTGGCCCCCGTGACGTGACGCCGGAGGCGACGCTCGATATCGCCGAGAGGCTAGTGCCCGGCATTGCCGAGCAGATGCGCGCGCAGACGGTCGCAAAGACGCCGATGGCCATGGTATCTCGCCAGGTGGTCGCAATTCGCGGGCATACCCTCATCATCAATCTGCCCGGCAACCCGCGCGGAGTTGAGGAGTGTCTGGATGTTGTGACGCCCGTGCTTCCACACACGTTGCAGGTCCTGACTCAGCCGCGCACCGAGGATCATCCGGGGTGACCGGAGACATTGGAAGCGCCATCAGTCCGGCGAAATCAGAGAACCGGCGTCCCGTTTGCCCACGGGTGACGAACACAACCTTGATCCATGGGAACATCTCTCATGCTCAGTGTCAGATTGTTCTATACGACCGCAATGGTGCGTTGTGAAATTCCACGTCGTTAGTTTGTTCCCCAGCCTCTTTCCTGGCCCCCTTGCGGAGGGGGTGCTTGCTCGCGCCATGGAACGCGGCGTGTTTGAGCTCTGCATGCACAACATTCGCGAATATGGGGAGGGTCCGCATCGCATCGTGGATGACACGCCGTTCGGTGGAGGACCTGGCATGGTCCTTAAGGCCGGGCCGCTTGCCGCCTCCATTGAGGAGGCCAGACACGGCGATTCCGTTCCGAATGATGCTCCTGTCGTGCTTCTTGATCCGCAGGGCAGTCGGTTGACGCAGTCGCTGGTCGATGAATTTGCGCGTCTGCCAGAGATGATTCTCGTGGCGGGACGCTATGAGGGCATCGATGAACGGGCGCGAAGGCGTGTCGTCACTCATGAGGTGTCCATCGGCGACTACATACTGACAGGCGGGGAGTTGCCCGCCATGGTGCTGATTGAAGCGGTGGCGCGGCGCATTCCAGGATCGCTTGGCGGCGCGGACTCCGGCAAGGCGGACTCGTTCGCTTCCGGCCTGCTCCAGCACCCGCACTACACAAGGCCCGCCGTCTGGAACGGGGAGGCGGCGCCCGACGTGCTGCTGTCCGGGGATCATGCCCGCGTTGATCAATGGAGACGCGAACAGTCGATGTTGAGGACGCTGCAGCGACGCCCGGATCTGCTGGATGAGAACGTCGCCGAGCTAACGGCCTTAGAACGGGCGTGGCTGAAAGAGCAGGGATGGTCGCCATCCGGCAGCGCCGACGACTAGCCCCGGCAGCCGGCAGCTGCCGTATTCAGATTCGGGGGAGCTTTGCCGTCGAGCGTGTTGTGGTCGTATACTCATTCAGACGCGCCGTGGGCTGAAAGACGGCTGGCGTTCTCCGTTATCTGAGCATATTGAGTCTTTGCGCGATCCCGAACGCGGGAACGACACGAAAGGGACAACAGTTATGGATGTCGGCCATTTGCTGACCAACATTCCCCGCGAGCATCCATATCAGCATGTGCGCCCCGGGGATTCCGTCCGCGTTTACTACCGAGTTGTGGAAGGGGAGCGAGTCCGGACACAGCAGCTGCAGGGCGTGGTCATGTGGATGACACGCAGCGGTCCCAACGCGAACATCACCATTCGACGGGTGATCAACGACATCGGCGTTGAGCGCACTTTCCTCTTGAATTCTCCTCGTTTGGAAAAGATCGACGTCATTCGCCAGGGCAAGGTCAGGCGAGCCCGCCTCTACTATCAGCGAGGGCGCACCGGGCGTCGGGCGCGCATCCGAACCGGAACGCGAGCCCGCCCCGCGCCGGGGATGCCCATGCAAGCGCGGGGCCAAGCCGCAGCAACAATTGCGGCCGATTCCAGTGGCGACCCAGAGGAGTCCTCAGGGCAATAGGGCGTCGTTGGATGCAACGGACTTTCGAGGGCACGCCGAATGGATGCCGAGAGTCCAGAGGAGCAAGAGAGTTAAAGCCCTCGTTTCGCCGCGCGCTACTCTCCCTCCCCGCGCCCCCCATGTCATTCCGAACGCAGTGAGGAATCTAAAGCGCGGCAGTAGCTGCCAACGCCGTAACCTGATACCTGCCTTCGTCCTTGCCATCGCCCTTCTCCTAACACTTCAGGCCTGCTCGAATCCTGATCCAACGTCCACGGCCACCGTCGCGTCTGACGCAGCCGTCGTTGCTGCTTCAGACCGCGCCGTTACTGTCACACGCGTCATCGATGGCGATACTGTGGATGTATGCTGCCCGAAGGCGCGCGTCCGCCTGCTTGGCATCGACTCTCCAGAAAGGGGCGAGCCGCTCTTTGACGAGGCTACGGAACTCGCGAAGAGCCTTGCAGACGGACAGAGCGTAAGGCTGGAAAAATGTCTGGAGGAGGTTGACCGATATGGCAGATTGCTGCGCCATATGTTCATCGGTGACACGCATGTCAATCGCGAAATTGTCGCCGCCGGCCTCGCCACCGCATACGAGTTCTCGCTTAATCTCAACCCCTGCTATGAGACTGAGTTGCGTGCCGACCAGGCCGCAGCCCAAGCAGCCCGCCTCGGCATCTGGGCCCAATAAGAGACCGTGTTATATGCCGATGTAGCGGTGAATGCCCCCGGCGCGGGCCGCCGGTCATACAGCTATTCCGTGCCGGAGGAACTAGATGGGCGGCTGCGACCCGGCCACGCCGTGCTGGCGCCGTTTGGACGGCGTTCATACCAGGGAATTGTGATTTCCATCACGACTGAGCCTGGATACCCCCGCACCCGCCCTATTCAGGCAATTCTTGAGGACGAACCGGTCATAGCGGAACCGCTGATCGAGCTGGGGCGCTGGATTGCCGACCGATATCAATCGTCCCTCTATGCCGGGTATCAACCGATGCTGCCCCCCGCCTTTGAGAGGCGGCAGTCGACAATAGTGCGGGCGACGGAGGAGGGACGGGCCGCGTTGCCCGACCTGTCCGAGCGTCAGGCAGAGGTGCTGGAATTCGTTCTGGAGGCTGGGGAAACCACGACGAATGCCATTCGAAACGAGCTTGGCGTCCGGGCCGCGCGCGACATCACAGCGCTGACCAATCGTGGCTACGTCGAGGCGTCAGACGTCATGGAGGGCCCACGCATTTCCGCGCGTTTCGAGACAATCGTTCACCTGATGACGCCGCCGGCAGACGCGCTGACAAAGGGGAGCGAGCTGCGAGAGTCGGGAGCGTTGCGCCAGGCCGACGCTCTGGAGGCGCTCGTGCAACTTCCGGGGTCTCGTCTCGCTGACCTGCGTCGCGTCTCGGGAGCGGAACGCCGCGTATGGGATGCGTTGGCGGAGTGCGGTCTCATCTCAATGGAGGAGCGCGAGGCCCGGCGTGACCCGCTAGCCTCCCGCGCGCCTGAGCCTGTGACCTTCAACCGGCAGCTGACCCCACATCAGGCGGACGCGGTCACTCAGATCACGGCAAGCATTGAAGCGCGTTCGCCCCACGTCTATCTCCTGCACGGAGTGACGGGCAGCGGAAAAACAGAGGTCTATCTCAGGGCATTCCAGCGGGCCATGGAACTGGGCAGGAAAGGCATCATGCTCGTGCCGGAGATCGCCCTGACGCCGCAAATGGTTGGCCGATTCTGGGAGCGCTTTCCCGGCCGCGTCGCCGTGCTCCATAGCGGCCTCTCGCTGAGGGAGCAATTTGATGAGTGGCGGAGCGTACAGGAGGGCCGGTTCGACGTAGTGATCGGGTCGCGACACGCGGCGCTGGCGCCAATGCCCAACATCGGCCTGATTGTCGTTGATGAGGAACAGGAGTGGACGTACAAGCAGGAATCGCCGGAGCCTCGCTATCATGCGCGCGACGTCGCAATCGAGCGGGCGCGCATGGCTGGGGTTCCGGTCGTGCTCGGCAGCGCCACGCCTGACGTTGGAACTATGTACTCGGCCCTTCGAGGGGACCATGTGCTATTGGAGTTGCCGGGGCGAATAACGACGTCAGACGATAACGGCAACGGTGTCGGTTGGAGCGATGCGCCGCTGGCGGACGTGGACATCGTCGATATGAGACAGGAGCTGCTTGAGGGGAATCGCGGCGTGTTTTCCCGCCGGCTGACAGAAGCGATGTCCGCGGCTCTGTCCCGCGGAGAACAGGCCATCCTGTTCGTCAACAGGCGCGGAGCAGGCCAGGCGGTTCAATGCCGAAGCTGCGGACATACGATGCGTTGCCGACGCTGTACGACGGTCATGACGTTTCACGCGGATGGCTCTATCGTTTGCCACCTGTGCGGCGCGCGACGCAGATCGCCAACCCGGTGTCCCCGATGCAATCGAGCCACCATTCGTGCTATCGGCATTGGAACGGAACGCGTTGCGGCGGAGGTAGAGGCCATATTGCCGGGCGCCCGGGCGATTCGGTGGGATCGCGACGCTGTAATTGAAGCGCGGGGACATGAGCCGATCCTTGGGGCATTCATGCGCCGAGAGGCGGACGTGCTGGTCGGCACGCAGATGATCGCCAAGGGCCTTGATCTGCCGAGCGTGACCATCGTCGGTGTCGTCAATGCAGACATTGGGCTGCACGCGCCGGACTTTCGGGCGTCTGAGCGGGCGTTTCAGCTGCTGTGCCAGGTTGCCGGAAGGGCGGGCCGGGGCTATGCGCCGGGTCGCGTCATCATGCAGACCTATGAGCCTGAAAATGAGTCTATTCGGGCGGCAGCCCAGCAGGACTATCGGCAGTTCTATCTACAGGAGACCCAGTTCAGGCAACGAATGGGCTACCCTCCCTTTGCCCGCATGGCGCGGCTGGTGTGCTCACGTCAATCGCGGCGCGATGCTGAAACCGCCTCGAAGCAAATGGATCGAACACTCAGATCCGAGATTCGACGTCGGGGACTTATGGGAACGCGCGTCATCGGCCCCTCGCCCGCGCCGTGGGAACGTCTGCGCGGGCGATATCGGTGGCAGATCACGATCCTTTCAGAAAACCCGGCTGAACTGTTGGAAACAGTGGCGTTGCCGACCGGCTGGACGGTCAACATCGATCCGATGAGCGCCGCGTGAGCGGTCTTGACGCCCCGGGCGACCACTACGTATTCGTTCAGAAGTATTTGAGACAGGCAATAGGATGCAGAAGGAGCATCCTTCAGGTGAATTGGGTCCTGAAGGGGGCCTCTCATGCGGATTGTTGACGTATCCGAGGCATTTTGATGCGCCGTGGGGCCAGCCTTCACCTCGGCCCTCTCCCTGAGGGACAGGGCAACGCCGGCTAGCCCTCATTGTATGACTGGGCACATGGGTGACAGTAAGCCTGTGGACATGGGCAACACTCTTAGGGCCGATTCGTCGATTCGCCACCCTGGCTCATCAAGGTCTCCGAGGTCAGGGGGAGGGGATTGGGTTGTTCGTTTGTGGGACTCCTTTGGGTTCCGGTTGTTGGTGGTCTCCGGGGGAACGCTTCGCTGCCTGTTCCGTTTGCGGCTGCTTTTCTGTTGGCGCGCTTTGGCCGGCCTTTTGGGGTGGCGTGTCAGGACGCGACACGCCGAGAGGTTCTGCTGCGCCCGCTCGACCTCTCCAGGTTTGGCCTCCTCTTGTCCGGCACGGCTGTGACACCGGACGGGTCGGCCGCTAAGCCTTTCGCCGCATGGCGTGGGGCAGAGCTCGTCCTTCACTCGGCGCGCCGATGGCGCGCCAAGCGGATCGGGACCTCACAAGACAGGTATGCCACGTCTTTGTCTTGCGGCAGTTCGACGTCGCCGCCACTGTGGGCGGGCGCCTGCGACGGAGCGATGGTTTTACGCTGTATGCCTCGAACAGGTTGGCGCCGGATCGAGGTTTCGGAGCGCGTCCGGGCGTGTCAGATGGGGTCTACGGCCTTTTGCGACCGCATGACCATGGCATGCCAGGAGTGATTTTGGATACAGGCAGCGAAGCGTTCCTCTTGGGGGAGCGCCCTCCTGTGCACTCCCCGGGATGGTGGTTGGCGGCGGGGATATCGACGTTCCGCGCCGCCGGTGGGATGTCGATGGGGGGATAGTAGGACATGTGTTTTGCGTGGGTCAAGCGGGGGTGTCACAGTTTTTCATGTTCGCGATCAGGGTTGTCTGATGGAAAGGAACGGTTTGCCGCGTTCCGGCGTCGGGGGTTGTTGTGGCGTTTGTTGATTTGTGTTGGCGGTGGCACATGGCGGGGGGAATGGGTTCCGGCTTTCGCCGGAATGACGGAGGGGACGAGGATGGGCCCCCGCTTTCGCGGGGGAGACGTGTGAGGAGAGGCGGGGTTGTTGTGGCGTTTGTGGATTTGTGTTGGCGGCGGCACCCTAGATATAATTGAAATCGTCGCCAATGACTGTTATTCCCGTTCGTCATCTTCCTGATCTCGTACTGCGTGAGAAGACTCGCCGCGTGACGACTATCACGCCGGCTGTGCGCGCATTGGTGGACACCATGATCGAGACCATGCACGTGGAGAACGGCGTTGGCATCGCGGCCAATCAGATCGGAGAGAAATTGCGCGTGGCATACATCGAGATTCCTGAGGAACGCGATGAAGAGGACAGCGTCGTTCAGGAGTACGCGAGGCACGTGCTGATCAATCCCCGCATTGTCCGGCGCGTCGGCGAGCGCGAAGTGGACGAGGGATGTCTCAGCGCGCCAGGTTGGCGAGGAACGCTGACACGCTCCGTTCGCGTGACGGCGCAGGCGCTTGATCTGGACGGTAAAGAGGTCAGGATTCGCGCCACCGGTCTTCTTGCCCAGGCCCTTGAGCACGAGACGGACCACCTTAATGGCGTGGCGTATATCGACCGCGTAGAAAGTGTGGACGACATGTTTCCCCTTGTTGCGCGCGGTGAGGACGGTGAAGAGGCCCCCTCCACGGAGAATGAACAACAGGGCGGGACGCAACACGATCCGAATATCATCTGGCGTCTTCGACGACCCGTTGCGCCGGTTGTGCGGCGAGGGCGATGACAGTGACGCAGCGCGCCGCAACGGGCGAAACAATGATGCCGGCCCTGCTGGAACGCGCTCGCGCACTGTTCGCGGACCGGGCAGTCGAGGCCTACATCGTGGGCGGCTACGTGCGGGATCGACTGATCGGACGTCAGACGGGCGATGCCGATGTCGCCGTGCTTTCGGCAGATGTGGAGGGCCTTGGCCGCGAGCTGGCAGACGCCATAGCGGGCTCCTTCTATGTCCTTGATGAGGGAAGACGTTATGCCCGCGTCCTGACACCGCCGGATGACACGGGCGCTCGGGCGCGCCTGGATTTGACGCCCATAGAGGGCAATATCGAACAAGATCTCGCGCGCCGTGATTTTACCGTCAATGCCATGGCAATGCCGCTGGGCGCGGTGGAGGGAGACCAGGCAGTTCTGGACCCCTTTGGGGGACGCCAGGATTGCGAGCGCGCAATTCTGCGCGCCGTCCATGACGACATCTTTGTTGAGGATGGCGTCCGACTTCTCCGCGCAATTCGACTCTGCGGCCAGCTAGCTTTCCCGATTGAAGACGCTACTGAGGCGCTTGCGCGGCGCGACGCAGCAAGAATCGGGGACGTTTCACCTGAGAGAGTGCAAGAAGAGTTTTGTCGAATCCTGGCCCTCCCAGACTCGCGCGCCGCGCTTCGGCATCTGGATGAGCTGGAACTGCTGCACTATGTTCTGCCTGAGCTGGATGAGACCCGCGGCGTAGAGCAGCCTGCCGAGCACCATTGGAATGTCTTCGACCACCTTGTGGAAACCGTCGGATTCATGGATCGGGTCCTGGGCGGGGAGGCCCGCGATTCCGATCCGATTGTGGCCGAGCTGCCGTGGAGCGATGAGGTAAACGACTACTTCTCCGAAGAAGTCTCAGGCGGCGTGACGCGCTCCGTCCTGACAAAAATTGCCTGCCTGCTGCATGACGTCGCAAAGCCGCGAACCAAGACTGCTGAAGAGGGCGGCAGGATCAGATTCCTGGGCCACCCGACTGAGGGCGCCGAGATGGCAGGCACGTTTATGGAGCGGTTGCGCTTCAGCAGGCGAGGCATTGCGTATGTGTCCATGCTTGTCACGCAGCATCTGAGGCCAATGCAGTTGAGCAATAACATGCAGACTCCAACACGGCGCGCGCTCTATCGCTACCGACGCGATGTCGGCGACGCGGCCATCGGAACGCTGTACCTGAGCATGGCTGATTATCTGGCGGCAAAGGGACCGATGCTTGAGCCCCAGGAGTGGCGGCATCGCGCTCGTCACTGTAGCCTAGTTTTGGAGTCAGTCCTCGAGCCGCCTGAGATGATTGAGGCGGCATCCGCCCCTACGGTTGATGGCCGCATACTAATGGAAGCGTTGGGGATCGGTCCCGGCCCGGAGCTGGGGCGGATACTCGACGGGGTTCGCGAATCTATTGGCGCGGGAGAGGTTTCAACGACCGCCGAGGCGATTGCCATGGCGCGTTGCCTGCGAGAGACACACGTCGAGCCTCTCACCGAGGCGAGCAGAGAAGAATAGATGCTGAGGGGATACTGAACCCGTGCGGTTGCAGCAGTGGGCCATTAGCGCTCTAATTTTGCTTGGGCAGGCACTTGAGCCTGCATCCAGGGTTATGAGGAGATGGTTCGTACCGGCCGCCCTCATTTTCTTTGTCCTGATTGCCGCGCTCAGCATTTCCCGCCCGACGTGGGCGATACCATTCACCGACATTGAGCGCGGCCATGACGATACGCCGCTGGGCCTGACGCTTGGCCTGGACCTGCAGGGCGGGGTCCACCTTGTTTATGAAACCCAGGATCCTAACCCCTCTCCTGAACAGCTTGAGGGCGTCGTTCAAATTATTCGAACGCGCGTTGACCAATTCGGCGTAGCGGAGCCTCTCATTCAGACGCTTGGCGTGAACCGCATCGTTGTGCAGCTGCCGGGCGTGCAGGACGTGCAAGCGGCCAAGGACCTGATCGGTTCGCCGGCCGTCCTCGATTTCCGTGAGCTGATCCCGGTTCCTATAGATCCGACGCCCACTTCAGAGCCGGCGGACGGCGAGGCAACTCCGACGACCGGGGAGGCCGAAACAACGCCGGTTGCCGGGGCCTCAGAAGACGGTGA
Organism: Dehalococcoidia bacterium; assembly: GCA_965237465.1. GTDB lineage: Bacteria > Chloroflexota > Dehalococcoidia > UBA6926 > UBA6926 > VXMO01. The sequence continues at coordinate 322,103 of OZ250138.1, forward strand.
GGCGACGCCTACATCAGAGCCCGTGCCTGAGTTCAGGGTGGAATATCAGATTGCAGTGGCGACTGTGGATGGCGAGGAGGTCCTGCTGACGGGCGATCGCGTTGAGCCGGGCTCGTCGCAGGTCACTTTCAATCCAACGACGGGCGCTCCGGAGGTCGTGTTCCAGCTTGACCGGCAAGGATCGGAAGCCTTTCGACAGGTTACCGGCCGCCTCATCGGACAGCCGATTGGCATTTTCCTTGACGGCGAGGCGGTGCTGACGCCCATTGTGCAAGCCGAAATCCCGCAGAGTCCTCGCATAACAGGGCTGGATCTACAGGAAGCCAGCATCCTGGCAATTCAGCTCAACGCAGGCGCCTTCCCGGTGCCGCTGAACAAGGAACCCATCCTTGAGCGCGACGTAGACGCGTTTTTGGGCGCGGACGCACTCTCACGCGGGCTGCGGGCGGGACTGGTGGGTCTCGTTCTCGTCGTGTTGTTCATGATTCTCTACTACCGAATGAACGGCGTCGTCGCGGCGACTGCGCTTATTATCTACGCGATCTTCGTGCTTGGCGTGTTCAAGTCGATGCCCGTCGTCCTGACGTTGTCGGGACTCGCGGCGTTCGTGCTCTCCTTCGGCTTAGCCGTGGACGCGAACGTGCTGATATTTGAAAGGATGAAGGAGGAACTGCGCACGGGACGCAGCATGGGCTCCGCGATCGACATCGGCTTTAGTCGCGCTTGGCCGGCGATTCGCGACGGAAACTTCACGACGCTGATCATTGCCGCGATCCTGTTCTGGTTTGGCGAACGGCTTGGCGCGAGCCTGGTGCAGGGATTCGCGCTAACGCTATCGATCGGCGTCATGTTGAGCATGTTCACGGCTTTAGTCATAACGCGCCGCCTGCTGATGTTCGTGACCGGTCTTGGCCTGTTCCGCCGCGCCGACCTGTATGTATCGCAAGGGGTTGAGCGACTGTGATCAATTTCGCCAAGTACCGAGCGGTCTATTTCCTTTTCTCACTGGTTGTCATTGCCGGGGGACTTGCGGCGCTGTACCTGGGGCCGGGGCTTCGATTCAGCATTGAATTCAGCAGCGGCTCCGCCGTCAATGCCTCATTCGTTGACGTGACCCCGCAGGAGGACGTTGAGGCCGCGATCAATGCCCTGGGTTATGAGAGCGCCGTTGTCCAAGGTCTTGGCGACAGGGAGTATTTCCTGCGTCTGCCGGAAGTGGAAGAGTCGGAGACGCAGCAGGCCGTTGTACGGGCAGCGCTGGAGGAGCACGCCGGGGCGCTCAATGGGTACAGCTTTGACCTCGTGTCTCCGGCCGTGGCGCGAGAGACCGTACGCAACGGCCTGATCGCTGTGCTGATTGCCGTTCTGGGAATCCTCGGCTACATCGTGTACGCATTCCGAGGAGTGAGGCATCCAGTCCGCTACGGGATCGCGGCCATCATTGCGCTCATGCACGATATCGCGGCTGCGTTCGCCGTGGCGGGCATATTCATGCTTATTGGCTCCCAGTGGCTGCACCTTGAAATCAGCAGCATGTTCCTTGTCGGCGTGCTCACTCTGCTGGGCTACAGCATTAATGACACCATCGTTATCTTTGATCGAATCCGCGAGAACATCCTGCGGGATGTCAACAGAGATCTCGTCGCGACAACGAACTACAGCATCATGGAGAGCATGGGGCGCTCGATCAACACGAGTTTCACGACGCTTGTGGTTCTCCTGGCCCTGTTCCTGTTGGGGCCGACGACGATACGCGATTTCCTGTTTGTCATGGTCATTGGAGTCGTCTCAGGAACCTACAGTTCCGTGTTTACTGCAACGCAGGTCATCGTTTCGTGGGAAACGCGCAGCCTCGGAAAGCTGCCGTTTGTTGGTGGCGGGCGCGACGGGACAGCGGACCCCATGCCAGGCCCGGCGCGCGCCTCATAACGACGCCTGAGCCATAGGGTTATGCCAGTCATCTCTGAGCGGATCATCATTGATAGCGGGGGCATCTCGCTTGTTGGGGCGTTCTTCGCGCCGGAAGGGCAGGGGCCGCATCCGGCCGTCGTCCTGTGTCACGGCATGCCCGCCGCGCGCCAGCCGCAGGGCGGCGATATTTCATTGGCCGCGCCAACGGAAGAGGGCCTGACGTACGCGGAAATTGCAGAAATGGCGGCGCACCGTGGCCTGGCCACAGTGATATTCAATTTCCGAGGCACGGGCGAGAGCGGCGGCAACTTCCACCCCCTCGGCTGGGCGCAAGACCTGGAGGCCGTGCTCTCATGGCTCTGGGAGCGGTCTGAGGTCGATATCGACCGCATCGGAGTCCTGGGCTCAAGCATGGGCGCGCGTGTGGCGATCTACGTGGCGGCGCGGCGGCCAAAGGTGGCGGCAGTGCTTTCGTTTGCGGCGCCGGCGCGGATGGGATGGAGCAGGACGCCGGAGGAGATGATCATGAGCGCGCGGGAGATCGGGATAATCCGCGATGCCGACTTTCCCCCCTCGGCGCAGCGGTGGGCCGAAGAGTATCAGGAAATGGACGTGCTCGCCGCTGTCAAGCGCGTCGCCCCCCGGCCTCTCTTGCTGATGCATGGCGACGCGGACGACGTTGTCCCTCCCGAGGACGCTGAGACATTGCGCTCGCTTGCTGATGCGGACTCCACGAAACTCATCATGCTGCCCGGCGCGGGCCATCGATTCCGCGGAAACGTTGAGGCAGTAGGCATGGCCATCGATTGGCTTGTTGAGACCCTCGGCAACGACGCGTCGGCTCGCTAGCGCGGGCAGATCGCAAGGCCGCCCGCCTTCCCCCGCGCCCCGACCATGAGGTTAATTTCTGCATGACGGACCTGATGGGGCAGGTGGGCTCGCGGATTGAGGAGCTCATCCTTGCCATCGGCTATCCGGGCATCATCCTGGTAATGGCGGTAGAGAACATCTTTCCGCCGGTACCGTCCGAGCTGGTCATGCCCTTCGCAGGAGCGCTGTCCGCCAAGGGCGAGATGAACTTCTTGGGCGCGGTTGGGGCGGGGACTCTTGGCTCGCTGATTGGGGCAGTCATTCTCTATTCCATCGGATACATTGCGCGCGAGGCCGGCGTGCGGCGACTGGTCGCGGCCTACGGCAAGTACATCTTTATTTCGGAGCAAGACCTGGACAGGGCGGCGGCGTGGTTCGAACGGTACGGCGAGGCCGTGATCTTCTTTGGGCGTCTGATTCCAATCATCCGCAGCATCATTTCAGTCCCGGCGGGTTACACGCGAATGCACATAGGGCGGTTTCTCCTCTTTACTACCCTCGGAACGCTCCTGTGGAGCCTGATTCTGACCTATGCTGGCCGCGTTCTGGGCGAGAACTGGGAGGACATTACCGTATTCATTGAGCCCTACCAGAACGGAACGCTTGCCGCGCTTGTGTTGGTGATTGTGGTATTCATCGGGTGGCGGGGGTATAAGCGATGGAAGGCACGGGCACGATCACGAGGCTGATCGTATGCACCGCTCCCGGAGAATTGGGAAGGGGTAGAGGAGGGAATCGATGGTAAAAGGGATTCTGATAGCCCTCTTGGCGGTCATGGCCGCAGCGATGCTGGCATCCTGGGTGTGGCCAAGGAATCGCGTTCCCCTCGTGCAGATATCCACCCGGGGGATCGTGAGAATCAACATCAACCGCGAAGGCAGAGAAATAGAGCGCCGGGGCGGTTAGGGCGAGGGGCCCGTCTGTCCTAAGATTGTTTATCCGGACCGAATTGTATTTCTCTTGTGAGGTCTGCCTCCAATGCGGTTTAGCTTGCTCCTGCTCATCGCCGTGGTTTTCGCGGCAATGGCCTGCACTTCGACTGAGACTGCCGCTTCCTGCGACGACGGCGCCGCGTGGGTGGAGTATCAGCTCTTCATGGGACGGAACGCCGGCGCGGAAGAGATCGTGACAGATGAGGCGTGGCGAACGTTCCTGGCGGACGCTGTCACGCCGCGCTTCCCGGATGGCTTGACTGTCCTTGACGCCAACGGGCAGTGGCGCGGCTCCGACGATGAGATTCTCCGAGAGCGGAGCAAGGTGTTATTGATCCTGGCGCCGCCGGGCGATGAACCCCTCCGGCTCATCAATGAAATCTCGGACGAATACTCCAGCCAATTCCGGCAAGACTCCGTGCTTCTGACGACCAAGGACGCCTGCGTCTCGTTTGGGTGATTGGCGGGAGGGGCAGGTAGGAGACGAGAACAACGATGCGATACGTGACGGGAATCGTTCTTGTCCTGGTAGTCTTGTTGGCACTTTCCTGCGATGGGTTGGTGGAGAGCGAACCGGTTGGCGAAGAGCAGGAACAGGAGATAAAGGCTGCGCTGGCTGATCGATCATTTCGCCAGTTCAGCCCTTCCAAGGACGCCGACCAGAGGCGCGGAGTAATCCTGGACTTCTTCGATGGCCTTAGGGTGTGGGCCCAATACGCAGAGGGTGACACGGCCATGACAGAATGGGAGATTGTTTCTGACGACTACCGGATTGAGTCGCGCGGCGGCCTGTCTGAGGTTACGCTCTATCTCATTGGGCCGACATCCAGACAAGTGCTGCCGACCGAGTGCGAAGACTGCATATCAAGCGCAGGAATCTCCCTGTCCATCAGGAACGTCCTTGAAGAGGACAACCTCTCCTTCAAACTGAACGATCCTGATGAAGTCCTCCCCCAACCGTTCCCCGTCTTCACCCGCTGGACAACCTTCACCGAAGACGAGTATTTCGACGGGTAGGGAGCTGAGGAGGGCATCAATGACATCTGGGCGTCGATGGCGGCCTGGAGATCAGATAGTGATGCGGAGCGTATGGGGCGAGAAGGTTGTCGCGGCGTGGCCGGTAACAGTCGTGGAGGACAGTCCTGAGCGGCTTGTGATCTATCTGGCAGCAGGCGCCAAATACAAACTCCGCAATTTCGATTCCTCTGCCAAAACTCGATTGCCGGTCGGAGATTGGACGCTCGCAGACGATCTTTGGCGGGTTGACCTGATCAGAATTATGCGTGCGGGAGACGATCACGCCTATCTGGCGTTTTGGTCGGAAGACGGTGGTCTCAGCAGGTGGTACATCAACCTGGAGCGACACTACGAGCGGACCCAAATAGGGTTCGATTTCGTCGACCATTTCCTGGACATCGTGATCGCCGGGGACCTCAGATCGTGGAGCTGGAAGGACGAGGATGAGCTTTCGGAGGCCGTTTCGAGCGGAGTCATATTGTCGCAGCGAGCGGATGAAGTACGCGCCGAGGGTCATCGGGCCGTTGCCCGATTAGAAGCTCATGCATCGCCGTTCAACGACGGGTGGGAGCGATGGAAGCCCAATCCGAATTGGGCAATTCCTGAGTTGTCGTCCGATACATTGTTACTGACTCCATAGCTTGGGTCTCGGCTCGGGAGCACAGAGTGAACCGCGTCATGGGCGCCATTGCTGATGGGCAGGCCAGACGCTGTGGCCCATCCCGACAAGAGCAATGTTCTTGGCGCACTTAGGCCGAAAATGGTGGGCCTAAGTGTACCGTATTGCGAACTTTTCGGTGGGAGGTTCCGCTGTAAACCGCCGTCAGCGTTTCACCACAGGCTCCTTTACTCCAGAACACACCGCTTCCCGCCCGCCGGGCCGCCAGCACGTCGGCGACCCGGGTGAATCCGGAGAGGTAGAAGTAGCCAACGGAGATCTCCACGCTGTGGGGCTGACCGTTGGCCTAGGCCAGGACGGAACGCAGATGCTCCGTGAATTGTGGGTCGCTGTGGGCGTGGAGGATAGTCATTCCTGCTCCCCCTGCTGATTTGTGGCGCTTGGCTCATCGGTTGTTTCCGTAATCTGCCCATCGTGCCCAATATGGAATTGTCGTTCTTCGAAGACTTCTTTGACGATTAGTCGGATTGCTTGGTCTCCGTCAATAACGATCTCCCTCTCATGGACATGGTGTCTCACCTTGAAGCGTACCGCCTCAATCATTGCATGTTTGTCAAACCCCGCGACCTGCATAGTTGTTCCGACGGGGAACCTCACCTCAATTTTTTGATCTGGTGAAGTCGCCGAGCTGGCGGCGTCATTCGCAATTTGGTCGAGTGTCTTGGGTTCTTTTGTAGGTTCTTTGATCTCTAGGTCCTGGCCTGAGACCGTGAATTGGACCCTTTCTCCGGCATGCTGCGGGCGCTGCACGAACTCGAAGTCGTAAAATTCAGGCGACGTTATGTGCAGCATGATGTGAATTGTTTTGATTTTCCCTTCCCAGTCAGCATCATTGGGCTCTCTCATCTCAACTAAACTGATGTTTCTCTGTTTCGCCAAGGCTACGGCACCCGAGGTGAACCCTTCTCTTGAGACGACCACACCCTTCTCGATGCTGGTGTCTTCAAGCAAAGTGATCAAGTTGCTCACAACATTCCTGGCGACTCTCTTTTTCCAGTACTTGCACTCTATAGCTGTCCTGACAGTTTGTAGTCCATTGGACTGCTTAGTCAGGACGTCAATTTGGTACCAACTGCCCGACTTTCCTTGAACACGGCAACTTCCCCCGAATCCTTCGATTGTGATTCCGGAGCCTCCTCCCAGTGCTTGGTAAAGGGCTGCGGTTGTTGCTTCGTACTCTTTGTACTCCATCTCAGGTGCCTCTCTAGCTGCTGTTCTGTGGCCGTATCGCGCCCCGGTAAGTGTTACGAGTGCGCTCGGCAACGCAGGTTATTTTAACACCAACACGGCGGTCTCATTTATCGTATAAGGGGCACTCACTGGCGTTACATACCAGTATATTCGGCAGCGGATACCGTGGTTTCGGCCAGGGACCGCCTCAATTTTATGGAGAAGTCCCATTTTCCCAGGCAACAAAAGAACCCCGCATATATGTGCCAGCGGGGTTTTGCTCCTCGCCCGTTGCACCGCGCGCGGCTCCCCGGGCAGGTACTCGTCCAAATCAAACGGTGACTGGTGCCCCCGGCGAGTTCCTCCCCATGTCCGTTCCACCACAGATGCAAAAACGCCAGCACAGGCGGTCGCATCGGAAGGCAGCCGCCGCCAATGCGCGCGGCCACCTGCCCAACTGCTCCCAACCGGGCCCGTGAGGTCCGGGTCCGGCCATCAGAAAATCGCAGCGTCTCCGGTTGCTGCTGCTCCGCCTCTCCTTCTTCGGTGGCAGGCTGCGCCGACTCCTGCCAGCGTCGGTGCTGGCACCTGGCTGGAGGAGCGGGTTTCACGTAGGCGGGATACCTGGGTTCGTTTTCCCTCCTTGCCCTCGCCCTTTCGACCACCGCCGGGACCTCCTGCGCCAGCCCGGGCAGGTCCAAGCCGTCGAAGGACTCGATGTGGGGGTCAGAAGAGAGCTGCTGCACTCCTGTGATGGACCGATTTCCCTTGACCTGACCCCCGAAGAACGGTCCAGGAAGATTCTTAGGATCCTGGGCAAAGAAGGGGGAAGAAATGGCGAAGAGGAAACACACACCGGAGGAGATAATCAACAAGCTCAGGGAGGCGGAGGTGGTGATTGCCTCGGGCAATACCGTGGCCGCCGGTAGATGGTCCGCAGCCCCTATAGCGCGCATCAGCCGTTTCCGGCTTACCTGCATCCCACGCCTCTCCAACCAGGCCTTCATCCGTTTCGACCCGCAGAAGGGCGTCTCCAGGTATCGCCCGTCGATCTCGCCTATCAGGGACAGATCCACTTCCGAGGCAGCCTCGGGACGGTGGTAAAGGCTGGAGCGGCTGATGCCCAGCAGGGCACATGCCGCACTATGGACAGGGACGGATGCTCCCGGTCCACCATCTCCCGTCGCCGAGCCGGACTCATGGACCGGACCTCTCCGCATAGTCCCGCTGCCCTTGATACAATGCTCATACCAATGGCACGAACAACTGTTCCGGTGGGCGATACAGGACTCGAACCTGTGACCTCTTCCGTGTGAAGGAAGCGCTCTAACCAGCTGAGCTAACCGCCCATGGATTCATCTGTGGCAACGGAAGGATTCGAACCTACGACCTAGCGCTTATGAAGCGCCCGCTCTGCCGCTGAGCTACGTTGCCGAGCCAAGCTGTAGACCCGCCAATTATACGGGCCGCCGCCAAGGCCGGTCAAAGGAACGGGAGGTCCTGCAAGCTGCCACACAGCGCCTTGCGCCATCGATGAGCGGCGGTCCAGGCTTCCACCTTGATCCGGCCCGCTTATTGGGGCTGGCATAGCCCCAATGTGTATCGGGGGGGCAATAACACCGGCCGGCGACTCGCGCTCATGCCGAATGGCGAATCTTGCTCCGTGAGCCGGAGCGATGATGACCGTGGGGCAGTGATGTCACGGAGACGACCGCTGGACGGTCTACGGGATAGTGGCGAGTTGGTGGGCCGGAGCGTACTGTACTGCGAACTTTCCGCTGGGAGGTCCTGATATAGGGAATAGACTGGGCGGCCCCGCCAGTGGGAGCGAGGACGGCCCGTCACCAATTATCGCCGCTGCGCCTCCGAGGAGGCAAGGGCGGTCACGGCGTCACCTGGTCCGGTTTGTCGCCCTTGGCAATCCGGTAGCCGACGCGGAGTTCGGTGAGGATGTAGGTTGGGCATTTCGGCCACGTCGCCCAGCTTGCGGCGCAGGCTGGTAATGACGGTGCGCATCGGACGAACGTTGGCGTCGTCCTCGAGCCCCCCAGACCCGTCTCAGCAGGCGCTCGCAGGTCAGCACCCGCCCCGGCGTAGGTCGAAAGCTCGGCCAGCGTCCGGTACTCGTTGGCGATCAGCTGGACGGGACGACCGGCAAGACTGACCCGCCGCTCGGCGTAGTCGATGGTCAGATCGCCCAACACGTAGGGCTGTGACGGTTCGGGGCATCCCGCCCGCGCAGGGCCACCCTGATCCTGGCCGCCAACTCGGTGGGCGAGCAATCTCTCTCGTGACCCAACACGACGGGCTGGATAGGAGGCGGTAGACGGGTCAAGGCATTGGCAACACCCGGCCTACAGAGTAAGATAGGGGAGTAGGAGTGTCTTCGTAGTCGAGAGAGGCGAAGATCACGATGCGTCCCGAGCTCACCGTAATGCTGACGACACCGAAGTTTGATTCCCTCGCAAAAAACCCGTTTTGAGGAAGTTCCAGCGATTTAGCACATCTGAGCGCTACCGTATGTTGGTGGGGTAGTATACGGAACAGAGACTGTATATTGTACCCAGGCGTGGGTACGTTTGTTCTAATTCGACCTGCACAGACTTTTTGCGAGGGAATCATGGTTTACGGCATCCGTGAGTAATACTACGATGGCTCTCGTCGAGGATGGTGCGTTACTTGGGTCAAGGCAGCTTGATATGGGTAATTCCGGCTTAGTACCGTTGAAATGAATCTGCGCAGCTTTCATCCTAACGACAGTCGTTTCCCTTTAGCAGGTATCACCTCTTCAGAGGTTGATACTTATCAGAAGGTTTTTTGGGCGGTTGCGGGTACGGTCCCTTCGCCTCGTTCCGCAAGAGAAATCACAGACGCTGTTTTGAAGTCGGCAGAAAGTTGAACACGCGTCGCAAGGTTGGAGAGTATGAGCGATTCCGATTGGTTACTAGCCAATACCACCCTTCCTCCCCTCCTCGGCTCTGTCGGGGTCGGGCTCCTGCGCGGCGACTCCGCCTTCGATTGCAACCCCGGCAAATAGCCTAGGAGTACTCAATCCATGACAATAAATAGTCTTGTGCGAAGCCCCTGGCTGCTGGCCGGACTTGCCACAGCGCTGGCCGTAGCGGCCCTCGTAAATTCGATTTTCGCCCTCGTCTCCCCCCCTTCCACCCCCGACCCCAGGGGCGGCGACCACACGGAAGTTCACTGGCCGTCGGCAGACCGCGGAGCGCTCACCGTCTACCTCGTACGGCAGGCGCTGGAGCGGTATGAGGCTTTAGGGTTGGATGCTACGCTCGAATTCTACAACTCCCCGGGAAGCGTTCAGGGCGAGTGGTATGTGTTCATCTTCGATCAGAGCGACAAATTGATAGCCCACGCCGACCAAGATCTTATCGGCATGGACTTGAAGGAAGAGTTGGGGGTCGACAGTACTGGCTACCGGTTCGGAGACGTCATGCTCGGCGCTACGGAGCAGGGCCTATGGGTGGACTACATCTTCCTCGACCCCGCCACCGGCAACCAAGAGTACAAGCACGCCTGGGCAGTGAGGCGCGACGGTCTGCTTTTCGCCTCCGGTTGGTACCAGGTGCTGCCCACTTTACCGGGTTAGCCATCCATCCACGGGAACTCCCTTCAGGGTTCCCGTGGATGGTCCATTGAGGGGGTGGTAGAACGATGCGGCAACGGATTCCTTGGACCAAATACCTGATCCCTTGGCTGGCTCTCGGTCTCTTCACCTCTTACATATTCTACTTATCAAGGAACTACATCTGGGTTGTCGTTATCTTAGGAGTTGCTTTTGTGGACTTTGGGATGCGACGCTACTTTGAACACATAACACCCAAGGACAAGTTCCATTTTCTCCAACCCTGGAGAATTCCAGTGAAGACTGCCAATATGAGAAATCCCGGGTAAGGACTATCCTGCTGTTTTCCGGGCACAAAAAAAGGCCCGCATATCAGGACACCGGGCCAGGCCCGAACTCGTGGACCCTGCCGAGGGCGACCACGAGGGCAGCCTCTTCGTCGCTCAGTCCGTCGGCAAACCAAGACTGGCTGGTAAGTTCTTCGAACGGATCAACGGTTACTACTAAAGGCCATAGACCTTGAAACAAGTAGGAACCCAAAGCGCCGGTCTTACCATTCGCATACTTTGCTGCGAGTTTCGCCGCTTCCAAGTCAAAGTCGGAAATCGCATCTAGCCACTGAAGCCCTAACAGTTCTTGAACAGTCACACCATCAATAATCCACGACAACCTGGCTGTCAATCTTGCCAACTCAAGATCAATGCTAGCGAAACGAGCCAGCTCGAATAGCGCGGCTCGCATGTTATAGCTGACGCCGTCCGCAATCCAGGATTCTAAGACCTCTTTTCCCAAGTCCACGTCACTCATAATAATGTTATGCAGACTGCCGAGGGCCGTAGCCTCCTGAACGCTGATTCCATCTGTAACCCAAGACATATTCGCAACGCTATCGCCGATTGCAGCGTCATGGAGCCAGATGGCGAAAATTGTGTCCGCAGTTTCAAGATGAGTAGCGTCCGGCGGATTCATAAACCACGGAACTATCTCCACCAGATGTGCAGCAGCGGCTTCTCTATGTGTGGGGGTTGGAGTGGCAGCTGGGGTCGGGGTCGGTGTGGGGGTTGGAGTGGCAGTCGGGGTCGGTGTGGGCGTTGGTATTGGGGCGGCAGTGGGAGAGGCAGTCGGTAATGGCGCGGAAGTTGCTGTTGGCGTGGTAGTGGGTGCAGGCTCAGCGGTCGAGGTAGGCGTCGGCGCGGTAGTACATGCGGCCAGCAAGGCTACGCCTACGAGACACAACAGTCCAATCAACCCAAGCCGATGGACGGTTCTTGGTAATTTGATCGGTACTAGGAAAGTGACCGCCAGCCTCATTATCGCATGCACACTCTTTTCCGCGGAGTCCTGCTAACACTGTAATGCCATAGCGTTATGCTGAGTCCGAGACAAAAGGTTTTTGATTTTGTCCAATTGAGTGGGCGACGAGGGGCTCGAACCCTCAGCCGGCTGCGTGTAAAGCAGACGCTCTAACCAGCTGAGCTAGTCGCCCTCCCGGCGCGGCTGATGGTGGCCCTCGGCGACGTTAAAGGGAGAGGGGGTGGCGCGCTTGGCGGTGAAGATTGCGTGTGCCTCCCAATAGCCCATCTCGATTCGTCGCCCGTTGGCTATCACAGAAAAACCGCGCTTGCCCATCGTAGCAACTCCTAGTTCACGCAGCTGAGCGACAACGGTTCCAGCTATATATCCAGAGCCTTCAGGGACTACCTGGGTATTGTGGGCATCTGGCACATCCTGCTTTGTGTTTCCGTTCACCATCCGGTTGGTCCAGATAGAGACCCCAGTAGCCGGCAACGAAACTAAATCCGCAGTTCCAATCTGGGCGTCATCAGGCGGTCCGGCACGTTTGTCTCCCGCATAAACCGGACCAGGAGCTGATGTATCTCCCGCGCTTCGTCCATGTGCTCCTCTATCACGTTGTGGAGCTGTTGGGGATCGGATGCCAGATTGTATAGCTGAGACATTCCTGGGTCAGGGCTGTATAGCAGGCTCCAGTGTCCCGCAGTGACGGTCGTGACCGGAGGGTCCTTGAGGTCGCGGAGGAAGTTGTCTACTGATTGGACCGCGTCGCCCGGATTGGCGAATGGGATGCTGCTGACCACATAGTTGCGTCCTGATCGCGTGGCGTCGCTCATGGCAGGCGCAAGTGAGCGGCCCTGAACGAAGTCTGGGATGGCCAGACCTAGCAGATCGAGCACTGTGGGCATCACATCAATTGCGGAACTCAAGCCGCTGTACACACCGGGAGATACTCCAGGGGCACGGATTAGAAGAGGCAAATGAACGATCTCCTCAAATAGCGGAGAGTAGCTCCACTGCGAACCCGGTTCGTCATATGGACGAAGCGTTCCGTCCGGGTACTTGTCAGAGTTCATTTTGCCGAAGAGACCTCCATGCTCTCCGAAGTAGAATCCATGGTCTGTGGTGAAAATGACAACCGTCTTGTCCGCAAGTCCCATATTCTCAACAGACTTCAGAAGATAGCCCAGCCAGGTGTCGACCATGGTGATCTCGCCACAATAGGAGGCGTGCCCCTTGCGAAGCATCTCCTCCTTGTATCCCGGCACATCATGCCAGTTCCCGTACAGGGGAAGCACCAGTTCGCCGTCGTAATCCGGCCAATAGAGTTCTGTGTAATAGGGAGGGGCGTCCCAGGGTTCGTGGGGATCCCATGTGTCCACATACAGAAAGAAATCCTCCTTGTAGTGGTGCTCCAGCCACTGCATGGCAGTCATAAATGTCTTCGGCGCATTCCTGTCCGATTCAAAGCGCCACCTATCCCTGATGTCCAATGCTTCATTGTGATAGCCAGGCTCTGGGATCAACGACCACAGGGTGTCTTGTCCGGTGTTCATGAAGAATGTCTGAAAGCCCCGGTCGTAGTTCATTCCATTCCTAAGGTAGTAGGGCGTGTCCACAGAAGCCGCCGTGTGAAGGCCATTTTGGGCCAGTATCTCCGCCAGCGTGGTTACGCTTGCGGGAAGTGGCTCCCAACCCATGAAGGACATTGTCCAGCGCCCTGTCTGATGGTCTGCCCGTGTAGGCATGGTCGGAAATCCGGCGGAGTAGTGAGCGTCGAACCGGACCGCCCCGGCCGCCAGCCCATCCAAGGAGGGTGTTCTGATCGTCGGGTTGCCGTAAGCGCCTATGTGGTCCCTGCGAAAAGTATCTGCAACAACCCAGATGACATTCATCATGCACACTCCTGCGAACAAGGGAAGATAGATGAACTTAACACAGGACTGGGCAGCCAGGAAAGTTCTTCACAGGTCAGTCAGGGCAAGGACGGCAGAGAGTCGGGTATCCAGGTCAGAGGCGCGCCACAAAGCAAGACGCACGCCGGGCCAGTGTGGGCTTCTACGGAGTTCCATCCGCTACTGGACTGACCGAACGCTCGTCTTCGGGCACGTTTCACTGCCAGGTCAGGCGAGAGACTGATTACATCGCCAGGGTGAAGGTTCTTGGTTGTGGCGAGTTGGTGGGGCTATTTTGACGGTAGGCAGTACCATCTTTGAATTACGGCTGCATTTGTAGGCGCGGGTGCATCCACCGCTTCCCCCCGCGCCACCTCTGGCGGTAGACCAAGACCTCCTTCACTGGTTCGACTGTAGCCGTCATCCGGAAAGGCGAGGTACCCGGCGCCGGAGACTGTGGCGGCAGCGCTTGGGCGCATTTGGGGACGACACCCGGACGTCAATCGTTAATGTCGAGGGCCGTGGTACCAGTGGTCAATGACCGGCTCGGCCAGCGCCGCCGACTCCGGCGTGGCGTCGGCAACGAACGCAGCCTTGACGTAGCACAGGCCCTCTTCAAGGCCGGCACATTGATCGTCCCGCTCTTCGTCCCGCATCGACACGTACAGCCTCCCGAATCCCCGCCGGAAGGCCTCGTCGCCCAGCGTTTCGTAAAGGTCGAGGAAGAGCCCGCGCCCCAGGCTGTAGGCGCAGCCCGACTCCCTGATGATAGCCGTCGATTGCCCACTTTCCGAAAGCTCCTCATAGAGCCGGTCAAGGTCGGAAAGGGTGTCGGCAAGGCTGCATTCATGGGAAGAAAACTGCTTGCTCGCTGACACGGTGGTCATGAAGTCCGCCCCGCCCTCGGCAATCCATGCCGGCCAGAAGGGCCAGTAGGCATGTGCTAACTCGTGGGCGATGATATAATCGTCTTCTACGTACACGGGATCAACGGTGATGAGCCCGCTGGGGCCTCCCCCTCCTCCCTTCGAAGTGGCATCGGCGATGAGCAGCCCGACGTAGCTTCTCGGGAAGGGCACGTCCATGAACCCTTCCTGGGCGCGCAATATCTGTTCCAGTTGGTTCATGGTGGTATATGTCCCGGGGTTAACGTTGAGGACCGACAGGGTCACTTCGCCTGTAAGAGGAAGCTGGATGATCCGTTTCTCGACGGCGCCTTGTCCGAGATCGAGCAGGGTATCCAGCAGATCCGGCCGTTCACTGACGACGATTCCAAGCGCTGCCACGACAATCGCCTCATCATCGGAGATTCCATCCGCCAGCGTGGGGTGAGCCAGAACTTGCAGCAGGTAATTCTCTTCGTCGGACTCCCAGAACAATGACCGTAGCGAACTGACTGCCGCCGCGTCGACGCCATCAACCGTCTCCAGGAAAGGCATGGCGGCAATTCGCAAGGCCGCCGTCTCGTCTCTCTTGCTAAAGGACACTCCCGATATGCCCCGTAGGGCAGTCACAACCGTTGTCTCGTCTAGGTCCAGCCCATCTTGCACCCACCGACTGGGGGTGAGAGCCCAGAAGACTCCCTGGGAATCCAACGCCAACTCCTGCAATTGCAGCACGGCCTTGATCTCCGACGGACCGATCCCATCACCGATCCAGGGAAGAGCCATGATCGCTGCCGCCGACTCCGGCTGCTCCCATTCCAGCCGCAGCAACGCTATGGCTGCCGGTTGCGCCTCGGCGCTTACCCCGGTCAGGGTGGGGTGGGACAATAGCCAACGCAGACCCTCCTGGTCGAGAGTGCTGAGCGTCTCCAGTATCACCAGATCATTCCGTTCGAAGGATTCGAGGAAGGGCATCCCGACGATATGCTCAGCTGATACCCCATCAACGGCGACAATGGAAGCGAGCAAGACGATTGCCTGGTTTTCTGATGCAGAGTGGTCGTCCTGCATCCAGGGCTTGTGCACCAATTCCCATGCGGCCAGCCGGCGATCCGATGCGATGTAGAGCAGTTGTATGACCGCCTCCTGCTCATCGACCGTCATGCCGTCCTTGACCCACGGCAAGGATTCTATGGTCATCTCCAGTTCTCCCAGCGACGGCAAAGGGGTGGCAGTAGGCACTGGCGTCGAGGTGGGCGCAGGCGGTATGGCCGTTGGCACCGAGGCCAGTGTAGGCGTAGGCGTCATTGTAGGGATAAGCGATGAAGCCCTCGGCGTGGATGGGGCGGTTGTTGGAGTCGGCGTAGGCGCGAGCGTCGCGGTGGGCAGCGGAGGAGTCGACGTGCAAGCCGCCAACACCAACATGAATGCCGGGATTGCGAGAGCAAGCCGTCTCATCCGATTCAACTGGTCGCACCGATTAGCCATTGCCAAATGTAACTCTCCCACAGCTTCCTTCCTTGCCAACGCGACGTCAACGGCAAGCTCTTGATTTTGCAGTGTGATGGGCCTCAGTTGACGGTAGTCAAAACCGTCGTCGAGGTTTGGCTCGGCCTGGGAGGCTCATCGGGCATGGCACATGGTGTTTCACAAACGCCGATTAGACACCACAGGCTCCGAGGCCAGCAAGTCGCGGAGCTTGCTCAAGTTGGGCAGTCCCAGAATCGCGGACATGCCGTCGTCAAGGGAGCGCCGCGCCGGACAGTTCGCCATCCCAGGCAGCCGTTCGAACTCGCCCTCGGCAATCTTATCGAACAGGTTCTGATAGGCCCTGAGCTGCGAAGGCGAAAGGCGGCGCACGTCCAGAACCGGCAACTCCTCAAGGTCCGCCTTCTTCATCGCAACCCACCCCCCTTCCGTGGTGGTCCGTTGGGCAAGGATGGTTAGCAAACCCAGACTGGAGTTCAGCCAGACGGCCAGAGCTTTCTCATGTGACACATCCCCAACCTGGACAGGCCACCATACGTTGGACAGCACTCTCGCCTCCGACCACATGGCGACAACTCTGGTGGTGTCGAGTCGCAGACGTTCGGCGACGAGGCGGCGGCCCGCCGCTTCGAGGAGCTCGTCTTCGAAAAGATTAGCTCCAACATCCTCACCGATGGCAACATCCGCGCCCTGGTGAAGGTCGTCGACGAGCAGTTGGACGGAGTGGCCCGCGAACAGCGCAAGAGGCTGGAGACCATCGAAAATGAGCTTAAGGACGTGAAGCGGAAGCTGGGCGCGTCTGGCACGCTATCGAGACATCCGACATCCCTATGGCAGACGCCTCAGACCGCATCAGACAGCATCGGGAGGGGCGGGAACGCCTTGAGGAGGCAGCGGCTGCGAGGGCCACCCTCTCGCAGCGCAGGACGGTTCTGGACGACGTCGTGACCATTGCAGCCTACGCCCAGAACATGACCCAATTCCTCGACGAGAGCGAGATGACCGAGCGCAGGGCCTTCGTCAAGGAGATCCTCGTGATGCCCGGCAACGCCTTGATGCGCTACACGACCCCTATGCCCGATGATAGCGCATACCTGGCAGGAACGCCGAGAAGATCGCGCTGAACGGCTCGGTTCTTGATTTCGTCAAGTCTGGTGGGCGACGAGGGGCTCGAACCCCCGGCCTTCTGCGTGTAAAGCAGACGCTCTAACCAGCTGAGCTAGTCGCCCTCCCGGCGCGGCTAACGGCGGCCCTCGGCGACGTCAAAGGGAGAGGGAGTGGCGCGCTTGGCGGGACTCGAACCCACGGCCTCAGCCTCCGCAGGGCTGCGCTCTATCCAGACTGAGCTACAAGCGCGCGCTCAGGAACCTCCGACGTCAGGCGGGCCGAATTGATCGTGGTGCCGAGGGAGAGATTTGAACTCTCACGCCCGCTGGGGGCACTGCGCCCTGAACGCAGCGCGTCTGCCGTTCCGCCACCTCGGCGCCTGTCAACGCCTTGCTCGCACCAACCTCAGATATTATGCACGATCCGCCACGCCGCGTGGGCAGCTCAGGCGAGCCTCCCTGGGCCGGACAAGCTGCCTAAAGGGCCTCAACCAAGGTCGCCAGCCGATCTAGTCCGGCCCTCGCGTCGTTGCCCAGGGTGATTCGCAGGAGGCGACGGCCTCGTTGCGCCAGCGCGCCCGCATCTCCGGCGGACTGAGCAGTGATCAGTTGGCCGAATGTGTAGGTGGTTTCAGGGACCGCTATGTCATCCTTCTGCGCGTCATCTACTATCTGAAGGAACATCCCGGAGGCGGGTCCCCCTTTGTGCAATTGCCCCGTGGAATGAAGAAATCGCGGGCCGTAGCCTGACGTGGCAGCCACACGCGCGCTCTGCCCAATGCTGCCCCGCAGACGTTGCGCGATGTCCCAGATGCCGGCGTCCGGGGCGACGTACAGGTGGATGCCGATGTAGTCGTTGCTTTGGGCTTGGCTAAGCCACTCGCTAACCGCTGCTGATATTTTTGGATCGTCAATGGAGAGGATTTCTGACGTTGAGCTTGGCGCGTTGCCGAATTCGCCGGACATGGCTGCTCGGGCCAGGTCCTTGGCCAACTGGACGTCCGGCTGGTCAAAGGGATTGATGCCAAGCGCCGCGCCGGCCGCAGCCGTCGCGATCTCCCATTGCATCATCAGGGCGCCCAGCTCATGCACGTCATCGACAATCTGTTCAACGAATGCCCAGTCAGGCGCGCGGGAACTTAGCACCCGGACGGTTGCGGCGTCGGTCTCCGAGCGCAGTCCGATGTAGACGATGACGCGATCATCACCGTACCCGTCGTAGTCGCCGCTCGGGTCCTGGTCTATGGGAACGATGCCGACTCCCAGCTTGCCTGTGCTCTCTGCGATCAGCTGCTCAATCCACGTTGGGAAACTGGCCAGGGCGGGGGATGTGACGAACGTTAGCTTGTCGCGGCCTGCGCGAGCGCCCTCGGCGAGCGTCGCGCCCAACGTGAGGGCTTTCTGAACGGGCTCTCCCTGGAGGGCCGGCACAGAGCTGAGGAGTCTGATGAGATCGACGCCGATGAGTGCGGCAGGCACAAGGCCAAAGACGCTGAGCGCTGAATAGCGCCCGCCAACGTCCGGCGGGGCTTGAAAGACGCGCCGGAAGCCTCGCTCCCCCGCCAGCGTCTCAAGCGGCGTGCCGGGATCCGTAATCGCGACGGTGCGCGGGCCCGGATCAATTCCCAGGTCAGTCAGGCGCTTCGAAAAGTAATAGAGGAAAGAGAGCATCTCCGTCGTTGTGCCGGATTTGCTGGATACGACAAAGAGAGTTTTCGCCAAGTCAAGGGAATCAGCCATGCGGGACACGGCAGCGGGGTGCGTGCTGTCAAGCACCGTGAGGCGGGGATAGCCTGCCGTGTTGCCGAACGTGTTTTGGAAGACCTCCGGCGCAAGGCTTGATCCGCCCATGCCCAGCACGACAACATGTTCGAATCCCTCCGCGCTGATCTCACTGGCGAATGCCGTGAGGGCAGGGATCTCTGACAGCATCCGCGACGGCAGATCAAGCCAGCCCAAGCGGTCCTCTATCTCCGGCGTTCCCCTTGTGGCCCACAAGGTGGGGTCATGCTCAAGCATCCGTTCAAGGAATCGGTCGGCCTGCCACGACCGCAGCCGCGCTTCGATTCGCTCGACTATTTCACCTGTATTCGCTTGACCGGACACTGAATGCCTCGCTACAGCGCTATCTGCCGCCTCATCTAATGAGTGTCAAAGATTTCCTGATACTGGCCGATTTCCGATTCCATTCTTGCCTGCTCTGCTTGACTGGGGTTTGCAGGGTCGGCGTAGGGCGTGAGCATTCCCAACGTCCGGATCGCCAGTGTCAGCAGCAGGCGCGCCTTTATGCCGGAGAGGTTGTCCGCTGTGATAAACGTTTGCCCCGGCTCGCGAGGGACGCGCCCGCGCCCGCCCCGGCTCGTCAGCGCGACGGGGATACCATAGCGGACCATGGCCTCTTCGAGGGCAGGGACCTGGAATCCATGAGGGACGCCGCTGTATGCAAAGCCCTCAACGACGATGCCGTGACGGGCGCTGCCCTCCGCCGCGGCACGCTCCTCCACGGCCCTTTGCACCAGCGCCCTGATCGGAATGTCGTCCGCGCCTGCGTACGTCTTCACAACGTCCACGCGGGGCATGACAAGGGGAAGGGGGCCGTCGCCGCGAACCCTGGACGCCGCCGTATGGAGGCGCGTCGGCGCGAAATAGAAACTCACTTGATCAGCCTCAATTGAGCCGAGTGCGGACGCGGAGCCGCCGATTGATGCAAAACCGCCGGGCCGCTGATTCGTCTTGGCGACGTCGCGCGCGGGGTATATCTGCTCGTCCAGAATGACCATCACGCCCTTGCCGCCTGCCTCCGGCGTTGCCGCCACGCGCACGGCGTCCCACAGATTCCAGTCGCCATCGTTGCCAATGCTGCCATGCCTGCGTTGAGATGCTGCGACGACAACGGGCTTTGTGGAATTGACGGTGTAGTGGAGGAAACAGGCCGTTTCCTCGGTGGTGAACGTCCCGTGGGTGACGATGCATGCATCAACGTCAGGGTCCGCGAGGGCGCGATTAACCGTATTGGCGATTAGCACCAGCTCGCGCATTGTAAAAGTCTGGCCACCGCGCCTCAGCTCCTGGCCCGTATCTGGGTCAATGACCTGCTCAACGCGAAAATCGGCCACCTCGGACAGCAAGCCATTGCGGCCGTTGGTATCGACGCTAAAGCGGTCGATCTCCTCGATGACGCGCTGCGCGGACAGGTGGAACGACGAGTACGTTTGCGTCGGCTCGTGCCCCGGTTCCATGTAGGGCAGGAGATACAGACCGTCCTCAGGCGAGAGGACGACCTCCCGAAACGGCGCGGCATCTCCGTCAGGCGGGAGGGGTTGGCCATCAAGATTCTCCCGGGCGATGCGCACGGTTACTCCCTCATGGAGTCGTTGCGCGCGCAGGACGTTGAACGGTCCGCCCGCCATACTTGATGTCACGGGCGGCTGGCCATTCTGAATGGTGCCGCCGGTCGGCACGATAGCGATGGTCGGCTTGGTCATAGTTCCGTCCCTTGCAGTTGTTATGCGCCTTCGGGGATTCCAAAGAGACGCGCGGCGTTGCCGCCCAGAATCGCGTCGCGATCAGCGTCCGGGATTTCGAGCTCCGTGACGTCGGCTTTCATAGGCGGAATCGTCGCATACGGGTAGTCCGAGCCGAACATGATCTTGTCATTGCCCATCAGATCCCTGGCAAACATGATTGCGGGCCTGAGCCGGGAGACGGTGTCGATGTGGACCTTCTTGAAGTACTCCCACGGTCCTTTGTCATTCTCGCCCCAATGGCCGGCGCGAGGACCCCCGGTTCGATTGAGGCGGCCCATGAGGTAGGGCAAGGCGCTGCCCAGGTGGCAGAGCACGAACTGCAGGTTCGGATAGCGCTCCATGACTCCGCTGAGGATGATCCGCATCATGGCTGCCGATGAATCGAACAGGAATCCCATATTGACTGCAAGAGTCCATCCCTGGAGGTGATGCGCCATCTCAGGCCAGCTCGGGTGGATCATCATGACCGCGCCCAGTTGTTCCGCGCGCTCATATATGGGCCAGAGATCCGGCTCATGCAGCTGCTTGCCCGCGACGTTTGAGGTCAACATGATGCTGCGGAGGCCGAGACCGGAATCCATCCGATCCAATTCCTTTAGTGATGCGGCAGGGTCGAGAAGGGGCAGAGTACCCATTCCTACGAAGCGATCCGGGTTGTCACGCTGAATCTGCGCTATGCCCTCGTTCGCCGCCAGGGCAAGCTCAACGTTTAGTACATGGTCATCGGCTACTTCGCCGGCCGGAACAATGCAACTCATGACGTGCATGTCGACGCCCGCCTCATCCATGTCCTCGACACGCGCCTCAAGCCGATGCATCCCGGGGGGCAGGGTGTAGGTGTCCATGTCGCTGACGTGAAAGATGATGTCGTCGCCGCTGCGCTCCATATACGGATATGTTCGTCGACCAAGCAACAGGTTGATGTATTCGGGCACAGCGAAGTGGTTGTGCGTATCAATGTGCATAAGGGCAAACTCCGTTGAGAAACATGCGGCGATACCTATAGGTATTGTAGCGTCAGGGGGTGGAAATTAGCGCCCCGCAAACCTGGCTTCGGAATCTAGTACCATTAGAGAACGGCCATGTATTGGCCGGACGCATACTTGAACAGGAGCGGGCGTAGCCCGCAGGCGAGGGGAGAACGGCGCGTGACTGCAATGAGCCCGATTATAGGGTTGTCGCGAGAGCAGCGGATCGTTGAGCTTGGCCAGGACCTGCTGAGCGCCGCGTACCTGCGCGGCAGCTTTGTACTACGCTCCGGGCGGACGAGCAACTACTACTTTGACAAGTACCTCTTTGAGACCAAGCCGAGCATCCTTCGACGACTTGCCAACTTCATGGCGGAGCTGGTGCCACCGGGGACAGACCGGATAGCAGGGCCGGAGCTTGGCGCAGTGGCATTGGCCACGGCGCTCTCATTGGAGATGGGTCTGCCGTTCGTGATAGTCAAGAAGGAACAGAAGGGCTACGCGACCGGGAACGTCGTCGAGGGGGAGTTATTCGCCGGCGAGCGCGTCCTCCTGGTTGAGGACGTAGTGACCACTGGCAGCCAGGCGATTGAGGCCGGTGTCGCGCTTCGAGCCGCCGGCGCCGTCGTTTCCGACGTTCTTGTGGTCATCGACCGAGAAGAGGGCGCCGATCAGATGCTTGCCGCGGCGGGTTACCAACTGCGCGCGCTCTTCAGGCGGCGCGACCTCGGCATCTGATCCGGCGCCGAGCACCAGGGAGACCTTTACGCACATGGCAGGGACCGAGACCTTCGAACTCTTGAATCGGACCGGGTGTCTGACGCCGGGCCATAGTCTTGACGGCGAAAAGCACATGGACGTTACACGGGGGACGCTTGAACCGCTGAGCGATCCGACGGCTGTCTTAGAGTTGGGACGGCGCCTCGCAGACGCGCTTCCCGAGCCGAAGCCCGACGTGCTGCTGGTGTGGCCGGGTCTACCGAGCATCATTATCGGCTTTGCAGCCGGTACGCATCTCAACACACCGGTCGTCATGCTGGCGGACGATGAGGGGCTTGTAACGGGATCGGGATCGATTGCCGCGAACCAACGCGTTGCCCTTGTTGGCGTGACGCTAAGCGACCGCGACACCCGGCTGGCCCGCGCCTTTGTTGAATCCAGCGGCGGATCATTGGAAACGATGGCGGCGCTGGTTGGAAGCGGCCAGGACGACAGCGAACTATGCCTCGTCTCGCTACAAGATCACACCTTTACGGAATCGGATTGCCCGCACTGTCGGGAGAGCTAGCACACGTTCAGACGGCCTCGCCGCAGGCGCTATAAGGCAGGTAAGAATGGCAACGACCGAACAGGAGCTGGAGTCAGAGTCCGGCGACGCAGCGGGATCGGTTGACTCTATTGAACCCGAGATGAGCGCGGACCGCGCCCGGCTGGCCTCCGATTTCGAGCGCCTTTCTGAGATCGGCGCGGAACAGGACGCGGGAATCTCCCGCATCCCTTTCTCAAAAGAAGAGCGCGCGGCGCATGAGCTGATCGCAGGGTGGATGCGCGAGGCGGGGCTGACTGTTCGGACTGACAGTTTTGGCAACACGATGGGATTTCGCGAGGGCCGAAATCCTGATCTGCCCGCCATCGGGTTTGGCTCCCACCTCGATTCCGTGCCGCACGGGGGCCGCTTTGACGGCACGGTCGGAGTGCTTGGCGGGCTTGAGGTCGTGCGAATGTTCGCCGAGGCGGATATCACGACGGAGCATCCCCTGATGCTTACCGTGTTTGCCTCCGAAGAGGGCGCGCGATTCGGCGAACCATGCCTCGGCAGCAAGGCCGTGACGGGCGTGCTGCAGGAAACCGATCTAGACCGGCTTCGTGACTCTAGCGGGCAGACGCTCTCGGGAGCGATGCGAGCGCTGGGCATGGATCCGACGGCGTTGCCGCAATCCCGATGGGATCGCGGGATGCTAGCCGCGTTTATTGAGCTTCACATTGAGCAGTCGCGGTCTCTTCACGCTTCGGGCGACAGGCTTGGGCTTGTGGATGCCATTGCGGGAAACACGCGCATCAGGCTATCTCTCAGGGGACGGGCGGATCACTCCGGCGGCACGCCCATGTCCCAGCGAGAGGACGCGTTAGCCGCGGCAGCCGAGGTTGTGCTGGCCGCGGAATCTATCGCCAATGAGCCGCGACGTCGTGCGACGGTCGCCACCATCGGCCGCCTGGACGTGTTTCCGAACAGCATCACCACCATTCCCGGCGAGGTCGCTTTCTACCTGGACGTGCGCGACGTGGACAGCGATCGCCAGAGACTGACTGCCCAAGATATTGTGGCAAGGGCGCAAGAGTCCGCGGCGCGGCGCGGTTTACAGCTGACCTTTGACGTCGTTTCCGATACGTCGCCGGTCGTGCTCCCCAAGTGGCTCCGCGACCTGACGCAAAAAGCGACTGAACAGCTGGGATTGTCCCATCGCGTCACAACGAGCGGGGCGGGGCATGACGCGGGCATCCTCTCGCGGTTTTACCCGGCGGCCATGCTCTTTGTGCCAAGCCGCGACGGGCTTAGCCACTGCCCGGAGGAATGGACGAGCATTGAGGACATTTCGCTCGGGGCGCGGGCCCTGGCCGAAAGCATCCTTAGCATCGACACTTTCCTGACCACAGGGGTTGCGGCGTGACGACGCTTCCCGTTGCCGATTCTGGAGGGCAGCGCGCGTTTTCGGGCGGCCATTTTCCGCAGCTGCAATTGCCGCCCAGCGTGCGGCTTGAGGTGATGCCGCAGAACGGATCATCCGGCGCATCGGTGACATTCACTGAGGCGCCGATTGTCTCTAATGAGGAGGTGGCGCCGGAGCACTTTCTCATGCGCGTCAATGCCCCCGACCTCGCCGCAGGCGCGGCGGGCCAATTTGCAGTCATTCGCCCGTCGGCAAGCGGGGAGAATCACCCTCTCTTGCCGCGCCCAATGGCCATCTATCGCTATTTCCCGAATGAGGGCGACGCCGAGCTGGTCTACCGCGTCGTTGGCGAGGGGACTGCGGCCATGGCCCGTCGACGCCCGGGCGAGACGGCGGAGATCGTTGGTCCCGCGGGCCGGAGTTTTTCTATCTCTGAAGAAACACGCGGCATTCTCATCGTTGGCAGGGGCATTGGCGTCTGCTCGTTAACGGCTCTCGTGGACACCGCAAAGTCGCGCGGCGTTGCGACTCACGCGCTCCTCAGCGGCCGGATGCCTGAGGTCGTGCTTGGCGCGGACGTCGTGAGGGAGGCGGGAGGCGAATCGCTCTGCGTCAGCGACAGCGAGGGCACGAGCGGCATTGAAAACGCGCGTTCCTGGATTGAGAGCGCCATAGACGGCGGCGACGTGCAACAGGCATTCGTCTGCGGATCGAATCGCCTAATTGAATTGACTGCGGGCCTGGCCGAAGAGGCGGGAATAGAGACCTACGTCTCGCTTGAGGCCCACATGGCCTGCGGAATTGGCTACTGCCATTCCTGCGCGACGGGCGCTTTCGGCGACTCCCAGGAATCGCCTTTGGTGTGCCGCGACGGTCCCGTCTTCCGGTGCCGCGTCGCACGGAACTGAGAGACGACAGTGGCAACGGGGAGCGAAACAACGACGGCGACCGACGACCGGCTTAAAGTCGATTTGGGCGCCGGCCTCGTTCTGCGCAACCCCGTGTTGCCTGCGTCAGGTTGCTTTGGCCCTGAGATTGGACACTTCTTTGACCTCGCCGTCCTCGGCGCGCTTGTGCCCAAGACGATCTTCTACGGCGAGCGGGCCGGCAATCCCGCGCCGCGCACGGCGGAATCCCCGGCGGGAATGCTCAATTCCATCGGCATTCCTTCCCGCGGAGTCGAGCATTTTCTTACTGATCTCCTCCCGCAGTACGGGGTATACGACGCGCCGATCATCGTGAGCATCGGCGGGCTTGCCCCGGGGGAATACGATGCTCTGGCGGAACGCCTGAACGGCGAGGTGGGCGTTGCTGGCCTTGAGGTCAACATCTCCTGCCCGAACCTTGAGGCAGGGGGATTGGAAATCGGCTCAGACCCCCACATGGTGGAGCGAGTGATACGCGGCGTGTCCGACCGGTTCCACGGCCCTGTAATCGCCAAGCTGACGCCGAACGTCACATCGATTGGGGATATTGCGCGAGCGTCAGAGGCGGGCGGCGCGACGGCCATCTCCGCGATAAACACCTTCAGCGGCATGGTCATAGACGTTGAAGCGCGGCGCACCGCCACGGGGACTATGACCGGCGGCGTGTCCGGCCCGGCCATCCGTCCCATGGCCGTTCGCATGGTGTGGCAGGCGTGCCGAGCGGTCTCGCTGCCCGTTATTGGCATCGGCGGCATCTCCTCAACGCGCGATGCGATAGAGTTCATCCTCGCCGGCGCAACGGCTATTGGCGTGGGTACGGCAAACTTCACGCGGCCAATGACGATGCATGACATTATCACCGGCCTGAGCCAATACGTTGAGGACAACGGTCTCAACAGCATTTTGGACATTTGCGGCCAGCTGCAGGAAGGCGCCCTGAACGCCATTGAGCCTCGATCAAACAGCGCCGCCGCTCCTTCCGCAACGCGCGCATAAACATGAAGATTGAGGGCAATCACATCATCCTGGCGCCGAGGCATCAGGTGTGGGACATGTTGCATGACCCGGACATCCTGGCGCGCACGGTGCCCGGGTGTCAAACGTTGGAGGTTGAAGGAGAGGCACGGTTCTCCGCGACCCTTTCGGTAGGCGTCGGACCGGTGCGGGGCCGGTTCAGCGGCCACGTTGAGCTTACCGATGACGTGGATTATGAGCAGTACCGGATGTCGTTGAACGGGCAGGGGCCCACGGGATTCGTTAGAGGTGAGGGCGCTATCACCCTCACCGATGCCGACTCAGGAACCCATGTGAGCGTGGACGCGGATGCGCAGATTGGCGGCACGCTGGCCCAGATTGGGTCGCGCATGATCCAGACAGCCACGCGAATGTTGATGGGCCAATTCTTTGAGGCCCTTGACCGCGAGGCGCGCGGCGCCGAGCGGCCAGGCTGAGCCGCGCCGCATAGTTGACCAGCGGGCCTCATCGGCTTAGCATCGGCGGAGTAACGCAGAGACGCCAGGAAGGGTATTGTGCGCTATGGCAGATCCGGTTTCAGTGACGCTGATAGTGAATGGACAGACCAGCACTATATCCGTTGAGCCGCGCCTGCTCCTGATACATGCTCTGCGTGACGTGCTTGCGCTGACGGGTTCGCACGTCGGGTGCGACACGTCTCAATGCGGCGCGTGCACCATTCTCATGGACGGCAAGGCCGTAAAGGCGTGCGCTCTGCTGGCTGTGCAGGCGGATGGCGCCGAGATTGAGACGGTGGAGGGCATGGCCATGCCGGACGACCCGCTCCACCCCATACAAGAGGCCTTCGCGGAGAAGCACGGCTTACAGTGCGGTTTCTGCACTCCCGGGATGCTCATGTTGACCAAGGCTCTGCTGGCTGAGAATCCTCGCCCCACGAGGCAGGAGATCAAGCATGCCCTCGCGGGAAATCTGTGCCGATGCACCGGCTACCAGAATATTTTCCTCGCAGTCGAGAGCGCCGCCGATAGATTAGCCTCCCAAGGAGTCGCCCAATGATGACGCCCGCGCTTCGCTGTTGGGGAATGCCGCGATGATCCCGGCGGCTTTCGATTACGCGGCTCCATCATCCATTGATGAAGCGATTTCGCTTCTGCGCGGACGGCCGGGCGAGGCGAAGATCATGTCGGGAGGGCAGAGCCTGCTCCCTATGATGAAACTGCGGCTTGCGGCGCCGGGGCTTGTCGTTGATCTGCGTCGCGTCCGCGACGAGCTGTCCTACGTGCGTCGCGATGCTGAGACCCTGAGGGTCGGCGCGCTGACGTCCCATGCCGACGTGGCTTCCTCGCAGCTTCTTCGCCAGGAACTGCCCGTTTTAGCTGAAACGGCCGCAGAGATCGCGGACGTACAAGTCCGCAACATGGGCACGATTGGCGGGAGCATCGCGCACGCGGACCCAGTCGCGGACTATCCCGCCACCCTGCTCGCGTTGGATGCGCAGGTCACCATAGCCGGACCGGGCGGCTCACGGACCATCCCTTTCGCTGATCTGCTGATCGACGCCTTCTTCACTGCGCTTGGGGATGACGAAATCATCACCGAAGTCAGCATTCCGGCGCCTCAGGGCCCGGTTGGCGCAAGATATCTCAAGTTTGCGAACAAGGCCTCGCACTTTGCCATCGTGGGGGTAGCCGCCATGGTGGGTCTGGATGAGCAGGGTCGGCTGTCGTCGATCGCGGTCGGCATCACAGGAGCATCGGCGCGCGCCTCAAGGGCGACAACCGTAGAGAACGCGCTGCGAGGGCAGGAGCCGACGCCTGACGCCATTGCCGAGGCGGCCGCACATGCCGCCGATGGCCTTGAGTGTCTAGCAGACCTGCATGGCTCCAGCGAATATCGCGAGAATCTATGCCGCGTGCTGACGCGGAGGGTAATAACAGAAGCTGTCGAACAGGTCGGCGGCTAGTCCGGTAGTCTTACGCCAGGCGTCTGGGCAATCCAGAGGGGGATCATGATGACGACCGACACGCGTCTCGTTGGGCAGTCTGTCCCGCGCCGGGAAGATGAGCGATTGCTGAGGGGCCGCGGCGCGTTTGTCGAGGACATCTCTATTCCAGGGACTCAATGGGCATCGCTTGTCCGCAGCCCTCATGCTCACGCTCGCATCCGGGGCATTGATGCGTCTGAAGCCCTTCGAGCCCAAGGCGTAACGAAGGTTCTGACTGGCGCTGACATCCATCCGCGTTACGGGACCAACCCCACTGTTTCGCTCGCCTTCTTCAATGCTGAGTCCGCGCCCTATGACCTCATAGCTGTCGACAAGGCGCGGCACGTGGGCGAAGTCGTGGCGATGGTCATTGCGGAATCGCGCTATGCGGCGAGGGACGCAGCCGATCTCGTGTATGTCGACTATGAGCCTCTGGACGCTGCCGTCGACGTGGAAGCGGCGATGCGTGATGACGCGCCGCGCGTGCATGATGATCGTCCCAACGGAGTCGTCACATGGCGCTATCGACAGGGGAACGTATCTCAGGCCTTTGAGGAAGCGGAAGTCATCGTGCGGGAGCGCATAGTGAATCAACGGATTCACTCCGTGGCGATAGAGCCTCGCGCGGGGCTGGCGCACTGGGACGCCGTGCAGGAACAACTCAGTTTGTGGGCGACGGTGCAAACGCCCCATACCCTACGCGACCATCTGGCCGAAATCCTCCATCTGCCAGAGGAGAGCATCCGAGTCGTTGCGCCGGACGTGGGCGGAGGATTCGGCGCGAAACATGAGGACCCCGAATACGCGCTTTTGTCCATCGCCTCGATGGCGATCGGAGCTCCCGTAAAGTGGGTCGCGACGCGGTCCGAGGACTTTCTTGCCATGCATCAGGCGCGGGGCAAGACGTCCTATCTGGAGATCGCGGCGGATTCCGGGGGCAAGATCACCGGCATTCGTCTGAGACACCTGCATGACCTGGGCGCGTACGCCAAGGGCCCTGAGCCGCTCCATTCGGCATCGTCCGCGATGATCTCCACCGGCGTTTACGACATCCAAAACGTGGAGTTTGAGGTTCACAACTCCTACACGAACAAGACCCCTCAGGGCCCGTATCGCGGCGCCGGCAGGCCGGAGGGTATTCACTTGATTGAACGAGGCATTGATCGCCTCGCTCAGGAGCTAGACCTTGATGCGGCGGACATCCGGCGACGCAATTACATGCCCCCATTCTCCACGCCAACGCGCGCAGGCGGCGGCGACGTCTTTGACAGCGGGAACTACGAAGGCTCGCTTGACCTCGCGATGCAGATCAGCGGCTATGACGCCCTCAAAGAGGAGCAAGAGCGCGCCCGGGCAGAGGGGCGATCCGTCGGGATCGGAATCTCGTCCTGGGTCAAGACGGGCGGGTCCGGCCCCAGCCCCCTGGACCCAAGCAGCAACAGGCATGAATGGGGCAGGGTACGTGTCGGGAGAGATGGCAAGGTGACCGTGTTCACGGGATCGTCGCCGCACGGGCAGGGCGGAGAGACCGTGTTTTCCCAGATTGTGGCCGACGTGCTACAGGTCCCAACATCGGACGTCATTGTGCTGCATGGCGACACGGCGACGGTGTCATACGGCGTTGGGACATATGGCAGCCGCGCGCTGGTCACCGGCGGCATGTCAGCCAAGATCGCCGCTGAAAAGGTTCGAACCAAGATGCTTGCGCTGGCCGCCCACATGATGGGCTGTTCCGTCGACGAAGTGTCGCCGGACGCGGATGGATTTATTCAGAGCGGCGGCGACATGAAGCGTCTCTCATTTGGCGAGGTCGCCGGCGCCGCATACCGAATCCTGGACCGGCCCCCAGATATGGAGTTTGGCCTTGACGAGGACAGCTTCTACCAGCCGACAGGCCTCACGTACAACTTTGGAACCTACATTGCTCTCGTAGAAGTAGATCCGGAGACCGGCGATGTCGACCTACAGAAGCTCTTCACGGTTGATGACCAGGGCGTCATCGTGAACCCGATGACAGTGGAAGGGCAGGTGCATGGCGGGGCCGCGCAGGGCATCGGACAGGCGCTGTACGAGATTTCTGAATATGACGCCGCCGGCCAGCTGGTCAACGGCTCTCTCATGGATTACGCGATACCGACTGCTGAAATGGTTCCTGAGTTTGTCACGGCATTCTCAGAAACCGCGTCCCCCCTCAACAACCTCGGAGTAAAGGGAATGGGGGAGGGCCCAACGACCGGCGCGCCCCCCGCCGTGGTCAATGCTGTCGTAGACGCGCTCCGGCCCTTCGGCGTCACCCACATCGAGATGCCGTTGACGCCGGAAAAGGTATGGCGCGCGATTCAGGACGCTCGCTAGCGGCCGGACACATTGAACAAAAACGTCACGACGTCTCCGTCCTGCAAGATGTAGGTCTTGCCCTCCTGCCTCAGCGTTCCGCGGCGGCGCGCCTCGGGAAACTTGCCCCCTGCCTCGACAAAGTCGTCAAAAGACGTGACCTCGGCGCGGATGAACCCCCGCTCCATATCGGTGTGAATCTTCTTGCCTGCCGCGCGGGGCGCCGGCGTCTCAGCCTCTAGCTGCCAGGCGCGAGCCTCTTGCGGTCCAGTTGTGTAGAACGTAATAAGTCCGGCCGTCCTCTCCACAAGCCGCGCAAGCGCTCCGGTAGTATCGCCGGGGCTGCCCATGTCCTGTCTAAAGGCCGCGGCTTCATCCGGATCCAGCTGGGCGAGCTCTTCCTCCAGCCTGGCAGAGAGGGCAATGCAACCCCTGGTCCCACTGCCAAAGCGCGCCGTCCACTCATCCGCAAGCTCGTCGCTGCGGGCCAAATCACCCTCCGCAATGTTGAGGACAATCACAATGGGCTTCGTCGTCAGGAACGTAAACCCGGAAATCATCCGCAGATCATCCGGCGCCATTTCCACGCTTCGGATAGCTTCACCGTTCTCAAGGGCGGCGTGGAGGCGACGCAATAACTGGGTCTCTGTAGATAGGCTGTCTCGTTCGGCGCCGCGCGCGCTCTTCATGGAATCATTGATGCGATCAAGTCGCCTTCCGACAATAGCCATGTCAGCGAAGATCATCTCCATCAGCATGGTTTCCAGGTCCGACTCCGGCGTCGGGTCAGGCAGAGATGGAGTCCGAAATGCCCGAACGACGAGGAGCAGCGCATCGGTCTGGCTGAC
This sequence comes from Dehalococcoidia bacterium, assembly GCA_965237465.1. GTDB lineage: Bacteria > Chloroflexota > Dehalococcoidia > UBA6926 > UBA6926 > VXMO01. The sequence continues at coordinate 353,165 of OZ250138.1, forward strand.
GTCAAGCAGGTACTGGCCCTGGATGCCCTTTGACTTGCCAAGCTCAGGAGGCTGGCCGGGGACATCGGTAAATGAGAGCTCTGCCCGAACGACACGGTCCGGATTGACCAGCTGAACAATCGCATCCAGCCTGGGATCGGAGATCTTTACGACGCCAAGATTGGGCGCGGCGCCGTTGGCGGCGAATCCGCCCGTTTCGGCGTGGGCGTTCGTCAGAGCATTGAGCAGCGTCGTCTTCCCGCTTGAGGGAAGGCCGATGATGCCGACCTCCATACCTGCTCAGTCCAGGGCGTAGAGGACGCCGTTATCAGTTGCGATGAACAGAGCGCCGTCCGCAAATGCGGGGATGCCTGTCAGTGGACCTTTAAGTGGGAGCGTCCACAGGCGTCCGCCGTTTCGCGCATCCACGGCGTGAAGGTTGTTCTCATCCGTGCCGACAAAGACGGTGTCATTTACGACGGTTGGCGAACCTGGAATGGACGGCTCATCCTCCAGTTCGATGTCCCAGATAATCTCGCCGGCGCCAACAGAGTAGGCGACAAGAGAGCCTTCATTCGTGGAGGCAAAAGCGCGGCTGCCGGAGATTGCCGGGTGTGTCCTCATCTCCTCACCCAGGTAGTCAGTCCATATGACGCCTGACTGCGCGGGCGGGAACGGCGCCATGCCCCAGATGAAGAACTGCGTCCACCAGCGGAGCGCAGTCCTTTCCAGCGGCAGGTTCGTGGCGCGAATATCAATAGCCCGCACATGCCCGTCCAGACCGGAGACGATTGCCACCCCGTTGTTAACGGCTGCGCTGCCCTCGACCGAGCGGGGAATCACATAAATCAGTCGCGCATGACCGGTCAATCCCACCAGAACCATCAACTGTTTATGCTCAGTTGGAACAACAAGCAAGCCTTCGCTGATTGACGGGGGCGCTGGCAAACCGCCCCCCGTGTCAATCTCCCAGCGCAGTTCTCCGGTGCCTGCGTCAAAGGCTTGCAGCACGCCGTCCTGACAGGATGCATACAGCACGCCATCGTTGACGATCACCCATGAGAACAGCGGGTTGGACAATCTGGCCTGCCATATCTCCTGGCCCGTCGCGGCGTCATATGACACGATACTTGAGTTTCTGAAGGCCACAAAAACCTTATCTCCAGCGACTATTGCCGCTGTATCAACTGGCCCGGGCGCAGCAGATTCCCAGATAATCGAACCGTCGTCCGCGGACAATGCAAGAATCCTCGCGTCTCTAGTCGTGATGAAGACGCGACTATCCGCCACCGTGGGTGACGAGGCTATCTCGGCGTCAAGCTCCAGCTGCCACCTTTCGTTGCCTTGCGGGACGACGGGCGCCTGCACGAAGCTGCCCTTCGCCTCATTGCCGCCCCGGGGTGTTGTCCAGAATCCCGGACCGGCCAGGGCGCTCAGGTTTGTCGTTGGCGGGCCCGTGAGCAGGCCCGGGGGCGCGCCACGGTCATAGATAAAGAGCGCGGCCAGTAGAATGAGGACAGTCGCTATGGAGCCCCTGCGAATCCAACGCCGCCTCCAACGACTCTTTTCCGTGGTCGCGGCGAGCGCATCGCCCTCGACGCGATCGGTAATTAGCGAGCTTCTCAGATCTTGCCAACAGACGGCGCAACGCGCGACGCTGGCGGAATTGACGGTCAGGCACGCCATGCACACTCGATAGCCAACGTCCTCGCCTCGCTGTGCATTGGATATCGTTGGCTCAAAGCCGGAAATCTCAATGCGAATTTGTTCGCGAGCTGCTTCTTGCGGGACAAGGACATGCTCTTCGGCAGCGGGCAGATCCAGCCTCAGATCAAGGATCGCGTCTTCCATCTCCTTTGCCGTTTGGAAGCGATCAGCCGGTTCCCACGCCAATGCCCGGGAGATAAGTGGATCCAATGCCGCGGGGAGGTGTCGATCAATAGTCGTGACCGGCGAAATGCGGGATTCCTGCTGCTTGACGCGGATGGTGTCCCGAGTGTTGCCGGTGAAGGGGAGTCTGCCCGTCAGCGTCTCATAGAGCACCATTCCGAGCGAGAAGATGTCGGACTGAGGGGTTGGCGGGCCGCCTCGCAGGAGTTCAGGCGCCATGTAGGCGGGCATCGGAATCTGTAGCGAGGACTGCATAGCGCCGCCCATGGCTGTCGCTAGCGCCGCCAATCCTGCCCCGCGCAGCTGCGCGCCTCCCACTGGCAACACGTGTAACAGGCGAGAGTTGATGTCACCGTGATACAGGCCGGCCTGATGAAGCTCCTCGAGCGCGTTCGCCGCCTGCGCGATGAGCTGCAGCGCGTCATCAAGCCGCACGCCTTGCACCAAGCGGGTTCGCAGAGGGTCGCCGTGCGGAGCCTCGTACGCTATCCACACGTCCTCGTCTTTACCGGCGATGTCAACCATGCGGCTCAAGTACTGGTTGCGCACTTCCTGGTATTGCGACATCAGTCTGCGGAACGGCTCAATGGCGGCCGAATTTTCGAGCGCGCGCACGCGCGGCTGGCGAATCTCGACGTTATCGTCGTTGGACCGGTCGCGGGCCGAATAAACTGAAAAGAGAGAAGACCCTGGGAGGGCCGCCAGGATCTCGTAGCGCTCGTCGAGCGAGGACGTGCTTGTAGCCATATGAATTGGACTCTATTGTACGTAGACGCTTGGGGCGGCGCAATAAGTTGGACCGGCGCGTGCAAGGGCCACAAAGGATTCTCATGTTCGAGATTTATCATGGCGACGATGATTTTTCGCGGAAGCAGGCTATTCGCGAACTAAGTCAGCGGCTCGGCGACGCCGAAATGGCCTCGCTCAACACAGTCGTCCTTGCCGCCGCAGACGTCACACCCGCCGAGGTCACAGCCCAGGTGAGCGCTGTTCCGTTCCTTGCGGAGGGCCGCATGGTCGTTGTGGAGGGGCTTCTGGCCCGGTTTTCGGGACGACAGCCGGCGGGCAAGACACCGGCCCGAGGGCGGGGCAGACGCGGCCAGCAGGCCTTGGGGGACGATTCGACGGCTCAGAGCGACTCCAACGTCTTCGGAGGGTGGGGGATGCTGCGTGAGATTGCTTCGCAACTGCCCGAGTCCAACATCCTGGTTCTCTCAGATGGCGCCGCTACTGACTCAAACCCGCTGCTCAAGCACCTTGCCCCCGTCGCCAACGTTCGCGCATTTCCTCCACTGAGGGGCAATGACCTCGAAAATTGGATACGGCGGGCGGTGCAGGGGGAGGGCGGCCGCATTGAACCACCTGCCGCCAGGGCGCTGGCGGACGCGCATGGCAGCAATCTCTGGGCGCTCATGGGCGAGATCGAAAAGCTGCTGCTCTATGTGGGGCCCCGGCCTGTCTCCGAGGCTGACGTTGCTGTGATGGCCGGATCAACTCGTGAGGAGAACATCTTCGCGATGGTGGACGATGTCATAGAAAGGCGGTATCCGAGAGCGCGCGAGCGACTGGAGCGGCTCCGCCTGGACACGGGCGCGGCTACGCCTCAGATATTTGCGATGATCGCGACTCAGATCAGGCGACTGCTCGCCGCCAAGGACAGCACTCAGCGGCAGGCATCGCGGTCCGACCTGGAAGAGGCCATTGGAACCAGATCGGACTTTGCTCTCCGCAAGACCGTCGCTCAAAGTCGCGGTTTCTCAATGAGCCGCCTCAAGGAGATGCACCGCAGCATCCTGACCTATGACGTCGCGCTCAAGACGGGGGAACTTACTGAAGACACCGCCGTAGAGCTGTTGATTGCGGACCTCTGCGGGGTTGGAGCAGTCTCCCAGCGCCCCGGCCGGCAGTAGAGGGGCGAGGCGCGTCTAGAGTCCCTCTTCGGTGATTGGGTTGTAACACGCAATCTGGTGGCCATCGCCCATATCCACAAGGTCAGGCATAGGCGAGGTGCGGCAGGTGACGGTCGCCTTGTTGCATCGCGGGAGAAACGGGCACTCATCTACCGGATTCAGCAGGTCCGGCGGGGCCCCGGGCACCCCGCGAAGTGTTGCGCGTTCCGAGTCCAGCCGAGGGACGGACTGGAGAAGCGCCCACGTGTATGGATGCTTTGGATTGCGGAACAGCTCAACGGTCTCCGCCGATTCCAGGATCCGCCCGCCGTACATGACCATGACGCGATCCGCGGCTCGAGCAATGACTCCCATGTCATGCGTGATGAGGATGATGCCGGCGCGTCGATCCCTGGCGAGGCCCAGGATTCGCTCAAGTATCTCAGCCTGCAGCGTCACGTCCAACGCCGATGTCGGTTCATCCGCAATCAGGAGCTCCGGTTCAAGAATCAACATCATGGCCAGCATCACGCGCTGACACATTCCCCCGCTTATCTGCCACGGGTAGCTCTCCATCACGAGCTCCGGGTCCGGCAGCCCCAGCGACGTGAGCGCCGCCAGCGTCTGCTCGCGCACGTCTACGTCGAAGTGGCGGCCGTGGGCATACAAGATTTCGGCGATCTGGTCGCCAATCTTCATCAAGGGATTCAGAGACGACTGCGGATCCTGAAAGATCATGGCCATCGCCTCGCCTCGCAGCGCCCGGTGCTCATCCTCGCTGAGCCCGTTCAATTCGCGGCCTCGAAAGCGGATGCTGCCGTCGACGATTCTGCCGGGATAGGGCACCAGTCCCATCACGGATAGGCCCATCATTGTCTTGCCTGACCCGCTTTCGCCGACTATGCCGAGGATTTCGCCGGCGCCAACGGAAAAGCTTACCTGCTGAACGGCCTTGACGGTCCCATCCTGAACGAAGAACGAGGTGTGGAGGTTTTCAACCGTCAACAGCTGCTCATCTTGATTCGGATGCATTGTGGGAGACTCCGTAGTTTTGGCCTTTGGGCGCTCCCGGCAGCGGAGCCCGGGGCGCCTCCTCAGCAGTGTAAACGACTAGCCGCGAAGGGCAGGTAGGCGGTCTGCCATTGACATCAGCGATACACCCTACATAGAGTGAGCTATGCTGGCAATCGGATCCCAACCTGCCTGAAGGAGCCACGACCGTGGTTGAAACCGGCAAGTATTGGACGATTGCGGCAATGGGTGTCGCCGCCGTCCTCGTCCCATTGAGCCTGATGGTTTTTTCGGCCCTGCTTTCGCGCGTGCGCGTGAGGCCGGTGACTCGGCCGGAGGACGAACCCAAGTTTCAGCGCATGACGTACGAGTCCGGCATGGTTCCCACGGGCGGCGCGAACGTTCAGTTCAATTTCAAGTTCTACCTGTTTGCGTTGCTCTTTGTGATCTTTGACGTTGAAGTCATTTTCCTTCTGCCCTGGGCTGCAAGGTTTCTCGCCCTCGGCTGGGTTGCGTTCGCCGGCATGGCGCTATTCCTGATCCTGGTGCTTGTCGGATTCCTGTATGAATGGAAAAAGGAGGCCCTGGAATGGCAGAAGTAACAACCGGCACGCCGGGGCCTGAACGGTTGCCATCGCCCTACGGCATTCCTCTGACTATGACGGCCAATCAGCTTGACGCAGAGGAAGGCGAGGTCATTGAGCGCCTGCGCGCCCTCGCCACTGAACAGCACGTCGATGAGCCGATTGATGTGCCGGAGTCACTCAAGCGCTCTGTTCTCGTAACGTCCCTTGACGCGCTGCTTGATTGGGGCCGCTCCAACTCGGTGTGGCCGGTCACGCTTGGTCTGGCATGTTGCGCATTTGAGATGATCGCGGCCGTCATGCCGCGGTTCGATCAGGCGCGATTTGGAATGGAGATATTTCGCGCGTCGCCTCGCCAGGCCGATCTGATGATCGTGTCCGGGACTGTTACCTGGAAGATGGCGCCCGTGGTGCGCCGCATTTATGAGCAGATGCCGCAACCCAAGTGGGTCATCTCGATGGGCGTCTGCGCAACGAGCGGTGGTCCTTATTACCAGGGCTACAGCGTTGTGCCGGGCGTCAATCGGCTCGTGCCTGTCGACGTGTACGTTCCGGGATGCCCGCCGCGACCGGACGCGCTGCTGCATGGACTGATGAAACTACAGGAAAAGATCAAGCGGGATTCGCTGGCCAAGAGTCGGGAGCCTCGCCTGAGAAAACTCATTTCCTGAGACGACATGACCCGCTCAATTTCCGGTCACGCGATCGCCCACCACATCCGGGAAACGATGCCGGATGTGGTTGAGGAATCGCGTGATGATGTTGCATTCATTGCGGTGGAGCGGATCGCGGAGGTCTGCGGAATGCTCCGCGGCGACTCCGGGATGGACATGCAAATGCTGCGATCCATGGACATCGCCGACTTTATCGACCGTTTCGAGATCCGGTACGGCCTCCTCTCTCTGCGACACAATCATGAGGCGTCGCTAAAGGTGCGCGTGTGGGGCAGGGAGGAGCTCGTCGTGCCGTCTGTGACGCCGGTCTGGGAAGGGGCGAATCTGCAGGAGCGGGAGATCTACGATCTCTTTGGCGTAGAGTTCGCCGGCCATCCCAATATGAAGCGCATCCTCTTGTGGGAGGGATTCCCCGGACATCCCCTGCGCAAGGACTTTCCGTAGACACTCAATGAGCAGACTGACAGACGTCAACCGATCATCCCCATAGAGACATCGCGAGCATCAATGCAACAAGAGCAAGAAACCGGACCGGCCTCCTTCAACATTGAGCCGGTATTGCTGAATCTGGGGCCTCAGCACCCCAGCACGCACGGCGTCTTTCGCATTCGAGCGCTCCTGGATGGCGAGGACGTAGTCGATGTGGAGCCGGTTTTCGGCTACCTGCATCGCGGCAGCTCCAAACTGGCTGAGGAGCGCAGCTACACACAGATAATCACGCTCACGGACCGCCTGGACTATCTCTCAGGCATGTCCAACAACCTGGCCTATGTCCGTGCCGTGGAGGCCCTCGCCGGCGTTGAGGTTCCGGAGCGCGCCATGTACCTCCGAGTCATGACCGCTGAGTTGATGCGTATCGCCAGCCACCTCATGGCCCTGGGGTTCCTTATCAATGACCTTGGCGCGTGGGTGACGCCTCTCATGCACATGTTTCGGGAGCGGGAGAAAGTCCTTGACCTCTTTGAGATGATCTGCGGGGCTCGCATCACATTCAGCTACATGCGTATCGGCGGCGTCTCCCATGACCTGCCGGAGGGCTTTGACGCCGCTGTCACGGCGTTCCTGGATGATTTCCGGGACCGCATCGCCGAATATGAGGCGCTGCTGCTGGAGAATGAGATTCTCGTTTCTCGTATGAAGGGCATTGCGCCCCTCACGGCGGATCGCGCCATTGAGTGCTCCGTGACCGGCCCAAATCTCCGGGCCTCCGGCGTCGACTGGGATCTTCGCAAGCAGGCGCCGTATGAGGTCTACGACAGGATGAATTTCCGTGTTCCCGTCTCGCAGAATGGGGACAACTGGGACCGAATGTGGGTCCGGATCGAGGAGATGAAGGAATCTGCGCGAATTGTTCGCCAATGCATGGCCGAGTTGCCGGACGGACCAACCCGCACGCCGGCCGATTTCTTTATTAGGCCCCCCGTGGGTGAAATCTATAGCTCCATTGAGTCCACCAAGGGCGAGCTTGGGTTCTACCTGGTCAGCGACGGGACCATTGCCCCATATCGATGCGGCATCCGATCCCCGTCATTTATCAACCTGACCGTCCTGCGCGAGCTGTGCATCGGATGGAAGCTCGCGGACCTGATCGTCAATTTTGGCACCCTGGACATTAACGTCGGCGAGGTTGACCGATGATCGCAGACCTCGCCCGATCAACTCTTGAGGCGTATCTGCCAGTCAATGTGGTGGACATGATCATGCCCATCCTCGGCGTTTTCATAGTCGTCAACATCCTCCTTGGCAGCGCAATCATGTTGACGTATGCCGAGCGGCGCCTGGTCGCTCGGATGCAGAATCGCATTGGCCCGAACCGCGTTGGCCCGTTCGGGCTTTTCCAGGGCGCCGCCGACCTGCTCAAGCTCGTGATCAAGGAGGACCTGACGCCGCGGGCCGCAGATCGCGTGGTATTCCTAATTGCGCCCATCCTCTTCTTTGCGCCTGCCATAGCCCTCTTTGCCGTCATTCCGTTCTTCAGCGGATGGGCAGTCGCGGACCTTGACGCTGGCATTGTGTACATCATCGCAGTGACGTCCGTGTCATCGGTGGCGGCGTTTGCGGCGGGATGGGCCTCCAACAACAAGTACTCGCTGTATGGGGCAATGCGGGGCGTCGCGCAGCTGGTCAGCTATGAGGTGCCGCTTATCCTGGCGATAACGTCCGTCATCCTGCTGTCCGGCTCGCTGAATCTTCAGGAGATTGTGGAGGCGCAGAGCATCCCGTTCATCCTTGTGCAGCCGCTCGGATTCCTGATCATGATGATTGCTGTCACCGCGGAGCTGAATCGCACGCCGTTCGACATTAACGAGGCTGAATCGGAGATCGTAGCCGGGTTCCACACCGAGTACACCGGGACGAAGTTCGCCCTGATCTATGGCGCGGAATACGTCGCCGCGCTCGGCTGGTCGGCCGTGATTGTCACGCTATTCCTTGGCGGATGGAAACCCGACGTCGGCGGGTTGGTCTGGTTCAGCCTCAAGACCGGCGCCGTCGTGTTCCTATTCTTCTGGTTCCGGGGCACCTGGCCGCGCGTGAGGATCGACCAGATGCTGGCGTTGGCGTGGAAACTGCTGTTCCCACTGGCTACGGTCAACATCCTCGTAACGGCCGCCGAGGTTCTTGTCGCGCAGGCGCTGTTCTCGCTCGATCCGGGCGAGGGGCTGCCCATTGGCGCGCTCGCATTGATTGGCGTCGTCAACATCGGGCTGACGATTGTTGTACTGGCGCTGCTGACGCTCATTCCGGGTCTCAAGCGATTTGACTCGCAGCTGGCCACGCCGGCGCCTGCGGGAGGCTAGGAGGGACTTATGGCGCTTTTCGGGGCCGGAGCACTAAAAGGACTAATGGTTACGCTCGGCTATATGAGGCGGAAACCCTTCACGACGCAGTATCCGGAAGAAAAGCTGGAGCTGTCCCCGCGATTCCGTGGCAACACCTTTATCTGGTATGAGGAGCGCTGCACCGGATGCGCCACCTGCGCAAAGGGCTGTCCGCTTGGAATCATCCGAATCGTCACTCATCCGGAAACTCACTCGCAGGTCGGTAGCGACTACCACGTGGATGTCTTTGACATCGATACAGGGCGCTGCATGTTCTGCGCGCTCTGCGTCGAGGTCTGCCCGTACGATGCGCTGCACATGGGCGGCGACTTTGAACAGGCGTCATACGGCCGGGAAGAAATGGTAATACGGGTCGAGGACCTGAAAGCCATGCCCAAGAAACCCCGCACGCAATTCCGCCCGCAGATGGAGATGATCGGCCACAAGGGAGATGAGGAACTTGATGAGCACGAGGCAGGGCGGTGGTCGCTCTAGCCTTTTTTGCGCTCGCCACGGCCGCCATGATCGGCGCGTTTGGCGTCGTGACAGCCCGAAACATCTTCTATGCCGCGCTGGGGCTGTTGGTGTGCCTGGCGGCCGTCGCGGGCATCTACGTCACGCTTGACGCGGATTTCCTTGCCCTCGCGCAATTCCTGATTTACGTCGGCGGCATCGCCGTCCTGATCGTCTTTGCCGTCATGATGACTGCCCAGATCAACCGGGCCAGCCGCTCTCATCGGTTCTGGCCTCTTAGCCTTCTGACAGGAGCGGCATTCCTTGCCGGCCTGGCATACGCCCTCATCAGCACCAGATGGGACGAGAGCGGCGCCGGGACCATATCGCCAATGGTCGGGGACGCCATGTCGGAAGGCCCACGCCTGCCGGACCTTCTTTTCAGCACGTATCTGCTTCCGTTTGAGCTGGCTGGCATTCTGCTTCTTGTTGCGACGATTGGCGCGCTCGCCATCGCTAGGGATCGTTAGCAGGGGCCTCGGAATGACTGACGTGGCCCTTGAGCACTACCTACTTCTCTCTGCGGGACTCTTTGCTGTCGGACTGTTCGGCGTGCTTGCCAAGCGCAATGTCGTCGTCGTGCTGATGTCCATAGAACTGATGCTGAATGGCGTCAACGTGGCGCTGGTGGCGTTCTCTCGCTACACCGCGCCGGAGGCGCTTGCTGGCCATATCTTCGCCATTTTTGTGATCACGGTGGCCGCGGCGGAGGTGGCCATTGGTTTGGCGATACTGCTGAACATCTTTTCACGCCGCAATACCGTCGACGCCTCGGAAATAAACCTCCTGAAATGACGGGTACAGACTCAATGGCGCAGGGCAACGGGCAACCTCGCAGACGGGAGCAAGGGCACGGCAATGTGGGTTGAGTTCAAGCGGGTCAAGGGCCTGATGGCCGCCGAGATGTGGAAGGCTCTTTACGAAGGAGAGGGCTTGCCGACACGCCTGCTGCCGGACCGGATAGAGCAGTGGGGCGATGAGTTTGCCGAGTTTCGCGTGTGCATCCCGCGAGCACGTGAGCACGTTGCGGAAGAGATTGAGCGAAAGGTCTGACGGCGCACATGCCTGAACTAGCCGTCTGGCTGATTATCCTCGCGCCGCTCGCCGCCGCCGCGACGAACGGGCTTGTCATTCGCCCGCTCCTGGGCCCGACAACGCGCCTGGCCGCCCTTACGACTATTTTTGCCATCGGACTCTCGCTCATCTTGTCCCTGTGGGCGCTGTCAGTCGTGTGGACCGATCACGAGGTCCTCTTGCCGCTGCATGAGGTGGTCACGGTCGGCGACTTTGCGCTTCGGATAGGACTGCTTCTCGATGGATTGACGGCCATCATGCTCATCGTTGTGACGAGCGTGAGCCTTCTCGTGCAGATCTACTCCCACGGCTATATGAGCGAAGACCGCAGCTACGTCCGCTACTACACGTACATGGCCCTCTTCACGTCTGCGATGCTGACGCTTGTCCTGGCCAACAACCTGATCATGCTGTTTGTCGGTTGGGAGCTGGTTGGGCTGTGCTCGTATCTGCTGATCGGATTCTGGTTCACGCGACCGAGCGCGGCGGCGGCGGCCAAGAAGGCGTTTGTCATCACCCGGTTCGGAGACCTCTTCTTCCTGCTGGCGATCCTGGGCATATTTGTGATGTGGCCGGACGAGACTCCCGTGACATTTGTGTTGAGCGACCCGGACTCCTCAACGGACTTGCTGCGGGCGGGCGGGACGATCCTCACCGGCGCCGGGCTAACGCTGGTTTGCCTGGGCATTTTGGCCGGAGCGGCAGGCAAGAGCGCTCAATTCCCGCTTCATACGTGGCTGCCGGACGCCATGGAGGGCCCCACGCCCGTCAGCGCTCTCATCCACGCCGCCACAATGGTTGCCGCAGGCGTCTTTCTTGTGGGTCGGTTCTTGCCGTTGTTTGAGGAGGCGGAGACAGCTCGAACGATCGTCGCTCTCATTGGCGCCTTCACAATCGTCTTTGCCGCGTCCATGGGCCTCGTGATGGGGGACATCAAGCGGGTTCTGGCGTATTCGACTGTCAGTCAGCTTGGCTACATGTTCCTGGCGCTGGGGCTCGGCGCGCTTGGTCCGGCGCTGTTTCATCTGTTCAATCACGCTTTCTTCAAGGCCTTGCTCTTCCTGGGCTCCGGCTCCGTCAACCACGCGACTGGCACGTTTGACATGCGCCTGATGGGCGGGCTGCGCAAGGCGATGCCGTGGACGTATGGCGTGTTTCTCATTGGCGCGCTAAGCCTGTCCGGGATTCCGCCGCTGTCCGGCTTCTGGAGCAAGGACGAGATTCTTGGCGCGGCCTGGACTCATGGCGGAGTGCTGGGCGCAGTGTTGTTCGTTCTGGCTGTGCTAGGCGCTTTCCTCACGGCCACATACATTTTCCGGGCGCTCTTCATGACCTTTCATGGGGAGTATCGGGGCGGCGAGGCTCAAGAGGGTCATGGCGGCCACGATGATGAAGCCAAGGCGGCGGGTGATAACGCTGAACCCGATGCCGCTGCTGAATCGCATGGCGGCGCGCCCCACGAATCCCCTCCGGTGATCCTCATCCCAATGGTCATCCTCGCTGTTCTTGGCATTGTTTCATGGGTATTCAATGCGCCGGGCCGCCACTGGTTTACGGATCTGCTTGAGCCGCTCGGGGCCCATGCCGAGGAATTCTTGCTTGTTCCCGCGGCCATTGGTCTGGTCGCCGGGTTGCTCGGCATTGGCCTCGCGACATATCTGTACCGGGCCGGCGCAACTGAAGCGCCCATGTTCAGCAGGACCTTTGCCCCGATCGCTACGCTGCTTACTCGCAAGTACTACATGGACGAGCTATATGAAGGACTGATAGTGAAGACCGGCCTGTACAACGGCCTGTGGCGAGCGCTTGCGTGGTTTGACAGCGAAAAGGGCGTTGTAGACCGCGCCGTCAATACGATTGGGCTTGTAGGCCGAAACGTTGGCAATGGATTACGAATCGTGGAAACGGGTCAACTCCAAACCTACGCAACGGCTTTATCTATCGGCGCCGTTGTCATGGTTGTCGCCTACATGGTTTGGGGAGGCTAGGGCAGACCGATGGAAGCCTTTCCGGGCCTCATCACGCTGATCGTCTTTCTGCCCCTCGCGGGGGCCATCGCCATCGTCCTGGCCGGGCGGAAGGCGTCCTGGGTTCGCCTCATTGCGCTGGCCGCGGTTGGGGCGAACCTAGCTCTTGCCGGGTTCGCGTGGATAATCTTTTCTGATAGCGGCGCGATCGCTGAGCGGATAGGCGACTACGGCTCGGATCCGTGGATTCCCGGCGTCAACGCCGCCTACGTCATGGTTGTCGACGGCCTCAGCATGCCGCTCGTCTTCCTGACTTCATTGCTTGGCGTCGTAGCCATCCTCGGTTCCTGGCGCATAGCTCACCGCGTGCGTGAGTACCATGTCTGGCTGCTCGTGCTGCTGACAGGCGTGCAGGGCGTATTCGTGGCGGGCGACCTGCTCCTCTTCTTCCTGTTCTGGGAGGTTGAGCTTGTCCCGATGTACTTCCTCATCGCCTTATGGGGCACGGGACACCGGGAATACTCGGCGATGAAGTTTGTCCTCTACACGCTTTTTGGCAGTGCGTTCATGCTTGCGGGCGTGCTTGCGCTCCGCTTTGCGGTTGGTTCATTCGACATGGAGGCGATGACCGTCGCAGGGCAGGCGAACCTTATTCGCCCCGCCTTCCTTACCCTTGACGCGATCTTTGCGATGTTCCTGATTGCGTTTGCCATCAAGCTGCCCGTGTGGCCGTTCCACACATGGCTCCCGGACGCGCATACGGATGCCCCGACAGCCGTCAGCGTCCTGCTCGCGGGCGTGCTGCTCAAGATGGGCGGCTATGGCCTGATCCGCATCAACGTGGGATTCTTCCCCGAGCAGATGGACAAATGGGCCCCGCTGCTGGTTGCCCTCGCGGTTATCAACGTGCTCTACGGCGCGGCCATTGTCTTCCGGCAAACCGATCTCAAGCGGCTTGTCGCCTATTCGAGCGTGAGCCACATGGGCCTGGTGTTGCTCGGCATTGCCTCGCTTGGGGCCGTCGGCGTGACGGGCGCCGCGCTGCAAATGTTCGCTCACGGCACAATTACAGGACTGCTATTTCTCGTTGTGGGAATCATCTACGACAAGGCCCATACGCGGCATATACCGGACCTTGGCGGATTGATTGCGAAGATGCCGTTCGTCGGCGCAGTCTTTGTCATTGCGGGTCTTGCGAGCCTGGGATTGCCCCTGCTGAGCGGATTCGCAGCGGAGCTAATGGTCTTTCTCGGCAGTTTTGCCGTCTATCCAATAGCGACAGGGCTAGCCGTGCTTGGCATCGTGCTGACCGCAGGCTACATCCTTTGGACGGTGGAGCGCGTCCTGCTTGGGCCACTCAAGGAGAGGTGGAGCGCGCTGAGCGACGCATCACTCACCGAAGGCGTGGCAATGGCGCTGCTTGTCCTTCCGATCATTATCGTTGGCGTCTACCCGGCGCTCGTTTCAGACGTATTCCGCGGCGCCATATTGCCTCTGATAGGAGGCACCTAACCAGCCATGCCGACGACACCAATTGACGCTGCGGCCCTGGGCATAGACTTTGGCCGCCTTGCGCCGGAGATCGTACTGGGATTGACGGCCATTGCCGTCGTGCTGATTGACCTGGTGGTCAGGGACAAGCGAATCCTGTCCTGGCTGAGTGTTCTCGGCACGCTTATTGCGGGTATCGCTGCTGTCCTGCTCTGGACGTCAGGGGATAGCGGATCGAGCTTTGCCGGAATCGTCATCACGGACACGTTCGGCACATTCTTCAAGCTGGTCCTGCTGGCCGGAACCCTGCTCGTTTTCCTGTTTTCGCCGGACTACGTCGCGCGGCGGCTGCCTCGCTTCCAAGGCGAATACTACGGACTGATACTGCTGTCCACAGTTGGCATGATGCTCATCGTATCGATGGGCGAGCTCATCACCATATTCCTGGCCCTTGAGATTCAGACATTCGCCTTGGTGGCCTTGACGGCTCTCCTCAAGGATGAGCGATCAACGGAGTCAGGCCTGAAACTGCTGCTTCTCAGCGCCGTGGCGACGGCCATCATGCTCTACGGCATGGCGCTGCTGTTTGGACTGACCGGCACAACGTTCATCAGCGAGATCGGCGAGGCAGTCGGGGGGCGAATTGGCGAGGGCGGAATCAACCAGAATCTCGGGCTGATGCTGGCGGCCGTGCTGCTCCTGGTGGGATTCGGGTTCAAGATATCAAGCGTTCCGTTCCAGATGTGGGTTCCGTCCGTATACGAAGGCGCGCCGACGCCAATCGTGGGATATCTTTCCGTCGCATCAAAGGCCGCGGGATTCGCGGTGCTGCTGCGCGTTTTCATCACCGTGTACGGGGACGCGGGGTTGGAGTGGCTTGACTGGCCGCTTCTTATCGGCGTGCTGGCGGTAGCGTCGATGATCCTCGGAAACGTCGTTGCCATTGTGCAGACAAACATCAAGCGCCTGCTTGCCTATAGCACCATCGCGCAAGCCGGCTACATCCTCATCGGTGTGGCGGCGCTCAGGACCAGCGAAGTTGACACGTACGAGTTGGCGCTGAGCGGCGTTCTATTCTATCTGGCGGCCTACACGCTCTCGAACCTGGCGGCATTTGGCGCAATCATTGCCCTGACGGCGCAGAATCGCGGCGACGGCATTGAGAATCTGGCCGGCGGGGCGGCGCGATCACCGTTTGCGGCCATCGTACTCACCATCGCCCTGATATCGCTCGTGGGGCTGCCGCCGACGGGTCTCTTTGTCGGCAAAATTTACCTCTTCTACGGGGCAGTGCAGAGCGGGCTCTGGTGGCTAGCCTTGGCGGGGGCGCTCAACAGCTTTGTCTCCGCGTATTACTACCTGCGGCCAATACGCACTCTATGGGCTGGGGAAAGCGACCCAGCGGACGCGGCCTCACAGGCCGAGTTTCGCCCGTCCCTTTCTCTTCGAGCGTCCCTGGCGCTGAGCATGGCGGGAGTAATTGTCCTGGGCATTGTGCCGATGTGGCTCATATCCCGCGCGACGGAGGCAGCTTCCAGCCTGACTCCATGACGACGAGCGGCTCATCGTCGTCAGGTTTCGCGGGGCAGGGCCCATGCGCTATCCTACAAGCAGCGGCGGGCGTTCTTGATGGCCGCTCATCGCATTCCACGTACAAGACGAATTGGAGGTAGGAAACATGTTTGACCGCGTACACCACGCGGGGATTGCCGTTGGCGATCTTGACGCCGCAAAGGGCATTTTTTCCGATGCGCTGGGACTGAAGGTCGATGGCATTCGCTCGCCTTACCCGGGCGGACGCAAGCAACGCGGAGCGGATCCCACTGACATCCTTGACATACCTATCGGTTATTCCGAGCTGGAGCTTAACGCTGCGGCCGCGGAGGGCACGGGCGTACATCGTTTCGTGGAGTCCCGGGGGGGCGCCGGCGCGCTCCATCACGTTTGCCTGCACACGGACAACATCGTGGACGACGTCGCG
Source organism: Dehalococcoidia bacterium (assembly GCA_965237465.1). Taxonomy (GTDB): domain Bacteria; phylum Chloroflexota; class Dehalococcoidia; order UBA6926; family UBA6926; genus VXMO01. The sequence goes on from OZ250138.1 coordinate 369,037, forward strand.
CACCTGAGAGCATCCGGCCTGACGCAGATCGCCGCGCCGCCGGAGGTTCTCGCCGCCAACGAGCCGTGGGAAAGCGTTGCATTTTTTCACCCGCGAGACTGCATGGGCATCCTGCTTGAGATCTGGACGACGGAGACGCACCGCGTTGACCCCCGATATCAGGGCGAGGGCATTTTCACCCGCCTCGCGCATATCGGCGTCGTGGCAACGGAGCTCGAAAGGGCGCGCCAATTCTGGACCAACACCATCGGCTTCCGAGTCGATATGCTCAAGTCAAACGTCCTCAAGGGCGGCCGCCACGTTGAGTCGGACAATGTGACCGTGCTGGACATCCCCATGGGTGATTCCGGTATCGTCTGTGTCCATCCGGACGACAGCGAGAGCGGAACGGCGCGATTCCTGGAGAAGTACGGCGCCCGCGCCGGCGGCACGATGCACCACATCTCCCTCGCGACGCGGGACGTCAAGGCCGCCGCCGAGACGATGCAGTCCCGTGGGCTACAGCTCATCGGCCCCGCCACAGACGACAGCGCATGGATTCATCCCAAGAGCGCGGCGGGCGTGCTCATCGAGATTGTCAAAGACGATACGGACGCGCCTCCCCTGCCCCCGTTCTAATTTCTTCAGACTTGCCGCGAAACTCAAGACAAAGGACAAAGGGACTTGTTTGACCGCATACACCACGCAGGAATAGCAATTGCCGACCTTCTCTCGGCCAAGACCGTCTTCGCGGACGGGCTGGGCCTGCGAGTGGACACGACACTTTCGCCGTATCCCGGAGGCAGCAAGCAGCGCGGGCCGGACCCGACGGATATCCTGGACATCGCGATCGGCAACGCACAGTTGGAGATGAACGCGCCGCCGACAGACGGATCAACGCCCGGCGGCACGCATCGCTTCATCGAACAGCGGGGCGGGGCAGGCGCGCTGCATCATATTTGCCTCCACTCCACCAACGTGCCGGATGACGTGGCGCATCTCAGGGCCTCCGGGCTCCAGCAGATTGCCGCGTCCCCGGAGGTGCTTGCCGACAACGAGCCGTGGGACAGCGTGGCGTTCTTCCATCCGCGAGATTGCATGGGCGTCTTGCTTGAGATCTGGTTCACTGACGATCATCACGTTGGCACGCGCTACCAGGGCGACGGCATTTTCACGCGGATGCAGCATATCGGCGTCGTGTCCAACGACATGGAGAGGGCCCGGCAATTCTGGACCAACGCCATCGGCCTGCGGGTGGACATGATGCGCTCCAACGTGCTCAAGGGCGGACGGCGAGTTGCGTCGGACAACGTGAGCGTCCTGAACATCCCGCTTGGCGCCAACGGAAGCGAGATTATGTCGATCATGCCGGAAGACGGGACCAGCGGCACAGCCAAATTCCTTGAGAAGTACGGCGGACGCGCAGGCGGCACGATGCATCATTTGGCATTTGCAACGCCCGACGTCAAGGCCGCGGCGGACTTTGTGCAGGGCAATGGCATGAAGCTCATCGGCGAGCCGAACGATGAATTTGCCTGGATTCATCCCAAGAGCGCGGCGGGCGTCCTGATTCAGATCGTCAAGGACGAGAGCTAGTTCCGGCTGCGCCCGACCAGAGGCGCCTCTCGCCTGCCCCGGGACTGCCCAGGCGCGCCATAGCGCTATACTGATTCCCACCAGCGGCATTTCCGCAGGGCAGGCGACCTATGCAACCGGTTGGCATACTCTATCAATCACGCATCCCGAAGGCCACAGAGATGGCCGAGAGGCTGGCTGCCCGCATCAGGGAGCTTGGCCGAGATGTCTGGCTGCGATCCTCATGGGAGGAAGGGCTGGAAAGGCTGGATGTTTCCGACTGCAAGCTGATTGTGAGCGTTGGGGGCGACGGCACACTACTGCGAGTTACGCGCGTGGCTGCCCCGTCGGGAGTGCCGATCCTTGGCGTCAACGCCGGACGGCTCGGATTCCTTACGGAGGTCGATTCACCCAACGCGCTTGAGCTGATGCCAATGGCCCTTGAGGGCCTCGGCCGTCTTGAAGAGCGCACGATGCTGGCCGTGGAGCATAACGGCAAGCTTTCCTACGCCATGAATGATGTCATCATCAGTCGCGGCGGACCCGCTCGAACTGTGCAGGCAAACGTGGCCGTGGATGAACAGGAGTTGCTCGCCTTTCGAGGAGACGGGGTTATCGTCGCCACCGCGACGGGTAGCACGGCCTACAACCTGGCCGCCGGCGGGCCAGTGTTGCCGCCCACGACACAGGAGCTGATCCTGAACCCGGTTTCCGCCCACCCTGCATCGGAATCGGCCATTCTGATTGACCCTGAGGCTGTGCTGCATATTCGCATCAAGACGGACCACGGCGCGGTTCTGAGCATTGACGGACAGGAGGACTATCCTGTGCTCGACGGAGCAGAGGTAGTCGTCAGACGCAGTCCTCACCAGGCGCGACTCCTGCGCTTTCGGCCTGAGGGCTATTTCTACGCGACGTTGCGCGACCTCCTGCATGGGCGGCGGCGTCACCCTGACCTGGTAGAAGAAGAGGACCACACGCAAGCGGAAGCGTTTCCGCAGGAGGCCAGACCGTGATCGGCAGCGTTGCCGAAACATTGTTCGCGAAGGAGACGGAATTGAGGGCCCGCGGTTACGGTCTGCGTCCGGCCCGCCTGGGCGACGTTCCAGAGATGCTCACGCTCATCAACGGGTTCGCCAGCCAAGGCGAGATGTTGCCCCGAAGCGCATCGGAACTCTATGAGAACATCCGCGACTTTCTGGTCATCTCCCACGACGTTGATGGAATCGCCGCGACGGCGTCGCTGCATGTTCTTTGGGAGGACTTGGCGGAGATTAAGGCCGTTGCCGTCAGCGAGCCGCTACAAGGGCAGGGAATCGGCGCGTACCTCGTGGAGAAATGCGCCGGAGACGCCGAACGTCTTGGCCTGGAGACGGTTTTTGTGCTCACGCACAAGCCGGGTTTCTATGAAAAGCTGGGTTTTGAGCGGGCGGACGTGCTGAGTTTCCCCAGAAAAGTATGGTCGGAGTGCATCCGTTGCCCCAAGTTCTCCAACTGCAATGAAATCGCTATGAGCCGCCGCGTCGCGGACCCATTCACCGGCGCGCTGCCCAATGACGATGACTAGGCCGCGCTCTTTGCGGCACACGTTCGCCGACGCCGTCATATAGCGAAGATCGCAGTCGCCCTTTCGGATCACTCACTGTCAGGCTGCGCCCTGGAGGTTGCCATGCGCCGCATCTCACGAAAGACCGTCCATGAGGGCAGCACAATCACAGTCTTTGAGGACCACCTGGAGGTTGACGGGGGCGGCGTCGTTATCCGGACAACTGTGCAGCATCCAGGCGCCGTCGTAATGGTTCCGGTTGATGCCAACGGCAACATTCTCCTCGTGCGACAACCGCGGCCATCGGCGGGGGAGACCCTGCTGGAGTTGCCGGCCGGCACGCGGGAGCCGGACGAAGCGCCTATCGCGACGGCAAGACGGGAGCTGCAAGAGGAGATCAGCCGTGACGCGGCAGCGCTGGAGCCGCTTGGCGGATTCTACAGCGCGCCAGGGTTCTGCGATGAGTATCTGCACTTGTTCGTAGCCACCGGCCTGCGTCCTGTACAAGGCATCGCGGCGGACCCCGATGAGGACATTACTGTGGTCCCCACGGCGGCCGTAGACATTCCCGGCCTAATACGCAGCGGGGAGATCAAGGACGCCAAGTCCATTGCAGGACTGCTCCGCTTTCTCTATTTGGAGGGCGGGCTTGAGGGGCAGGGCGCCTAGCTCGCGGGCCATGATGCGCAGGTCAGAGGTCATGGCGCTTTGCGAGAGACTACCACGCGACGGCGAGTTTACGGGCGGCAGCCGGAATAATCGGAAATGATCCAATTACTTCTGCGTCCGGCTTCAGTCACTGCTCGCACACCACGCTATCCCCGTCTCCGTCACGCGCGCTTGGAACAGCGCGAGCAGGAAATCCACGCCTGTTGCCATTACTGCCCCGCATACGCTCCAACCCGGCCGCTTCCGCATCATCGCAGGATGCGTAGGTTGCAGTGACGGTGGGACTTGGCCTCGGCGATTCTGTGGAACCTGGGGCGCCGATAGGGAGCGGGGTAGGGATCCAATCCCCTTCTTTCACCAGCAGCCTAACGGATGGCCTGCAGGTTTCCAGCATCTCCCCGAGCGCCTCAGCTTCCGCCTGCGTCGCCGTTAGCCCCCATGTGTTCTTGATTGTCACCCAATAGGTCGCGTACTGACACCAATACGCCTCAACTTCAGGCCGCCACTCTTCCGGCCCGTCGCTGGCCTTTGCCCGATTCGCCGAATTCTGCACTGCAATCAGATGGCCGCTGTAGGACAGAAGGTTTGAGAAACGTTCCTTCCGCTCCCTGTCCCATGCCCAGCCGCCTGACCGATGAGCGTTTGCCAGCGGCACAAGGTGATCAACGTCCAGGTCGCCTGGATCCGTGAAGACCAGGCCTGTGTACTCCCTATGCCACTCTCCAGCCGCCACGCGGCATTCTTCGGCTGTCGTGTATGTGACGGGCACGGTCGATTCTGCGATCAGCACCTCTTGCCGCGTGTCCTGGCAATCGCGGTCGTTGTCCCGCCAACGTGGATGCCATTCGTCCCGGTTATAGGCCGGGAAGCCGTCCGCCACAGGCGCGACTCCAATCGAGAACTCCAGCCCCGTTTCCAAAGCCGGTTCGGTTGTCGACGTGCTCGTTGCCATCGCTGTGCTTGTTGGCGCCGTGGTAGCTGGAACCTGCATTGGCGCGGTGATTGGCGGAGTCGACGTGGGCGGATCACGGACAACCGTCGGCGTCACGAGGTCCAATTCATCTGAACCCGGTGGGGCAGGCTGCGTCTCGCACACTACCAACGCCACGAAGGCGAAGAGGAACGCGAACAGCAATAACAGCGCCAACCCGCGACATTTGTGAAGGGAGAATCCCATCATTAAGGTCAGGTTGCAACCGCCATTCCGTCTGCAATGATACTGTCACGTTATGACATCGCTGAAAGATAAGGTTTACGAAATCGTCGAGCAGCCGACGCCTGGCAACAGGGTCGCTCGCATTGTTGACCTATCCATCACGGCGCTGATTTACGCAAGCGTTGCGTCCATGGTTCTCGGCACGGTAGAGGAGATTCACAACATCTCGCCCTTGGCATTCCGGGCCTTCGAGGCCTTCAGCGTCGGGGTTTTCTCGATCGAGTTTCTCGCGCGAGTGTGGGTGTCGACGTCCAATGAACGATACAGCCATCCCGTGTGGGGCCGGCTGCGCCACTTGAGATCGCCGCTGACCATTGTCGATATGCTGGCTATTTTGCCGTTCTACGTGGCGCCGTTCCTCAACATGGCGGGGCTCGATTTCCGGGCGCTGCGGCTCATACGGATGTTGGCTCGGGCGGCGCGTCTGGGCCGGGCCAACTCCAGTATTCGCATTATGGGTCGGGTCCTGCACTCCAAACGCAGTGAACTGGCGACTGTTCTGAGCTCGCTCATGCTCATATTGCTCTTCGCCTCAACCCTGATGTACCTCGTCGAAAGGGAAGCCCAGCCTGACAAGTTCGGCAACATTCCGGAGGCTCTCTGGTGGGGCTTGATCACGCTCACGACAGTTGGCTACGGCGATGTGTACCCGCTCACGGCCACGGGTCGGGTAATCACGGGGGTGGTCGCGATCATGGGAATTGGGTTGTACGCGTTGCCCGCGGGTATCCTGGCATCTGGCTTTGCCAGAGAGATAGGCACCCACGATCCCGATTCGACCGTTCTGACGTGCCCTCATTGCGGAATGGAGATTCACCAGTAGGGGTATCCACCGCATCGGCTGGGGCATGCCGGCCGGGGCACTGTTGAGCGGTAGTTTGGCCGCGTGATACACTCGAATCCACTTTCCAATACAGAACGGAGGCCATTGGCGGACACTATGCGCCAACATCAGGTCATCATCATCGGCGGCGGGCTAGCAGGTATGCGCGCGGCGCAAAAAGCCCAGGAGATGGGCGCGGACGTCGCCATGATCTCCAAGATTTATCCAACGCGGAGCCACTCCGCCGCGGCTCAGGGCGGCGTGCAGGCCGCCGTCAGCCCAGACGATTCGTGGGAGTCCCACGCGTATGACACAGTCAAGGGAAGCGACTACCTCGGCGATCAGGATGCTATTGAGATCCTGTGCTCAGAGGCCCCGGACGACATCTATTCCCTGGAACGCATGGGCGTTATTTTCAACCGGACGGAAGAGGGGACCATCGATGCCCGGGCGTTCGGCGGCACGTCCGTCAAGCGCACGTGCTACGTGGCAGACCAGACGGGCCAGGTGCTGCTGCATGTCATGTGGGAGCAGCTGCTCAAGAGCGGCCTCACGACCTACTCAGAGTGGTTCGTCACCCAGCTCCTTATTGAAAACAACCGTGTCGCGGGATGCGTCGCGCTTGAGATTCCAACAGGCCGTATGGAGGTTTTTCGAGCCAAGGCGATCATCCTCGCCACAGGCGGCATCGGCCAGGTCTACAACCCGACCACCAACGGCCTTGTTGTCACGGGGGATGGACAGGCGCTCGCCTACGCAGCAGGCGCGACCCTTATGGACATGGAGGCGGTGCAACACCACCCCACAACCATGAAGGCCAACGGCGTCCTTATTACAGAAGGCGCGCGCGGCGAGGGCGCATATCTCCTGAACTCCAACGGTGAGCGATTCATGGAAAACTACGCGCCCAACATGAAGGAGCTCGCATCCCGTGACGTCGTTTCCCGCGCCGAGACGTTGGAGATCAGGGCGGGCAGGGGCATTGACGGGTGTGTCCTGCTCGATCTGCGTCACCTGGGGCGTGACCTCATCATGTCCAAGCTAAGCCAGATTTATGAACTGGCCCGCGACTACGCCAGCACGAACATCCTTGAGGCGCCCGTGCCTATCCAGCCCGGCCACCACTACATCATGGGCGGCATCAAGACCGACGTTGATGGCCGGACGTGGGACGCGACGGGGCAGGGACGGTGGATGGGCGTCGAGGGTCTCTTTGCCGCGGGCGAATGCGCCAACGTCAGCGTGCACGGCGGCAACAGGCTGGGCGGCAACTCCCTTCTGGACACCATCGTCTTTGGAAAGCGATCGGGCGCAGGCGCAACGGAATACGCGAAGGGCGTGGACTGGGCCTCGATCAGCGAAGAGGCGGCTCTCGCCGATCAGGAGGCTGCCGTCCAGACCATCTTTGATCGTCCGTCCAACGGTGTCCGAGCAGCCCATCTGAGGATGGAAATGGGCAATTCCATGAACGATGGAATCGCGGTCTTTCGCAATGAGCAGGGAATGCAAGCGACACTGGACAGCATTCGGGACATCAAGCAGCGATATCCTGGCGTTACAGTTCACAATCGGGGCCGCGTTTTCAATACGGACCTCTTGTTCGTCCTGGAGCTCGGCTACATGCTGGACGTGGCTGAAGTCATCGCGGTGAGCGCCCTGAATCGCAAGGAAAGCCGTGGCGCTCACGCTCGCGAGGACTACCCCGATCGCAACGATGCGGAGTATCTGAAGCACACAATCGTTCACCGCGGCGCGGACGGCAATCCTGTTCTGGATTATTTGCCTGTCACGATGACACAGTGGGAACCACAGGTGAGGAGCTACTGATGGACGTAACCCTCAATGTCAAACGCTTTGATCCGGAGTCGGGCGAGGCGGCCCATTACCAGGAATACCAGGTAGACCTGCCGGAATACGGCGCTGTTCTTGACGGCCTGCTCGCCGTGCGCGATGAGCAGGACGGCACGCTCTCACTCCGTTGCTCCTGCCGCAGCGCGATTTGCGGCTCCTGCTCCATGAAGATCAACGGCAAGTCCCGGCTTGCCTGCAAGACCATGGTGGCGCAGGTCAAGGCGGAAGAGGGCGACGTCATTACGATTGAGCCGATGGGCAATCAGCCTGTCATCAAGGACCTCGTCGTCAATATGGACATGTTCTGGGACAAGGTTCGGGCGGTGGAGCCTTACCTGAAGCCCGAGGGCCCTGTGCCGGAGAAGGAATACAACGTCTCCAACGATTCCATGATGGAACTGGCAGTCGCCATGAACTGCATCATGTGCGGCGCATGTGTGTCTGATTGCACGGTGCTTGAGGTGGACCCCGGTTTCCTCGGCCCCGCCGCGCTCGCCAAGGCGTTTCGCTTTGCCGGCGATCCTCGTGACGGCCACAAAGAGGAGCGATTGCGCGCTTACACTGAGCCGAACGGCGTTTGGGACTGCACGCGCTGTTTCATGTGCGTTTCGGCGTGCCCAAAGGACGTCGCGCCGATGGAGCGAATTATGGATATCCGCTCCATGGCAATCGAAGAGGGCCTGACGAAGACGCGCGGCGCACGCCACGTGAATGCCTTTGCGTCGTCCGTAAAGCACAGCGGCAGGCTGAATGAGTTTGGTCTGGCGCTCAAGACCTATGGCTTTCTAAAGGCCGGACTGAGCCTTGCGCCGATGGGGCTGCGCAGGCTGATGCGTCGACGGTTGCCCCCGCTCATGCACAAGAGCATCGCGACCGCGAAGAATGTGACTCGACTATTCAACCGATTTGGAGTGTAAGAAACGATGCGTTACGCTTTCTGGCCCGGTTGCGTCTCCCGCGCAGGAACTCCTGAACTGTATCCCGCCGCGACCGCCGTGGCCGAGAAGATCGGCATGGAACTCATTGAGCTGGAGCAGGCTAACTGCACCGGCGCGGGCGTGCTTGGCGAGCGAAACGAGGAACTCGTCGACACCCTCAATGCAAGAAACTTCGCGCTCGCCGAGCAGATGGGGTTGGACACGCTGTTGACCATCTGCTCCACGTGCCAGGGCGTCATGAGTGGCGTCAACTATCGGTTGCGTGAGAAGCCGGACTACCTGGCCAAGATCAATGAGAGCCTGAGCGCGGAAGGCCTGGAATACAAGGGCACTGTCCGCGTGACGCATATGATGTGGGCCATCGTGGAAGAGCTTGGCCTCAGCAACCTCAAGGACATGGTTGTGCGCCCGCTCAACGGTCTGAAGATCGCACCCTTCTATGGCTGCTATATCCTCCGTCCGCGATACGTGCTAGGCATGAGCGAAGAGCACGCTCATCGTGATCAATATCTTGAGTACATCATTGATGCGCTGGGCGGTGAGCCGATCGACTACGAGGGCAAGCTGCGCTGCTGCGGCTTCCCGATCATGACCATCAATGAAGACAACGGACTCAAGATGGTGAGCAATCACACTCTGGACGCCCGGGAGAGCGGCGCGCACGTGATTGTGACGCCGTGCCCGCTATGCCACCTGAATCTGGACGAGTTTCAGCCCAAGGCCGCGAGTAAGGTCGGCAAGCCCATCAACATGCCGGTTCTGCACCTGCCGCAGATGATTGGAACGGCGTTGGGCTTCACCGCCAGGGACATGGGCCTGGGCAGGCACATCGTCTCGACGGAACCGTTCATTCAGCTATCGGGGATGCCGCGCAAGTAAACGCTATGCTCCGGCTGCTCCCTGAACGGGCGGCTAGCGGGAAATATCCCACACGCGGGCCTTGCCGTCCGCGGCGGTGACGGCGAGCAGGTTGCCGTCGGGGCTGAAAGCGGCCAGGTGAACACCCTTGATGGGAAGCGTAAACTCTGCCAACTGATCCAGCGAGGGCAGGGCGATTAGCCGCACCCGGCGCTCCTCCATGACCGCAAGGCGTCTGCCGTCCGGCGAAAGTTTCACCGAGCGCGGAGCCTTTGAGCCGATGTCATGCGTGGCTGACAAAGACCAGTTCGCTGTTGACCAGATTCTGACCAGGCCTTCGAAGTCCTGGGTCATCAGGGTTTTGGCGTCCTCGCTCAGCTGCATTGAGCGGGCGGACTTGCCGTGACCGGGCAACGTGGCGATGACGTCACCTGATTCCGGATTCCACACGAGCGCTTCGTCGCCGCCACCGGCTGAGACGATCTGTTCATCGCCGTCCAGGAATTCTGCGTAGGCGACGATGCGGTAGGGCGACTTCAGTATTTCGGGCTTCGCGTCTGCATCGTCCGGGCTCCAGATGCGAATAGTGTTATCAGTCGCGGCGGATGCCAGCCGATGGCCGTCGCGCGACCACGATAATCCCATGACCGTGTTTCGATGCCCCTTGAGGATCGCGGAGGGCGCGTCAGCGTCAGATTGCCAGATGCTGATAGTGCGGTCAGACGATGAGACGGCGAAGCTCTGGCTGTCCGGCGCGAAAGCGATGTAATTGGTGCTCTTGTCGTGGTGGGAGTATTGGCCGACTTCCTGCAACGAGGTCGTATCGTAGACGCGGATGAGGCCGCCAAAGCCGCCGACGAGCAGGTGTTGGCCGTCCGGCGCAAAGGATACCGCGTAGGCATGGCCCTCAAAGGCATCCAACACAGCGAGAGGTTCATCGGTCATCACGTGATCCTGTTCTACTAATGGGCACTGTACTTCCATCCTAGAATATCGCTGTTTCCCCTAACGAGTGGGGAAGCCGGCGAGGGGATTCCAAATTGGAACTACACTGAACACATGGTGATGCGAGACGACGACGACTGCTGCCGGGGCGTAACCATCAATGGCCTCGACTCCCAGTTCGACGAGGGCTACTCCTCGTCGCAGCTGGACATCTACCGTAAGGACGGTCTGGGCCGCCGGGCGCTAGTCCTGGTCGAGTTCCTGCAGGAGCGAGGGCTTGATGGCAAGACCGTTGTGGACATCGGCAGCGGTATAGGCGCTCTGCACATGGAGCTTCTGCTTGCCGGCGCCGAGCGCGCTATCGGAGTCGATGCCTCGGCGTCGAACGTATCCGCCGCACGAGAGCTCGCGGAAGAGATGGGCGTCGCGGACAGGGTAGAGGAAAACCATGGGGACTTTGTCGACGTTCAGGAAACGATTCCGGTTGCGGACATCGTGACGCTGGACCGCGCCATCTGTTGCTACCCGGCGGTACGAGAGTTGCTCACCGCCGCCGGTGGACATGCTCGGCAGTTCGTCGCCCTGACCATGCCGCGCCGCACGCTATGGATGCGAACCGGAATCAGGCTCATCAACGTTGCGTTGACGGTGACTCGCAAGCGATTCAGGGTCTATAGTCATCCACCGCACGTCATCGACGGAACGCTGCATGACAGCGGCTTTCGCAAGGTTTTCCAGCGCCCCGCCGGGTTGTGGGAGGCGCGGATCTACGAACGGGAAGGGTGAGCGCGCCTTACTGGCGCCGCCGAACTCCAGTAAGAGGGGCCTACGCCAGATTCGCCATTGCCTCCACCAGCTCATTGACGGCGTCAACTGACTTCTGGAAGCCTTCTTGCTCCTCCGCGGTTAGTTCCAGATCAACCACTCGCTCCACTCCGTTGGAGCCAAGGATGACCGGCACGCCTATGAAGACGCCGGACACGCCGAACTCGCCCTCCAGATAAGCCGCCGCCGGAAGGATGCGTCTTTTGTCCAGAAGGATAGAGTCAACCATCTGGAGGACTGCGGCGGAGGGGGCGTAGTACGCGGAGCCGGTCTTGAGCAGGCTGACGATTTCGCCGCCGCCGTCCCGCGTCCTCTGCACAATTGCCTCCACACGGTCCTGCGGCAGCCACTTCTCAAGCGGGATGCCGCCAACGGTAGTGTAACGGACAAGGGGAACCATCGTGTCTCCATGCCCGCCCAGGACATAGGCCTGAACGTCTTCGACCGAGACATTCAGTTCTTGCGCGATGAATGTCCGCATTCGCGCAGTGTCCAGCACTCCGGCCATGCCGACGACTCGCTCCTTGGGGAATCCCGAGAGCTTGTGGGCGTGGTAGACCATGGCGTCCAGCGGATTGGAGACGATGAGCAAGATGGAATCCGGAGAGTACTTGACGACCTCGCCAACGACGCTCTGCATGATCCCCATGTTGGTTCTCAGGAGATCTTCGCGCGTCATACCGGGTCGCCGGGCGATGCCCGCCGTGATCACGACAACGTCGGATCCGGCAGTCGGCTCATAGGTATTCGCGCCGGTCACCATTGAGTCGTAGCCGAGGACCGGTCCGCTCTCAGCAAGGTCGAGCGCCTTGCCTTGCGGCATCCCCTCAATGACATCCACCAGCACCACATCCGCGTAGCCGCGTTCCGCAATTCTCTGCGCCGCCGTGGCGCCGACGTTTCCGCCGCCGATAACAGTTACTTTCTTGCGCATTGCTTTCCTTCCATTGGCTCTGTTAATGATCGCGCTTCTATGCGCGTTGAGTGGGCTGAATCTAGGAGCGCTTGCCTGCCTGCATTCGCCGAATTATCGCGTCCGCCATTTCTTGCGTTCCGACGGCCGATGGATCATTACGATCGCTCTTGAAGTCGTACGTGACTTCGGTTCCCTCGCGAATGACATCGGCGACGGCGGCCTCCACACGCTCTGCTGCGTCCTGCTCGCCGATATGTCTGAGCATCAGGGCGCCGGTCAGGATTGTCGCAGTTGGGTTGACGCGATTCTGGCCTGCATAGCGAGGCGCGGAGCCATGCACCGGCTCAAAGACGGCGCCGCTTTCGCCTATGTTTCCGCCGGGGGCCAAGCCGAGGCCGCCAACCAGCCCGGCGCAGAGATCGGAGATGATGTCTCCGTACAGGTTTGGCAGCACGAGGACATCGTACTCATCAGGACGGGAGACCATCTGCATGCTGAGGTTGTCCACGATTCGGTCATTGAACTCAATGTCGGGGTAGTCTTTGGCGACTCCCTGCGCAACCTCAAGGAACAGGCCGTCCGAGAACTTCATGATGTTGGCTTTGTGGACGGCTGTCACCAGCTTTCGGCCGTTGTTGCGGGCGTATTCAAAGGCGAAGCGCACAATACGCTCGCTGCCCGTGATGGATATGGGCTTGATGGAGATTGCGGAGTCACCCCTGATGGGCAGTCCGGAGATTCTGGTCAGGTGACTGATGACCTCGGCGGCCTCAGGCGTGCCCTGCTCAAACTCAATGCCGGCGTACAGGTCCTCGGTGTTTTCCCGGACCACGACGATGTCAACGTTTGTGTAACGGGAGCGCACGCCGGGGAAACTCTTGGAGGGGCGCAGATTGGCGTAGAGGTCAAGCGCTTTTCGGAGCGCCACGTTTGCGCTCCGAAAACCCGTGCCGATAGGCGTGGTGAGCGGGCCCTTGATCCCGATACCATTGCGGCGAATTGATTCCAGCACACGGTCCGGGATTAGCTCGCCCTCACGTTCAAGGACAGCCTCGCCCGCCTCCTGCACATCCCAATTGAACTGGATTCCAGTGGATTCCAGGACGCGACGCATGGCGCCTGAAACTTCAGGGCCAATGCCATCGCCGGGGATTAATGTGACGTCATACGCCATTCGAACTCCTACCTTCCTCTTGTGCGGCCGCGATCATCTATTCCGGCGGCCGCAGGTCTCCAAGTCATTTCCGCCCACGTTCCGATGGCAAAGGCCAATGTTCTGTTTCGACTCAACATGGAAGCGGTTAGCTCGCGGGCGCGGGGCCTATGACTGCCAGAATGTCGCCGCGCGCAACCCTGTCGCCGGCTGCTCTAGGCAATTCCATGATGACGCCATCGATAGGGGCAGGCAGCATGTTTTGCATCTTCATCGCCTCTATGACGATGACTGTCTCGCCGGCCTTGATCTGCTGACCCACCTCAACCTCGTGGCGAATAACAAGACCAGGCATCGGCGCAGTCAACAGGGCGCCGCCCTCTGGGGCGTTGGCTGAGGATGTCGTTGAGGAGGCAGCCACGGGCGGGGGCGGCTGAGCAGCCCGCGCTCCCGGCATCCGGGGCGATGACGGCCGGACGCGGGGCGCAGATCCGCCATCGGCCGGATCCACGACAACCTGGAAACGCTCTGTCCCGACGTGAACGTTGAATGTGCGCGCGGCAGGACTGACATCAGCTGGCGGCGCGGCGCTCGCGGCAGCGTCGGCGGGCCGGGGCGGCCGATAGTCAGGCATGACCTCCGGCGGAGGCTCCTCAAGTCCGTACTTCCATCTTAGGAAACGCAGCCCCGTGACAGGGTAGAGGGCGTAGATGAGCACATCGCCGTCATTCTTGGCGATGTCCTTAGTTGCCTCGCGGGCGCCATCCATTTCAGGTTCAAGCACGTCAGCCGGGCGACCCTTCGTCGGGCGTTGCCCGCGCTCGTACCCCTTTAGCGCAGCGCGCTGCACGCCCTTGTCCATGGGCATGGGCGGCTGGCCGTAGAGCCCAAACGCGTAGTCCTTCACCTGTTGGCTAACCATTTCGTACCGACCAAACAGGACATTTTGCACGGCCTGGATGCCGACGATCTGGCTTGTAGGCGTGACAAGAGGGGGATAGCCCAGGTCCTTGCGCGTCTGCGGCAGCTCTTCCAGCACCTCCGGCAAGCGGTCGAGCGCGTCGGCCTCCTTGAGCTGCGACATCAGGTTGGATGTCATGCCGCCGGGAACCTGGTGCGTCAGGACGCTTGTGTCGATGATGCTGAACCTGTCTGTGTCGAGCAAATGCGCATATTTTTCCTGCAGGATCTGCTCTAACTTTTCGCTCGCCTGGATGAGTCGATTCAGGTCTATACCGGAGTCGCGCGGCGTGCCCTCCAGCGCGACGACGAGCGGCTCTGCTGCAGGGTGAGCTGTCCGAAGCGCTAAAGGAGACAGATCCGTATCGACAATATCGACACCGGCCTCAATGGCCTTGAGTTGCGTCATCTGTCCAAGTCCGGACGTGTAATGCGTGTGAAGGTGGATGGGGATGGAAACGGCGTCCTTTAGGGCGCTAATGAGTTCGTAGGCATCGTATGGCGCGAGCAGGGCGGCCATGTCCTTGAGGCACAGCGAGTGCGCGCCCATGGATTCGATCGCCTTAGCCTTCTTCACAAAATAGTCGCGCGAGAATACGGGCCCGCCCATGTGCCGCTCGGTCACGGAGTAGCATACGGTCCCTTGTATGTGCTTGCCTGCATCGGCGATGGCCTGAAAGGCGGTCTCAAAGTTGCGTTCATCGTTCAATGCATCAAAGACCCTGAAAATGTCGATGCCGACATCCGCGGCTTCGCGCACGAACGCGTTAACGACATCATCCGGATAGTTTCTGTATCCAACCAAGTTCTGCCCGCGCAGCAGCATCATGAACGGTGTGCGCGGCGCCGCGGCTTTGAGCGTTCGGACGCGCTCCCAGGGATCCTCATTCAGGAACCGAGTCATCACGTCGAATGTGGCGCCGCCCCAGACCTCAAAGGCGTGAAAGCCAACGTCGTCAAGCATTTTGATGATTTCAAGAATGTCATCTGTCCGCATCCGGGTGGCGAGAATGGACTGGTGGCCGTCCCGCAGCGTAACGTCCGCAATCCTGACGGGCGTCGAATTAGTGGCGAAGGCGTGTGCGCCGTTGCTGGTCATAGGCTCCTGTTCCGAGAGGCCTGTGACCTCCCCTGGCGTCGGAACGGCATGCTCGGCAGGGTGCGGCCGGCGGCGTAACGCATGTTTATCTGTATGCGACGGCCGCGCGCGCGCCACGCGTTGCCCTCGGTCGCCAGATCTCGAATGGGATTCTCGTCCTGCTCAAATGCCGCAACCGCCGCAAGAATTGCGGCGCGCAGGCTGTCACTCATGCCGTTCGTTGTCATATATCGTTGCGAAGCGTCTCGACGCCGTTTTCCCTAGAGCGGAATATTGCCGTGCTTCCGCGGCGGCATTGTATCCCGCTTGTTTCGCAGCATATCAAGCGCGCGAATGATCAGCTTTCGCGTGTCAGCCGGATCAATCACGTCTTCGATATATCCGCGCGAGGCGGCGACATACGGATTCAGAAATAGTTCGCTGTATTCCGCTATGGCCTGCTTGCGTTCCTCATCCGGATTCTCCGCGCTCCGGATGCGATCTCGAAAGATGATGTCGGCGGCGCCTTCCGAACCCATGACCGCCATCTCAGCGCCCGGCCACGCATAGCCGATGTCTCCCCGCAGCATCTGCGAGGACATGACCAGGAATGCACCGCCGTATGACTTTCTTGTAACTACGCTGACCTTTGGCACTGTGGCTTCAGCGTATGCGTAGAGCAGCTTTGCCCCGTGGGTGATGATTCCCATGTGCTCTTGCTCGACGCCGGGGAGATACCCGGGCACGTCCGTCAGCGTGACAATGGGGATGTTGAAGCAGTCGCAGAATCTGACGAATCGGGCGGCCTTGATTGCCGCGCCAATATCAAGCGTCCCCGCCAGAACCATCGGTTGCTGCGCTACGATGCCCGCGGAACGGCCGTTGAAGCGCCCAAAGCCGACAACAATATTGGCTGCCCACCGAGCATGAACCTCAAGGAACTCAGAGGAATCTACGATGGTGTGGATCACGTCGCGCACGTCATACGGCTCATTCGGATTGATGGGCACGATCTCCCTGAGCTCCGGGCAGGATCGATCCACAGGGTCGGCGTCAGGAAACTCCGGCGCATCCTCCTCGTTGTTGGAGGGTAGGAAGCTCAGCAGGTGGCGAGTCAGCTCCAGGCACTCGTCCTCGCCGTTGGCGGCAAAATGGGCTACGCCACTCTTGGTGGTGTGCGGTGTCGCGCCGCCCAACTGCTCATGCGTCACAACCTCGCCGGTTACCGCGCGGATGACGTCCGGGCCGGTGATGTACATCTGGCCAATGCCTTCTTCCATGATGATGAAGTCTGTGATGGCGGGGCTGTAGACGGCTCCGCCCGCGGACGGGCCCATGATGAGGCTGATCTGCGGGACGACGCCGGATGTAAGAACGTTTCTAACAAAGACGTTGCCGTAACCGGCCAGGCTATCGACGCCCTCCTGGATTCGGGCGCCGCCGGAGTCCATGATTCCAATGATCGGCGCGCCGGTCTTCATGGCCATGTCCTGGACCTTGTTGATCTTCCGGGCCGCCGTCAGGGACAGGGTGCCACCCAGGACAGTGAAATCAAATGCGTAGATAAAGATTGTGCGGCCATCAACCGTGCCGTAGCCCGTGACGACCGAATCCCCCAGAACCCGTCGCTCGGCGAGCCCAAACTCGAGGACGTTGTGCGCCGTCAAGGCGTCAAGCTCCAGGAACGAACCGGGATCAAAGAGTTTTTCGATTCGCTCATGCGCGGTTAGTTTTCCGCGCGCGTGCTGCCTCTCAACTGCGCTGGCGCCGCCTCCGGCTCGCGATGCCTCTCGCCGTTCGGCAAGCTCGGCCAGCTTTTGGTCCATGCTCATGAGCTCTGAAAAACCACCCCCCAGATAGCGGCTAGTAATTGGCTAATGCTAGCAGAGCCACCCTCGCTATACAATATGAGCGCCGCTCGCCTGCGCCGGGGCGTTGTCGTCTGCGCAGCTGCCGAAAACCATTCTCCGGGCTTGCCTCACCATCATGACCATCAATCCCACTCCAGATCCCATAGCCATTGGCGGAAGGGTATTTCACTGGGGTCGCCGGACCTATGTGATGGGGATCATCAACGTATCCCCGGAGTCATTTTCCGGTGACGGACTATCGGATGTCGGCGAGGCTGCCCGGATGGCTCAGCGCCTTGTGAATGACGGCGCGGACATCCTGGACGTTGGCGGGCAGTCCACGCGTCCGCGCTATTCCGCGGCGGTTGAGGCCGGAGCAGGGGCATCAGGGAAGGCGCGCGGCTACGATGAAATAGGCGTTGAGGAGGAGATCCGGCGCGTGATTCCGGTGATCAAGGCAATCAGCGACCTGACCGATGCTCCAATCAGCGTTGATACATACAAGGCCTCTGTTGCGGAGGCCGCCGCAGAAGCGGGCGCGGCGCTCATCAATGATGTGTGGGGTCTCAAGCGCGACGTCGGAGTCGCGCGCATCGCTGCTAAACGCGGCCTTTCGCTGATCCTTATGCACAACCAGGAGGACACCCGCTACAGCGACCTCATTCAGGATATCGTCGCGAGTCTGCGCGACAGCGTAGCGGAGGCGGTAAGGGCGGGCGTTGCGGAGGAGCGCGTCATCGTGGACCCGGGCTTCGGTTTTGGAAAGACCGTCTCACACAACCTTGAGGTGTTGCGCCGCCTTGCAGATATCAGATCGGCGTTGGGCCGCCCACTCAACCTCGGTACGAGTCGAAAGTCGACAATAGGACGCGTGTTGGACCTTCCCGTAGATCAGCGCGTGGAGGGCGACGCCGGCGCAGTCGCGATTGGCATCGCCAACGGCGCGGACATCATACGTGTGCATGACGTAAAGGAAATGGCGCGCGTCGCCAAGATGGCCGACGCTATTACGCGCACAGCGTCGCGGGGCGAATGGGATGAGTAGTGTAAGCGCCGATAATCCAGCGGCAGGTCCCCGTGCCGTGATTCATCTGGGCTTGGGTTCCAACCTGGGCGACAGAGAGAAGACAATCAGCGATGCTATCCGGGCCCTGCAGTCTCGGGTGGAGGTGACGGGGATTTCATCAATCTACAAGACGGCGCCGGTCGGTTACGCGGACCAACCAGAATTCCTTAATGCCTGTGTGGAGGGGCGCACGGGGTTGTCGCCGCACGAGCTATTGGCCCTCCTCCAGGACATTGAGAATGACGCTGGCAGGACACCGAGCTTTCGCAACGGGCCCAGGACGCTGGACATTGACATTCTTCTCTACGCGTCGGACGGCGATCAGATGACACTGGCGACCGATGACCTGACGATCCCTCACCCACGGATGCACGAACGCGCCTTTGTCCTGGTTCCGCTTGCTGAGCTTGCCCCGGACCTCATCCATCCCGTGCAGGGGAAGACAATACGTTCGTTGCTCGGCGCCGCAACGTCCGAGGGCGTTGAGTTGTGGCAGAGGCGCGATTAGGCCGCTCGACGCGGCATCCAATTCAGAGCAAGCGCGCCCAGCTCGCGAACACGTTGAGCGCCGTAGCACGCAGCGCCTCAAGGCGGGCGGGCATCTCATTCAGCAATGCTGCGGGATCGACGTTTGCCCTGCGCATGTCATCGGGGAACAGATCCGCCATTGCCTGAATCTGTTGCCGCGTCATCTCAAGGTGAAAGAGCAGGGCATAGACATGTCTGCCGTAAACAAAACCCTGCACAGGAGTCATGTCTGAGCCGCCCATCGACGCCGCGCCGGCCGGGAGGTCAAACACATCACCATGCCAGTGCATTGGCGTGAATGAGTTGGGTAGGGATGAAAGAACCTCGTCATCCGCAACGGCGGGCGACCGTCGCACGTCTTTCCAGCCCAGCTCCATGCCTCCCCCCGGTCGCACATCCGCGCCGAGTACATCGGCGATGATCTGGCTGCCGAGGCACACGCCAAGCATAGGCTTGCCCTTGTCCACGGCCTCGCGCGCCAGCAGCTTTTCGCCCTTGAGAAACGGGAAACGTCCTTCCTCATAGACGGATTGCGGGCCGCCCATGATGATCAGTCCGTCGGAGCCTTCCAGGGACGGCGGCATTGCCCCACCGAGATCGGTCCTGATGATCTCAGACTCCACGCCGACCGACTCCAGCGCAGTTGTGATGAGCCCCGGGTGTTCAGGTTCTGCGTGCTGGAAGATGAGGACCCGGCGAGGCCTGGGCTCGCTCACTGAGCTGGTCATTGAGGTTCCTGTCGCGCTTTTCCGTACGGATGCATGCCCCGCGCCCCTATAATACGTTTGATGGCTGCCACCGATCCTGCCCTTATCCGCAACTTCTCTATCATCGCGCACATCGATCACGGGAAGTCGACGCTTGCTGATCGTCTGTTGGAGACGACGAGCACGGTTTCGCAGCGCGAGATGCAGGATCAGCTGCTGGATCAGCTTGATCTCGAACGAGAACGGGGCATCACGATCAAAGCACAGGCCGTACGGATGCTCTATGAGGCTCGCGACGGCGCCACGTATCAGTTCAATCTCATCGACACGCCGGGACATGTTGACTTCAGCTACGAGGTATCGCGGAGCCTGAGGGCTTGCGAAGGAGTCATTCTGGTTGTTGACGCCTCTCAGGGCATCCAGGCGCAAACGTTGGCGCACAGCCTGTTGTCCTCGCAGCTTGGGCTAAGCATTGTTCCGGTGCTGAACAAGATTGACCTTCCGAGCGCCCGGCCCGACGACGTCAAGATGGAGCTGGAGGACATGCTGGCGATTCCATCGGAGGATGTCGTGCTGGTCTCCGCCAAGGAGGGCATCGGCATGGAAGAGGTCCTCGAGGCAATCGTGGCGGGCGTGCCGGCACCGCACGGTGATTCGGCGGCCCCGCTCCGGGCTCTGGTCTTTGATTCCAAGTACGATCCTTACAAGGGCGTTGTCGCTTACGTCCGCGTGTACGACGGGTCCATCCCGCCCGGCTCGCAATTGCGACTGATGTCTAATAACACGGTCATCGAGCCACTTGACGTCGGAATATTCACGCCCTGGCTGGTGTCCAAGCGAGACGGGCTGGACATGGGCGAGGTGGGCTATGTCGCGACAGGCCTGAAGGACGTGCGCGAGTGCAGAGTCGGCGACACAATCACGCTGGCCGCTTCTCCTGCCAAGGAGGCCCTGCCGGGGTATCGTCCGCTCAAGCCGATGATTTTCGCCGGGCTATACCCATCCGGCGACGCCGAATACAAGAACCTGCGCGAGGCCCTCGAAAAGCTGCAACTGAATGACGCCGCTCTCTCGTATGAGCCTGAGAACAGCCTGGCGCTTGGATTTGGATTTCGTTGCGGCTTTCTCGGCCTCCTGCATATGGAGATAGTCCAGGAGCGCCTGGAGCGTGAATACGATCTGGAGATTCTGATAACCGCGCCCAGCGTCGCCTATGAGATTCTGCGCACGGACGGAACGTCGCTCATCATCCACAATCCGGCGGAAATGCCCAATCCCACGGTGATTGACACGATGTATGAACCATGGATTCACGCCACGATTCTCGCGCCGAATGATGTTGTAGGCCCCGTGATGGAGCTGATGTCCGAGCGCCGCGCGGAATATGAGGAGATGGAATATATCCAGGCCGGCGCGGGCGCGGTGGGTGGCCAGTCCCGCGTCGCCATGAAATACAAGATGCCGCTAGCCGAGATGCTCATCGATTTCTTTGACCAACTGAAGTCCCGCACGCAGGGCTACGCGTCACTCGACTACGAAATCATAGAGCCGCGAGAGGCGAAGCTCGTCAAACTGGACATCCTGGTCAATGAGGAGCCGGTGGACGCGCTCAGCGCGATATATCCGCGGGAGGCCGCGCAGCATCGGGGCAGGGCCCTTGTCTCCAAGCTGCGGGAGACGATTCCACGCCAAATGTTTGACGTTCCTATCCAGGCTGCCATTGGCGGGCGCATCATCTCTCGCGAGACTGTCCGCGCGCTCCGCAAGAACGTTCTTGCCAAGTGCTACGGAGGAGACGTCACGCGCAAACGCAAGCTCCTGGAGAAGCAGGCGGAGGGCAAGCGCCGAATGAGGCGCGTTGGCCGCGTCGAGGTGCCTCAGGAGGCGTTTCTGGCTCTCCTCAAACTCGGCTCAGGGGACGACTAACCGGGGCCTCCTAAACGGGCCACCTTTTCCAGTTGCATCCGATGCCGAGAACCAACGCTCTGAAGGGCAGGCTAGGCCGAGGCGAGACGGCTGTCGGCTCGTTCGTGAACTTGCCAAGCCCGGAAGCCGCAGAGTTGCTCGGCTGGGCGGGGTTTGATTTCGTCATCATTGACGCGGAGCATGGGCCGGCCGATCTGGAGACCGTGACGAATATGGTGCGCGGGGCGGAGGCGAGCGGGACGACGCCCATTGTGCGGATCGCAATGAATCACCCACAAAACGCGCTGCGACACCTCGACACAGGCGCACAAGGTCTTCAGGTCCCCATCGTCAACACCGTTGAGGATGCGCGGCTGGCTGTTCGCGCGGCGCTTTATCCTCCGCAAGGAAGGCGGGGACTGGCGGGTGTCCGCGCGGCCACGTTTGGCCTGGCCGAGACGGTTGCCGAGTATGCGGAGACGGCCAACGACCAGATGCTCGTCATCGTGCAGATCGAGACCGTTGAGGCACTTAGCGCGCTGGATGCCATCCTGGAGGTTGGTGGCGTAGACATCGTCTTCTTTGGGGCGACGGATCTCTCGTCTTCCATGGGCATCCCCGGCAGGACTACGGACCCTCGCGTTGTTCAGGCAATCGCGGATGGCGGAAAGAAGGTCATGAACGCCGGCCGCGTCGCGGGCACGATTGTCGGGTCGCCGGAGGCCGCCAGGGAGTGGCGGGCGCGGGGATTCCGCTATATTGCGACGAACTTTGCAGGACTGTTCGGGCGGGCGGCCCGCCAATTTCTTACGGACGCTCGCCAGGGCGATTCATAGAGCGCGGAACCACACAAGAAGGCAGGCAATGATTCAAGACATCATCGGCGGCAACATTGATGAGGAGAGGCCGTGCAACTGACTGAACTAATTGCCAATGTCCCAGGGCGCGAGGCGGTTACCTACCGGGAAACCTGGCCCCCGAATATGTCGTTACCGAAAAGGACGGGCAGCGAGAGCTGCTGGACGCGGTAGCCACCCGGTTCCGCGCCGGGGAGGGCGTATCCTGCCGCTTCTTCCATTTGAAAAAGGACTACCTGTTCATTGGGAACTACAAGTATTGGCTTGAGACCCATTGGGACGAACTGGAACCGGGAGTCGACTATGTCTTGAACCGCGCCCGCCTGTACCGGGATCGACGGGATTTTGTAATCCAGCCGGGCGACACGGGCAAGCCGGAGGACTACCCGGCAGGGCCGGCGTTTCAATAGGCTTCTGGCTAGATTGAAGGAAGGCGGCGTTATGCCTGAAAGCGATACATTGCTGGCCTCTTTGGTTTCGAGCTTTCCCGGAAATACTGAGAACATTGCGACGGAAGCTCTCAGTCATATCCTGGCTACCTCGGACGCGTCCCTTGAAGCGTTGAATGACGTTGTGCGGTCCGGCGTCCGGGATGTGGCGCCCGTCGCCAAAGTGCGCACACAAGTTACGCACCCCGATGGGACACAACCTGACCTGGTTGGGTTTGACGAGAACGGCGCCGAACGGGTGCTTGTTGAAGTCAAGTTCTGGGCGGACCTCACGCCCAACCAACCGAATGCTTACCTCAAACGATTGCCCGATGATGGGCCAACTGTCTTAGTGTTTCTTGCGCCGGATGACAGGATTAGGTGGTTGTGGCCCGAGTTGCGGCATCGCGTAGAGAAGGCGGGCCATACGCTCTCTGTTGTTGACGCTGAGCGCAAATGTTTGCGCATAGAAGACTCACATTGGCACTTGATGATTGTGAGCTGGGCCGGCTTGCTGGACAGCATGGCTGCGCGGTCAAGGGACTCCGGAGAGTCGGGCATTGACGCTGACATTCGGCAACTGCGGAGTCTCTCCACGTATGCGGACGAGGGAGCGTTTAAGCCAATCCGCCAAGGTGAGGAATTTGGCGCAGAGTCGGAGCGCCTTCTGCGTGACTATCGGCGGCTTGTTGATGATGCAACGGATCTTGGGGCGGTTCAAGGGTGGGCAAGCAAGAAGGGCTTACGCGCAACCCCCGCTCGTACGGCTACGGTCGGTACGTACGCCTTCGCTGAACCATAGTGCGGTTTGGCATCAATAGAGACCAGTTTGAAAAGACGGGTGAGACACCTTTGTGGCTGGAGAGCTTTCCTGACTCGAAGGACAAGACGGGGGAGATACTTGCTCAATTTGGGTTGACCGACAATTGGATTCCGGTCGACCTCATGAGAGATGTCGAATATCCGCAAATCCTGGACGGCGTCGTGGATAGCTTGGGGCGCATCGCGGACGTGATTGACGCCGTTTGCTACCCATCTGCGTAACCCTCCGCCGACCTCCCCGGCCGCTCCCGAAACCGCTCCATCCGCAACGCGGCTGATATTTGCTAGTAGGGTTGGCGTCTGGCGCCTTACCATATGGACGCTCGCCAGGGCGAATAGCAGCATTGGGAGCCACACGAGAAGGCAGGCAATGATTCAAGACATCATCGGCGTCAACCTCTTCACGGTCCAGCTTGACCGAATGGTCGAGTTCTACCGGGACGTGGTGGGGCTTGAGCAGCACTCGGATCACGGCCAACTTGTGTCGTTTGACGTACGCCCCGGCCTGCGCCTCAATATTGCGCGGCACAGCCAGATTTGGACGCAGGAGAGCATGGATCCCTATAGAATCATGTTCAACTTTGGGGTCGACGATATCGACGCTGTGTATACGCGTATGCTTGACAAGGGCGCGGAGTTTACACGCCCTCCGGAACAGGAGGCGTGGGGCGGCTGGATCGCCACGTTCAAGGATCCTGACGGCAATACTCTACAGTTGATGCAGCAACCGCCGGCTCAGTAGCCGGTCGGAGAAATTCGCGGACTGGAGGTGTCGCATGACGCAGTCTCAGACGCTGACTCAGGAGAAGTGCGTTGCGTGCCGGGCGGACTCGCCGCGCGTGACTGAGCAGGAGATCGCAACGTTTCACCCCCACGTGCCGGAGTGGGAGATCCTTGATGACGCCGGCGTCCTGAAGCTGAGACGGGTCTATCGATTCCGTGATTTCGCCGCGCCGCTGACATTCACAAACAGCATCGGCGAAGCCGCTGAGGACGAGGGACATCATCCGCAGATCACGACGGAATGGGGCAGGGTGACTGTCCTGTGGTGGACACACAAGATCAAAGGCCTGCACCGAAACGATTTCATCATGGCGGCAAAGACCGATGAGGCGTTTCAGGCGCTAGAGCAAGACGCGGCCTAGACTGTCCTGAAACACTGACCTCAACAGTCAAAGGAGAACGATTCAGATGACGCAGACACCCGCCCCCAAGCCGCGATCCTGGCAGGTCACGGATGGTGTGGAGCGCGCCCCGCACCGCTCTATGTTTTACGCCATGGGCTTTACCCCGGAAGACCTCCGCAAACCCCTTATCGGCGTGGCGAGCACAGCCAATGAGGTGACGCCATGCAATCTGAATCTCGGCCGGCTAGCCAACCACGTTAAGCAGGGCATCAGGGCCGCCGGCGGGACTCCAATCGAGTTCACGGCCATCGCCGTCTCGGACGCCATCGCAATGGGCCATGAAGGGATGAAGGCGTCGTTGGTCAGCCGCGACGTTATCGCCGATTCATTTGAGCTTGTCGCAATGGCCGAGGCGTTGGACGGCATGGTTACGCTGGCGGGCTGTGATAAGTCGCTGCCCGGCTCCGTCATGGCGATGGCGCGCACCAATATCCCGTCAATCTTCTTGTACGGCGGCACAATCCTGCCCGGCAGCTATGAGGGGCGGGACGTGACGATAGTGGACGTCTTTGAGGCTGTTGGCGCCTATGCGGCGGGAACGATTCCGCTTGAGGCTGTTCAAGCGCTCGAGGAGTGCGCGTGCCCCGGCGAGGGCTCATGCGGCGGCCTGTTCACGGCCAATACAATGGCTTCCGTCTTTGAGGCGATGGGCGTTTGCCTTCCGGGCGGCGCATCCGTCCCGGCCGTCGATGCGCGACGCGAGCAGCTCGCTTTCCGCAGCGGCGAGCAGGTGGTCGACATGATACGCGACAATCGCACGCCGAGCGACATCATCACACGCGAATCCCTTGAAAACGGCATCACGACTGCCATGGCGATGGGCGGCTCGACCAACGTCGTCCTCCATCTTCTTGCCGTCGCGCATGAGGCAGGCGTCGATCTGGATATTGAAGACTTTCAGAGCATCAGCGACAGAACGCCGTACATCGCAGATATGAAGCCGGGCGGCCGCTTCGTCATGTCCGACCTCGACAAGGCGGGAGGCGTGCCGGTGGTGCTCAAGAAACTACTTGACGCAGGATATTTGCACGGCGACGCAATGACGGTGACCGGCAAGACTCTTGCGGAGACGCTTGAGCCTGTGCGGCCCGGCGGCGGGTCAGGCGTCGTGCGCGATCTGTCCGACGCCCTCGGACCTACGGGCGGCATTGTCATCCTGCGCGGCAACCTCGCGCCTGAGGGGGCGGTTATCAAGATCGCCGGCACTCCCAGCAGGCAGCACAGAGGCCCGGCTCGCGTTTTTGATCGCGAGGAGGACGCCTTTGAAGCTGTACAGTCACGCGACATTCGTGAAGGCGACGTTGTGGTGATCCGCTACGAGGGCCCTCAGGGCGGCCCCGGCATGAGAGAGATGCTGGCGGTAACGGCGGCCATAACGGGGCAGGGCCTAGGCGAAAAGGTCGCCTTGATCACCGATGGGCGATTCTCCGGCGGCACACACGGGCTGGCGGTCGGGCACGTTGCGCCTGAGGCCATGACGGGCGGACCAATGGGTCTGCTGGAGGAGGGCGACATCATCGTCCTGGACGTTGACCGTCGCGTCATTGAAGTCGAGCTATCTGATGAACAGCTAGCGGAGCGTCAGGCTCGCTGGGAAGCGCCGCCTCCGAAGCACTCCCGCGGCGCTCTCGCGAAATACGCGCGACTGGTTTCGTCTGCCTCCCGCGGCGCGGTCACGCACTAAGCAGCGTTGCCACGCGGCGCGAGTGAGATAGTCTAGGCCAGCAGGACGCGTATCTCGGTGATCAACCGGTCCTCAGGGACCTCTGTCGGGTCTGAAAGGTAGACTTCCATCGGAGGTTCTCCCGGCGCGATTTCCTGCTGGGCCAGCCACGTGAACAGCAGGCCGTAGGAGGCGCCGACAGTCTCGTATGGACCCTGGTGCAGCACGAATGCATATCGTCCGGCGGGCATTGTCCTAACGCCGATGCTGTCTGATCCAGCCGCCGTCTCAGGCGTACGGTCATCAATCGGGGCCCACGCTTCCCAGTTCAATTGCTCCTCCGGCGTGGTGGAAGGGTCATCAAGGTATGTGCCGCCGGGAGGCGCTATGATCTCTGCCCCGGCCTGCTCAATCCAGGGCAGGAGGCGGTGCATTGCCTCGGGGAACTGTTCATATGAGCCACGCATGGCGATATATGCGATTCGCTGCGCTGACAATTCCTTGATGTCCGGCTGGCCTATGGCTTCCTGTTCCGTCGTCATGTGGGCCTCCAGAGGTGCTGGGTTGGCGCTGCCCAGATAGTTTAGCGCCTCGGATTCCGTCGGGCACATTGGGACCGGATCAGTAAGCGGCCTCTAGTCGGCCTTTCCGCCTATAGAGGGAGCCTGATTTTGGCGTACACTGGCCATGTGACTGCAAGTGATCAGCCGGACCGGATGCTGGGAATAACGATGCTCCGCCTCGAGCCGGACGGCGTCCACACGGTCTGGGAGGACGGGCAGGGCAGCCACTATCCGTACCGCTTTCTGCGAGGCAACTGTCCCTGCGCCATGTGCGTCATTGAGGGCACCGATCGGCGGGTCGTTTTCGAGAAGGACGTGCCGGAGGATGTCATCGCCATCGACTGGATGCAGGTTGGCCGGTATGCAGTGCAATTCCTGTGGTCCGACGCCCATGAGACGGGCATCTTCACGTTCCGATATTTGAAGGAGCTGGAGCAGACTCTGCGCGAAAGCCGCTAGCGACGTCCCATCCGAGGGCGCCGGACAAGGTTGCGCCCGTGCGCATTCAGGTTCTCTGAATTCGCCGCCTAGCCCTTGGACTCCAAGCGCACGGCAATACCAGAGTTTCGTCCGGTAAGCTAACCGAAGCGACAAACTGCCTGATGTCCTACCTGATGGCGCCGGACTCCTGGCCCTTCTTGATCTCCTCCGGGGAGAGGCCGATCACTTCGCCGAACACGTAGTCGTTGTGAGCGCCGATCCACGGAGGCGGGCCGTCGCCATGCGCCTCGGAGAGGGATGGTATGCCCGGCAACCCTTGATGCGAAAGATCTCCCCAGGGAGGCTCATGGACATCGACAATGTGGCCTCGCGCCCGCAGGTGGATATCGGAGTAAAGGTCTTCGCCCGTGAATTTCGCGCCCGCGGGAACGCCGCGCGACTGAAGGATGCGCATGGCCTGTCGCTTCGTGTAACCCCGTGTCCACTCCCGCAACTGGTCGTCGATTTCATCCTTGTTCAGACTGCGGCCGGAATGGGTTGAGAAGCGCGGATCCTGCGTCCATGCCGGCGAGCCCATCGCTTCTGCCAGTCCGAGCCACTCGTCGTCCGTCTCCACTGAGATGATCACCCATTCGTTGTCGCCCTTGCACGGATACGCTCCGTAGGGCGCGTAACGCGATCCCAGAATCTCGTTGTAACCTGCTGCCTCCCACTGTCGCCCGTTGACAGTTGCGTCGAGGATGGCGGGGCCCATGATCGCCCCCTGAGCCTCGACCTGCGCAAGCTCAATGAACTGACCCTGACCGGTGCGGTCGCGGTATTCCAGCGCGGAGATTGATGACAGGGCGACCAGGCTGGCTCCCAGATAGTCAGGAATTACGAGTTTCCCGTGCGCATCCATCTCCGATTCTGCGAAACCCCACATGTAAGACAATCCCGTGTAAGCCACCAGCTGGTTGCCCCACGTGACCCACGAGGTCAAGGGGCCGTCGAGCCCCATCCCCGGCGCGGTTATCTGTATCAGGCCGGGATTCACGTCCTTGACGTGCTCCCACCCGAAACCGAGCCGATCGATGACCCGAGGCGAAAAGTTATCCACCAGAACATCGCTCATCTCGATCAGGGAGTTCATCAGGTTCTTGCCGTCCGGGTGGCGCGTATCGATTGTCGCGCTCAGCTTGTTGCGGTTCATGTCAGGGTAGAGGGGGCTGTTCGCTTCTCGATTCGCCACCAACAGTTCAGACTCAACCTTGACGACCTCCGCGCCGTAGAAACCCAGGAACATTGTGCCGATGGGACCTGCAAAGAACCGCGTGAGGTCAGCGACCCTGATGCCGGACAACATGGCGTCGTCAGCGGCGTGGCCGTTGCGACCTGCGCCGGCGGCCACAGGCGCGCGGCCTGCACGGGCCTCCTGCATGATTTCATCCTGGTGTTGGCCGAGTTGCGGGGAGGGCCGCCACGCTCGCATCGGCGTCTCGTACATCTTGAAGAGGAATCCGGGCGCTCGATACGAGCCAATCACCGGGTGCTCTAACTCCTGGATCCACTTGCGATGCGTGAGCTGCGGGCTGTTCATAAACTCGCTGGGAGTATTGACCGGCGATGCGGGGAGGCCCCTCCGCTGGCACTCCGCCACAAACTCATCCGCCCCAAACTGCTCAATGAATGACTGGAACAGCGCGTTGATCACGTCATCGTTGGCGCCGCGATATTCCTGATCATCCCATTCCGGTTGGGAGAGGACGGGATCCTCCATCCACTCCCGCGTGATGATGCGCCAGTGGGGCAGGATGTAGATTGACAGATAGACCCATCGGCCGTCATTGCATCGAAAGATGTTTGAGCCGCCGCCCTGTGGCTTGGCCCCGTTGCGCTCTACGATCTCGCTTCGCTGCGTGTACCGCGCGACGGCGCTGGAGCCAAGATATGTCACCGCCTCCTGGAGCGAGACGTCGATGCGTTGTCCTGTTCCCGTCAGGCGGGCATGGCGAATTCCGGCCAGTGTAAGGTAGGCCGCGTGGACGGCGGCAACCTGATAAATCTGGTGGGCAGGCGTGACCACTGGGGGCATCTTGTCGTCGCCGTGGGCGCTCATGAATCCCGACATGGCCTCAACGACGGCCGAACTGCCACGGTAGCCGGAGTATGGCCCCCACTGGCCGAATGGCGTGATTGAAACCGTGACCAGGCCGGTATTCCTCTGCAGCAAGGCCTCCTGCGAGAGTCCCCACAACTCAAGCGTGCCGGGAGGCGTGGCCTCAATGAAGGCATCGGCGCCGGCGAGAAGGTCCATGAACGTCTGCCTGTCCGCGTCCGATTCTGCGATATCAAGCACTACGGATCGCTTGTTGAGGTTGGCGTTGATGAATGTGAGGCTGCGCTCCGGGTTGCGCACATCTCCAGCGAACGGCGGCAACAGGCGGTTGGGGTCTCCGCCGGGCGCCTCCACCTTGATTACGTCCGCGCCCAAGTCTCCCAGCCAACGGGCGGCGTATGACGCAGGAATGTCTCCGTACTCGATGACGCGCAGGTGGCCTAGCGCACCGGTCGTCTCTCCATCTCCTTGTGATGCCATATCTCGTCACCTTTCCGTCCTGAGACTGCGCCCTTGCGGCGAATCAGCTTTCTAGAGCGGGATCATCTGGATTAGAAATCGCGGTCGCCTGCGCGTTTCCTGGTAAAAGAAACGGCTAACCTCTTCACGAACCAGTGATTCAATAACGGACACGCCCTTGTCGGAAGCGAGGGCCTTCACGACAGCGCCCTCTACAACTTCACGGGCTCGTTCCATCAGGTCCTCGGCGCTTTCCCGCTGGAGGAAACCGAGCGAGGAAATCCCGGGATCGCCGACAAGTTCATGGGTGTCACTATCCAACGGCAGCGAGATAGCCACGACTCCGTCACGGGACAGGACGCCCCGCTCATTGAGGACATCGTTGTCGACGCTTCCGACATTGAGGCCGGAGACAAATCGGTTCTGCAGGCCGAGATTTCCCGTCACCTCCGCGTAGCCGTCCTCATCAATCTCCAGGACATCGCCATCCGTCATCAAGAATATGTTGCTCTCCGGGATGCCGACGGACTGAGCGAGGCGCGTGTGGTGCACGAGGTGGCGATAGTCGCCGTGGATCGGGACAAAATATTGCGGCATTGTGAGGCGCAACATGAGTTTGAGGTCTTCCTGGCTCGCGTGGCCTCGATTCAATCGCACGTGAACCTGCTCCGTGCGGCTGTAGAGGACGTCCGCGCCCAAACGAAAGAGACCGTCAATGGTGCGTCCGACGACGGCTTCGTTGCCGGGGATTGGATTCGCTGAAATGATTACGGTGTCGCCCCGTTCAATGCGCACCTGCTGATGCGTGCCGTGCGCCATTCGAACCAGCGCAGACGTCGGCTCGCCCTGCGCGCCCGTCGTCATGATGACCGTCTCCTCAGGCGGATGAGAGTCCAGCTGATTTCCAGGTAGGAGTATCCCTTCAGGGATGTGAAGATAGCCAAGCTCCGTCGCCAGGCGCACGTTGTCCACCATGCTCCTGCCAACGACCCCAAGCCTGCGTCCGTGCATAGCGGCTGCGTCAGCCACCTGCTGGATGCGGGAGATGAGCGAGGCGAAACTGGCGACAATGACGCGGCCCTGCGCCTCCCCTATGAAACGCGTCAACGCCTGGCCTACCACCGCCTCTGATAGCGTGTGGCCGGGCGTCTCTGCATAAGTGGAGTCTGACATCAGCAGCAGGACGCCGTCCTTGCCTGCCTGCGCAAGTCGCTGGAAGTCTGTCGGCTTGCCGTCCACGGGCGTGTGGTCGAGCTTGAAATCGCCGGTGTGGACAATTGTGCCGACGGGCGTATCAATGATGACCCCCGTAGCGTCCGGGATGGAGTGATTCACGCGGAATTGCGTTACGCCGAATGGTCCCAGTTGAAATGTTGAACCCGGCTCAACGGTCTCCAGCGAAATACCGCGCATCTTCCGCGTCTCGCGGAGCTTGACGGAGACCAGGCCGATTGTGAGCTTGGTGCCATAGACCGGCACTCGCAGCTCAGGAAGAATATTGGGCAGGGCGCCAATGTGGTCCTCATGGCCATGCGTGATGACGATGCCCACCACGTTTTCGCGACGATCAATCACGTATTGCGCGTCAGGCAACACGATGTCGACGCCGTGCATGGCCTCGTCCGGAAACATGAGGCCGCAATCCACAATCAGGATGGCTTCGTCGTACTCGATGGCCATCATGTTTTTGCCGATCTCCCCAAGCCCGCCCAAAGGCATGATCTTGAGGATTCCGGCGTCGCTAGACATGCGTCATGCTCCGGCGCCTACAGTAAGCTCAATTGCTCGCCGGGCGGTTCGGCCGTCGGGCCGCTTTGGTCCGCGGCTGCGTAGCCGTCCGGGGGCGCGCCGGCTGCACGTCTGCGGACTTGGTCCAGAACGGTGGGCAGTTGGCTAAAGTCCTCGTGAATCACATCGCGCAGTCGCTGTTGGCGCAGGGCGGCTGCGGGGTGGTAGAGAGGATAGACGGCCTGGCTGTCCTTGTAGAGCAGATTGCCGTGTACTCGAGAGATTGTCTGCTGTGGGAAGAGGCGTGTGAGCGAGATGCGGCCCAGCGTCACGAGCAACGCGGGCTTAACGAGGGCAATCTGGCGCCTCAAGTACCGCTCTTCGCAGGCGTCCATCTCATCCTCAAGCGGATCGCGATTGTTGGGCGGCCTGCACTTGACGGTGTTGGTAATGTAAACGTCGCGTCGTTGCCAGCCAACCGAAGACAGCAACTCATCGAGCAACTTCCCCGCCGCGCCGACGAAGGGCCGGCCTTGTTGATCCTCGTAGTATCCTGGCCCCTCACCGATGAACATCACGTCCGCTTCAACGGAGCCTTCGCCCGGAACCACGTTTGTGCGGCCCTGCGATAGACGGCAGGCGGAACAAGCCTGAATCTCGAGGGCGATTGCCCTCAATTGCGCCGTCGCGTCCGAGTCGCCGCTCTGCATAGTCATTCAGGGTATGCGGCAGTGCAGGGTTCGACTCGGCGCGTCTGTTTCGATTGCGCGACTCAGGGGGCTGCCGCTAATCGTCTGCGATCCCCATCTCGTCCCTGAGGTAAGAGATGGCATCTTGCACGGTCAGGATCTTTTCGGCTTCCTCATCAGGAATCTCGATGTCCTTGTCCGGTGTCGTGAATTCCTCCTCAAAGGCCATGACGAGTTCGACCATATCAAGTGAATCTGCGTTCAGGTCGTCAACGAAGGCTGCCGCCGGCACGACCTTGTCTTCTTCGACGCCAAGCTGACTGACGATGACTTGCGTGACCCTTTCTGAAACAGTAGCCACGTACCTATACCTCCTTGGATTGTTGACCTATCTGAAGATTAAAGGTCAGGCATCAGTTCCGCAAGCACGCCGCCAAGGACCCCGCGGACAAAGCGTCCTGATCCTTCTCCGCCGTACATCTTTGCAAGCTCAACAGCTTCCGACACCGCAACCTTTGCGGGAGCCAGTTCGTGCGTGATTTCCGCGAGGGCGAGACGCAGGGCGTTGCGATCCACTGCGGCAATCTGCCCGACGGGGTAGGCCGTCGCGTGCGCCTGAATCAGACCGTCCAGCTCTATGCCGTCATTCCGCACGTCCTCGACCAGGATTGATGCATAGTCCAGGACGCTCTCGCGATCCTCCTCTACGCAGTAGTCAACTACGAGCCTTTGCAAGGCTGTTGCAGGATGATGCTTGACCGCGTCCCACTCATAAAGCGCCTGCAAGGCGATCTGCCTGGCGTGGCGTCGGGACTCCGCAAATTTGTTGGCCCTGCCGCCCTCAGCCTCGTGTGACATGCGCAGTATTCCTATGCGCCCTTGAGCTCTTCAAGCTCCTCAAGATTACCGATGTTGATCGTCTCTGCCTCCGGGAAAGTCCGCTTGACCAAGCCGGTCAGCACCTTGCCTGGGCCAATCTCGATGAATGTCGTAACGCCGTTGTCGCGGAGATACTCGACTGTCCTGAACCATTGGACTGAGCTTCGTATCTGCCTCGCCAATTCGTCGGTTATATCTTCGGGGCTTGTGAGCGGTGTCGCTGTAACGTTGCCGACGACCGGGAATGAGGGGGCTGCGATAGCGGCGGTCTCAAGGGCAGTGCGCATTCCCGGCACCGCCGGATCCATGAGCGACGAGTGAAAGGCGGCGCTAACCCGGAGCGCGACGACTCGCCGGGCGCCGCGCTCTTCCGCGAGCTTCTGCGCAGCCTCCACGCCCTCCTTGGAGCCACTAATCACAATCTGGTCGGCAGAGTTCAGGTTGGCCATGTCGACGCCTGCCTCGGCGCACACCTTCTCCAGGTCGGGCTCCGGCATTCCCATCACGGCGGCCATTGCGCCCTCGCGCTGATCCCCCGCGGCCTGCATTAGCCGCCCACGCTCTCGGACCAGACGAACCGCATCAGAAAAGCTCATGGACCCCGCCGCGACAAGCGCGGAGTACTCACCGAGGCTATGTCCGGCGGTGTATGTGGGCGTGTAGCCCTTGGCTGCCAGGGTTTCGCGCGCTGCTTCAAGCATGGCGACCGAGGCGGTCAGGATTGCCGGCTGCGTGTTGATGGTCTGGGTGAGCGTCTCTTCAGGTCCCTCGAAGCAGATCCCGGAAAGCGAGATTCCGAGGGCTTGATCCGCCTCATCAAATATGGCCTTAGCGGCGGGCACGGCATCGTACAAATCCTTGCCCATTCCAACGGCCTGGGCGCCTTGTCCGGGGAAGAGAAACGCGATTG
The DNA here is from genome assembly GCA_965237465.1 of Dehalococcoidia bacterium. Taxonomy (GTDB): domain Bacteria; phylum Chloroflexota; class Dehalococcoidia; order UBA6926; family UBA6926; genus VXMO01. The sequence continues at coordinate 403,149 of OZ250138.1, forward strand.
TCATTGTCGTCTGCTCCTTAGCTCCTGCGCCGCAAGATGAATTGACTCTTGCCGAGCGTAGCTATTGGTTTCCTTAGGGCGCCTCCGCGTTTGGCTGAGAGTCCGACCGTCTATTCGGCGGCGCGGCGGCGCGGCGTTATCACCTGTCGGCCGTTATAGGTTCCGCAGGATGGGCAAGCCCTATGCGGCAGCCGCGCATTTCCGCATGTCGGACATTGCGACGTGAATTTTGGAGCGCGCGCCGTGTGCGCCATGCGCTTGTTTTGTCGAGCGTTTGAACGCCGTCGCTTCGGTAGTGGTGGCATGATCCACTCTGGTCCTTTCCCGTTTAGTTCCCGGGAGGCGCTAATCGTCCTTTTGCGCGTTCCACAGGTCCCGCAGAAGCTCCCATTCATTGCGAGCTTGCGTAGGCGGGCATTTGCAGGATACCGCATTACGATCTGCTCCGCACTGTGGGCAAAGGCCCGCGCAGTCAGGCCTGCAGATTGGCAGCCCCGGCTCTTCCAGGATCAAATATTGCTGAATTGCGTCGGCCACGTCCAATAAGTGCCGCTGCGTAATCATGAGGTCTTCCTGGACATCGCGCGGCGGCAGCTCGCGGCCCGTAAAGATATCAATGACCGGGAAGTATTCCTCAGAAAAGGTGAACTCCCGCGAATCGGTGTAACCGGTAAGACACCGCGCGCATGTCGCGTCCTGGCTCGCCTGGCATGTGGCCGACACAAGAATGCCGGCATCAGTTCGCATAAGGTCGGCCACGCACGATACTTGCGCGCCGCCGACGGACTCATCAGGGAATTCGTATGTCCGTCGGGCGCCGATGCTCTCCCGCATGATCTGGCTGACGTTGATCAGCATGACGACTCCGCAAGGTCACGTTTTTGCTCGGGCCGCAGGGCGAGAATCTATCCAATTACCTCGTGTCGGAATGCGGCGATCAGGGCAGTGCGCTAAGCGAGTCCTAGTTGGCTTGAGCCCGCGCTGCGGTCACCTCTCTGGTGAAATCGACAATATCCTTGAGGCTGGTTCCTGGGCCAAAGATGCCGCTGATGCCCATCTGTTTGAGCTCATCGTAGTCCTCACGTGGGATGATGCCGCCGGCGAATATCGCGACGTCGCCAAGACCCTTTTCCTTGAGGCCGTTGACGATAGCCGGAAATAGATCGAGATGGGCTCCAGAGAGGATGCTTAGTCCTATTGCATCTACATCCTCCTGAACGGCTGCCTGGACTATCATCTCCGGCGTCTGGCGAATCCCGGTGTAGATGACCTCAAATCCTGCGTCACGCAGCGCCCGCGCGACCACCTTTGCGCCCCTGTCATGCCCGTCAAGTCCAGGCTTGGCCACAAGTATGCGCGCAGGGCTTGCCGATGCTGCTGATTCTGTCGTCATTGTCCGTGCTCCTCTCCCCACCAGGATCCGATATAGGCCGTCGCAGGACTAATGCGCTCCCGCATCCGCGGCGCGCGTTTGTGTCATGCCTGCGTGAGCCGCGTCACGTTGCGCTATCAATACAAGAGTACCGAGAAAATCAAGGGGGTGGATGGCGCGCAGCACGTTTGTGGGGTCGCCATCGTCGACGATAACGCGCGCGCCGGCGGACCGGGCGCGCTCTTCGACGGCTTCGGCGTCATCGGATTCGAGGACGACTGCGTGGAGGCCCTCGCCCATGAGCTTGAGAGCGCGGGCGACGGGGCCGTCTTCTCGCAGGTCCTGTGCGAACTCGACCTCGGCGTCGCCGGCGTCGAGCCATGCGGTATCCATGCCAAAGCCCTCTGAGACAGCGCGGCGCTTAAGCGGCATGCGGAAGAGATGCTGCCACGCGGTGGCAGCCGTTCCGACATCGTAGGTGCGGATGGTGACGTGGTGGAGGCCGATATCGCGTGACGTTCCAGGCGTGAAAAGGGTTGTTTGTTCGAACTCCACGGAGACGCCACCGGTGACTGATGCGTCGACGAAATCACTGATGCCGGTCAGACGGGGGCGCGCCGCGTCCATGGGCAGGACTCCGCCTCGATCCTCGATCTCCGTTCGCGCTCCGGCTACATCGTCGACGCCGAATCCGACGTGGTGCAGTCCCTCGCCGCGGTCCTGGAGGAACTCAGCGATTGCGCCGTTTTCGTCGTTGGGCTGAACCAGGATCAATCGCCCGGTGCGGAGCGGGACGATGGCGGCGCGGTAGCCGTCTTCGTTCATGTCACGCGTGACGGTTGCCGAAAGGCCAAGGACGTCCTCCATCTTGCGCGACGCTTCATCAATGTCGCGCACGGCGATAGCGACGTGGTCAAAGTGGTGGAAAAGGAGTTCTTGTTGTTCTGTCATGGTGGCTGGCCTCTCGGCGGATTTGCTCCCCGGCTGTTGCGGGGATTTCCCCACATAAACCTCTCGCATAAGGGGAGAGACTAGCGGCGCTGGTTGATCATGATCAGGGTGCCGAAGAAGTCCTTGGGGTGGACGACGCGGAGGACGCGGTCACCCTCCCGTTCTTCAACGATACGTACGCCCTGGGACTTGACGTGGTCGGCGAGCGCCTCGGCGTCACTCGTTTCGAGGACTATGCCGTAGACGCCCGCGCCGCGGGATGCGATGGCGCTGGCGATGGGGCCGTTCTCGCTGGTCTGTTGGGCGAACTCCACCTCTGCATCGCCCGCATCGAGCCAACCGGTGGCCATCCCGGCGCTCTCCCGCTCCATCATGCGATTGACCTTGAGGTCGAAGCTCTTTGACCAATTGGCGACGGCCTCATCGCGGTTCTCAGTGGCTATGGTGATGTGGTGGACCCTGAGGTCATGGTCGACGGGCGTGCGGCGCGTGACCTGTGCGATTTCGGTGAGGACGCCGTTGGCGGCGCGGGGATGGACGAACTCCACCTCACCGACAAAGCCCTCTTGCGGCTCGCCCTGAATCAGTTGCACGTCACGTCCCTTGAGCGTTTCGATTGTCTGGCGGATATCGTCCACCTCAAAGCAGATATGCTGGATGCCCTCGCCGCGGCGCTCGATGAATCGGCCAACGGCGCTCTCAGGATCCGTCGGCTGCATCAGCTCAAAACGTACGTTTGACGTTGGTACGAGGGCGGCAATGAGTCCCCGATCCTCAATAACCTCCTGGGCGGCGACTTTCAGGCCAAAGAGATTCTCAAAGGAGTCCGTGGCGGCCTTGAGGTCGCGGACGACGACGCCGATGTGGTCGATTCGCTTAAACATGTTTCTCGCTTTCCCCTGGTTTGTTTGCTCGTGGAGGGGCGACCTAGACGACCAACAGCGCCTTGTGTACTCCAAAAACGCCGCGCAGAACATCGCAGATCTCGCCAGTCGTGCACATGGCCTCGACGCAATCAACGATGGCGGGCATGGTGTTCTCAGAGCTGCGGGCGACGGCCTCAAGCCGTTCAAGAGCCGCCTGCGCCGCGTGGCCGTCACGATCACGCCGTACGCGTCCAAGCCGGTCTATCTGCCGCTTTGTTTCCTCAGGGTTGATGCGCAGAATCTCCATCTGTGATTCTTCGTCTGAGGTGAAGGAATTGACGCCAACGACGGTGCGCTCGCGGCTTTCCACCTGTGTCTGGAACCGATAGGCCGCGTCGCCGATCTCCTGTTGTTGGAAACCGTTCTCGATTCCCTTAACCGCGCCGCCCATCTTGTCAATCTGTTCAATGTATGCTCGCGCCTCAATCTCTAGCCGATCTGTCAACGCCTCCACAAAGTAGGAGCCGGCCAACGGATCCACTGTGTCCGTCACGCCGGACTCATACGCCAGCACCTGCTGGGTCCGCAAAGAGAGCGTCACGGCGTCCTCGGAGGGCAGGGCAAGCGCCTCATCCTTAGAGTTGACGTGCAGTGATTGCGTGCCTCCCAAGACCGCTGCGAGGGCCTGCAACGTGGAGCGAACGACGTTATTGTCTGGTTGCTGCGCCGTCAGGGTGACGCCTGCCGTTTGGGTATGAAACCGCAGCATCTGAGAGCGGGGATTCGTGGAGCCGAATCGCTCAACCATGATGCGGGCCCAAAGTCGCCGCGCCGCTCGATACTTAGCCACCTCTTCAAGGAGGTTGCTTTGGGCCACAAAGAAGAAGGAGAGCTGCGGCCCGAAATCATCCACCTTGAGGCCGGCGGCCACGGCCGCGTCAACATAGGCGATGGCGTCCGACAACGTAAACGCGATCTCTTGAGCGGCGGTGCAGCCCGCCTCACGCATGTGGTAGCCGCTGATGGATATCGTGTTCCAATTGGGGGTTTCGGTGGCGCAATACTCAAAGAGGTCGGTGATGAGGCGCATGGAGGGGGCAGGGGGGTAAATATACGTCCCGCGCGCGATGTACTCCTTCAGGATGTCGTTCTGGACTGTGCCGCGCAGCTCCTTCGCCGCAACGCCCTCGCGGCGAGCGACGGCGATGTAGTAGGCGAGAAGGATGCTGGCAGTGGCATTGATCGTCATCGACGTTGAGACCTTGGCGAGGTCGATGCCTTCAAAGACTATGGCCATGTCCTCAACGTGGGCGACAGGAACGCCGACCTTGCCGACCTCACCCAAAGCGAGCGGGGCGTCGGAGTCGTAGCCAGTCTGCGTGGGCAGGTCAAAGGCCATGGAGAGGCCGGTCTGTCCCTGTTCCAGGAGGTACTGGTAGCGGCGGTTTGTCTCTTCGGCGGAGGCGAAACCGGCGTACTGGCGCATGGTCCAGAGGCGGCCACGGTACATGGTGGGCTGGACGCCGCGCGTGAAGGGGAATTGGGCGGGGTAGCCGACATCCCGGTCATAGTTGGACTCCGCGACGTCATCGGCGTCGTAGAGCGGAGCGATCTCAATCTCAGAGGTCGTCTCGAAGCGCTCATGGCGCTCCTTGTTCCGCGCCACTGCCGGGCCCCAGACCTTCGCCAACCAGTCTTCTTTGGACATACCGCCGTTGTTAGTCACAGAGTCCCCCTACATGCGGGTTGAGCAGAGTCCGCCCACTCGACGCAATCATGCCGCAATCGCGCTGAGAATAGGATACAGCCCAATAGACGGTCAAGCCAACGTGCGGGACCGGGCAGACGATGCGCCCGCGACACCGGTGTGGGCGCCCGGTGCTCCCCAAAAGGCCGAGATTTCCCCTGGCGTTTGATCGCGTCAGGATTGGCGTCCCTTGTGAGTAAGGTACTATGGGATACAACGTGGAGGGCCGACTATTGCTCTACATACTCCTGTGTACTGTCACTGAAGAAGGTCAGCAGAGGATGCTGCGCGACCCGGAGATGTTTGGTGAGGTCGCCGGGGAAGTCCACGTGGAGGGCACGCAGATATTGGCTCGCTACGCTGTGCTTGGACGTTACGACTACGTTGCTATGGTGGAAGCGCGCACGCATGAGGACGTAGCGCGTCTCTCAATTGAATTGGGCGCCCGCGCCCGCGTGCATGTTGAGACGCTTCCGACCATCGCCGTCAGTCAGCTCGTGGACAGTTCATCTGCCGACCTTCGCGAGCTGACTTCCGTTCGGCCGCCTGAGCCCTCTTTCAACCCTGACCCTCCTGACTACGCCGGGCCTGTATAGCCCGCGACGCGGCTCGTTCGGCACCCTGTTGATCCGGTAGGGGCACATTGAGTCTCTTGGTACAGGATATTTTGCGCTTCGGTTGGGTACGAATCCTATTTGAATCTGCACCTTTCTCAGCAATTGGCGCATTGAGCTGACGGACACTAATGGCCCATCACGCCGGTCTCGCTAGCGGGGCTTAGGTGAATCATCTATACTTCTCGACAGGAATCGCAGGCCGATCCGGAGGTCCGTAAGGGCCTCTTTTTACGCCCTTGAGAGGGCAAGGAGAATAACTCGACATGGCAACAGCGCTGCCCTCTGCAGTCGGATCCCCCGTTGGACGATCAGACGGACCAGACAAAGTCACCGGACTGGGACAATACTCGCTCGACGTCACGCTTCCGGGGATGCTCTGGTGCAAGATTCTGCGTTCGCCATACCCGCACGCCCGTGTGCGATCCATAGATCCGTCCGGAGCACTGGCGCTTCCGGGTGTTCATGCGGTTCTGCTTCCGGAGGATGTGGAAGGCCTGCGGATGGGCAAGAGGCTCATTGATGAGCCTGTGCTGGCCTATGACACTGCGCGGTTCATCGGCGACAAGATTGCCGCCGTTGCAGCGGAAGATGAGGACATCGCCGAGCAAGCGCTCTCCCTGATTGACGTGGACTACGAAGAGTTGCCCGCCGCCATCACGATGGACGAAGCGAGGGCCGCAGACGCGCCGATTCTCCACCCTGACTTCAACAGCTATGAGGGAGTCCCGCAGCCCCAGGACGAGCCCTCGAACATCTTTGCCCACGGCAACTGGGGCAAGGGAGATGTCGATGAGGGATTCGCGGAGGCTGATCTCATCGTTGAACATATGTACACGACTCCCCGGACGCATCAGGCCTACCTTGAGGTCCACAACACGATTGTTTGGGTTGAAGAGACGGGCCACGTGCAAGCGTGGATCGGCTCAAAATCCCCGTTTGCGAACCGGGCGTCCCTGGCAAAGGTTATTGGCGAAGAACCGGACAACATTACGGTGAATTTCGCCTACGTCGGCGGTGATTTCGGCGGCAAGGGAGACATCACTGGCGCGCCCATCTGCTACTTCCTCGCCCAGAAGACCGGACGGCCGGTCAAGCTGGCCCTGGACTACACCGAAGAGTTGAACGCCATGAATCCCCGGCATGAGAGCACCATGCGGGTGAAGGCCGGCGTCAAGCGCGACGGAACTCTCACGGCCTGGGAGGGGGAGGTCTATTTCAACTCGGGCGCCTATGGCGGCTACAAGCCGGTTCCGGGTTCCAATCTCCCCGGTATCGCGGAGATTGTCGGGCCGTATACGGCGCCGCACGTCAAGATCGACGCCTATCAGGTCTACACCAATACCGTTCCATGCGGATTCCATCGGTCTCCCGGCGAAGTGCAGGGCATTTTCGCCGGCGAGTCGCATATGGATCTGATTGCAAAGGAACTTGGGATGGACCCGCTGGAGCTCCGTCTCAAGAACGTAATTCACGATGGCGATGAGACTCCCGTCGGGCGCACATTCCTGGACGTAAAGGCTGAAGAGGTTTTGCGTGAGGCGGGCCGCATTTCAGAGTGGGACAGTCCCAAGCCGCCTAATGTCGGACGCGGCATCGCCGTTGGACACCGGTCACAGGGCGGCGGCCAAACGACGGTCGGAATTACTGTGCATGACGATGGCCACGTTATTGCGGCCAGTTCAATCTATGACCCAGGCATGGGCAATCACACCATGGTGCAGCAAGTCACGGCGGATGAGCTGGGCATCGATATCTCGCGCGTTACGGTCGTGCCGTACAACACGGATGAGGCCGCATTTGACACGGGCGTCGGCGGAAGCCGCGGCAGCTACATCATGACCGAATCGACTCACATGGCGGCTGAAGACCTAAAGGCGCGTCTCAAGCAGCTCGCGGCGGAATTCCAGGGCTGGGATGAGGACGTTGTGGACTTTGAGGCAGGCGCTCTGGTCAACACCCGCTCCCGGGAAAGCGTTCCAATGGAACTGATCGTAGAGCGGGCAGGCGAACCTGTCGCAGGGAAGGGCCGCCTGGACGACGCCACGCCGAGTCCCTACACATCGTTTGTGGCGCAAGTGGCCGAGGTCGAAGTCGACCCTGAGACAGGCCAGCTGGATGTTCGCGTTATGACCGCGGTGCACGATACGTCACGCGTGATCAATCCGATTGGTTTCTATGGACAGCTGGAGGGCGGCCTGATCAACTCTTATGGATTCGCGATGATGGAGGAGTTGTCCGTGGATGAGGGCGGACGCATCACGAATCCCTCCTTTGCCGATTTCAAGATTCCGACAGAACCCGACATCCCTGAGCTCCGTGTCGGACTTGTGACCGCAAGCGAGGGGCGTGGCGCTTATGGAGTCAAGGCCATCGGCGAGCACTCAAACCTGACGACGCTGCCCGCTATCGCAAACGCCATTGCTGATGCTGTCGGCGTTCGCCTCGATAGCGTGCCGTTCACGTCGGAGAAGATTCACCGCGCCCTGAACGAATAGCCAACTTGGCGCCTTGTCGGATGTAGCAACTGGGCGAAGCCTGGTAAATGGCGGTCACACGCGACTCTGTTCTTGATTCGTTGCAGGCCGCCGAGCGGCCTCTTCGTACGCCTGCGCTTCGCGCCATTGCAAGGGACGCGGCACGGGAACTGACAAGACTTGGAGGCGACGTCGAGTCAATCTTCGGCCTCTGCGAGGAGCTGGTAGGCGCGGACGTACACACAAAGGGCGCGCGCGAGGCGGCGTTCGAGATCTGCTATCTCCACAGGGGCCTGCGTGATTCACTGGGTTGGCGCAAGTTGGAACGCCTCGGGCGGACACTGGACGGATGGGCCTCCGTGGATCACTTTGCGCGAAAACTGAGCGGCCCTGCCTGGCAACGCGGCCAGATTACTGACGCCCGGGTCATGCGATGGGCAAAGTCCACGGATTTCTGGCGGCGGCGGACGGGACTCGTTTCCACCATCGCGCTCAACGAACGGCATCTTGGCCGGGGCGACGCGGCTCGAACGCTCATGGTCTGCGAACTCTTCATCGACGACCGCTCAGACCTGCATGTGAAGGCGCTTAGCTGGGCGTTGCGTGAGCTTGGCCTGCGCGACCCTGAGGCAGTCTTCATGTTCATTGAGGGCCACAAAGATCGTCTCCACAGTCGCGTGATTAGGGAAGTCGGAAACAAGCTCTCCACCGGTCACAAGCTGGCAAAGCCGTCTGAGGAAATGAAACGTTGGATGCGGGGCGCCACGCTCACGTGACACAATATATGTCATGGCGGAGCCAACCGAGGATCGACTCGTCGCGCCGGATTCACAGGGTGCAGAAACCGCGCTTGATACGGGCCTGCGACCGCGTCGCTTTAGCGAATACGTCGGCCAGTCCCGTGTCATTCACAACCTGAAGATATCCATTCAGGCTGCCCAGCAGCGATCGGAACCGCTGGACCACGTGCTGTTCTATGGGCCTCCCGGCCTGGGCAAGACGACGCTCGCGTTCATTATTGCGGCCGAAATGGGAGTCAGCGTACGCGTCACAGCCGGTCCGTCCATCAACCGCGCCGGCGATCTTGCTCAGATGTTGACGCAGTTGCAGCCGCACGACGTCCTGTTTGTCGATGAGTTTCATCGGCTGCCGCGTCCTGTCGAAGAGGTTCTCTATCCGGTCATGGAGGATCAGGCGCTGGACATCATGATTGGCAAGGGCCCAGGCGCGCACTCCGTCCGCGTCAGCCTCCCTCCTTTCACCCTGGTTGGCGCAACGACTCGATTCGCGCTGCTCAGCAGTCCCTTGCGAGACAGGTTCGGCGCCACGTACCGGATGGATTTCTATACACCCGACGAGATACTGACCATCCTGAAACGTTCCGCCAAGGTTCTTGCGGTCGACGCGACGGAGGAGGGGCTGAGCGAAGTCGCCGGGCGTTCTCGCAGCACGCCCCGGGTCGCCAATAGGCTGCTGCGCCGGGTGCGCGATTACGCGCAGGTAATGGGGGACGGTATTGTGACGGGCGATGCTGCGCGCGAAGCGCTGGACCGGCTCGGCATCGACAACCTTGGGCTGGATGACACCGATCACAAGGTGCTGCATAGCCTCGTCGACATCTTTGGCGGTGGGCCGGTGGGACTGGAAACCCTCGCGTCTTCCATAGCGGAGGAGCCTGACACCGTGATGGACGTCTATGAGCCGTACTTGCTCCAGTTGGGCTTTCTGGACCGCACTCCCCGAGGACGTCGGGCCACAGCCCGCGCTTATGAACACCTCGGCATCCCGCCCCCTGAGCCCGCCGGAGGGCAGGACCCCACGCGGCCTCAGCTGCTATAGGCGGATCTTGCATCGAAGATAGGGCAGTGGCATCTTTCCGCGCCACGTCAGGTTGCCGCAAGGGTGTGCGCCGCTATAGCCTCAAGCGAATTGAATACTGAAGGAGAGGGAACCACGCCATGGAACCAAAGATGAGCATTATTACGCTGGGCGTCTCTGATCTCAAACGATCGACGGAGTTCTACCGGGACGGCCTCAGCCTGCCCGTTCATGAGGCCGGCGGAGATGAGATCACTTTCTTCGAGTTGAATCACGTCATGTTGGCGCTGTTCTCGCGGGATGACCTGGCCGAGGATGCGGACATGCCGGACCAAAAGGGCACGCCTCAGCCTGCGCTCCACGGGTTTACCATTGCCCACAACGTGGACTCGCGGGAGATGGTTGACTCTGTCCTTGCCGAGGCGGCCACCGCAGGCGCGCGCATTGTGAAGCCGGCCGCGGACACATTTTGGGGCGGCTACTCGGGCTACTTTGCAGACCCAGACGGTTTTCTGTGGGAGGTTGCGACTGGCGCAGGGCTGCCGACGGACTAGGCAGACTTCCGCATCGCCTGAAGAACCCCATCGTACGGAGGGCATACACAATGTTCCATGAGCTCCGCACATATCAGGCGGAACCGGCCCGAATGCAAACACTAATCACACGCTTTGCGGAGGTGAACACGCGCCTCTTTGAGCGCCACGGCTTTCGAGCTGTCGCCTATTGGAGAGAGGATGTCGGAACGCCGCATCGGCTGGTTTATCTGCTTGCATGGGAGTCATGGGAGGCGCGAGAGGCGGCATGGGCGGCCTTGTACGCGGATCCTGAGTGGCCAAAATCCCTGGAGGAATACGGTCACACCGTGGAACACATCACAAACGCCATTCTCAAGCCGCTGCCGTTCTCTCCGTTGCAGTAAGCGGGCGGCGCCGCCCGCCTTCCGTTATGGCGGGGATATAGGGCAGGGGGCCGCGCAGGCCCGGCTAAGAGACGAGCGAACGACGGCGACGCGATCATATCTGTCTGTGGCATCCGGGGGGGGGCTTTGTTGAATGAAGGGAGCGCCCGCCTAGGCGGCGGGCATCTCTCTGATTCTCAGGGCTTCTTCCTCGACTTGCTCGACAGTGGGAGAGACAAGATTCGGTCGCCTGCGGATCATAGCCTCGAACTCCGGCTCAAATTCCCCTCGGATCCATTGGCGAATGCTTTCGCTATCTGTGGCGCTGCGGGTGTCCTTGTACATCTTTCGGAACCAAGCGGGTCTGGTCCTGCCGTTGATGGCCAGAGCTATCTCCTCAACCTCGTTGTCCTCAAGGATGTACTCGTCGACAAGCGTCTGAATCTCTTCGACCAAAATGGAGAGCAAGCGCTTCGCGTCGTCGTCAAAAAGACCGGCGGCAACCTTGTTGGCTACGGTAGAACTTCCAATGTTGCCTCCCACCGCGCCCACAAGGCCTCCCACCAGGGCGCCGGAGCCCGTGCCAAAGAATGGGATGGGTATCGCTGTTCCAATGACAGCTCCCGCGACGGCTCCTGCCTTCCATCCGAGTGCGCCACCCACAACGCCCGAGCCATTGACGGACATGTTCTTCGCAAACTGCTTCCACGAAATCGACCGGTCAAGTGCCGCTCGATAACAATCGGGAGAACTGGTGACTGCAAGAGAAATCAAGCTTGTAAGTGTGTTGCCGCGGAAGAGCCGCGAAACTTGGCCGGGAATTGGTATTCGACCGGCAGGCGTCCTCGAGAGTATTCCCGCGACGCCGACTGCTGGCCTGATTCGCAGCAACTGGGCTGCCACTACTCCCGACAACATCGTCGCGCCCCCGGCTGCCGCGGAGGATTTAAGGGCATCCCCCACTGCCTCTTTTTGGCTTCGGCCACTCCATATGCTCCGCGCATATGTGATCGCAAACGAGATGCCGGCAACCTGTAGGGAGGTTACGGCTTGGGTCTTGGCATCGAACAACAGGGAGTCCAGATTCCCTGCTCGCGCAATATTCCTAGCCTGTGTATACGTTACTGCTCCCCGCCTGACCAGTTTGGCGGCATCAGCGGGATTGCTGAATCCCGGCACTTTGCCCTGAGCGATCCGGTCTCCCATCAGTCCAAGGGCTTGCTCGTACTGATCCTTGGGGACTTCAAGGACTTGCCCGCCGTATCGGTACATGCGGCCGGGGGAATCAAATGCCGCTCCGACGGTCTTGCCGGCGGTCTTGCAGTACTTCGATTGAATCTGTACTCCATTTACGATGCGGTCGGGCCCATTGTGCACGTTGTCGGCACCGACTATCTTGGCCGATCTCAATCGTATTTTGTCATCGATGTGATTGGCATCTTCTGCCGCAGATCCATGTCCGGTCTCGGTGTGGTACCTGGCGATCTGCGTGGCCTCCAGCGTCCCGGCTGTGAGTGGCACGGCCAACGAGTTGATTGCTGGGTCCGGCGTATCTCTCGCTGATGTGAGCTTGATTTTCATTTCGCCTTTCCCCTTGTGCATCGCACGCCGTCGAATGCCGATTGCACCAGATATCCGCCCCACTTATCCCTCCCCGCTCCCCAGATCCTCCTCATTTAGGATCACCCTGAGGTCGTTCTTCGCCTTTCTGATGGCGTCAATCTTTGAATTGATGCGGTCAAAAAGTGACTTTCGCGCCTTGATGCCCTCGGCGATGAGGAATGCTGCGGCCTCTGAGCGGCTGCCAAATAACCCTGCCTCGGTCAGCTGGTTCAGATGCTCAAGGCCATTGTTGTCCACGCGAACCATGACGACGTTGTCCCTGCCGGCCCGCCGCGCGTTCCGCAGCGTTCCCTTGAGAATATCTGCCGCGTCTGAGGCCGCGTCCGCGCCCTTGTTGGCCGCAGCACGGAAAGCAAAATTTACTCTGTCCGCAAGTGCCTCGCCGCCTGACGCGGCAACGCGAATTGAATCCCTGATCTTTTCTTCCAGGGCGTCGACATCCAGAGTCAGCTTCCTTCCGCTCGCGTTAGCAGTGCGGGCCGCCTCACTGATAGCCTCCAACAGCGCGTCCGCGTCTACGGCGAGAATCTTTCCGCCTCCGGCAGCAAAGCGAACCGCTTCACTGATTCTGTCGATCAAGGCATCCAGGTCTTCCTGGGACGCCTCCCCTTCAACCGCGTCGCGAACAGCCTGCTCCACCAAAATAGTGAGCGCATCAGGGTCTTCGACGAGCTGTTCCCCGCGTCCGCTTGCATCTGTCATCCGTCTGTCCCCTCTCTGCTCCTCTGCCATCCATGCGAGAGTGTAACACAATTACATGTATGTAAATAGTTAGGATACAGCGTGACGCGCGATGTTCGATCTGAAGAGCTGGAATTACTGGGGAAACGGGTCGCCCATGCAAATCTGACTTCGAAGGGGTGAAGAGGTCTCTGTTCCCTGGGGCGGGGCGCCAATGGGGCAGGGGGCCGCGCAGGGCCCGGTTACGAGACGAGGGAACGGCGGCGATGCGAGTTTAGATAGTCGACAAGGACATACTCGCCGAGGTGCTCGGATGATGTGTAGAACACACGACCCTTGTTGATGCGCGTCAAACGGTCAACAAACTCCATCAGAAACGAGTTCTGCTCAAGCATGAATGTGTTGATGGAGATGCCGGCCCTGGTTGTTCGGCCAACCTCTTTCAGGGTCTCCTGGATGGTGCGCGGGCTGGGAGGATACTGGAGATAGACGCGCCCATTCTCCATGTGCGCGGTAGGCTCGCCATCGGAAACCATGATGATCTGCTTGTTGCCGGAGTGCCGCGACAGCAGCTTTTGCGCCACGGCCAAGCCGTGTTGAATGTTGGTGTATGGCTCAAACTCGTCCCAACTAAGGGAGGCCAGGTCATCCGGCTTCATCTCCCGCGCGTACGTAGAGAAACCGACCACGTACAGGTTGTCGCGACCATATTGCGTCCTGATGAGAGTGTCCAGAGCTAGCGCCACTTTCTTGGCGGTAACAAAATTGCCGCGCATCGCCATGGAGAGGCTCAGGTCAATCATTAGCACCGTTGAGGCCTGGGCCGCGTCCTCTGTCTCATACACCTGAAAGTCGTCGGGATTAAGGCGCACGGGCGTGCCGCTGCCGTCACGCATGACGGCGGACTGCACGGTGCGGCGCATGTCCACGTTGAACTCGTCGCCGTATGCGTAACTGCGTGTTGCCTCGGTTGGCTCGCCGCCCCTCCCGCGTTCCCGGGCGAGATGTCGCCCGGCGTATGTGCGCCGCAAATAGCCGAAAATCTCCGCGAGCGCCTTCTGGCCGATCCTTCTGACGCCTCGGGCAGTGAACTCATGGCCGCCCTCTTCCGATGGCCGGATAAGACCCTCACGAACGAGCCGCTCTGTCAACTGCCTCAGCCTCTCCAGAGAGTCTTGCGCGTCCTCGCCAAGCAGATTGCCAACCTGGTCGGCGTCGACGTCGTCAAGGCTGCCGCCGCCGTACTGGGTGTGCTTGAGCTGACTCTCGAGGTCATCCATGCGGTTCAGCTCATCCATGAGGTCCAGCGCCTCGTGAAGCGCAACGGACGCATCGCCTTGGAAGCGAAACTTTCGGCCAAGCTCGCCGCCGACACGCAGAGCATCCAGATTGGCCTCAAGCATGGACATCTGCCGCATCAACCCGGGGTTCTCCAGCATGCCGGCAATAAGGCCCTGCAATTCCTGCCGCTGCTCAGCGGAAAGGCTGTTCATGAGGGACTGCGACTGCGCCATTTGCGTCTGCAGCTGTTCTACGAGCTCGTCGATATTGTCCGGAGGGTTTTCGCCAAAGGCGTTTCCCCATTGCTGCATAAACTCGTCAAAGCCCGTGTCAGCATCCCCGTCTCTATGCCGCTGCAAAACCTCGTTCAGGTCTCGCATCATTGAAGCCGCGGCATTCGTGTTCTGCGGCGACATGCCTTTCAGGTCCTCGGTCAGTTGCCGAAACTGCCTATCGACAAATTGTTGCTGGATGAGCGACTTTAGTTCCTCGAAGAGCCGCTTGGCCTCCGGGTCCATGAATTCGTAGGAGTTGAGCTCCTGCACTGCGCCGCCAAGGTCATCCGGCAGCGCGTCCAGAAAGGCATCGTTGCGTTTCGCCATCTCCTGCAGGCGATCTGCGAGGCGCGCGGCTGTTTCCCGGTCGAGCGGCGCGGCGGGATCATCGCGGCTGGCAGCCGCGGCGTCCTGCGCGGCAGTCACTCGAGACTCCATGCCCTCCCGCTCGGTTGTGACAACCTCGTCGAGCTTGTTGCGGAGGTCGTCCAGAACTGAACCGAGGTCATGCTTGCGCAGCATCTCCTGCCGGTCCGCTCGCAGCTTGCGGAGCATGTCCTCAATTCCCTGGACATCGCCCTCGCCGTCACGAGGGTGGACGCCTCGACGCATCAGTGAACGCAGGGATGCGTCAACATCGCCACGCGCGAGAACATCCTCGGAAAATTGATCAAGCAGAGCAGCATCTGCGGCATCGTCGTCGATCTGCGTGCCGTCCCACCGGGAAAAGGTGAAGAAGGGGCTCACAAAATACCTCAGCCGCGATAGCGGTAGCCACCCTCGCGGCGATCCTTGTTGATCCTGCGGCTTAGGTGAAGGCCATCAAGGATGAACTCCACTGCGGCCGCCTGACCTGCCAGAGACCTGCCGGCCTTGAGTCGTCCGGCAGCATCCCTAAGCTCCGGCAACTCCTTCGTCCAGCCGGCCAGCTCCCTCGAGGCGATCATGTCGCCCGTATCGATGGACAGGCCCTCGTCAAAGCGCCGAATAATGTCATCAAACTCGTGCACGCTGAAGTAGTTGTTGAACGTGTTGAGGATCGCCCGCTTGGAGAGGTCCTCAATGATGCGCGGCTCACGCCCTTCTTCGACGCTCTCAAGTTCAACCTTGCCGCCTGTGGAGGTAAGGAAATAGGCCATATCGCTGACGCGCGGCACGGCGTCCTTTTCCTTCAAGCGGAGGGCGCGCCGCACAGCGTTTGAGGAGATGGTCTCATAGTTGCCGATGGACACGCGGACGCTCACGCCGGAACGCTGGTTGACGTCCGCGCTCTTGCGGGCAAGGCTGGTGAATTCCGCAACGGTTTCCTTCATATACTGCGGCACGTTCAGCGCGACGCCGACGTCAGTAATGAGCTTGCGCTCCGCATCCATGATTGCGATTTCGTGCTCCATGGTCTTGGGGTAGTGCGTGCGAATCTGCGCGCCAAAGCGGTCCTTGAGAGGCGTGATGATCCGGCCTCGATTCGTGTAATCCTCCGGATTCGCGCTTGCGATCAGGAACAGGTCGAGGGGCAACTGGACTTTGTAGCCCTTAATCTGGACGTCCCGCTCTTCCATGATGTTGAACATGCCGACCTGAATACGCTCTGAAAGGTCAGGCAGCTCATTGATGCAGAAAATGCCGCGATTCGTCCGAGGGATCAGGCCGTAGTGAATAGTGAACTCGTCTGAGAGGTACCGGCCCTCCGCGACCTTGATCGGGTCGACTTCGCCGATGAGATCCGCGATCGTGATGTCCGGTGTCGCCAGTTTCTCTCCATAGCGGCGCTCGCGGCCAATCCACTCGACAGTTGTCTGGTCGCCATCAGCCGCCACGCGATCCTTGCATGGGCGGCAGGTGGGGTCGTAAGGGCTATCGTTGATCTCGCATCCCTCGATTACGGGAATCTCCGGATCAAGAAGGCTGACGAGGGCGCGTATGAGGCGGGTCTTTGCTTGCCCCCGTTCTCCCAACAAGATGATGTCCTGGCCGGACAGAATGGCGTTCTCAATTTGGGGCAGAACGGTATCTTCGTAGCCGACGATCCCCGGAAAAAGCTCTTCTCCAGACCGGATACGCGTTACAAGGTTCTTTCGGAGTTCTTCCTTGACGTTCAGGACCCGATACTCGGACTGCCTGAGATCTCCGATAGTGCGCGCCTGGGCCATTCTGCACTCCTCTCGAAACACTGTGATAACTTTCCCGCGGCCATAGGCTGCTAGGCCCCATTGTCCCGTCGGTCTAGGAGTGTGTCAATTTGACCAGGCACCGGCCTATAGTTGGGAAACGACAGACGTAGAGGTAACCCGTGACCCTGTTGCTGACTGAGCAAGACGTGCGAGAACTGGCGACAATGACGGATGCTATCGAGGCGCTGGAGAATGCCCATCTACAGCAGGGCGCCGGAAACGCAGTCAATGAGGCGCGGCGGAGGCTACGAGCGCCCCACGGCGCTGTGGCCGTCATGTTCGGGGGGGATGCAGAGACCGGTTTCCTCGGATTCAAGACGGCCTTCTACGCGGGGGGGCAGGCCCATGTCATGCTCTATGACATGGGCGCCCGCTCGTTGGCTGCAATCATCCAGGCCGGCTGGTTGGGCACACTGCGAACGGGAGCCGCCAGCGGCGTAGCGACCAAGCACATGGCCCGGCAGGATGCAATGACGGTCGGGATCATTGGGACCGGACGTCAGGCGCGAACGCAACTTGAGGCGATGCTCGTCGTGCGGCCGGGCATCAATTCAGTAAAGGTGTATGGACGGGACGAGAACCGACGCGAAGAATTTGCGCGCCGCATGGGCGACACTATCGGATTTGGCGTCACGCCCATGAGCGAGCCGGGCATGGTCGCGGCTGAAGACATTGTCATCACCGCCACAAACTCGATGACGCCCGTCCTTAGCGGGGAATTGCTTCGAACGGGCGCGCACGTCAACGCTATCGGCTCAAACTCTCTGCTGCGCCGCGAAATTGACCTCGACGTCATTAAGCGCGCCGGACTGATTGTCGTGGACGATCGCGAGCAGACGGCCCTGGAGGGCGGCGATTTGCAAGAGGCCATTGAGCGGGGAATCATCGATCTCCCTCGGCTGCCTGAGCTCGGGGACATTGTTGTCAGACCGCCGATGCGGGAGTCCGCAGAGGAAATCACGCTGTTTGAATCCCACGGGATCGGACTGTGGGACGTTGCTTTGGCGACGGCGGTCTATCGGGCGGCCAAAGCGCAGGGCAGGGGCGCCGAGGTTGACATTTAAGGAATCGGGCTTGGCGCTCAGCCCGGCCTCGTTAGTACACTAGGACTGTCAAGGCAATGAGAATTCGGAGGCGCAGATGACGCAGGCCACGGAAAAGCAGATTGTCATGTACGGGACGAGTTGGTGCGGGGACTGCGCCAGATCCAAGAGGCTGCTTGATCGCCACAACGTCGAGTACCAATGGATAAACATTGAGGAAGTCCCGGAGGCGGCGGACACCGTCCGCCAGATCAACAACGGCTTGCAGTCCGTGCCGACCATCGTCTTGCCGGACGGACGCGTGCTGGTTGAGCCGTCCGACAAAGAGTTGAGCAGCGCCCTCGGCCTAGCCTAGGCGCATTCCGCCGCCGATGGCCTCAGGGTATCGGCGATAGATCCGGCATGTGCTCGCCCTGGTGGCTGCGCGATCGTCGCGCGACGCCCGTTTTGAGCGCAGCCTTGCTCACTGCGCGAGAAACGCTGGTGACGACCCTGGAGTTGAAGAGGCTGGGAATGATGTTCTCCTCATTCAACTCGCGCCGGGGCACGACGGCCGCGAGAGCCTGAGCGGCGGCAGCCTTCATCTCCTCATTGATAGTCCGGGCGCGCACGTCCAGAACCCCGCGGAAAAGTCCTGGGAAACACAGCGCGTTGTTTATCTGATTCGGGTAATCGGAGCGGCCGGTGGCGACAACCCGGGCGTACTTGTGCGCCTCCTCCGGCGATACTTCGGGATCGGGATTGGCGAGCGCAAAGACAATGGCGTCACTATTCATGACGGCCAGATCTTCAGGTTCAATCACGCCGGGTCCGGAGAGGCCGATAAACAGATCAACGCCATCCAGTCCGGCTCGAATGTTGCCGGAGAAATTCCGGGGGTTGGTGTTTTCAGCCAGCCACATCTTGCCGGAATTGCCTTCAATGCCATCGCGATCCTTGTTGATGGCCCCCTGCCGGTCAAACACGATGATGTCCTTCAGGCCCGCGTTCATCAGCATCTGGGTGGTGGCGACCCCGCTGGCGCCGGCGCCCGTCATTGCGGCGCGTATCTGGCCGATGTCCTTGCCGACGATCTTGAGGGCATTCAGCAGGGCCGCTGTTACTACGACTGCGGTGCCGTGTTGGTCATCGTGAAAGACGGGGATGTCCAGCTCATTCCGCAGCCTCTCTTCTATGTAGAAACAACGCGGGGCGGAGATGTCCTCCAGGTTGATGCCGCCAAAGCCCACAGAGAATGCCTTGACTGACTCCACAATCTGATCAGGGTCATTCGTGGCCAAGCACAGAGGCCAGGCGTCCACATCAGCCAGTTCCTTGAAGAGGATCGCCTTGCCTTCCATCACCGGCAGCGCCGCCTCCGGACCGATGTCGCCAAGTCCGAGCACCGCCGTGCCGTCCGAAACAACCGCCACCGTGTTCGCCTTGGATGTCAGCGACCACACGGCATCCCGGTTCTTGCCTATGTAGGACGATACGCGTCCGACGCCAGGGGTGTAGACCTGCGACAGGTCGCGATGATTCTCCACAGGCGTGCGCGTATGCATCTCAATCTTGCCGCCCATGTGGACGAGGAAGGAGGGGTCGGAGAACGCGACAATCTTGGCGCCGGCCTTGCGGAGCGCCCGCGCGACTCGCTCGCCGTGCTCGATATTCGTGACGCCTATGGTCAGATCCCGCACGATGCGCGTACGCCGTGTCCGCACCAAATCGACCGCAGTGATGTCCGCGCCGGTATCGCCTACGGTCGTCGTGATGACGCCCAGCATGCCAATCTTGTTCGGGTACTCCAGACGGATCGTCACTGTGTACCCGTATTCCGGATATTCGCTTGAAACCATCTGTGCCCTCCAGTCCTGGGCGCTCAGTATAGCGGCCTTAGCATTCCCCCCGCCATAAGGCTATGCACAGCCCGCCAATGCGCTCTGACGCTCTTAGCGGCCGTCTGGGCGGGCAGGAATAGCTACAGTCTCCGTAGCCTCGACGCTACGGGCTACAAGAGAAGCGACATCGAGGGTTGCCTCGTGGCGAGCCGCATCGGACGGTCTTGAGCGCAGGACAGGGTGTTTGGGCACAAAGAGCGAACAACAATCCTCGTCCGGCAGAATCGAGATGTCATATGTGCCTATATGACGCGCCTCGTTGATGATTTCCTGCTTGTCCATGCCCACCAAGGGTCGGAGCACCGGCATCGTCGCTACAGCGTCGATTGAGGCGATATTCTCAATCGTTTGGCTCGCGACCTGTCCAATACTTTCGCCGGTGACGAGCGCCATAGCGCCGACGCGTCGGGCAATAGACTCCGCAACGCGCACCATGAAGCGGCGATAGGCAATGACGCGGTACGCGGGGTTGACCGCCGCGACGATATGCCGCTGGGCCTCAGAAAAGGGAACAAGGTGGAGGCGAGAGCCGTACTGGTAGTCGTCCAGCACGCGCACAAGATCCCGCGCCTTGTCCCGGGAGGCTCCCTCCACGAGCGGGAAGCTGTGGAAGTGGATGAAGTCCACGGTGCAGCCGCGCCTGAAAGCACGCGCCGCCGCCACCGGGGAATCAATGCCGCCTGATAACATGACCGCCACGTGGCCTGAGCTGCCAACCGGCAGCCCGCCGCTTCCCTTGACGGATTCCACATAGACGTACGCATCGCGTTCTCTCACATCTACGCGGATGTCTATGTCCGGATTCCTAAGGTCTACGTCAGCGTGCGTGATGTCCTGGACCAGGCTCCCGATCCTTATATTCAGTTCAGAGGACGTCAACGGATAGCGCTTGTCTGATCGGGAGGCGGAGATGCGGAATGTCCTGGCATCTCTCCATTCCGCGTCGATGATCTGCCTGACGCCGTTCTGAATCTCATCCGTTGCCAGGCCCGTGCGAAGAGCGGCGGCAATCCTCGCGATGCCGAACACGCGGCCGAGCGCTTGTAGGGCCGGCGCGGAATCGCCTTCATCGGGCAGGTCCACGAGTATCTGGCCTCGCTCAGACCGAACCGGCGCTGCAATGTCTGCGCGGCTCAGCGTCTGCCGCACGTTGGCGGCTAGCTGGTCCACAAACTTGCGCCGGTTCTTTCCCTTGAGGGCGACCTCATGATAACGAATCAACAGGTGCTTGGCCACGACGCGCCTTCCCGACATCTCGCTTGCTTCCCCTGGGCTGGACTATCAATAGTAGCGCCAGAGGGCAGGGCAATGCGCCAATTTCCTTGACATGAACTTCTATCACGGCGTACAGTCGGCATCAATTACAGCCTGCTTTTAGGGCTATCAAAAGGGGGAGTGGAGATGCCAGCAAAGGATCCGGTCACTGGCTACGATTTCACTGACAGTGAAATGGCCGAAATTGACAACGGAAATCCGCGCGTCGGAACAAAGTTCCGTCACGATGGACAGTGGTTCTACTTCAAGAGTCTCTCAGAGCGCCAGAAGTTCATCGGTAATCCCGAGGCCTATCTGGGCGGCGAAGCCACGTCCGAGGGCAACGACTAGTTAGAGTCATATCCGGACGCGCCGGTAGGGCGCCGTTCCCTGCGTTTTGACGTCCGTCGACGTTTGGGGAGCGGCGTCGTTTTTTGCCTCGCTAGGTTGAGGCAGTCATGATGGCGTCCAGCAAATCCGAGTAGGCAATGATGAGCGCCCGGTCGCGATTCAGTATGTGGTCTTCCAGCGTCACGGGCACAAGGTAGTCCGGCGCGATGCCGACGCTCTGGATCTGTCGGCCCGATGGCGTATGCCATTGAGACACGGTCACGTACAGGGCTGAGCCGTCACTTAGCTCCTGAAAAACCTGAACGCTGCCCTTGCCGTAGGTAGGGCTTCCATAAAGGGATGCCCGGCCGTAGTCCTGTAGCGCGCCAGCGACTACTTCGGCGGCGCTGGCGGAATAGCCGTTCACAAGAACGGCAACAGGGATATCAGTCGCCAACCCGCCAGACTTCACTCTCCAATCTATGCGCTCTTCGTCGTTTGTGATCTCATACATTGCGAGGCCGGAGGGCACGAACTGACTGATCACTTCGACGGCTCCGGAAAGCGCGCCGCCGGGGTTTGATCGCATGTCAAGAACCAGGGCCTCAATGTCGCGATCCAGCAGGGTCTGCAGAGCGTCGCGAAAGTCCGCGCCCGTCCTGCCATGAAAGCGTTGTATCCGTATGTAGCCAATTGGCGGCAACTCCGAATCCTCGCCCAGGACATGCACTTCCATCGAGGTTGGGACAACGTCGCGCACAATCGTGTACGTCAGCACTTCACCGGGAGCATCAAAGGGCCGCTGTATCTCCAGGACGACCTCAGTTCCTTCATCGCCCTTGACGGTTTCAACAATCTCATCAAGTGATGCGCCATCTACAGACACGCCGTTAACCGTGAGGATGCGATCACCGGGCTGCAGGCCCGCCATTTCCGCGGGGCCGCCAAGGAAGACCTCCAAGATGACCGCCGCATCGCCTACATCCCGGACGGTCGCGCCGATGCCTTCATACGAACTGTCCGAAAAGAACGTCTGGGCGTCGTCGTACTGACTTTCGTTGAGGAAGTCCAGGGGGCTTGTCTTGTCCTCCTCGACAATGAGGCCGCGCCGCGCGGCCTCAGTAAGGTCTTCGACGGACGCGTCGGGATAGTCGCGCTGCAGGACTTGCCAGGCCCGCCATACATCCTCGAGCCCGTCCGGGATGCCGGATGGCACGCGAAGATCAAGCTCATCAATACTCGACATCACGCGCTCGACATCCGCGCGACGGGCGCCGTCCGCCGCGGCCTGTGTCATGAGGATGATTGTCTGTTCAATCAGATCATCGGTGGGATCAAAGCGGACAGCGGACGCTTGTTCAAGCGTGCGCCAAGCCTCCCAGACAATCGCAAATGAGCTGCCATCCTCATATGAGATGCGCTCATCGTGCGGCGCGACCAGAATGGCCCGGAATCCTGCCGTCAGGACCATGAACGCCAGCAACATGGCGATCCCGGACCACAGCGATAGCGAGCGACCCTCACGGTTCACTGCTGTTCAAACCCCTTTCGCGCCATCGTCCTTTAGATCGTAAACGCACACACTCCATTCTATGTGAGCAGGGCTGGGAGAATGCCATGGAGCAGGGGCTGGTGGCCACACGTTAGGGATTCGGTCGCTCTGACTCGTATACTTCAGCGGGACAGACATCTCACGCGAAAGCCCGGCAAGGTCGCATGTGTCCACATGCAGACCCGACAGGAGGGGCATGAGCAAACGAAGAAGCGGCGATAAGGGCAGGGGGCCTGGGGGCTCTAGCGGATATCCGGTGGGGAAGGCCCCGGAAAGGGCCCTCCTCATTGGCTCTGCGCTCAAGAACAAGGCCGCCGAGTGGTCGCTCCACGACTCTCTGGAGGAGTTGCAGGCCCTCAGCTCAAGCGCCGGCGCAAACGTCGTCGCGGTGCATCAACAGCGGCTCGAACGACCGACGCCGTTCTACATCGGCAAGGGCAAGCTGGAGGAGATGCAGCGCCTCGTTGAGGATGAATCCATATCGACGGTCATCCTTGATGATGAGTTGACGCCCGCGCAGCAGCGGAATCTTGAGGACTCTTTCAAGATCAAGATTATTGATCGGACGGCGCTGATACTTGACATATTTGCCCAACGCGCCCAATCGATGGAGGGTCGTCTGCAAGTAGAGTTGGCGCAGCATGAATACCTGCTGCCTCGGATGCGCGGACAATGGAGCCATCTCGAACGCCTCGGCGGCGGCATCGGGACGCGCGGTCCTGGCGAGTCGCAACTTGAGACAGACCGCAGGCTCGTCCGCAATCGCATTCACCAACTCAAGGGTCGCCTTGACGATGTGCGACGACGCCGGGCTCAGCATCGGGAAACCCGCCGGGATAAGGGTCTGCCGACCGTATCCCTTATCGGATACACAAATGCGGGCAAGAGCACTCTCATGAACGCCCTCACGAGGTCTGATGTCCTCGCGGAGGACAAGCCATTCGCGACACTTGACCCGGTCACGCGAATGATGCGGCTGCCGGCCGGCGGCGAGGCGCTGCTGACTGACACAGTGGGATTTATCCAAAAGTTGCCGCATGCGCTGGTGGCGGCGTTTCGCGCGACGCTGGAGGAGCTGCACGAGGCGGACTTGCTGCTGCATGTCGCGGACGCCCACGCGCCTACGGCCTTGCTCCATTACCAGTCCGTGGTGCGACTGCTTGAGGAACTGGACGTTGCAGACCGGCCGCGCCTCCTGGTGCTGGGCAAGATGGATCTCGTTGACTCTGAGCCGCCTGAACACCACCGAAGACTGATTGACAAGGCGTTGCAAGAAAGCCCGTCGCTTGCCGTCATTCCCGTATCGGCGGTTGCGGGGCGGGGACTTGATGATCTTAGAGGCGCCATAGCGTCCGCGCTCGCGGCGGCACCTCTAATTGGCAACGGAGCGTCGGCGGCAGGCGCCGCCGTGATCTAGAGTCCGGCCGCTCCCAGGAAGAGGCGCGCGCAGAGCGACCCGCGTCCGGCAGCCTCACGCAACTCATCAGGCGCGGCCCATCTCCACGCGTCATAGCGCGTTTCCGACTCAGTGATCGCCTCGTAAGTGTTGCCGCTCACGCTCGGCTCGTGACCTGACCAGTCGACAGCATAGAGCGTCATGTTCAGGACATGATATTCGCGGTTCTGTGAGCCGCTCGCCAGGACGGAGCCATCGGAATCCCAGAGAAGCCCAACCTTGCTCATTGCGCGAGTAAGCGTGTCCTCAATGGTCTCGCCGGGCTTCAGCGTCGCAGCCGGCAGTCCCCAAAGGCCGCCGAGAGGATCATCGGGGTGCTGAGGACGCAGGACGGAAAGAACGCGCTGCTGCGTTGCGGCGGCATGGAGAATCGCAATGGCGACGGATTCCTTGGTCGTGGGCGTCACAGCGGCGTCCAAATTCTCCGGTGAGGCGCAGGCCATTGAGTGAGGCAGGGCATGGTCGCCTATAGCGCGATTGAACTTCGCACAATAAACATTATGTCGTCTACACCTATAGGGCCCAAGGGGACCTCACGCGGCTTTCCACGGTGTCCCGGCATCCTTGGCCTCTACTCCTCCAGACTACGCTATCCTCAGCGACGTGTTTCGGGATGTAAGACGCTGTTTGTGGGCCAACACACTAAGTTACCGACTTAGAACGCGCTGCGAGCTCCTCACGGCGTTCGGGCTATCCGCCGCTCCAGCCATGGGGATCCTTGGCGCGGACTGAGACCATCGAAACATTGACCTGTCGTTGATTGACGCCCAAAGACGGTCCATGCGCGTTGACAGCCTGAGGTTGCTCGCTCACGATATTTCTCGAGAGTTGCTCCATTGACCGCCGAGCACAACAAGATTGTGCTTCAGAGGTGAACAAAGCCCATGTCGCTTCGCGGCTATATCATCACATTGGTCGCCATCGGGTTTATTGTCCTTAACCCGATCCATTTGCCATTCACCCTACAATATGCGATCGAGAGGCAGGCCGGCACACAACTCGGCGATTTTCTGGCCGACAACCAGTCAGCCATCATCATCGGCGCCACGGTGTACTTTACGGCGGTCATGATCCCTGTTTACTTCTGGTTGTGGAAACGCCGACGCGGGGCTACCAAACAACCTAAACGCGTGGCGCCCTCAGCAGCTTCTGAGACGAGTGGCCCGGGCGAGCCAACGTATCGAGGCCCAGGCGGCGGCAAGAGGCTGCCGCCGAGCTTTCGGGCGCGCGGCGGTCGGCGTCGCCGCCGATGAGGCGCACGTGGGCGATGAATCGGCCCACGCGTCTGAACGGCATGCTGCGGTGGCAGACGGAATGAACAGCTCGGCCTTGCCCGGGCGGCCTGAGTCCTCCGGGAACAACGCGGCTGTGCAGGAGGTTGTTCTGCGGCTCCTGACAGGACGCGGCTACGTTGTCGTAGCGACACCCCCAGATCGTCAGGGCCATGACTCCACCCTGGCCGTGTTGCGCGCGCAAGATCATCGGGCGTTGGTGCGATTCCTGTGGAGTCCCGAGGGCGAGACCTGGGGACCGTCAACAATTGAGGACTTCGGCTCCCAAATGCGAGATCTGCAAGCGACGCGGGGCTATATGGTCACCAATAGCTCCTTCTCCGAAGAGGCCGTGAGGCGCGCCGACGAGACGGGAATCGCGCTCATGGATGGGCAGACGCTCAACAACACTGTGATCGCTGCAATGCCGCCGACATGGCGTCCCGCCAGGACGGTTGAGGAGCCGTTGCCGTTTGCCCGTTACATCCCTTGGTTTGTGGGAATCTCCCTCATCCTAATAGTCGCGATCGTGCTGATCCTGACGTCAATTGAGCTAACTTCCCTCAACCCTGTCTAGGGGCCGCGGCGGGTTCTATTCCTGTCGTCGCTGTCGATCATCAGGGTGACGGGGCCGGAGTTGACCAGTTCTACCTCCATCATCGCCCCGAATCTGCCTGTCTCCACCTGCGCGCCGAGGTTGCGGATCTCCTGGATCAGATAGTCGATTAGGCGTTCGGCATCGTCCGGAGGCGCCGCTTGGGCAAAGCTGGGTCGGCGACCTTTTCGCGTGTCACCGTAGAGGGTGAATTGACTCACGATGAGCAGCGAGCCGCCAATATCGCTCAGGGACCTCTCAAAGCGCCGTTCGCCATCCGGATAGATGCGTAATCCCGCGATCTTTGCAGCGAGGTAGCGCGCGTCTTCCTCAGTGTCGCCGGTCTGCACCCCCGCAAGAACCAGCGCGCCCGCTCCGATGCTCCCAACAATCTCATCGCCAACGCGCACGCTGGCGCGAGAGACACGCTGCAACAGGGCCCGCATGATCGCCTACCGGAGTGGTGTTGTTCGCGCCGCGCGACGGAGGAACCGTAGGGCCCCGTCGCTAATCCGGATGTGGATGCGGGTGGGGGTGAGAATGACCGGCGGCACCGTCTGCGCCGTGACTGTCGGCGTCGCCGGCCGATTCCTGGCCGCCGTCAGACGACGCATCGTCGTCAAAATCGGGCGATGGCGAGCCTGTGCGTCGTCCGCCATAGTCGTTCACATAGAACCCACTGCCCTTGAAGACGACGGCAGGCATGGAGATTCGTTGACTGGCCTCGCCGCCACACCGCGGACACTGCGCTTCGCGGGCGTCGTGGTAGCCCTGCCGCACGATAAATGCGTTGGAGCAGACACGGCACCTGTAGTCGTAGTTGGGCATTCCTATCGCCTCGTGGTTGGGTCCGCGGATCGGGTGTCGCTCCGAACGGATAAATCCCGAACGGCTTCGCCTAGTCCGATATATCCGGCAACGGTTCGCCGGAGTCCTCTCTTTCGGCCTTCCTGTTCCAATAGCTGCCAAAGCCGCTGTTCCGCTTATCGCTGGCATAGAATCCGCCAGTCTTGTACACGACCTGGGGGGCGCGGATTACACGGGCGCTGGCTGTCTGGCACTCAGGGCATGGAGCGACCGGATCCGAATCAAAGCTCTGCTTCAGCTCGAATCGCTGCCCACAAGCTGGGCAATCGTAATCGTATCGTGGCGACATTATTAGTTGTGTACCGTTCTCGCTAGTCTGCAGCGGCTGCGTCTACGTCTACCTGGAAATTGTAGGAGCCGACGAATCTGAGGTCAACCACGGAGCCTGTACGCCGTGTCGGGGACCGGTTGGAGCCCTAGCGTACACGCAGCCCGCAGATACTGTCCAAACCTATGGGCAATGCAACGCGCGTGCTATACTGGCCGCAATCACAAACCAGAGATGCGGGGTGGTCCTTGACGACAGATATCGAGCCAGCGGCCAGCACGGAAGATCAGGCGACAATTCAGGCACCAGCGGCAGTTGACGCGGCCATGCCTGAGAACGGCGACAAGCCTGAGATAACCATGAAATCGCTGCTTGAGGCAGGAGTCCACTTTGGGCACCCTACCCGTCGATGGCATCCCAAGATGAAGCCGTATGTTTTCGCGCAACGCAACGGCATTCACATTATAGACCTACAGAAGACGATGGATGGGCTTGAGTCTGCGGCGGAGTTCGTTCGCGAAGTCGCCATGAGCGGCAAGAAAGTACTGTTTGTGGGGACGAAGAAGCAGGCCCAGGACGCCGTCGCCACCGAAGCGGCCCGGTCAGACCAGCCATTCGTCAATCAGAGATGGCTCGGCGGCACCTTAACCAACTTCCGAACCATTCAGTCGCGCATTGATTTCCTCGTGCGTCAGGAGGATCGGCGGGCCAAGGGTGAGTTCACCTTCTTGCCAAAGAAGGAAGCCGGGCGTCTTGAGGACCGTATCGCCAAGTTGAATCGGTATCTCGGCGGCATCAAGACAATGACGGAGATGCCGGGCGCGCTCTATATCATCGACGCGGCGCGGGAGAAGATCGCCATTGCCGAGGCCCGCAAGATTGGCATCCCCATCGTCGCCATCGCCGACACGGACTGCAACGTAGATCTCATTGATCATCCGATCCCGGGCAATGATGACGCCATTCGAGCCCTGCGCCTGATGACCGGACGCATTGCGGACGCGGTCATTGAGGGCGTCGCTGAGGGTCAACTGGCGCGTCAGGAAAGCGAGGCCGCGCGGTCCTAGGCGGACAGTTCGCCGCAGCAACTGCGTTGCCAGAATGCGAGCGCCGCTACCAATTACGCCCGCCGGCTATCCTGGGTCCAACCTAATCGAAGCAACATTTTGGGCAACTCAGGACATTCGACAGGAGACAAATGTGACAACGATCTCGGCTGACAGCATCCGCGAGCTCCGTGGGCGCACCAGCGCCGGCATTATGGACTGCAAGCGAGCTTTAGAGGACGCGCAGGGTGACCTGGACAAGGCCGCCGAATTGCTGCGCGAACGAGGGATTGCCATGGTCGCCAAGAGGGCCTCGCGCACAGCTAATGAGGGCCTCATCGAGACCTATGTCCATGCCGGAGGCAGGATTGGCGTCATCGTGGAGCTGAACTGCGAGACGGACTTTGTCGCCCGCACGGATGATTTCCAGGAACTCGCGCACAATATCGCGTTACAGGTTGCCGCTATGGATCCGCAGGTTATTGACGACGAACGCCCCCTTGATGACCTAAATGCCTCGGACGGCGAGCCTCGATTGCTTCACCAACCATTCGTTAAGGACTCAGCACAGACGATTAGGAACCTCCTCACCGATACCATCGCGAAGGTTGGGGAGAACATCGTGATCAGGCGATTCGTCCGATACAGCCTGGGTGACCAATAGACGCATAAGCCAGATACCCAGGAAAGGGGCTCCTACCCTGGAAGACGGTAAACCCCGGCGCGTACTCCTGAAGGTTAGCGGCGAGTCGCTTATGGGCGACCGAGCTTCAGGTATTGACGTCGGGGCCGTCAGGATGGTCTCAGGCCAGGTGTGGAACGTCATGAAGACCGGCGTTCAGATTGGCGTTGTGGTTGGAGGCGGGAATATCTGGCGCGGCAGGATGGCCGAAGAATCCGGCATGGATCGCGCGACAGCAGACTATTCAGGAATGCTCGCCACGGTGATCAACGCGCTCGCTCTCCAGAACTCGCTGGAGAGTTTCGGCGCGGACGTGCGCACACAGTCCGCCATAGCGATCCAGGCAGTCGCCGAGCCCTACATTCGGCGGCGCGCAATACGCCACATGGAAAAGGGCCGTGTTGTGGTGTTTGCCGCGGGCACCGGCAATCCCTATATGACCACCGACACCGCGGCTTCGCTCCGCGCCATTGAAATCGGCGCGGACGTCCTGCTCATGTCCAAGAACAAGGTGGACGGCATCTATGACGCCGATCCCAATGCGCACCCGGGCGCCAAGCGCTACTCCAGCATCAGCTATATGGACGCCCTTAATCTGCGCCTGGGAATCATGGACAGTACGGCGTTGACGCTCTGCATGGAGAACAATCTCCCCATTGTGGTCTTTGACATCTTTGACACCGGCAGCCTGACCAGAATACTTGAGGGAGAAACGGTCGGCACACTTGTCAACGCATCCGGGTCCCGATGATTGATCCATGCGTCAGGAGGGTGAAACACCATGACACAAGAATTGCTCGACGATGCTGAACAACGCATGACTCGCACCTGCCAGGTCCTGGAACGGGAACTGGCAGGCATCAGGACCGGTCGCGCCTCCCCCGCCCTGCTTGAAGAACTCAGAATTGACTACTATGGCTCGCCGACGCCCCTCAAGCAGCTGGCGACTATTTCGGCCCCTGAGCCGCGCCTCCTCGTCGTGCAGCCGTATGACCGCGGAGCGACACCCGACATCGAGAAGGCGATCCTGAAGAGTAATCTGGGCTTTTCGCCAGTAGCGGACGGGACGGTTCTGCGCGTGCCAGTCCCACACATGACGGAAGAACGCCGCCGGGAAATGGGTAAGCTTGTTCGTACAAAGGCGGAGGATGAGCGTGTGGCCATTCGCAATGTCCGTCGGGACGCTATTGAGCACCTTCGCCGCCTACAGAGAGATAAGGAGATCTCCGAGGACGATGAACGACGGGCTGCCGATCAGGTCCAGAAAATCACTGACAGATTCACAAGTCGGATAGATGAAATGGGCGCCGCCAAAGAGGCGGAAGTGATGGAAGTCTAGGTTGGCGCCCGATCAGGTGACGGGGCAATCAGGCCAGGAGGGCATCCCCGAGCACGTCGCCATCGTGATGGATGGCAATGGCCGCTGGGCGCGGGAACGGGGCTTGTCACGCATTAAGGGCCATGAGTCTGGCCGACACAATCTACACACCGTCGTGCGCGCATTTAGCGATCGCGGCGTCAAGTACCTGACGTTATTCGCGTTCTCTACGGAGAATTGGCGCCGCCCTGCGGATGAAGTCGAAGCTCTGCTGGGGCTTGTTTCTGAGGCGATTGAATTTGATGCGCCGCGCCTGCATGAGGCGGGAGCGCGCCTGTTGCACCTTGGCCGCAAGGACCGCCTTGAGCCCGAAACCGCCGCAGCAATTGACAGCGTCGTTGAGAAAACTGCCGGCAACACTGGCATCACCGTCAGCGTGGCCTTCGATTATGGGGGCCGTGAGGACATCCTTGAGGCAGCTCGCAGCCTCATTCGGGAGGGTGTGCCTGCGGACGCGGTGAACGAAGAGGAGTTTCGCCAACGCCTGTTCACCGGCGATCTTCCTGATACGGATCTGATCATTCGAGCCGGCGGCGAGCTCCGCATCAGCAACCTCCTTCTTTGGCAGAGCGCTTACGCGGAGTTTTACGTCACGCCGACTCTCTGGCCGGACTTTGGGCCGGATGACGTAGATCGTGCCCTGGATGCTTACGCCGGCCGTCGTCGCCGCTTTGGCGCGCTGGCGTCTGAGTAACCGGGCCGCGCAGCAGCGGCGCGACAATTCCAGGCGCGGTCTGACGCGGAAATGAGCAACATGGAGATTGACGCCGCTTCGTCCCAGCGCCGCCCCTCCGATTCGCTGGTTCGGCGGGTGATGACTGCGGTAGTGGGCATTCCGATTGTGGCGGCCGGCGTTGCGTTAGGCGGCCCCGCCCTGCTGTTTCTGGCGTCGGCTGCGACATTCTTGGGAATCTGGGAGCTTCGGCGCCTGACTGCGTGGTACGGCCGTATCCTGTGGCCCGCGTCTGTCATCGGCAGCGGCGTCATCTTGTATTCCGCGGCGACGAGTGATGCATCACCCATCCGCATTGGGCTGGTTGTCATTGGAGGCGGTTTTGTGGG
The DNA here is from genome assembly GCA_965237465.1 of Dehalococcoidia bacterium. Taxonomy (GTDB): domain Bacteria; phylum Chloroflexota; class Dehalococcoidia; order UBA6926; family UBA6926; genus VXMO01. The sequence goes on from OZ250138.1 coordinate 434,607, forward strand.
CGCCGCGCTGTTTGCGTACCGAACAGGGACGTGGGACGGAGCGCGCAGTTGGACTGTGACGGTCGCCGCCGCCATCTATCCGGGCGCCCTGCTCGCAAGCGGCGTGGCGTTGCGGGCGCAACCTCAGGGGCTCGAGTGGCTTTCGTACGCCATCATCGTGACGTTCGCCTCGGACACGGGCGCGTATGGATTGGGCAAACTGCTGGGCAGGCATCGACTCGCACCGTCTATCAGCCCCGGCAAGACCTGGGAGGGCGCAATCGGAGCTCTGGCGGTGACGGCCATCGCTAGCGCAGCTCTGGCGACTCTGTTGGAGCTTGACGACCTGCTGATCCTCAACGCCCTTGCGCTCGGAGTTGGCCTGTCCATCGCCGGGCAGCTGGGTGACCTTGCGCAATCGTGGCTTAAGCGGCGCGCCGGCGTGAAGGAGTCCGGCGGCCTATTGCCGGGACACGGGGGCATTTTGGATCGACTCGATTCGATGATCCTCATCCTGCCCATCGTTTACTACTATGTAGTTATATGACTTCTCAAACGCGACGCATTGCCATTCTGGGTTCGACAGGGTCAATCGGCACACAGACCCTGGACATTGTGCGCCGCAATCCTGATCGATTTAGCGTCGCCGGGCTGGCTGCGGGTCACGATAGCGAGGCTTTTCGCGCGCAGGCAGCGGAGTTCAAGCCCGGTCTGACGGCGACCGGCTCGTCAACCAACGCTGCATCGCTTGAGGAGATGGCCTGCAGCCCGGATGTGGACACGGTCGTGGTAGCGATTCCCGGCCTTGGCGCTCTGACGCCAACGTTGGCGGCAATCGAACGGGGCAAGACGATTGCCCTGGCGAGCAAGGAGGTTCTCGTTGTTGCGGGGGAGCTTGTCATGCGAGAGGTTGCGGCGAGGGGAGCAGCGCTTCTGCCGGTGGACAGCGAGCACAGCGCTTTATGGCAATGTTTGACCGGAGAGTCGGCATCCTCCGTCAGCCGACTCCTGCTGACGGCCTCAGGCGGGCCGTTCTTTTCCTGGGCTGATGCCGAGCTGGCGGATGTCTCGCCCGAACAGGCCCTGTCTCATCCGACGTGGCGCATGGGCCCCAAGGTAACGATTGACTCCGCGACTCTCATGAACAAGGCCTTTGAGGTTATGGAGGCGCGGTGGCTCTATGGAATCGACTATGACCGCATTGATGTTGTGATCCATCGGCAGAGCATCGTTCATTCCCTGGTGGAATTCGATGACGGCTCGCTTAAGGCGCAGATTTCCATGCCGGACATGCGGTTGCCGATTCAATACGCGCTGGCATATCCGGAACGAATTGAACGACCTTCAGACTGGCGGCCAATGGACTACGGCATCGACCTGACATTTGAGCCCCTTGAGCGACATCGATACCCGTGTTTCTGGCTGGCGCTTGAGGCTGCGCGTCTCGGCAAGACCTACCCCGCCGTATTGAACGCCGCGGATGAAATAGCAGTCGAGTTGTTCCTTGCGGGGGCCGTGCCGTTTACGACAATCCCCGGACTTGTTGGGCGCGCCCTTGATGCTCACGAGGCGCCGTCAACCCTTGGGCTTGAGGATCTGTTAGGCGCCGATGCGTGGGCGCGCGACTACGTGCGGGCCATAGCCTCAACACTCTGATATGGGCTTTGTCTTTACAATTGCGGCCTTTGTTCTCGTCCTGACCTTCCTCGTCCTCGTTCACGAGCTGGGGCACTACTGGACGGCTCGCGCTTTGGGCATACGCGTGATGGAGCTGGGGATCGGGTTTCCGCCTCGCATCCGCGCATTCCGGCGCAACGGCATCGAATATTCGATAAACGCCATCCCCGTCGGCGGCTTTGTGCGACTCGACGGGGAGAGCGATCCTCGCGTGCCGGACGGTTATGCGGGCAAGCCTGTTTGGGTGCGAGCCGCGGTGCTCGTGGCTGGCTCCGGGATGAATCTGCTTCTGGCGTGGATCATTTTCGGCGGCATCGCCTCCCTGCCCTATGAGCGTCTTTCGGAGAGCGAAATTGTCATACAGCAGGTGGTCGTCGATTCGCCCGCGGAGCAAGCAGGACTCCAGGAGGGCGACATCATTGAGGCCGTCAACGGCGTCAATGTCCTGACTCTGCGGGAGCTGTCAACGAAGATCAGCAGATCAATGGACGGGGTGGCGCTCCGAATCAGGCGCGGCGCCATTCCCATTGCGGCTTATCTGACTCCGCGCGCCAACCCGCCGCCAGGAGAGGGCCCGATGGGCGTCTCCGTCCAGCTGACCAACCCCGTCTTTGAGAATCAACGACTGGCGATCTGGCAGGCGCCGCTTAACGGCCTGTTGCTTATGGGCAATGTCATTGGCCAGTCAGCGAGGGAATTAGGTCGGTGGATCGGCGGTGATTCCGGGATCGGCATAGCGGGCCCCGTTGGCATTGCGCAAGGAACAGGAGAGGCGGCCAGGAGCGGAGTGTTGCCGCTGATGGCGATTGTAGGCCTGTTGAGCCTGAACCTCGGCATTCTCAATCTGTTGCCGATTCCTGCCCTGGACGGCGGTCGGCTGCCGTTCCTGGTCCTGGAGCTGTTGCGTCGCGGCAAGAGGCTGCGCCCGGAGCGGGAAAATCTGATCCACCTGGTGGGATTCGTCTTCTTGCTGTCGGTCATCCTGATTGTTACCGTCGGCGTTGATCTCCCTCGGCTCCTTCGGGGAGATTCCATCCTGCCGTAGTGGCGTTATCGCCTCATGCAGCCAAGTGAAAAGCGGGCTGCCTACGAATGGGGATTGCGTATCATCTTACCAAAAGGCATGACTGTAAGCGGCTACGGGTCGTGGAATTGGTGGTGTAGGATGCTGCAGGAGTGATTGAGATGTTGATTCGTATTGTTGGGCTACTTGTAATTGCTGTGGTGGTGTTAGCATCCTTAAGGCCTTGGTCAAGCCGGTAAAGAAGTAGGAGAACGACATGTCCATTTACCATGTACGAATCTTCGTTAGTGGAACACTGCACAGTGTCAGCGTCGAGGCCGATGACTTTAAAATAGGCGGACAGGGTTAGTCGTTCTTTACGAACGGACAGAAGGTTGGCGAGATTCGGGATGGTTCGGTCATTGCTTGGTGGGTGGAAGAACGCCCACTGTCAATTGAAGACGTGATCAATAAGGTTGGGGGACACAATGACCGTGCAGATTGAGCAACATCGTCCCGCCTGGCAAGGATACAAAGAACAGAGAGATGAGCAACAGATCACTCAAGGTCGTAGTGGCAACATTCGGAGTGCTGTTTGCCACCGGACTAGTCATGCAGGCACTCCAACCGACCGCAATGTTTGCATTACTAAGCGGGATGGTGTGCGGAGCGTTGTTTGGGGCTGGCGTTTGGACGATGTTGAAACGTGGGTAGGGGAGGATAGACATGGTAAGTGATGAGGTTCTGGACAGGTTTGATGAGATTCACGAGAAGCTAGACGCGCTTGATTCAGCTATCCGAACGGCGACCGACTATCCAGAGTTCGTGCGAGCCTACTTTGACGAACTGCGCGACAATCAGGCGTACACCATTGAGGCTCGAAAGCGACGGGGCGAGAGTGGGTAAGGAGGTAAGTAAATAAGTCCCAACGGATGGATATAGCGGGAATCCATGTATACACCATCCATCAACCTGACCCCGCAGACGCCTCCGCTTGCATAGCCCGCATAGACTGTTAATCTGGTCTATACTGGTCTAGTATTCTGCATAAGGAGGCGTCATGGCCGTTCAACAGTCCGGTTCCGAGCGTGTCTGGACAGTCGCGCAGGCGAAGGCGCGACTGTCTGAGATTCTACGACTGGCGGAGGAGGAGGGGCCGCAGCGCATCGGCGCCCGCAAGCCCTTCGTCGTCGTGCCCGCCGCAGTGTGGGATGAGAAGATCAAGCCCCGAATGCCCTTGGGCAAATGGTTAGTGGAGAACATGCCTAGAGGGACCAATCTTGAAATCCCGGACCGCAGCCGAGAGTCCCGTAGAGAGATTCCCTTTCAGGATGCGGAAGAGGACGAGCACAGCGGCAAATGACCGGATTTCTCCTGGACACAAACGTCGTGTCTGAGACGACAAAAGATCACCCCAATCCCTCCGTGATCCGTTTTTTGTCCCAGCAAACTGACCTATGGCTTTCATCCCTGGTGATCCATGAACTGGAATTCGGATTGCAGCTTGCGCCTCAAGGCCGCCGTCGGGAACGACTTGTTGCGAGCCTATCGCGTTTTCTCGTGGACTATTCGGATCGCATCCTCTCCATTGACCGTGAAAGCGCAGAGTGGTCTGCTCGATTTCGAGCAACTGCAGTTCGCTCCGGCCGTTCACCTGATCTTATCGATCTATTGATTGCAGGGACGGCATGGACGCATGGCTTGGCAATTGCTACAAGAAATGTACGGGATTTCGGTGACCTGGGGATCGAAATCATCAACCCCTGGGAAACCTCGTGACTACTCTCGAGGAATCTGATATTGAAGAGGGTGCGCCTGCGCGGTTGACCGCTCTGGAGTATGTGTCGCAAGTGAACTGGTTGCCCTAACACCCCCTACCCTGATACCCGTCTCAAATGGCGGCCAATCCGGGCTGCTGTGGTATCGTGTACGTGGAATCCAGGTCGCCTTGTCGATAGGAGGAAAGGCCATGCCGGAGCGGCGTGCAACTCGGCAGATCCATGTTGGAAAGGTCCCTGTGGGCGGCGATGCAACGATCTCCGTCCAGTCCATGACCAAGACCGATACCCGTGATGTTGAAGCGACGATCGCGCAGATCTATGAGGTTGCGGCGGCCGGGTGTGACATCATCCGCTGCGCCGTCCCGAATATGGACGCCGCGAAGGCCCTCAAAGAGATTTGCAGCCGCGCCCCCATCCCCGTCATCGCGGACATTCACTTCCATCACCTGCTCGCGCTTGAATCCATCAGGAGCGGCGTCAGCGGCATCCGCCTGAACCCCGGCAACATCCGCGACGCGGGCAAGGTTCGTGAGGTCGTCACCCTCGCCAGGGAATACGAAATCCCCATCCGCATCGGTGTGAACTTTGGTTCCTTGCCCCCCATCGGCGGCATCGGCAAGACCGGCGATTTTCACCGCCTCGCGGACGGCGTCAACAAGCTCGCCAAGGCAAGCCAGGAGGGCGAGGGCGACTACTCCGTCATTGACCACATGGTTGCGACGGCACTCTGGGAGGTCGGCATCCTTGAGGAGATGGGCTTTGACCAGATCAAGATCTCCGTCAAGGGCTTTGATGTGCCCATGACCGTTGAGGCGTACCGCCGGGTTGCGGAGCGCGTTGACTATCCGCTTCACCTGGGAATCACTGAGGCGGGCACGCCGTTCGGCGGCTCGATACGCAGCGCCATCGGCATCGGCCACCTCCTCTACGAAGGGATCGGCGATACCATCCGCGTCTCCCTCGCCGGAGACCCTGTGCGAGAGGTCGAGGCCGGTTGGGAGATTCTCAAGTCGCTGAACCTCCGCAACAAGGGCGTCACACTCATCGCCTGCCCTCCTGCGGCCGCGCGGACGTTGACATCATCAAATACTCGGAGATGGTCGAGGAGGCGCTCAAGCAGGTCGACAAGCCGGTGCGTGTGGCCGTCATGGGCTGTGAAGTCAACGGCCCCGGCGAGGCCAAGGACGCCGATGTCGGCATCGCCGCAGGCGCAGGCCGCGGCATCATCTTCCGCAAGGGTGAGAAGGTTCGCGTCGTCCCCGAGTCTGAGTTCGTCTCGGCCCTCTTGGAGGAGATCGAGAAGATCGACGTGGAACCGGTGGCGTCCTAGTTACGGCCTGACGGAGCGCATCCATACGCCCGGGTGCGGGAGGCAAAACCTCCTGAATCCGGGCGTTTCTTTGTGCAGCTCCTTGCCCTGCATGACGCCTTGCGCCTATTTCTGAGGCATAGCACGACTGCAGCGCTTGTCTACTTCTCGCGGGTAAGCTCACGCGCTACCATTGAGCCATGCGCATGTCCCAGATGTTCGGCAAGACTCTCCGTGATAATCCATCGGATGCGGATACGGCCGGGCATCGGTTGCTGATCCGGGCCGGTCTCATTAGCCAGGTGGCGGCGGGCGTCTATTCGTATCTCCCTCTGGCGCTCCGATCAATGCGGAAGATCGAAACCATCATCCGCGAGGAGATGATTGCCGCGGGCGCTCAGGAAGTCATGATGCCTGTCATTCAACCGGCAGACATATGGCAACAGAGCGGACGCGAGGAGGCGTTTGGCGAGACTCTGTTTCACCTGAGCGACCGCCGGGACCGCGCCATGGTTCTTGCCCCAACGCATGAAGAGGTCGTGACAGAGCTTGCGCGCCGCAATATTCACAGCTACCGCGACCTGCCGCAAAACCTCTTTCAGATTCAAACCAAGATTCGCGACGAAGCGCGACCGCGCGCCGGGCTCATCCGCGTTCGGGAATTCCACATGAAGGACGCCTACTCCTTTGACGCCGACCAGGCAGGTCTGGACGCCGCCTACAGCGGCATGGTGCAGGCGTATTGGAATATCTTCCGACGATCCGGGCTGGAGGTTGTGGCAGTCGAGGCGGACAGCGGCGCTATCGGCGGCAACGACTCTCAGGAGTACATGCTTGTAGCGGACAGCGGCGAGGATGAGCTTGTCCACTGCACCGCCTGTGGCTACGCGGCCAATGTCGAGCGCGCTCACTCGCGCTTTGCCCCGCCGGCGGACACAGGCGAGCAGACGCCGATGTCCACTGTGGACACGCCCAATATGGCCACTATCGCGGACGTGGCGACATTCCTCGGCGTTCCAGAGTCTCAGACCGTAAAGGCCGTCTTCTACAGCTACGACGGCGAGGTTGTCCTGGCCGTGATTCGCGGCGATCTCGAAGTCAACGAGATAAAACTGGCGAATGCCCTGGGCGGCGCGGAGTTGCGCCTCGCCAACGAGGAAGAGGTCAAGGGAGCGGGGCTAGTAGCGGGCTATGCGTCTCCTGTGGGTTTGCGCGGGGTCCGCACCATTGGGGATCGTTCCGTCACGGAGGGCGCAAACTATGTAGCCGGCGCGAACGCGCCGCATCAGCACCTCACGAACGTCAACTACGGGCGAGATTTTGAGGCGGACGACATCATCGACATGGTCAAGGCGCAGACGGGACATCGTTGCGCTCGTTGCGACGGGGAGTTGACCTTTTCCCGTGGGATCGAGGTCGGTCATGTCTTCAAGCTTGGCCTAAAGTTCAGCGAGGCTTTCGATGCACGATACGTCGACCAGGACGGCGAGGAAAGGCTGCTCTACATGGGCTGCTACGGCATCGGAGTAGGACGACTGCTCGGCGCGACCATCGAGAGCAGCCACGATGACGACGGCATCATCTTCCCGCAGAGCATCGCCCCCTATGACATTCACCTGGTGGCGCTCAACTCCGATAGAGATGAGATTCGAGCCGCAGCTGACAGGCTGTACAGGGATTTGACCGCAGCCGGATTCGAGGTCTTGTACGACGACCGTGATGAGTCCGCCGGCATAAAGTTCAGCGACGCGGATCTCCTTGGGATGCCCCTGCGCGCGACGGTGAGCCCCCGCAGCCTTCGCGAGGGCGAAAACACGGAGCTCAAGCTGCGAAGTCGTGGCCGTGAAACGGCATCTCTCGCTCCGATTGCCGACGCTGTCAAGACGGCCCGATCCTTGCTGGAAAGCCTCTCCGGATGACCGTCTGCTCCCGCAGTCGGGCGATGTTGACTTTTTCTGAGCGTCTGGGACGCTAGTGTATGTAGCAGTCACATAGAGCGAGTTGAGCCACATGACATCGCCTTCAAGCCCGGAATCATCACCATCCCCGATGTGGGGGCTGGTCCAACCCGCCGTCTTGCTGATTCTGTCCGAGGGACCGCAACACGGCTATGCACTGTTGGACAGCCTGCGGGACAAGGGCTATCTGCCTGGCAAGGCGGACGTTGGGAATCTCTATCGCGGATTAAGACGTCTTGAAAAGGCTGGGGCGGTGACATCCGAGTGGGTGCGGCAGAGCGGCCCAGGGCCCTCGCGGCGCACGTATCAGATCACGGATCGCGGCAGGCAACTTCTCTATGAGGAGGCGTTGTCGCTTGCTGATCGCGCTAATTTTATCGCCAAGCTGCTCAATGAATACCGCCGGATGTATCCCGAAGGGCCTCAGGGGCGTTGAATCTAGCGGCCCACTCTATGAACGATCAGCGGCCCAAAGAATGGAATTGCCGCCTTTTGACCGCGCCTGCCGTCGGCCCGTCGTCCGTTGCTCTTTAGCGTCTACCTGGCGTTTGGAGTTGGCAGGCTGCTCCGCCGCCCTCTGATTCTCCTTGCCGCAATGATCCTTTTTCCGATTGTGCTCAGGTGGGCGGCATCCCAGCAGTTTCCGAAGAAAGAGGAAGACGGCGGCGACGCCCCCATAGTCGGGGAGCAGCCGACTATCCCTATGGCGTCAGAAGCGCAGCCTCCTACGGCGCCTTCAGCCCCGGACATATCCCCTGCCCCAACGACCTCTCCAATAACGGCGACCGGCCCAGCGCCTGAAACTCCCGGCCCCCCGGGTCCTGGCGCCGGATCGGACATTCGGTGGACGATCCGGCAGGTCGGGCTATCAATTGGGGTGGTGGCGGGGATATTCGCGGTCGTGCTGCTGGCAATTTGGGGATTCGCTGAGACGTGGGATGTGAGCGGCACGGCAGCTACAGTGATTGCCCTGCTTGCGTCCGCTACGCTGCAGGCCGCCATGCTCGGGTGCGTCTGGTATTTTGCCATCCGCAGAAGCGGCAGCTCATGGCGGGAGTTGGGCTTCCGACGGATCAGGCCTTTGCAGGCCGTGACTGTTGGGATCATTGGCGTCATCGCTGCGTATCTCGCGGTAGTCGCTTACGCGGCCATTGTCACAGGCCTGGGTATTGAGATATTGATCCCGAACGAGTTTCCGCAGGAGCTGGCCCGTGAACCCCTCTCTCTTATGATCCTGGCAGTGACGGCGCTAGCTATCGCTCCGTTTACGGAGGAGCTCTTCTTCCGGGGCTTCGCGTATCAAGCCCTTCGAAAGCGATTGAGCCCATTGCGCGCCGCGGCGGTGAGCTCCGGACTGTTTGGAATTGCGCATTTGGGGCTAGGTCTGATCATTCCGATCGCTCTAGTGGGTATGATTCTGGTGGCGGCTTTCAGGCGGACGGGAAATCTTTGGAGCAGCATTATCATCCACGCGGGATTCAACGCTGTGTCAATTACAGGGCTGGCGGCATCAGCATGGGCCGACTAGAAGCGGCTTTTGCGCGCGCGCGGGCCGAGGATCGGGCGGCCATTGCCGTGTACTTTACTGTCGGCTATCCGGACGTGCAGGCGACGTTTGGCGGCATCAACGCGGCAATGGAGGGCGGCGCGGACATCATTGAACTGGGAGTCCCGTTTAGCGACCCCCTCGCCGACGGCGCAACGATACAGCGCTCTTCAACCGCAGCGCTGGCAGAGGGCGTCACGCTGCAGACATGCCTGGAAACGGCCCGCCGCGTGCGGTCAAATTTCGACGACGTCCCTATCCTGTATATGGGCTACTACAATCCGTTCTATCAGTACGGCCTGGATGCGCTGGCCGCGGAGGCCTCGGCGGCCGGCGTTGATGGCTTCATCGTGCCGGATCTGCCGCCGGAGGAGGCGGGCCTGCTGGACGCCAGCATGACATCCCAAGGCCTTGATCTCATCTATCTCGTGGCGCCAACGAGTCCGGACGAGCGGATTACTGCGATCAGCGCCAGGGCTCGCGGTTTCATCTACTGCGTCAGCCTGACGGGAGTCACAGGGGCTCGGGATGCCGTTTCCTCGGGCGTGCCGGATCTGATTGCGAGGGTCCGATCGCATTCGCGGCTGCCGTTGGCGCTCGGGTTCGGAATCTCTCAACCCGAGCACGTCGCGGCCGTGAAAGATGAGGTTGATGCGGTAGCCATTGGCAGTGCGATGATGAATCTGATGGCGGACACTGATGCCGCCCGGAGGGAGGCGACAATCAGAGACTATGTGAAAAGTCTTCGCGGGGCTGCCATCCGGTCAAAGGACAACGCCGCCTCGCAATCCGCCGGGGAGCACCCATGACGGCTGTCAGAGGAGTGAGAGGCGCTACAACCGCGGCCGCCAATACCGAGCAGGCCATTCTGGACGCGACGGAAGAGTTGATTCGCGAACTATGCGCCGCCAACGAAATCGATCCGCAGGACATCGCATCAGCCATCTTTACCGTCACCCAGGACATCACCGCGGCATTCCCGCCAACCGCTGCGCGAGTGCGGCTTCAGTGGACGCACGTTGCCCTTCTGACTGCAACGGAGATGGACGTGGAGGATGATCAACGCCTTTGCATCCGCGTCCTCATGCACGTAAACACTGACAAGAGACAGAACGAGATGCAGTTCGTATATCTGAACGGGGCCAGTAACCTACGCTCGCGCGGCGTTGAGTCTGAACCGCAATGAGGGCAATCGACGAACTGGAACGGGCGCGGACAAGCTCCGGCTCGGTGTTGACCATCGGGACATTTGATGGGGTGCACCGGGGGCACCGTCGCGTTGTCGAGCTGGTCGTCAAGGACGCCCTGGAGCACGGCCTGCAGGCCGGAGTGTTGACATTCATCGCGACGCCGAGAGAGACGCTCCGCGCATCGGAGCCGGTCGCCTATTTGTCGGACCTCGAAGAACGTATCGAGCTGCTGCGCGAGGCCGGCGCAGACTTCGTGGCGCCGATCACATTTGACATGGAGTTGGCGGGGCTATCTGCGCGGGAATTCGCGGAGCGCCTCGTCGAAATCCTTTCCCTCAAGCGCCTCGTCGTGGGTCCCGACTTTGCCATGGGACGACGGCGCGAGGGAACGATCCCGGTGCTGACCGAAATAGGCGCTGAGCTCGGATTCACTGTGACCACGCTGGATGAAGTGGTGGACGGTAGTCAACGCATCGGGAGCTCAGCCATACGCCGACTGATCATTGAGGATGGCGACGTGGAGGCCGCCACGAGCATGCTCGCGCGACCTTATTCGCTATCGGGGCAGATCGTTCACGGACACCATCGTGGCAAAGACCTGGGCTTTCCAACGGCGAATATGACGGTCCCGGCCCGCCGCGCCGTGCCTGCAGACGGCATCTACATCACACGGGCTCACCTTGGCTCCGAGGCTCTTCCATCCGTTACCAACGTCGGCGACAACCCAACGTTTCAGGATGCTGAGCGTATGGTCGAAACTTTCATCCTCGACTTTGACCAGGACATCTATGGCCGGGAAATGCGCGTGGAATTCCTGAAGAGGCTGCGCGGCGAGGAGACATTCGACAGCGTAGATGCGCTTGTCGCCCAAATGCGCCGCGATATTCAGCAGGCTCGCGATTACTTTGGCCAAGCTGACTAAGCTCCGTCGAGCTGCCTGAGATACTAAGGGGGAAACATTGCTTGCCGTCACTCATTGACGGTCCTCAATCTGCTGAGTTTTCTTGGCGCCCGCCGGCGAATTGTTACCCTCAGCGCGGCGATATCCTATACTGAGAGAGCGCCGAACAACGGCCTGTGACACGGCGAAGGACGCGCATCTGCGTGTTGGGTTGTATCCCAAAAATTCAGGAGTCCGAAAGTGAATCTACGCACGCCAGGTCCGACGCCGATTCCGCAGCATATTCTGGACTCGTTGTCCGGCCCGATGATTGATCATCGAGGCCCGGATTTTGGCGCGATTTACGCACGCGTCATTGAGCGGCTGCAGCGTCTCTTTGAGACTGAGAATGAAGTCCTGACTCTGACCTCTTCGGGCACGGGCGGGCTTGAGGCCGCAATCGTGAATGTCCTCTCTCCGGGCGAGGCTGTCCTCGCCGTTGAGATTGGCGCCTTTGGGACGCGACTGGGGACGATCGCACAGGTTTTTGGCGCAGACGTGCGATGGCTCCACGTCGAATGGGGCGAGGCGGCGACGCCGGACATGGTCGCCGAATCACTTGACGCGAATCCAGACGTGACCGCTGTTCTCATCACCCATAACGAGACTTCGACGGGCGTGACCAACCCGCTGCAGGACATCGCGCGCGTTGTCAGACAGCGTGACAAGCTGCTTGTTGTTGATGCCGTGTCCAGCCTGGGCTCCCTGCCCTGTCCGGTTGACGATTGGGGGCTGGACGTCGTCATCACGGGATCTCAAAAGGGGTGGATGGTTCCACCCGGCCTGGCCATGATCAGCCTGAGCCCTCGCGCCTGGGAGGCCCAAAAGCGTTCAACCATGCCGAAATTCTATTTTGACCTCGCAGCGGCCAGCAGCTACGCGGAGCGCCGCCAGACGCCCTGGACGCCCGCCATCTCCATCTTCTTTGCCCTGGACACGTCTCTGACAGGCTTGCTGGAAGAAGGAGTAGCCGCGATTCACGCTCGGCACCAACGGGCCGGCGACCGCGTGCGGGCCGGCGCCAAGGCGCTCGGCCTCTCGCTTTTTCCGAAGGATGAGGCCTACGCATCCAACACCGTGACGGCCATCAAGCGTCCGGAGGGCATCAGCGTTGCCGAGTTGCGGCGCGCCGCAGCGGCGGATGGCGTCGTGCTGGCCGGCGGTCAGGCGCGGCTATCGGATGATATTTTCAGGATCGGTCACCTGGGCCACATGCCGGACGAGGACCTTGATGAGGCCCTCGATGTTCTCGGCAAAGCGCTCCGCTCCTTTGGATTCGCCACGCCAACGCCCTCTCCCGCGATGTAGCTGCCGATGCGAGTTCTCATAGCCGATCCTATTGCGCCGGAGGGCGCCGACATCCTCAAGAGTCGTGGCATTGAGTTTGATACCCGCACCGGCCTGAGCGAGAGCGAGCTTGTCGGCGCAATTGGAGACTATGACGGTCTCATTGTTCGCAGCGAGACGCAGGTAACGCCGGCTGTGTTGCAGGCGGCAGGCCGTCTCCTGGTCGTGGGCCGCGCAGGCGTGGGATTTGACAACATAGATCTGGAAGCGGCCACGGCCGCGGGTGTCGTCGTCGTCAACGCTCCCTCCTCGAATACAATCTCAGCCGCGGAACACACCCTGGCGTTGATGCTTTCCGTTGCCCGCCACGTGCCGCAAGCGCATGCTTCCCTGGCGGGGGGAGAATGGAACCGCAGGAAATTTCTGGGCATGGAGCTCCGCGGCAAGACGCTAGGCATCATCGGCCTGGGGAGAATTGGCTCTGAGGTTGCACATCGCGCGACGGCCTTTGACATGCGGATCATCGGCTACGACCCGTTCGTGGCGGAGGACTACGCGCACCGAATCGGGGCCGAAATCGTCGACTTCCAGACATTGCTGGAACAATCGGACATCGTCACGCTGCACACGCCCGTTACGGACATGACTCGGCATCTCATTGGCGAAGATGATCTTGCTCGGATGAAACCGGGCGCAATCCTGGTCAACTGCGCCCGCGGCGGGTTGGTGGACGAGGACGCTCTGTTGAGGGCTCTCGAGGACGGGAGATTGGGCGGCGCGGCGCTTGACGTCTTTGTGACCGAGCCGCCGGCGGACAGTCCGCTGTTTCGACGCCAGGACGTGGTCGTCACGCCGCATTTGGGCGCATCCACTGAGGAGGCGCAGACAAATGTGGCGCTTGAGGTGACGGAGCAGATGGTGGACGTATTTGAGGGTCGCGCGCCCCGCTACGCAGTCAATGCCCCGCTCGTGCCTCCGGAAGCGGCGGCGGAGCTGGCGCCGTATATTCCGTTGGCGCTGGTAGTGGGGCGGCTCGCATCGCAGATGGTCGACGGCCAGCCGGAACGGTTGACTATCTCATTCCGAGGGACAGTCGCTGAACTTGTGACGGATATCCTGGGCGCTACGGCGCTAAGGGGATTCTTGCAGACAGGCTCCGAGATGCGCATCAACATCGTCAACGCATCGCTTGAGGCGCAGAGGCGCGGCATTCATGTACAACAAAACAAGGACACGGAGCAGTTGCCGCCGTACTCCAATCTCGTGAGTCTGGAGGTGCATACTTCCGCCGGCGATACCAATATCGGAGCGACGCTTACGGAACGTGGTCAGGCGGAGATTGTCAGAATCAACGGTTATCACGTGAATATCCTGCCCTCCGGCGGCCACTGGCTCATAATCAGCCACACTGACCAGCCTGGAATGCTCGGCGCGATGGGCACCATAACCGGCGCCAACAACATCAACATCGCTTCTCTCCAGGTCAGCCGGGAATCAGTGAGAGGTCCGGCCCTCACCGTTGTGAATATTGACGAGGCGCCGATGCCGGAACACATTGCGGCAATGACCGCAATCGATGGCGTAGACCTGGTGCGCGTCGTCAACCTATAGGGGTAGTGGGCGTCCACTGCCATCCAGAGGACGATTGCGGCGCCTCCGTTGACGGCCTTACGCGGGGATAATCAATGGCACAGAGTTCAAACGACGCCAACGATGCGGTCGAACGGCTCCGTACCCTGATACGCCGTCACGACCATCTCTATTACGTGCTCGATAGCCCGGAGATTGCAGACGCAGAGTACGACGGACTCATGCGGGAGCTGCGGCGCCTTGAGGAGCTGCACCCTGCCCTGGTGACGCCGGATTCGCCCACGCAACGTGTCGCCGGCCAACCTTCCCAGCGCTTTGCCACTGTGCAGCACCCGGTCCCTCTCCTGAGCCTCGGCAACGTCTTCGATGATGAGGAACTGGAGGCCTGGGAAAGGCGTCTCATGAACCAGATACCCGGCGAAGGCCTGAGCTACTACTGTGAGCTGAAATACGATGGCCTTGCCGTCGCTCTCATCTATGAGGATGGCGCGCTTACGCGCGGCTCGACACGCGGCACTGGCGTTGAGGGCGAGGACGTGACCGCCAACCTTAGAACGGTCAAGAGCATCCCTCTTCGCGTGACGGCGCCGGACGCGCCGCGCCGCTTTGAAGTGCGCGGGGAGATAATGTTCCCCGTTGATCGGTTTGAGGCGCTCAACCGGGATCGAGAGGCGCGCGGCGAGCCGACGTACGCAAACCCGCGCAACACCGCGGCAGGTTCAGTGCGGCAGCTTGACCCGCAGATCACCGCCTCCCGCCCGCTGGACATGTACGTCTATTCGCTGGGTTGGGCGGAAGGCGATACGCCGGACACACAGTCTGAAACGCTGGAGTGGCTGGGCAAAATGGGTTTCAAGGTCAACCCTCGAAACAGACGCGCTGCGACGCTCGCCGAGGCGCGCGACTTTTACAGCGAGAGCCTGCGCGACAGGGAAGCGCTGAACTACGGCTGCGATGGCATTGTTGTGAAGGTGGATGCATTTCGCGTGCAGCGCCTGCTTGGCGTGGTTGGACGCGAACCCCGCTGGGCGATTGCGTACAAGTATCCGGCTGAGCAGGCCATTACTCGCCTGCTGGGCATCGGCGTCAATGTTGGCCGGACAGGGGCCCTGAATCCCTTCGCTGAGTTAGAGCCGGTTCAGGTGAGCGGCGTCACGGTCAAGCTGGCGACTCTTCACAATGAGGACTACATACAAGAGCGCGATATCCGCATCGGCGATATGGTGCGGGTGTTGCGCGCCGGCGAGGTGATCCCGCGGGTGCTCGGTCCCGTCGTTGATGCGCGCACGGGGACGGAACGCGAATTCTCCATGCCGGAGACGTGTCCTGAATGCGGGCAGGCCGTCGTGCGTCCTGAAGGCGAGGCGATTCATCGTTGCGTCAACGCAGCCTGCCCTGCCCAGAGCCTTGAGTTGATACGCCACTACGTCAGCAGGCCTGCCATGGACATCGACGGAGTGGGCGAGTCGCTCGTGGCTCAGCTATTGTCCGCGGGCCTCATCAAGGACTCCGCCGATCTGTACGGCCTTACAGAAGACCGTATTGCCGCGTTGGACCGAATGGGAGAAAAATCCGCACAGAACGTTGTCGCCGCCATTGAGCAGTCAAAGCAGCGCGCTTTGGGCAATGTCATCTTTGCGCTGGGCATCCGACACGTTGGCGCCGAGACGGCTCGCCTACTGTCAGAGTATTTCGGATCCATGGAGGCTCTGGCGGTCGCCTCGCAGGACGAACTGACCAGCATCTATTCTGTGGGGCCGGTGGTCGCTGAGAGCGTGTACGCATGGTTCAGAGATGAGGACAACATGGGTTTGATAGCCCGGCTGCGCGACGCGGGCGTGCAGATGCAGGTTGAGTCTCACCGGCCCGCCACAGAACTGCCGTGGGCCGGCATGGAAGTAGTGGTCACGGGCCGGCTTCAGGAGTATTCGAGAACCCAGGCGGAGGAATTGGTGCGCAGCCTTGGCGGCAAGTCTTCAAGCAGCGTGACACGCCGAACGACGCTGGTCGTCGCCGGCACGGATGCAGGGTCGAAACTTGAGCGCGCTCAGCGGCTGGAAACGCTCATCATCGATGAAGAAGAGTTTGTCCGGCGGGCAAACGCCGCGAGTCGGCAGACAAACGACTCAGAGGGCTAGCGAGCTGGCAGCCTCACGAGGATCGAATGAATCAAGATGATCGGCCGCCGGGCCCGCTGCTTGTCTTTGGGCTGCGCAACCCAATGTCCAGGTACGCTGACACGCGACACAACGCAGGCGCGATGGCTGTGCAACGTCTGGCGCGGCGTTATGGCATTGAGTTCGAGACGCGTTCCAACGGAACAGTCGTCGGGCGCGGCGACATCGGCGGGAGGGACATTCGCCTTATGCTCCCCGGCTCGTACATGAACAACAGCGGTGACGTCGTCGGGCCGATGGTTCGGCGGTTTGGCCGGCGTCTTGACGAGATGCTGGTCGTCATAGACGAAATGGACCTGCCGCTTGGCATTATCCGTGTGCGACCTGAGGGCAGCGCCGGCGGGCACAACGGAATGAGCTCCATCATCAGCGCCCTTGGGACCAGCAACTTTCCTCGGCTTCGCATCGGCGTCGGCAGACCTGTTCACGGCGGCGTTGACCCCATTCAGCACGTGCTCTCCCGGTTCTTGCCGGAGGAGAAAACGCAGCTTGATTCGGCTCTTGAGCGCGCTGCAGATTGCATTGAGGCGGTTGCTACTGAAGGCATCGAACAGGCAATGAACTCGTTCAACGGGCTTGGGCAATCGTAGTCGCGGCTGGAAAGATCAAGTTTTCCGCGTTCGCTATCTTTGCTTGCGCCGCCGTAGCTCTGCTTGCCTGCAACAGTCAAGACAACCCTACCCCGCTGCCTGACGTCGTCAGCAGCGCAACGCCCACTCCCGTCGCCATTTCCACACCCTTGCCGGAGCGGCCGATCGCGCCGCCAACGCCCACGCAGACTCCAACTTTCCTCTCACCGATTCGATTGTCGCCGGCGAGCATCGGCGAGACGCTGACTTTTGACACGCTGCTAAGTCCGCCGAAAACGGACATCTATGATCTGGCGCGCAGACTGCGGCCGGGAGTGAGCCACGCGCTGCCCCGTCCGCCGGAATACGACGAGGTCGGCGACGTTCGCGAGTTCAACGCGCTGAATCTCGAGGATCTCAGCCCAATTGTCGTTTCCGCTGAACTTTGCGCAACGTCGACGCATGCAGATTTCTATGTGGAAAGCCGCCTGGGCATTCCGTGCGACGCGTTTGAAGACGCCGCAGCGCTCTTTGAAGACGAAATCTATCCGCGAGTGATGGCGGAGTTTGCTCCCACGTCGGCGCAACAAAAAGCGACCAGGATCGCGCTCGTTCACGCGGACATTCCGGGCGCCGGAGGTTA
This sequence comes from Dehalococcoidia bacterium, assembly GCA_965237465.1. Lineage (GTDB taxonomy): Bacteria > Chloroflexota > Dehalococcoidia > UBA6926 > UBA6926 > VXMO01. Next base: position 452,256 of record OZ250138.1, read on the forward strand.
CTACGATTCGGGGAACTTGTATCCGGTCTCCATCCGTCCCGACTCCAATGAACGTCCAATCCTGTATCTGAGCGCCGGGAGATCGAACGCCAGTGGGGATCCGCGCCATCCCGGGTACGCGGGCCTTGTAGCCCATGAATTCCAGCACGCGGTTCATGATCTGGCTGATCCGTATGAGGCATCGTGGGTGAACGAAGGCCTGTCCGTGCTTGCCGGCGCGGCGTTTGAGGACGGCAGACGGTTGGACTACTTTCTTTGGGCGTGTGGTCCGACCCACCTGACAGCCTGGCCCGCACAAACCGCCGACGCCAGTTGTCACTACGCAGGTTCCGGACTCTTTATGCTCTATCTGCGACACAACTACCCTGACCCGAATGGCGCCCTGCGAGGCCTCGTTGCAGACCCGAATCCCAGCATCCGCGGCATTGATTCGTACCTGAGCGCCGCAGGGTATGACACGGATGCCCTTTCAGTCTTCGCGGACTGGGGCGCTGCCAACTACCTTGATGGGCGGTCCGATCTTGGCGCCTATCAGAGGGCCGTCCCTGCGGCACCTGTCAGTTCCGTTTTGACCAACGCAGGGTTCATCGACGGGCCATTCGTCCAGTTCGCGCCGACGTACGTCGGCCTCGATCTGAGCGAGGCGGTACATAGCATTGAGTTCCGGGGCGAAGGACTGACGCCTCTTACAGAAGTTGCTTTCCAGGAGACGGGGGCATTCTGGCAGGCGGGCCGAACGGACTCCACTGACTACACTTTGACGCGGTCCTTTGATCTAAGCGGGGTTGATTCGGAAGACGCAAACTTGATGCTGCTGCTGAAATTCGACATCGAGGAGGATTGGGATTTTCTCTATGTCGTGGGGTCAATAGATGGGGGAGAGACGTGGTCGTTTCTGGAATCCCGCGGCATGACAGGAATCTCGGGAACGGCCCCCGCCTGGGCATTCGGACCGGCGTTTACGGGTATCAGCGGAGGCGGCGCATATCCGGAGTGGATCATGGAGAAATTTGACTTGGGCAGCCTGGCCGGACAAGAAATCCTAGTCCGTCTGGAATACGTGACGGATCAGGGCATTAGCTTTGATGGCGTTTCGTTGGGCGGCGCATGGCTGCCGGCCGTGGAATACGCGTGGCCGGTTCTGGATAGCGCCGGAATCAATGATGCCGCGCCAAAGACCACGCCGGAGCGCCTGCGAGGTGGTTGGAGTCCGGAGGGCTTCTTCTTTAGCAACAATCTCGTGGAACAATCTTTCGTCGTGCGGCTGCTTACGGTATCCGAGTCTGGCGAGGCATCCACGACGCCCATCGACCTTGATGAGTCAGGAAGCGGCTCAATCGTCTTTGACAACACGGCGGGAGGCGTGCGGGAGGCGGCCGTCATGATCTTTCCAATGGCGCCGCTGACGCGGCAGCCGGCCAACGGGACGTTGATCGTTAGCGTGGAGCCCGCAGCGGGAGAATAGGGCGGCAACCGCATCGCGATGGTATAGTGGGCCTACCTACGGAAACCTAATGGAAGCAACAACTTTAGTAGCTGTCATCGGCGGATCCGCCGCCCCGCCGCAAGCCCTTCAGGCGGCGGAAGATGTCGGACGCCTCCTCGCCGAACGTGGCGTTGGCGTCGTGTGCGGCGGGCTTTCCGGCGTAATGGAAGCCGTCTGCAAGGGCGCGGATGAGGCTGGCGGACTGACTGTTGGCCTTCTCCCATCAAGCCGCGCCGCTGATGCAAATTCACATGTTAAGGTGCGGATACCCACGGGCCTGGGCTACGCAAGAAACGCAATGGTCGTGAGGGCCGGGCGAGCCGTCATCGCAATTGACGGGAGCTATGGGACACTCAATGAGATGTCCATGGCGCTGGCGGAAGGCATCCCCGTTGTTGCGATAGATAGCTGGAAACTTGAGATCGGCGGCCAGGCCGATGTGGCTGTGCACCGGGTTGAGACGCCGCAGGAAGCGGTTGACCTGGCGTTGGAGCTGGCGGCGAGCAGAGGAGACCAATGAGCGCGATTGAAAGCATCATCGCCCGGGAGATACTGGACTCCCGCGGCAATCCAACGGTCATGGCGACAGCGATCCTGGAGGACGGATCGACCGGCGTCGCCGGCGTCCCCTCCGGCGCCAGCACAGGAACCCTGGAGGCTGCCGAACTCCGCGACAACGATCCGGCACGGTATGGGGGTCGGGGCGTGCTCAACGCGGTGAATAACGTCAATACCGAAATCGCAGAAGCGCTAGAGTCGATGGACGCAGCAGATCAGGTCGCGATTGACGGACTCATGATTGAGTTGGATGGGACGCCGAACAAGTCCAGACTGGGAGCCAACGCGATTCTTGGAGTATCGCTGGCGGTCGCCAAGGCCTCGGCGGAATCACAGGCCATGCCGCTCTATCGCTACCTGGGTGGATCGAATGCCCGCACCCTGCCCGTCCCGTTCTTCAACATCCTCAATGGCGGGGCGCACGCGACGGACTCCACGGACTTTCAGGAATTCATGCTCGCCCCTGCCGGCGCGCCCTCATTCTCGGATGCGCTGCGAATGGGCGCTGATGTCTACCGCGAGCTTCGCGCGTTGCTGCGCAAAGAGGGTTTCAGCGTGAACATCGGCGATGAGGGCGGCTTCGCGCCATCGCTTTCAACCAACCGCGCGGCGCCCGATCTCATCATGCAGGCAATTGAAAGCGCGGGCTTGCGTCCCGGCGTTGATTGTTTCCTTGCCATTGACGTGGCTGCCACGGAGCTAGCCAGGCCCGACGGCGGGTATAACCTCGAGCGCGAGGGACGGGTTGTGGCAGCGGATGAGCTTATCGGCATGTACCGCGAATGGACTCAGGCCTACCCGCTGGTCAGCATCGAGGATGGTCTCTCTGAAGATGATTGGTCCGGCTGGCAGGCGATGACCGAGGCTCTCGGTGACAGCGTGCAGCTGGTGGGCGATGATCTGTTTGTCACAAACGAGCGCTACCTGGAGCGCGGGATCCGCGAGGGCGCCGCAAACGCCATCCTGATCAAGTTGAACCAGATCGGCACGCTCACCGAAACAATGGATGTGATCAAGGCGGCGCAGCGGGCGGGTTATGCCGCGATGATCAGCCACCGATCAGGCGAGACCGAGGATACGACAATCGCTGATCTGGCGGTGGCCACGGGCACTGGGCAGATAAAGTCCGGCGCTCCGGCGCGAGGCGAACGCACAGCCAAGTACAATCGCCTGCTGGTGATTGAGGAAGAGCTTGGCGCCGGCGCAATATACGGCTCGGACGACTTTCTGCCGTCAATTCAGTGACTGTCGCGACGGTCCGCAACGGGCGCATCCTGTAGACTGACACGTGGAAATGGGGCAAGACGAGACTGGGCAACGTAGACCGGAGGAGTTATGACGACGCGCATTGGCATCAACGGATTTGGCCGGATTGGCCGACAAGTTCTGAAAGCCACCATGGAGCGCCACCCTGACGAGCTAGAGATCGCAGTCGTCAATGACCTGACCGATGCGGAGACCAACGCGCATCTTCTGAAGTACGACAGCACGTACGGCCGCTTTCCGGGCGTGGTTGAGGCCAGGGACGACAGTCTTGTCATCAATGGCCATGATGTCAAGGTGGTTGCGGAGCGCGATCCGGCGCGCATTCCTTGGGGAGATCACGGCGTGGACATCGTCGTTGAGTCTACCGGGATATTCACTGATGCCTCCAAGGCAGCGGGGCATCTGGAGGGCGGCGCGAAGAAGGTGATCATCTCGGCGCCTGCCAAGAGTGAAGACCTGACGGTGGTCCTCGGCGTAAACGACGATAAGTATGATCCTCGCGCCCATCGCATCATCTCAAACGCGTCATGCACGACGAACTGCATAGCGCCGGTTGCCAAGGTCCTGCACGACCGTTTCACCATCCGCAAGGGCTTGATGTCCACAATCCATTCCTACACGAACGACCAGAAAATCCTGGATCAGGTGCACGACGACATGCGGCGAGCCCGGGCGGCGGCGGCCAACATTGTGCCCACGTCCACCGGCGCCGCGCGCGCAGTCGGCCTTGCCCTACCCGAGCTGAACGGCCGCATCCACGGACTGGCGTACCGCGTGCCCACGACAACGGTATCCATCGTTGATTTCACCGCGGAGATTGAGAGAGATGCAACGGCGGAAGAGATAAACGATGCGTACCGCGAGGCTGCGGCGACATCCATGCAGGGCATCCTGGATGTCTCGGATGAGCCGCTTGTGAGCTCGGACTATCGGGGAGATTCCCACAGCGCCATCCTGGATTCGCTCTCGACGATGGTCATTGGAGGTAACTTTGTGAAGGTCCTTGCCTGGTATGACAACGAGTGGGGCTACAGCTGCCGCGTCGCGGATCTCGCGCAGTTTATGGCGCAAAAGGGAATCTAGACGCCCCGCCCTGTTCCGGGGCTGGGGCGGAGTTGTCTGAGGTTCGCCGCAAGCGTTGGCTTCCAATCGTGTCCGGTCGCTAACCCCGTATGCGGGCCTTCTTGCGATTGCGCTCAGCCTCCGGCTCTACGGTCTCGATTGGGGCGCATACCACCCCGATGAATGGGCGATAGACCGTTTCGCGCGTGGTCTGGCGCTCCCAGGGTCAATCGGCGAATTCTTCTCACCTGACAGCCCGCTAAATCCGGGTTGGTTCAACTACGGTTCACTGCCCCTGCTACTGCTCGCGGCGATAGCGGCGAGCAGCGACGCCCTGCGCGGCCTATTCGACTTCATTCCGTCGGATCTCGTTCTATGGCGAGCGGCGTCCGGCGTCGCGGATGCCGTGACGCTGGTCCTGGTCGTGCGTATTGGGCGTCTGGTCTACGGGCAAGCAGTTGGATTTCTTGCCGGCGGCCTGTATGCCCTCGCCGTCCTGCCAATTCAGCTGAGCCACTACTCCGCCGTTGATCCGCTGCTGACGACATTTCTTACTGCAAGCCTCCTCTCATCGCTGTATTTCGTGCGATCACGCCAGACGGCAGCAGGGTACGCGGCGAGTCTTCTTCTTGGTCTTGCGTTGGCGACAAAGGCCACGGCTATCGTGTTCGCGGTCCCGGCTGCGTTGGCGTGGCTGTTATACGTGTGGGAGGCGCGGGGCGATGGATTCGACCCGGTTGAGTTGCGCCGGCGCGCGCTTGCAGCAATCGGCGCGGCTGCCGTCACCCTTGCGGCATTCGTTGTCGGGCAGCCATATGCAGTGATTGATTTTGCAACATTCAGCGCTGACGTATGGGAGCAGACGCAGATGGGACGGGGAGTGATAGAGCTCCCGTTCACCATTCAGTACGTCAATACGACGCCGTGGCTTTACCACCTTCGCAACATGGTCGTCTGGGGCCTCGGTATCCCGCTGGGCGCCGCAGCTCTTGCGGGCGTGGCGCTGATGGGCTTACGCGCCATCAGCTTGCGGCGAGGCATGGAAATCCTGCTGGTGTTGAGTTTCCTGATTCCGTTCCTGTGGATCGGCGCGCAGCAGGTCAAGTTCATGCGGTACATGTTGCCGCTCTACCCTGTATTGTCCATCGCCGCCGCCGTCGTGATCATCGCAGGAATGGCGCGACTGTCACGCATGAGGAGGATTTCGACGTGGGCGCCGGCCGCGCTGGCGGGCGTCGTGATTCTCCCGACGGCGTTCTACGCGCTGGCCTTCACGACGGTATTCGCGGCCGAACACCCGGTTGATCGAATGAGTGAATGGATCAGGGAGAACGCGCCTCAAGAGGCAACGATTGCCACGGAGGCATGGGATCAGCGCTTTCATGGCGAGCACCTGTTTGTCATTGAGCAAGTGGAGCCGTACTGGCCGGACGATGAGGCCAAGATTGATCACCTGACGGAGGTCCTTCAGCGATCCGACTACATATACCTGTTCAGCCACAGGGCCTATGGGTCGCTTTCGCGGCTGCCGGATCGGTATCCCATCATGCGGTCGTACTATGGCGCGCTGTTTGATGGGCGACTCGGCTTTGAGACGGCGCGGGTGGAATCCACATATCCGTCCCTGCTTGGCGTGTCGTTCGTCGATGAAACGATTCGCAATGTTGGATTCTCAGGGGCATCCCCTGAGGCGCTGGGGGCTATAGAGCCGGGAATCGCTCTGAATCTGGGACCAGCGGATGAGAGCTTCACGGTTTATGAACGGCCCAAGCCCATTCTCTTCAGAAAGACAACGACGCTCTCAAGCGGGGCTATACGGGACATTCTGGCCCCTGATGGCGTTCCGCAGTCCTACGGTGGAGGGCCGACCCGTTCATCGTTGCTGATGAGCCCAGAGTTGGCGCGGGCGCAGAATGAGGGCGGCACGTGGACGGACATCATGCCGGTGACCGGTCGCGGCGCGCTCGTTGAAGTCACGTTCTGGCTCCTGGCGTTCCAGATCATCTCTCTGGCAGGGTTTCCGCTAGCCACGCGCCTCTTTCGTTCCCTGCCCGACCGCGGCTACTTGCTCGGCAAGATTCTATCGCTGTTGTTAGTAGCCTACGTTGCCTGGATGCTGGCCGCCCTGCAGCTCGTCGCTTTCTCCCGGACAAGCGTTGTGGTTTCGATCCTCGCGCTGGCAGTTGTGTCTCTCAGTGTGGGTTACGGGACGCGCCGCGAGTTGTTTGGGGTTATACGAGACAAGTGGCGGTGGTTCCTGACCATGGAGATGGTCTTCCTCGCCCTCTTCCTCGCCTTTGTCGCGCTGCGGGCCGCGAACCCCGACCTGTGGCACCAATACCGGGGCGGGGAAAAGCCGATGGATGTCTCCTATCTCACCGCCGTCGCGCGATCATCTTTCATGCCCCCCTATGACCCCTGGTTTGCCGCAGGGCATCTCAACTACTACTACTTTGGACACTTCATCGTTGCGACGTTGATGAGGCTGACGGGGGCCGTGCCGGAGTACGCAGTCAACCTCGCTGTACCTCTCCTCTGGACGATGACCTTTGGCGCGGCATTCTCTATTGCCTTTAACCTTGCCGAAGCGACAATTGGCAGGGTAAAGCGTTCACGATGGCTCCCCGTCGGGACAGCGTTGGCCGGCCTGGCAGCCGGCCTGATGGTGGCCATCGCAGGTAACCTCGACGGGCTGCTGCAAGTCAGTGCGTCAGCGCTTGACTCCATTCAGGAGGCCATGCGTGAATCCGACTCAGGATTGGGGGGCACGATTGTCTCAGCCGCCCAAGCCGCAGCCCCGGCCCTGACCGGAGAGGGCTTCGATTTCTGGCGCTCAAGCCGCATGGTGGATATCCCCGGCTCGATCAGCATCACGGAGTTTCCCTTCTTCGCCTACCTGTTTGCTGATCCACATGCCCACGTTTACGCGATGCCATTGGCGCTGCTTGCCGGTGGGCTCAGTCTTACGGTCGCCCTTGGCCTCTATTCACGCCGAGGCTTATTGAGCCTGGCCCTTCCCCTCGGAGCGCTCGCCTTGACGCTGGGAGCGCTCTTCGCCGCTCACGCATGGGACTATCCAACGTATCTTGGCGTCGCCGTCGCCACGGTTTTCCTGGCGCTGCTGGCGCGGGGAGACCGCCCTCTACCCGCGCTGGCGTGGGGCGCGGCGGCGGCCGGAGTCCTCATCCTTGCCAGTCTGGCGCTGTTCGCGCCGTTTCATGCGGCGAATGAGTCCTTCTACACGGAGATAGTCAGCAGCAATGAGCAGACGCCTGTGCGCTCCGTCCTCGCCATATTCGGTCTTCCTTTGCTCATTGTTGCCGCTTCATTCCGGCCTGTGCTCGCGCTTGCCCTCGGGCGCAGCGACGCGGGTATTCGAGGGCTGGCGCAGGAGCTCTTACGAGGCCGGACAGGGACTTCCAACAAAGCGAGATTCATCCTGATCGCCATCCTCATCGCGGCGGCCGCAATCGTCGTAGCGGGGATCCTTGCGGCTGCAGGATTCCGGGATATCACGCTCAATGTCCCCGTTATGGCAGTGCTGGCGCTTGCGGCCGGGAGCATTGCGATGTCGGCGAGGTCCACGTTGCCGCTGCGACTGGCGTTTGGCGGCGTAGCTCTGGCCCTGGTCATGATCGCTGCAGTCGATGTCTTTGCTGTAAACGACCACCTGGTGCGGATGAATACGATTTTCCGCGTCTATCTTCAGGCCTGGATTCTGTTGGGGCTCTCGGGTGGGTATCTCGTGTGGTGGCTGATCCGACGAGACGGCGGCGCCATCAGGATGCCCGGCATCGGCGCAGCATATCGCTTCACGTTCTACGGCGCCCTTGCCCTGCTGGTTGTCGGAGTTTCAATCTACCCTCTTCTGGGGACTCGCGCCCGATTAGCGGACCGGTTCGATACGTCTGTCCCACTCACGCTGGACGGCGCGGCTTTCATGGCAAACTCTTCCTATATCGACATAGACGACACGGAGATTGTCCTCCGTTATGAACTGGAGGCGCTGTATTGGCTGCGCGAGAACGTAGAGGGCATTCCGGTAGTCGCAGAGGCTTCTCCGTTGTCAGGCACGCCCTACTATCGAATACAGTCGCGGGCTGCGATGTATGCGGGCCTGCCGGTGATCATTGGCTGGCCGTGGCATCAGACGCAGCAGCGCGGCATAGGCGTGTCGGAGCCGGAGATTTATCGCCGTCAAGCGGACGTTGGCGGGCTCTACGGATCCGGCGATGCCGGTATTATCACGGAGGTCCTGAGACAATATGGCGTCGGGTACGTGATCATTGGACAGACGGAAAACGCCTACTATCCGGCGCACGGCATACAGGCCCTTGAAGAGCACCCGCTTCTGCGGCTCGTCCATGAGAACCCCCGAGTCCGCATCTACCAGGTCGAGGGCGCGTGAATGGCCTCTCGGGGCGCGTGTGGCGAACTGGGAGCGGATGCCCAATACTAGAATCATCATCAGCGTGAGGTAAGAATTGGCGGAAACGATAGCAGTCATCCGGGATATTCTGATCATTGTCTGGTCGGTGCTTGGCATCGTCGCTTTTCTTGCGGTCATTTTCGTTGCGTATGGCCTGTATCGCGCGGCCAAGCCGGTGCTGGAGAATCTTCGTGGAACGACGGGGGATGTGCGAGCCACCACGCGGATGGTGTCGGATGCGGTTATCAAGCCGGCCATACCCGTGATCAGTTTCTATACGGGCGTGCGTCAGGGAGCGCGCACCCTGCAGCGATTCATGAAGTGGCGCGGCAAGTAGCCGATATCCCGGCCCGGCGTACGCGCACGGCGACTACCTGGTAGAACAGCCTAAGCGCTACTGCGGCAAATCTGTGGATAATGCGGCCAGATAACGGTTCATCTTGTGTTTGATGTTCTATAATGATTTCAAGGGCTTGGCCACATCCCAAATCGGTTGAGTCCAGGGAGCAGCGCAATGGTTGATAGAGATGAGAGCGGCAACGCCTTGACCTTCCTGTTGGGGATCGTGTCGGGTGTGATCATGGGTGTCGTCCTCGGTGTACTGTTTACGCCGCAATCCGGTTCAGAGTCCCGGAGCGATCTCCGGAATAGGACAGTGGGCATGAGAGCTCGCGCCCGCAGCCTTGGCGAGACAGGCCAGGAGGCCTTGAGAGACGCGATCACGGAGGGCCGTGATGCCGCGATGAAAGCCGGCCAGGATATGCAGGAGTGGGTTCGCCATAACCGTGGCGACGACCCTCAGTCTCCCACGACCTAGGCCGCCCATTCGAGTCCGCCGATTGGCGTAAGTCGACTAGCGTAGTTCCGCTCTACTCTACTCCGGTCAACGCTTCACGCAGGCCCGGCTCGTCCTCCGGACGGGTGACGGCCAGTACAGCTTGACCGGCCTCAAGTTCAATATCCGGCTTGGCCGGATGTACTGTTCGGTCGCGTCCTATGACGAGCACTATGATGCTTTCACCGGGCAGTTCAAGTTCGTCGAGGCGTCGACCCAGAAGCCGGGAGTCCGCCGTAATCTCAACATGACAGAGTTCGCGACCGGTGCCGCGTAGGCTCATGACAGGTACGAGGGGACGGGCCGGCATCTCCTGAGCAACCTGGGCCATGATTACGTCCGTGGCGTTGACCGTGGCGTCAACGCCCAGGATGCTGAAAATCTCCTTGTTCTCAGGGTTGTTTATCCTGGCGACGGTGCGCGGGACGTGGAAGCGGTGCTTGGCAACCTGACACGCGATCAGGTTGTCTTCGTCGTCGCCGGTCAGGGCGACAAAGACGTCGGCGCGTCCTGTGCCGACCTCTTCCAGCACACTGACCTCACAACCATCTCCCTGATACGATGCGCTGCCGAGGTCTTCCGCGATGACGGCGCAGCGATGAGGATCGCGCTCCACGCACAGAACCTCGTGCCCGTTGGCGAGCAGGGCCTGGGAAAGCGCGAAGCCCACTTTTCCGCCCCCGGCAACAATCACATACATGGCGTTACCGCCCGTCCTTGGCGGCCGGTGTCGGGTTGTCAATCATGTCCCGTATAAGCCCTGTCACTATTTTGGGAGAACTGAGCGTCTCAAGGCCCAGTTCGCGAAACAGCACTGCTCTGCTGTCGTCATAGACGCGAGCAATCGCGCGCGGGGCCTTGAAGATGTGCTTTGCGACCTGGGCGGCCATGAGGTTTCGATTGTCGCCCTGCGTCACCGCGATGAAGACATCCGCGCGTTCAATGCCGGCTCGGCGAAGCGCCCCTTCGTCAACGCCGTTGCCGAGAATGGCATTCCCTCTAAATTGCGAGGGGAGGCGCAGAAAGGCTTCTTGGCGGATATCCATGATCGTTACGTCATGGCCCTCATCCGACAATCCTCTTGCGAGGGCCGAACCCACACGTCCGCATCCCATGATCAGGAATTGCATGACTGTAGTCCCTGACCCGGCATCACGCCGCTACGTCCCCGCCTGGTCAATTGGTTCACGCATGATCCAGACAGACGACGGTGCGTGTTGCAGTACGTGCGCTGTCGCCGCTCCAAGGTCATAGTCTCCGTAGCGCCGTCGATGGTCGATCCCCATGATAACGAGGTCCGCGCCGCGTTCAATCGATTCCGTGACGATGGCCGGGCCGGCTTGCCTGGCTTGCAGCAACTCTGTAGCCAGTGTCGTCTTGCGATAGGGCCAGTGCTCCTCAATATCACCCAATACGCCCTCCGCTGTCTGCACGTACGAGTCCATGGGGGCGTCCAGGGGGCTCGCTTGCGGCACCTCAATGATATAGAGAACGTACACGCGCCCTCCGGAATCCTTTGCGACAGCCCCGGCAACCTGAAGGGCCTTCTCGTCCATGGATGATCCGAAAAGGGGAACCAGGATGGTTTTCGCGCGCGGAAGCTCGCCCCGCCCGCCAAGCATTGAGGCCAGTTGCGACGTCCAGGAGCCTGATTGAGTGGGTCGCTTTCGGGTGATCACGTTGGTCATGCCTGTGGGTGGAATACTCTTGTCACGTGCTCTAGCCTACGCGAATCACAATTGCCGGGACTTTGGGGGAGTCAGCCCTCTGCGCCGAGATCCCGGCCGCCCATCACGTGCATGTGCAGGTGCGCGACAGACATGTGCGCGTCCGGCCCCACATTGATTACAAGCCGGTAGCCGCTGTGGGAAATTCCTTCCGTCAAGGCCACCTGGTTCGCCACGTCCGTGAGATTTGCCATGATCGATATTTTGTTTTCAGTCAGGAACGACGCCGTCGGAATGTGCTCGCGGGGAATCACCAGGATGTGAACGGGGGCAAGGGGGTTGATGTCGCGGATGGCAAAGGCGCGATCATCCGTGTGCACAAAATCGGCCGGGATCTTCCCATCCCGAATCCCGCAAAAGACGCAGCCGGTCGCCTCGTCCGTCATGCCCTACCCCACCTGCTCGTTACTTCAGGGAGTATGTCACTTCGGATTCCTGAACGCGCTCCTCCTTCTTGAGCTTGTCCAGGTGTGTGCGGACGTTGCCTGCAGCGGCGCGGCGCAACTCCCTCTTGAGGTTCTTTGGGTAGATGTCCTTTACCATTTCATCGACCTTGCCGATGCCCTTCCCTAGCGCGCCGACGACCTGATCCTCTCGCTCCTGTCGGTGCGAGATGTACCAGTCAACAAGACGGCGTCCCCGCGGCGGGGCGACAACGGGCCCGTGCGCCGGCGCAATGGTATCGACGCGCAGCTTTGACAGTTTGCCCAACGTCTTCATGTATTCGTAGAGGTCCGAGACCGACGATGATGAGGCGCCCAGGATGGTGTCCCCCGTGAACAGCACGCGTTCCGCCGCCAGGTGGTAACAGACGTGGTCAATCGCGTGACCGGGCGTAAAGAGCGCGCGGAGCGCGGCGCCGCCTGCGCGGAGCATCTCTCGCGATCGCAGCGGTACAATGAGTTCCTCATTGTTCCCAAGAACCTGTCGCAGCTCCTTCGCGAGCTTGGGATGACAGCGGACCGGCGCGCCCATGGCGTCCTGAACTCGATCAAGTCCGCCAATGTGATCGCGGTGCCCGTGGGAGATCAGGATTCCGGTGATCTTTGGAGAGCCAAGCCCTTCCCAATATTCCAGGATCTGCCTGGTCCATGAACGGTCGTGCTCACCGGTATCGAGCAGGAGCATCTCCTGCGCAGGATCGCCAATGAAGTACACGTTCGTGCCGCCCGGATGCATGTAGTGCGTGTCCGCGATGTGGCACGCGTAGACGTGGTCGCTAATCTGCGTCATGGTTTCACCTCATCATTCTGACGTCATAGGCGCGTGGGCGCCGCGTCCGACTGTAACGCCCTGCTGCGAGAGGGTCAACGCGTTCGGCCTTATCGGCTGCCATTGTCGTTGGGTAGTCGTTCAAACTCTTGATCCCTCCCGGCCAGAACCAGCACGTCGCCGCGGAGCACCTTCTCAAAGCGGTCCGGGGGGCAAATTACCTGATTGTTCCCACGACGCACCAGAACGACGCTCAATCCGTCGCCCTGCCGTTGGCCAGCCAATCCCAGGTCTTCAAGCGTTCGCCCTACCTGATAGTCCTGCGCTTCCATCTTGCTTATGCCGTAGTCTCTTGAGACTTCCAGGTAATCGACGACCTTCGGGAATGACAGGCTGTGCGCAACACGCTGCGCAGTCTCCCGCTCCGGGTACACGACCTTGTCGGCGCCCAGCCTCGTGAGGGTCCGTCCATGGAGGTCATCAGTGGCGCGGGCCACCAGGTACTTGACGCCCATATTTGTGAGCACGACGGTCGTCATGAGGCTTGTGGGAATGTCGCCGCCGATGGCCATGATGACGGCGTCAAAGTCCTGTACGCCGAGGTCGCGGAGAGTGGCCTCTTCTCTGATGTCAGCCTGCGCCGCTTGAGTGACGTGCGGAGCGATCTCCTGCACTCTTTCAACGCTCTTGTCGAGGGCCAGCACCTGATGATCCTGCTGGTAGAGACTGCGGGCAACGGTTTCACCGAATCGCCCCAAACCGAGGACAACTACCTGTGACTTTGGCACGTCTTCACGCTCCTACTCATTGCCTGAGCACTACCCTATCCTAATTTCCTCGCTCGGATATCGGTACGGCATCCGCCGCTCTCGTTGCGACAGCTCCAACGCAATAAAGAACGGCGCAAACCGGCCAACAAACATCGACAAAATCATCACTCCCTTTCCAAATCCCGACATCTCCGGGATGACGCCGGTGGACAGACCTACGAGAGCGAATGCCGACACTTGATCAAAAAGGATTTTTTCAAAGGGCAGTCCCTCAACCAGGCTCAGCAGCAACGCCATTGTATTCACCCACACAAAGGCGAACGCGGCAATGGCGAGCGCTCGCCGTATGTGCGTGGCGGGAATCTCCCTCCCAAACACATCTGTCCGCGCCAGGCCCTTAATGCTGGACCAGACCGTATAGAACAGCGCCATGAAGACATTGATCTTGATGCCGCCGGTCATCGAGCCAGCGGCTCCCCCGATAACCATCAGCCAGATCAACAGGAATAGGGTGTGCGTCTGGACGGCTGAAACATCGAATGTGCTGAACCCGGACGTACGGCTCCCGACTGCGAGAACAAAGCCGTCGAGAATCTTGTGCAACACATTCTGAGGGCCGAGCGTCGCCGGATTTGTCCACTCCGCCACAGAGAAGCCGACAAATCCGGCGACAATGATGCCGGCCGTTCCTGCCAAAACCAACTTCACATTCAACGAAAGCGGATGCCATCGGCGCATTGTTATCACCATGACAAGGGCGGCGGTTCCCAGCGCCCCAATGAGGGACATCATGGTTATCGTGCCAACGATCCAGGGCGAATTGCGGTATTCATAGAGGCTAGGCTCGCCCCCCGTCACGTCAAAGCCCGCGTTGTGAAATGCGGAGACGGAGTGGAAAACGGCGTTCCAGACAGCGTCCGCCCAGCCGAGACCGGCAAGGCCGAACGCCGGCAGGAGTATTAGGAAGCCAACAATCTGAACGGCCACGGCGATGCGAATGATCTGCTTCGCCTCATCCTGCACACGCCCCAGCGAGCCGCCGCCAAACGTAATGCGCATGGCCTGACGATCCTCCAGAGAGTCGCCCCGCCGCGCCCCGAAGATGATCACAACGATGCCGGTTATGAAGCCAAGCCCGCCAATCTGTATGAGCGCCAGAATGACGGCCTCTCCAAACCAGGACCAATAGGTCCCGGTATCAAAGAGGATCAGGCCGGTGACGAATGTCGCTGAGGTTGCCGTAAAGAATGCCGTGAGGATGTCGGTCGATGTTTGATCCGTCGTTGCCCAGGGAAGGCTCAGAAGGATCGTACCGATTACGACCATCACCGCAAACGCAATGATGAGGCTGACATGCGGCAGGCGGGCTCGCCGCGTAGCCCGGCGTTCTCCCGCGACAGTCAGGCGCCTGCTCTCCGCACGCGGCGAGCGCCGAAAAAGCGGCTCACGGGGGCGTCGCTGTTCGGGGACGCCCATGAACCGCTATCGCTCCGGACCGGCTATGTGCTGCACGCTACGATTCTACCGCCATAGTCAAGTGGCCGGAGAAGAGCGTCTGCATATCGCAGGCATCTCTCAGCGGCGGCCTGCGGCAAACAGAGGATCGCGGGCGAAGGTTAGACTTGGGCCTCGGGCTCATCACCGTCTTCAATAAGCTTGATGGCGCGTTCGGCCACCTGCTTGAAGACGTCATATGGCTGCGCCCCCACAAAGAAGAACCTGCCGATAACGTAGGCGGGTATCCCCGTCACGCCAACGTGCAGCGCCTCCTGATATTGCTTTTCAACCTCATCCTTGTAAGTGCGATGCTCCATGTGATGGGAAAGGACATCCCAGTCCATGCCCACCTTCTCGGCAATGGGCTTAAAGTTCTCAACCTTGCCGAGGTCAACGCCTTCGCCCCAATAGCTGCGGTACGCCTCTTCGTGGAATGCCTCGCCGACACCCGCCTGCTTCGCCGCCTCCGTCGCTTCAAGCGCGAGACGCGTATTTGGCGTGCGATCCGGGCGGTTCATAATGATGCCCGCTTCTTTCGCGCGCTGTTGAACAGGTGAGTCCGGGTTGTTGTAGCGAGCGGGACGCTCAACGCCCTCAGGCGGAAGGTCCGGACGCAAGAAAAATGCCCGGTAATCGATGCTGACATTGAAGTCCTGCTTCAAGCGTTCGACCCGATCCTGGCCGATATAGCACCACGGTCAAATGTAGTCGTACCAAACAACGACGGGAACTACGAGATCATTTGTTGTCGTCATGCCGGACTCCCATGCCTGTCTACGGAGGCTGTTTCTGTGTACTATACGCCGTCCTGGGGCGCTATGGGGTTGCAGACTGATTGGCGACAGGGTCCTGCTGTACGATCTGAGGACACGTGGGCCGATGAGGAGGCCGCGACAACGTCGGCAAGACTGAATAGCAAGGATTGCGATGGCGCCCGCAGGAGGGAACCTGGAGTGAGTGAGGACAATATCCTGGACAGGCCGTCGCCTGACCTTGCCGCCCGGCGGTCCGGCCTGCTGTTGATTGTGACCGCGATGGCGACTCTTGCCGCAGTTGTGGGGCGGGTCGCGGCTGACGCGGATCAGGAGACACTGGCCGAATCGTTGGCCTCGATAGCGGAAAGCAGGGTCTTATACGGCGCGGGGGGCGTAGGGCGTTTCTTGTCCGGGGCTGCTCTCGCGTTGGGTGGATGGCTGCTGATGCAGACGTGGATCATTCGGGAGAGGCTCGGGACCCGGCTCGTCCCTGCCCTTTTTGTCGTGTCAGGCGTTCTTACTGGCGTCTCAGGGCTTGCCGCCCTTGCCCTCGCAAGCGGGGCGACGGCGGCCGGAGCGGAATCACCCGGGTCGATCCTGGAGACGATAGCCACTGTTCGGTGGGCTGCCGGGGCGGCCGGCTTTGCGGCGGCGGGACTGGCGCTAATCGTCGGAGCCGCATATCAGTGGAGAGTGGGGGGCGCCCTTCGGCTCATCGCGCCCGCCTCGGCCATACTTGGCGGCATCATGCAGCTTATCTGGATTGACGCAGTGACCGGCTTGCATCGAATATCGGGGATCGGTTTCTTCGTGTGGCTCATCATCATTGGCGTCATGCTGTCAACGGGCCGCATCGAGCAGATCTTCAGCAGGAAATCTGGCGCGGCGTGACCAGGCGTCATTTCACATCACAATCCGACATAGCTATGTTCGGCGCGATGTCGAATGTCGCAACGGGTGAACGACGATTTATAGTCTACGGATTGCAGCTTGCCTCACGGCCTGTGGCGGAATTCAGGCAGTGAAAGAGAAGAAGGCGGCTAACCGGATTATTGATAACCTCAGGCGCATGGTTTGCCTTGGCCTGGGTCTGCACATGCTTCATACATACATCGCCGATATTCAATACGGATCACAGCTAATTCCATGGTCTCGCGCTATTTGAGCTATACGCGTACAATTGGTTATGGCGGCAAGAACATCCTGTCGCCTCGTGGGGCCGGTGAAGGCTCAAAGCAACCATGCGAGCAATACGCAAGGCAGGTGTAACTCAGTGACCTTGATTGAGCAGACAACGCAGCCGGACATCGTTGAGTCCAACAAGGAACTCAAGCAGATCGCCGGACAGGAATACAAGTACGGATTCACTACCGACGTTGAGGCAGACACGGCCCCGCCGGGACTGACGGAAGACACGATCCGCTGGATCTCCGCCAAGAAGGAAGAGCCGGAATGGATGCTGGAGTGGCGCCTGAAGGCGTTCCGTCACTGGGAGTCGCTGCTTGAAGAGAAGCAGATTCCTGACTGGGCGCACATCAAGCATCCACCCATCAATTTCCAGGACATCATTTACTACTCCGCTCCGAAGCAGAAGGTGCAACTGGATAGCCTGGACGAGGTTGATCCGGAGGTTCTCAAGACCTTTGAGAAGTTGGGTATCCCGCTTGAAGAGCAAAAGCGACTGACCGGCGTGGCCGTGGATGCCGTGTTCGACAGCGTGTCTGTGGCGACAACGTTCAAGGCGAAACTGGCGGAGCTCGGAATCATATTCGCCTCCTTTTCGGATGCGATACAGGATCATCCCGACCTGGTGCAGAAGTATCTTGGCTCCGTCGTCCCCTACACAGACAACTTCTACGCGGCCCTCAACGCGGCGGTCTTTTCAGACGGCTCGTTCTGCTACATTCCCAAGGGCGTGCGTTGCCCGATGGAACTGACGACGTATTTCCGCATCAATACAGAAGGCACAGGGCAGTTTGAGCGAACTCTCATCGTCGCGGACGACTCGTCGTTTGTGAGCTATCTCGAGGGATGCAGCGCGCCAATTCGCAACACGACTCAGCTACACGCAGCCGTCGTAGAACTGGTTGCAATGGACGATGCGGAGATCAAGTACTCCACCATCCAGAACTGGTATCCCGGTGACGAGGACGGCAACGGCGG
This sequence comes from Dehalococcoidia bacterium, assembly GCA_965237465.1. Taxonomy (GTDB): domain Bacteria; phylum Chloroflexota; class Dehalococcoidia; order UBA6926; family UBA6926; genus VXMO01. Next base: position 470,016 of record OZ250138.1, read on the forward strand.
TATCTACAACTTTGTCACCAAGCGCGGCAAGTGCCAGGGAGAGCGCTCCAAGATCTCATGGACGCAGGTGGAGACGGGCTCCGCCATCACGTGGAAGTATCCCAGCGTTTTGCTCCAGGGGGACGACTCCATTGGCGAGTTCTACTCCGTCGCGCTCGTCAAGGGCCGCCAACAGGCGGACACCGGCTCCAAGATGACACACATCGGCAAGAGGACGAAGAGCACCATCATCGCCAAGGGCGTGTCCGCAGGTCGCGCGGAGAATACATATCGCGGCCTTGTCCGCGTCAACCCCGCCGCCGCCGACGCGTGGAATTTCACACAGTGTGATTCGCTCCTTATTGGAAACCAGTGCGGCGCGCATACGACGCCGTACGTCGAGGTGAAGAACAAGTCGGCGCATTTGGAGCATGAGGCGTTTACGTCCCGCGTTAGCGAGGACCAGCTCTTCTACTGCAACTCGCGCGGCATCTCGGTTGAGAAGGCTCACTCCATGATCATCAACGGGTTCTGCGAGGAAGTATTCAAGAAGCTGCCCTTTGAGTTCGCGGTGGAGGCGACACGGCTTCTGGATCTCAACCTTGAGGGAGCTGTCGGCTAGCAACTGACGACTCTTGCGGGCAATGGACAAACTCGAGTTCACACCTACATGACGACGATCACGACGCCTGAGACCTACATCACCGTCTACGCGGAAGCAGCGCGACGCTACAACGCTGAGCGCGCCAGGACTGACCCTCAATGGTTGGTCGATCTACGTGAAGCGGCGCTTGCCAGCTTTAGCGAGATCGGACTTCCAACGAAACGGCGCGGCAACGAGGAATACAAGTACACGGATATTCGTCCTCTGTTAAGGCAGGGTTTCTCGGCAGTCGTTCAGGCCGACAGCCCCGCCATCTCAGCCGGCGTTGATCTGGAGAATTTGCACATAGGCGAGGCGTCGTGGCATCGCGTGGTGTTCCTTGATGGCCGGTACGCGCCTGAACTATCCAACGTTTCGTCGGCCCCGGCGGGTGTTGTCATGGGCCGTCTGGCCGATGCTATCGCCGCCGGAATGGACGTTGTCGAGGAGCATCTAGGCCGCCTCGCGAACTACAAGGCTGAAGGGTTTGCAGCGCTCAATACGGCCTTTGCCGGGGATGGCGCATGCGTTTACGTTCCGCCTGGCGTGGAGATTGCGCAGCCGATACAGGTTCTGCATGTCACGACAGAGCAATCGCGTTCCTCAGCCGCTATGCCGCGAACGCTGATCGTCGGCGGCGCGAACAGTAAGGCATCCATTATCGAGACGCACGTCTCTGTAGGCGATGATCCGCACTTCACCAACGCGGTGACGGAAATCGTCACAGGCGAAGGCTCGAGCCTCGACTACTGCAAGATCCAGCAGGAGGGTGAAGCAAGCTACAACGTGTCCACGACCGAGGTGGAAGTGAATGAGAACACTACATTCAAATCCATGGCCATCGATATTGGCGGGCGTCTGACGCGCAACAACCTGACCGTCATGATGGCGGGCCAAGGCGCCAAAAGCGACATCCGGGGCGCGTACGTGATCACCCGGGATCAGCATGTCGACAATCAGGTGATCATTGACCACCTAGTCGGCCACAACAATGCGAATGAGTTATACAAAGGGATCCTTGACGGCAAGTCCCGTTCTGTATTCCACGGGAGCATCATCGTCAGGCCACACGCAGCCAAGGTGAACGCGAATCAGGTGGATAAGAATCTGCTGCTGTCCAACGACGCGGAGGCAGACACCAAGCCGGCGTTCTGGATATATTGCGACGATGTTCGTTGCGGCCATGGCGCCGCATGCGGCGAACTGGATGACGACGCGATGTTCTACATGCTCAGCCGGGGCGTGCCGGAGGAGGAAGCGCGGATGATCCTAATTCGCGCATACGTCTCTGAGGTTGTGGACGCAATTTTGGAGCCGTCCCTCCACAACCACGTAGCCGCGTTGATAGCCGGGAAACTCGACAGCCTTTAGGCCTGCTTGCGACTGTGACTATCGACTCGCGATTCAAAGACGGCGGACGCACGGACGCGGGTATTATGGAACTGTCATGAGCACGGACTCCAGCCCACTCCGCGTAGCCGTTGTCGGTTCAACCGGATCGCTTGGCCAGATAGTTCTTTCTGTCGCGCGTTCTCTCGGCGATCACGTTCAAATCGTCGGCTTGGCCGCAGGATCAAATCTGGACTCACTGGCGCACCAGATTGCGGAATACCGCCCTCGATTCGTCGGTTTTGCCAGAGGTCGATGGCGTGATGAGACGCCGGACGACGTTCAGTTCATGCCGATCAATGAAATGGTCGCTTCTCCTGACGTGGATATGGCCGTCATAGCCAGCGTGGGACGCGCAAGCCTTGACGCTGCATGGGCTGCGATTGACGCCGGCAAGCGAGTCGCCATCGGCAACATTGACATTCTCTACATGGCAGGGCCGCTGCTGTCAGCGCGGGCCAAGGAGACCGGCGCCTCAATCATTCCGCTTGATGATGAGCCGATCGGCGTCTGGCAAACGCTCTGGGGCGAATCGGTCGAATCCGTGCGACAGGTCACCATTACGTCGACGTGGGGGACGGTTCAGGCCCGAAAGCTGACGCGATATGGCGCACAGCCCTCCCAGCCAAACCCGCGACCGTCCCGGAACGTGGGGCAGAAACGGGCGATTGACGCCTCCACGCTGATGGTCAAGGCGAGTCAAGTTGCCGTGGTTCACTATCTTTATGGGGTTCCGCTGGAGAACATCAACGTGCTTTTCCATCCGCAGGGACTGGTGCGCGCGTTGACGGAGTTCAATGACGGCTCCGTCAAGTCAGCGTTGTCCATCCCCGATATGAGAGTTCCCATCCAACTTTCTTTGGCCTACCCGAACCGGCGGGCAAATGCGGAAATCAATCGTGTTGATTTGCTGAGCGAGGGCAGGCTCTCGTTTGAACCACTGGAAGATGAGCTGTTTCCGTGCTTCAAGATCGCGCTGGAGGCTGTTTCTCAAGGGGAGACCTACCCTGCCGTTGTTGCCGCTGCGAATGAAGCGGCCATTGATCTCTTTCTTGGACAGCAGATTGGATTCGCGGACATCCCCAAGATCATTGAGCGAGCAGCCGCGTCGCACCGACCTTCGCCGCTGGACGACCGGGCCGCGATTCTTGAGGCAATGAATTGGGCCAAGACTTTCGTGGGCGGGCAAGTCCCGGAATGATTGTCGCAGGCATCGCGACGTCTCATGATTCACGCTCGGCCCACCTCAAAATGATGCCGAGAGTTCTTGAGTAGCACGGCCTTTTCGCCCCACATGCGCTTTTATGATCTCCATTCCCACTCCGTCGCCTCGGATGACTCACGCGCTACGGTTGAGCAGTATTTGAAGTGGATACGCACACTGTGTAATCGCGGGATGCAAGTCGACGGCATCGTGCTCACGGAACACCGGCAATTCTCCGCCGACGTGGACTACACCGGGCTCAGTCGCGAGTATGGCGTGACTATCCTGAAAGGCGCGGAACTCGATACCAGACATGGCCATTTCCTGGTGTATGGCATTACGGAAAAACTCGCGCGCGAGATCGATTTCACCGACGTTCGCATGGACGCGCACGTGCTGATGGACGCGGCGAAAGCGCATGACGCGATTGCCGTCCCGGCCCACCCTGGGCGCGCCGGCATCGGCCTGGCGGAGTGGATCGACCAGGGTGTGGAGTTTCCGCAGGTGAAGATTGTTGAGCGTCTCAACGCTGGGAATCGCCCTGAAGAGGCACACGCCGCAGAACGCCTGGCGGAAGAGCGCAACTATTCAGGAATCGGCGGCAGCGATGCACACTTTGTGAGCGCCATCGCCCGCTGCATGACAGCCTTTCCCTCCCCAGTCTCGAGCGAGGCGGAGCTCGTTGAAGCTTTGCGAGCCGGCGAGTTTCAGGCAGTACGCCTTGAGGACACGCAATTACCGCAATCACATGTCGCTAGAGAGGAGCTACCGAATGACAACACCGCAGCAAGCAGGTCAAACTGAAGCGGCGGCGCCTCAGCTAAGGTATAACGAAGAAGTCCTGCATGTGGAACAGCCCGCAGGAACGATTCATCTCACCGATGAGGGTGTTGATCGATATATCGAGTTGACCGGTCACCCGGCGGAGTCCTCCACCGACGGGGAGCGAAGGCGGGCTCCAATTGCGATGCTCAATGTCTTCTTCAGCCGGGACCGGGAGGTTGGCGCGAATGTGACGCTTGAGGGCGCCACCGTTGGTCTGAACGCAGGCCGCGCCATTGAGATGCACCAGCCCATCTACGTGGGCGACACGCTGACTAGATCCGCAATTCTCCAGGATGTCTATTCCAAGACAGGCCGCTCCGGCACGATGGCGTTCGAAGTGTGGGAGATTCTGTTCAGGAATCAGGACGGAGAGCTCGTAGCGCGCGCTCGCGATTCCATGGTCTATCGAGCGCCGGGCCCGGCCGCGTCGCCGGCCGACAAGTCGTAGGAGGCTTTGAATGACGACTGAGCCCGTTCTCGCGGACATTGGGGATGAGGTTGCGCCGATGGAATGGACGCCGGACTCGGCGCTGGTGAGGGACATGATGGGCCTTTCGGGGTGGATCGGCGAGGACAACAGGGAACCCGGAACGATGGATGGCGCAAATCGCTTTACTGACCACGAAGCCGCCCGCAGCGAGGGTTTTGGGAACGTCATCGTTCCAGGCAATCTCGGGATGATGGCCATGGCTGCCGCCATCCAGCGCTGGATGCCGAACGGATACATTTCCAAGCTTGACTGCGTATTTCGACAACCCATCAGCCAGGGAGAGACGCTGACCGCTACGGGCATCGTGACAGACAGGCAGGATCACCCCGATCGGGTCGTGCTAGAACTCGATGTTTTCCTGTTGCGAGAGGACAACCAGCGGCCCCAGGGCGGGACCGCAATCGTCACCATCGAAACGAGCCAGAGTTAAAGCCATCGGCGCGATCAGGACTGATGGACGCAATCATAAGGAGGACGAAGAAATGCCCATTTACTCGATCAATGGAATGACGCCGCAGATTCACCCCACGGCATTCATTGCGCCGTCGGCCAGCATCATTGGCGACGTTGTGATCGGGGCAAACGCAAGCGTGTGGTTCAACGCGACGCTGCGCGGAGATTCAGGCCGAATCACCGTCGGCGAAAATACGAATATTCAGGATGGCGCGGTGCTACACGAGGAGACGACCATCGGCAAGGATTGCGTAATTGCCCACATGACGCTGGTGCATCACGTCAAGACGGGCGACAACGTGCTCATCGCCAATGGGGCCAAGTGCGTGGGCGCGCCGGGCCCGGCGGAGATTGAGATCGGCGACGGCGCCATCGTCGGCGCGGGGTCTCTTGTGACGCCCGGCAGCAAGATCGAGGCCAATATGCTGGTTATGGGGAGTCCCGCAAAGCCAGCGCGCGAGGTTGATGATCGATTGCGGCAGGTGCAGCAGGGACCGCTGAACGCATACATGCGCAGCAAGGATAACTACCTGGGCGATACCTTCAAAGTAGTCGAATAAGGGGAGAAGCCCTGCGCTAATACGGAGAGTCGGACCTCTTCTAGCGGCCCTGCGAGGACGCGGCTCGATACAGGTAATCCGTCACCGCCAGGATGGCGTTATACAGGTAGGCTATGTACTCATGCAGCGGCATGTCCAGCGGGCGAATCTCCTCCCGCCGGTCCGCGTATTCCTGCGCGCCAATGGTTTCAAACGTAGCGCGCACAACCAGCTCATAGATCTCCCCATCCGGGCACACCACAATGGGCCCGCGTTCCGGCGATTCCATCTCGCGAGGCTCCACCTCGATAGCCTCCAGGGGTGAATCCGGAAACAGGTTGGGAAACCGCTCAATCTGATCTATTGCGTTCAGCAACGTGTCGCGGAGGTCGCCGACGCTGCGCTGCAGGACGGAATCGCTGCGCGCCCTCAGCGTCAGGGGATCAACAGCCGGCGATGGTGGAGTTCCCTGCATCCGATAGCCTCCTGCCAACAATGTCTTCTTGCGTGCGTTCTCATGAGAGCGAGCGGGCCCGACATCGCCCTTCGCCCGCCATCTCAGATTATACGGCGTGTCGGCCTCCCTGAACGCGCCTCCCCGGGGAGCCTGCCTTGCCCCGCCCGGCCGGTGATACTTGCCTCGGCTCCAAATCGGCGTCGTATGCCCTGCCATCGCTTTCGTTGTGGCGTGAGGTGATCCGCGGATGGCTGAAGTCTGAAGGCTCAGGCCTCGTCGCGAATCCGGATCCAAAAGTACATGAAGGCGGCTAGGAGAATGAGAGCCGAGACCCCGACGGTTAGCACTGTCCAGGGTGAACGGCGTAACAGGTCGCTCATCTGCGCAACAGCCAGTCCGCCTGTTAAGAGAAGTCCGGTTGCTGCCAGACTGACCCCAACCAGGCCGCCCATCGTCAGGAGCTCGGCGGTTGTAATCCTTGTCTGCTCCATGCTGTCCAATTGCAGGTTCTGCATTCGGAACCAGAGTCTTCTCAGGTCTGCGACGCGGTGCAGTGTAACCAGCAGAATCAATGACAGCAGGAAGAGCGCCAGGACAGTCAGCAGGGACATGTCCGTGGAAAACTCCGGCCCTGTCAATAAGGAAGTCCAGTCCAGTCTATTGTGGGCCAGGATTGCCGGAGTCTGAAGCAAGAGAGCCGCAATGGTCACGGTCCAGAAAGAGAGCCTGGTTTTTTGTAGAAACTGGAGGCCCCAATAGAACGCGACTGCAAGTAGGCAGACGACAGCAATGGCCGCTACGAAGATGACGGAATTATCCATGCCGGGGGCTCGCACCCTGAGCGCATCGAGCCAATCCGAATCAAGGTTCAACGTCGGGGCCAAGGCGCCCCCCAACGTGTAGCTTGCAACAAGCAAGAGACAGACAAGAATCAGGGACTCAGCTACAACGAAGCGAGCCAGGGGTTTCATCGGCCCACATTGAGATGCCGCATGAGGGTTGAGGCGAATTCCTGTTGTTGAGGATTCCAGGGGAGAACTGTAGCGCCTGAGCGATGCAGGGCGCCATACATCGGCTGTGCTTCCCAGCGCATCAGTCCTAAGGCTTGCTCTTCAAGAGCAGTAGCAGGCGTATAAAATCCCTGGGGTTCCATGTGCACGACGCGGATCTGGTTGTGGCGCCGTGAACGGGGCCTAAAGGCCACCAACCGTCTAATGCCTGCGAGGAATTCATCCGCGTATGCGGACTCCGTCCCCCCTCGCGAGTAGTGAACATCCAACCTGGTAATGATGAAGACTTCTGGCTTCAGCCGAACGAGAAAACCCTTGCACCACTCCACCGCTTGCAGCAGGTTCTGATTCGCGGGACCGGCCTCAAAGCCGGTCAACATGTTGGTAAGCCTTCGAAACTGTTTCTGGCCCAACTCCGGGGTCAGGATGTCGGCGTTGCTGTTGTAGACATAGGCACCCAGGGTATAGCCCCGCGCCAGGTAATACTGGGCAATGCTGCCGGCGGCCTCCACGGCGTTGTCAATGAGCGCTGACAACGTCGTCCCCACTTCCATATAATCTGCGCCGTCCAGGAAAATCCAGATCGATTTTCGGCCTTCGGGATCATACTTGTTGACCAGCAATGGGTTGGCGCTGCCGGAGCTGCGGGCGCTGGACTTCCAGTTAATCCAACGCATCGGGTCTCCCGGAATATACGGGCGCAAGTCAGTGAAATCGTTGGTGGACGTGCCGAGTACTGCCGCATCTTCTTGAGGAGAGCGGCTGTGGGCCCGGCCGCGGATCTGGTTGACTCTTCTGATGGCCTGTGTTCGGGGAGCGACGTAAAACTCCAGGGGAGGCCCGGCTTGCCCGCTAACCTGTTGCCGCCAGCCCACCGGCGCCTCGGCCTCCCATGCCGTTTCTCCAACGGTGTAGACGCCTCTCTTCGGAAAGGAAATGCGGTAGGACAGGTCAAAGCTCCTGACGCCGGGCCATTTCCACACGACTCGGAAGTTGTTTCCGCCGACGACCTCTGCCTCGCCCGGCAGCCGGTCATGGACGTACAGCGGCCCGATGCCTCTGCCGACTTCCACGCGCCTCTCTATTTCAAGCGTATCTCCGGACCAACACACGGTGCGGGGCGCGACGCGGGCGACGGTTATCCGGCTTGGCGCTTGCAGGGAAGCGCCAGCCAGGACGACCAATAGAACGTAGATGGCGCCACCCAAGAGGATGGGGTTGCCCATGAATAGAGCGAGGACCAGCAGCGCGAATCCGAGCGCTTGCCACCGGCCCGACAGTGAGGAAAACATCAGGCGGTTGGCCTATGTCCAAGCTCGGTGGGCACCGGAATCCGGCTCACTATTTCCTCGACCACGTCCTCAGGCTTCACGCCTTCCAAAATATCTTCGAGGTTCAGAATGACCCGGTGCCCCAGGACATCGGACGTCACCGTTTTCACATCGTCGGGAATCACAAAGTCTCTGCCGTGAATGAGCGCAATGCTCCGTGACACCTTCAGAAGCGCCAGACCGCCCCGTGGACTTACCCCCACAGCGATGCGGGGATGTTCTCGGGTCAATCGCACTACCTGCGTGATGTAATCCACCATCACGGGGTCAACGTAGACGTCCAGTTCCACGCTCCTCTGCAATTTTAAGAAACCCTTCACATCCACGGCAGGTTCAATGTCATCGGTGGGGTCGTCCTTCTGCCATTCAATTCGCCGGACCAGTATTTCGTTTTCCAACTCCCTACTTGTCGGGTAGCCGGCGGCCAGGCGGAATAGGAAGCGGTCCATCTGCGCCTCGGGCAACGGGTAAGTTCCCTCCTGCTCAATGGGATTCTGGGTGGCGATGACGAGGAATGGCGGGCTTAGAGGCAGGGTATCGCCGTCAATGGTTACGTGGCGCTCCTCCATAGCCTCCAGCAGCGCCGCTTGTGTCTTGGGCGGGGCGCGGTTGATTTCGTCGGCAAGAAGAATGTTGGTGAACACCGGTCCCTTGACCAATTCAAACTCCCCGGTGTTTTGTCGCCAAACCCGGGTGCCAAGGATGTCGGCGGGAAGCACGTCCGGCGTGAATTGGACTCGTCGCGTGTCGCTGCCTATGGCGCGAGTGAACACCTTGGCCAACAGCGTCTTGCCAAGGCCGGGGTAGTCTTCAAAGAGAACGTGACCATTGGCGAGGGCAGCCGCAAGGAGCTTCCTGAGCAGTGGGCGGTTGCCCACGAATACCTCCGAGACGCGATCAATGATCAGTTCGCAGGTTCGTCCCGCCTCTTCCGAGTCAAATCGATTCACACCGAAATCCTTTCCATGGCCGATCGATCTGTCGGCAACATCGGTTCGCGTGGGACCCCGTCCAGAGCCAAAAAGCTCTGTATACCCTCAGCAGGGCGCAGTCGCGTCTGGGCATCGTTTTCCGAGAGGACTTCCACAGCGCTACCGCGAGGCAGTACGTGGAATAAACCATCCGACCGGCTGGGGTTTACTGTGATCTGGCGAGACAGTACTGCCATGGACAAGTCTTCGAGGGAGCCATCTCTGAACAGATGAGATGCCGCGGCATCCACGATCTGCTGGCGCCGGTCGCGGTTCCAGCGAGGTGGGCCGCCGGTGGGAAAAAGGAGTCTCCGCAACGCCCGGAAAGGCCCGCCGTCGTCCCTCGCGCCATCCGACAACGTCAACAAGGGAAACCACAGCATCGACGCTTGCGCGACTGCCGCGCCCTGCTGCACATACCCGGCTGAGAGCAACACAGCCAATTCTTCCGGCTCTACGCCCTCATCCACGAACCTGCCTCCAACGTCTCGCACTTGGGCTTCGTCCACCGTTTCGCGGGCTACTTTGGCAAGACCCAAGGCTGCTGCCGCCTTGGTCATGGCTCCAAGAATTGCCGCTTCTCTGAGCTCCTTGACTGTTTTCCGCCGGCGAAACCAACGACGCGAGCCACCGGCAGTCCTCCAGCGGGCCCGCAAGGGCCCAAAGACAGGAGAGATGGCGGCCAACGGGACCTGATTCTGCAGCATCAACCCCAGCAAGTATCCCCACACTGGCCCGAGTTCACCCGTGTCAATGTAGCGCTGTTGCAAGGCCAACAATCCCCCCATCCTGGGGTCGAACCGTTGTTCAGAAATCTGGCCGTGGCGCGACCAGTTTGTCCAGGCAGCGGTCGGAGCGCCATCGGGCGCCAATTCTTGCCGTACACCCTTCCTCATCCTGTTGATGGCGAACACTGCGAAGGACAATAGCGCGAGCCACTCGTAGACAGGGGCGAACCACAGGATCTCGTAGACCAACGGACGCAGGAGCAGCGCATACAGAACCAGAGTCGTTCCCAGGAAGAAGGCCCGAAACCGTGACTGCGACAGCCACTGCGCGGTAGTGCGAAGCACTCCTTCGGACGTTGGAATTACTGAATGCACAACGAGGGCCGCTGACAATGCGAACAGTCCTCCGGCGATAACGCTTCCCGCCAGGAGGTATCCGTGGCCCAGGGGAGCGAATTCCGCCGCCGCTAGCCACGTCGCATATCCCGATAGACCATACACGACGGCTTTTAGGATGGGAAAGTAGGCAGGGCCCGCCTCGTCCTCTGTAGGCGCAGGCAGATTTCTGGCAAAGACTACCGTTAGGACCAGTAAGGCCACGAGCTGCCTTGTTTCGAACAATTGGCTCAAGGAAGGCATGGATGATTCTCCTATCGCCAGGTCAGGCCGCTGGGACAAGAGGATTGCGTTGATGTTGGGCAACACGCTGAGGGCTCCCCAGACCGGAATCGCCACGGATGCGGCGGATAAGAGCGCGATTGGAAACGCGATGCGTTCATCCGAGAGAAGCCATCGAGCCCATCTTGCCGAATCCCAGCCGTGGGAAACGCTGGCGACGTTGATCAGCGCTCTGCGCAGATAGCCGAACCCCAATCCCAGGGCAAGCGCGGGCCAAAGAGGGGAACCGGAGAATTCATAATTGACGAACCATTCCTGCTGCAGCAGGACGTAAACTGCGCCGAGAATCAGTAGCCGGACCCAGGGAAACCCGAAAGCCAGACCGATGGCCGGGAAACGGATGCTGGCCGTCCACACAATTGCCCAGATTCCCAACGCGATTCCGATTACAACGAGGGGGACAGAATTGACGCCCGGGTCGGCCCGGGTCTCCGACAGCGCAACCAATGTTCCTATGAGAAGAGCCAGCCACACTGCGGCGCCCAACAGGCGCTGTGAAATAAGTAGAATTTGCGCCGTCCTTGGGCTCAATGCCTCAGGCAGCCTCAGCAACTTGCGCAGGCGCTGCACAGGTTGAAGCCGAATAAGCGGGTTAAGCGCGAACGACCGCCAGGCTGCAAGAACGACCGACAACATCACGCCTTCGAGCCCTGGGCCGTTTCCCAAGATCGGGAGATCCAGCGGTCCCACAAAATCACGGCCCCAGCGGTAAGGACGGCTGCACTGACAAGCGGAGCCAGAGGCAGGTTGTTGATTCTCATGCCTCGCTCAAGTCTTCCGAAATCCTGCGGCCCGCTCTGAACATCGCTTCAAAACGCGGCCGGTCAATGTCATGCAGGCTATAGTCCGCCTCTTCAAATCGGGAGAGCAGTATCTCCAGCGCTTGTTGGTCGATAGATACTCCGCTTGCGACAACTATGAGCTCCATTTCCCGTGGCGTAGCCTCGTCCGAAATGCCCGAAACTCTCTCACGAATCCACGGCAGGAAGGCGTTGTATCTGCGAACTATCTCTTCGCGGAAGTTCACTATTGCGAACTCTTTGCTACTCGAGGATGAGAGGTAATCGTCATCGCCGCCGAACTCAACTGTGGCCGTATAGGAGCCGGGCGTCGTTGCCCTCCAGTCAATACGGCAGCGTCCATCCACGTTGGTCACCACCTCAACGATGACGTCAGCTTCCCCGATGCTTGCCGCCAGGGTCACGCCGCTGACGCCCTGCCCTGACTCGTCCAACAAGAGAAGATCCGCCTGTATGTGTTCGCCAATTCCCCAGATGTTGGGAAGGTCTTCAGCCGGCCTGATGAATTCAATTTCCAGGCGGGTGGGCTCGCGCCCGCGCAACAGAATCTCTACTGTGGCGGTCGATGCTGCATGAATGGAGTCACCCGCAAAGGCAGCGACAATCCTGTGCGGTCCCCGCACATCACTTGACCAGCCGTCAGCGATTGCGCCTTGACCGTTGGTGGTCAACCGCTTGGGCGCAGAATCATCCCACGTGATCGTTACGGAGGCGCGAGACAAAGGTTGGCCCAACTCCCCGGTCAGGACGCACCGAGGCACGACCTGCTCTCCAACGGTCCAGACTCTTTCCGCATCCGCCGGCAGGCCCTGGAAGCTCAGCTCCAGCTTGGCTTCGGCCGTGCCGGTCTCCCGAACCGCAAACGAGCTTGGCTCCAAACGTTCGGCAAGGCCGCCCGGAAGTCTTGAGCGGGAACGCGCAGCCAGTTGCGCCAAGGGTATTAGGGAAAGGCGGCGTCCTCGCACTGCAAATGCGCCCATGGCGCCGAAGGCCAGCACCGCTGGCAAGCCGATCCACAGCAGCCAATTGAACGTCGCAGGCGGCACATGCAGGCCAACAAAGTAAGTCAGGGGCAAATTGAAGTCGTCCCCGTCAAAACTGAATGTGACAGGGATTGCGGACAGGGCCTCCTTTTTCCCCGGCGTGTTCAACGTCAACATCGCGACGCCGTCAGGGCCGGTCGTGGCCGGCGAGCCTTGGCCATAGTCGAGTGTTGCGTTGGCGATGCCCTCACCACGGTCGTTCAATAGGCGCGCTTCCAGGAGGAGCGGGCGACCGAGCCTAACTCTTTCCAGAGGCGTAACGATTATGCTGGCCACGGACTTGACCTGCACGCTTACTGTGGTCGCGGCTTCCAGCCCCGGAGCAGTCAACTCCAACGTTGTCGGCCCCAGAACGGCGTCCGATGGCACCGGGTGTCGAAGGACAAACGCCCCCGCGCTATTGGTTCGCACCGCAGTCGCCCCATTGACGTTAATGTCTATGTTCGAGGCTAATTGACTCCCCACCACAACGACTCCCCTCAAGGGAAGCGTATCTCCGCGGGCTACCGGCTCCGGTGCCTCGACTACTATTTCCGGCGCCCCCACAGTAATGGGCCAGATCAGTCGGAACGGCTCCAGGTCAGCGTTTCCCGCGAACTCAATCGTCACATTGGCCTCGGTTGGCGCGTCAAAGATCGTTTCCCAGGCGAAACCGCCTTCGGTATCGGTCTGCAGCGTCATTGTTGGCCGACCTGCCATTGAAATGGTCACCGGGAGAGATGGCAGCGGCCGGCCGTCGACTGAGGTTAGGCTGCCGGACAACCGATACGGAGCCCCCACGGCATGAAACAATTCCCCGTCAACGTCCATTGCGACCTGCTCTGGCACTGGGAAGAAAGAGCTGTAGGAACTGGGTCTGATGTTGCCGTCGCCGGGGAATGTGACTGTGAGCTCGTAGAGTCCTGGGGCGTCAACCTGATGATCCAGTTGGAATTTTCCTTCGGCATCAGTTTCGGAAAAGGCCTGCTCGTCGCCTGACACCGCGATGGTTACCAGCTGCCCTTCCAGCGGATCACCGCGATGGTCGAGGAGGACGCCATCGATCGAAAACTGGTTGCCGGCGCGGATAGCTGGAAGCGCCTGGATCACAATCTCACTGGGCAGGATTGCGGTCACTTCCAATGCAGCTGCATTGTCGAGAATGTAGTCTGCGCCGGTTAGCAGGACTGCTACAGAGTGGCGCCCCTCCTGTCTAAAGCTGACCTCAAAGCTGAATTCGCCCCGACCGTCAGTATTCACAGGATTCTGGGCGATCCCGTCGACCATGACTTCTACCCTCTGGTTGATAATTGGGTCACCGTCTGACTCGGACAGCCTGCCGCCATAAGCAGCCAACTCGTCGACGGTAACTTCCGAAGGTCCCTTCAACTGAAAACTCGCCCCGGAGTAGATCGCAATCTCTGGGTCGCTCCAAGAATCAAGGAAGTCTAAACCACCTATAGTGTGGGCGATAAGCTCGTAGCTGCCTCGCTCAAACCATTCGGGAGGCCGAACCTCAAATGAGAACTTTCCGTTGTTGGCAATCCCCTGCGCAACTTTGATTCCTCCGTTTTCCTTCACCTTGTTGATGAAGATCTCTACTTCTATGTTGTCCACGGGGATTCCTGAAAAAGTAGTCACCGAGCCGCCAACTGTGAATGGCAAGCCCAACTGATGGCTTGCCGGCCAGCTGGTTATTTCCGTTAGAGTGCCTTGTGGGCCGCTTGGTGACGGAGGAAAGCTTCCTGAACCGGATCCTGAATCGGACCCCGCGTCGTCATCTCCGTCGGCCCTGGATTGTGCTCCTCCCGAGGCAGTGGGTTCAAACGTGATCCACCCGATTTCCTCGAAAGCCACTTCCGCCCACTGGTGGGCCTGATTGGCAAAGACAGTTCTCGGTTCATCGGTTCTACCGACGGCCCAGCCAGAAACGACTCGGGCCGGTATTCCGACTGAGCGGGCCAAAACAACGAATGCGCTGCTGAATTGACCACAGGTCCCCTCCCTACTTTCGAAGAGGAACCAATCCACGGGATCCATCCCGACCGGCGGCCTCGGCGCTCCTGGGCTGGCAAAGGCGTATGTGTACTGAGAGCTGAGGAATGTCTCGATAGCTCTTGCTTTCCGATAGTCACTGGAGTATCGATCAGTTATACCCAACGCCAATTCCCGGATGCGGTCCGGAAGGCCGGTAGGCGACTGAGTATAGAATCGAGAATTCGAGAAGCTTGCGTTATCTAGTTGTTGTCGTGAAAAACTGAATTCCTGGGCCGTCCACGAATACTCGCTTTGTGCGTTGATTCCCTCGAACGTGGCGCTAAAGGGAAAGTATGTCCCGTCTGCGCCAATCAGGGCAGGTGATACTGAAATTGGAGCGCCTCGCGCCGGAATGTTTCCGCTGAGCGGATGCGCTGACACGGTAATCTCGTCCAGGCCGGAACTTCGTTGTTGCGCCCAGACCAATGAGGGCAGGTCCACTCGCGGCGTGGTTTCGGATGCGGTTGCGTCCCATCCGGAGAACCGGCTGCCGACCAAATCCGGGAGGCTCTGTCCGCTCTGGTACGCGAGTTCTGCGGGGGTTATCTGGCCCCACGATCCATTGGAGTACGTGTCTCCGGTTGATGTTCGCAGATAACCGGTGCTTGAGCCTCCACTAACGCGAAACACCGGGGTCTGCGGTGGTCGGGACGCTTGGGCGGTGGTAGTTCCCACGAGCCAGGCGCTTCGTTTGCCCCAATTGATGACCGATCCGCCATTTTCCAATGGAATGGCGCTTGCCCCCAACGCCTCCAGCAACTCAGATGCTGATTCCGGATTGCCGTCTGGGTTGTTCGACAGTTGTTCTTCGATGCGCTCAACTACCGGCGAACCTTCTCCCGAAAGTGCGCGTATCTCATCTTCAATGGCGGCTGCCAACTGTGGATCGTCGGCGGCAATGTTTCTCAGAACTTCCTCAAGCCTGGCATCAAGGGACGCCTCCTCGACTCCTGCAGGACCAAGCGTCGGGACGTCTTCTTCGAGAACCTGCTCAAAGCCGGGTGTCCGGGTGGGAGCGCCCCCGGAGGCAGTTGGCTCAAACGTTACCCAACCCAGGTCTGCAAAGGCGACTTCCGCCCATTGGTGGGCCTGGTCGGAGTAGACCGTCTGATGGGATGTCGTCGGAGAGACTGTCCATCCGGAAACAACGCGCGCCGGTATTCCCGCCGCCCTCGCCAAAATCACAAAGGCGCTACTGAACTGGCCGCAGGTTCCTTGCTGGCTGGAGAACAGGAACCAATCTACCGGGTCTCGTTCTAACGGCCTTGCGGGAGCGCTGGAGTCAGCGAAGGCATACCCGTAGTTGGTTCTCAAATGGCCTTCAATGGCCTTGGCCTTCAGATATGGCGTGTTGTATCCCTCTGTAATCGTCATGGCCAGATCCCGGACCCGTTGCGGCAGGTCAACCGGGAGTTGGGTCAATGTGGGCTCACTAAGGACCGAAGCTGTCGCCACTTGTTCGGCGCCAAAGAGGGGAACATTAGCCGTCCAGCGCAGATAGATCTCAGGCTCATGACTGCGAAACGTGGCATCGAAGGGACGGTATGCGCCGTCGACATTGATATCCCTGATCTGGAGCGAAATGGGCAACACGCCTGTCGGCAAGCTGGCGCTAATGGGGTACAGGGTGAGGTTGCTCTGGGCATAGTCGCCCTGGGGGATTATCCTCGGCCAGGCCAGCAAGGCGTATTCCGCGCCGCGGGGCGCGTCGCCTGTCTGGCGCAGTTGGGTCACTGTTGCCTCTGCCGTATCCTGCAGGGCGCTATTCTTCAGGTACGGAGCTTCTAACCGGGCTGTGGACGTCCATCCGGTATTTCCATAGATTTCGCCAACGCCGGTCCTAAGGTACTTGACGTCTGGATCGCCTCTTAACTGAAAAACCGGCGTTTTCGCTGGCTCCGTTGCCTGGTTGATCGACGTTCCCGTGCCTAAGGCGTAGATGATGCTTCCCATGGACACCACGCTGCCGCCCTGTTCAAGTTTCATGATGGTAGCGCCCAATACACCCAATGCTTCGGCTGCGGCGGCGCGGACCCGCGGGCTTTCGTCGTTGGCGTAGGCATCAGCCAGGGGCCGCACAGCATGGGAGCTTCCCAGTGCGCCGAGAGCTTGGGCCGCCACCGTCTTCACTGAAGCGTTTGTGTCGGAGGCAAGGGCCTCGGCGAGCACGTCTACCGTGGCATTGATAGGCAGTGTGGATTTGCGGCTGAAACGCACAAGTTCATCGACCGCCTGGACCCGGTCGCCCGGTTGCGGAGAATTTATAAGCAAGTCATGCAACCGATCCAGTTCTGCCCTCCAGAGCTCACGCCTGGAAGCGCGGGATGGAGGTCCGCCGGGCGGAGTGGGATCAAAAGTAATCCATCCCAGGTCGGCGAACGCTACCTCCGCCCACTGATGGGCTTGGTTGGAATACACCGTTTGGCGAACCCCGACTTCCGCTATCGCCCAGCCTGAGGCGACTCTCGCAGGTATTCCCACTGACCTGGCCAGCGCCACAAAGGCGCTGCTAAACTGCCCGGACGTCCCCTCCGTATTGGCGAAGAGGAACCAGTCCACTGGATCCAGACCCTCCGGCATAACGTTCGTATCTGAGTTCGCAAAGGCGAACTCATAGTCGGTTCGCAGGTGAGCCTCGATGGCTTTGGCTTTCAAGTAGGGGCTTTCGTGGGCATCAGTGATCTCGAAGGCCAACTCACTGACCCGCGGCGGCATTTCAGAGTCCTTCACGAGGTAGCCGGGGTCATCCGACGTTATTGCTTCTATCAGTTGGCCCGATGAAAACTCAGGAACCTGGGAAATCCAGGTGTATTGATCCAGGTCATACGCGGTATCGAAAGTCGCGCTGAACGGACTGAATTGGCCGTTGGCCATAATACGGACTATATTCAGCGAAACGGGAGCTATTCCCCAGGGAACGAAAATGTCCGGAGAATCACTTGAAACGTCTATTCTCTGGTCCCGGTATCCATCGTCCGGCTCGACACGACTCCAGGACAACAACGCAGATTCCGGATCGGGTGAAGCAAGGGCCTCCGGCTGCCCAATACCGATCACAAACTCTTCTGTGAGAGGACGGACCGAGGCGCTGGCCGAAACAGGAAACTGCACCGAATCCCATTCGGTCCAGCTTCCGCCGGCGTAGGCGTCTCCTACAGCGGTGCGCAGATACCCGGTGTCAACGGCGCCGACCACAGAAAATGCCGGGATCAGCTCCGGTTTCCATGCGCTGCCTGCAGTTGTGCCAGGGATCAAGTATCTTTGTGAGCCCCACTCAACCAGAAAGCCGCCATTCTCCAGGGCATGGACAATCGCCCCCGCATTCAGAAGAGACTCAAGTGCGTTGTCCGCCGCCCTGTAGTCCGCATCGCCGAGGCCTTGAAGCACCAGCTCTATCGGCTCGCGATCCGTCGGTTCTGGAGGAATGACCGCTTGCTCCCTGGGGACCGGTTCCGGGGTCCATATCACATCCACCGCTTCGGCGTAGGCCGCTGTAGGCTGTAGTCGCGTTGGGTGCTCAAAAAGGTTCAGACCCTGGATTGCCCCGGACTCTGTCAGACCGAATGCGAGACTGGCGACCAGCCACAGACCCAGAGGAAGGGGTAAAAGACGAGGCCTGGTAATCGCAATGACCGCCACAGAAAGGAAGAAGGATGCAAGAACTATCAGGCCCAAAGGCTCGATCGCAGTAGTGTCCACAGCGTGGGAGCTGTAGGGGACTTCCTCCAGGGGAATGCTTCGTCCCAACGCTCCTTGAGCGATCAGGAAGATCCCCAGGCCACTCAGCGCCGCCACGGGCAAAGCCGCTACGGAGATGGCCCAGCGGCGCCTGACCCCTCGGCTTCTCAACTTCTGCCAGGACAGAAGGGAAGCTGCGGCGCCCAGGGCGATGCACGTGGCCGCCGCCAGCGTAGTTATCAAGTTGGCGCCGTTTGATATCTCGACGGTTGGTCCCAGAGGGTCATTTTGCGCAAGCAGGTCAGCGCCACCGGACGACGTCAAATTCAGGAACAGCTCGAAGAGGAAAAGAAAGCAGCCCACCGCTACTGTTAAGAGGAGCAGCAGCGCCAAGCGCGGTGCGAATCGGCTTAGTAGACGCGGCACATGGACAGTATACGCGGCATGACCTTGCCCCAGAGATTATCTGGCGTCGGCTCAAATTGTGGAAAGCGATTAGAGTTGTCACAATTCACTTGCGGCCCTTCCGATCCGTTCTTTGAATTGAGCAGTTGGCGAGAAATCAAATCTGGAAACTTTCTACTGCTAGACGAGCAGGGTCAATCCGCTCCATCCTGAGACAGTGATAATTGCGTATATGAAAATGAAGAAGAGGCTTAAAGGCGGAGGGCGCTTCCCCGGAAACTAATTGGCTACTGTACAGCGCTTACCGTGACTGGGTAGCCGCCCGAATGCGTGTGACTGACATCAATGACGATGATGAGCTGGCCTGGGCTAAATGCGTCGTAGAGCCGGGTGGAGACGTCTGGTGGACCGGCCCGGACGTATGAGTCGAAAGTCACTGAATCTGTAGAAATCGTGACTGTTTCTCCCTCTTCCAGGTCAATGAGGAAGTAATTATGCTCTGCCGGGTTGTCGAGGTTCGCCAGGATTGTCACGCCAACCGCGATTTCCTTGCCGTAATCAAAATCACTGAGCGGGACTACATCGTGGCTGCTGGTCAACGTGAGGTCCCCGCTTGTTAGGGAGGACTGCTCAACCAGAACCACGTACGATCCCTCGGGACCGACCGTGAAGGTGAGCGACTCGACGCCGGTACGAGTGTCGTTGAATTGTCTAATTTAGCCGCCAAAGTATCCCCACAACGGTATATACAAGACGTTGTCGCCAGTCACTTCTATCTCCACCCTTTCGCCAGGCGGAGCCAAAACTGCATAGGCCCTGCTTGGCGGCCACACTGGCCAGCATTCCCGAGTGCTCCTTGACTCCGTCCTCCAGGCGCACCCGTCTGTCGCCGATTACAGACACGGTGTCGTCCTCCACCAGCGTCTGAATGATGGGCAACAAATCGACAACAGATGTGACGAGCGGGAGGCTGGGACTCGATTGGGGACAGGCCATTTAAGCGAATAAGGCACCCATTCTCCCAGACCACTGCCCTGCCCTTACGCCCGCTGTTGTTGGCTGCATCGGTTTGGATAAGGGTGATGCCTGTAGCATCCCACTGAGCGAAACTCGAAATGATCCCATGCGTCAATGTTGGCCTGGCTATGTCGCCGGGTTGACCATCATGGCCGATGAGGTATGCGCCGGAGCCGGTGCTGAGTGTTTCGCCGTTTGCCGGCGCTAGCGGCCTTGCCGTGGTCGTAATGGGGCCAAGTTTCGCGATGTCCGGCATGTAGTCAAAGTGGTTGACTGGCGACTCGGGGAACTCCGTGCCCTCCGGGAACAACAACCGGGCGCTGGGTCACGACGCGACGACGTGCGCGCTCGCCAGGATGTAGTCCTCCCTCAATCAGCAGGCCGGCCCCCCTGTTTGCTGGCGTTTCAACTATGGCCGTTGAGCGCACAACGGCGTTGTAGATGTCGGGCGGAGTCACGGGCGCCGGTTGCGGCGTGGATGTCGGCTGGGGAGTGACAGTGGGGATGGGTGCGGGGGGCGTCCGTGCCTCAGTACTGCTGCACGCAGCGACCAAGAGAAACGCGGCCGCTAGAACTGCGACGCCCGATCTCCAGTCAAGATTGATCCATCAAGTATGCATGAGACTTTCTGCTCCCTATCGGTGGGGTTTGGAGGCGACCCTAGCGACCGAAGCTCAGCCCTATCCCGGTGGCGCTGGCGAAGGCGCGAGCAGCGGCTCGTGCTGGAGTGACCGCATGGCATATTCTCGGGCCAAGAGATCAACCGTAATTGGGCATCGGCGTCATTCATCTGGCGCACGATACAGACGAATATGCGCGGCGCCTTGGTCTGCCCGTGCCCGACTCCGCGCGCCCCTGCCCCGCTCGGCGGTTATTGGCGTCCTCGACACGAACCGGGTTCATGCGCTGGTGTTGCCGGGGCAGCGAATCTTACCTCCGGCCTGGATTTGAGCGGCCGCGTAGGTCTAGCCCCCGCATGCAGAATGATCTGCCGATGCCGAGGATGAATAAGAACCGTAAAGGCCTCAAACTCTGTGACAGTGTTCCAGTCCTGAAGAACGCTGGCAGCCCATGTTGGCTCGCTTCCGCGGTTCCGCTTTTCCGGAAACCTGGCGTCATTATGGTAGAATACCGGTACTGCTAAAGCCATTGCCCCGTACGGCCGGCGATTGGAGTTTGCCATGGAAGCGAGATCGGCGCTGTCCGGACCGTTGCAAGGCGGACTTGTCGGCGAGGGCCAAATGAAGGTCTTCAACTACAGGATCGCCCTTGAATCCACAAGGGCCCCCGAATTTATTGACGTCACCGACTGGGTACAGGACATCGTGGAGAATTCCGGTCTGAGTTTTGGCACTGCCACTGTCTATTCCTCCCATACCACTACTTCTGTGGCAATCAATGAAATGGAACCCCTGCTTCTTGAGGATGTTGGACACCTCCTGGAGCACTTTGCGCCTCGTGAAGGGGGCTACCTGCACAACGATTTCGATCTCCGAACAGTAAATATGAACGATAGCGAACCCCCAAACGGGCACGCCCATTGCCAACAGATGGTGCTCGGCACGAGCGAATCGATTCCAATCCTGGACAACCGTCTTGAGCTGGGTATGTACCAGCGCATATTTTTCATTGAGTTGGATCGCCCGCGGCCGAGGCAGCTCATCGTGCAGCTCGTGGGGGTCCAAGAGGGGTCGTAATGGCGACGCGCGTTGCGGGTCCCATCCCGGGCGCGTTGGAGCCCGCTTACCGCGAGTGCATCGCCGCCGCCCGTTCTCATTACGAGAACTTTACGGTCGCCTCGCGATTTATGCCCAAGGAGCTCCTGCCGCACGTTTCCGCCATTTACGCCTACTGCAGGGGTGTCGATGACCTGGGCGATGAGGCGGAAGGCGACAGGCTCGCGCTGCTCGATGCCTGGGCCGCAGAGTTCGAGACCTGCTACACAGGCGAACCTGAAAAGCCTCTTCTCCGAGCCCTCCAACACACGATCCGCGAGTTCGATCTGGAACCTGAGCCGTTCCGCAACCTCATTGCTGCCAACCGGGTGGATCAGACCCAGCACCGGTATGAGACATTCGATGACGTGCTGGATTACTGCCGACATTCCGCAAACCCAGTGGGACGCTTGTATTTGGCGCTGCTGGGTCACCGCGACGCGGAACGCGTGGCTCTGTCCGATGCAACATGCACTGCCCTCCAACTCGCCAACTTCTGGCAGGATGTGCGGCGCGACTACGCGATGGACCGTATCTACATTCCCCTGGAAGACCTGCGCCATTACGGCTATTCGGAGGATGAGTTGGCCGCGGGCGAATGCACACCGGCCTTTCGGGATTTGATGGCCTTTCAGATCGCTCGGACGCGCCGGTGCTTTGAAGAGGGCCTTCCCCTTGTACACATGCTCAAGGGCATGCCGCGCTTACACGCCAAGCTGTTCTCGTTGGGCGGGATGCGCGTGCTGGACGCCATTGAGAGCCAGAACTATGATGTTCTGACCAGGAGGCCCACGGTGACCTCCACGCGCAAGGGGTGGCTTCTTGTCACGACGTGGCT
Organism: Dehalococcoidia bacterium; assembly: GCA_965237465.1. Classification (GTDB taxonomy): domain Bacteria; phylum Chloroflexota; class Dehalococcoidia; order UBA6926; family UBA6926; genus VXMO01. Next base: position 492,225 of record OZ250138.1, read on the forward strand.
GGGCATGAAGCTGACGAGGCAGATTTAGGGTCGCCGGGCGACGCGAGAGAGGTGGATACGCAGTGACATTGGGTGTGCCTGAGGAGGCGTATGATTACTGCCGGCGCGTTACCCGCGAGGCCGCCGGGAACTTCTATTACGCCTTTGTCACGCTCCCGCGGCGGAGGCGCCGCGCCATGTACGCCGGTTACGCCTTCTGTCGTCTCTGTGACGATCTGGCCGATGATGATCTGCCCATTGAGCAGAAGACAGAACAGCTGGCCGGCGTTGAGACAAAGCTGCTGCAGGCGAAGGACGGCAACGCGGATGGCCCGGTCTTCGAGGCGCTCGCCCACGCTGTCCAGGACTATGGAATTCCCTGGGAGGACCTCACAGAAATCGTCCGCGGCGTTGAGATGGATTTGACCGTGTCCCGATATGACACGTTTGAGGATCTATCAACCTACTGCTACCGGGTCGCCTCAGTCGTTGGCCTAGCCTGCATACAGATATTCGGGTACACGGACACGCGGGCCAGAGAATACGCCATTGACCTGGGAATGGCGATGCAGCTTACCAATATTCTGCGGGACATCCGCGAGGACGGCGAACTCGGCAGGATCTATCTGCCGAGGGAGGACCTTGAGAGGTTCGGCTACTCGGAAGAGGAGCTGCTCCGAGGGGAGATGAATGACCGGTTTCGGAACCTCATGGAGTTTGAGGTCGCCAGGGCGAGAGAGTACTTTGCGCGCGGAAAACGACTCCTCAAGCTGCTGCCCGTCCGGACGCGCGCCTTTCCCGCCGTGCTCGGCGGCCTCTACGGGCGCGTGCTTGAGCGTATTGAGGATCGTCAGTACAACGTCTTTGACTCGCGAGTATCCTTGCCAACCAAAGTGAAGATTGCCTTGGCGGTGCGTCTATGGATTCAGAGTTACGTTCCGATGGAGCGCGTCGCCACTGCGTGGTGATTGGCGGGGGTCTCGCTGGCCTGTCCGCCGCCTGCGCCGTCGCAGATCAGGGATTCTCGGTCACGCTTCTGGAGAGACGCGGGTTTCTTGGCGGCAGGGCTTTCTCATTTCACGATTCCGAGACAGGTTTGGACCTCGATAATGGGCAGCATGTGTACCTGCGTTGTTGCACCGCCTACATTGATTTCCTCAAGAAGATCGGCGCCTTTGAACAGACGACGCTCCAGGAACGCCTGAGCATCACCGTCACGGATCGCGAAGGCAAGCGCGGTGTTCTTTCCGCCGCGCCCTGGCTGCCTGCCCCACTCCACCTCCTGCCATCACTGCTCTTGTTTCCGCACCTCAGTTGGCGCGACAAGCTTCGAGTCGTTCGGGGCATGCTGAGCATTCGGCGAACGGACAGTGAACGCAGGCAATCTGAACTTGAGGCTGAGAGCTTTCGGTTATGGCTGGAGCGCCACGGACAATCAGACAGATCCATCGCCGCCCTGTGGGAGTTGATTACGCTCCCCATACTCAATGATTCCGTCAGTGACGTGAGCGCCTACATGGGGATCATGGTCTTCCAGGACGCCCTGCTGAATGAGAGGCATAGCGCCGACCTCGGCTACTCGCGGGTCGGGCTTACGGCGCTGGTGGGCGAGGCGTCGCGAGAATATCTTGAGGAGCGTGGCGGGCGAGTGATGTTCGGGCAAAAGGTGTCGGTTGTTGAGGTGCAGGATGGCATCGTGACGGGCGTCACTTCCCGGGAGGAATTCATGCCTGCGGATGCCGTTATAAGCGCTGTGCCGTGGGATGCCATCGGTCAATTGCTTCCTCAGGGCATGCAGGCCGACGCCATGCCGGGCCCCGCCCCATCGCTTGAATGGGCACCCATTGTTGGGCTGCATGTGTGGTATGACCGCCCCGTCATGGATGAGGACTTCATGACTGCTCTCGATAGTCCTGTGCAATGGATATTCAACAAGACCCGGATGCAGGACGTTGCAGGCGAGGGCTCCTACTTACTCGTGTCCATAAGCGCTGCCTGGCAAGAGGCGTCGATGACTCGGGAAGAGCTACGGACGCTCGCCGCGAACGAGTTGGCGCGCATCTTGCCGCTAACAGCGACAGCGCAGATGACCCGATTCGCCAGCGTCAAGCAGCCTATGGCAACCTTCCGATGCGCGCCTGGAATTCAGACGACCAGACCTTCGCAACGCACATCTCTCCCTGGTTTTTATCTTGCGGGAGATTGGACTCAGACCGGCTGGCCCGCCACGATGGAATCCGCAGTCCGCAGCGGCGCACTCGCCGCGGCTGAGGCTTCAGACCAGTTGAGCAAGCGTCAATAGGCGCAACACTGTTCGCAAATATCAGGCAGCAGACGAGACGTAATGGAATTGGTAGCGGGCCACAGGTCGCCCGTGATAAGGGTCCATTGGCTCAAAAGCTTTAAGCCGCGAACCGGCGCTACCAGCTCTCGGACTCCACCGAGTAGACGTGGTCCGGCATCTGATAGCTGATTGCGGCTTCTTCCAGGTCTGCCGTCGCGAGGAGTCCGGCGAACTGCGCAAAACTGTTCTTCGCGCCAACCTTTGGGAACCAGCGTCCCAAGAGTTTCTGCATACGCATCTGCATCCGGAACCACGGTAGGACGCCAACAACGCGGCTCTTGGGGAATCTGAGTCATCTGCGAGTTCTGGGTCAATCAGTGCCCGCGACACGCGAAAGACGTATTCGGCGAGCGCCTGGCGTTCCGGTGGATCCTCAATGCCCGCGACCAGCGGGGCGGAATTGATCAACGAATGCGCCATGGCTATTGATTCTTCGCCTGGGAGCGGCTCGCAAATGTTGTCGATGTCATAAATTTCGAGGGTATCCTTCTCTGCCTCAAACAAAATGGTTTCGGGAATGCCCATTATGTATCCGGCATAGCGCCAGACGGCCATAAAGCTATCGCGCTCTTCCTGGGTATAAGTTACCCCAAGCTTCCTCATGTGATGCAGGAGCCGCGCCGAAAAAGCGGAAATAGCATAGCCCAGATGCGCCATGCTCAAGGGCGTCCCCCACTCCTCCGCATCCCACTCGCCGGACTCCAAAAGCAGCTTCCTGATCTGGGCATGAACAATTCGTAGGCGAACGGTTAACTTTAGCCCGTCCCCGCCGCGCTCCAACCCGCCCGGCAGATAAATCTCCAGCATGTGTCGATTGTTCTGCTTCAACCGCCGGACGCCCTGGTCTCGAACACGGCCGGTTATGAAGAACGACTTGCTGATGTTTGTGACAAAGCCTTCAACCAGCACGCCCGCGACGAATGCCGCCAAGGTGATCTGGGAGTTTCGCAAGAACATCCGGCCGCCCGGAATGTAGTCATCGTAGTTGACCCATGAAGGCGGACTATCCAACGCGCCAATCATGTCTTGCAAGCCTTTGGGAGCATCTTTAAGCACGCTGCCGCCCGGTTCATCCATGGCGGCTCGGAGGAGCATCCCAGACTCTCGCCGACCAAGCCCGGTCAACTCTTCGATCATTGCGTCCGCTTCGGGATCGCCAATGGTCGTGTGCTGGACGTACTTGTCGGCCAGCGTGGGATTTATCTTTCGGGCTTGCTCATACCCTGCAACATAATCGGTAGGAACCTCTATGCCTTCTACTATCACAGTGATTCGACCTCTGCCCCTGAGATGGCGCGTGTGGCATCCTCAGAAACTCCGCTATCTGTTCAACTTAGAGTAAAGACGCTTTGTCAAAGCCCGCAGTACAAATGGGGGAAGGCGGCGCCCCAGGGCATGACGGATGGGCGAGGCGGTCGTGCGCCGGAGAGAGCGTTGATCCCAATTACTCACTGAGTTCTGCTACGGAGCTGATGGGAGCCCGGGAGGGCGTCACCGGCGATTTTATAGGTGTCGCTGCTGAAGAGAAGATGCCGGTGATCAACCGCTGCCGTGGGGGCCTACGTTTTGTCCAGGTGATGCGCCATCCGGCGCGGCGTTGAAATGGCGATTGAAGTAGACTGACGGAGATCCGGGTCCTTGTTGCCCGGGACATCTTGCGACGGTAGGCGGACTTAGCGTAAAGGAGGCAATAGCTATGACCACAGCCTTGTTCCGTCTCATCGGACTGTATCTATTGGTGACGGCGGTGGCCGTCTTTCTGAATCTCATTGCAACGCCGCTTTATCACGATGGATCGCCGGACTATGCGGTGTGGGAGATCCTGAACTACTTCATGGCGCTCGGCGCGGTCGTGATGCTGGCGCTCACCTTCATCTACAAAATTCGGCTGGACCCGGAGAATACAGATAACTACACTTGCGCCATTGCTCACGGACTTTTCTATGCGTCTGTGGTCCTGACAATGCTTTTCTTTTGGGAATATTTCTGGCAGCTAAACCCAGATAGCGAGACGGGCGAGGCGGTGACGTCCCACATCATCTATTTCCCACTCGTTGATGCAATGTACGCCGTCCTGGGCTTGATCATTGGCGACCAGCTAATGAAAGGTCGCAGATAGGGATAGGCGCGGCCGGCCGGTGATTCAGACCCGGCCGGTCAGGATGGTCTTCGCGAGCTGTCTGAAGGGCGGGCGATGGCCGTAGACCAGCAGGTAGACGCGGAAAAGGCGTTGCGCCAGCCGCACGGCCAGAAACACTGATACGGTCAGAACGGCCAGGCTCGCAATTATTTCAAATGGCCCCATCGCGTCCAGGGCTAGCCGCGCCAGAGACATCGTCGGAGCCGTGAACGGGATGAAGGTAAGTGCGCGCGCCAATGGTCCGTCCGGGTTCTCAATGACATTGAATGATAACCAGAACGGCACAACCGCCGGCAGGATCACGACGACGGTCAACTGCTGTGATTCTCTCTGCGATGTTGTGATGGCCCCCAGCGCCGCCATGAGCGAGGCAAAGAAGACGTAGCCGAGCAGGAAAAAGAGCGCAGCGGCTATGAGCAGGGGCAGCGGCGGAAAGCTGAATGCGGGGAAACCGTCCGCGACTGCGGATATGGCGGCCAGGAACGCAAGCAGCGAGCCAACCCACAGACCCATCTGGATGATGCCGGCAATGCCGAGACCGGCGAGCTTGCCCAACATCAATTGATCCGGACTAATGGTGGAAAGCAGTATTTCCATCACACGGTTTTCCTTCTCTTCGTTGAGGCCCTGGAGCAGGTAACCGGTGATCGTCAAGATAGAGAAGATGACGGCGAAGGCGATGGCCATGAAGAAGATTGCGCGGGAAGCGTCAAAATCGTTCACAACAGCCTCGCCTCTGTTGTCGATGGTGACGGTCGATATGTTGACGGGGTCAAGAATGCGCTGCGCGAGTGCCTCGTCCTGAGACCCTGAAATGAGATTCTCGCGAACAAAGCTCCGCAGCGCGGAAGCGTTGCCGCCGCCGTCAATGTCCAGCCCGCCTTGATCCATCACGATTTCGTTGATTGCGCCGGACTCCATGTAGTTCGGCGGTATGACGTAGGCCGAAACAACGTTGCCACCAGCGACGGCTTCTCGGGCTGCCGCCTCGTCAGGGAATGCCTCAAATGTTGTGAGACCCTGCTCTTGATGGCCCGTAATGATGCCGGCTTGATCCACGTAGCCGACCGTGCGTCTTTGCGGTTCGGATTCGCCGCCAGTCAGCGCCACGAAAACGCCTCCAACGATGAAAAGGAGGAGGAACGCGCTGGGAATCAGCGCCGTCATGACGCGGTAGCTGGTGCGATTCAGCATCGTTCGCAACTCATGCTGCGCAACTATGAGCGTCTTATCCATTCTCCACCAGCCGAATGAATATCTCTTCCAGATTCGGCATTGCCTGCTCGAATCGTTCAATGAGCATCCCGGCATCCAACAGTTGCCGCAGCACGTCCTCGGCTGTCGCGTCCGGCGCCAGGTGAATCGCGTACGACTCCCCTGCCCGTTCGATGCTCGCCGCTCCGCTGATGCTCTCAGGTGGTTCGTCAGGCGATTCAACGCGGACGATGTTGCTGCGGTATCGCCGGCGAATTTCCTGCAGCGTGCCTTCCAGAACAACCTCGCCCTGATTGATCATCATGAGCCGATCGGACAGCTCCTCAACGTCCGACATTTGATGCGTAGAGAAGATCACGGCGGCGCCCCGTTGCCTTTCCTCCAGGACGAGATCCTTCATGCGGCGGACATTGATCGGGTCAAGTCCGGAGAACGGCTCATCCAGCACGATGATGTCAGGCCGATGCAGCAGCGTTGCGGCGAATTGGATGAGCTGGGTCATGCCGCGGCTAAGCTCGCGTACCCTCTTCGTTCGGTGCTCCGCCAGACCGACAGTCTCAAGAATCTCACCCGTGCGTATGGCTGCGCGCTGCCGCGACAGTCCCTTGAGCCGGCCAAGATACTCCAGCACCGCTGTTACGCGGAGGCTTTCATATAGTCCGCGTTCCTCCGGCATGTAACCGATGCGCTCTCGGGTTGCCGCGGACAACGTCTCCCCCAGCGCCACGACGGACCCGGCGTCTGGCGTGACGATATCAAGGAGCATCCGAATTGTCGTAGTCTTGCCCGCGCCGTTGGGGCCCACAAGTCCTATGACCTCTCCGCGGTCAAGGTGCAGCGACACGCCCCGCACGACATCCCTGTTCCCGAATCTCTTCCAGAGGCCGGTTGCTCTTAACGCCGTCGCGTCTTCAAACACGGATGAGGGTGAATCAATCTTGAGGGCCGTCATGGGCCAATTATATGGGCGAACCGTCCCGGCGGCGCGAGCCTGCAGAAGCAACGTTAGGCTGATCTGATTCGGAGCCGCGGGGTCAGACTATGCGTGGACACACGCCATTCTCCGATGTCGGAGGCAGAAGCGTGGGGCGGACAGGTTGTGGGTCTACGCCGTCGCGGCAAGGAGTGGGAGCGACAGCTGTGCGAGGCGCTCTGACCAGCGTGGGTCGTCAAGCGTGAGAGTTCTGCAACCCAGCCCGACGAGTCGCCTTGCCTCGTCGGGCGACTTGATGCCGTAGGCTCGCACGTCTATGCCGAGCGAGCGGGCTTGAGTGACAAGCTCACGGCTGACCTCATGCGCGACCACGGCCAGTTCCGAGACCCGTGATAGAGAAGCCTCGACGACGGCTGCGCTGCTCAGGGTGTTATGCCGCGCGCCGATGGCCCAACTCAAACGGAGACTGGGCGCAATGGACTGTACTTGCTTTAGCTGCTTGAGGTCGGAGCCCGTGACCCATGCTCTCGCCTCGGCGCCGGATTCATGTACGACGCGTCCAACGGCAACGGCAAGACCCGCGCTCTTCTCTTTCAGGTCGATATAGATGTCAAAATCCGGGCCAAACTCGGCGAGTAGAGCACTCAGGGGCGCCGGTCCAATTGCCGAAATCTCCGCCATCGTGAGTTCGCCGACAATGCCAGGATGGCAGTGCGTCCGGCGCAGAGTGGCATCGTGAATCAAGGCCGGTTCGCCGTCCTTTGACAGTCGGACGTCCGACTCAATGGCCGCTACACCCATGGCTGCCGCTGCCGCAAAGGCTTCGCGCGTGTTCTCAGGGGCCAACGCCATCGCGCCTCTGTGCCCGACAACGCGGATCGCTGGGGGGCCAATTGACTCTTCGATTCGTGGTCGCAACCTGTTCATACATCCAGCCTGCCACGAATATGCGCCAATGCGATTAATGGAGAGTTAAATCCTCGTGAGCACGAGGTTAACTTTCGGGGAGGCAGAGGCACACTGGCATAGCTAGTATAGGCGGAAATTCTTCTCGCGGCCGAGACAGAGCGACAACGCGCAATGAGCTTCTGCATCCGCGAGGGAGCAGTGGGAGTATCAGCGCAGCCTCTATTACACAGCTAACCTGGTAGTGCTACTCTTGACTAAACGGCGTCGTTCTTAGGAGGTAGAGGGTAGATGCACGGCGTGAAGCCGCATGTTTTCCTTATAGGTGAGACACGGCTCGTGCCGGATGGGCTGCAGGCCTACCTTGAGCACATCGGCGCAAAGGATTGGACCACCGACGCCGCAACGGATGTCGAGGGTCTCGCCGAGTTCATGGGACGTCTTTGTTACCGTAGTTTCGAGCCCGGCCTGAATCCCAACGTCACCCGCGTTCGCCCCAATAATCAGGCGCACCTCAGCAACATCATCGCCACCGGGCACGGCTCTGTCCTGGAGCACAGCGTGCTGAACTTTGCCTTTAGCGACGTTAGTCGCGTGTTCACACATGAGCTTGTACGTCACCGCGCCGGCACCGCCGTCTCGCAGGAGAGCCTGCGATTCGTTCGGCTCGATGATCTCGGCATGTGGGCGCCCACCGCCATCCGCGAAGACGACGAAATCATGGAAGTATTTGTGGATACGTTTCATCGACTGGAAGAGTTGCAGAAGATGATGGCGGATCACTATGAGCTTGACGATGAGGGCGCAAAGTTCTCAAAGAAGAAGGAGATCACGTCCGCCATGCGCCGCATCGCCCCCATTGGCGTAGCGACAAGCATTGGATGGAGCACCAACATTCGCGCTTTGAGACATATCCTCGAGGCCAGGACTGACCCCAGTTCTGAGGAGGAAATCCGTCTCGTTTTTGGGAAGGTCGGGGAGATCGTGCGTGAGCGCTATCCCGTCCTCTTTGGCGACTACGAGATCGAGATGGTCAACGACCTGCCCTGGTACAAGACAACACACGAAAAGGTCTGACTCACAGCGGATGAGTCGACCTGCAGGAAACGGAGACGGTCAATGAACACCGGTGATATCGCTATAGATCACTTTGGGCGTGTGCGACGGCTGCTCGCCATGTCCCTCGAAGGTCTGTCGGTGGAGCAGCTCATGCGGCAGCCTGATGAGCAGTCGAACCCGCTCGGCTGGATCGGGTGGCACTTGGCGCGCATCCAGGATCACGCTATTTCGGGACTTGCCGAACGTGAACAGGCGTGGATAGCGGACGGCTGGCATGAGCGTTTTGGCATGGCGGCGGAGCCGCAGAACACCGGAACGGGCCACTCAATGGACGAAGTGCGCGCCTTCCAGTCGCCGGAAGCGTCGCTCATCGTTGACTACTACGATGCCGTTTACGCCCGAACACAGGAATATCTGCGAACCATAACGCCGGAGGAGCTTGATCGCGTGCTCAATGAGCCGCGCTGGGATCCGATGCCGACCGTTGGCGTGAGGCTCGTTAGCGTCATGCACGACAACTCAGTCCACGCCGGTGAGATAGCCTATCTCAAGGGGCTGCTGGAAAGACGGCAGTGGTTCCCCGCCTGAACACCGCCAGCAGGCATCTTCGAACGACATACTCTGGGAGGTCCATTGCCGAATATCATTAGCCACCAACAGTCCGAGGGACGAACCAGCCGCTTTGTCAGCGTCAACGGTGTGCAGTTCCACGCCCTTGACTGGGGAGGCGACGGCCCTCCACTAGTACTCGTTCACGGCGGACGGCGAACCGGCCGCAGCTGGAACGCCGTTGCACGGCGGCTCCGCGACGATTTCCGCGTCATTGCGCTGGACACCCGAGGCCACGGTGAAAGCGATGCGCCGATAACCGGATACACGGCCCATCAGGGCGCGCTGGACATGGCGGGCATTCTGGAAGAAATGGATCTGCCGCCGCACTATATTGTCTCCCATTCATACGGCGGCGCCATAAGCGGCCTCTACGCCACCAACCATCCTGATCGTGTGCTCGCCATGGTCATGATTGAGCCGGTGCCGGAGGGCCCGGCCCATTGGGTTCGCGTCAACATCCTCAATGAAGATCTGACGGAGAAGCCTGGTCCTGGCCGACGCAATACGTGGGTGTCTCTTGATGACCTCAAGCGGAGACTTGAGTCCAACAATATGACGAGCGTGTGGACTCCGGAAGCGCTGGAAGATGTCCTCAAGGAGGAAACAATCGTCCATCCGGATGGCCGCGCGGAAGCTATGTGGAACCTCAACGCCTATAACATGGATGAGCTTCCCCGGGATGAGTTCTTGCTTATCGATGGCGCTGATCGTCTGACGATGCCAATCCTTGTTGTCGTGGCGGCGGAGAACAACCTGCTTGAGTCGCACCATAAGCCGCTGTCAGACGCCCTGCCGCGCGGCGAGATCAACGTCATGCCGGACGTGGGACACGCCATCTACATGCAAGTGCCGGAGGAAACGGCGCAGTTCACCAGAGATTTCCTGCTGGCAACCCGCGACTAGTTCGCCCCCTAGACCGCCCGTGACCCACCGGGATGGTCATGGCCACCAGGACTCCCCCCGCTTACTCACCCGTCTCCCCCGTGCAGGCTGGGCATGCCGCTTTGTTCGACCTCTCCCTTGACGGGAGCTTGCGCCTCAGCGCGGGTGGGGTTGGATGCTACTCCTCCAGGACGAGATCGCCGCTGCGGCCACCCGACTTTGCAACGAGCCTCACAGCCTCGATGCGCATCGTTCTGTCGATGGCCTTACACATGTCATAAACGGTGATGCCGGCGATGGTTGCGGCGGTTAGCGCCTCGATTTCGGCGCCCGTCTGCCCGGTCGTCCGGACTGTGGCCTCAATCTCCACACTTGACGCGTCTTGTCCCAGCGTGACGTCGACGCCGACGAATGACAGAGGGATGACGTGGCAGAGAGGAATTAATTCCGCCGCCCTTTTTGCCGCCATGACGCCTGCGAGTTGGGCGGTGGAGAGGACGTCACCCTTGGGTGTTGTGTGATCACGAATCGCCTGGAATGTGGCGGGCGACATCACGACGCGTCCTCGAGCCACGGCTTCGCGACGCGTCGTGTCCTTTTCGCCGACGTCCACCATGCGCGGCCCGGCAATGGGATCGATGTGAGTGAGTCGAGGCTCCTCGGCGGCGTCAGTCATTGGATTTCTGTAGCACAGGCCAGACTCTCCGGCGCCGGCTAGCCGCCTATGTGATACATCTCCACCCTATCCCGCCCGGCGCCGCGCAGCTCACTCGTCTCGCTGGTGCGCTCTTCGGAATAGCGGTCGGTCCGCTGTTCCCAAATGGTTGTGATTAGGGCCTCAATGTCATCATCGCTGGCGCCGGTTCGCAGGGAGTCGCGCAGGTCGCGTCCCTCATCGACAAACAGGCACGTATAAAGCTTGCCGTCTGTAGATAGTCTCGCTCGCGTGCAGTCGTCGCAGAAAGGTTCTGAAACGGACGCAATGAAGCCGATTTCGCCCGTGCCATCGGCGTACTTGTAGCGGTTCGACGTTTCACTGCGGTAGTTTCGATCCACCGGCACGATTGGCGTTTCGGCATTGATGCGAGCAACAAGGTCCTTTGTGGGCAGGACGTCATCCAGTTTCCAGCCGTTCAGCGTGCCAACGTCCATGTATTCGATGAAACGCACGATTTTGTCCGTGCCCTTGAAGTACTTTGCGAGGTCAGTCATCAGGTGATCGTTGAGGCCGCGCTGAACAACGCTGTTGATCTTGATTGGCCCGAGTCCGGCATCCTCCGCCGCCTGGATTGCTTCCAGGACCCGGGCGACGCTGAATCCGCGCCCGTTCATTTTCTGGAACGTGGCCTCATCCAGGCTGTCCAGGCTGATGGTGACGCGCCGCAGCCCTGCTTCCCTGAGTTCCTTGGCCATGGGAGGAAGCAGATAGCCGTTGGTGGTTAGAGTCAGGTCTTCAATACCGGGGATAACGGCGAGGAGGCGAATTAGCTTAGGCAAGTCCCTGCGGAGCAGCGGCTCGCCGCCGGTCACGCGGATCTTGGTAACGCCCAGTTTCGCAAAGATGCGCGTCAGTCTCTCAATCTCCTCAAAGCTGAGAATCTGGTCGCGCGGCAAGAACTCGTAGCGCTCGCCAAAGACCTCCGCGGGCATGCAGTATATGCACCGGAAGTTGCAGCGATCCGTGACGGAAATCCGCAGATCCTGCAGCAGCCGACCAAAGACATCCTTCACGGAGGTTGCGGCGGTTAGAGTCATGTCTTACCCGGGGTTCACGCGCGCGTTTGGCGTTGGCACGTCCTGATTGGCCAGCATCTCGATAATTCCTCGAGCTGCCTGGGCGGCTAGCCCCCTGTGACTGATTCTGTTCTTGATTGTTGACTCCAACTCCGCCATGGTCTTGCGACGGTCCGGCAGGAGGAACACCGGGTCATAACCGAAACCGTTTGTCCCCCTGGGCTGCTTTCCAATTATACCCCGCAGCTCGCCCCTAGCGATATGGACCTCGGATGAGTCCGGCTGCGCAATGGCTATGACGCATCGAAAGGCGGCAGTCCGTTCCGATTCCGGCACACCCGCAAGCGCATTCAGTAAGAGAGACACGCGATCCTCATCAGTCGTCGCCTGCGGCGCCCCGTAGCGAGCACTGCGAACGCCCGGCGCGGCATTGAGGGCATCCACAAACAGGCCTGAATCGTCCGCCAGGGCGACCATGCCGCCCGCATTCGCGTAGGCGCGCGCCTTGAGCCTTGCGTTCTCCTCAAGCGTCTCGCCGGTCTCGTCAACGTCCAGGTCAAGACCTAGCTGGACTGGCGTCGTCAATTCGACGTCCAACCCGCTCAGCAGGGTCTCAAGCTCGCGGATCTTGCCCGCGTTGCCCGTGCCGATGAGTAGTTTCACGCCGGCGTCGCGCGTGTGCCCGGACGACTTCGCCCTATGAGACCGTTCTTCGGCGTTAGCTGTCGCTGCTAATGGCGAAGCGATTCTCCAGGCCGGTCACAATATCGCGGAATCCGCTGTATTCCAACTCCGAGTACGGGAGCATGGCCGCGCCGGACCACCCCTGCTCGCGCATGTACAACGCCTTCTCCTGCGCCTTATTTCTGACAAAGTCCCATGCGGGGTTGTCAAAGAAATCGATATAGTTGCTGGAGAATTTACCCTCTGCGCTCATGGAAAAGCCCAGCGACTCTACAATCGGCAGGCAGTAAAGGCCGGTGACCGGCGTATTCATAGGCACCGGCATGAGCGGCATGGTATGCGAACCGCGAGCGTCGCCGCCGATGTAGTGCGCCTTGGAAAACGGGGACAGCAGCTCTTCCGGCGCAGGGAAGATGCCCTGGTTGCGCACGATGGCGATGGGGTCGTCCTTGCCAGTGTACGTTCCGGCAATGTTGTGGAGCCGCTGTGCAGAGATCGAAGCAGCCTCTTGACCCTCATATGTGCGAGAAACGATGGACTCAATGCCAAATCGCTCGTTATCGCGGAGAAGGACGGTGATCTGGTAGTAATCCTCCGGAGCGCTCAGCGTCAGGATGCTGTCGCCGTCCGTATTGTTCATGTCAATGATGTTGAAATCAAAGCCCTTGATCAAACGCGGCAGCATGAGACCCGCGCAGAACATCGGGTCCGCGAATCCGAGGAACAACGGCAGATTGTATGCGCCGGGGCCGCACTTGTCGGCGGCGAAAATCATGAACGATTCTGCGGGGCGCGCGCTGTTGCCGGTCCCTGGCTCGTGGTCAAACTCAATTTCGGCCACGCCGGGGCCGGCGCCGCGCACGTTGCCGGACGGCGCATCCACCAGAAGGTCCTGCCCTGCCCCATAGAGACCGTATTCCTGCGCAATGGCCGTCGCGTCCAGAAAGCTCTGCCACGCGAATTGGTGGATCTCATCGGCGTCCTTGCCGCGCGTATGCGTCATTACGATGGCGATGTCATCGCCAACGTGAAAGACGTAGCCATCGATCAACAGGCCGCGATCAATGGCCGCTTGCACATTGGACCGCACGCTTTCAAGCATTTCTTCCGACGGCCGAGTATGTCCTCCGATTGAGCCGACGTCCGCTTTGATGGCGGATAGCGTCAAACGCATAGTGATCCCTCCCCTGATTACGTTGATTGTCTACCCCGAGTGGGTGGCCGCAGAGGGCGGATTCCCCAGCGCGTCCACAGAGCCCCCGCGAAGACTTTCTTGCATCTCACGATCGGGGCGCGATTAAGGCTAACAGTCACGCGGGATTGGTGTCAAAAGCGAGGCCCCGGCGTGAATCTGTGCGGCCGCCTTTTGCTTGACATGACCTTCCCCGTGGGCCTAGCCTTAGGCGGCAAATGGGCCACTTAGCCTTAGTTCTTGCGGGAGGGGAATACTATGCCTGAGTTGATGTACGAAAAGAATGATGCGGAGCACTATGCGCTCTTTACCATGAATCGCCCGGATCGGCTGAACGCGATGGGCGGCAGTATGAACGAAGAGTTGCAAGTTGCGTTGCATGATTTCAATAACGATCGCAACATGTGGGCCGGAATTGTGACCGGCAATGGGCGGGCATTCTCCGCCGGCGCCGATCTGCGCGAGATGTCCGATCGCAACACGCGCATCGCTGAGGTCAATGAGCGATTTGAGAAGGGCGAACTCGACGCCGAAGGACGAGCCCGCGAGCTGTTCCGCATCTCCGGCGGCGGCGGCGGCGGCCCCGTGGGTTCCCTGTTCCAGTTCTCTCGTTCGCCCAAGCCCTTCATTGCCGCAATCAACGGGCTGGCCGTGGGCGGCGGCACAGAGCGAGCAATTGACTGCGATATCCGCATCATCTCCACTGAGGGATACATGGGCCTCTTTGAGGTGAAGCGCGGAATCATGCCCGGATCCGGCATGCACATGATGCCGCGACTTGTGCCGATGGGCGAGGCCATGTACATCGGCCTGACAGCTGATCGCATCACCCCTGCGGAGTGCCTGCGCATCGGACTCGTGCATGAGGTGGTTGAGCCCGATCAGCTGATTCCTCGAGCCATTGAGATCGCCAAGTTGATTGCCGAGAACGCTCCTATCGCCGTGCAGGGCGTCAAGGCCGTAGCGCAGTTCTGGCGGAACCTCTTCATTGATGAGCACTACCAGTTCAGCGGTTGGGTCAACAAGCAGGTCGGCGGTTCAGAGGACTCCAAGGAAGGCCCGTTGGCTTTCGCGGAGAAGCGAGCGCCAAACTGGCAGAATCGATAGACGTTGCGCGCGTCCACTTCCGGACGCCGTGCAAAGCAATCAAGCGCCCCTCCGGTTAGGGAGGGGCGCTTTCTGTCTGACTCAGGCCAGAAATCCTGACGGCGGGCTCGGCGCTTGATGTTGGAAAGTGATTGGCGCACGGGGTTTTCCTTGACTCGCTAGCGGCGGATTGGTAGCTTTTCTATTGCGGTCAATGAATTGCGGGGGGAGACCGCAAAGGTAGTGAGGAATGCCGTACACAACATCGCTGCGCTGCAGGGAGTGTTCCAGAGAGTATGAGTTGCAGCCGATTAACGTCTGCGACTTTTGCTTTGGTCCACTCGAGGTTCAGTACGACTACGATGCGATTGGTCGCGTCATGTCGAGGGAGTCGATTCAGCGGGGCCCGCACAGCATGTGGCGCTATGCGGAGCTTCTGCCCGCCGCAGCTGAGAACCCCGTCGATATCAACGCCGGATACACGCCGCTTATCAAGGCCGACCGTCTGGGAAAGGCGCTCGGCCTGAATGAGCTCTACATCAAGAATGACTGCGTGAACCCAACCTACTCGTTCAAGGATCGCGTTGTGTCCGTGGCCGTGACGGCAGCGCGGGACTTCGGGTTTACGACGCTGGCTTGCGCCTCCACCGGGAATCTGGCGGGGTCTGTGGCGGCTCACGCCGCCCGCGCCGGAATCCAGTGTTACGTCTTCATTCCTGCCGACCTGGAGGTGGGCAAAGTGGTGGGCGCGGCGATCTATGGGCCGACGCTCGTCGCCGTTGATGGCAGCTATGACGATGTCAATCGCCTGTGCTCCGAGATAGCCGATCGATACGGCTGGGCGTTCGTCAACATCAACGTCCGACCATTTTATTCTGAGGGCTCCAAGACGCTGGGCTATGAGGTGGCGGAGCAACTTGGGTGGCGCGCGCCTGATCACGCCATCGTGCCCGCCGCGTCCGGTTCCATGTTCACCAAGATCTGGAAGGGGTTCAACGAGTTTCACAAGCTGGGCCTGATTGAAGAGCCAACTACGCGGATGCACATTGCGCAGGCGGAGGGATCCGCGCCGATTGTGTCTGCGTACGAGGCCGGCATTAAGGACATCCGGCCCGTCCGGCCCAACACCATCGCCAAGTCGTTGGCTATTGGGAATCCCGCGGACGGCTATTACGCCCTCAACGTCATTGAAGAGAGCGGAGGAACCGGGCACGCAGTATCCGATCAGGAGATTGTGGCGTCCATGCGGCTGCTGGCGGAAACGGAAGGCATCTTTGCCGAGACGGCGGGAGGCGTGACCATCGGCGTGCTGCGTCGCCTTGCCGAGGAGGGCGTAATAGGGCCCAACGAGATAGCCGTCGCCTACATCACGGGCAACGGCCTCAAGACGCAGGAGGCTGTCCAGGAAATTGCAAAGTCCGTACGGATTAGCGCCTCCCTGAAGGAATTTGAGGACGCGATCAAGACCGAAGACGCGTGACCTCAGGCCGGCGGCATATGACATTTAGGGCGAGGCGTTCACGGAATCGTTGGGGGTAGCAATGGCGAAGCTCAGAGTCCGATTCACTTTCGCATCCGAGCTGATACAAGAGCCCATCATCTGGTCCCTGGGCCGCGAGTATAAACTCGTCACAAATATTCGCCGCGCCAATGTTGAGGAAGATCAGGGCTGGGTTGTACTGGAGCTTGAGGGTGAACAGGACGAAATTGATCGCGGGGTCGCGTGGGTGACAAGCAAGGGTATACGCGTGGACCCCGTGCCTGGAGACGTCATCGAGGGCTAGCGCCGCTCCGGACCAGACGCTTTCCCTCAGCCTCACAGATTGCGAACATCCCTCGTTCCGCTATAGTGATATGCAGTCGCCCCTGATAGTTAAGCCCAACCAAAGAACAGCATGTTTTCGATAAGGAGTCACGGTCTATGTCGGTCACGGTAAAGATTCCAACGCCCCTTCGGCGAGTAACGGATGGTGTAGATCAGATTGAGGCCGACAGTGACCAACTGGCTGGCGCGCTGGCGCAGCTCAATGAGCAGTTTCCGGGGATCAAGGAGCGCCTTTTCAACGACGAAGGCGCGCTGCACCGGTTCGTGAACATCTACGTGAATGGCGAGGACGTTCGCTTTCTTAGTGGCCTTGACACACCCCTGAAAGAGGGCGACGAAGTGAGCATCGTGCCGGCTGTCGCCGGAGGCTAAGACCCGTCCCGTCCCCTAGTCCAATCCTTGATCCGCCTGCCAGTCCGGCGGCACTTGTTCCTCTGACTTTGCGGCCTGAGAACGCAGCCAGAGCCCTCTTTGCTCATCACGGGCGTCCGCGTCGCTCGGCTCATACATCGAGTGAAACTCCCGCCTGAACTCTCCAAAGCGTCCAGCCGCGATTGCCGTTCGCGCCTCGTCCATGAGCCGATGCAAGAAACGGAGATTGTGGATGGAGGCCAGACGATAGGCAAGCAGCTCCCTGGCCTTGAAGAGATGTTGTAGGTAGGCGGCTGAGAAGCCGCTGCACGCGGCGCATTCGCACCCTTCCATCACAGGACCCAGGTCCTTCGTGAATCGGGCATTGACGATGTCAACCCTGCCCTGCCGCGTATAGAGCGCGCCGTTTCTCGCCACGCGAGTAGGAAGCGCGCAGTCGAAAGTATCGATGCCCCGCGCGATGCCCTCGATCAGGTCCTCCGGGGACCCGACGCCCAACAGATGGCGAGGCCGCTCTGTCGGGAGCAGTGGCACGCATACGTCCACCATATCCCACATCACGCGCTTTGGCTCTCCCAGGCTGAGTCCTCCTATGGCGATGCCCTGCAAGCCGCCAATCGCGCTTATGGCCCTTGATGATTGGGCTCGTAGATCGGCGTCCATCCCGCCTTGCACGATGCCGTAAAGGAGGCCGGCGCCGGCGCGATGCGCCCTTGCTGATCGCTCCGCCCAGAGATGCGTACGCTCCATCGCCCGCTCCACTTGGCGACTCTCCACCCCGTAGGAAAGGGGCTGGTCAAGGCACATCAGGATGTCTGCACCGAGCCGTTCCTGTAGGCCCACAGCGCTCTCCGGCGACAGGTGAAACGGTTGGCCGTCAATATGGGATAGAAACGTGACAGCTTCATCCGAGATGCGCAGCCGGTGCGCAAGCGACGTTATCTGAAAGCCGCCGGAATCCGTAGCAATTGGACGGTCCCAGCCCATGAATCCGTGTAGACCACCGGCGGCCTCTATCACCTCAATGCCGGGCCGCAGCGCAAGATGATACGAGTTGGCAATGAGAACCTGTACTCCAACGTCCACGAGGTCCGAGGGAGCAAGCGCCTTCACCGTACCCTGCGTGGCGACGGGCACGAACGCCGGCGTCTCAATGTCGCCATGCACCGTGATGAGTCGGCCCGTCCTCGGCGTCGCCTGCCCCGGTTCTGCGGGTTGGCTCGTCACATGAAAGTAGGGCTCGCTGGTCATGCCAAGGGGCGCCGGATGCGTGGATTCGCGCCGTTCACAGAGCGGAATCCAAGATGCCCGCCAGGAGGAGCGCCGTAAAGACGCCGCATAGCAGGCTGTAGGAGGCTGTCTTGAACCGGCGGCGCTGAACAGCGGGAGTTGTGGTTGGTCGCTCGAGCTGCATCGTTCCCCACACGTTGTACAGCGCAAAGGCGCCGGCGACGACCATGTAAACCGCTCCACGATCCTCGACAATTCCGACTCCGGCCACTAGTACTACTAGTAGACCTGCCAGCGCCAGGAAGAGTGGGCGAGCGCTGCGCCATGACGATCGCAATGGGAAGATTCCAACTCCTGCCTGTAGATAGTCCGGTCGATAGAACAACATGATTGCCCAGACATGATGGATGACCCACACGCCTACAAAGGCCCCCAGCAAGATGAGTGTCGGACTGGCGGTTGGGTCCATGGCGAGCCATCCGGCGGCGACTGGGGCTGCGCTGGACACGCCGCCCAGAAAGTGGGTCGCCTCAGTCTTGCGAAAGGATACTGCCGCCAGCGTGCCGACAACGCCGGCAAGGGCGGCCATTGGGTGTATCAGGAACGCGAGCGTCACCCCGGCGACGACCCATGCCGCGGACCAATAGAGACCACGTTCCGCGGAGCCGATCCGTCCGCTAGGGATGCTGCGGCCTCGCGTTCGGTTCATGCGCCCATCAAGGTTGCGGTCGAGGTAATTGGTCAGTCCGTTTGCCCCGCCGCTGCCGAGAAAAACGGCAAGCGTTATCAACGCCACCCGTCCTGTTTGCGTCGGATCGACGCCGGAAGCGATAGCCGCCGAGGCCGCCCCCAGGAAAGTGAGCAGGACAGTGACGCGCGGTTTGAGGAGTTCCCAATACGCGAGACTGCTAGCCCGAAGCGAGGTCTCCGATACGGTCTCAAGATTCAGCATCAACTCATCCTAGAGCAGGCGGGCGGGCTGATAAAGGGGCGCGGTCCCACCTGCCAATCTGCCAACTCTACGCGTCATTCCGGCAAAGGCCGGAATCCGTGTCCCCTTGCTTGATCTACCCCGAGAATATCATCGCCATCGTCAGGCCTCGCCGGCGCCCGAGGATTCTGCGGCAAGACCGCGATTCGGCCCCGTATTCGAGGAGGAACGTGATATGTTTAATGGGTATTGTGACTGTGGCCGTAATCGTGATTTCGAGGCCCCACACAGAGGAGGGTTCGTACTACTATGCGCAGGTCCCTAGTATTTCTTACCGGGTTGATCGTCATTGTCAGTTCACTTGCCTTGGTCGCATGCGGCGGGGGGGACAATGGCGATGACGGCGGGTCGTCGAGCAGTGACTCGACTGTCGTTAACATCATGATGACCGATATAGGCGATAGCTATACGATGGTTCCCGATAAGTCCAGCGTGCCGGCAGGAAGTGTAATGTTTGTTGCTGTGAACGAAGGTCTTCTCGAGCACGAGCTTCTTGTCCTGAAGCTCGACAACATGGACGTCGACCTGGCGAGTCTTATTGTGGACGGCGTGCTTCCGGAGGGCGAAGGCAGCGAAGCGGAGACGATTCCGGGCGCCGGCGCTATCATCGGTGAGATCGAACCGGAAGATCTCCAACCGGACCAGACAAATGACGTCACGTTTGACCTTGCTGCTGGCGATTACGTGCTCCTCTGCAATATCGAGACGCATTACCAGCTTGGAATGTGGACAACGTTTACCGTCACTTAGACTTGGCCGTGTAGACTCCTACCAAGTCGTGATCGAAACTCCCCCGCAACCGTCATGGTTCCGGGGGAGTTTTCTTGTGCGAGGACTAAAGTTCTTGCCCCATTTAGGGCGAATCACCTGTGAGGAAGAGCACGACGCCTCACTCAGGCCGCAGCCAGGGCTTCCGCCGCCTCCGCCAACACCGCCAGATCCCCTGCCCTTTCGATTTCCTGCACTGTTCGCAGGAACTCGGCGAGGGATGGCGATCCGTTGCGTACCTGTATCAGTTGACTGAAGATCGGGCTAACGGAGCCACCGCTGGGTTGGTCCGCATAGCTGCCGTGAAATGCGAAGTAGGCCTGGTTTAGTTTGCGGATGAAGTAGCCGTGGTGTTCGGCGAGGTCAATGCGCCTCGCCTCCATGTATGCTTCCGCCTCGTCAATCCTGCCGTCAGCAAGCAGTTCCTCCGCCGTCATTCGCGTTTCCCGCATGAACGCGCCGAAATCAAATGGGGCGGGGTCTGCCTCGTGGCCGTCAGGGTCTGGGGAGGGATCGGGAAGGCGAAAAACGGGCCTGGGCAGGCCAAGCGCGCGGGCAGCTACCTCCGCTCCGACCATATTTGCGACGGTCTCGTTGATGGCCGTCATGTCGCCTCCCGCGCCGTAGGCCTGTCCAAGCGGCCGGAAGAACAGGTACTGGTGAACCCACTCATGGGCAATCGTCTCAATGGTGAATTCGCGGGTGGAGGTTGCCTTGACCAACGCCGGATACGTTCCCAACCCTCCTATGCGCTCCACGTAGGCTGAAAGGCCCTTGGCGCGCAACGCCTCTTCAAGGTTCGTGATCTCTTCAAGGCTGATGTCATGCTCAAGCGAGATTGACGTGAGCAGATCAATGCGTTCCCTAGGCGAGACGACCAGGACGCGCGGCAGGCTTTCCATCACGAATGACACCGGCGGAAAGACGATCTCGTCGATTACGGGCGGCTTCACGAGCAGTCCTTCATCCCGCATTGCTTGCGCCACGAGGTTCCTGAGCGCGCTCGTCGCCTTCTCGCGCGCCGCTTCCAGTTCCGAGGTTATGCCGTCCCGCTCCGCCTCTGCTTCGAAGACGGCGGGACTGTCTGCGACCTCCACAGCGAGAACGCGCAACAGGTTCGATTCCGCCTCCCGCAGCCGGTCAGCAAGGTCAAAGTAGACATCTATTGCTTCAGGATCAGGCGGGGGCGTCGAGAATGCGTCCAAGATGTCCTGGGCGTGACGCAGCTCCCATACGACGAAGTTGAAGCTCTGATGGGCCGCGGCGGCGCGGATCCCGCCGACAATGTCGCCCTGAGGCGCAACGCACCCGGGCAGAAGGGCCACTGCCGCTATGAGCATCGCAACGCAGGCGACGGGTCTAAGAGGCAGACGGAGGCTTAACGCGCTGAAGTGGCGCATTAAGCCAGTATAAAGATCGCCTGATCCGATTGAGACCGAGCCCAACGTGACATAGAATGTCGCCATACATTCATTCGCAAGCCGTGGCGATGGCCGAAGGGAGTGGGGGGACTTATGCAGAGCTACTCAACAGCGGACATTCGAAACATTGTGCTGCTGGGTCACAACGGTGACGGGAAGACCACGTTGAGCGAGAGATTCCTCTTTCGATCCGGGGCCGTTACCCGTATGGGGCGCATTGAGGACGGCACGACGGCTTCCGACTATGAGCCGGAGGAGGAACGACGAGGCGGCTCGGTAAATCTGACCGTGCTGCCGGTGGAGTGGCAAGGCAAGAAGATCAATGTCCTGGATACACCCGGATACATGGACTTTCTGGGCGAGATGCTGAGCGGGGCGCGAGTCGCGGATGCCGCCGTCGTGGTTGCCGATGCCTCAACCGGCATTCAGGTTGGAACGGACATGAACTGGCAGCGAGCCGCCGCGAGAAATCTTCCGAGACTCCTAGTCCTGGGCAAGATGGACAGGGAAAACGCTGACTTTGATGTTGCGCTGGCCGCCGCACTGGCCCGTTACGGGTCCGGGTGCGCGCCCGTCATCGTCCCGATAGGCGCCGGGTCCGATTACCGCGGCGTAGTTGACGTCGTGCATCGAGCGGCTTATTTGGAGGACGGTCAGACCGCCGATGTAACCGACGATCTCGGCGTGGACCTTGACGCGTACAGGGAGCAGCTCGTCGAGGCGGTCGCCAATACCAATGATGATCTGGCGATCAAGTACCTCGAGGGTGAGGAGATCACGGACGAGGAACTGATAGACGCCCTCCGCGCGGGCATACTGGCGAATCACGTATTTCCGGTGATCGCATTCTCCGGGCACGCAGGCGCCGGGACCGATGCCTTGCTCAACGCCATCGTGGAGCTTGTGCCGAGTCCGGCCGATTCCCCTGCCCCAATGGCGCAAACCTCAGCCGGCGAAGAGGCGGAAATAGCTCCCGATCCGGATGGCCCACTGGCCGCGCTCATATTCAAGACGACAGCTGACCCGTTCGTCGGCAAGTTATCGTACTTTCGCGTCTATTCCGGAGTGATTCACACTAACAGCCAGTCGTGGAATGTGGCCCACAATCAGCAGGAGCGGATCGCGCAAGTCGTCGTGCCCGTCGGCAAGAATCACGTCAATGTGGACAGTTTGGCGCCTGGCGACATAGGAGCAGTGGCCAAGCTTGGCATATCGGGAACAGGCGAAACCCTGTCAACGCGAGAGGCTGGAATTGCCTTGCAGTCAATCGCGTTTCCGGAGCCGATTTTCAGCGTATCTGTTGAACCGAAGACAAAGGCTGATCTGGACAAGATGGGGGCCGCGCTTACGCGGCTCCTCGAGGAAGATCCCAGCCTGACCATGAACCGCGAGAGCGAGACGCATCAGGTCATCATGTCGGGGCTCGGCGATTCCCACATTGATGTATCCGTCCAGAAACTGCATCACAAGTTTGGCGTTGACGTCGAGGTCGGGATGCCCAAGGTTCCGTACCGGGAGACGATTCGCGTATCGACGCGGGCAGAGTACAAACACAAGAAACAAACGGGCGGCCACGGCCAATATGGGCACGTGGTGCTACAGCTGGAGCCGCTGGAACGCGGCGTAGGCTTTGAGTTTGGTCAGAAGGTCGTCGGCGGCGCCGTGCCCAAGAACTTCATCCCGGCCGTGGAGAAGGGAATTCGGGACACTTTGCCGGAGGGCGCCGTCGCCCACTACCCCATTGTTGATGTGCGCGCCGTGCTTGTCGACGGCAGCTTTCACGCAGTTGACTCCTCAGAGATGGCGTTCAAGATAGCGGCGTCAACTGCCCTCAAGCAGGGCATTCAGCAGGCCCAACCCGTTCTCCTAGAGCCGGTAATGGCGCTAGAGGTTGTTACGCCTGACACGTATACGGGCGATGTTATTGGCCACCTCAACGGCAAGCGCGCGCGCGTACAGGGGATGAATACGGAGAATGAGGTCACTGTGGTGCAGGCGGAGGCCCCGATGTCGGAGGTGTTGCGCTACGCCACAGAACTGCGCTCAATGACCCAGGGCCGGGCCTCGTACACGATGCACTTTTCTCATTATGAGGAGGTGCCGACGCACCTGGCGCAGAAGATCATAGAAGAGGGCGCGACAGCCTAAACAAGCAGACGAGGCGCCATCCAGGCAAGACAGGCGTCGCGGACAGGAATGAATTTGGGAGGGTTGGGCACTGCGCCCGGCTCTCCCAAGTCTGCTAGTGAGCCCGCATTCTCTCGCTGTTTCAAATCCAACGCGCCCGGAACGCCGGCATAGTTAGAGAAGGCGCCGCCACCTACACAGGCGGCGGCGCTCTATTCTTCCAGAGTCGAAGAACTGCGGCGTTTTATCCCGCCATCAGTTTTGCCACCTCTTCGATGAACACCGGCAGGACCTGCTTGTAGTCGCCGACAACACCGAATCGCGATTCGCTGAAGATATTAGCTTCAGGGTCGCGGTTTATGGCGACGATGTTCTTGGAACCGGAGCAGCCCGCCATGTGCTGGCTTGCGCCGGAGAGGGCAAACGCAAAGTAAACGTCCGGCGATACGACGCGGCCGGTGATGCCGATCATTAGGTCCTGCTCGCAGAAGCCGGAGTCTGTCGCTGCTCGCGTGGCGCCCACGGCCGACGTAGGCAGCACCGCTGAAAGCTTGTAGAGCTCGTCGAAGCCGTCCTTGTCGCCCATGCCCCGTCCGCCAGTGACGACGATCGTCGCATCTTCAAGGCGAATTCCTTCAACCTGGGCGTCGGCATGCTTGACGAACCGAGACCGCACTGTCGATGAGTCAAGACCGACGTCCACGCCGGTGACCTGTCCGGAGCGGCCGCTCTGTGGCTCCACGCCGTCATAAGCCTTCATGTGAACGGTGGCGATGGCGGGCATCTTCGGAAAGGACACGACCTGGCGGAACTGACCGCCGGCGACGGATCGCGCGGCCTGGAACTGGCCGTCAACGATGCTGAGGCCCGATGTGTCTGTCGCGATTCCAGTCTGGAGTCGCACGGCGACATATGGCCCAAGATCACGTCCATTCGGCGTGTGGCCGATTAGGATGATTCGCGGGTTGGCTTGCTGTGCGATTGCCATGACTGCCGGCGTGTAAGTGTCATTCAGGTAGTTCTCAAACTGCTCGCCGTCCACCACGTAGACGTTATCGGCACCGAGATCAATGATGTCCTGCGCTCGCGACGTAACGCCGTTGCCGATGAGCCCGACTGAGACCGGCTCGCCTAGACTTGCCGACAACTCAAGCGCCGCCGACATCATTTCGCTAGTGATTGAACGGATAACACCGTCCGGGCTGGTCTCCGCAACGACAAGGATGCCACTTTCTCCCGCCATTATGTTTCTCTCCTTTTGCAGCTCATCGCTGCCACTTTGAGGTTGTTGACCAGGTATGCGGCCCGCTAGATAAGCCGCTCTTCACGGAGACGCATGGCGAGCGCCTTGGCGGCCTCTGCCGGCGAATCGCCCTCGATCATCTCGACGTTTGCCGATTTCTCGGGCGCGAAAAGGTCAACGACGTTCGTGAATGGGTCGGCCATATTGACGTCCTGGAGGTCTGCCCGCCCCCACACGGTCGGCTCAATGCGGCGCGCTGTCATAATGCCCCGCATCGTCGCGTAGCGTGGCTGGCCGATTTCGTTCGAAACCGTGACCAGCGCCGGGAGCTTCGCCGCGACCGTGTCGATGCCATCGTCGACGATCCGGTCGATCTGCACTTCGTCCCCGTTAACCTCGAGCGCGACCGCGTTCGTCAGAACGGGGATGTCGAGAATGGCGGCAAGCGCCGTCGCGACGATTCCCTGGTCGAGGTCAGAGGACTGGCGGCCGGAAAGGATGAGGTCGAAATCGCCGATCTTGCGGATCGCGGAAGCCAACGCCGCCGCTACCGTCACGGGGTCGCCGTCGGGGAGCTCAGGATCTTGCACCAGGTACAGGTCGTCTGCACCCATTGCCAATGGCCGCTTGATCACGTCAAGGACGTGGCTCTCGCCGAGGCTGACGACGCTCACGGTCGTGTCCCCCACGGTTTCCTTGACCCTCAAGGCAACCTCTGTGGCGTAGGTGTCATAGTCTGAAACGGCCGCCGGGACGCTTGCAGCGACGGCGACCTTTTTGGCGGCTCGATCAGCCGTGAACGAGCTCTCAGGCGCCTCAGGATCCGGCACCTGTTTTACGGTGACAATGATGCGCATGCATACCCCCAGAATTAATGCTTCAACGGGAAAATCTTGGAGTCCAAGAGCATGGAATTAATACCATTTGCCGCCTCTGAGTGTCAAGCTGCCGCAACGTGGAGGGCGCGTCGCTAAGGCCGCTTTCGCCCTGCCTTATGGGCTCCCCGTGCTATACTTCCGCACACAGTGATTGTCTCCGTTCTGGACTGGCAGGAGGGCCGTAGCCGTGACCCCGGAAAAGGAATTTCTCTGGCAGATAGGCGATCTCAAGTGGATTCTGTTTTCCCTGGCCGCGCTGGTTGTCGCCTACATCTTCTATCGCCTGTATGAGCGAGCCCAACTATGGAAGATGGGCCAGCCTACGGACCGTCTTGGCAATCCATTTGTAAGGGGCCTCGCGTTTACCCGTCTTCTCGTGACGCAGGGTTATGGCCATGAGAAATTTATGCGTGACCGCTATGGCGGCATCATGCACATACTTATTTTCTGGGGCGCGTCCATGCTGCTGTTGGCGACGTCGGTAGGAACTCTTGAGGAGGAGATACTCTATCCGCTCGCGCATCGCGACCTCCTGACATGGCCCATCGGCAATTGGTACCTTTATTCGTCACTTGCGTGGGACATTGGCGGCCTGATGGCCCTCACAGGGTTGTCTATGGCTGTCTTTCGTCGCACCGTCATCAAGAAGCCGCATTCGCCGGGACTGCTGGACGACAAGATCATTCTGACGATTGCGCTCATCCTTGTGTTCCAGGGCTTTGCTCTGGAAGGGACGCGCCAGCTCGGACAGAACTCGCTCGGAATCGAATACTTGGATCACCGTGACTGGGCAATCTGGTCTCCGGGCGGCATCGCATTTGCTGCGTTCTTCTATGAAGTACTAGGCGTTCGAGCAGAGACGGCGGAGACGGTGTATCGCGGCCTATGGTGGATGCACTCCACGACGGTTCTTGGCACGCTGGTCTATGCGGCCCTTACGCTCTCAAAGTTCAGCCACACCTGGATATCGCCGGCGAACTGGTTCTTCCGGAATCTTGAGCCCCGCGGCAAGCTGCAGGCCATACCAAACCTTGAAACACGGGATACTTTTGGCGCGGCAACGCTGACCGACTTTACGTGGAAGCAGCTCATGGACGGCGATGCTTGCACACGATGCAGTCGCTGCACGGACAACTGCCCCGCCAACATCACCGGCAAGACTCTGTCGCCAATGATGGTGATCCAGAACCTCAAGAGTTACGTTGGTTCGTACGGACAAGCCCTCCATGACGCCGGTGGAGATGAATCAAAGGTCTCCCCTGACCTGATCCAGGCGCCGGCAGGAGAAGTAGTCGATGAGGAAGATCTGTGGTCATGCGTGACGTGCGGCGCCTGCATGGAGGCCTGCCCTGTCTACATCGAACATGTTCCTACGATTGTTGAAATGCGGCGCTCCCTCGTGATGAACGAGGGCCGGATGCCTGACACGGCGGAGGCAGCACTCCGCAGTCTGGAGACTCGTGGTCATCCGTGGTCCGGCATGAGCCGACCAAGAACTGAGTGGACAGAAGGCCTGGACGTCCCGCTGATGTCCGAGGTGGAGAATCCGGAGGAGCTGGAGGTCCTGTATTGGGTCGGCTGCGCCGCCTCAATGGAAGATCGCTCCATGCGTATTGCGCGGGCTACTGGCCGGATCCTGATCAAGGCCGGCATTAAGTTCGCCATTCTCGGCGATGAGGAATCATGCACAGGCGACCCGGCTCGCCGCATCGGCATGGAGTACCTGTTCCAACTTCAGGCGATGCAGAACATCGAGACGCTTGACCGCTACAACGTCAAGACAATCGTCACAACGTGTCCACACTGCTTCAACTCAATCGCCAATGAATATCCGGAATTCGGCGGGCGTTATGAAGTCATGCACCACACGCAGTTTCTACAGAGCCTTGTGGCGTCCGGCCGCCTCGCGCTGGATCAAGCGCCGAATAACGCCGCCTCTTTTGGAAACGTCACATACCACGACCCCTGCTATCTTGGTCGGCACAACGGCATCTATGATCCGCCGCGGGAGGTCGTAGGCGGGATCCCCGGCGTCGAGAACGTGACTGAGATGGGGATGCACCGAAATCGGGCGTTCTGCTGCGGGGCCGGCGGGGGCCATATGTGGATGGAGGACGGCCCGGGGGATGAGAAGATAAATCACCGTCGAACACGTCACGCCATTGAGGCCAATGCGGACGTCATCGCGACTGCCTGTCCGTTCTGCGCGCAGATGTTTGAGGACGGGGTGCGCGTGACGGGACAGGAAGGGAAGATGCGTGTGCTGGATCTCTCCGAGATGATTGTGGAGACCCTTGATGAGCCGGCGGCGGTCGCTGAGGACAGCGAATCTTCGTGATACAGCAACCCGTTGGCCCGGCCACAGCTCTTGACGAGCGCCAGGAACCCGATGTCATTGGCCGGATTGCATTGGCGAGTCGGCCTGATTTGCCCTGCCGCGCATCGTTCACCGAACTGACCCCGATTGGAGCGCTGCGGCAAGCACGCCACGCCGGGAGCGCCTATACTAGTTTGGTGAAATGCATCAATTGATGCATTACGTGTGATACGGAGCCTAGATGCGACTACCCCGAGTGCTTCTTTATCAGCAACAGCCTCGCCGCGAGGGCGAGAGCGAGCTGGATGAATTGCTGCGTCCGTTCAAGGAATTCTTTGGGCGACTGACCGGCAATAGCGATGGCGGCCAGGGCGGCAACGACGGACCCCGGGCTCCTAGCCGTCCCAGGCCGGGCCTTCCCTCCGGTCGAATCTTCGGCATCATTGCCGGTGTCATTGCTCTTATTTGGATAGGCTCAGGAATCTACATCGTCAACCCCGGCGAGGTCGCCATTCTCAGAACGTGGGGAGCGTGGCGGGGCGACCAGATTACTTCGGGCCTGCATTGGCGCATCCCGTGGCCTGTCCAGCAAACGGACATCCTTAGCATTCAGCGTGTGCAGAGCATGGAGCTGGGATTCAGGAGCGAGGGCGAAATAGGCTCAGGACAGGGCGCCCGCCCGGTAGGTGCCGAAGCCCGCATGATCACCGGCGACGAAAACCTTGTTGATGCCCAGCTCGTCGTGCAGTATCGGATTCGGGATGCCGGCGCCTTCCTCTTCAACGTGAAGGATCCGACCGGCCGGCCGGATGGCGATACGCTGCGTGATGCGACGGCGTCCGCGCTTCGTCAGATCGTTGGCCAACGTCTTATTGACGACGTGCTCACGACGGGCAAGGACATTGTGCAGGTGGAGACGCAGCAGCTGCTGCAGCGCCTGCTCGATGACTATGGCACCGGCATACAGGTCGTCAATGTTCAGTTGCAGGACGTGCAGCCGCCCGATGAGGTGCAGGCTGCATTCAAGGACGTGATCAGCGCTCGCGAAGATCGCTTGCGATTCATCAATGAGGGACAGGCCTACGCAGAGGACATCGTGCCGAGGGCGCGGGGCGAGGCTGAACGCGTTGTTCAGTCCGCCGAAGCATTCAAGGTGCAGCGGAGACTGGAAGCAACAGGAAACGCCAATCGTTTCCTGTCCCGCCTGAGGGAATACCGTGCGCACCCCGAGGCAACCCGCATTCGGCTTTACCTGGAAACCATGGAGCGAATATTGCCCGGCGTGAAGGTCATTGTGGTTGATGAGGAGATAGGATCGAACGTCCTGCCCTTCCTCCCACTTGATGACGGCGGATCCGGGGGTTAGGCGCGCATCATGAAGTACATTCCCGTCCTTCTCGTAATCCTCATAATCGCCTTCGTTATTCTCGTTTCGCAGACGCTGTACAAGGTGGACCAGACTGAGCAGGTCATCATTACGCGCGTTGGCGTGTACCAGCGCACGGTGACCAATCCTGGTCTGCACTACAAGACGCCTTTCCTGGAAGCAGCCCACAGACTGGAAAAGCGGCTTCTGAGGTTCGATTCCGAGCCGTCCGAGTTTCTGACTGGGGAAAAGAAGGCCCTGATCATCGACTCCTACGCCCGATACAGGATCATAGATGCGAGACAATTCTTCGAGGTTGTTCGAACTGAACTCCAGGCCCGGGCGAGGCTTGAGGCCATTATTGCCTCTGAAATCCGTGAAGAAGTCGCTACGCACGACCAGATCGAGGTTATTGGCGAGCGGCGCGAGGCTCTCATGCAGGCCGTCTCACAGCGGAGCGATATCAAGGCTCGTGAATTCGGAATGTCAGTAATCGACGTGCGCATTGTCGGCGCCGACTTCCCGGTTGAAGTCGCCAACAGCGTCTACGACCGGATGCGGAGCGAACGGATTCGTATCGCAAACCGCTTCCGTGCGGAAGGCGATGAGGAAAAGGCGAAGATTGAGGCCGCCGCGGATCGGGAGCGGCAAGAACTTCTGGCCGCCGCCGGCGAGCAGGCGCAGACCATTCGTGGTGAGGGCGAGGCTGAAGCCATCAAGATTCAGGGCGAAGCAATCGATACGGATCGCGACTTCTACCTCTTCGTCAGAACGCTTGAGGCGTATGAGATTGCCGTCCGCGATGGGACTACCTTCATAGCGCCGCTTGGCTCCAACTTCTACCAATTCATTACGGACCCATACCCGGTGGGCGACGAGCAACGTACGGAGTAGCTCCGGCGCCACGCGAATCCCTTCTGCTGCCAGCAACGGAACTTGGCTCTCGCCCAGGTAATAGACGCCTGCTACGTTGTTGCCCCAAGATTGGTCCGGCCCGTAGGACACTCGTCCAACAGCGGGCAGGAATCGCACAGAGGTTTGCGCGCCCGGCATATGTCCTTGCCGTGGGCCACGAAGAGGGCGTGATATTCGTTGAACAGCCCAACGTCCGGGGGCAAGGCATCATGGAACATTGCTTGCGCGTCCTCGTAGCTGAGGCGGCTGTCCGAATCAATGATCCCCAGTCGGCTCAGGATCCGGATCGTATAGGCGTCCATAACGAATATCGGTAGATTTCCCGCGTACAGCAGCATTGAGTCCGCCGTTTCCGGCCCCACGCCATACAGGGACAGGAGCTCCTCCCGCAGGTCGGGCAACGATTTGGATGCATAAATCGCAGCAATGTCGTCTTCGTGTCTCCCCAGATATTCGCCGAGGACGCGCAGTTTCCTGGCTTTGGCGTTGAAGTAGCCGGAGGGTCGAATCAGCGACGCCAGGTCATCGTGCGGGCATGTTCGGAGCGCGGCAGGCGTGAGCACGTCGGCTTCTTTGAGGGCCGATATGGCGCGTTCCACGTTTGACCACGCCGTTTTCTGGGTCAGGATTGCGCCGACCATCACCTCGAACGGAGTTTCGCCCGGCCACCAGTGCTGCTCGCCGTATGCCCTAAACAGACGGGAGTAGAGATCAGGCAGCGCGACCGTCATGGCCGCGCCGCCGCAGACTGTTCTTCTTGCGCCAGATTCTTGCCAAGGGCATGGGCCTGCGCGAGGGCTTCTGTGTTGGCAAGCACGTCGGTTGGGCGAACGACGCGCGGAACCAGGAGCCGCGCCCCTTCCCGAAATTGGATGCTGACGAGCCATGAGCGTGTTGCCTGCATCGCCCCATCAAACTCCGAAGGGTCATCGCGATCGGCAGTGGCAAGGATGAGGGCTTTGCCGGATCCGCGCCCGTTCCTGAGGTCCTGCCCCATGATGTACTTCTTGATCCATAGCGGCTGCGTTCGATCAAACATGGCTTTCGTCTGCGCAGGAACGCCGCGAAAGGTGACGCCAAATGCAATGAAGATCAGGTCCGCGCTGAGGAGCCGGGCATACAGGCTCTGCATATCGTCAAGGACCGTGCACACGCCGGTGGGCGTGCAATCCTCGGATTGGGGACAAATGCATGGGCTGATGGCCAGATCACCCAGCGTGAGCTTGTGGGTCTCCGCCCCCGCAAGTTTGGCACCGTCTAGCGCGCGATCCAGCAGTGTTTCGCTATTACCGCCGCGCCGCGTGCTCCCCGCTATGCCCAGTACTGTGATGGCCACCCGCAATTATAGGCGGCGCCGCATGTATGATGACTAGCAAAGGCAGGGGGGACACATGGCTACCGATCGGCCACCATTTCGGGACAGGCTGCAATCTGCGAGCGAGCGCAACCAGTCCTTGCTCTGCGTGGGGCTTGATCCTGATCCGGCAATGCTGGGCGGGCGCGACACGGCGACGTTCTGCATGGCCATTGTGGATGCGACCCTTGACCTCGCCTGCGCCTACAAGCTCAATCTGGCCTTCTTTGAGGCGCAGGGTTCACAGGGATATGCCTCTGTCGAGCGGATCGTCGCATATATCGATGGCCGCGTGCCGGTCGTTGGCGACGCCAAGCGCAATGACATCGGCAACTCGGCCCGGTTCTACGCCAAGGGCATCTTCGAAACATTCGGCTTTGACGCCGTCACTGTCAATCCGTTTTTGGGGCGCGACAGCCTCGAGCCGTTTCTGGAGTACGAGGACCGGGGCACGCTCATTCTCTGCCGCACCTCGAACCCCGGCGGGCAGGACATTCAGGGGCTTTCGGCGGCTTTCGACGGGCGGAACATGCCGCTCTATGAAGCTGTCGCCCGACTCAGTTCCACGTGGAATTCACGTGGAAACGTAGGTCTTGTGGCAGGCGCGACATACCCAGCCGAAGCACAAACCATTCGCGCCATTTGCCCAGACATGCCGTTCCTCGTTCCGGGTGTGGGAGCGCAAGGCGGAGACCTTGATGCAGCCCTCGAGGCCACGCTAGACAGCCGCGGCGGCGGTATCTTCGTCAACGTTTCGCGCGGAGTGCTATATGCCTCGACAGGCGCGGACTACGCGGAGGCGGCGCGGGCGGCGGCGGCGGAATGGCGGGCTCGGATGGAAGACGCCCGACGACTGGCCCGCGCCACATGATTGCCCCTGGCCGCTAGCCTGCCCCGACGAGGGATAGAACGACGGTTACGGAGGCAAGGCTGACGATTGTCCCGACGACCACTATGCCGCTTGCGAGCTCCGGCCTGCCCCGGAATTGCGTGGCGAGAATGATCGTTAGTACGGCTGTCGGCATTCCGGACACGACAATCAGCACCTTTGAGGTGAGCGGATCAAACTGAAGGAGCTGCACGAACAATGCCGCAACGGCGGCGGAGACGATCAGGCGCAGGATTACGACAGCCGCTATGGCGCGCGCGCCTTCAATCGCCCTTGTCGAGGCAAGCTGGATTCCCAGGACAATGAGCATGGCCGGTATCGCGGCGTCGCCCAGGATCTGGGTTGGCCGCAGAATTGCCTCCGGCACTTCAAGGGAGAGCGCGCCGACGATCAAGCCCCCGGCTGCCGCGTAGCTCGTCGGCAGCTTGGCGACAGACACCAGGGAACCCAACAGATTGGTTTCGGCGCTAGAGGCGATGAAGGCGCCAACAGTCCATGCAAGAAGCGCCTGAGTCACGAAGAACACGACAGCAATTGCCAGCCCCTCGTCGCCGAACGCAAACAAGGCCACCGGAAGGCCATAGTTCCCCGCGTTCATGAATAGCGCGCCCAGGACATAGGTTGTGCGCATGTCCTGCGGAACTCGTGTCGCCCGTGCCGTCGCCTGGGCAATCACATACATTGTGATGAGAAGCAGGAGGCTGAATATCGCGATGCGGGCCAGGTCGGACAGCGGAACTTGCGTCGTGGCCAGCCCGTGAAAGACCAGCGCAGGGCTGAAAATGTATAGGATGGCCTGGCTGAGCGATTCCGGGGATATTGGGCGGAAGCGCTGGACAATTGCGCCGGCAGCCGCCATGAGAAAGACAGGGAGAACGACGTTGACGAAGATGCTGGGAAAGTCCATGGGCAGTCTTCAGAATACTTTGTCGCGCGATCCCCTCTCCACTGTCGGATCGGCCGCCGCGCCTTCACAATCGAGAGAAACGACCGGGGTTTAGAGGACCGTTATGCCAAATAGGCCGCCAGATATCCGCCTCGGCGCAGAGGTCCAACTACGAAAGGCACACCCGTGCGGCGGCGACCACTGGCGCGTCACCCGCGTCGGGGCCGACATCGGGTTGACGTGCCTGACATGCGGGCGCGCAGTGATGCTCGACCGGCTGGTTGTGGAGAGGCGGCTCAAACGGATTATTGAGGCGCCGCCCGCCACGAGAGAATCGCCGTCCGGCTAATCGAATTGGCCTTGCGCCTCGAAACTCTCCACGAGCGCCGGAAGCTCATCCAGGGAGTGAATCACCGAGGCGCCCTGGAAATCATCGTGGACGTGGTCCCTGTCCAACAGGACAGGCCTGATTCCGACGCTTGTCGCGCCATCAATGTCCGCGTAGGGCTGGTCGCCGATGTGCACGGTCTGCCGCGGCAAGACGCCGGCGCGCTTCATGGCTTCCAGGAAGATCGGAGGATTCGGCTTGGCGGCGCCGACTTGCTCTGAGGTAACAGCGAACGACATGTACTCGCCGATGCCAAGATCGGCGGCCAACTTATCCAGATCTCCCTCCATGTTTGACACAAGGCCCATCCTGTAGCCCTTGTCCGTCATCGCCTGCAACATAGGCATGACATCGGGAAAGATGGCGTATCCCTGCCGCCTTGCCCAAACCACATCAACGATGGCGTCTGCCGTGGCCAAGTCCACTGTGACGCCCGCATGGGCAAGCAGGAGCGCCTCATAGCGAAGCCACAGTTCCTTGACGCTTTTCTGGTCCCGACGGCCAAGCGGCAATCGGCCGTTCTCACGGGATAGGTAGTTGTCGGCATACTGATATGCGCGCAAGATTGCCTGCGGTTCTACGTCAATGCCGAATTGGGCGCACGCGGCGGCTTGTATCTCCTCACGCAGCGGCTCAAATCGGACGATGGTGTTGTAGAAATCCAGGGTGACGGCGCGTGGAGACCTCATTGTCGCCACATACTACCACCGCCATGACCGGAGTCGATTCAATTCTCTGCCGCCGACTCGCGTCATCGTCGGCGCCGTCTTCCATGGCATCGTGGTCTTGACCCTGCCCCCCAATTGACCGTAGCATGGCGCAAACCGACGGCGTCGGGCCGTAATGCATGCGGCTCTTCGGCAAGGGTCCCGGAGGCAATGGCGTCGTTGACGGGGGTGCTCTTTAGCAGGCGCCTCTCCAAGGTGACTGAGGGGGTGACAATGAACTCCAGCCTGATTAGCAAGATCGAAAAGGCGCGGAAGTACGCCGATGAGAAGGATGAACGGCTGCGATTTGAGTCGTTCTCGGTCCGGATCCGCGGCGACAATGGCGGGCACGTTGTTTCCTTAGCAGACGGCGTCTTCGCTTGCGACTGCGACTTTTTTGTAGGCTGGAGCTCTTGCAGTCACGTCATGGCGATTGAACGCGTCCTAGACGGAATGATCCCGGAGCCTCCGGCCCCGCAGCACAGATAGCGGCCCGGCGACACTGTGTCGCCTGCTGATCCCAGCTAGCAGCGGACGTCGGAAGGAGCAACTTCACTGCTCGCTCTTCCGCCGGATGTTTGCGCCTTGCCCTACTCGAATCGCGGCTTGAGCCGGACGAACGTCCGCAACAGGTCTTCCGGCAGCACCTTTGTGTCTCCGACAACCGGCATGAAGTTTGTGTCGCCGCCCCAGCGTGGAACGATGTGGAGATGCACGTGGTCGGGCACGCCGGCGCCCGCCAACCTACCAAGATTCATCCCTACGTTGAAACCATCCGGGCCGTACTCGGCCTTTAGCGCCGCTACGCACCTTTGAACAAGCGCCCACAACTCCTCGCCCGTTTCTGTGGACAGGGACTCTATCTCCCCGCCGTGCGCATACGGCGCAACCATGAGGTGGCCCGTGTTGTACGGGTAGAGATTCATGATGACGTAGGAGAGCCGGCCCCGATGGAGGATGAGCGTCTCAGCGTCGTTGTCCCGGGCCGGGCTGTCGCAGAGAAAGCAGCCTGAGTCCTCGCCTGCGTTCGCCTGCCCTGCCATATATGCCGCCCTCCATGGCGTATAGAGTCGATCCACGTCGGCGTTCCGGTCGGCGTCCGGTCTTAGAGAATCCGAATTGTCGGTGGCGGAGCGTCCAGCTGCCGAAGGAATGCCTCGACGGTATTCACCGGCAGCTTGCACACAAAATTCTCGCAGACGTAGGCCGTGGCTTGCCCGTTTATCATCGTTCGCCCGTCCAGCACCGGGAGGTCTTCCCACTCAAATGCCTCATCCTGCGTCGCCGCGACAACAACCTTGTTGGGCATGTAACGGCTATTGAGGGATGCAAGCAATGCGTTAAGGTCAGCGCCGTCCTTGTTTCCGATGAAGGCGATCTCCTTCTGCGAGCCAAGGTGGAAATCCAGCGCGCCAAGCCAATGGCCGACTGCTGTCGGGTAACGGGACAGGTACATGTGCGCGCTGCGCATCGCCTTCTCAGCCGCTACTCGATAGCGCTCAATACCAGTGAGCGCGGCCAACCGCAAAAGCAACTCCGTTGCGGAGGCGCCGCCGGACGGCGTCGCGTTGTCCAGCACAGTCCTCGGACGGACAACAAGCGGCTCGGCATCGCTGCCGATGTCGTAGAAAATGGCGGCTTCGTCGTCCCAAAAGAGCTCAAGTATGTCGTCGGCAAGCGAGAGGGCCTCATCAAGTCGGCGTCGATCAAATGTCAGCTCAAACGCGGACATGAGGCCGTTGCCCAGGTGGGCGTAATCCTCCAGGTAGGCAGGGATTCGCGCTTCCCCGCCCTTGTATGACCGCAGGAGACGGCCATCATCGCGACGCATCCGTGACGTCAGGAAGTCTGCCAGGGTATCCACACCCGCGCGATAGTCTGCCCGGTCGAGGGCGCCTGCAGCCTCTGAGAGAGAGCGCAGAAGAAGGCCGTTCCAGCCGGTCAGGATTTTCTCATCCCGCATTGGGCGGATGCGCCGAGCCCGCGATTCCAGAAGCGATGCCCTGGAGGTCCGCAGCGATGACTGTATGTCGACGACGGACATGCCGTGACGCTCTGCGATCTCATCATCCGTCGCGACCCTGTTGAGGACGGACTCATGCGCCTGCTCAAAGTTTCCGGCCTCCGTGACACCGTAGGCCTGGCAAAAGACGTCCGCATCGCCGCCCAGCAATGTCGCTTTGATTTCGTCGAGCGTCCAAACGTAGTACTTGCCTTCTTCGCCCTCGCTGTCTGCGTCTAGATTTGAATAGAATCCTCCGTCCGGCGACCGCATTTCTTCAAAGAGGAAATCCAGGGTTTCCTCCACGACGACGCGAAAATCCTCGCGGCCTGTCACCTGATACCCATGAAGGTAAGCGCCGACCAAGAGGGCGTTGTCGTAGAGCATCTTCTCGAAGTGCGGCACGGACCATTGGGCGTCCGTGCTGTAGCGGTGGAAACCTCCGCCGAGTTGGTCATACAGGCCGCCCGCGGCCATGCGCTGGAGCGTGTTCTCCAGCATGGAGCGGGCGTATTCGTCACCCGTGGAGCTTATGTGCCGCATTAGAAATTCCAGCAGCATCGGCTGGGGGAACTTCGGCGCGGTCATGAATCCGCCGTTCGCGGCGTCATAGGCGCTCTGCAGTCGATTAAACCCCTCTGTCAGGAGATCGGTCGTCAACAAGGATTCCTGTCCGCTTACGGCCATTGTTGCGCGACGCAAGTGGTCTACGATGTTCTCGCCGGCGCCCAGGATCTCTGTCTTGCGAGTGCGATATGCCTCCATCACGGTATGGAGGACGCGCGGAAATCCTGGCATCCCCGGCCTGTCGTCAGGCGGGTAATAGGTCCCGCCGAAGAATGGCGCGCCGTCCGGGGTGAGAAAGACGCTTAGCGGCCAGCCGCCGTGCCCGGACAACGCTTGCACCGCGTCCATGTACACGGAATCGATGTCCGGTCGTTCTTCCCGATCAACCTTGATGGAGACAAAGTTCTCATTCAAGAGACGGGCCGTATCCGCATTCTCAAATGACTCTCTCTCCATGACATGGCACCAATGGCAGGATGAGTAGCCAATGCTAAGAAAGATGGGCCTACCCTGCTCTTGCGCTATCGCCAGGGCCTCAGATCCCCAAGGGAACCAGTCCACAGGATTGTTCGCGTGTTGTAGGAGATAGGGGCTGGTCTCATTGATCAGGCGGTTAGGCGCCATGACAACTCCTTGGATTGTCTCCTCGGGGACGGAAACACTGACGCTGGCAGAGCTGGCGAGATGGCGTTGCAGTTCATGCCTGTTCGCTCTGCGACCATTGCCACAGGGCAGGCTTGACGCGCTCCAACAGGAGGATGCCTTTGCGCGTATCGCTTGCAAGGCGAGCCGGATCGCTTCTCGTCATGCGCCGTTTGAATAGCCAGTACGTAAAGCCCTTCTGGTCATCCAGCGATGAGCGCTTTAAGGCGCCGTTCTGCCGCAGATCCCGCCGGTATTCCTTACGCAATTCGATGCCGGGAGCGTCATATAGCCGTCGGAAAGCCTCGTCCTCAATAGATTCTTCGCGGGCACCCATTGCTTGCTGAGCCTTGGCGACCTCTTCAATATTCGCCTGCTGCAAGGCTTCCTCCACGACGATGCCGTAGAGAAAATTCAGGTGAGCGCCGTGCTTTGCCGGCCCTATCAGTTCTCGAAATAGCCCGTTCTCGAGCGGCATTGGAGGTCGGCCATCAAATAGCAACTCCGCCTTTTCCTCATCCGGAATAAGTGCATCGGCAGCGGCCAGCAGCCGCTCGGCAAGCAGCAGCCAAT
Source organism: Dehalococcoidia bacterium (assembly GCA_965237465.1). Classification (GTDB taxonomy): domain Bacteria; phylum Chloroflexota; class Dehalococcoidia; order UBA6926; family UBA6926; genus VXMO01. The sequence continues at coordinate 530,453 of OZ250138.1, forward strand.
CAAAGGCCTCGCCTCCAATGACATAGCAGTAGACCCTGCCCTGCCATTCCTCCTGAGGCGTCGGCCACGCGGCTACGGCGCGCAGGAGAGCGAGAAACCAATTCTGGCCCGCGCGAATTTCAGTGAGGAACGGTCCTGCTGCGTCGCCTGCCGGATCAAGGCCACTCTCAACACCGGCGTCCGGCCCGGCGTGGCTTTCTCCAGTCGAAGTCGTTTCAGGCAGCATGGCGAGGCCTGAAGCCCGATTGGTTCTTGCGATTAGGAAGCGACGCCGGCCCGCTTGCCGCCGGCGCACAGTGTCTTGGGTCTCGCCGCCGGGCGCGGGTCATCACGCGGCTACCCCGTGGCATTTCTTGTACTTGATGCCGCTGCCGCAGAAGCAGGGATCGTTGCGGCGCATCTTTTGCCCCGTGCGCTTCACTGTGGCGCGAGAGTCGGTCGCCGGCGCCTGTCCCTGGCCATCGCGCTGTTGGCTCACCATGGGGCTGGCTGCGACAGAGTCCGGCGCGGCAACGCCGTTCTGAACACGGCCGGCCATTGATGGCGCGGCTTGTTGCCCTATGTACGGATGCACATCAAGATGCAGGATGGTTCTGGCGATTGCGTGTCTCAGGCGCTCCATAAGCTCCAGAAACATCGCGTGGCTTTCCTGGCGGTACATGACCAGTGGATTTCGCTGCCCGTACGCTTGCAGTCCCGCGCTGAGGCGCATGTGCTCTATTGCGGTCAGGTGTTGAACCCAGAGAGAGTCCAGAGTCTGTAGGAGGATCAGTCTCTCAAGCTCGCGAGATCGCTCTTCCCCGAGTTGGGTTTCCTTTTCCTCATAGATGCCAAGGGCGTGCTCGGCCAGGGCATCTATCATCTCGTCCTGCGTCAGGTCGAGGAACTCTTCAGGCTCGGCCCATTCGGGTGCGGGCATGAGCGCGCGAAGCGCCGCCCTAAAGCCATCCATATCCCAGTTGCCCGGGTCGCGATCAGATAGGTGATTTTCTACAAGCGCAGCACACTCTTCGCCAATCATCGTGCGGATGTTGTCTCTGAGATCCTCTGCATGCACGACTTTCGACCGCTCGGCGTAGATGATACCGCGCTGCCGATTGATGACATCGTCGTATTCAACCAGGTGCTTGCGAATCTCAAAGTTGTTGCCTTCGACACGCACCTGGGCATTCTCAAAGGCTCGCGAGACCATGCGATTCTCGACGGCGGCGTCCTTGTTCATGCCGCTCCAGGACATGATGGACTTGACGCGGTCTCCTCCGAAGCGCCGGATTATCTCGTCCTCAAGAGACACATAGAACTGGGACATTCCCCGGTCGCCCTGTCTGCCTGCCCGACCCCGCAACTGGTTGTCAATCCGCCGCGCCTCATGTCGCTCCGTGCCCAGAATGAACAACCCGCCGAGCTCCAACACCCTGTCGTGTTCTTCCTGCCAATCATCCGGATCGCGTCCGTCCGGATTGCCTCCGAGGATAATGTCCGTGCCCCGCCCCGCCATGTTTGTGGAGACGGTTATCGCGCCGAAGCGACCGGCCTGGGCGATAATCTGGGCTTCCCGTTCATGCTGTTTGGCGTTCAGGATCTCATGCGGCAAGTTCTCCTGGCGGAGAAGGGTACTCAGCCGCTCGGACGTTTCGATAGTGGCGGTGCCGACCAACACGGGTCTACCCTGCTCGTGCAATTCCTTCAGCGCCTCGGCAATAGCCTTGAACTTGCTGTCCTCGTTCAAGTAGACCAGGTCCGGATGGTCCTCGCGCACGGATGGCATGTTGGTTGGGATCGGCAGCGGATCGAGGCTGTAGATCTTGATGAATTCCTCGGCCTCCGTTGAAGCCGTGCCCGTCATGCCCGCGAGCCGCTCATACATGCGGAAATAGTTCTGCAGAGTGATTGTCGCCAGAGTGACGGACTCTCTCTGTACCGGTACGCCCTCTTTGGCCTCAATGGCTTGATGGAGACCCTCGGAGTACCTGCGGCCAGGCATAAGGCGACCCGTGAATTCGTCAACGATGACCACTTCGCCTTCGCCGTTTACGACGTACTCCTTGTCGCGATGGAACACAAATTCCGCTTTGAGGGCGTTCTCAACAAAGTGGACCGCTGTGTAGTGCTCCGGCGCGTAGAGGTTGTCGATATTGAGGGCGCGTTCTATCTTGCTGATGCCGTCGTCCGTCAATGACACGGCCCGGGTCTTGGGATCGATGGCAAAATCGTCGTCTTCATTTAGACGGCGCGCAAGCTGCGCAAACCTGTCATAGCTCTGCGTCGGCTCCTGGGAAGGGCCGCTGATAATTAGAGGCGTGCGAGCCTCATCAATGAGGATGTAATCCACCTCATCGACAATGGCGTAGACAAGGTCTCGCTGCACACGCTGGTCGAGCGACAGCGCGAGGTTGTCCCTGAGGTAGTCGAATCCAAACTCGGCGTTGGTGCCGTACGTCACATCCGCGGCGTAGGCCTCCCGCCGATGAACGGGTCGCATGACATCATCCGAATCTTCCTGGTCAGGGTCATAGGCAAGCGAATCCTCGTGTTGCAGACAGGCAACGCTGATGCCCAGCGCGTGATAAACGGGTCCCATCCAATGCGCGTCGCGCCTGGCCAGGTAGTCATTGACGGTGACAACGTGCGCCCCTCGGCCTGTGAGGGCGTTCAGATAGACGGGCAGCGTGGCCACGAGAGTCTTTCCCTCGCCCGTCCGCATCTCCGCGATCCGGCCCTGATGGAGGGCGATGCCTCCGATCATCTGGACGTCAAAGTGCCTCATGCCGAGGGTGCGCTTTGATGCCTCCCGGACAGCGGCAAAGGCCTCCGGCAGTACATCGTTTAGGGTCTCGCGGTTGTCCAGCCGAGCCCTCAGGATTGTCGTTGTTTCACGCAGCTCGTCATCGGAAAGCGCGGCGAATTGCGGCTCAATGTCGTTGATGTCTTCAACAGTCGGGCGCATCCGCTTGACGGCCCGCTCATGGTTCACTCCAAAGACTTTTTGTATTTTGCTGATCACTGCCCTGTTTGCTCCCTCAGGCGGCCCTGCCAGAACATGTCCTCACTGCCGACCACCCGCCTATGAGAACGCGCCCGATTTGCGGCTCCGTGGCGACATGTTTCGCACATATATCGCGCGTATTCTCCTCTTAAGGATACCCTGAGTGCGCGAATCGGTCTCTCCCGACAGACCAAGACGGCAGAACGCGCGGAAAACGCCGCCGGGACACATATCTCTTAGATAGCTGGGCAACAGGCCGGCGGCGGCATATGCGGCGACGAATACCCGGCAAACCGGGGCCCTCTCGGCATCAAGGGATGGACTGAGTGAGGCCAGGGGCTAAGTGAACATCTCGCCGATGGATCGGTTGTGGTGAATTCGGCGAATCGCCTCGCCCAGCAAGGGCGCCACAGATACGACCTTGATATCGACGCCGTGAATTTCCTTTTGCGAGACCGGCAGGCTATCAGAGACGACAAGTTGATCTATGGCGCTGTCCTTCAGCCGCTCAAATGATAGCGGGGACAAGACGGCGTGCGTCACCGCAGCCGAGACGGCTGTCGCGCCGTGCTGGAGCAGCGTTTCCGCGGCGGACACCAGTGATCCGCCGGTATCGACCTCGTCGTCGAAGATGATCGCTTTATGACCACGCACGTCACCGATGACCGTGACGCTCTCCGACCGGTCATTGTTGCCAATGCGACGCTTCTCAATGATGGCAAGGGGCTTGCCCCACCGCTCGGCGACGTCCCGCGCCCGCTTGGTGCTGCCCACGTCAGGCGCAACGACGACGCCGGCAGCGTTCGCTTCCATGAAATAGTCAGCAATGAGCGGCATTGCGGTCAGCTCATCCACGGGGATGTTGAAGAAGCCTTGAATCTGTCCTGCGTGGAGGTCAATGGTAAGAACCCGCTCAGCTCCCGCGACGGTGATCAGGTCCGCGAGGAGTCGCGCCGTGATCGGCACACGAGGCTGATCTTTCTTGTCAGTGCGCCCATAAGCGTAGTAGGGGATAACAGCAGTGATGCGGCCGGCGGACGCGCGCTTAGCCGCGTCAATCATGATCAGGAGCTCCATGATGCTCTGATTGACCGGCGTCGAGAAGGGCTGGATCAGGAAGACGTCGCGGCCTCTGACATTTTCCAGGATCCTGACAAAGATATTTTCGTTGGAGAACTGGAATACATCGGTTTCGCCGGGTCTGATGTCCAGGTAGGCACATACATCGTCAACGAGGGCGCGGTGGGCGTTGCCGGAGAATACCTTGAGTTCCGAGCTCTCTATCACGCATAACCCCCCGATGAAATCGCCATCCCCCGCGCAGCCCAGCAATTATAGCATCGCGGAACCCGCAGCCCGCCTGGCGCACGCGCCACGACTCCTCCACCATGACGACGCTCAATGCGAGCGTGTACCATACCTATACGATACACAAAACTCACATCGTTCTGGAGATGCAATGGGAGCCACCGCAGTCATTGGAGCACAATGGGGAGATGAGGGAAAAGGCAAGGTTATAGACCTTCTTGCCGAGCGGGCTGACTATGTCGTCCGGTTCTCCGGCGGCAACAACGCCGGCCACACGGTCATTAACCACCTAGGCGAATTTCGGCTGCATCTGGTCCCCGCCGGCATCTTCAATGCCCAGACGACTTGCGTGATCGGCAACGGCGTCGCGATTGACCCGGACGTGCTCATTGGCGAGCTGGATGAGCTAGATGAGGCAGGCATCGACACCAGCCGGCTTCTTATCAGCGACCGGGCGCACATCGTCTTCCCGCACCACAGACTGCTTGACGGACTTGAGGAGAATCGGCTGGATGCGCAAGCGATCGGCACGACGCGCCGCGGCATTGGGCCGGCCTTCACGGACAAGACGGCGCGGCGCGGCCTGCGCATGGGCGACCTCCTGGACTGGGAGGGCCTCCTCTCAAAGCTGGAGGGCGTGCTTGAGTACGTCAATCTGGTGTTGCAGGGCGTGTACAACCACGAGCCTATTGCCCTAAATGACGTCTATGAACAGTGTCAACGGTGGACTGACCGACTGGCGGGGGCAATCCACCAGACTGAACTGATCATCAACAGAGCGCTCCAGGACCACAAGGAAGTGCTGCTGGAGGGGGCGCAAGGCACGCTTCTGGACCTCGACTTCGGCACGTATCCCTACGTGACGTCGTCCCACCCCGGCGCCAGCAGCGCCTACCAGGGCGCGGGCATTGGCCCTATCAGGATTGACCGCATCGTCGGGGTGTTCAAGGTGTACTGCACACGCGTGGGCGGCGGCCCATTGCCGACGGAGCTCAATGACGCGCAGGGCGAGCATATCCGCGAGGTTGCACACGAATACGGAGTCACAACCGGGCGCCCGCGCCGCATCGGCTGGTTTGACGTACCCATGGCGCGGCTGTCAAACCTCGTGAACGGCTACACTTCGGTCATTCTCACGCGGCTGGATGTTCTGGACCAACTGCCATCCATCAAGATCTGCACCGGCTACAAGTTGGGCAACTCGGTGATCGATTTCCCCCCCAGCGGCTCCGCGGACCTTGCGAATTGCGTCCCTATCTATGAGGAGCTGCCGGGCTGGCAGGAGCCGACAGGCCAATTCAGACACATTCAGGACTTGCCCGCCAACGCCCGCGCCTACATTGGCCGTCTTGAGGAGCTCATCGGCGCGCAGGTTAGCATGCTGTCCATCGGCCCGCGGCGCGACGAGAACATCATCGTCCGCGCCGCCCTCTAGTCTCGCTAGATCGCCTCACTTCATAACGCCACGACGACTAGCACCCTCATTCACCTCCCCTTCATAGGGGAGGGCCAGGTTGGGGGTCAGGGGCGGCACCTCCATTTCGGTTCGATTTTCCGTTTGATGGCCATTTCGTTTCGTTTGGTTTCCGTGGGGAACGCTTCGCTGCCTGTTCCGTTTGCGGCTGCTTGTCTGTTGGCGCGCTTTGGCCGGCCTTTTGGGGTGGCGTGTCAGGACGCGACACGCCGGGAGGTTCCGCTGCGCCCGCTCGACCTCTCCAGGGTTGACCTCCTCTTGTCCGGCACGGCTTGTGACACCGGACGGGTCGGCCGCTCCGCCTTTCGCCGCATGGCGTCGGGCAGAGCTCGTCCTTCACTCGGCGCGCCGATGGCGCGCCAAGCGGATCGGGACCTCACAAGACGGGTATGCCACGTCCTCGTCTTGCGGCAGCTCAACGTCGCCACCACTGTGGGTGGACGCCTGCGACGCAGCGATGGTTTTACGCTGTATGCCTCAAGCTGGTTGGCGCCGGATCGAGGTTTCGGAGCGCGTCCGGGCGTGTCAGATGGGGTCTACGGCCTTTTGCGACCGCATGACCATGGCATGCCAGGAGTGATTTCGGATACAGGCAGCGAAGCGTTCCTCTTGGGGGAGCGCCCTCCTGTGCACTCCCCGGGATGGTGGTTGGCGGCGGGGATATCGACGTTCCGGGCCGCCGGTGGGATGTCGATGAGGGGATAGTAGGACATGTGTTTTGTGCGGGTCAAATGGCCGTGGCACAGTTTTTCATGTTCGCGATCAAGGTTGTCTGATGGAAGGGAACGGTCCGCCGCGTTCCGGCGTCGGGGGTTGTTGTGGCATTTGTTGATTTGTGTTGGCGGTGGCACATGGCGGGGGGAATGGGTTCCGGCTTTCGCCGGAATGACGGAGGGGTGGGATGGCCCCCCGCTTTCACGGGGGAGACGGGTGAGGGCGTGGGGGATTTTCTCGGTTTGCGATCAGGGTTGGCTGATGGACGGGAACGGTTTGCCGCGTTCCGGCGTCGGCGCCCGCTGATGTGTTTGTGGATTCCTGTTGGCGGTGGCACATGGCGGAGGGAATGGGTTCCGGCTTTCGCCGGAATGACGGAGGGGACGGGGATGGGCCCCCGCTTTCGCGGGGGAGACGGGAAGGAGAGGCGGGGTGACGGGTGAGGAGAGGCGGGGCAAGCCGCATTGGACGAACACGGTGAGAGCATGCATGCCCACCCGCGCGACCTCGCCCGTGAGGGGGAGGTCATACTAAGGGAAAGAGCGCCCTCGACCTATACGGGCAGGTCAATCTCGTACTGCGCGAGGGTTTTCTCTATCTGAGCGCGGGTCGCATCATCAGGCGGCGTCAGGGGCAGGCGCGTTTCGCCAACATCAAAGCCGACCACGTTCAGCATGTGCTTGACGGGGATAGGATTCGCCACCACAAACAGGGAGTCGATTAGCGGAAGGAGGCGTCGGTGGATTGCCGCAGCTTCCTCTTTGGCGCCATCCAAGTAGGAGTGGATCTTTCTCTGTATCTGCAGGCCAACGAGGTGCGCCGCGACGCTCACGACCCCATAGCCGCCGACGGCAAGAGTCGGAAGCGTGTCCGAATCATTTCCCGACCAGACGTAGAACCCGTCGTTCGCGTTCTCAATGATGTTGGCGATCTGACCGAGGTCGGCGCTGGCCTCCTTGACGCCGACGATGTTGTCGACGTGGCTAAGGCGCGTCGTTGTTGCGGCAGTCATATTTTGCGCAGTCCGACTCGGAACGTTGTAGAGGAGGCCGGGAATGCTGATGGCCTCCGCGATTGCGACAAAGTGGCGATAGAGGGATTCCTGCGGGGGTCTGTTGTAATAGGGGACAGTCATAAGGATGCCATGCGCGCCGAGGTTCTCCGCCTCACGCGATAGCTCAATGCTCTCCGCCGTGTTGTACGTGGTTGCGCCAGCTATGACCTGCGCCCCGTTGGCATTGGCAACCTCAAGCACGGCGGAATAGAGGCGCAGTTTCTCCTCATTCGAGAGAGTTGGTCCCTCGCCGGTTGTGCCCGTAACGACGACACCCTCGGTTCCGGAGTCAAAGAGGGCCTTGGCCAGTTTCCTGGCCTGTCCATAGTCGACCGCGCCCTCGCTATCGAAGGGCGTGACCATTGCCGTGAGGAGGCGCCCAAAAGGCGCGCCGTCGCCGTCTCTCATGTCTGCCCCCTGTCCCCCGATGCGGTTCCTAAGTCCTTTTCGTCAGTATGTCCTACCGGCCGGTCGTGGCCCAAAGATTGCCGTGCCCAGCCGGACTATTGTCGCCCCTTCCCGGATGGCAACATGGTAATCAATAGTCATTCCCATGGAGAGATGCGTCAACTGTGCAGTGGGAATGTGGTCATTGATCGCATCGCGCAGCTCGCGCAAGCGTCGGAAGACCGGCCGCGTCGCCTCCGGGTCCTCCGCCGCCGGGGCGACGGTCATAAGGCCAACAACGTTCAGCCGGGGCAGCTCCAAAACCCGTCGCACGCTTTCAAGGAATCCAGTGAGCTGCTTGCTGTCGGTTTCCACGCCCAACTTGAATCCGCCGCGCTCAGGGGAGCCAGTGAAGTCCACCTCCAGCAGCGCTTCAACGGGAGAGCGGTCCATCTCCCCTGCCCGTCTGTCTATCGTCTCAGCAAGGCGCACGGAATCCACAGTGTCAACGCAGTCGAACATCCCTAGGGCCTCGCGCGTCTTGTTGCGTTGCAGGTGACCAATCATTCGCCACGTGGGTTTTGGCAAGGCTGTCTCGGCGACTAGCTCAGCGACCGCTTCAATCTTCGGCGCGGCCTCTTGAACCCAGTTCTCGCCCAGCTGAGTCACGCCATTCCGAATCGCCTCCAGAACGATGTCCGGCGGGACGGCCTTGGACGCTCCCTGAAGCTGTATCTCATCGGCGGTGCGACCCGCTTGCGCGGCGATTTCAGCAATGCGCGCTTGCAGGCCCGCGATGTTCTCGCGGACCATCGCCGCTCGGTCCAGCGTTGCAGTTCTTTCGTTGGGCTGCATAGCGCTATCGAACAGACGTCGCCGCAGCCGTTGTCAGGAGCTCGGCAATCTGAACAGTGTTCGTCGCGGCTCCCTTGCGGATGTTGTCCGAGACGACCCAAAGAGACAGGCCATTGTCGAACGCCGTGTCCTTGCGGATTCTGCCGACGAAGACCTCATCCCTGCCTTGCGCATCGATGGCCATCGGGTATGCGGAGACGGTCGGGTCATCGGTTACAACGACGCCGGGCGCGCCGCCAAGAATCTCCCGAGCCTCCCCCGGAGTCATCGGGCGCGTGAACTCGACGTGGACGGCCTCTGAATGGGCATAGGCGACGGGGATGCGGACGCAGGTAGCGGAGACGGCGATATCCGGCGCGTGCATGATCTTCTGCGTCTCCCGAACCATCTTGATCTCTTCTTTAGTGAAACCGTCCTCTTCAAAGGCATCTATCTGCGGGAGCGCGTTGAACGCTATTTGATGGGGGAATGCTTGCGGGTCTATGTCGGCGCCCGCCAGCGCGTCTCGCGACTGCGCCAACATCTCCTCCAGTGCTCGCCCGCCAGCGCCGGACGCGGATTGATACGTATCGACAATGATTCGCTTGATTGGGTTTTCACGGTGCAGCGGCCAGAGCGCTACAACCATCTGAATGGTCGAGCAATTGGGGTTGGCGATGATGCCCTGGTGCCGGAGAGCGTCGTCCGGGTTGACCTCCGGCACAACGAGGGGCACGTCGGGCTCCATACGCCACGCCGACGAGTTGTCCACGACGACCGCGCCGCGCCTGGCCGCCTCAGGCGCCAGTTGCTTGCTGACGCCGCCTCCGGCGGAAAACAGCGCGACGTCTATGCCCTCAAACGCCTCCGGGGTCGCCTCAATGACCTCTAATTCCTGGCCGAAGGCGGTTACACGCGAGCCCGCGGAGCGGGACGACGCCATGAGGGTCAGCGACTCCATGGGAAAGTCTCTCTCCTGGAGAACGTCAATAAACGTGCTTCCCACCAGGCCCGTTGCGCCCACTATGGCGACTCTCGGACGACCGCCCTTCGTCATCATTTATTCTCCCTCAAGCCCAAGCAGCGCGCCGAGGCCGTATGTAAGGCCCGGGCGGCCCGGTGTTTCACGTATCGCCAACAGTACGCCGGGCATATAGCTTTCTCGATCAATCACGTCATGGCGAAGCGTCAGTGTTTCGCCCGGTCCCCCAAGGAGGACTTGTTGGTGGGCCATGAGGCCCGGCATTCGGACGGAGTGAATCGCCACGCCGCCCACGTCGCCGCCACGCGATCCCTCAATATGCTGCACCTGCGCAGTGTTGTGCGAAAACTCCCTGCCGTCCCGGCTCCTCAGCATCGCTCGCGCCGTTGCCAGCGCGCTGCCGGAAGGAGCGTCCACCTTGCCTGCGTGGTGCATCTCAATGATCTCCGCATAGTCAAAATGACGCCCTGCCCGCGCGACGACATTCTCAAGGATGACCGCGCCCAGGCTGAAATTGGGACCAACCATGATTCCAATGCTAGCGTTTGCAGCGATGCTGTCCAGCCTCTTCAATTCGTCATCAGAGATTCCGCTTGTCCCCGTTACGAGGTGCGCCTTGCGGTTGGCCGTCGCTTCGGCCAGCGGCATGACCGCTTCTCTATTCGAAAAATCTACGACGACGCCCGCGTTCACATCCGACAAGAGCGCATCAAAGCTGCTTATCTCGCGTTGATTGGGATCAGATTCGGGATCAAGAACGTAGCTGCCCTTGCGACTGGAAGTCCCGACAACGTCCATGTCAGGCGCCGCCTGAATGGCCTGCATAAGGACGCGGCCCACCCGGCCCGTTGAGCCGTGAACGACGATGCGCAGCGGTTCTTCCGAGTTGCGCGCCATGTCGTAATGCGCCTTTCGTCCTGTGTGAGGGCGTTAGCGGCCTGGGGACGCGCCTGCGTTATGTAGCCGGACGACGCGGCGGTGGCCGATCGCCGTCAGGCCGTCGTCGGGGCGGCCTGCCGTTGCCCGTGGGTCGAGGCCCGCGATCGCCACCCGGCCTCGGTCGCGGGCCGCCGCGATCCATCCTGGAAGCCTCGAACGATGGGCGGGCATCGTCACCGTCACCGCCATTCGCGTCGTCGCCATCTGTTTCCAGAAGAGCGCGGCGTGAGAGGCGGACACGGCCGGTTGGGTCGATATCGGTCACCAGAACCTCGACCTCATCCCCTACCTTGACCTCATCCTCAACGCTTGCAACACGGTAGTTGGCGAGCTCGGAAATGTGCACCATGCCGTCGCGGCCCGGAGCAAGCTCGACAAAGGCGCCAAAGTCTGTTGTGCGCACAACCTTGCCTGAGAACTTCTCGCCAACGCTGATTTCCTTTGTGAGTCGCTCAATCATTCCGATTGCCTTGGCTGCGACGTCGCCGTCGGACGCTCCCACAAAGACAGTGCCATCGTTTTCTACATCAACGGTCGCGCCGGTGGCCTCCACAATGCCGCGGATTGTCTTGCCGCCAGGGCCGATGAGGGCTCCGATGCGCTCCGGATTGATCTGAATACGCGTCATACGCGGCGCAAACGGGCTCAGCTCAGTTCTGGCGGCGGCTATCGTCGCGCTCATGTGGGCGAGAATCTCCAGCCGGGCGACTTTCGCCTGATCAAGGGCTTTCTCAAGGATCTCGTCTGTGACGCCAGTGAGTTTGATGTCCATCTGCAGGGCCGTGACGCCCTCGGCAGTACCGGCCACCTTGAAGTCCATATCTCCAAGGTGGTCTTCCAGACCCTGAATGTCAGTGAGCACGGCATAGTCGCCGGTCTTGTCCGTAACGAGTCCCATTGCGATGCCAGCAACCGGCGCCTTGATTGGCACGCCTGCGTCCATGAGAGAGAGCGTGCTTGAGCAGACGCTCGCCATTGACGTGCTGCCATTGGAGCCGAGAACATCCGACACGAGCCGGATTGTGTATGGGAAATCCAATTCGGTTGGAATAACAGGAATGAGCGCCCGCTCCGCCAACGCGCCGTGGCCGATTTCCCGGCGTCCCGGCGTACCGACTCTGCGGGCCTCCCCGACGGAATACGGCGGGAAGTTGTAGTGGTGCATGTAGCGCTTGGTCTCGATGGGAAGGAGCGTGTCCAGCCTCTGGGCGTCCGCAAGTGGTCCCAGCGTCGCAACGTTAAGCACCTGTGTTTCGCCGCGCTGGAACAGGGCTGAGCCATGGGCCCGCGGCAGAACGCTCACGCGGCTTGATAGTGGGCGGATCTGCGTGTGCGTCCGTCCATCCGGCCTCTGACCGCCAAGAATGCTGGATCGCACTGCGTTCGTTTGAATTTCCTCAAAGGCCTCTGAGATAGCCTTGGCGGTTTGCTCTTTGCCCAGCTGCTCAAGAGCCTCGTCTAGCAGAGCCTGCGTGGCTTCATTCCGTTCGTCCTTGCCCAGGCTGCCAACTAACGAGGCCAGGCGACTGCCGACCAGGGCTTCCACGGAAGCCAAAAGGTCTGCGTCAACCTCAACATCTTCAATCGTCAGTTTGGGCTTGCCAACGAGGCGCTGCAGTTCATTCTGCATGTCAATGACGATGCGGTTGGTTTCTTGTCCGGCCGCTAGACCCTGCCGCAGGACGCTCTCATCAACCTCATTGGCGCCGGCCTCCACCATGACGATGGCGTCGCCGGAGCCGCATACAACGAGGTCAAGATCGCTTGACTCGGCCTCTTTGTATGTGGGGTTGATTGCAATCTGGCCGTTCGTATAGCCAACGTGGCAGCCGCTTACGGGACCTCTGAATGGAATCTCAGAGATAGTTAAGGCAGCTGAGGCTCCGATGACGCCCAGCGTATCGAGCGCGTGCTGCTGATCCGTGGAGATTACGGTGAGGATGACTTGAACCTCATGCCTGAGGTCCTTGGGAAAGAGCGGGCGGATGGTGCGGTCTGTTATGCGCCCGGCCAGGATGGCTTCTGTTCCGGGTCTACCCTCCCGCCGGAAGAAGCTGCCCGGTATTTTGCCCATGGCATAGTGCCGCTCTTCCATGTCTACGGTGAGCGGCAGGAAATCAATGCCCTCACGGGGCTTGTCCGCTATTACCGCGGTGGCAAGGATGATGGTGTCGCCGTATCGGACGGTGACCGCGCCGCTTGCCTGTTGGGCTAACTCGCCCGTTTCAATGGTCAGCGTGTGACCTGCGAGCTCACGCTCGACTTGATGAATCATGCCGTATTACTCTCCCGCGCCTGTGCGCCGGAGGACGGCGGAGCCGCATCGACTATCTGCGAAGGCCAAGCGATGCGATGAGCGAATGGTAACGCCCAACGTCTTTGTCGCGCAGGTAACGGAGCAGCCGCCTACGCTGACCAACCAGCATCAGTAGGCCTCTCCGTGTCGAATGATCGTGGCGGTGGTCCCGCAAATGTCCTGTCAGGTCGCTAATGCGCCTCGTCAGGACTGCGACTTGAACTTGCGTTGAACCGGTGTCCGTCGGGTGTCCCCGATATTCTTCAATAATTTGGGACTTGGTCTGCCGGTCCAACCTACCTCCGCCGACGGCTGTCGCCGTTCCTCTGTCTTCGTTATCCGTGTCTCAATTGACTATACCACATACCCTAACGCTCAACCCAAAGGGCCGCCTTTAAGGCAGACGGGCCTGACGCCATAAGCGTCAGGCCCATCCGTTTTCTGAACGATGACCGCTGCGCAGGCTCGCTGCGCTGTTCCAGAGAAGTCTAGCTTCCCGCCTCAGCTGTGAGCGCCGCCAACGCCTGCTGAACGATGCCGCGCCGCAGCGCCTTTTCATCATCAGCACCAAGCGCCGCATCTCCAAGCGGATAGACGATTCCCTGGCCCTGCACCACTCGGTTGGTTCCAACCATCTTGGCGACCGGCGTGACCGCTGTGATCTGCGCCACAGGAATTCCCGCACGCTCCAACTCCGTCGCTATCGCAGCTCCGCTGCGAGTGCTGGTGCCTCAAGTGGAAGTCAGTATGACGGCGTCTACCCCGGCGCTCTTGAGCGACTCCGCAATCTCTCGTCCAATACGCCGACTATTGGCTATGGGATTCGCCAGTCCTGTCATTGACAGGAAACTCTCATAAACCTTGCCGACTTCGCCCGCCTTTTCCAGCTCACGCAGGACGTCAACGGGCACGAGGCGATCAGGGTCGCTGAGGACGTGGCGATTGTCATAGCCGCGGTGGAAGATCTCGTAGTCCCCACCCTTCAGGTCGTCCACTGCGGCGATGTCGTACGAACCCCAGATTGTAGAGGCGATCGCCGGCATTCCGTCCGGATTGCCTGTCGGCACCAGGCCTCCGTCCGTGACGATCGCGACGGTTGCGTTGGAGAGGTCCATCACCGGCGCAGGCGCTGGGACAGGCTCAAAGCCGGTCTGCGTCAATTCCGTCTCGTACGGCTGTCCGGTGGACTTGGCGAGGATGATGTTGACGAGACGAACCGCCGCCCGCTCCTCAACAATCTCATCCTTCAGGATTCCCTGAGGGATGTAGTGCATGTCAGCCGGGCGGCCCATGTCTTCGTTCGCGGCGAGCTTCCTGGCAATGGCCGCCATATTGGCCATGATGTCGCGCATGTCGCTAACGTTGTCGCCGGAATCTACGATGTAGAGCTCCTGGCGATAAAGATCCACACCTGGATTCTCTTCGCCCATGCCGGTGACGACGGGGATGCCAAGCTCCGCTTGAACCGCTGCGCACAGCGCTCCCGCCGCGACACCATAGCGCCCCGCCACAAAGCAGGGCCCCGCGACGAACAGTTCCGCTTCGGATTCCTTCACTTGTGTGACGACGAGGTCAATGAGCTCCTCAAGATTCTCGGCGCCGTAGTTGTCGCCGCAAATGATTGTCTTGACCACGGTTGAGCCGTCACCAAGAACCTGCTCAAGGAGTCGGCCGGGACCAACGGCGCCGTCCCGGACCTCCGGCGCAGTGCCGGCGATCTCCTCTCCGCCAACGCCGCCAAAGAACTGGTTCAGATAATGTATGACACGCATAGCGGGCCCTCCCTCCCTTTCGTTGCTCTCAAAACCTGACGATTATTGAGTTCAGTAAAGCATCGCCCGAATTGTGGACGCCCCCTGCTGGTTTGTAACGCCGCACAACGCCCCTGCGGGGATATTTGTCATTTGGGCGAACACCTGGGCCATGGCAGGAGACCCTGCAATGACCCGCTCAACCGGCTGAACCTCCCAACTTATATCTCCACCACCGCCATACACGATGGCATCAACCTCGGGGTAGTTGAACAGCATGGCCGATTCCGCGCGTCGGTCGCCGGATGAATCTGAGACTTGAACGACAGTTTTCATGCCGAGCGTCTCGCAAATTCTGGCCGTCTCACCCATATCGACGTGAGGCGCGCCGCCCCCATACTTGGTCAAGACGACGCCATCCGCGTTGAGCGCCCATTTTGCCTGGTGCGCCGCAATCAGGCAGTTCCTGTTGCGGTCAGTCTCCATTGACGCCGCGACTGTCGCGACGGTGCCGACAAAATTCAGTTCTCCGGCTTCGTGTCGCTTGTATAGCTCCTGGATGATCGGGTGGTTCTGGTAGAAATAGGTCTCCACGCGCATCACCCAATACGAGCAGATGACGCCGCCGTCGAGCCATTCGTTGGGGTGCATAAGAAGTGGGACCATGCCCTCGGTGTTGCTGCCGTAGAGGATGCTCTCATCCTCCTCAACAACCATCTGATGGCCGTGAATCTGGCCGATGTAGGCGATGCGCGGCAAGCCGTCGCGGTCACGAGCTGTAGGACCATCAAGGTCAAAGACCTCAGTCGACTCCGGCTCGACGCCGACCCCTGCGCTGCCAAGGAATACGGATGCGCGCACAGAGGCCATGCGGAGGGCATTCAACTCCACGTGGCGCGGAGTGCCGGGAATCATGTGCGGAACAATGACGACGTGATGCAGCGAGCTATACGGCGATGCCTCGCCGGCTTCGCCGCCCAATTCCATCATCTTTGATGCGATGCCCGGCGGCTGAGCGGCATCAACAACCGTCAGTGCGGCGCCGCGCAGGACATGCGTCGTCCCCTGCCCCGCAACTGCCATGGGGCCCAGCAAACCCGGGAAATCAGAACCCGTGCCGGGCTCCTTTGCGCGGGGTTCAAGAATGTCGAAGACCACTCCGATTCGGCAGGGCTGGCCCGGAGAAGCGATCTCAATGTCGACACTTTGAATTCTGCGATCTTCCAGGATGGCGTTTTGGAGCTCTTCACGGTCGACTATGAGCGTCGATCCTTCAAGCCGCGTTCCCGCTTCAAGGCGCGCATCATTGACCGGATGTATCGCGAGCGTCAATTTCATAACACCCTCCCCTTTCGAGGCAGGCCCGGCCCACTTGGGAAGACCTTCCCGCACACGTTGACACACATTAAGCATCGTTGCTAGCCTCTGTCAACGACATAATGCGCGGCTTGCGGCACACCGTCTCCACCACAATATGCGTGGGGTCGGATATGAAAGGTTCCCATATGGATCATCCCGTAGTTAAGGAAATCCGGTTCTTTATGGCTCATACGCCCGGCCTTGTACGGCATGGCTCCAAGCCGACGCGCGAGATTGAAGCCAATCCGTCCGTATGGGAAGACATCCGATCCAGCCTGCGGACATTTGAAGACGCGACTACCTATGCGCCTCATCAGGTGATGCTCGGCAATCACGCCCCGGACGCCCTGGGCAGCATGGCGGCACCGTGGTATGAGAATCCGCTTGAGGAGGCTCTGACGCGCGGCCCTCATGGCGAGATGGTCGATGAGGATCAATTCTATGGGCTGCTGAAGGCCGCCGATGACTTCGACCTCGTGATGCTTGAGGAAGGGTATGCAGCGTTGACGGTCAAGAGCCTGCGGGGCCATCCCCTTGTGACAGACGAAGAGCTGGAGCGCATTAAGGGCGAGCCAATGTCACGCATAGAGGAACGGCTGGTGTCGCGCGCGGGCGCCATTCCTCTGGTGACTATCACCGGCGATACCATCGGCCTGGTGCAGACGGACTATGTCGATGATCCCTCTCTGTCACCTGAAATCCTGTTGGAGAATCTGACGGTCAAGGCCACGGCGACAATGGCGTTGAGGTCCGTTCTGGCGGAGTCTGGAACCGACCCCGAATCCCTGCAATACGTCATCGGCTCAGGCGAGGAGGCCATCGGGGATCGATACAATCGGGGAGGGGGA
This sequence comes from Dehalococcoidia bacterium, assembly GCA_965237465.1. Classification (GTDB taxonomy): domain Bacteria; phylum Chloroflexota; class Dehalococcoidia; order UBA6926; family UBA6926; genus VXMO01. The sequence goes on from OZ250138.1 coordinate 547,385, forward strand.
AACCTCGGCAAGGCCGTTGCGGAGGCCGCGGCTTGCGTGAATTCCACGGGCGCGGACGTCAAGGCTTTTTGCTGCGCTCCCGTTCACGCGATGGTAGTCGGCGGCAGCCTCGTTGCAGCGAATGTGTTCCCGCAACTCGCAGTGGTTGGCGGCTGCTCCCTGGCCAAACTTGGCATGAAGTACCGCGGCCATTTGGCCAAGGAAATCCCCGTCATGGAAGACGTTCTTGTCGGGTTCGCAGTCCTTATGGGTCCTGACGACGGCACCAGCCCCGTGCTGCGGCTTGACAGCGTAGGCCGGCACACTGTCGGCGCCGGTTCCATCCAACAGCGCATCATTGAGGCCCTGGTTTCCGATCCGCTGGAGCGGCTTGGTCTGCGGTATCAGGACATCTCCAAGTACGCGACGGAGATGCATAACCCTGAGATTACGGAAACGGCCGGCAGCGGGGACGTGCCTCGCACCAACTATCGACTGATCGCAGCGATTGCGGCGCAGCAGGGAGAAATCGACAGCGGGCCGGAAGCGCGAGATGAATTTGTTGCGCGGCACGGCATGTTGGGCTTCTCGCCAACTCAGGGCCACGTGGCCTCCGCGGTTCCGTTCCTGGCCCACGCGCTGGACGGTCTTCGGGCCGGGGACTACCAGTACTCGATGTTCCTGGCCAAGGGCAGCCTCTTTCTGGGTCGCATGACCCACCTCTCCGATGGCGAGTCCTTTGTGCTGGAGGCGAACTCAGGGGTCGGCTAAAGTACTGTATGATTCCCATAAGAAGCGGGGACCTTGGGCCGAGAGATTAAGGGGACTTGAATCATGGATCTGTCAGGCAAGCGAGTAATCATCGTTGGAGAACGGGACGGCGTGCCGGGCCCCGCTATTGAGGAATGTGTGCGCAGCGCCGGAGGAAATCCGGTGCTCGTTCAAACTCAGTGCTTTGTTTGAACCTCCGCAGGAGCACTTGACCTTGAAGGTCAAGAAGGAATCAAGGCGACGGTTGACACGCACGGAGCGAATGACATGGTCGTTCTGCTCGGCTCGCCAACAGCGGAGAGCGCAGAAGTGTACGCCCGCACAGTGACAGAGGGAGACCCGTCATGGGTCGGTCCGCTGGCTGGCATCGCGCTTGGTCTGCCCGTCTTTCACGTACTGGAGCCGCAGGTCAAAGAGCAGTTCAACGCGGCCGTCTACAAGGAGCAGATCTCGATCATGGAATCCGTGCTGGACACGGACGACATCATTGAGGCGATGAGCCGAGTCCGCGACGCAGTCGGAGTCTGATCCGAAGCGAGTATAGGAGGCGGGGCCATGACAACGATGCCCAAGTCGATTGTCCTCTACACCAAGAAGGAAAATTGTCCGGACTGCGAGGTCGCCAAGCGCTTCCTGGGCGACCATGAGATTGAGTACGAGTCCAGAGACGTGGTTGAGAACCGCGACTACATGCTGGAGCTTGTCCAGAAGCACCGGAGCATGTCCGTACCGACGCTGGTGGTTGACGGACAAGCGATCATTGGATTCAAGAAAGACGAGTACGAGCAACTGCTCGGCATGTAGGAACCCGGGCCGAAGGCCTACGGGCCGTTTTTGTTCGCAGCATAGACAATAACGTTAAGGCAAGCAGGGCCTGGAGGCCTGTAAGCCGGGTTCTGTTCCCAGCCAACGTCGCCGCCGGCCGGGTGATGGCCATCCATCTAGGCCTCGACTTGCGCCGAGGCTCAAGCGGCCTACCCGAGGACGAGGCGGGCAACCTCTGCGCTGACGCGCGCGCCCTTCTATTTGGCCTTGCTCCGGGTGGGGTTTAGCCGCCGCCGCGTCGCCGCAAACGGCCGGGCGCTCTTACCGCCCGTTTTCACCCTTGCCTGTGCCCAACGACTAGCGTCAGGCCATCGGCGGTATTGTTTCTGTGCCACTATCCGTCGCCCCGCGGCGCGTAGCCGCGAAACGCCTGGGAGTTACCCAGCACCCTTGCCCTGTGGAGCCCGGACTTTCCTCCCGAGCTGCCGTGGCAGCCCGCGCGGCCATCCGGCCCCCAGCCCTGCTCACCAGTATCAGCATAAGGAAACCCGCACGCACGGACAAGGCAATTCACAGAGAGTTGCCGCCGGCGCCCCTAGGATCCGGCGAAAGACGCCCCGGACAGGAAGCTCTCCAGGGCCTCGTCAACAACGCTTTGAGGCACATCAGCGCGGAGCCGACCGTGGCCGATGCGGTCGCACAGTATCCAACGCGTTTGCCCCGCAAGAACCTTCTTGTCGTGCGATAGGGCCGCGCGGACCAGAAAGACATCAATGTTTGGAGGCGGCGTGGTCGGCAGTCCAAAGGTTGCGAGCAACTGAATCTGCCGGTCGCGGTCTTGCCGGGCAAGAACGCCGTATTTCCCGGCAAGCATTGCGGCAAAGCTCATGCCAATAGCAACGGCTTCCCCGTGCAGCAGACCCGTGTAGTCAGTGGCGCTTTCGAGCGCGTGTCCCAGGGTATGACCCAGGTTCAATAACGCTCGCAGTCCTGAAGTGTCCCGTTCATCCAGAGACACGACGCGTCCCTTGATGGCCGCGCACCGGCGAACAGCCTGGGCGCGCAGCTCCTCATCGCCCTCAATGAGCTCCCCTGCCCGCTCCTCAAGAAAGTCAAAGAGATCGGTATCAAGAATAGCGGCCGTCTTGATGACCTCGGCCCAGCCCGCCGTCAATTGGCGCGGCGGTAGCGAGTTCAACGCTCGCGTGTCGGACAGGACGAGGCGTGGTTGATAGAACGCGCCGACTAGGTTCTTGCCGTGCGGGAGATCAATGGCGACCTTTCCACCAATTGAGGCATCAACCATAGCCAGCAGCGACGTTGGCGCCTGAACGAAGGCGACGCCGCGCAGCCAGGTGGCCGCGACAAGTCCGGCAAGGTCCCCGGTCACGCCGCCACCAAGGGCCACGATTACGTCGCTTCGTTCGGCGAGGTTACGGCCCAGAGCGGCGTATATCTCATTTGCCTGATCCACAGTCTTGGATGTCTCGCCTCCGGGAAATTCAATGACCGTGGGGTCAAAGCCCGCCGTTGCAAGGCTATCCAAGGAGGCGGTTCTGAGAGTGTGAGGAACCCCGGGTTCGGTAATGACAAATGCTCGGCCTCGCAGCTCCAGGTCCTTCATCCGTTCGCCCAGCGTTTCAAGCGCGCCCTGCCCAACGACGATTGGATACGCCGCCGTCTCAGTTTGCACCTGCCAAGCGATGTCAGGATCGTCGCCGATCTGCGGCGCCTCCAGCGCAAGGCCAGCGGACAGCCTCTGTTGGCCGATCTCCGCGCCGCGCGCCGCCTCATCAGCAACGGCGTCAATGGTCAAACTGTCCGTGTTGACGGTCCAGTCCGCAACGGCATAGGCGGGCTGGCGCGTCCGCTTTAGCGAGTTGATCTGCAGCAGTGGATTCGCCGCTGCGAGCAGCGGGCGCTCTGCGGCCCCCTGCCCCGCTTGGTTGTGGGCTTCATCCTGCATTCGGCGAAGGATGGTTTCGGGACGGGCTTCGAGACACACGACTGCGCCGGAGCGCGCTATGGCCCAGCGGTTCTCGGGGTCCAGGATCGCCCCGCCGCCAGTGGCGACAATCAGGCCGCGCCGTTCCGCCACGGCTCGCAGCACACCCGACTCCATCTCACGGAAAGCCGCTTCTCCCTGGACTGCCAAGATGGCGGGCACGGTGTCGCCGTAGGTTGCTTCAATTTCATTGTCGGTGTCGACAAAGTCCATGCCGAGCCTCTCGGCCAGGACGCGGCCCACCGTGGACTTGCCAGTGTATGAGAATCCCGTCAGGTAGATATTGGCTGGGAGTGTCGCCACGTTGTCCCCTCACATGCTCCGGGCGGCGGCGTGTCGCGGGCCGGCGGCGGCAAGGTACGCTGTTATATTGCGGATCGTTTCGTCGCGATGATCCCCTCCGAATTTTTCCATCACGGCGTCAGCAAGGGTGATGGCCACCATGGCCTCTCCTATCACGGCGCAGGTGGGTACGAATGTGATATCGCTTCGCTCGTAGTGCGCCTTCTCCACCTTCTCACCCGTCCGCAGATCCACGGTTTCGAGGGCGTCCATGATGGTGGCGATGGGCTTGACCATTGCCCGCACGACGACAGGCTCGCCCGTTGTCATGCCTCCTTCAAGTCCACCGGAGTTATTTGTGCGGCGCGGCCATGGCCGGACCCATGATCCGTCCGGGTTGCGATCCCATTCGTCGATTGGCTTTACAACGTCGTGCACTCGTGAGCCGCGCATAGCGGCCTGGTCAAATCCGGCGCCGAATTCGACGCCTTTCACCGCGTTGATGCTCATGACGGACGCGGCGAGACGTGTGCTGAGTTTACGGTCCCATTGAATGTGAGAGCCAAGGCCGATGGGGACGCCTGTCGCTATGACCTCAAAGACGCCTCCGAGGCTATCGCCGTCGCGCCGCGCCGCATCAATCTCCTCCACCATGCGCCCCGACGCGTCAGGGTCCGCGCAGCGGACGGGCGACTCTTCAAGCTGAATCCAGTCGATATTGTCGGCAGGGGCCGCGCGAACGCCGCCGATCGCGGTGACGTGGCTACGAATTTCCACGCCCACTTCCTCGAGGAGGCGGCGCGCGATTGCGCCGGCGGCGACCCGCGCCGCACTCTCTCGAGCGCTTGAACGTTCAAGAATGTTGCGGGCGTCTTCCTGCGCGTATTTTGTGATTCCGGGTGTATCGGCGTGCCCTGGACGCAGCTTTGTTATTGCTTCAAACGGCACGTCGGATTCTTCAATGGCCATCTCGTCAAGCCAGGGCACGCCGTCAGGCCCCTTGCCCGTTGAGAAGTCGCGATTCTCCACAAACATGGAAATTGGTCCGCCGAGCGTCAGCCCATGCCGGACTCCTGCCGTGATCCGCGCCCTATCGGTCTCTATTTGCTGGCGCGCGCCTCGGCCATACCCGCGCTGACGCCGGGCGAGGTCCTGCCGGATGTAGTCCTCAGAGAGGGAGATGCCCGCGGGAATACCTTCGACAAGCGCGGTCAGTCCCGGCCCGTGGGATTCCCCTGCAGTCAAGAATCGAAAATGTCCCATCGCTCCTGTCTTTTCTATCGTCTCAAGTGGCGCTGCGGCTGTTACTAAGCCAGGGCCTCTTCCGCCGCCGCGTACATGATGTCAATTGGGGCCTCGCGCTGTGTCCAGAGCTCAAATGAGGCCGCGCCTTGATAGACCAGCATTCCAAGCCCGCCGAGCGTCTGCGCGCCTTTCTCTTGCGCCATGCGGAGAAGAGGCGTCATGCGGGGATTGTAGACGAGATCGCAAACAAGGACATCAGGAGTGAGTGTGAGGTCAGTGGGCGGGACGCCGGCGGGGTCAGGGCCGCCGGCCATACCGACTGTCGAGCAATGCACGATGACGGGATAGGCGATGCCCCGGGTCAGGTCGTTAAAGCCGCCCCCAACTGTGCGCACGCCTGTCTCCCGCTGAATGACCTCTGCAAGCTCAATTGCCCTCTCCGGCGACCTATTCACGATGAGGATTTCCTGGGGGAGCTTTGCCGCTAGCCCAAACGCGACTGCGCGCGCCGCGCCACCAGCGCCAATGACGAGGATGCGTTTTCCCGATGGGTCGCAGCCCGCCTCTTCCTCCAAGGACCGCATGAATCCCGTCGCGTCCGTATTGAGCCCGACCAATCGCCCGTCCCGGTTGATGATTGTATTGACGGCGCCGATCTTCTCCGCGCCCGACTCGACCATATCCAGCAGCGGCATGACGGCCTGCTTGTAGGGAACGGTGACGTTCGCGCCGAGGGCGCCCTCGACGCGGAGGTTCTCGACACGGCCCTTGAGGGCGTCCTCCGACGTTGGCCACGCCTCGTAACGCGCGTCAACCCCCAGATGATCAAACGCGGCTTGCTGAAAAATCGGCGAGACTGAGTGCCCCAACGGGTAGCCGATGATGCCGACTCTTGCGGTCATGCCTCACTGTTTCCGCGAGAATTGTAGTCTTGCCGCAGCCGCCGCTCGTCCAGGTACGCCTGCAAAACGACCGCCGCGGCGACAGAGTCCTCGCGATCAGAATGTTGCCTTCCGCGCTTGCCGTCAGACTCTCTCATGACGCGTTGCGCGGACACGGTTGACAGGCGCTCATCCCGTCCTTCGACCGGGACGGAGAGACGTCGTTCACATTGGCGGCGAATGCCCTCGGCCCACCTGGCCATCTCGCCCATGCGGCCGTCCATAGTCCGCGGTATGCCGACGATGACGCGTTCCGCATCGTAGTCGGCCACGTATTGGGCGATCTCTGAAATGAAAGCTTCCGTGTCCGTGCTAGAAAGCACGGCAAGGGGCTGGGCAATCGACTGAGTCGGATCGGATACGGCAAGCCCGCTGCGAACTGTGCCGAGATCAAGGGCAATAATTCGTCCACCCATACGGTTAGGATAGCTGAGCAAGCTTGGTCATTGCCAGAGCGCTGGGCAAATCGGTATTCTCAACCGTAAAGGAGTGACGCATGCCCGATACATATATGGTTGCGGGATCAACGTCCGGCGTCGGGGCTCACGTAGCCCGAAAGCTGCTGGACCGGGGCGAAATGGTCCGGGCGCTTGTCCGGGACGAGCAGAAGGCCCGTGAACTTTATGGGTCGCATCCTAATCTGCATCTGGTGGTCGGCGAAGTCTCTGATCACGATGCGGCATTTGAAGCGGCCAACGGGGCGCATTACATCATCAGCACATTGGGCGCACGATTCCCGGACGGCGAGCCTGAGGACGTTGACTATGGCGGCGTTCGAACCATTGTCAACGCCGCCACAGAGCATGGGCACATCTCCCATTTCGTGCTTGTGTCTTCCATAGGCGCAACGCACGAACAACACGAGCTCAACGCGCGCTTCAAGGACATCCTCAAGTGGAAACTCGCAGGCGAGAATTACCTTCGCAGCAGCGGCCTGCCATACGCCATTGTGCGGCCTGGCGGCCTGACCGATGAGCTTGGCGGGACGCGGGCCATTCATGTGGGCCAGGGCGATACGCTGCACGGGTCTATCAGCCGTGAGACTGTCGCGGAGATTTGTCTCTTCGCCTGCATATCCGAAGGCCTCTCTCGAGAGCTCACCTTCGAGGTAATCGAGACCGATGACGGCGAGCCGCCGGACAACTGGTTCTCAATATTCCACGGGCTCAAATCAGATTAACTCCCCTGCCACGCACAAGTCTTCTCACGTCCGACATACAACCCGGGGAGATCTGAATGGACCTTGACCTTTCGGGCCGAAGCGTTCTTGTCACCGGAGGCAGCGGCGGCATTGGCGTGGTCGTCGCGGAAGCGTTCGCGCGCGACGGGGCAAACGTATACATCGGGGCGCGCGGCGAGGCGGGCCTACAGGCCGCCGCCGAACGAATCGCTTCCCGCGCAGGTGTTCCCGTTCGCACCGTTCAGATGGATGTTACGGATGAGGGCTCAATAAAGGCGGCGGTGGAGCGCATCGCAGGCGATACGGGCAGGCTCGATGTCGTTGTCAATTCCGCCGTGGATGTTGTTGGGGGCCCTCCGGGCGCACCGTCAGATATGTCTGCATCCACACTGGGGAACGCGTTTGACGTCAAGGTTTTGGGGGCGTTGCGAGTCGTGCAGGGCTCATTGCCCCCGATGCGCGCCGCAGGATACGGGCGGATTATTGCTATCGGCGGCGGGTCAGCGCGACAGGCCGGACAGATGAGCGCGGGTGTCCGCAATTCCGCCCTCGCCGCGCTGTGTAAGAATCTTGCGGATGAGGTGGGCCCGCACGGCATAACAGTCAATGTCATCCACCCCGGCGGCGTCCTGACGGATCGGAGCCGCAGTCGCGTTGAAGAGGAGATGAGTAAGGCCGGAGGGACTTTTGAAGAGGCGGAGGGACGCTTGGCCGCGGCTGTTCCTATCCGACGGATGATCCATCCGGAGGACATCGCATCTCTGGCTGTCTTCCTCGCATCCCCCGCCGCCGCGGCGATCACGGGCCAAACCATTGCCGTAGATGGCGGTTCAACCCGGACGATTACGTACTAGGCTGCTTTCGCCAATCGGCCGAGCGTTAGGCGGGCCACGCCGGACAGTCATGTCCGTGGCTTGGAGGGTCTTTAGTCAAGAAAGCCAGGGACAGCGCTGAGCGCCTCATCGAGTTTGCTTAGATCACGTCCTCCGGCGCTAGCGAATTCGGGGCGGCCGCCGCCGCCGCCGCCGACTATCGATGCCGTCTGCTTAACGATCCTCGCGGCATCATAGGGATCGCCGCGTCCAGCCAAATCCTCACTGACGACGCAGACCAGCGCAGGTCGTCCCCCAACGTCGGCGCCCAAGACGATAACGCCGGAACCAAGAGCGTTTCTCGTCTGATCCGCAATGTCTCGGAGGAGGTCGGTGGAGGTGATATCAGATACACGGGCCGCAAGGACATTCACCGGCGGCTCGCCGATGGCCCTGGCCTGCTGCAAGAGCGACTGGATCTGGGATCGCGCCCGGTCACGCTCCATGGCATCAGTTCGGCGCCTAAGCTGCTCAATGTCATCAAGGTGATGGCCTACGCGTTCCTCGAGCTGATCCGGCGGAACGTTGAGCTGGCGCGAGAGACGCTCCAGGACCGAAAGTCGGCCTCGTATGAGTTCGTCCGCGCTTGACCCTGCCACCGCCTCTACGCGACGAACTCCGGAGCCGATTGACCCTTCGCCGATGACGTAGATGAAACCAACCTCGCCCGTCGCGTGGACGTGCGTCCCTCCGCAGAGTTCATGGCTGAACGGCGCGCCGCCAGCCTCGTCGCCGTCAATCGAAACAGTTCGCACATCGTTGCCGTAGCGATCTCCAAAGAACGCAAGCGCGCCGGATGCCAGCGCTTCCTGAATTGGCTGCACCAGCGACTGAACGACGATGTTGCGAATGACGCGAGCGTTCACAGCGTGCGTCACCGCGGCAATCTCGTGCTCGTTGAGCGGCGCCATGTGCGAAAAGTCGAAGCGTAGGTGGTCGGGCGACACATATGAGCCTGCCTGCCGGACATGGCCGCCTAGCGTGGCGCGGAGAGCGGCATGCAACAAATGCGTGGCCGTGTGATGCCGCGTGGACTGTCCCCGCCGCGCCGGGTCCACCTCGAGCGTGACCTCGTCGCCAACGCTCAGGGTTCCCTCTTCGACCACGCCGCTATGAACGATGAACTCCGGTCTCTCCGGCACAGGACGTTGCGTGTCCATGATTCGTGCAACCCCTCCGCGGGACCGAATAACGCCGACATCCCCAACCTGGCCGCCTCCCTCGGGATAAAACGGCGTGCGGGCCGTGACAACTTCCACCTGTTGATGCTGGGAGGCAGACTCTGTGACTCCGCCGCCAACGATCAATCCGGTGATCGCGCTTTCATCCCTGGCATGTTCATATCCGGTGAACTGCGTGGACAGGCTTGCAAGCAGCCGATAGGCCTCGGAGGACTCAGCGCCGCCCGAAAAAGTCGTGGCTGCCCTGCCCCGCTCACGTTGGGCATCCATTTCCCGCTGAAAGCCCTCGCGATCCGCGGCCATACCACGATCCGTCGCAACTTCCTCTGCCATCTCCAGCGGAAAGCCGTACGTGTCATAGAGCCGGAAAAGGGCATCGCCGGGGACGATCGTCTTTCCCTGTTCCTGAAGCTGTTGAACGACTTCATCCAATAAGGCGGTGCCTACCGAGAGTGTTCGGCTAAACTGCTCCTCTTCACGGGTTACCGTCTGAACAATGTGATCCTGAGCGTTTAGCAGACCGGGGTACGCCGCCGCCATCAGCGGGATAACGGCCTCGGTCACGATGCGGCCAAAGAATGGCTCTGTGACCCCAATGCGTTGCCCAAAACGGATGCCGCGACGGAGAACGCGGCGCAGGACGTAGTCACGGCCTTCATTGCCCGGGGTTACGCCGTCCATGATGAGAAAGGCGCCGGATCGCGCATGTTCCGCCATAATGCGCAGCGCGCGGTCCACATCAGCGTCCTGGCCGTATGTGACGCCTGCAATGGCAGCCGCCTCGGCTATCAGAGGCGTGAAGAGGTCGGTCGAATAGATATTTTCGGCGCGCTGAACGATTGCGGCCAGGCGCTCCAGCCCCATGCCGGTGTCGATGTTCTTTTGTTCAAGAGGTGTCCGGGAGCCATCGACGGCCTGATTGAACTCCATGAAGACCAGATTCCATATTTCGACAAACCGGCCGCACTCACAGTTTGGCCCACACGACGCGTCATGAAATGGCTCGCCGGGCGTCAGATCGTAGTGGAGTTCCGAGCAAGGACCGCAGGGCCCGCTATTGCCGGCGGGTCCCCACCAGTTGTCGGTTGCGCCGAATCGGCGAATGCGTTCAGCCGCTACACCGGCCTCCTGCCACAGGGCTGCGGCAACGTCATCATCCAGGTAGACAGTCGCCCACAGGCGTTCCGGGTCAAGGCCAACCTGTAGCGCGCAGAATTCCCAGGCCAACTCAATGGCGCCCGGCTTGAAGTAATCGCCAAAGGAGAAGTTGCCCAACATCTCAAAGAACGTGAGGTGCGTCGTATCGCCCACCTCGTTGACGTCAGTCGTGCGGAACGACTTTTGGACTGACGTCAGGCGCGTGTTCGTCGGGGCCGCTTCACCGAGAAAGAAGGGCTTGAACTGGACCATGCCAGCTGTGGTGAAAAGCAGGGTTGGATCATCCTGCGGGAGCAGGGAGGACGAGGGGACTCGCGAATGTCCCTTCGACTCAAAGAAGCTCAGGAAGAGCTCACGAAGCTCGGGGCCGGTCCGGAAGGGCGGATGGTTTGATGTCATTGTATGAATTCGTGTCCCAGAAATTCGTCAGTGGGCGCCAAGAACGCAGCCGCGTCGGCGTTGCGGCGTCGGCCTCTTTTGGCCAGTTCCATTGTAGCGGAGCGCCGCATTCTCAGTGAATACGCGGACAGCGCTGGTCGCGTTTCGCCAGCCTGGTCGGATTGCCGGCAACGCTCCCCCCTATACTCAACGTATGGACTACGCGGAGGCTGTCGGGTGGATTCTCGGCATGACGGATTTTGAACGAGGCGCGGCCCCGTCGGGCGGCGGCGAGGCCGATTTCCCGGCGCGACGCTGGGACCTGACGCGCGTTCGCGAGTTGTTGCGCCGCCTTGGCGACCCGCATCTTGGACCAGTGACGCTCCACGTGGCCGGCACAAAGGGGAAGGGCAGCACGTGCGCCCTGTTGGCTGCGTCGCTCTCGACGTCCGGGTATCGAACCGGCATGTTCACGTCCCCGCACCTCCACACGATTCGGGAGCGAATTGCTCTTGACGGCATTCCCTGTTCCGAGCAGGAATTTGCCGACGCCGCCACGACGGTTCGGCCCATCGTCGAGGCTGTGGATGCGGCGCAGAAATATGGAACCTTAACGACATTCGAGACGCTTACTGCGCTGGCATTCGTGATCTTTCGGGCGCATGACGTCGAGATGCAGGTCATTGAGGTGGGGCTTGGCGGCCGGCTCGACTCAACGAACGTGGTTGAGCCGGCTGTCACGGGCATCACATCTATCAGCCTGGACCATGAAGAATTTCTGGGATCAACGATCGCCGAGATTGCGGGGGAAAAGGCGGGGATAATCAAGCCCGGCATCGCGGTTGTGTCGGCTCCCCAGGAGCCCGACGCCGCCGAGGCAATACAACGACGATGCGAGGAAATGGGCGCCCCTCTAACGCTGTTAAGACGGGATGTCTTTTGGCAGCGGGGGGATAACAGCTTTTCTGGACAGGATTTTCGCATGTGGGGGACGATTGGGGACCGGCCAATTGAACACGAACTCCGCACAAGCCTCCTGGGCGAACATCAGCTGGAAAACGCAACTTTGGCTATGTCCATGCTGGAGCGCGTTCGAGACCTCCACTACCCTGTTCCATATGACGACATCTACACCGGGTTCGCCGGCGTGCGCTGGCCGGGCCGTATGGAGATTCTCAGCGAGGCGCCTTTGATCATCGCCGACGGCGCGCACAACGCCTACTCGGCCGAGCGACTTGCCGAGACGGTCCGCGACATGTTTCCAGGGCGTCCCGTACAGCTTGTCCTGGGGGTCGCGGCGGACAAGGACATCGGGGGAATCGCCCGTGAGCTGGGCGCCATAGCGACGGGCGCATTCGCCACAGCTTCTCGCAGCCCACGAGCGCTCACGCCGGACGCCGTAGCAGATAAACTATGGGAGGCAGGCGTGCCAGTGCGGCCTGAGGCGACCGTTGCCGCGGCCATCGAACGCGCAAGGCTGGAGGGAGGACCAGAGGCGGTTGTGCTGGCGACCGGCTCACTATTTGTAGTCGCAGAGGCGCGGGAGCACGTGCTTTCCGCGCAACGGGATTTATCAGCGTATTAGAGGGGGCCGCTTAGCCCACTCGAGCGCCACGAGGCAAGAAGGGAGACAGGAATGGCCGTAGAGCGAACAGCAGATAAGCGAGTCGTTATCACCGGGATGGGGGCGTTGACGCCCCTTGGCAACTCCATTGACGAGTACTGGGCCGGACTCATTGAGGGGCGCAGCGGCATTGAATATATCCAGAGCTTTGACGCCTCCGAGTTTCCGTGCGTTGTCGCCGGAGAGGTCCGCGATTTTGACGCCGGCGATTACATGGCCGCCAAGCAAGTCCGGCGCCTCGCCCGTTTTTCACAACTTGCCGTCGCGGCCGCAAGGCAGGCGATTGATGACGCTCAACTGAATCTGGAAACGGAGAATCTCGAGCGTATTGGCGTCGTGCTGGGGAACGGCATCGGCAGCTATCCAGATACGGAAGAGCAGAGCCGGGTTTTCTATGAACGGGGCTGGAGCAAGGTTAGCCCGCTCTACATGTCAAAGATGCTTCCCAACATGGCTGCCGCAAACGTTGCAATGGCTTACGGCCTTGAAGGCTACAACAACACGGTAATCACTGCCTGCGCGGCTGGCACGCAGGCGATCGGCGACGCTGCGGACGTCATCCGGGCCGGACGCGCGGACATCATCCTTTCCGGCGGGTCTGAATCGTCCATTTGCGCCCAGGGCCTTTCCGCGTTCTGCGCGATGCGCGCGCTTTCGCAGCGAAAGGACGACCCGCACGCCGCATCGCGCCCGTTTGACTCCGGCAGAGACGGTTTTATTCCAACAGAAGCCGCCGGCATACTTGTGCTGGAGTCGCTGTCGCACGCTCAGGCGCGAGGCGCACCTATCCTGGCGGAGGTCGCGGGTTATGGCGCGTCCTCAGATGCCTATGACTTTGTGCAACCGCGTGAAGACGGCGCAGGCGCCGCGCGCACAATGCGGTGGGCGCTTGAGAACGCGGGCATAAACCCCGAAGACGTGAGCTACATTAATGCGCATGGCACATCCACGCCGCTCGGCGATGCCGCGGAAACCACCGCCATTCGCCGCGTCTTTGGCGACAGCGCCTACACCATCCCCGTCAGCTCCACCAAGTCCATGATTGGACACGCCCTTGGCGCAGCAGGCGGCGTAGAGGCCATTGCTGTCGTCAAGTCTATTCAGACAGGCATGATCCACCCAACGATCAACCTTGAGGTCCCGGATGATGCGTGTGATCTCGACTACGTGCCGAACGTGGGGCGCCAGGCCGACGTTCGCGTAGCCCTATCCAACAGCTTCGGGTTTGGCGGCCAGAACGCCTGCGTCGTGTTCACGAAAGTGGAATAGACCCCCGCCCCTTCGATTGGCCGGGGAGGCGAACAAAACGAGAGGCCTCGCTCCTGTTGGAGCGAGGCCTCTTCTCTTACTCTTTCTCTGTCTGGCGGCAAGCGTTCCGCTGCTCGGCTAGTTTCGCGACTCGTGGATGAGACGCCGCAGAACTGAATGCAGGATTCCTCCGTTGCGGTAGTAATCCACTTCAACCTGCGTCTCGATGCGCACGGTGGCAGTCAGGCCGGTTTCAGTCCCGTCCTCCCTGCGAATGACAACGTCAATATCCTGGCCGGGCGTGACGCCATCCGAAAGGCTGCCAACAGTCACGGTCTCGCGGCCCGTGATGCCGTGGGAGGCTGCGTTCTCGCCGGGCTTGAATTGCAGGGGCAACACTCCCATCCCGACAAGGTTTGAGCGGTGAATCCGCTCATAAGATTCGGCGAGAACGGCGCGAATGCCGAGAAGGTACGGGCCCTTGGCCGCCCAGTCCCGGCTTGAGCCGGAGCCGTACTCCTTACCGCCAAAGATGACAGTCGGCACGCCCTCCTGCTGATAGCGCATCGCCGCGTCATAAATGGGCATCTGCTCCCCTTCCGGGAGCTTGAGCGTCAGACCGCCCTCAACGTCGTTCAGCATCTGGTTCTTGATGCGGATGTTGGCGAAAGTGCCCCGCATCAGCACCTCATGATTACCTCTGCGCGAACCATAAGAATTGAAGTCCGCCTGTAGAACGTCCCGGCCCAGGAGAAACTGTCCGGCAGGCCCACGTCCCGCTATGTTGCCGGCAGGCGAGATGTGGTCTGTGGTGACGGAATCGCCAAGGACCGCCAGGACTCGCGCATCTGCGATCACCGGCAGCGGCGGCGGATCAAGCGGAAAGTCCTTGAAGAAGGGCGGCTCCTGAATGTATGTGGAGTCGAGCTCCCACTCATACAGCTCGCCGGCAGGGGCAGACAGCATCTTCCACTGCTCATCGCCGTCAAAGATGGCGCCGTACTGCTCCTCAAACATCTCCGGGCTGACGTTCTTGCTGATGGTGTCCTGAATGTCATGTTGCGTCGGCCAGAGATCTCGCAGGTACACTCCCCTTCCGTTGGGGTCCTGGCCGAGCGGCTCCGTCGCAAAATCGATGTCCATGCGCCCTGCCAGCGCGTACGCCACAACCAGGACAGGCGAGGCAAGGTAATTTGCCTTGACGTGGGGGTGGACGCGGCCCTCAAAATTGCGGTTGCCAGAGAGCACGGCGACGGCGACAAGATCGTTATCCTCAACCGCGTTGGCGATGTCCTCCGGCAGCGGGCCGGAGTTGCCAATGCACGTGGTGCAGCCATAACCCACTGTGTGAAATCGCTGGGCTTCCAGGAACGGAATCAGCCCAGCCGCCTCCAGGTAGTCGGTAACAACCTTCGACCCCGGCGCCATCGACGTCTTGACCCAAGGCTTGGTCTCGATCCCCGCGCTGACCGCGTTCCTGGCCAAGAGGCCAGCACCGATCATGACTGACGGGTTGGACGTGTTGGTGCATGACGTGATTGCGGCGATCACAACGGAGCCGTGAGTGAGTTGGTACGCCTCACTGCCCATACCGACGACGGCCGTCTTTTCCGTCTCCTCGTCTGTTAGTCCGAAGCCGCGCTGCGACGGCGACAGCGTCAGGTGCTCATGAAAGCTGTGTTTGACCTGGTCAAGGCTCACTCGATCCTGCGGGCGTTTCGGTCCCGCCAGGGACGGCACAACCGTGCTTAGGTCGAGGGACAAGGTGTCCGAGTAGATCGGATCCGGCGTGTCATCCGTGCGGAACAGGCCTTGCGCCCTGGCGTATCGCTCTACGAGATCGATCAGTTCGGGACTGCGTCCTGACAAGCGCAGATAGGCAAGCGTCTCGTTGTCAATTGGGAAATAGCCCATAGTCGCGCCGTATTCCGGGGACATGTTCGCGATGGTTGCACGGTCCGCCACCGGCAGTCCGGTGAGGCCAGTGCCGTAGAACTCAACAAACGAGCCAACGACGCCGTGCGCGCGCAGCATCTCCGTTACTGTCAGCACCAGATCCGTCGCGGTAGCGCCCTCCGGCAGGTTGCCAGTCAGCTTGAACCCCACAACGCGCGGAGCGAGCATGTAGTATGGCTGGTCGAGCATCACGGCCTCTGCTTCAATACCGCCGACGCCCCAGCCCAAGACACCAAGCCCGTTGATCATCGTCGTGTGGGAATCCGTGCCGACAAGCGAGTCAGGGAAGACAACGCGCTTGCCGTCCGTCTCCTTCTCCATAACGACGCTGCCCAGATACTCCAGATTCACCTGGTGGACGATGCCGGCGCCGGGCGGGACGACGCGGAAGTTGTCAATGGAGCCCTGCGCCCACTTGAGAAACTTGTAGCGCTCTGCGTTGCGCTCGTATTCGCGCTCAACGTTGCCGGCAAGCGCGTATGACGTGCCGAATAAGTCCACCTGCACTGAGTGGTCAATGACAAGGTCGACAGGCACGACGGGATTGATGACGGATGGGTCTGCCCCGGCCCTGGCCATTGCGCTGCGAAGCGCCGCTAGATCGACCACAGCGGGGACGCCGGTGAAGTCCTGGAGAATGACGCGAGCCAGCTTGAGCGGCACGGTAATCTCGCCGGGCTCCGGCTGCCACCCAGCCAAAGCCCGAACATCCTCTTCGCGGACGTCATACCCATTCTCGTTCCGCAGGAGACTCTCAAGCATCACCTTTATCGAGAAGGGCAGCCGGGAGACGGCCGCTATGCCTTGGCGTTCCAACGCGTTGACGTCGTAGAACGTCACCGGGCCGGACGGCGTATCGAGAGTCTGTTCAGAAGAAAAAACGTCCTGGTTGGGCACTTGCCATCTCCTGTCGCCGCATGGCGACTAAACGCTTGTACACGGCAATGCCAGTGTACCAAATGGGGCGGGGTTACTCGACAGATTACGCGGATAGGAGGCGCTAGTAGCCTCTCTCGCGGTCATAGACGTTCAATAGCGCCTTCCCTGATAGATGACGCCGCAAGTTCTCGGAGAAGAGTTCAACGACTCGATCATCCCGCGCCGGCGATCCAGCCCCTGAGTGCGCAGTGATGAGGACATTGGACATGTCCCATAGCGGGCTATCAGCCGGCAACGGCTCTCGCTCAAACACATCCAGGTACGCGCCTCCCACCTGCCCTGACTCCAGCGCCCGAATGAGATCCGGCTCGACAATCAGGTCGCCGCGCGAGACGTTGATGAATCGCGCTCCCGACTTCATCTGGGCAAACTGCCGCGCGCCCAACATGCCCACGGTCTCCGGCGTCCTCGGCGCCGTCAATACGACGTAATCGCTCTCACTTAGGAGGCTCGGCAGGTCGTCCGGAGGGAGCAGGCGATCAAAGGGCGCCGTCGGCAAGCTGGCTGCTTCTGCGTCAACTGTCCGGCGAATGCCCAATACGCGCATGCCCAGAGCCTTGCACCGCTCCGCAACCGTTGAGCCGATCTTTCCGGCGCCGATGATCCCGACCGTCGATCCCGCCACATCCATCGGCGTGTATCGCGTCCAGTCATGGCGAGCTTGACGACGCATCGCCCCGGGGAAACCTTTTGCGAGCGCAATGATCGCTCCGATGACGGTCTCGCTGAGGGGGCCTGCGTGGACGCCGGATGACGTGGTCACGACGACGCCTGACTCCGCCAGCCGAGGCGACATCGCAAAGTAGTCAACGCCGGCCGCCTGGGAGTGAATCCACTTGAGTCGGGGCGTTGAATCCGGCGCGCCCGGAGGCAGCCTTAACGTCAGCAAGATTTCTGTCTCCGGCAAGAGCGGGACAAGCTCATCCGGGAACGGCGGCCACAACTGCGTCGCCCTTGGCAGCGGCGCAATCTCCTCGTTCAGCAATCGAACGCGCGGGTCAAGGGAGGCGATACGATCAAGCAGGTCGCCATGCAAGTCCCAACCGACGAGGAGGGGGATTGTCACGGCCTCTTCCCCGGCGGCTGCGTCCGTTACAGGGTCGTCCGATTTGCGTTGCGCCATGCCGCATCCTAACGATTCTGGACGCTATCGCGCCAATGGGTAAGACATTGAGCTAGAGTAGCGGTCCACTTTGTTGGCGGCGTTGGCGGGGGCGCGGGCCAGCGTTTGCCCTGTTTCTCTCCGACATCATCCTTCTACCTGTTGGGCAAAGCGGGCCGGACGTAGACACTCACCTACTTCCCTTCAGTTTGCCGCCACTCCGCCTATCCATTATGCTTATGAGAGGTATAAGCAATTTTGGCGGCGTGTTTGCCTCGATTAGCCACAACTGGATAACCATGACCACACATGAACACGAACCGCAGGCCCTTGGCGAGGACATTCCCGTTCATTCGGATGAGTGGGATGCGGGCGAGATGGGGTGCGGGGAGGTGCTCATCAAGCTCCGCTTGCGGATGCAGCAGATGGAGCGCGGCCAGGTGCTGCGCCTGATTTCGAGGGACATAGCGGCGCCGCTTGAGATGCCCGCCTGGTGCCGCATGACCGGCCGCAGACTCCTCCGCGCCGACCACCCCCAGTACTGGATTGAGCAGAAGTAACCGCAACTATTCCGGATAAAGGAGAACAGCCATGATGTCCAATAAGTTCTGTGTCGGCCTCACTCACGCCAAGGATGATCCCGACCGGGTGACCGTCGCGTTTGTTATTGCTAATGCGGCGCTGGGGTCCGAGAAGGAAACCTCCGTATTTCTGAGCACGGAAGGGGTTCGCGTGGCCTCCGCCGGGTATGTGGATGACATACATGAGGAGGGCTTCCTCCCACTCAAGGAGCTGATGGACAACTTCGCGGAGGGCGGCGGGCGAATACTGGTCTGCGCTCCGTGCTTCCGCAAGCGTGGTCTTGATGAGAACAGCCTTGTTGTCGGCGCTGTCATTGTCGGCGGCGCCTCGCTCATAGAGTTGCTCTCCGAGGGCGCGCCGATGGTCAGCTACTAGTTGGGAGAAGGGACAGCCCAAGCGTCACTAAGGCCTCTGCTATGGATGCAACTCTTAAGCATCTACTGACGCCTGACGTCTCATTTGACGGCGAGAACCTTGATTGCGGCGGCGGCTTGCTGCTGCTTATCAGGCGCAATATCGACCCACTCCCTCCAGGGGGGCTCCTGGAAATACTCTCGACGGAATCGACTGTCGAAATAGAGCTGCCCGCGTGGTGCCGAATGACGGGCAATGAGCTCGTCTCGTGGACAAAGACCGGTTCGCAGCGGAGCTTTCTCGTCAGCAAGGGGCCGCTTTCCGCCAGAGGAACGGACGCGGCCTCCAGCGTCACCGCGATTGCGCGACAACCGGCGCACGAGGTCTCCATCCCACAGTCATTGCCAACTCCAAAGGCGGTCCCCTCAATTGCCCCGCTGTCCGTCATGGGCATCGGCAGTTGGCCGAGACCCGCGTGGATGCTTCGCGCCATCCATGATCGCCTTGAAGGTCGAATGAACGCGGATGTGTTTGCCTTGACGGCCGATGACGCGGTGCGATTGAGCACACAGGCGCAGATGCGGGCGGGGATCGACGTATTGACGGACGGAGAGCAGCGCAGGGACAACTACGTCAGCTTTGTCGGCGGGCTGCTGGACAATTGCCAGCTGATCCCACTCACGGACCTCTCCGCCATGATGGACGACTCTGAGGAATTCGAGAGGGAACTGAAATCGCTTGACGTCCCGGCTGCGGAAGTACGACATCCCGTGGTGTATGGAAAGTTGGGCCGAAGCCTGCCTCTCGCCGTCCATGAATTGCAGTTCATGGAGCAGATCGCGACCGGTGCCCCGGTGAAGGTCGCGCTGCCGGGCCCTTACCTGCTGACACGGACGATGTGGCTGGATTGTCTAACGGAACGGCCGTACGGGACGCGAGAGGAGTTGGCCGACGACGTGGCGCGCGTCCTCAGGGAAGAGGCTCACTATCTGCTCGCGGCGGGCGCTGCTCTCGTGCAATTTGATGAGCCGGTCCTGACCGAGGTCGTGCACGGCGAGGCGCGCGCCAAGCGCAGTTTCATGTGCGGCGCGCTCAGCGAGCGATACGATACCGCAACGGAGCTTGAATTCGCCCGTGAGCTTCTCACCGCCGTCACGCGCGGGCTGCCACGAGACCGCTTTGGCCTGCACATCTGCAGGGGCAACTGGACGAGCGACGAATCGGCCGCCCTCTCAGGCGACTACGCGCCGCTCATGGACATGATGACTCGCGCCGATGTAGGGACGCTGTTTCTGGAGCTAAGCACGGACAGGGCGGGAGACATGGATGTCCTCGCGGGCCTGCCGGATGACAAGCGCATCGGCGTTGGACTCGTGAATCCCAAGACTCCTCACGTTGAGGATGCTGAAGCAATCCAGCAGAGGATTCACAGGGCGATTGACCTCTTCGGTCATGAGCGCATCCTCCTCAATCCTGATTGCGGATTCGCCACTTTCGCTGACAACCCTGTCGCGTCCGCGACTATCGCAGAGGCAAAGCTGAGAGCCATTGTTGAAGCTCGGAACCACGTCACAGAGAACCTTTCGCGCAAGTAGTCACAGTGACCCAGCCCAATATGCCAGGCACCAGCGGCTTACAATTGACGCATGACAGGCGCCGCGGTTCCCACTGAGATCTCGCTGTATCTTCACGTCCCCTTCTGCCGGTTCAAGTGCTTCTATTGCGACTTCAATACGTACGCCGGCATTGAGGGACTTATCCCCTCCTACGTGGAGGCAATCACGGCGGAGATCCGAAGCTGGGGCAAAGCTCTGAGCCAAAGCGGCGCGGCAGTAGTCGTGCCAACGATATTCTTCGGCGGAGGCACGCCTTCTCTGCTTGAGCCGCGGCACGTCGCTTCCGTGCTGGACGCTATTGGGGACTCTTTTGCCGTACAGGACGACGTGGAAATCTCGATGGAGGTCAACCCCGAGAGCGTCTCGCGAGACACGATTCGGAGCGTCATGGGGCTTGGCGTCAACCGCTTCAGCATGGGCGCGCAGAGTATGGACAACGCTGAACTACGAATGCTTGGCAGGCTGCATGACGCGGATCGCATGATCGCGGCGTACGATCAGCTTCGCCGCGCCGGGGCAGACAACATCAATCTGGATCTCATGTACGGACTGCCGGGGCAATCGCTGGCCACCTGGGAAGCAAGCCTTGAGGGCGTCCTGGCGCTTTCGCCGGAGCATCTGTCGCTCTATGCACTGACAGTGGAGGAGTCCACGCCCTTCTACGGCTGGGTGAAGGAGGGACGGCTGCCTACCCCGGACGACGATCTGTCCGCGGACATGTACGAGTTGGCGCAGCAGCGCTTGACGGACGTAGGATATGACCAATACGAGATCTCGAATTGGTCACGGCCGGACAGAGAGTGTCTCCACAACCTTGTCTATTGGCGCAACGGCTCGTTCATTGGAGTCGGCCCTGGCGCTCACTCCTACCTCTTTGGCGCCCGTTTTGCCGTGATGCGGCAACCACGCGCGTACATCGAAAGGATGGCCGAGCTTGGCCGCACGGCGGGCGGAATGCCAACAAACATTCCGCCGATGCGTGGGCCTCTGGACAACACCGACGTATTGCGAGAAATAGCTCCGATTGATTCCGTTGACATGTATACGGAAGAAATGGAACGAGCGGAGACTCTCGTACTGGGTCTCCGGCTCAACCGGGGCGTCTCCGAGGACGAGTATCTGCGGCGCTTTGGGGCGCGTCCGTCGGACATATTCAGCGAGGCGGTAGAGTCGTCCATCGAAGACGGCTTGCTGGAGCATGACAGCGGCACCCTCAGGCTTACGCCAAGGGGCCGTCTGCTTTCGAACGAGGTGTTCGCGAGAATCATGGCCTAGCCGTTCAGGCGCGCCTATACTTTCCAGGTTCAAGCCAACCGCAGCAGGATTCCTCATGCACGTCATTGGCACCGCAGGCCACGTCGATCACGGCAAATCCACACTCATCCGCGCCCTGACGGATATCGATCCCGATCGTCTCCGCGAGGAGAAAGAACGTGGAATGACGATCGACCTCGGGTTCGCGTGGATGCAGTTACCCTCCGGTGAGGAGATCGGCATCGTCGATGTTCCCGGCCACGAGCGATTCATCAAGAACATGCTGGCGGGGGTTGGCGGCATCGACCTCGCGCTGCTCGTCATAGCAGCCGATGAGGGCGTCATGCCCCAGACCCGCGAGCACCTCGACATCCTCGATCTGCTACAAGTCAAGCGAGGAATTGCGGTTATTACCAAGGCCGATCTGGTCGAGCAGGACTTTCTTGAACTGGTCATTGAGGAAGTTCGGGAGGTACTTGAGCCGACTTCGCTTGCGGAAGCAGCCATCGTCGCCGTCTCCTCCCAGACAAGGCAGGGCCTCGATGATCTGGTTAGGTTGCTGGACGCCGAACTGCAGGAGATACCGCAGCGCCCGGATCGTGGGCGGGCGCGCCTTCCCATCGACCGCGCATTTGCGATCTCCGGATTCGGCACGGTCGTGACCGGCACGCTCATTGACGGGGAAATCACGGTTAGTTCAGAACTTGAGATTGTGCCGGGGCACAAGCAGGTTCGTGTGCGCGGCCTGCAATCGCACCGCAAGATGGAGACGAAAGTAGAGACCGGCACGCGCACAGCGGTCAACCTGACCGGCGTGACCGCGGACGACGTATCGCGGGGACAGGTTCTGACGACTCGTGGATGGCTGCGCGAGACCTCGGCTGTTGACGGACGTATCCGAATGGTCGCCAACGCCCCGGGGCCGCTGCGCCACAACATGCAGGTCACCGTCCACTGGCTGGCCGCGGAATCACTCGCTCGGGCGCGAGTGCTGGAGGGCGATCGCCTATTGCCCGGCGAGTCCGGGTGGTGCCAGTTGGCGCTGGAAACGCCACTGCCGCTCATCAAGGGCGATTTCTTTGTTGTGCGTTCCAACGTGGGCACGCTCGGCGGCGGCGAGGTCATTGAAACAGACGCGCGACGGCATAAGCGCAACGATCCGGCACTCATCGCCCGACTTGAGGCTCTGAGCGCGCCAGACCCGAAACAGGCTCTCATCGGCGCGCTGGACGGGGCCGGTCCGCTGACACTCACCGCGTTGGCCCGACGGTCGGCCATGTCCGAACAAGAGGCGCGGGAGAACATTGCAGCACTGGAACAGGACGGACAAATTATCCCGATTGGGTCGGGCGATGGAACGCTGCTGTTCTCAGCGACGACATGGGCATCGGTAACATCGACGGCGCGCGCGCAGCTTGAGGCGCACCACAAGGCTTTCCCGCTGCGCCGAGGCACGTCACGCGAAGAGCTGCGGAGTCGCCTCCGCGCCCAGGCCGACACTTTTTCAGAGTTGGTCGCGCGGATGCAGGAGGAGGGAATCCTGATTGAACAGGGCACAATCGTTCATCTTCCAGGTCACTCCCCTGCACTGTCAGCGGCGGCCCAGAACGTCGCAGACCAGTTCATTTCCCGGCTGAGAGACAATCCATTCAACCCCCCGGCGGGGCTTGAGATCGATCCGGAGCTGTTGGGATTCCTGGCTGATGCCGGACAGGTTGTGCCGATCGGCGAAGGCATCGTGTACGCCGCGGACGCCTATCAGCGCATCATCGACGATGTCCTGGGCCATATTCGGGACAACGGACAGATTACTGTGGCCGAGACGCGTGACCTGTTGGGCAGCAGTCGCAAGTATGTACTGCCCCTGCTGCAGAGCATGGACGTGCGCCGACTAACGAGGCGTGTGGGCGATGACCGCGTTCTTGCGTAGCGGGGCGGGCAGATCGGCCAGCAAGACTGAATTGGAGACGCGCCGTGCCAATTGACCCGCATCTGCTCTCAGAGCACATGGATGAGATCGCCGCTTACCTTGGGGAGCAGCAGGGAGAGTTTGGCAAGAATCTCACGAATGCCCTTGACGCTGCCCGCGGCTACTCGACGCCGAAGAACTTTGAATCGTTTGCCAGCAAGATTGAGCAGCAGCGCGGGAGCTACTCATGGCTCGTGCCGACTGTCACCGAGCCTCTGACAACGAGCTCGCCGTCTCAGCCGCGGCCGGAGAACTATATTGTGTTGGCTGTGGACGGCTCGCAGATAGAAGTTGATCGGGATTCGCCGGTTGAGTGCTATCTGATCAACATCGGACGAGTGATGATTCGATATGGCGAGGGTTCCGACGCTACTATCGACAGCGTGCCGACTCCCTACTATCGAAGCGAGGACATGATTCTCGGGGGAAGACGGAGGCCGGGGCGAGAGCATGCTGTTGGTTCGTCCGTTATCGCCGCCCGACGCGACACGGCGGAAGTTAACGCCTTGGCCGATCTGGCCGAGGGTCTGCCGCCGGATGTCCCCGCAATAGGCCTTCTTGACGGCTCGCTGACGCAATGGCGAACGCCAGAATCCGACAGCGCCGAGTTGCTGGAAGAGTACACGGAGGCGCTCACACGGCTTGAGCGGATAGCCCAGAATCGGAATTTTGTGGTGGCCTCCTATATCTCCCGCCCGCGAGCCCGAGAGGTTGTTAACGCGCTCCGCATCGCGGCGTGCCCGTATGAAACGGCTAATTGCGCCGTCCATTGTCTGGACCTGCAGGAGGGAGAACGTCCTTGCGACAGCGTGGCGCGGGTTCGGGACCGCGACATATTTGACGACATTCTGGCCGACGCGGGGGAGCGGACCGGCGCATTTAAGAGCACCGCCAACGAAACAAGAGAATACCGATCCCACACGCCTCACTTCTTCTACATGCGCACCGAACGGGAGCTGGCGCGCGTTGAGTCGCCTCAGTGGTCTGTCGGCGGCGTAGACCTCCTGCAGACGCTGCTGTGGGATCAGATCCAGCTAGGAGATGGCTACCCCATCGCCCTGGCGGAAGCGCATGAGGCGGCGGTTGTGCGCCAGCAGGACCGAATGATGTTTCAGTCGCTGCTTGAGCAGGAGACCTCGCGCCGGGGCTACTCCCCCACAATGTCCGAGAAGACGAGTGCCAAGATCAGCCGTCAGGTATGATTCTGCCATGACGAGCGAGCCGCAACCCGTTGACTCGACGACCACAGGAAGCAGCCGCCGCATTGCGGAACTGATCACGGTGCGGACGACGGAATATGTGGCCCAGGTGGACAACCTGCACACGCCGCCTGCTCTTGGATCCGTGGCGGTTATTCGTGACGCTGGGATGGACATACTGTCATTCGTGACGTCAGCGGAGACGGTGCCCAATGATTCCGGGCGACGGCCGACTGCGCGCGGCGCGGACTACGACACTGTGGAAGAGTTTTATGAACGCCGACCGGAGATCAACAGGCTGATCCACACGGAATTCACCGCTGTTATAGTCGCGCACCGTATTGACGGCCAACTCATGCCCTACGTGCCACCGCGACCACCGCGCCTCCATGCGTTTGTCTACGCAGGAGGAGAAGAGGACATTGCCGATCTTGCCAATGATCCTCTTACCCTGCAGAGCATCGCCTCTGCACGGACGGAGTCCCCGCTGGACTTTGTGCCCGCGGCAATCCGCACCTTGGCCAACGCCACGGGAGGCGCTCCGGCGCAGGGGGATTACCTGCGCGATACGGGACGCCGTCTGGTTTACATCATGCGCGACGACATGCGCGGCCTCCAGACGGTGCTTGCAAAGATCAGGCCGAACGTGAGTGGATCAGGCATTCGGGCATGAATCCGCATGCCCGGCAAAGCGCCCACTAGCGGGTCTGTTGCTGCCGGAAACGAGACGGCCCAAATAGCATGGATATTTCACATATTCGAACAGTCCGTGAGATCGTTCGGCGCGGCAGCTTTTCGGAGGCCGCGGCGGCGCTGAAAATAAGTCAGCCTGCGGTCACGCTCCACGTACAGCGGTTGGAGCGGGAGCTGGGCGCTCGTGTGCTGGACAGGGGCGGCGCACAGTTGAGGCTGACGGCTCAGGGAGAGGCCTTTCTTCGGCACGCAGAGCGGATCATAGAAGAAGACGACCGCCTGCGCGAGGACATCGCCCGCCTTGCGGACGAGCTATCGGGAACGCTTAATATTGCGGCGAGCACGATACCAGGCGAATATCTCCTGCCCGGCCTCCTTGCGGAATTTGTCGAGCGCTATCCGGAAGTCAACGCATCACTTTCGGTAAGCGACACGGAAGCCGTCGTTGAACAGGTCGCGCAGGGTGATTGCGACATAGGCTTTACGGGCGCGCGGTCGAGCCGGGCGGGGCTCGTTCAGGAGCCGTTCTACCGCGACACACTGGTTTTGATCGTTCCGACGAACCACCCCTTTGCGGGGCGAGTCGGGATCCGGCCGGAGGAATTGGCGAACCAGAAGTTCGTAGCCCGTGAGGGCGGATCAGGCACTATGGCGGCAATCCGACAGATTCTCGACGCGGCAGGCGTTGAGGGGCGGCACTGGGAGCCGAGCGCCGTGCTGGGATCCACGCAGGCTGTGATCGGCGGCGTCGAGGCGGGCCTCGGAGTATCGATTGTATCGGCGCTGGCGGCGAGAAACGCCGAAAGGACCGGGACCATCGCAGTCGTGCCTCTTGAGGGATTGCCGTCGGAACGTGATCTTTTTCTTGTCTATGTGGAGGGTCGCGTCACGACGCGCCTTCTCCAGGAATTCACGCGATTCGCCCACGCATGGTCTTCGACACGCCAACTCGCCGCCGAGTAGCCGGCGCCGCATCAATCAGGAGACGAGCGCATGACTGAATCTCAGTCCCGCCCCGGCGAAAGCTCCGAGATTGGCGTCGTAATCGGCGGCTCGTTGAGTCAGGGCATCAAGGTCAAGCTAGCCCGCACGAGGTCCGTTGAAGAAGTAGCGGTTGGCGCCTATGTAGCCATTGAAGGCCGCCTTAATCGGACTTTCGGCATGATCACAGACGTTACTCTTGAAACAATCGACAAGTCGCTTGAGACAACAATGCCGGATCTTGATGACCCGTTCATCGCGGACGTGCTGGACGGCACTGCCTTCTACGGCGTTGCGGACGTGCAGCCGGAGCTTAGTTTGGACCAGGAGACGAATGAGACTCGACGCGCGCTCACGCTCCCACGGCACTTCTCAAGGGTCGTTGACGCCACCGGCGACGATATCGTGAACGTGTTCGGGCGGCCGGACGACACGCATCTCGCCATCGGCGAGCCACTGGCAATGCAGAACGTGGATATCGTGCTCGACCTCAAGGCCGTGGCGGAACGCTCCATAGGCGTCTTTGGAAAATCCGGCACAGGCAAGACGTTTCTGGTCCGGCAAGTCCTCGCGGGCCTCGTGCGATCCCGCGCCGCGGCCACCCTTGTGTTTGACATGCACAACGAATACGGCTGGGAGGGGCGCGACCGGGAGCGGAATCGGACCGTCAAGGGTCTTAAGCAGCTCTTTGGGAGTCGCGTCGTTGTGCTGACGCTGGACAAGGAGGCATCAGACCGTCGCAACGTCCCGACTGACGGCGAGATAAGGATCGGGTTCGGGGAGATCGAGCCGGAGGACATTGAAACCCTGGCTGAGGCGCTCAACCTTACTGACGTTGGCCGCCAACTGCCCTATCGCCTTCAGCGGCGCGGCGGGACCAAGTGGCTGGCCAATTTCCTTCAGCAGGACTCAGACGGCATCGCTGAGCTTTGCCGCGAACTGAACGAGAATGAGGCGACGATGCAGGCGCTCCAACGCCGCCTCAAGGTCTTCGAGCGGTTCGCTTTCCTACAGGAGAAGGGCGGAAACGGATCCGTCAGAAGCATCATCGACTATCTGGATCGGGGCATCTCCGTTGTGCTCGAGTTTGGCGAGTATGGCCGGCAGGAGCTGGCCTACATGCTGGTCGCCAACCTGCTGACCCGCCGCATCCATGAGAACTACGTGCGCCGCTCAGAGCGGGCCATGGGCGAAAGCGGTATGGAGCCGACGCCGCTCATCATCGCAATTGAGGAAGCGCACAAGTTCCTGAACCGGAACGTGGCGAGCCAGGCCATCTTTGGCACAATCGCCCGGGAAGATCGCAAGCACGGAGTCACGCTATTAGTCGTCGATCAGCGGCCAAGCGGCATCTATGACGAAGTTCTGTCGCAGATCGGCACCAAGCTCACGTGTCTGTTGGACAGTGACCGGGACGTTGACGCTGTGTTGGCGGGAGTTTCGGATCGCAGCAAGTTGCGCAACGTCCTATCCCGGTTGGAGAGCAGACAACAGGCGTTGCTCTTCGGGGACGCCCTACCGATGCCCGTCGTTGTCCACACGCGAGAATACGGCACGCCGGAGTCATACGCTGCGTTCTCGGTGGCGGATGCTCTTGAATCGAAGGAGGAATTCGCGCGCCGGGCCGAATCCCTGTTCGATTAGGACAGCGGCGCTGGCGAATCAACCGCAATAGGCGATAGATTGTTGCGACGCATTGCCTGTCGCCTTGCCCCTGAGGGGGTAAGGCGACAGGAAAGAACGGAGTCTGACCGATGATTGAAATTGGAGCGATGGCAATCGACTTTGGCGCTATCAACTGGTTTGCCGTCGTCGTTTCGGTGATCTTTGCCATGGCTTTTGGAGCGACATATTACATGCCGCAGGTTGCCGGTAGGCCATGGATGGACGCATTGGGCACCACTGTGGAGGAGATTTCAGCTCGGGGCGGACAGATGCGGGCATTCGCTATAGCGTTCGTAGGCGCAGCGCTAACCGTCATCGTTCTTGCCATTATCATTCAGCTGGCCGACGCGTACTCGATCATTGGCGGTCTCGTAATCGGAGCAATGGTCTCCATTGGCCTTGTGCTGACGCCGATGGCAACGACGTACATCTTTGAGGCGAGGCCAATGAAGCTGTTTGTCGTCAACGCGGTGGAAAACTCCATATCGGTCACCGTCATCTCACTAATCCTCGCGCTTTGGCAATAGCCAGCGACCGTTAGCAGAATCAGGCGAGTCGGGACAGTTAACTGACAGGAAACTCGTCTCCTTTTTCGTCCCTGCGCCACAGGTCCAACTAGTCTGCCCTACGATCGGCGCCCATAATGGGAGGATGCAGACCGTCGAGTTTGAGATGATCCCGCTTCCCCCCTATCGACTTGACCTGACGGCGTGGGCGCTCAAGAGACGGATAGACAACACCTGGGACCGCTGGGACGCCGACACACACACGTATCGTCGCTTGGTGGTTGTCGAGGGGCGAGCACTGGATGTTGCAGCAACTCAGCACGGATCTATTGAAACGCCGATATTGCGCATAGCCGTCGCATGCAGCTCCCACAGCGCCGACCTATCTGCGCAGGCCATTGAGAACTTACTGCGCCCTATTGTATCCAGGCTCCTGGGGACTGAGATCGACCTAACAGGATTCTATGATCTGGCGGAGACAGACGCGGCGCTGGGGCCGCTCGCCGAGCGCCTGCGTGGCCTGAGACCGCCCCGCTATCAGAGCCTTTTCGAGGCGCTCACGAACGCGATTACGTGCCAGCAGATAACGCTGACCGCGGGCATCCGCATTCTGGCCAGGCTTGCGGATCGATGCGGCTTCGCTCTTGGCGATGCGCGCTCCTTTCCACAGTCCGAGCAGGTGGCCTGCCTGTCAGATGAGGAACTCCGCGGGATCGGATACAGCCGGCAAAAAGCGCGAGCGATGATTGAGCTCTCAGCCCTGGCTCAGCAAGAGTGTCCGGACGGCGAACACGTCTCGAATCTGTCTGATGAGGAGGCCGTGGCCCGGCTTCGTGAGCTTTATGGCGTGGGTCGATGGACGGCCGAGTATGCTCTTCTAAGGGGCGATGGACGGCTGCAGATATTTCCCGGTGACGATGTCGGCGTCCGTCGCCGACTGGAGCAGTGGTTAGACCTTCAGAACAAACTGGATTATGGCGGCGTTCAACAAGCGCTGGAGAAATGGGACCCGTACGGTGGTCTGGTGTACCTGCATCTCCTCACTGACTCGCTCGTCGAATCAGGCCAGGTAGATCGACAGTTCAAGGAACAAGCACACTGATGCTGCAGACCGTAAGAACGCTCACTCTCAGCGAGTCCATCGACATTGATGCGCCGATTGACGCTGTGCGCCTCGCCTTCGACGACCTCGACCGCTGGCCGGAATGGAACTCCGTGTGCATGGAATCACGTTGGACGAGCGGGACGCCGTGGGAGATCGGCTCCAGTTTCTTTATGCGGCTAAGGATGGCGACGCGGCCCGTGCCATTCAACGTTACGGTGACGGAATTTGACCCGCTGGGCGCCGTCGAGTGGGAATCCAGCGTCATGACAATTACAGGAACGCGCCGCTTCAACTTTGAATCCCTATCAGACGGCGCGGCAACGCGGGTGACGGACTCAAAGTGGTTTCGGAGTTCCGTTTTACCTGTACGACTCTTTTACCCGAGACCAATTATTCAGGCGATGTCCCGCGGCTGGCTGGCATCGCTCAGGCGGTGCGCCGAGTCCGCCGTGTCAGGGAGGGACTGATGGCAATCAGGGTCAGGCAATTCACCCGGATTGACGCGCCGCAGGATATCGTATTGCGGCACTTTGAGGACGTCGAAGCCTGGCCGCAATGGATCCGCACGTTCAGGCGGGCCGAATGGGTAGAGGGGGAACCGTGGAAGGACGGCGCGCGCCTTCGGCTGACAATGGGCGTTGGCCTGGCGACTCTCGGCGCGGACGTTACCATCAAGGATTCGAATCTGCCGCACAGCGTCGCCTGGACGGGCAGACGCTTTGGCGTGACGACGCTGCACACGCTGACATTCAGCACAACGGACGGCGGCACGCTGCTGACCTCGGACGAGGTATTTGACGGCCCCGCTCCGCAGCTCCTGGGAGTGACCGGCTTCAGACCGCTCATCAGCCTCCTTACTGACTCCTGGCTGGACGGCATTCAGGCGGCCGCGGAAGCGGCGGCCCGGGGAGAACAGGGCGCGCCGGAGCCCTAGTTTCGCCTGATCCGTATGGACGCCACGCAGCCCATTGACTACGATTGAATCGGACTGGCCCGTCCGGGCGGCCCACAACACAAAGCAGATGTGGAGGTTTGACCCGAATGTCGAGAACAGAGACGGAAGCCCTACTGAGTCGCTTAATGACAAGTTTCGCGGACCTTGCCGCCGAGGCAAACGGTCTGAGCGACGTGGACCTTGACCAGGAAATCCCCGGATACGGCGGACGTCCAACACATGTTCGAGGCATCTTGTATGCGGCTGCGAATCACGCCCAGGAACACGTGAACCACGTCAACAAGGTGCTAGGCGCCACGGGCGCGGACCCGCAGTCTGAGGCACAGGCCATCCTCGCTCAAACAGCGCAAGCTATGGGCGCCCTAAATGGCATTATCTCGCGCCTCTCTGACGATGACCTCTCCCGAATGCACGAGGATCAGACCATTAGCGGAGTCCTTGAGCACGTGGCCGGCGCCCAGGAGAGTTTTGCCAACTTCCTTCGGGATGGCCGCAAGTAGCCGATGAATGCAGTTTGGCGTGGCGTTCCCCGCCAAACCCTCGCCGCCTTAGGCGTGTCGTTATGAGCAACTACATCAGCTACATGGAGGAGCACGGCCATGAGCAGGTGGCTCTATTTGCGGATAGCGCCACCGGTCTAAAGGGCGCAATCGCCGTTCATGACACAACGCTGGGCCCCTCGCTCGGCGGCGTGCGGATCTGGAAGTACACGACGGAGGAAGAGGCCGTCATGGACGTGCTCCGCCTCTCCGAGGCCATGACGCTTAAGTCGGCCGCGGCCGGGCTAGACCTCGGCGGAGGTAAAGCGGTCATCATGGCCGGCTCAGGCGCCGGAACCACGGAATCCCTCATGCGGTCATTTGGGCGGCAAGTCGCGAGTCTTGATGGCCGCTACGTGACCACAGAAGACGTCGGCACGACACCGGCGGATATCCAATGGATCGCCAAGGAAACCAGCTACGTCGCCGGGCTGCCCGTCGAGTCAGGAGGAAGCGGCGACCCCTCCCCAATGACGTCCTACGGCCTCTATCAGGGCATCCTTGCGACGGCGCAATACCTCTGGGGGTCGGATGACCTCAGCGGGATGCGGATCGTCTTACAGGGCCTTGGAAAGGTCGGGAATTACCTCCTGCCTTACCTCAAGGGCGAAGGGGCCATCATCATCGGCTCGGACCTGGATTCCACGCGCGTCGAGCGCGCCAAGAGTCAGTACGGGCTAGCGCCAATTGGCCCTGACGACGTCTATGGACACGAATGCGACATTTTCGTCCCGTGCGCTCTCGGCGGCATTCTGAATGACGATACCATTCCGTTGCTGAAAGCCAAGGCCGTGTGCGGCAGCGCAAACAATCAGCTGCTTGAGCCTCGCCATGCCGATGCGCTCGCTGAGCGTGACATCCTCTACGCGCCGGATTACATCGTCAACGCCGGCGGCGTCATCAACATATCGTTTGAGATCGGCAGGACGTACAGCGCCGAGGAGGCCCGTCGCAAAACAGGCCAGATTTACAACACCATAACGAATGTCTTCATTCGGGCCAAAGCGGCCGGCATTTCCACGGAAGAGGCCGCGCACATCATGGCTCAAAGCCGAATTGACTCAGTACGCAACATCAGGATGCCCCGCTAATCCGGCGCAGCAGCGTTGCGAGTGTCGAATCGCGTAACCGACAATGACTCCCCCGCGGATGGGACGCAGTGACGCGTTTCGGCCTGTTGGCGGCAGCCCTGGTTCTCCTGGTGGGCATAGCGGGCTGCACGGGAAGCAATTCGAAGGCCGGACGTGCTGACAACGCAGCCGGCGACCGGCTGGCAGTCGTCGCGACGATTTCCCCGATCACCAGCCTCGTTGAGAGCATCGGCGGTGATCGCATAGCACTAACCGGCATCGTGCCGGAGGGTGTCAATTCCCACACGTATGAGCCGGCGCCGTCGGTCTCCACCACCATCGCCCGCGCCGACCTGATCTTCGCCAATGGACTGTTCCTAGAAGAGCCAACAATCCGGCTTGCGGAATCCACGGCGCCGGACGATGCCGTTATGGTTCTCCTGGCTGATGAGGCGGTCGCTCAAGGCGACTGGATTTATGACTTTGCATTCCCGGAATCGCGCGGGAGGCCGAATCCTCACCTGTGGACGGCGCCGCATCTCGCTGGGACATTCGCGATGATAATCCATGAACACCTGGTGCGGCTTGATCCCTCAAACGCCGACTACTACGATGCCAACTTTCGGGAGTTGTCGGCGCGCATCAGTGACCTGGATGCCCGCATTCTGGCGGCGGCGGAGACGATCCCTGAAGGACACAGGAAGCTCCTCACCTACCACGATTCTTTCCCGTACTTTGCGGAAAGATATGGATTTGAGGTCATTGGCGCCGTGCAACCCGCCGACTTTTCGGAACCGTCGGCGAGGGAGGTTGCCGATCTAATCACCCTCGTAAGGGAAACGGGTCTGCCGGCCGTGTTTGGGTCGGCGGTCTTCCCGAGTCCGGTGATGGAGGCCATTGCGGAGGAAGGCGGCGCAGTCTTCATTGACCAGCTCCGGGATGACGATCTGCCAGGCGCCCCGGGGGGTCCCCGTCATTCCTACCTGGGACTCATGCTGACAAACATGGAGACGATGATCTCCGCGCTCGGCGGCGACACTGCCCCGCTTGCCGGCTTTGATCCCTCCCAGACATATGCCGGAGAGCAGACGGCTGTGTATCCGCAATAGCAGGGCCACGCGTTGCAATTGTTCAACCGAGTTCCCGACGCGAACCGGCATTTGACTGATTGACCCGTCCCGGATCCGCTCAAAAGCGCCGCATGGGACGTTTCACAGTGGTCTCCAATAGCAGGTAGGCTAAGAAAGTATGCTTCATCCCATTCCGCATGAGAGGCACGCAGGCGCCTCGCCCATTGTCAGGCTGTCAGGCGTGTCCTCCGGCTATGCCGACCAGACTGTCCTGGAAGATGTCGATTTGACTGTGATGCCCGGCGATTTCATCGGCTTTCTCGGTCCAAGCGGCTCAGGCAAGACGACCCTTCTGAGAACGATTCTTGGGGCGACGACGCTGCACCGGGGAACAGTGACGGTGCGCGACACGCCAACGTCCAAACGCGCGCCGCGCGTCGGCTATGTCCCCCAGCTGGAAACCATCGACTGGACCTTTCCGGTCACGGTCGAGGAGACCGTGATGATGGGGCGGACCATGAACAGCCCTCTGCTGCCCTGGTATCGCAAGGAGGACACGAGGCTTGCGCACGAGATGCTTGAGCGCCTTGGGATCGCGCATCTGGTGAAACGACAGATCCGTATGCTGTCCGGCGGGCAACAGCAACGCGTCTTTTTGGCGCGCGCGCTCATAAGCAGCCCGGACCTGCTGCTGCTCGATGAGCCAAACAGCGGCGTGGATATCAAGACGCGGGATGACGTGCTGCATCTGCTCCATGACCTCAACCATCACGGCGTCACCATTCTCATGACGACGCATGAGATTAACGCGGTCGCCGTCCATCTTCCCTGGCTGGTGTGCATCAATGGCCGCATCATTGCAGAGGGACCGCCATCTGACGTCATAACGGAAGAGGCATTAAGCAAGACCTACGGCGCGCCCATGCACGTCATCGAATACAACGGGATGCCGCTTGTTGCCGAAATGCCGCATCCGGCGGGCCGCAGGGCTGGGACAGGCGGCATTCAGGCTGAACATGAGGCAGGCGCATAGACGCGAATGCACGACAATGAGCTAGCCAATACCAGTGCTTGAACCATTTCAGTTCGATTTTTTTGTCAGGGGATTCATAGCGGCCACCCTGGTGGGGGCGCTCTGCGGGCTCCTGGGGGTCTACATCGTGCTGCGTCGAATGGCCTACATCGGGCACGGCCTGGCCCACGCGGTGTTTGGCGGCGCAGTGGTCAGCTACATGCTGTCATTCAATTTCCTGATCGGCGCGAGCATGTGGGGCTTTCTCTCTGCGCTGCTCATCACACTGACGGCACGGAGATCGACGATTCACTCGGACGCAGCCATTGGCATCATCACGACGGCAAGCTTCGCGCTGGGAATCGCCCTCATCAGCAGGAATCGCTCGTTTACTCGCAGCTTTGACGCAGCGCTGTTCGGCAATATCCTGGGCGTCACGACAGGGGACCTCATCGCGATAGCCGCAGTCTCCATCGTGGCATTCGCCATTATCCTGGGCGGATACAAGCTGTTTCTCTTTTCGGCGTTTGATCCAGAGGTCGCGCGATTCTATGGCGTGCCCACGGGCTGGGTGGACGCGGCATTCTCGCTTATCCTGGCCGCCGCCATTGTCGTTTCCATGCAGGTGCTTGGCGTCACCCTGATCGCCGCCGCCATCGTTATACCGCCGGTTGTAGCAAGGCTGCTTACGGACAACTTCAAGATGATGATCGTTCTCTCTACCGTCATCAGTGGGCTATGCGGAAGCGCAGGAGTGTATTTGAGTTTCTTCATCGACGTGTCATCAGGCGCGAGCGTCGTACTGCTTTCCGCGACGGTCTTTGTCGCAGTTCTGGCCTACTCAAATATGCGATCGGCCCTAGCGTCTCGTCGCAGAACCGGCGCGATGGCGGAGTAGCTCGCCTCGACCGCCTGAACCTGGCTGAACCGGGTTAGCGGCTTCGTTGATCGGCGCAGCCCTGATCTGCACGTCAGAAGAGGAATCATAGGCTCTGTGGCTCCTGCCCGCTCCAAGCAACGTTGATGGCCGCCAGAATCTGATCAAGTCTGGGAATCGATGCAACGGCATGACACCGAAGCGGCGCTTGACTTCATCCTGGAGCGCAATGAGAATTGCGGCTGAGCGCCTTGCCCGGATAGACGATGATTAATACATTCAGACCTTCGGGGACTGCCTCTACGCCGGAACAATTTTGGGCGCCATCGGCCACCATATTGTGTGTGAAGGCCACTTGGCGCTTTACGGCGTGAGCGCAGTAATGGGCAAGATGCTACCGATGGATGAGGGGCGCCTGACCATCGGCTACCGGGTCATCGGAGAATCGCGGTTCGACCAGGGTACGTCTAAAGCAGGATCGGAAATAGCCAGGAGGTGGATTTGAACTCTCGCGCATTCGTCATTCTTCCAACGCGGAACCTTGAAGGTTCCCGGAATTTCTTTCGGAATCTTGGGTTTGAGTTCGATCCAAACTTCAGCGGCGATCAGTCCGCCTGCGTCATCCTTTCGGACGGCGCGTCGGCGATGCTCATGCCGGAAGAAATGGTCAAGACCTTTACGTCAAAGCAGCTGGGCGATGCGGCAACGACTGCTCAATCAATCGTTGCACTCGCCATTGATAGTCGGGAGGAAGTGGATCGCCTGATCAGTTCAGCCATTGAGGCGGGCGGCTCAGAGCATGGCGAAACACAGGATTTTGGGGCCATGTATGTCCGGACATTTGAGGATCCGGACGGCCACGTTTGGCAAGTCTTTCATCAGGCGGCAACAGCCGGATAAGCCATAGCGCCGGGCGCGGCGCCCACATCAACCTTCCATTCGCGCCGGCAACAGAACCGCAATGGACAGAGCATACAACCCCAGGGGTTGCGAATGGTGACCTGGGAGGCCCTGACAAAGCCCGGACGTCCGGGCCTCTTGTTGGCGCTCTTCCTGGGTTTCAGCGTCGTCGCCTACATTGTCTGGAAGATCACGGAGTCCCCAAGTCAGGCGCTACAGGTAACGTTCAACGGATTGAACGTTGGCGCGGTTTACGCGCTTCTTGCAATGGGATTCACGCTGGTTTACAGCACAGTCTGGTTCTTTGATCTCTATTACGGGGCCGCTGCCGCAATGGGCGCCTACGGCGTGTTCTATCTTCGCTCCGGGGAGTCTTTTGGCGGTCAGTACGATGCCAACAACATCGTCGTGAATGTGCTCTTTGCGCTCGTCGTCGCAGGTGTCGTCGCCTGGTCACTCCACACGCTGTACTACGAGCGATTGCGGCAAAGATTCAGCAAGAGGGCGCTGCAAATCGCGAACGGGTTCGTTGCGGTAGTCGCCGGTGCTTACACGGGCCTTGTGTTGACCTATCCGGGCAATCTGAGTCAGGTGCTGGCCCCGGCAATTGTTCTCGTGGCGGGGAGCGGAGCGGCTCTGGCGCTCATCTGGGCGTTGAGGAGAACTGCTGGAGGAATTTCGCGGACGCCGATGCTTGCGGGAATCGGCGGG
The DNA here is from genome assembly GCA_965237465.1 of Dehalococcoidia bacterium. Lineage (GTDB taxonomy): Bacteria > Chloroflexota > Dehalococcoidia > UBA6926 > UBA6926 > VXMO01. Next base: position 584,069 of record OZ250138.1, read on the forward strand.
GCGGCCGGGCTTATTGCGGGCGGCATCGCCGCGCACCTGCTATTTGACGTTTCGGAGTCAAATCTCTACTTGAGCTGGGTTGTGTCCTGCCTGCTCGCCGGCTGCGTCGGGCTTGCCCTGTACCGGGGCCTGTACATTTTCATGCTGGCGAGGGCAAAGTCGACACTCATCATGTTGGTTGGGTCGCTCGGCGTTCTGCTGACCATCTCCGCTCTGATAGTCATCGTGTTTTCCAGCGCGCCACGGGCCTTACCGGCTGCGCTTGGCAGCGAGCCTATCCTGATAGGGGGCGCAAATATTAAGGGGTTTGCGGTCTTTTCGATCGCCGCCGCTCTGGTCGGATACGGCTTTATGTGGCTTCTGCTGCAGAAGACATCCCTGGGCAAGGTCATCCGCGCGATAGGCGATGATGAGGAAGTGGCAAAGGTTGTCGGCATCAACACAACCGCGATTATCGCATCGGTCTTCTTCATCGGGGCCGTGTATGCGGCGTTTGCCGGAATACTGACCGGGCAAGACATAGCGATTCAGCCACGAATGGGACTGTTGTTGTTGCTCAAGGGATGGATCGCCGCTGTCATCGGCGGCATGGGCAATATGACGGGGGCGATTGTAGGAGGCTTTGTTCTTGGCCTGACTGAACAGTTCGGCATCTGGGACATTGCCGGTGAATGGAGAGACGGCGTTTCACTGCTGATGCTCATCGTCTTCCTGGCCTTCTGGCCCAAGGGAATGATTCCAAGAAGGTAAGCCAATGCCATGCTGAAGGATATTCAAGAGTTCACTGAATCCGTGCAGCGGCGGCGGCTACCGATCATCGGCGCCATCGGGGCCAACCTGCAGATCCTCGCGACATTGTCGACCATACTGGCGGCCATTGTATTCATGATCTGGCAAGGGGCCGGATTCGCCATCACAATCACCACCGTCTTCGCCATCTGGGCGATTCTCGCCATCAGCCTCAATCTGGTTCTCGGCTTCACCGGCCTGCTGTCCATTGGCCATATTGGCTTCTATGGGATAGGCGCCTACACGGTTGCGGTGCTCACAGCGAATCCAGAATTTGAGCAGTTGAGGGAGGAGACGATCCAGATATTCGCCTGGCCTTTCTTTGCGGCCCTGCCGGTGGCAGTCATCCTGGTAGGCGTGGTCGCGCTCATTGTGGGCGTAGCCTTTAGTCGATTTCGGGATGACGTGTACGTCCTAGCCTCATTCGGGTTCGCCATTATCGCATTCAATGTATTTGTGAATTGGCGAACTGTAACACGAGGCGCATTTGGCATTCACGACATACCAAAACCGCAGATCGGTGGGTTGGTTTTTGACGACGAGTTTCATTTTCTATTGCTGGCCCTCGGCTTTTTGATCCTGGTAATTGCCATTTCATGGTTTATCGTTACTTCTTCATTTGGACGGGTGCTAACGGCCGTGCGGGAAGATGAGCAAGCGGTGGAAGTATTCGGCTATCAGGCATCGCACTACAAGCTGGCGATCTGGGTAATCTCCGCCATGATGGCAGGGCTTGCCGGAGGCATCTTTGCCGCGTGGACCTCCTTTGTTGATCCGAACTCATTCATCCTGTTGGAATCCATCTTGTTGGTCGCGGTCGTGATTCTTGGCGGGCTGGCAAGCATCTGGGGTTCTCTGCTGGGCGCCCTTTCGTTTGTCCTCCTTGAGGAAGGGATGCGGTTTGTTCCGTTTCTTCCTGTCGAATACGTTGGGCAAGCCCGACAGGTGGTTCTTGGCGTCATGCTCATATTGCTCATGCTATTTCGCCCACAGGGCCTCGCCGGGAGATTCAAGCTATGAGCGCGCCTGAAGAAAGCGGCACAGCTGCACTTGAGACCAGGAACATTGACAAGAGTTTTGGCGGCGTGAAAGCAGTCAATGAACTCTCAATATCCATCCCAAAGGGCGTCATTACGGCGATAGTCGGACCCAACGGATCGGGCAAGTCGACCCTCATTAATCTGTTGAGCGGGACATTGCCACTTGACGGCGGCATCGTCGTGATCGGCGACTCGCAACTACGAATAATCAAGGCTCATGAGTCGCCGGACCACGGCGTGACGCGCACTTTTCAAGAGGTCAGGCTGTTCGAACAGATCACAGTGTTGGACAACCTGTTGATTGCGATGACGGAACGATCGCCTTTCTCGGCGCTCTTTCAGCGGGCCAGCCGCCGGCACCGCGAGAAGGCAGAATCCATCCTCGAGACTGTCGGGCTCCTCGAAAAGCGCGATGACTTGGCGGAGGAGCTCTCCTACGGCCAGCGCAAGCTGCTGGAAATCGGCCGCGTCATGGCAATGGACGTGGACATCTACCTGCTTGATGAGCCCTTTGCAGGTCTCGCAGTACACATGCTTGAACTTGTGCAGGATCTTGTCAGGAACCTACGTGATCAGGGCCAAACGATCATATTCGTGTCCCACAACATGGGGATCGTGCGGGGACTGGCAGAGCACTTGATAATACTGGAAAGCGGGGGGCTCCTTGCCGAGGGCGACGTGGACGACGTGCTCAATGACCCCGCAGTGATTGAGGCATACCTGGGCGACTAGTCGCGACATCAAGGAAGCAGGCAAACAGCAGTCATGGATACCGGTGAGAGAAACGGGCCTGAGAATTCGCGCGGCGCCGACCCCATTCTTGAGATTAGCGACGTCTCGGTCAGGTTTGGCGCCGTTGTGGCGCTTGAGAATGTATCGGTCGCAATACGCCCCGGCGAGGTCATTGCGCTGATGGGGCCGAACGGCGCGGGCAAATCGACGGTTCTCAAGGCGGTCATGGGCATGGTTCCGGTTGCCGCCGGAGAGATCCACTGGCGTCAGGCCCGGTTGGACTCGCCGACGCACGACATCGTCAAAAAGGGTATATCGTTCGTGCCCCAAGGCCGGCGCGTCTTTACCCATCTAAACGTGCAAGAGAACCTTGAGATGGGATCAATGCACGTCAAAGACCGAGTGGAGCGGCAGGAACGCCTGGACGCGGTCATGGATTTCTTCCCGATCCTGCGGGAGAAACGGCGCGACCCCGCAAGCGCTATGTCCGGAGGGCAGCAACAGATGCTCGCGCTCGGGCGCGGCCTGATGTCATCACCGGAGGCGCTGCTGCTCGATGAGCCCACGCTTGGCCTCGCGCCAATCATCGTCAGCGTGGTGTTCGAGAAGGTAACGGAAATCAACCAGCTTCTCGGAACCACCATTGTCCTTGTGGAGCACAACATTAGGGGCGCGCTGAATATCGTGGACCGGGCATACATCCTTAATCGCGGCCACCTTGCGTTTGAGGGCACGCCCGAGGAGATTCAGGAAACGGACATCCTCACTCAGGTCTTCCTGGGAAGAGCGGCGACTCCGGAGCACTAACTCGGCTAGAGCTTCCTCTCCGCCCTTTTCAGCGCGGAGGCTCCCACCGGAAGAATCGGGCCGCCACGAGCGCGCCGCCGATCATCCACGCCAGCATCACCAACAGGCTGACAATTTCAAAGCCCGAGCCTGTGGCGAACGGATCGAAGGATTCATGCATAGCCGTGGAGAAATGGCGCACAGGGAAGATGTCCGCGAATGTGGTGAGCCAAGCGGGGGCGCTATCCATGGGAATGAATACGTCGGAAATGAACAGCAGCGGCAGAATTGACGCGTTGACGATTGCGGGCGCCGCGTCTGCGTTGGGAATGAGCGTTGCGACGGCCACGCCAAGGGCGCAGAACGTCGCCGCTCCTACCGCGATGGTCAGGAGGAATGCGGGAAACCTGGTCGTCGGCACGTCAACGCCAAAGGCGAGCACCCCAACAATCAGCACTATCGCCACCAGCGCAAAGGCCACCACCGTGCTCTGCATGACGTATCCCGCAATCAGCGCCGCCGGCGGCAACGGTGTCCCCCGGAGTCGCTTAAGCAGGCCCCCGTCCCGGCTAAACGCGATGCCCATGGCGACGTTGGTATAGCAGGCCCCGACCAGTGCAAAAACGGCAATCCCCGGCACGTAGAAAGTCGACAAACTAAATGTTCCACCGTCAGCCTGAACATCCTGATTGCCGAAAAGCAAGTTGAATATCACTAGAAACATCAGTGGAAACACGATGGTAAAGAATGCCGCGGCAGGATTCCGCCAGAATGCGGTGTTCTGGTAGCGGGCCTGCCGCAAGGCCAGCCTAACTGTATTCATTGGGTTCGCTCTCCCGGGTCCTGATAGTCGCCGGTGAGCTCCAGGAACAGGTCTTCAAGTGATCTGCGGGCAACGGAAATATGCTGGAAGTCCTGACCAAGCCCGGTTAGCCAGGTTGTAACCCGGTGGAGGCTCTGTGCGGGTGTGTCCGTCTCCAGCACGTAGCTCCCTGCCCCGTTGTCGGCCTGCGCCCCAAGCTCAACCGGCAAGGGGCCGCACTCCTCCGGCACAGTAAAGCGAATGGTCGTGCGGCTATTTCTGCCGGCAATATCACCGGGCGCGCCGTGTATAACAATCTGGCCATCCACCATGATGGCGACGCGGTCCGCCAGGTATTCAGCCTCTTCCATGTAATGCGTTGTCAGCAAGACCGTCTTGCCAAGTGTCTTGAGGTTCTTGATCATCTCCCAGGCGTCTCGCCGCGCCGATGGATCAAATCCGGTGGTGGGCTCATCAAGGAAGAGCAGTTCCGGATTGCCGGACAGGCCTATCGCCACGTCAAGCCGTCGCTGTTGGCCCCCGGAGAGCTTGCCGGCCCGCATCTTCCCCTGCTCTCCCAGTCCCGTCGCGCCGAGAATCTCATCCAGCGGCAGAGGGTCCGGATAATAGCCTCGAAAGAGGTTTATGGTCTCAATCACTGAGAGATAGCGGTCCACGCTCGTCGTCTGCAGGACAATGCCGATGCGCTCCCGAAAGGCGCGCTCATTGTCGGCAGGATCGTGCCCAAGCACGGAGACGCGCCCGTCACTACGATCTCGATGGCCCTCCAGAATCTCAACCGTTGTGGTCTTTCCGGCGCCGTTCGGCCCCAGCAACGCAAAAGCCTCGCCTTGAGCCACCTGGAGATCGACTCCGCGCACGGCCTCCACCGAGCCATACGCCTTGCGTAATCCCCTCACATCAATTGCAAGATCCTCAGACCGCGTACCGATGTCCACCAGGTTCTCCTGTTATCGGGACCGCCGCATAGGGTCGCCAAAGTAGGCTCGCGCCGTAAACGCCTCAAGCGCGCTTCTCTCAAGCGAGTTCGGTCGTGAATGATGCGCCGAAGCAAATGGCGCAGAGCAAGCGGGGCCGCCGTCGTCCTAACACTGTATCTCATGATCGAGGTCGAGTAATTCGGTAAAGGACGGAGGTTGCCATCAGCACAAGCGTGACGTCCAGAAAGAATGCGACAAGCAATGGGGGAATCCCCGGCGCCGATCCTCGTTGAGGAGGGGAGATTGAAATCATGTTGGCGGAGGGCCGGATGGGCGCCGACCTTATGGCCAAGGTCGGCTGCATATCCTGTTGCACAGTGGCGGGCATTTGATATTCGTCAGCGGGCGCCATGCGCTGTAAGGTGTCGGCCACGCGAGGCCCCGGAGTTTGTACGAGGCCCACAGGGCGAATTGGTTGTGAAACGACCATGAACCTGCCCGGCTCCAGGATGGATGTCGCCAATATGCGAGACCCGTCTCCCGCATCGATGGCCCCGAAATCAATTTGTTGCCATTCCTTCATGTTCTCTGCCCGCGACATGATGCCCAGCGAGCCGCCCGCTGAGTCCTGCGTGATCGTACTGCCGATGCCCGTCGGCGTCATGGCGGTTGGTTGCACCACAAACTGCAATGAGACGGCCCGATTGAAACGGACCGGCACCATCTGATCTCCATCAGCGTCAAACAGTTCAACGGCGACGCAGAGGCGCATCGTAGCTCCTAAGGGTTGGCTTGCGTCGGCACAGGGATTGCCGCTCTCCCGCAGCCTCACCTGGTACGGAGTCGCCAGAGCAGCCGCGGGCGCGAAAAGGCTCACGTTGCCCACATCCGATTCCACGGCCGCCCTGGCGAGACTCTGAACGGGGACCGCGCCCGCCACCAGGACGAACTTTTGCGGGACAAACTGGGGCGGAGAGTAGATTGGTTCCGACAGCAACGCGCCGGAGTCGATGGCGTCCTCAACTTCCTGCGGATCGCTTGTGCGGGGCGGAGACCACGGCGTCTCGGCTTCGCTCGGAATTGGGTCCGGATCGTCGGGGGTCGGCTCGGAAAGCGGTGTTTCTACTTCACTCGGAATCTGCCCAGTATCTTCAGGGTTAGGAGCAGGAGTCGGTGTCTCTACTTCACTGGAAGCCGACTCGGGATCAACGGGGTCCGGAGTTGGCGTGGGTCTCAGTGTGGGTGCCGGAACAATACTGATGCGTATTTCAATTGCAGTCTCTTGACTGCCGTCACTCGCTGTAAGGCGGACCGTGTAGATCCGCCTCCTCGAACTGAAATCGAAACCGCGGGATACTTTGATCTGGCCCGACACAGGGTCAATCAGGAAAGGGGCGGGCACGATTCCAGTCTCGATTGAGTAAGAAACGGCGGCGCCTTCGGGATCAACGGCCACTATTGGATCGCCCACGGGAGCAGACACTGGCGACCTACGGGTGACCTCGCGCCTAAGCTGGACGGGAACGTAACCATCGGGTCGTCCGCAACGATCCCGCCGCAACTTCGACTCAACAAACACCGGGGGTTCATCTACATCCGCTACGGATGCTGCCAGCTCCAGAAAATCATCCGGGACAGGAATCGTCTCAGCATTGCCGTCGGCGTCTCTGCCATCTGCGACCGACACCCGCATGACGTAGGTGCTTTTTGCTGCCTCATGATCCAGGGCAACACCCGGCCCGAGGGTCACGTAGCCGGTTGGAGGATGGATGACAAACGCGGCGGCATCTGTGCCTGAGAGCGCGAATGTAAGCGGATCGCCGTCCTCATCGATACGCGCTCCCTCATTCCCCGGGATACCGCGCAGGATGGCATAGGCGCCGGGGCAGGAGTTCTCCGGAATGAACGCGGCAAGGCGCTCCACTGGGAAAGAAGGGGCATCATTGGCATTGATGACGGCTACTGAGACGTCAAGAGAAGCACTCAAATGTCCATCGCTCACGATGATCTCTATCTCATACGTATTGTCTTGATTCGCATCACTCGGCAGCTCAAAGTTGGGCGGAGTCTTGAGTGACAGCACGCCCGATGAGCCGATGGTGAATCCGGGCGCATCCGGGCCATCTACAGTCCAGGCAATAGGATCATCGCTCTCGGGGTCTGCGGAGGTATATTTGGCGACGATGGCCGTGGAATTCTCCGCATAGTCGACGGCTGTGGGGCCGGCAATTGTCGGCGCCTCATTGACGTTTGTCACCATCACTTTCACGGTCACTGGTACGGAGATGTTACCGGCGCTGACGGCGATGGTTATCTCGTAAGTGTTGTCCTGATTCGCGTCACTCGGGTTCTCATAATCGGGCGGAACCTTGAATGAAAGAACGCCCACTTCGTTGACTGCAAGGTGTAATGCATCTGTCCCGCCCACCGTCCAGGCGATCGGATCCTCGGTTTCCAAGCCTTCCGCCGAGTATTCGGCTACGGCAGTTATGCCATTTTCCTCGTAGGCAGGGCTGGTTGGACCGGTGATGCTCGCCGCCTCATTGATGTCAGTTACCGTCACCATAACGTCGATTGACGCACTCAGATTGCCGTCGGTGGCAGCGATGGTTATCACGTAGACGTTGTCCTGGTTAGCGTCACTCGGGTTCTCATAGTCGGGCGGAACCTTGAACGAGAGAACGGCCTCTTCACTGATTGCAAAGTGCGATGCATCCACGCCATCTACACTCCACGTAATCGGATCATCGCTCTCAGGGTCCATGGCCGTGTATGCGGCGACACTGGAAGGGGAGTTCTCCGAATAGGCGACCGCAGCCAAACCAGTGACGGTCGGAGCCTCGTTAACGTTTGTAACGGTCACAGTCACCTCCACTTCAGCGGAGAGATTGTCGTCACTGGCGCCAATGGTTATCTCGAAAATGTTGTCCTGGTTAGCATCACTTGGATTCTCATAGTCGGGCGGAACCTTGAATAAGAGAACGCCCTCTTCATTGATTGCAAAGTACGATGCATCCGCGCCTTCCACTTTCCAGGCGATGGGATCCTCGGTTTCCAGGCCTTCCGCCGAGTATTCGGCTACGGCAGCTATGCCATTTTCCTCGTAGGCAGGGCCGGTTGGACCGGTGATGCTCGCCGCTTCATTGATGTCAGTTACCGTCACCATAACGTCGAGTGACGCACTCAGATTGCCGTCGGTGGATGCGATGGTTATCGCGTACATGTTGTCCTGGTTAACGTCACTCGGGTTCTCATAATCGGGCGGAACCTTGAATGAGAGAACGCCCTCTTCACTGATCGCAAAGTGCGATGCATCCGCGCCTTCCACTTTCCAAGCGATCGGATCGTCGGTTTCGGGGTCCGTGGCCGTGTAGGTGGCGACACTGGAAGTGGAGTTTTCCGCATAGTCGACGGCGGCGGGGCCAGTGACTGTCGGCGCTTCGTTGACGTTTGTGACCGTCACAGTCACGTCCACTTCAGAGGTGAGATTGCCATCGCTGGCAGTAATGCTGATCTCGTAGATGTTGTCCTGGTTGGCGTCCCGGGGGAGTTCAAAGTTTGGCGGTGTCTTGAAGATCACAGAGCCCGCCGAACTGATGGTGAAGCGGGGTGCATCCGTGCCACTCACACTCCAGACAATTGGGGCATCGCTTTCAGGGTCCATGGCTGTGTAGGTGGCGACACTGGAAGTGGAGTTTTCCGCATAGTCGATGTTTGTCAGACCGGCAATTGTCGGAGCCTCGTTGACGTTTGTGACCGTCACAGTCACATCCACTTCAGAGGTGAGATTGCCATCGCTGGCAGTAATGGTGATCTCGTAGATGTTGTCCTGGTTGGCGTCTCGGGGGAGCTCAAAGTTCGGCGGAGTCTTAAAAGTCAGGGTACCCTCCGAGCTGATGGTGAAGCGAGGGGCATCCGTGCCACTAACACTCCAAGTAATTGGATCATCGCTCTCGGGGTCTGCGGAGGTGTATTTGGCGACGTTGGCCGCGGAGTTCTCGGCATAGTCGATGTCAGTGAAGCCAGCGATTGCAGGGGCCTCTCTAAGTTTGGTGACCGTCACAGTAACATCCACTGAGGCGGATAGGTCGCCGTCACTCGCGGTGATGGTGATCTCGTAGGTATTGTCCTGGTTGGCGTCATTGGTGTTCTCAAAATCGGGCGGACCCTTGAATAAGAGAACGCCCTCTTCATTGATTGCAAAGTGCGATGCATCGGTCCCGCCCACTGTCCAGGCGATGGGATCCTCGCCTTCGGGGTCTGTGGCCATGTATGTGGCGACACTCGAAGTGGAGTTCTCGGCATAGTCGATGTTTGTCAGGCCGGCAATTGTTGGCGCCTCGTTGACGTTTGTGACGGTCACAGTCACGTCCACTTCAGCGGTGAGATTGACGTCGCTGGTGGCGATGGTGATCTCGTAGATGTTGTCTTCATTAGCATCACTCGGGTTCTCATAGTCGGGCGGAACCTTGAACGAGAGAACGCCCTCTTCATTGATTGCAAAGTACGATGCATCCGTGCCTTCCACACTCCAAGCAATTGGATCATCGCTGTCAGGGTCCATGGCTGTGTAAGTGGCGACATTGGAAGAGGAGTTCTCCGCATGGTCGACGGCGGCCGGGCCCGCGACTGTCGGCGCTTCGTTGACGTTTGTGACGGTCACAATCACTTCCACTTCGGCGGATAGGTTGCCATCACTGGCCGTAATGGTGATCTCGTAGATGTTGTCCTGGTTGGCATCAGTCGGGTTCTCATAGTCGGGCGGAACCTTGAATGAGAGAACGCCCTCTTCATTGATTGCAAGGTGCGATGCATCCGCGCCTTCCACCTTCCAGGCGATCGGATCCTCGGTTTCCAGGCCTTCCGCCGAGTATTCGGCTACAGCAGCTATGCCATTTTCCTCGTAGGCAGGGCTGCTTGGACCGGTGATTACCCCTGCGTCATTGATGTCAGTTACCGTCACCATAACGTCGAGTGACGCACTCAGACTTCCATCGCTGGCGGCAATGGTTATTTCGTAGATGTTGTCCTTGTTAGCATCACTCGGATTCTCATAGTCGGGCGGAACCTTGAATGAGAGAACGCCCTCTTCATTGATTGCAAAGTGCGATGCATCTGCCCCGCCCACTGTCCAAACGATAGGATCATCGGCTTTCAGGCCTTCCGCCGAGTATTCGGCTACGACAGCTATGCCATTTTCAGCGTAGTTGGGGCTGGTCGGACCGGTGATGTTCGCCGCTTCATTGATGTCAGTAACAGTTACTGAGACTTCCAACGACGCGCTCAGGCCCCCATCGCTGGCTGTAATGGCGATCTCGTAGATGTTGTTCTGGTTGGCGTCCCGTGGGAGCTCAAAGTTTGGCGACGCCTTGAAGGTCAGGGCGCCTGTTGAGCTGATGGCAAAGCGAGGAGCATCCGTGCCATCAACACTCCAGGTAATTGGATCATCGCTCTCTGGGTCCATGGCCGTGTAGGTGGCGACACTGGAAGTGGAGTTCTCCGCATAGTCGACGGCGGCGGGGCCCGTGACTGTCGGAGCCTCGTTGACGTTTGTGACGGTCACAGCCACGTCCACTTCTGCGGATAGGTTGCCATCGTTAGCGTTGACTGTAATCTCGTAGGTGTTGTCCTGGTTGGCGTCCCGGGGGAGCTCAAAGTTTGGCGACGCCTTGAAGGTCAGGAGGCCCGCCGAGCTGATGGTGAAGCGAGGCGCATCCGTGCCATCTACAGTCCATGTAATTGGATCATCGCTCTCAGGATCCATGGCTGTGTAGGTAGCGACGGCGCTTGAAGAGTTCTCCGCATAGTCGACGGCGGCGGGGCCTGTCACTGTCGGCGTCTCGTTGACGTTTGTAACGGTCACTGTCACATCGATTTCGGAGTTGAGATTACCGTCGCTAGCCGTAATGGTGATCTCGTAAATGTTGTCCTGGTTGGCGTCTCGGGGGAGCTCAAAGTTCGGCGACGCCTTGAAGGTCAGGGCGCCTGTTGAGCTGATGGCAAAGCGAGGCGCATCTGTGCCATCTACACTCCAGGTGATCGGATCATCGCTCTCAGAGTCCGTGGCCGTGTATGTGGCGACATTGGAAGTGGAGTTCTCCGCATAGTCGACGGCGGCGGGGCCAGTGACTGTTGGGGCCTCGTTGACGTTTGTGACGGTCACCGTTACGTCCACTGGGCTGGTGAGATTGCCATCACTGGCGGTGATGCTGATCTCGTAGGTGTTGTCCTGGTTCGCGTCTCGGGGGAGCTCAAAGTTTGGCGACGCCTTGAAGGTCAGGTCGCCTGTTGAGCTGATGGCAAAGCGAGGAGCATCCGTGCCATCCACAGTCCATGTAATCGGATCATCGCTCTCAGGGTCCGTGGCTGTGTAGGTGGCGACATTGGAAGTGGAGTTCTCCGCATAGTCGACGGCGGCCAGTCCCGTGACTGTCGGAGCCTCGTTGACGTTCGTGACGGTCACCGTTACGTCCACTTCAGCGGTGAGATTGCCGTCGCTGGCGGTGATGGTGATCTCGTAGGTGTTGTCCTGGTTGGCGTCACGAGGGAGCTCAAAGTCCGGAGACGCCTTGAATGTCAGTGCGCCATCTTCGTTCACCTCAAAGTGCGATGCATCCGTGCCACTCACACTCCAGGAGATTGGATCCTCGATTTCCAGGCCTTCCGCCGAGTATTCTGCTACGGCAGCTATGCCATTTTCGGCGTAGGCAGGGCCGGTTGGACCGGTGATGCTCGCCGCTTCATTGATGTCAGTAATCGTCAGCATAACGTCGAGCGACGCACTCAGATTGCCGTCGGTGGCGGCGATGGTTATCGCGTACATGTTGTCCTGGTTAGCATCACTCGGGTTCTCATAGTCGGGCGGCGTCTTGAATGAGAGAACGCCCTCTTCATTGATCGCAAAGTGCGATGCATCCGCGCCTTCCACTTTCCAAGCGATCGGATCATCGCTCTCAGAGTCCGTGGCCGTGTATGTGGCGACATTGGAAGTGGAGTTCTCCGCATAGTCGACGGCGGCGGGGCCAGTGACTGTTGGGGCCTCGTTGACGTTTGTGACCGTCACCGTTACGTCCACTGGGGTGGTGAGATTGCCATCACTGGCGGCAATAGTGATCTCGTAGATGTTGTCCTGGTTGGCGTCTCGGGGGAGCTCAAAGTTCGGCGGAGTCTTGAAGGTCAGCGCGCCCGCCGAGCTGATGGTGAAGCGAGGCGCATCCGTGCCATCCACAGTCCATGTAATTGGATCATCGCTCTCTGGGTCCGTGGCTGTGTAGGTGGCGACATTGGAAGTGGAGTTCTCCGCATAGTCGACGGCGGCGGGGCCAGTGACTGTCGGCGCTTCGTTGACGTTCGTGACGGTTACAGTCACGTCCATTTCGGAGGGTAGGTTGCCATCGCTGGCTGTAATGGCGATCTCGTAGATGTTGTCCTGGTTGGCGTCACGAGGGAGCTCAAAGTCCGGAAACGCCTTGAATGTCAGTGCGCCCGCCGAGCTGATGGCGAAGCGAGGCGCATCCGTGCCATCCACAGTCCAGGTAATCGGATCATCGCTCTCAGGGTCCGTCGCCGTGTATGTGGCGACACTGGAAGTGGAGTTCTCCGCATAGTCGATGTTTGTCAGACCGGCAATTGTTGGCGCCTCGTTGACGTTAGTAACGGTCACAGTCACGTCCACTTCAGCGGTGAGATTGCCGTCGCTGGCGGTGATGGTGATCTCGTAGGTGTTGTCCTGGTTGGCGTCACGAGGGAGCTCAAAGTCCGGAGACGCCTTGAATGTCAGTGCGCCCGCCGAGCTGATGGCGAAGCGAGGCGCATCCGTGCCATCCACAGTCCAGGTAATCGGATCATCGCTCTCAGGGTCCGTCGCCGTGTATGTGGCGACACTGGAAGTGGAGTTCTCCGCATAGTCGATGTTTGTCAGACCGGCAATTGTCGGAGCCTCGTTGACGTTTGTAACGGTCACACTCACGTCCACTTCAGCGGTGAGATTGCCATCACTCGCGCCGACCGTGATCTCGTAGATGTTGTCCTGGTTGGCGTCTCGGGGGAGCTCAAAGTTCGGCGGAGCCTTGAAGGTCAGCGCGCCCGCCGAGCTGATGGTGAAGCGAGGCGCATCCGTGCCATCCACAGTCCATGTAATTGGATCATCGCTCTCAGGGTCTGTGGCGGTGTAAGTGGCGACATTGGAAGTGGAGTTTTCGGCATAGTCGACGGCGGCGGGGCCAGTGACTATTGGAGCCTCGTTGACGTTTGTGACGGTCACAGTCACGTCCACTTCCGCGGATAAGTTGCCATCGTTGGCGTTGACTGTGATCTTGTAGACGTTGTCCTGATTCGCGTCCCGGGGGAGTTCAAAGTCCGGCGACGCCTTGAAGGTCAGCACGCCCGCCGAGCTGATGTCGAACCAAGTCGCATCCGTGCCACCCACAGCCCAGGCAATCGGATCATTGCTCTCAGGGTCCGTGGCCATGTACGTGGCGACAGTCGAAGTGGAGTTTTCCGCATAGTCGACAGCGGCGGGACCAGTCACCTCTAGCGGACTAGGCAATGACGTCACAGTAATGGCGACGATTACGGTGTCGCTGAGGTTGCCTGGATCAGTTGCTTTGACTGTGAGACTGTACTCGGCATGTGTCGCAGCGTCAGCCAAAGGCTCGGCGCCCACAGTTATCTGGGCGGTGGATGCATCTATCGCGAAGAGCGTGGAGTCTTCGCCTGAGAGGGCATACGTAAGGACGTCATTGTCAGAGTCTGTGGCCAGCACAGGTAGGCCGACATTCGTTCCGCTCGCGGCCTCCTCCTGGACACTGCGATCAATTGTTTCAGCGGAAAATAGGGGCGGATGATTGACCTTGACCACGTTGATCGTGACGAGGATCGCATCGTCGTCTGCTGTGTCAGGCTCTCCTGACCCATTCTTGCTGTCAGTGACTGACACAGCGATTGAATGCGCCGCCTGCTCGGACATGCTCAGCGTCTTGTCGGCCGCAACGCTGATTTGCCCGGTGTCGACATTGATCACAAAGTTGTCAACATCAGTACCAGAGAGCGAATAGGAGAGGCTATCGCCCTGAGGGTCTGTGGCGGTTACAGGGTCGCCGACTTCAGTTCCACCGATACTGCCGTCTGCGATCTGGCGTGTCGCCGCCATTCCCTCGTTGAATTCCGGCGGGCCGTTCAACAGCACTGCGCCCGTGACGGCGTGCGCCGTCTTGTTCGAGTCGTAACTGTCCGTGTAGGTGGCGGCAGCTCTCAGGACGTAGCCGGAATCCGCTTGCGTCGGAGTATATGAATCGCTCAGAGCTCCCTGGATTTGCTGAAAGGACTCATCGGAGCTTTCGGCGCGGCTCCACCGCCAGCGTATGCTCCCAACTACGCCATCGTCATCACTCAGGGATGCGACGATGGGCACGCCAACATACGAATGGGTTGCGTCGAAGCTGACGACGCCAGGGTCATCGTCGTCGAGAACGCTAATTGAAATCGGGATAGAGTCTGAGAGTCCGCCAATGTCTGTCACCACTGCCGTGATTGCATAGTCAGAGTCGGTCTCATGGTCGAGGAGCACGCCTGGACGCACTCGGACCTGGCCGGTGATCTGTTCTATCCAGAACAGCGTCGTATCGCCTCCGGAAAGTGAAAACGTCCAATCGTCACCGTCGTCCACGTCCGTCGCCGCCAAGGCGGCGCCTACCTTGCGGTTGCCCGGGACGTTCTCCACGACCGAGAGGCTGGCCGATTCTGCGTCGAATTGGGGCGGCTCATTGACGTCCCGAATAGTTACAGCGACATCTATATACTCGTAGTCTGATCCGGCAGAGGCGCTGAGCTGGATTTCATAGATATTGTCCCCATTGCCGTCATTGGGATTTTCAAAGTTTCGGGCAGCCGTGAAACTTAGCTCGCCTGCGGCGCTAATTCTCAATCGCCTGGCGTCCGTGCCATCAACGCTCCACGTGACATCGGCATTCGGCTGAGCGCCTGTGACTGTATAGACAGCCACGACAGCTGTGCTGTTCTCATCATGAGAGACCGCATCGGGGCCGACAATGGCGAACACTCCCTGAGCGTGTGCAACACCAACCGGGGCTGTCGCCGAACTTACAGAGATGACTATAACCAACAAGGCCAACGAGGCGACGTAGCTGAAAGGCAGGCTTGTCTTAGAAGGCGCTATAAGTCGGACGGCCCGCGCAATAAGCGCATCCACTATTGAGTCACGAGCCTGCCACAGCTTGCGCGGCAACCGCGGTCACGCGGGCATTCCTTCCCCCCGGTAGACGCAGAGCCTGCCATAGGAATCGGGGCGGGATAGCAGGGCCGCTGCGGCGAACGCTCCTCGAATGTAGCACATGGCCCGTTGTCGCAGCGCCACGCTCCCAAGACGGTGAGCACATCAATGGGCGTGACTGGCGATCTGGGCTTCCTGCCAGAATGTAAACGCGGCGGAAATTGGTTACAGCGCTATGCCGGAGCGTCGCCTTTTGGCACCAAGGGGACGGGACCTCTTGCCGGGTGA
Organism: Dehalococcoidia bacterium; assembly: GCA_965237465.1. Taxonomy (GTDB): domain Bacteria; phylum Chloroflexota; class Dehalococcoidia; order UBA6926; family UBA6926; genus VXMO01. Next base: position 599,678 of record OZ250138.1, read on the forward strand.
GGTCCCGAATCAGACAGCTACTTGGCAGGCAAACTCAGGGCGTATGCGGCGCCACTCTGCACCCAATCGCGCAAAGCGTCGTCGTCATTCGTTGCGGCTGAACCGACGACGACCCAGCCGCGCATCGGCCTTCCCGTGTGGTCCATTTGGCGAACATGGGGTCGCTTAAGCGTTTCTGCGTACTTGTCCTTCGGGACCCGGACTATGAGGTCGTCGCCTATGACCCCGCAGGCAATGTTTCCCTGGAGCAAGAAAGCAAGTCCGCCGAACCGCTGCATTTGAGTGAGGGTCGACTGATCGCCGATGATGCAGAGCACCCGCTCCGCAAGACGCTCGTCATGGGCCATTGTTATGCTCTCGGGAGATTGGGGCGCGGGTGGTGTGCACCTTACAAGAGGTCGCTTGAACGGCATCAAGGTTATTGCACTACCCGACCCTGATTATGACATCCATGGTGTCGTTTGCGGCGGAGTTGACGAGGGTTGAGACCGGATAGGCCTCCATCTCCTCAGGCGGATAAGGTCTCAAGACATGCGTAATTGTTTGAGGATCTGTGTTTGCCTCATTCAGCCAGACAGCTTCGTCTTCTTGCGGGAGGACAACGGGCATTCGGTCATGTATCGGACGCATGACATCGTTTGGCGTTGTGGTGATGATGGCGCAGGAGTGGACGACCGCGCCCTCCGGGTTTTGCCACGTTTCCTACAGGCCGGCAAAGGCAAATGGCTGCCCAGTCTTCATCGTTATCCGCATGGGCTGTTTTGATTTGCCTGTGCGCATCCATTCATAGAAGCCGTCCGCCAGGATGAGGCAGCGGCGGCGACGCAGGGCCGTGCGGAACATGGGCTTCTCTGCGAGAGTCTCAGCGCGGGCATTGATGGCCCGGTTGCCGATTGACATGTCCTTTGCCCATGAAGGAATCAAGCCCCATCGCATGTGCTCCGCCACCGTACGACCCTCTTCGGCCCGTACAGTGAGGACCTCTTGCGTTGGCGAGATGTTGTAGCGCGACCTGTATTCGCCGGAAGGGCCGTCGAAGTCGAACCTCGCCTGCAGGTCTCGTATATCGCTGATGAGGGTGTATCGTCCGCACATGGCTAGCCCGGGTGGTTTGTCCCTGTCTTCAGTACAGTTTAGCGTCGTCAGAACGTGGCGCGGTCTTGGGTCTGGGCAGATCGTTGTCATTCAGCGCCAGTCATGGGCCGGAGGCATGGGAACGTCCGTCGGGATCGCGTGGATTTCAGAAGCGATGATGTTTGTCGTGCCATCCCACCGAGAAACAACGCCCTTGGCCAGGATGACGCGATTTCGCAGCGCCCTGCGTGATTTGGCGAATACGTCCTTCCAGAGAATGAGTTGGATGTCCCCCCGCTCGTCCTCAATAGTGACAAAGACGGTTCCGTTGCGGCCACGGGGGTGCTGGCGGGCGATTGGCCAGCCGGCGACGAGGATCTCCTGGCCCTCCGACACGGTCTCTACGTCCACCGTCGGCAGAACGCGGGGGCTCAGGGTTGGACGCACGAATTGCATGACGTGGCCTCGTGGATAGATGCCCATGACCCTGTACTCGCCCAGCATCTTTTCATAGTCGGAAAAATCACTAAGGTTGGGGATTGCCTTGCCTCCGACGATGGGCAGGGCGCGTTGACCGTTCCCGGATGGTCGCGTGGACAGGCCAGCGTCCCAGAGGGACTGTCGCCGGTTGGAAGCGACTCCGTCAAAAGCGCCGGCCATCACCAATGACAAAACAGCCTGAGGCTTGAGGCCCGTGCGGCTCACCAGGTCTCCGGCGCCGCTATATGCGCCGTGCTTCTCCCTTTCCTCCACAATGACGCGCGCAGCCGCCTCGCCAACGTCTTTGATCAGGCTGAGGCCAAGCAGAACGGCGCCGTCTTCCGGTATGCAGGCCGCCTGACTACGGTTCACGCAGGGATTTAGGAATGGGACGCCAAAGCGACGCGCATCCTGTTTCAGTGTCTCCATTGGATAGAAACCCATGGGTTGGTTGTTGACCAGAGTCACAAAGAACTCCAGGGGGTGATAGCGCTTGAGCCATGCTGCCTGGTAGGCGGTGATGGCAAAGGCGTGGCTGTGGCTCTCCGGGAACATGTAGTGGCCATTGACCTTGCCGAAGATCGTCCGCGCGGTCTCCTCCGGCACGCCATTACGCCGGGCGCCCTCCAGAAATCGCTGCCATTGCATGGCGATAAGGGTGGTATTGTTGGGCCGCCCAAAGGCCCGGCGCATTTCATCTGCCTCCGCCACTGTCACGCCGCCAACATCCGCCAGGAGCTGCACCACCTGCTCCTGCCAGATGATGATCCCGTAGCCCCGCTCCAGCGCGCGCTTTTCCAGCGGGTGGTCATAGTCCCACGTCGCCCCGTGCCTGTAACGCTCCACAAACTGGCTGACTGAGCTGCCCTGCACGCCAACGCCGGGGCGGATCAGCGCGACCTGATAGGCCAGATCAAGCAGGTTGCGTGAGCGGAGGCGTTGCGCCATTTTGAGCTGCGCCGGAGATTGGAGAAGGAAGACGCCTTTTGAGCGGCCCTCATTGATCATGTCGTAGACATGAACATCATCCGGCTCAACCCGGCTCAGATCGGGCCGACTGCCCTCTCGCCGTTCGATGAGGTCCAGCGCCTGTTCCAGCTGGTCCAGGACCGGCAATGAGAGGAGATCAATCTTGGCGACATTCGCGTCTGCGATGGTGTCCTTGTTCCAATCAATGATGTAGCGCCCGTCGATTGCGCCTTCGCGGATGGGGGTCATTTCCGAGATGGGGGAGCTGCTGAGGATCATGCCGCCGACGTGCTGCCCAAGGCTTCGGGGGGCATCCATGAGCTGGGGCGCAAGCTCAATGAGCTCTCGCCATCCCTGCGAATCAACACGGTCTCTGAACGCAGGGAGGCGCAGCATCTCTTCCTGCAAGTCCTGGGCATCATGGGAGTAGAGCTGCTTGGAGAGGAGCCTGAGGTCATCCCGCGGCAGTCCGAGGGCCTTGCCGATATCCTGGATGATGCCCTTGACGGAATAGGCGCTGATTGCCCCGGTAAGCGCAGCGTAGTCCGGGCCGTAGCGCCGGTGCACGCGCGTGATTAACTCATCCCTCAGGCCGCGCGGAAAATCGAGGTCGATATCAGGGAGCATAGACATGTCCTCAGAGATGAACCGCTCCAGCGTGAGGTTCCATTTAATGGGGTCGATATGGCTGATGCCGATGAGATAGCCGACGAGCAGCGCGACGGATGACCCGCGCCCCCGACCCGGCGGTCTCTCTTCCAACGGGATCTCAGGCGGCGTCAGCCCTCTCTCCTCCATGATCTGCTGGGCAAGGAGGACGATGTCACGGTAGAGCAGCAGGAACCCGGCCAAACCGTGCCGGCCAATGAGGCGCAATTCCTCGTCAATCCGATCCCGCACCTGCTGCGAGATGCCGCCGTAGCGCCGCATGGCGGCCTCAAGACACAGGCGTCTCAAGTAGCTGTCCGTGGTGTAGCGCTCCGGCACGGCGGGCTCCGGCAGAGAGTAGTTGATGCTATCGCTCAGGTCAAAGCCACATTGCCCGGCGATGCGCCGCGTTGCATCAATAATCCCCGGGTAGTCCCGCTCAAAAAGTTTCGCCATCGCGTCGTGGGATTTCAGGTGGAAGTGATGGTTAGGGCGAATGAACGGGAGGGCCTGGTCAATGGTGGTGTTTCGTTTGGCGGCGACGAGGGCGTGTTGGAGGCGATACCTCTCCGGAGCGTGGTAGTGCACGTCATTGGTGGGAACGAGAGCCGCGCCCGCATCGGCGGCGATCCGCGCCAGTTCTCGATTCCTCTTCGTATCACCCTTCACGAAGTTCTGCTGAAGCTCCACGAACACTGAATCTGATCCATACCAGCCCATATAGCTCGCCAGGAGGTTGGCGGCCTCCTCTTGACACCCACTCAACGCCAAGCGCGAGAGCTGCCCGTCACGCCCGCCGGCAATGAGCGTCACACCCTCGGTGTGGTCAGGCAGGTGGACGGGATCCAGGCGCGGCGCCTTGCGATCAGTGGAGTTGGCGAGAGTGAAGAGGCGCGAGATGTTAGCGTAGCCCTGCCGCGTCTTTGCCAAAAAGGTGAGGCGGGAGCCGTCGAGCAGGGTCAGCTCCCCGCCGGTGATAGGGCGGATATCGAGACTGTTGGCCAGGCGAGCAAACTCCAGGGCGCCGCACAGGTTCGTATCCGTCAAGGCCAGCGCGTCATAGCCGTACTCTTTGGCCTGCGCCAGCAGCTCATGGACGTGGGAGGCCCCCTCCCCAAAGGAGTAGAAGCTCTTAGCGTGCAGCTCAACGTATCCGGCAGTCATAGCGAGGTCATACGCGCTAGGGCACGTGCTGATACCAGCAGTCATCCCGCCGGTCCCGGAACAAGGTCAGCTCCCGACCGTCCTGCCAACTCACCCGATAATAGGTCCGCGTAAGGGGACGCGGCAGCCACCAGAGGTCAAAGGTCCACCGGTCCTCAATGCGGGCGATCCGGCGCCACTGTGTTCCCAGCCGGACCGCCAGCGGCTGGCGGTCCGCGTCTTCCTGAACGGTGAGCGCGGCGGGCATGGCCAGGGGCGTCGCGTCATCGCCGGCCGAGGAATCAATGGGGATGCGGAGGGCGCGCATCTCCGGCGCAGGATGCCAGGGTGCGACGTCCAGAATCTGATAGAGGGCATGGCGACCCTTCAGATGGGCGCGGAGTCCCCTGCCCGCCTCAACCAGTCGGTGATGTTGATCCTTCCTATGGTCCCGCAACAAACCCATCTGTATCCCTGACTCTCCGCTGAGCGCGCTCAGCGTCAGGGCGACCTCTTCAACGGGAGCCTCCGGGTGATCGCCTTCTATCTGAGGCGTAATGATGGCCGAGGCTTTCTCCCAGCTTCCTATGGCCTGCTTGAAACGGATCGCTTTCTCCCAGGGGGGAGCGTTGTTGAGCAGGCAACTCAACTTGACTTGCGCGGCATATCGGCCGCGCATCTGAGGACGCGACCAGGCCCTTTTCAGGAGGGTATCAATGGCCGTTGAGATGAACTGCAGCGAGGGCGCCGAGAAGGGAAGCAGGATGTGTTCAAGGATGGACTCTTCATACTTAAGGGGGATCACGGGGCTATCATCAATGCCCTGCGAGAGTTTCCATGCCGCGCTGCCCGCAGAACCAAACTGATCAATCAGCGCGGCCTCCGACATGGAGGCGACGTCGCCCATAGCGTGCAAGCCAAAACGGCGCATGTCCGCCCGGGCATCGGCGGATATGGGCAAGAGGTCTATTGAGCGCGGCGCAAGGAAACCGGCCGCATCGGACGGCGCCGCAGTCACACTCAGGGGGTTGCTTGCCCCGGCTGCGACGAATGCGGGGAACTTGGCATCGCCGACGCCGATCCGCGCCTGCAAATAGTCGGGGACCGCTCCAAGGATCTCGGCGAGCAGGGGCGCCTCGCCGCCATACATGCTGTCCAGCCCATCCAGACGCACATAGGCGATCCCCAACCCAGCCTCCTCCACCTGATCACTCACCCCCTGGAGGGAGGTCAGCATTCGGTGAAAAACGTTCTGATAGGAGCGCTCATCAGCATCCAGAATCATCGTATTGGCCCGCTGGGACAGCGCCTGCTCCGGCGTCATGCCCACGCGGATCCCTTCGACGGCAGGAAAGTGATCGACAACGACGCGGCCCTTCTGGGCGCGAGCAACGATAATGACCGGTTTGCCCGCCAAGTCTGGGCGTCGCCGCATCTCAACCCTGGCTCTGAAATGGGCGACAAGCACGCAGGCGACCCGCATCATTCTTCCCCCTATGGTCTGAGTGGTACGGGGCAGAGTAAAGAACGTACGTTCTTGTGTCAAGAAGTTTTGGCACAACTCAGTCGCGGGGTCGCCCCTGCTCCGCCCAAGCTCTGAGGTGCCAAATCCCGATCAGTTCTATCGGCGGCAGCTCGCGGCCCACTTCATGACAAAGAAGGCGCTCTCCGCTATCTACTGACCCCATCCAATGGTCAGCGTGATTGTGTGTGCGTTACAATACAGATAACGAGTCTGACAACAACAGGGCATAGAGCGGACCAAGCGGGCGCGAACTTCACGCATGAACGAACGGAGGTCAACGATCATGCTTAGATTTGCCGAAGAGATCATCCTCCTTCTCCTGAACGACGACGACGGACGGTTTGCACGGGTCCCCACGTGGTCAATGGACTATGCGCTGGCCGGAGCTGTCCTGATGGACTTGGCGCTGGAAGATCGCATCGATACTGATCTGGAAAAGCTCGTCCTCGTGGATTCTACACCCCTCGGCGATTCTCTGCTTGACCCCACCCTGGCCGATATCGCCGCCGGAGAGGATCGCAACGCCCGCTATTGGGTGGAGCAGACTGCGAATCGTGCCGCTGAGATCCGTGAGCTCGCCCTAACCCGCCTGGTCGACTCCGGCGTTCTGGAACGCCGGGATGATCGCGTTCTTTGGGTCTTTCAGTCGCGCCGCTATCCGACCGTTGACGGCAAGGCGGAGCGGGAAGTGCGCCTGCGCTTGATGGGCGTCCTTTTTAGCGATGAGATTCCCGATCCGCGAGATGTTGTCTTGCTGTGCCTGACCGATGCATGCGGAATCTTGAAGGGCATCCTCTCGCAACGTGAACTGAACAACGTGGCGGACCGTATTGCGCAGGTGCGCAAACTGGACCTCGTAGGCCAGGCGACAACACAGGCCATTGAGGACATCGAGCAGTTCGTCGCAACATCCGTCCAGCGCCACATCTATTAGCCAATAGCAGCTACCCCGCGCCTTGCGGACAGCCGCTCCAATCAGTTGTCCATACATGACGGCGGTTCATCCGCCTTGGATGTTGTACTCCGGCAGGAGACCACTGTCCCCTAACCACACGCCACGGTTCCTTGACGGGCGCCCGCGGAAGACCAGAGGGCGAGCCAACTCGAATTAGCCAGGCCGCTTCCTGCGGCCAGTCCTCAGACTCTTTGCGCCAGCGGCTGGCGCCTGGCAAGGCGATGGTCACGTTCTCAGGGGCGACTCTGTCAAGGAAGGTGATCGTGGCCGTACAGAGCGCGGGACTTTAATCCACGCATACGCCGGTCGGACACGGTCTTCCCTCAGTCATCTAATCATTCCGCGCCGCGATCCCGGCGAGGAACACGCTGCTGCTCAGGTGTCCATACCACAGTTGCGGGATCGCCAGCTCCGCCGGATAGGCTGGGCTGTGTTTTTCTGGTTAGGGAGCCGCAGCGGCCGCCGTCCGCTCCGTGGCGTCGAAAGACAAGCCAGTCGCCGGGGCTATAGGGCTTACTGCCAAGGCTCCCGTAATGGGGTCGTGGTAGACAGCGGCGCGCACCCCATACGCGGCCTCAATACGCTCCGGGGTCAGGACTTCCTCCGGCGCGCCCTCGGCGACGACACGGCCGTCGCTTAGCAACGCCAGGCGGTCACAGTAGCGGGCCGCCATAGAAAGATCATGGATGGCAGCGATAGCAGTGAGGCCGCCGTTCAGAGATTCCCGTATCAAATTGAGGACCCTCAATTGATGGAGGATGTCGAGATTCGCCGTCGGCTCATCAAGCAGCAGCACCCGTGGCTGCTGGGCAAGTGCTCGCGCAATGAATATGCGTTGACGCTCGCCGCCGGATAGCGTCTCAAGTGTGCGATCGGCAAAGTGTTCCGTGTCCGTCAAGCGCATGGCATCCAGCGCGATGCGCTCATCGGAGGCACCCTCAATCTGAAAGCGTCCCATATGCGGATACCGGCCCATCAGCACAAGTTCAAGGGAGGAGAATCCGTGCGCAAGGGGCGCAATCTGCGGGATCAGGGCGATTGTCCGCGACCTTTCTGCGGACGGAATCGTGCGCAGATCCGACCCCTCCAATAGAATAGTTCCCTCCGCGAGCCGAATGACGCCGGCGAGCGCCCGCAGCAGCGTGGATTTCCCCGCGCCATTCGGGCCGATCACGCCCACAAGCTGTCCTGGGCGCGCGCGGAGGTTGACGCAGCACAACAGCTGCTTGCCCCCAATGTCGTATGTCACATTTTCCGCGACGAGAGTCGCTTCATGAGTGTTGGCCATCATTTCCTGCTCTTTCATTGCTTTACCGGCGCCCGCCATCGCTATTCAGCCAGGCTGAATGAGGCAGCTGCCGGAGTGGTGAAGTCCTGCGGCCAGAGTAGTCTCGCCAAGTCTTCCGCACCCCTGATATTCCAGTACGACAATGTCGTAAAGTGCTTGCTCTCTACAACGTAGACGCGATTATTTTGGATCGCCGGGATCTCGGCCAGCGCCGCCTCAGTCAGCAGGCGCTGTTGAAAGTCCTCCGCGCCGAACTCAATGGGCTGCGGAATAATGATGACGTCCGGATTCATGGCGATTACGCCCTCAAGGCTGGTCGTTTGATTGCTTTGCACACCCTGCTCGGCTGCGGCGTTCAGCCCGCCTGCGGCCTCGATAACGGAACCTTCGGTGGAATCATTGCCTGCCACCCAAAGATCATCGGAGTAGCTGGTTAACGCAAGCACGCGTGGGCGTACCTCCTGCTGTCCCGTAACTGCAACAAGGGCCTCATAACGTTCACGCACTTCCGCCGCGAACTCCAGGGCGCGGGCTTCCTCCCCAAGGATGTAGCCGAGGAGCAAAATGTTGTTAATCCTCGCTTCCGCGTCATGATCCAGTTGGGTCTGAATTGTGGGAATCCCAACTCGCCTCAGAGCCTCAATGCCCTCCGCTGTAAAGAACGGACTGGTGACAACAATGTCCGGCTCCTGGGCAATGATGGTCTCAGGGTCGCGCGTGATCTCCGGTTTGTCCTGCACGTGGGATGCGACATTGGAATAGGTTTCGTTCTTTGTCTGGCTGCCAACTGCGACTAGGCGGTCATTCGGGACAATCGCCAGCACGATTTCGTCATGTCCGACGGAGGCCGTAATGACACGGAGCGGCTTGGCTGTAATCTCGATGATGCCGTTCAACCCCTCTACTTGTCGGGGCCATCCCAGATTGGCTGCGTCCACAATGCCGGGAACCCTGCGCAGTCGCGCGATGATAGGCGCCGGTGTGGGGTTAGGCGTTGACGTCGGCGCCCCTGTCGCGACGGGTTCAGGAACCGGTTTCGGCGTGGCCTCAGGTTCCGGGGTGGCGCTCGGGGATGATGTGATAGCTTCAGCGGTCGGGGTTGCGGAGGGCTCTAATTCAGGAGCCTCCGGTTCACTCTCGGAGCTGCACGCCGCCAGGATCACTGCGAGCATCGCCGATATGACCACAAGCGCTACGCCGAATCCGGTTCCCGTCACTGAGCCGCCTCTTTCTCTATACGTGTGCGTCCGGTTCAATCTGGAATGCCTAGAGGGAGTAGGAGCGCCCTCTGTTCTGGATGAGCAGCATGATGAAGAATGGCGCGCCAACGAACGCGGTCAAGATGCCAACACGCAGCTCCGCGGGCTGGATAACTGTTCGCGCTACCGTATCGGCGAGGATGACGAACACGGCGCCGCCAAGAGCGCTCATCGGAATGAGAACGCGGTTATCAGGGCCGAGAAGAAGTCGCAGAATGTGTGGCGTGACCAGCCCGACGAAGGCAATCGTGCCGCTCACGGCAACTGCGAGTCCCGTCACCATCGCCGCGACGGCCAGCAGCAGAAGTCGCATCGGCACGACGTTGACGCCTAGCGATCTGGCCTCATCATCCCCGAGCATCAGCAGGTTCAGATCCCGCGCCATGACCGAAGCCACGCCAATTCCAAGAAGGATGGGCGGCAGCGCGATGCCCACGTGCTCCCACGCCCGGGAATCAAGGCCGCCCGCCAGCCAAAACAGTATTTCCCGCAGTGCTCCGTTATCGGGCAGCAGAATAACGATGGCGGACACGATAGCGCCCAGAAACGCGTTCACGGCAATGCCGGCCAACAGGAGTGTCGCGATGGAAAAGTGGCCGCCAACTGTCGAGATGCCGTAGACAACCAGGCAGGCAGTCATCGCGCCGACAAACGCGAAGGCTGGCAGCGCAAGGAAGAACGCGCCCGCCAGCCCGGTGGCTATGGCAATGACCGCGCCAAGAGCCCCTCCGGCGGACACCCCGATGATCCCCGGGTCCGCCATCGGGTTGCGAAAAAGGCCCTGCATCGTAGCGCCTGCCACGCCCAGGGCCATGCCGACACCTGCACCGACGATGATTCTAGGCAGCCGTATCTGCGTTACGACCAGCTCCTGCGTCCGGGTGACATCAGCGAGTTCAACGCCGACGGGGCTCAATAGAATCGCAGCCACACTGCGGATCGGGATGCTGACCGGTCCGAGGCTGAGGGAGATCAGGACGACGACAATCAGCAACAAGGAGAGGACGATTGCGCCGATACCCAGGCGCGCCGTCACGCCGGACCGACGATAATCTCGCCACATGTGATGGCTGCGCCGCATTGGCAGTGCCGCGACCTTCAGCAAACCTGAACCTCCGGCGTTCTTCGCTAAAGGTCAGGACTTTGCTCTGCCGCGGTCATGAACCTGCCGGCCGAGGGACCCTCTCAATAGCGGAGAGTGGTCACCTTCCGTTCAGGCAGGTCTCCTGGCTTACGGGTACGGCTATGTGTCAGGCCCTTCCCATCGCGTCAGCGACAGTGAGCTGTGACGCCAAACCCCGCTTACAGTGGCGCTACCGCGGCGGATTCTCACCGCCTTCCCTATTCTCCCGGGACGGGCGCCTGAACGGGCAGTGTTTGTCTTCTTGTCTGAGCGGATACTACCGGGCCGCCAAACGCGCTGTCAACACGGCCATCGCCTTGGAAATGGGTGAATCAGACGCCGGACGCCGGTGGGCTGCGGGTTATTTGCCGACCCTCGTTCCATCGCGTTACAGTACGCAGGCACGCCACATAGACACGGGAGACTGGCAGGCGCCAAGGAGGTCTGAAATGAGTTCCAGTTCGGGACAGAAGGTTGTTTGCGTTCTTTACGATGATCCAGTCGAGGGCTTTCCGCCGAATTATGCCCGCCAGGGCATCCCGACGTTGAGCCAATACCCGGACGGCCAGACCATGCCGTCTCCCTCAGCCATTGATTTCACCCCTGGTCAGCTTCTCGGTTCCGTTTCCGGCGGACTCGGCCTTGAACAGTTTGTAACGTCCCAAGGGCACGAGATTGTCGTGACATCGGACAAGGACACGGCCAATTCCACATTTGATCGGGAACTTGTTGACGCCGATATTGTCATATCACAGCCATTCTGGCCGGCGTATCTGACCGCGGAGAGGATCGCAAAAGCGCCCAACCTCAAGCTCGCGATTACAGCGGGCATCGGCTCCGACCACGTTGACCTGCAGTCCGCTATCAACAGCGGCATCACCGTTGCCGAGGTCACGTGGTGCAACAGCATCAGCGTTGCAGAACATGCCGTCATGCAAATGCTAGCTCTCGTGCGCGACTACATCCCGCAATACGGTTGGGTTGTGCGAGGCGGCTGGAACATCGCGGACGCTGTGTCACGGTCTTATGACATTGAGGGGATGGATGTCGGCGTCGTCGCCGCCGGTCGCATCGGTCTGGCCGTGCTCAAGCGCATGAAGCCGTTTGACGTCAATCTGCACTACACCGACAGGCACCGCCTGCCTGCCGATGTTAAGGAAGAGTTGGGCGTGACTTTCCATGAGACGCCGGAAGAGTTGGCGGCAGCGTGCGATGTTATCAGCATCCACTGCCCTCTTCACCCTGAAACTGAGCACATGTTCAACGATGAGCTGATCGGCAAGATGCGGCCGGGCTCCTACCTTGTCAACACGGCGCGCGGAAAGATATGCGACCGCGATGCCGTCGTTCGCGCGCTGGAGAGCGGCCATCTCGCCGGTTACGCAGGTGACGTCTGGTTCCCTCAGCCGGCGCCGAACGACCATCCGTGGCGCACCATGCCTAATCACGCGTTGACCCCGCACACATCCGGCACGTCGCTCTCGGCGCAGGCCCGCTACGCAGCCGGTGTTCGGGAGATCCTGGAGTGCTGGTTCGAGGGTCGCCCGATCCGCGAGGAGTACCTGATTGTGCAGGGCGGCGCGCTGGCCGGAGCCGGGGCGCACTCCTATAGCGAAGGAGACGCGACCGGCGGTTCAGAGGAAGCGGCGCGGTTCAGCGCAAGTTAAGGGACATTCCCCGCATAAGCTCATAACCCTTAACGTTTTCTAGCAACAACTGGCGCCAGGGCCGGCGAGCCGAACCACGATGTTCGTCTTGTCGGCCCACCTGCAATTAGTAGCCTGGAACGCCGGATGATAAGTTGGCGAATCAAGACACACTCATTGGATACAGAATGTCGCTGTCTCGTGGTGTAGGATCCACAATTGCCAAGCCCATTCGAACACTTGCGATATTCCTGGGTGTCTCTTACATACTGGGAGTTCCGGCGGAGCCCACCGAGCAGGAACCCACACCAACCCAACACCCCCTCCGACAACGATTCCAACATCCACCGCTCCACGGGGGGCAATGACCTGAACGCCGTGCTGCGGGGCGCGCAGTTCACAAGTCAGATGCTGACCGGAGCAGGCGCGCCGCCGGCTATTGGAGGATTTTCCTCCGCCTGACGCCGGATGAACTCGAACGGACACAGTTGGCGCTCGCTGAGGCGCTGGGCGGCGGACAGGTTGCCTGATTCGCCGAGAACTTTCAGGCGGACGATAGAACTATCGGCAGTTCAACTTACGGAGTTCTGTCCAATCTCCTGCCGAATTACACAGAAATCACTCCAACCACTTGACGACTTCTGTATGCGCTGTGCGCTGGGTATCCGGGAGTGTTGCGGCCTTACCGAAGAACACAACCCCCACCATCGTCCACGTCTCGTCGGCGCCCAGAATCCGGGCCAATCCGGGAATCCTGGTAAGGCTTCCTGTGCTCCAGCCGAGTCGGAGGCCTTCGGCAACAGCGGCGAGGGCCATGTTCTGGATAGCGCAGCAGGACGATGCGTAGTTCTCCCGCGTGATTTCTTCAATTAGTCCGGGGAGGCTGTACACATATACCATCGCGGGGGCGTCCAGGACTCGGTCCCTGTTTTCATCCGCGGATCGTCGTTTCTGCTCAGTATTCGGATTGGACACTTCGTCATATTTTGCCTGCCAGGCGAGTTCGGCAATTCTCGCCCGCATCGGGCTGTCCCTTTGGATCGCGAAGAAGCGGGTAGGCTCATTGAGTCGGTGATTGGGAGCCCAAATTGCTGCGGAAAAGAGCCGCTCCAGAACTTCACGGGAAACCTCGTCGCCAGTAAATTCCTTCACGTTGCGCCGGCGGAAGATCGCCTCATAGACGCTAACGGAACTCTCCGGAATCTCTACATCGCTACTGTTCAGCTTCATATTCTTGTCCTACCCTCGATTCTTTCGCCGCCACTTATGGTAGTGCGATACGCAAATTCTCCGAAATATGGGACCTGAGGGTATCCTTCGCCGGCGGCCTACAGGAGGCTGGAAAGCAGCTAATCCACAAAAACCCGTTGGTGGCTGTTCATTCTCCCATTGTCGGGCATGGCCGCTCATCCCAACCCCGGATTCTCGGCGCCCTGAAATTACATTTGGCTCATCGGAACGCCCGCGCTGTTCCTGTTTGAATGGAGCATCTCGCGCGGCGCCAATATGCAAAAATACACATTCAAGCGGTGGCCTGACCGCAAGTTTCTCGGGATCATCGAACCCAAATACATTGAGGCTGGCAACCCCAATATCCTGTACAGCGGTCTATGGGGTGTCGCCCGCCATTTCAACTACTTGGGGTAGGGATTCCTTTCCTTTTCGATTGCTCTGATATTCGGTCACTTCGCTAATCCCTGGGCCCGGACCTATTTTGTCTTCATCGTCACGCTGTTTACCATTCGTCAACGTCAAGACGAGGCGCAATGCGAGGAGAACGCCGGACGCATTGTCCCGTTCTTTGGAGCCGCCCTGGACTCGTTGCGCAGCTGTCACTCTGTGAAGGTATGCCGAAGCACATGCCGCCGCGGGCTTCGATTCTTGCGTTCGATCCCCCGCGCGCGGCGAGGTGCGCGACAGGGAAGAGCGCCATCGACACTCCGAGGCGGGCGCCCGCCTCACCCAGCGATAGTTAGCGTAGTCTGATCTTGCTGTAGGTACGCAGGATGGCTCGGCCGGCCTTAGGTATGAGAGGCGCACTCGCGATTCCGACCCCGGCAGTTTTGTGGAGTTCGTGAATCCAAGTGTGCGCCAAAGGGGGAGCAATGCTGCTCGCAATAGCTATCGATGGACTAAAGAGGGAATGGCGACGCTCTCTTGTCGTGGCGATCGGCCTCGCCCTGATCATTTCCCTTGCCCCTGCGTGCGGCTCTGAGCCGGAACCGACGCCAACGCCAGTGCCTCCTACCCCGACGGCCACTACGGTACCGACTCCAACACCGGCTGCCGAGGCGGCCCCCATGGGCGTCACCGGACGCGAGATTATGGGCATGCTCCCAACAGAGGAGTCCGATTGTGTTAAGGAGAAGGTCGGCGACGATCTCTACGCCTTAATGCTTGACACCCCCTTTACAAGCGCCATGGGAGAGGGCCCGCAAGCGGCTCTGCTCACTGAGTGCTTGTCAGCGGAGAGCCTCGCCGCAATTGCTGCCGCAATGGCCGCCGCAGAATCTGGCTCCAGTCCATAGCCGTCCGCCTGCATTCTCGAATCGCTCTTAGAAACGGGCAGATCAAACAGGCCAAGCTAGGTCTCACCCAGGAGGACGCGACGAACGTAGCGTCTTCCCTTCACTACAGCGGATTGCGCCAACGGAGGCCGGGGAATCGGCTGAAGTCTATGTCGTTTGAGTGAAGCTCTGCCTGGTATTCGATCGCCAACGCTGCGAGGTGAGCGTCCGTCACCAGATTCGCGCCGACACCGGCGGCGACCACTGCTCTGCGAAAATGTCCCAGGTGCTCCGCGCCTGGATTCAGCGGAGTTACATTGCGAAAGCCAAACCACTCGCTGACGCAATCAAGCGCGTCGGCAGGCGCTGTGGGCCGCGCCATGATGCGGGGATGCGTCACGAGCCGCACGAAACCGGTTGCCACGATCCACGGCACGCCGATCCTTTCCTGCCCGTTCACCAGACCTTCCCACCATTGACGGGCCGCCGCGTGCAGAGGGGCCTCGTTGACGTGGGCGTAGACAAGCAAGTTAATGTCCGGGACGATCATTGCGCGTGCCGGCCCATGAACTCCTCCGTTTCCAGCTCATCGTTGTGTTGATTCAGCCTGAGGGCATCAACTCCTGGAAGGAAGCCTCCGGGAATTGGCTTGAGACGATAGGCAGCGCGTTCCTCCCCAACGTTCGGCGCTAGTCCTCGACGCAGGGCATCATTCACTACTTGTTTGAACGGAAGGTTGAGGAGGCGGGCCTGCTCCTTAAGGGCGTCCGCCAGGCTATCATCCAAACTAAGTGTGGTTCGCATTGAGTCATCATGATGCCTTTCATTTATGATGTCAAGATGCCTAATCTCCATAAGCTCTACCGGCCTTGTGGGCAATTGCCTGGTGCAGATGCCGGGCCCCATTGGTTCAGCCAAGAATGACTGCGCGCCTTGCGCTCACCCGGGATAGCGCCACCCTTCCCTCCTATTCGTGAGATTTGCGCGATAATGTGTTAATTGCCTTGGCCTACGCATTGGCGCAAGGCAATTGCGCGGGTGGTCGAAGGAACGACCAAAGCAGATTGATTCGCATATGCGGGCACGCCGGAGCAGCCGGCGATGGCGGCCAGGCGCTCTGGCCCCGAAAGGGAGAATTCACGTGAACGCAATACTCGGCGGGGGACAGTCCCTCAGGCGTATATCATGGGTTGTGGCGGCGCTCCTTCTGTCAGTCGCGCTGCTGGCCTCCTGCAACACATTCCGGCAACCCACGCCAACTCCCGAACCGACTGCGGCGCCGACGGCTACCCAAGCGCCTTCGCCGACTACAGTTCCCTCCACGCCGACCCCACAGCCGCCCGCCCCTTCTTCCGGGCCTACAGGAATCGATTTCGACATCACTCCGACAACCACCTGGGAAGACCTGTTCAGCAGGTTTTCCGCGGAGGAGCAGTCCTGCATTCGCTCTGAGATTAGTGAAGCGCAGCTGGCCGCAGCGCTCGCCGCGCTAGTGATGTCGGAGGGCGACGAGCCGGGGGGACCTGACCCGTTATTGGCCTGTCTCGCGCCGGAAACTGCGGGATCCATTTTCCTTGCTTTCCTGGCTGCGGAGGCAGGGTTAACCGGGGATGCCAAGACCTGCCTCAAGGAGAAGTTCGCCGAGGTTGATCCGGCACTCGTCTATGTTGCAATGACTGACCCGGAGTCCGATCCCGCCGCGCAAGCCGCGCTGTTTGCCCTTTTTGTTAGCGCGCAGGAGTGCGCTCTCGACGGAAACCTGCCGGACCCCAGCGTCGAGCAACCGCAGATTGAAGTGGAAGTCCTGTGGAGCTCTTCTGTCGGCGGATTGGTTGGAAACTCGCCTGCTTTGGCGTATGGCGTCGTCTACGCCGGTTCCGACGACAACCACGTCTATGCATTTGACTCCGCCACGGGCGATATGTTGTGGAGCCGCAGGACCAGGGAGACAGTAAGATCGACGCCGACTGTGGCTGACGGGATAGTGTATGTGAGTTCAAACGACAACCATATATACGCCTTTGACTCAGGCACGGGGACACGCCTGTGGACATATGACACAGGCGCCTGGGCCCAATACTCGCCAACAGTGGCCGACGGCAAAGTGTACTTTGGCGCCTCATCGGAGATCGGATTCACGATCCATGCTCTCGAGGGGGTGTCAGGCGAGCTGGAATGGAAAAGTGAAACGCCATTTTCTGTATCCCCGGGCTTACGCCAACGGTCGTGGGCGACAAGGTTTACGGGTCAGGCGATCTGGGCCAGTTCTATGCCCTGGACGCATCCAGCGGCGCGCTGGCGTGGAGCTTTGACACAGGCATAGGAGGGGAAAAGCCTCCAACAGTCGTCGATGGCGTCGTATACGTCACGGGTGTCAATGCCGCCTACGCGCTGGATGAGTCAACCGGCGCGTTGATTTGGAGCTACAACACGGATCGGCTGCCCGCCGAGGAGTTCGCCGCCGTCATAGAGGACGGCGTCTACTACTTTGCGCCGGACAACACTCTGTACGCACTCGACATTTCGACAGGACAACCCCTCTGGTCTCACGAGTTCACTGAGCCAGACGGCATGGTTGCTACCACGCCGGTGGTCTCTCACGGCATTGTGTACGTGGGGTTGGAGTCCGGGTCATTCCACGCAATAGAGGCCGGAGACGTTGTGTGGAGCATTCAGCAAGACGGTGTTCAACTGGATTCGCCTTTGGTCGCCGGAGGCGTCCTGTACGTGCAGGCCAGCGATGCCCACTTGCTTGCCCTGGATCCCGCAACAGGACAGGAGATCCAACGGTTCCCGAGCAATTACTTTTCCGACATCCGGACGTACACGGTCGCCGAGGGCGTTGTATTGATGGGCGCCCCCGGCGGCGGCGTGCAGGCCTTAGCGGCTCCGCAAGACCCGAGATCCCCGGCGCCTACACAAGAAGAGAGAGCCCTTACTCTTCGCTATTGGCAGGCCCCGTCGCTGCCGAGCTCGTACCTCTCGGGCGGCTTTAAAGACCGGGACGCCGGCGCAATAACTCTGGAGCCTTTGGCTCAGTACGGCCCTGACGGCTCCCTGTTGCCGGTGCTGGCCACGGAAATCCCGACGCTTGAGAATGGCGGCATCTCCGAGGACCTAACGTCAATTACATGGACACTCAAAGACGGTCTGAAGTGGTCGGACGGCAGCGACATGACGGCGGAAGACGCCGTATTCACATGGCGTTATTGCGTCAATGAAGACACCGGATGCACCAATGAGGACGCATTTGCCGGCATCGCTTCCGTACAGGCGCCCGATGCCCTCACCGTACAGATCACGTTTGATGCCCCCACGACGTATCTCTATAACGCATTCGTAAGCGCGTCCGCCCCCATTATTAGTCAAGCGCAATTCGCGGACTGCGTCGGCGCGGCGGCTTCATCATGCACTGCGCAGAACACGTCCCCGCTGGGCACGGGACCTTTTCGAATAGTCAGTTTCACCCCTGAAGCAGAAGCGGTCTATGAACGCAATCCATTCTATCGGGGGCCGGCGCCTTACTTTGACCGTGTCGTTCTAATTGGCGGAGGGGATGCAGTTTCCGCAGCGCGCGCTGTACTTGAAACCGGCTCCGCCGACTACGCCTCGAACCTGCAGGTGGCGCCTGAAACGCTTGCCGAGCTGGAAGGGGCAAACACGGGCACGCTGACATTCGCCTTTGGCAGCCTTGTGGAGCGCATTGTCGTCAATCAGACGAATCCCGATCCCACGCTGGGCGAAGACCGGTCAGAATACCTGAACGGCAACAACCCTCATCCATTCCTGACATTCACTCCAATTCGGCAGGCCATGTCGATGGCGATAGACCGCGGCCTCCTGGCGGAGAGACTCTATGGTGCCACTGGCAGACCCACATGCAATCTGATTGATGGCCCCGGGCGCTACGTTTCAACTGCCAACAACGCGTGTCTCACGCAGGACATCACAGGGGCCAACCAACTCCTTGACGAGAACGGCGTCCTCGACACAGATGGCGACGGCATCCGCGAATACGACGGCGCGCCCCTCAGAGTCACCTTCCAGACGACAACTACCGCTGTCCGACAGGACACGCAAGACCTGGTCCGGGGTTGGTGGCGCCAGATAGGCATTGAAACGACGTTGATCGACCATGACGCAGGCGTCTTTTTTGGCGGCGATCCGGCAACAGACGCGGGCTCCACGTATCGAAGGTTCTTCGCGGATGTTCAGATGTACGCAACGGGCCCGGACATTGATCCGCAGCAGCACCTGTCCGGCCTGCGGTGCAGCAACATCCCCACTAGAGACAACAATTGGGCGGACGGCAACGTTCCCCGAGCGTGCAGCGCGGAGTATGACGGGGTGTTTGAGCAGCTCTCCCAGACAGCACATGGACCGGAGCGCGTCGCGCTCATCAAGCAACTGAATGACATCCTGGCGAAGAGTTACTTCGAGATCCCTCTCGTGAACCGAAGCGTCGTTTCGGCGTATTTGAACACTCTGCAGGGCGTCCAGGTCAACGCCTGGGACACAGAGCTCTGGAACATTGGCCAATGGAGCCACTCCAGCTGAGGGAGGCGAGGCGTCGCCAACTCACGGGCTCTGCATCTCTTCTGTTGCTAGCTCTTCCCTGTCCCAACAGTCGCCCCGCATTCATGGTTTAGCAGCGTCGCCGGCTATTGGGTGAGAGTCAACGGTGGTCGGCAGGAAAAAGGACTTACGGGTCACGGTCAACGACGGCGCCGAACGTAACGGCGGTCGGCTGGCCCTCACATGAGGCTAGTCGAGGCAGGCTGAGTAGCGCTCAAGTTGCGCTGGCTGACTAGCCGATATCAGCGTTGCATACTATTCAGAGGCAACGTCTTTAGGTTCGGGGCTCTGCCGACTCTCAAGTATCCGCTTGGCAGTCTCCCATGCATCCTCCAGGTTCGCGACGAAGTGGTCCTCAGGGACGTTCTGCAAAACGTTGAGAGCATTAAGCGTGGATTCAGGCACACCCCTGAGGCCCATCACGATGCAATCGGTATCCTGCGCAATCGCAGAGTCGACCATTTGTTCCACAACCAGGGCGGCGCTATCATCCATGTAAACGGTGTCGGAAAGTCGAGGATTACGACGTCATGGTCCCGAATATCCACGCTGATTGTGCTTATCAGTTTGGTGGATGACGCGACTGTAAAACTCCCCCGGAGGGCCACCAAGCCAACCCGCGCGGAGAATTGATCCACCGTATACGCGTCCTGCTGACCGACAAGAAAACTCCGATCCAGCAGCGGCACGGAGGCCACGCTGTCCAGTTCCAGGTGCTCGAACTGTCGAGCGTGGGCTATCCCCGCGGCGATCAGACCGATCCCTATAGCGGTGACGAGGTCAAGGAACACAGTGAGTCCGAAAGTGATCAGCATTACCAAAACGTGTTCGCGCTGAATGCGGTGGACCCGCATGACCAGGCGCCAATCTATGATGTCCCAGCCGACCTTCATTAGAATCCCGGCTAGAGCTGCATGAGGAATCGCCTCAACATACCGCCCGGGACCCAGGACCAACCCAAACAGAATCAGTGCCGGCAACATTCCTGAGAGCCGCGTGCGTCCGCCGGCGCGGATGTTCGTTACCGTGCCCATCGTGCTACCTGCGCCGGGCAGCCCTCCGAAAATCCCCGCGGCCATGTTGCCGATGCCCTGACCCACCAATTCCCGATTCGGACTGTGGCGGGTGCGCGTCATCGAATCTGCCACCAGTGATGTGAGAAGGCTATCTATGGAGCCAAGCAGCGCGATGATCAACGCAGGCTGCACAGAGTGCAACACTGCCGTGAAGGAAACATCCGGAATCCGCGGTGTCGGCAGGCCCGTTGGCACTTCCCCGATCACGGGCGCACTGGTCAGCCACAAGACTCCCAGCGCCGTCCCTGCAGACAGCGCCACAACGGGACCGGGCAGGAATTTCTTGAGCCGGGTGGGCCACATAATCCCGACGGCAAGAGTAACGACGGCTATCGCGAAGGCGCTGAAGTTGATGTTCGCTATCAACTCCGACCAGGCCCGGACCGCCCCCATCGGCCCCCCGCCGGCGACCGGCGTGCCCAGGAAAGGCAGCGTTTGCAAAAGAATGATGATTATGCCGATGCCGGACATGAACCCGGATATAACTGAATATGGCGTAAAGCTAACGAAGCGCCCGATTCTCATCACGCCCAGGAGAACCTGGAACGCGCCCGCCATGATGGCGATGAGAAAAGCCTCGGCGAGGCTTTCCGCGTGGGTCGTGACGATGACTGCCATGATCACGGCCATTGGACCCGTGGGGGCGGAAACCTGAGACCGCGTCCCCCCAAACGTCGCCGTGAAGAAGCCTACGGCGATCGCCCCATACATGCCGGCGACAGCCCCAAGTCCGGACGCAACGCCGAAGGCAAGCGATACTGGCAGAACCACCACCGCTCCCGTGAGGCCGCCAAAGATGTCGCCTCGAAGAGTCTGGAAACTGTAGGTCACGCTATGGCAACTTCAGTCATGTAGGACTGTTTGTCCCCGGCGCATCACGGCCCTTGCCGACATCCGCTGCGGCGCGGCTCATTGACCTGCTTACTCCCCCGTCGTCCATTGTGTACTCTTGCGGCGGCCGAAAGGCAAGTGACGGACTAGCGCTGAGACGGGAATGGGAACCTGGCTCCCTTCCAGGTCGCAGCAATGTTTCGAAAGATGGCCTTCAATAGGGTAGAACGGCCCACGTGCACCACTGAGCCATCCCAAAGACCCCAATCATAGGTTACGTGATTCTGGTGGGCTTGGGGTGGGGCGTGCCGAGAGTCTTCTGACGCGTGGGCTCAAGGTGGGCTGAGACACTTGTCCGGACGTCTACCTTGTGCACAACCGCAACGCGGACACCGAGGTCGAGACCTACGGCGGTGAGGAGTTCGCCCAGCGAATCCCCCCTGCGCGACACGGGTATATTGGCCGCCGCGGCAGGCAACATCATTGGGGTCGCGGACATTTGGCAGACCGTCCACCGGGCCTACCGTCCTACGACCAGGCTTGGTTCTGCTCGTGCCGTCGGTGCGTGTCCTCGAATGCGACGTCAAGCTCGGCCCACAGGCGCTCAACCATTGAGCGCATTCGCTTGTTCCGGTAGGCGCTCCAGTCCGTCATGGCAGGCGGCGCCAGGCAAGTTCTCGAGCCTGCCCGACACGCGATCCGCCTCACTCGCCCAAGCTCAACGGCTACGTCGAGCGCGGGCAGCGCACGTACCAAGAGGAGTTCTACGAATCTATGACGAGGATTGGACGACACCAACGCTCACGCCGGCACTGCGGTGGTGGGAGCGCTCGTACAACACGAAACGCTCGCACCAGTCCCTTGGCGGGCAGAGCCCGAGGTTCTATCTTTTTCTATACCACCCGGGCATGTTCAATACCCATTGTCACATACGTAGTGAACGAGTACAGGCGCATGCGCTACGGAGCGTGAGGGTGTAGACTGTCCCGCGAGATGTCGTTTACATAGGCAGTTGATCGAAGTAAGGGCACAACCCCATGAGGAGGTAGGCGTGCTTTGCCATTAGATCTCACATATGACAAACTCCATGAACTAGTTGAGCCGTACCTCGGCGGACCACGAACCGAGTCACGCGCCTTCCTAGCGTGGTTCCTTGAGAACATCTATCGCCTCGAGCCGACCCAGGCTGAAGACTGCGTTTGTGATGGCCCCGATGACAAAGGCGTTGACGGCATCTATGTCGATCATCAAAACAATCGTGTGGATGTATTCCAAGCGAAGATATCTCAAGTTGACTCCAGGACAATCGGCGACACCACTCTGAAGGATCTAGTGGGAACACTAGCCCAGTTCGAATCAAAGGAATCCATCCAAACACTGCAAGAATCGACTACCAATGCAGAACTCAAGAACAGTTTGGAAGATGGTGATGTGGCTAACCTGATTGACCAAGGCTGGGCCGCAAGGGGAGTGCTAGTTACCAGTATCCCAACCGATGCCAGTGCTTCGAGTTACTTGAATCTATTGGAAATCCCCACGCTCGTTGTTTACGATCGAGAAGTGATCAACGCCGCCTACATTACCCCAGGCCATATTAGTCCCAGTGGAGCACCAGCCACATTCAGCACGTTCGATTATCCCGTGTCCGAGTTCAAGGTCATGGGAGCAAAAGTCGTCATCGCTCCACTATCTGGCACTGAGTTAGTAAGTCTCGAGGACATTGAGTCCGGCGAGCTCTTCGATTACAACGTGCGCCAGAGCCTAGGAAGGACTAATGTAAATCGTGATATAGAAAAAAGTGTACGCGATAGTAGCGAACATCGACACTTTATGCTATACCATAATGGTCTTACAGTAATCGCGGACAAAGTTGACACATCGGTCGAAGGCAAAGTCACAATTAGCAATTATGTTGTCGTAAATGGATGCCAGAGTCTAACCGTCCTCTGGAGGAACCGCAAATACGTCACAGATGACCTCAGGGTTTTGGGCCGACTGATAGAGCTTGATCGCGGCTCACCGCTGATCGACAAAATTACTCACAACAGCAATAACCAGAACGGCATAAAGCCACGAGATTTTCAATCGAACAACCCAATCCAACTCAGGCTTCGGTCGGAGTTTCAACAAAAATATGAAGGGGAGATCGGTTACAGGGTAAGTAGGGGGGAAGAGCCCTCAGCCAATGAGATCATAGACAACGAAGTGGCTGCTCGTGTGTTGCTGGCGTTCGATCTTGGCCAACCGTGGGCTTGCCATCAGACCTATAGATTATTCGACGAACTTCATACGCAGATATTTGCGCGACCCGAAGTAAACGCCGCTAGAATCATCAGCGGGGTTGATGCCTTTACTACTGTAGAAGAAGAGCTTGCAAAGCTTGAACACGAACTAATGAGAAAGTATACCTTGACTAAGTACTTCCTTCTACACTTGCTGTATGAAGCACTACGTACAGATCAGTTCGGGAGACAAGTAATAGCCAATCCAAGCGAATTGCTGGGTGATCCCATTGTGAAAGAGAGACGAGAGTGTTTTAAGGAGGCTCTCCGTAAAACACTACAGGACCTAATAATTGATTTGAATTACGAGATAAAGGCGAGGTCAGAAGGGGAATACTTCGACTACAAACGCGTGCTCAAGAGCCCCACAGAAATTCGCGCACTCACGAGGGAGGTCCTGTCCAGTTACGAGAAGGTTGTTCAGCGTGGTCGCGTGGCCTCGTTCGCCGAGACCTGGGCCCAGCTAAACAGTGATGTAACCGAATAGGTGGGTAGCGAGGCCCATGCGTTGATTGGCTCCAACAGCCATGTGTTCGTCTGAATGTCCCGCTAGCAACTGGCATGGTGCGAGTACGTCATCGGCGTAGGGATGTCAGGGCCATAGGGAACGGCGGCACCAGCAAGACGTATGTCGCCCGCGGTCAGGGGTTCCGGCCTCCCAATTGCGTGACGAAGGCACGGGCACCAGTGAGCCTATAGTCTACCCGGATCGCATTCCGTGGACTTTCGCCCGACGTGATAAGTGAACGTGCCCGGTTCTATAGGTCTAGCACGAATCTTACCATAAAGGTTCTTGATTTTGTCCAGTTTGGTGGGCCGGAGCGTACTGAACTGCGAACTTTTCGCTGGGAGGTCGCGATATAAAGGTGGGAGCCGGTCAGGCGACACCGGCTAGACCCCCAAGAGCCTCGGACCTGCCAGAGTTGGAGGCTTGTCCAATCCGTGGGAGAGACCCCTCTGGCGCGACGCCCTCGATTACGCCACCCCACCCTGGGTAGGGCGGCAACGCCACGCTACCCCTTGCCAACGCACGTGCGCGTAGCTCCAAGGCCAGATTACCAGGGCTGCGTCTCGGTGAAGACAAGCCCGGTGGAGAGCAAGTGTGGCTGTTGCCGCCGTCTCTTGACGAGCTGTTGCCATTGGATCGGTCTGACCGCACCGGCGGTCGCCCACGACAGCGTCACGCTCAGCTGGGACAGCCGGTTAAGCAGCGCCACGTCGTCCCGCACGAGGTGGTCCGGTCGCTTCAGTTTCTCCTCCTCGATTGGGGCTGCGTAGTCCCTTGGATCCCTGTCGAAGACCGGCTCGAATCGAAGCCTGGACTCGACGCCTGCCGGGTCAACCCCAGTAGCCGGCCGCGACTATTACGCCATATTCATGCAGGGTCGGCGATATTCTCACGGCCATCTTGCACCAACCCTGTATAATGAATAGCCAACCGGCCCCGCCGGAACGGAGGCATTCGGTTGGCAGTCGACAGGCGACAAACCAGACCCGATACAGCCCGACCAGGCGCGGTGGCTTCCCACCCCGTGATTGCCGCTGTCGAGGCCGCCTTCCGCCGCCCTTCTAGCACAACTATTCTCCCCCCCCCCCCCCCCCGATTTTCCAACTCGGATAGCCACCCCACCCCGCTTCGGGGCGTCCCGACACACCCGCCTCTCCAAGCGTTTGTTTGATGCCGCGAGAGCCCGCGTTGATTCTCGACAGATGGCGCGGTTCGGGTTAGTGTTGACGGTGGCAGCGCTGTTGGCAGCCCTGCTCGCTTCCGGTAGTCCTGCCCAAGCCCAGGCGGCCGTCCCGGCCGCGCCCACCGGTCTGACCGCACCGACTGTCGCCCACGACAGCGTCACCCTCAGCTGGGACGACCCCGGCGACAGCTCCATAACCGGGTACCGCATCCTCAGACGAGATCCGATCAATCAGGCTCCGGGTACTTTCAGCACCGTCGAGCCGGACACCGGTAGCGCCGAGACGACCTACACCGACAACAGCGTGAACGCCGGGACGCGCTACGTGTACCGGGTGAAGGCCATCAACTCTGCGGGAACGAGCGGTCAGTCCAACTACGTAAATGTGGAGACGCCCGCCGCGCCGCCGCCGTCACCTCCCGCGGCGCCCACCGGTCTGACCGCCTCCTCAACGTCCCACGACAGCGTGACGCTCAGCTGGGACGACCCCGGCGACGGCTCCATCACGGGATACCAAGTGCTCAGGCGCTCCCGCGACGGGTCGGAGTACGGGGACGGTCGGGGCGCCTCCGGGTTCGTGGTGATCGTGGGCGACACCGCGTCGTCTGCGACCACCTACACCGACACGTCGGTGACGGTCCGAACCAGGTACGTGTACCGGGTGAAGGCCATCAACTCCGGGGGAACGAGCGGTCAGTCAGGCTACCTCAACGTTGAGACCACTGAGGCTCCTTCCCGGACCTTGCCCTCTATGCCTACAGGCCTTGCAGTCTCTACAACCTCCCACGATAGCGTGACGTTGACCTGGGATGACCCTGGGGACGGCACGATAGAGAGCTACCAGGTGCTCAGGCGCTCACGGGACGGGACGGAGTACGGGGACGGCCTAGGGGACGCTGAGCTCGTGGTGATAGTGGACGACACCGGTTCCTCGGCCACCACGTATGCCGACACGTCCGTTGCGGCCAGGACGCGGTACGTCTACCGGGTGAAGGCCAGGAACGCCCAGGGCCTGAGTGAGAGGTCCAGCTACACCAACGCTGAGACCCCGGACGCTCCGCCGCCGCCCACCAGCCCTACCGGACTGGCGATCTCATCTCTGACCCATGACAGTGTCACGCTCAGTTGGGACGACCCCGGGGACAGCACGATAGAGAGCTACCAGGTGCTCAGGCGCTCACGGGACGGGACGGAGTACGGGGACGGCCTGGGGGACGCTGAGTTCGTCGTGATTGTGGACGATACCGGCTCCCCGAACACAACCTACACCGACACGTCGGTGACGCCCAGAACGCGGTACGTCTACGGGGTGAAGGCCAGGAACTCCCAGGGCCTCAGCGGTGTGTCCAGTCCCGCCAACGGGGAGACCCCCGAAGCGCCGTCTGACACGCCTAAGTCGCTGGTGCGAGGCTCTCGTCCCAACGTCGTGCTCATCCTTGCCGATGACATGGGCTGGGGCGACATCCAATCGAATAACCCGGACTCGGCGATGACCACACCCCGCATCGACGGCATCGCCGCAGCGGGCGCGAACTTTACCGACGCTCATTCGCCTGCTTCCAATTGCACTGGCACGCGCTATGGGCTGCTCACCGGGCGCTACCCGTGGCGGTCGTGGATGGGCCCAGGCGTTCTCAACGGCTACGACCGGCCATTGATCGGCCCGGACCGCCCTACGCTGGGCACGCTGCTCCAGGACCACGGGTACCGGACCGCGGCGGTCGGTAAATGGCACCTCGGCATGGACTTCGCCCGCCTGTCGGACATCGATGAGGTCACGGAGGTCAACCGCGGCATCGACTTCGGCGCCGAGATAGTGGACAGTCCCATCGACCACGGGTTCGACGAGTTCTTCGGGACGAGCGCCAACCTCACCTGGCGTGTCCCTGTCTACATCCGCAACAACAGCTTTACCGCCATTCCGACCGAAACAAGGCTGCCCGCGACCGGTAACATAGAGGCTAATGAGGTCCTCGACCGCCTGACTGAGGAGGCGGTCTCCTTCATCGAACGGGCTGGGGCGAACGACGAGCCGTTCTTCCTCTACCTTCCGCTGAACGCCCCCCACGTGCCGTTGGCCCCGAACGGTCACTTCGACGGACTGACGGGTCTCGGCGCCTATGCCGACTTCGTGGCGCAGGTGGACTGGACGGTCGGCCAGGTGCTGGACACGCTCAGACGAGTGGGCGAACACGACAACACGATTGTCATCTTCACCTCGGACAACGGCTCCTTCAAGGACGGCATTCCCATTCCCAACCATGGTGGGGTACACGAACCCAACGGCAGGTGGAGTGCAGGCAAGGGCTCACTTCGCGAGGGCGGCCACCGCATACCCTTTCTGCTGCAGTGGCCCGCGGTCATCGAGGCTGGCTCGGTCTTCGACGCCACCATCTCGCTGGCCGATATGTACGCGACCCTAGCCGACATCCTAGGGGAAGATCCGGCCCCCGGCGTCGCTCTCGACAGCGTGTCCCTGCTGCCCATTGTGCTTGGCAACGCCGAGACCCGCGGTTTACCCGTTGTCCACTATTCCACCGGTGAGAACTTCGCGATCCGGGATGGCCGGTGGAAGTTACTCCTTATCGACTCTTTGATGCTTTTTGACATGGAGCAGGACCCTCGGGAAGATGAAAATGTCGCCGGGGCAAACTCGGCGGTGGTGGAGCGGCTCAAGGCTACGCTGGCTGGCATCCGCTCAGCGGAGGACGGAACGTTGTCGGGCGATGCCACGCTGCGTCTGTTGCTGCTGGCCGGCATCGACATCGGGGCGTTCGACCCCGAGGTGCGGTCCTATAAAGCGACCGTTAGACGCGAGACCGCGACCATAGAGGTGATTGCGATCCCAACAGAAACGGATGCCCGCGCGGGCATCTCGACTCCCGAGGGGCGTCTCTTGTATGGCAAGCCCGCGCGCGGGCGAGTGGAGGTAGAGCTGGCCGATCCCAACACCACCATCAGGGTGAGGGTCACAGCTGCGGACAAGGATACGACCTCGACCTACACTGTGACGGTCACCCGCGTCGGCGCACCGACGATCACCGGCACAGTACAGGTTGGGGAGACGCTGACCGTGGACACGTCGGGCATCACCGACCCCGACGGGCTGGACAACCCGGACTACAGCTACCAGTGGGTCCAAACCGACGGGAGCAAGGACAGCGACATCGCTGGAGCCACTGGTACGATATACGTCCTGACGGCCGAGGACCAGGGTAAGACCATCCGGGTGCGGGTGAGCTTTACCGACGACGAAGGCAACACCGAGACCCGGACCAGCTCGGCCACGCCTGAGGTGCCGGTCCTGCTGACCGCTGAGGTACACCGTGTGCCCGAAAACCATAACGGGTCCGGAACGTTCGACGTCCGGATCCTGTTCAGCGAGCCGGTGCCTGTAAGTCACAGAACGCTCCAGGAACACTCTTTTCAGGTATCCAATGGAGCTGTTGAGGCGACCCGACGGGTGAACGGACGGGACGACCTGCGGGAGATTACGGTCCAGCCATACACCAGTGCCGCCGTGGTCCTGGTGCTCCCCCCTACCGCGGACTGTGCCGTCGAGGGGGCGGTCTGCACCGGGGACGGAAGGCCTCTGTCCTCCCGGCTGGAGATTACCGTGCCGGGTTCGCCCGCCAACTTGCCGGCGCAGGGAGCGCCAACAATCCGCGGCATTTTGGAGGTTGGGCAGACCGTCACCGCAGACACATCGGGGATTTCTGACGCCGATGGGTTGACCGGTGCGACGTTCAGCTACCAGTGGGTGTCGTACAACGGGAATGGCTACACGGATATCCAGGACGCCACGGACTCCACCTATACGCTGGTACCCGCCGACGAGGGCAAGGCCTTCAAGGTGAGGGTGAGCTTCACCGACGATGCCGGCTACAAGGAATCGCTGACCAGCGCGCTGTTCGGCTCGGAGCGGCCTTACGGACTGAACGCATCGGAATCGGACGGCGTGGTCGTCCTGACCTGGAGTCTGCCAGCGGACTGGACCCACGGGTCAACCTTCCAGATACTGCGCAACCGCCCTGAGCTTGGCGAGGCCGAGCCCCTGGTGCACGTCAGATACACCGAGTCAGGCGCGAACACCTACACCGACACAGACGTGGAGCCTGGTGTGCTGTACGTGTACCGGGTGAAGGGGGTAGACCCCTTCGGCTACACCCACGAGGCGTCCGAACCGGTTGAGATCCGGACTACGGAATCGACGCCGGTCGAGAACAGACCCGCCACGGGCGATCCGACCATCAGCGGCACTGTGCAGGTGGGCGAGACACTATCGGCGGACACGTCCGGCATCGCCGACGCTGAGGGTCTGGACAACGCCGTCTTCTCATACCAATGGCTCGCTGATGACGCGGAGATCCAGGACGCAACGGACTCCACCTATGTTCTGGACGCTGACGACGAGGGTAAGGCCATCAAGGTCAGGGTGAGCTTCACCGACGACGCGGGCAACGAAGAGACGCTTACCAGCGCCCCAACCGCCCAGGTTGCGCGCAGTTCCAACCACCCGGCCACAGGCCCACCCGCCATCAGGGGCCAAGTACGGGTGGGAGCGACTCTGAGGGTGAGCCTGTCCTCCCTTGACGATGCAGACGGTCTGAGCGGCGCGACCTTCGCCTACCAGTGGCTGGCTGATGACGCGGACACCCAGGACGCCACGAACTCGACCTATGTCCTGGACGCCGACGATGAGGGCAAGACCATCAGGGTCAGGGTGAGCTTCACCGACGATGCAGGCAACGACGAGACGCTCACCAGCGCCCCAACCGCCCAGGTTGCGGCCAGTTCCAACCACCCGGCCACGGGCCTGCCCGCCATCAGGGGTCAAGCCCGGGTGGGAGCTACTCTGAGGGCAAGCCTGTCCGCCCTCGACGATGCTGATGGTCTGAGTGGCGCGACCTTCACCTACCAGTGGCTCGCCGATGACGCGGAGATCCGGGACGCAACGGACTCCACCTATGGCCTGGACGCCGACGATGCCGGCAAGACCATCAGAGTCCGGGTGATCTTCACCGACGGCGCGGGCAACGAGGAGACACTAACCAGTACGGCCACGTCAGTGGTAGTACCACGGTAGAATACCGATGAACGCAACTCGCATGGGCGCCGCGCCGACCGCGTTCACGGGAAGCAGGAAGGCAAGAGCAACTTCCGCGTACCGAGAGAAGTAAAGGTGTGAGGACATGAGATTCAACCTGAGTGGTTCTTCTGTCGCGCTCAGTCGGCTCCCGCTGGTATTGGCCTTGCTGCTGGCGGCCGTCTCTATGCTGTTCGTGCCTGGTAACGAAACGCACGCGCAGGCGGCCGGGACGGCCGCGCCCACCGGTCTGACCGCACCGACTGTCGCCCACGACAGCGTCACGCTCAGCTGGGACGACCCCGGCGACAGCTCCATAACCGGGTACCGCATCCTCAGACGAGATCCGATCAATCAGGCTCCGGGTACTTTCAGCACCGTCGAGCCGGACACCGGCAGCGCCGAGACGACCTACACCGACAACAGCGTGAACGCCGGGACGCGCTACGTCTACCGGGTGAAGGCCATCAACTCCGTGGGGCTCAGCCCCCGTTCCAGCTATCTCAATATCGAAACGTCCGCCGCGCCTCCGCCGCCGTCAGCTCCCGCCGCGCCCACCGGGCTGACCGCCTCGTCGGTCGTTCACGACAGCGTCACCCTCAGCTGGGACGACCCCAGCGACAGTTCCATCACCGGCTACCAGGTGCTCAGGCGCTCCCGCGACGGGTCGGAGTACGGGGACGGAGAGGGCGCAACCGGGTTCGTCGTGATCGTGGATGACACCGGCTCCCAGGCCACTACGTACACCGACACGTCCGTCATAGCCCGAACCAGGTACGTCTACCGGGTGAAGGCCATCAACTCTGTGGGGCTCAGCCCCCGTTCCAGCTATCTCAATATCGAAACGTCCACCGCGCCTCCGTCGCCGTCAACTCCCGCGGAGCCCACCGGGCTGACCGCCTCGTCGGTCGCCCACGACAGCGTCACCCTCAGCTGGGACGACCCTGGGGACAGCTCCATCACCGGCTACCAGGTGCTCAGGCGCTCACGGGACGGGGCGGAGTACGGGGACGGCCAGGGAGACTCTGAGTTCGTCGCCATCGTGGACGACACCGGATCGTCGGCGACGTCCTACACCGACACGTCCGTAACGGCCCACACCAGGTACGTCTACCGGGTGAAGGTCAGGAACCCCCAGGGCCTCAGCGAAATGTCCGACTCCGCCGACGCGGAGACTCTCAACACCCCGCCTGATATTGAACAAGTCTCACGTCCCAACGTCGTGCTCATCCTCGCCGACGACTTGGGCTGGGGCGACATCCAATCGAATAACCCCGACTCGGCCATGATCACCCCCCACATCGACGGCATAGCCACTGCGGGCGTGAAATTCACCGACGCTCACTCGCCCTCGTCCATGTGTTCTCCGACGCGCTATGGGCTGCTCACCGGGCGCTACTCGTGGCGAACGTGGCTGTCCGCGGGTGTTCTTGGCGGCTCCAGCCGACCTATGATCGGACCCGACCGACCCACGCTGGGCACGCTGCTCCAGGGCCAAGGGTACCGGACCGCGGCGATAGGCAAATGGCACCTTGGCATGGACTTCGCCCGCCTGTCGGACATCGATAAAGTCACGGAGGTCAACAAGGGCGTCGACTTTGACGCCGACATAGTGGACAGTCCCATAGACCACGGGTTCGACGAGTTCTTCGGCACCAGCGCCAACCTCAACTGGCAACCCCATATCTACATCCGCGACAGGCGCTTCCTGGCCAACCCGGACAGAGAGAACCAGCCCGATTCTGCGTTCTATGGAGTTTATGAAGTCCTTGACCGCCTGACCGACGAGGCCGTCTCATTCATCGAGCGGGAGGGGCAGACCAATACGCCGTTCTTCCTCTACCTGCCCTTGCATACTCCCCACGTGCCACTGGCTCCAAACCGACAGTTTTACGGCAAGACCGGCCTGGGTCGCTACGCCGACGTCGTGGCCCAGATGGACTGGACGATCGGACAGGTGCTGGATGCGCTCACTCGGACTGGCATTCGTGACGACACGCTGGTGATATTCAGTTCTGACAACGGCTCTTACAAAGGAGGCATCCCCATTCCCAACCATATCGATGAGGTACACCTGTCAAACGGCCACTGGGCTGGAGGCAAGGGGCATATTCACGAGGGCGGCCATCGCGTGCCGCTGCTGATGCAATGGCCACGTGGCATTGAGCAGGGTTCGACCATCACCGCCACCGTTTCGCTAACGGACATGTATGCGACCCTGGCCGACATCCTGGGCGAAGACCCGGAACCGGGCGTAGCCACGGACAGTATCTCGTTGCTGCCTCTGCTGCATAGCGAAGTTGAGGCACGGGGAGTGCCCGTTGTCCACCATTCGGGGAACGGTATGTTTGCGCTCCGGGACGGCCAGTGGAAGCTGGTGTTCGGCAACGGCAACGGTAAATGGCATGGAAGTAATACGGGCGTGCCCTTCGGCAAGCCATGGCGGCTCTTCGACCTCGAGCAGGACCATCGGGAACAAAATAATGTCGCCGCGGACTACCCGGAGGTGATGGCGCAGATGGAAGCCGCCTTCGAGCAGATCCGCGCCGCTGAGGACGGTACTTTGTCGGGAAGTGCTATGCTCAAGTCGCTTGATCTGGCTGGCGTCGACATCGGGAAATTCGACCCCGACGTGCGAACCTATTCGGCGACCGTGAACCCCGACGTTGAGATTGTCCAAGTTAAGGCCGTCCCCACAGCGACAGATGCCAACGTGAGGATCCAGGACGCCTACGGGGCAAGTGAGCATGGCCGGCACGGGGTGCGGTTGGCCGAGGGCATCACTACGATCACGATCTATGTTACCGCTCCGGATGAAAGCGTGACTGCGGTATACACGGTGAGGGTCGAGTCCACGTTTGCGATTACCGGCACGCCACAGGTTGGGCAGACCATGACCGCCGACACCTCCAGCATCTACGACGAAGATGGGCTGACCAGCCCCACCTTCAGATACCAATGGATTCGTAACGACGGGAGCGCGGACACGGACATAGTGGGCGCCACTGAAGCCACCTACATACTGACGTCGAACGACGTTGGAAAAACCATAAAGGTGCGGGTGAGCTTCACCGACGACAGGGGCAACGCCGAGACGCGGACCAGCAAGGCAACAGACACGGTAGGCGAAGCGCTAAGTGAACTGACCGCGGCCCAGGAAAATGACACCTTCCCGCCAATGTCAGGGTATTCAATCTTCGGAAACCGAGGAACGCTGTCCCCTGACGGATGGGAGATTGACGGGACGCACTACACAGTCAAATATCTGGTTCACGCGGGCGAGAGCCTTGTGCTGGGTATAGATAAGCAACTGCCGACGGACTTCACCCTGCACGTGGGCGATTCCTCCTATCTTGGCAGTGAGAGCAAGATTCCTCCCTCCGTAGAAGGAGTGGAGGGATACTGGTGGGACTCGGCGACCCCGGACTGGTTCGCGGATGAACCTGTCCAAGTTAGGCTGGCCATTCATATGGGTGTCCCACTTGGAGAGCGTCCCCGCGCCCCGGTTACCGGCAATTTCAGGTACATTCCCTCAGTGCATGATGGGAGTGAGGACTTCTCGTTCCGCATCTACTTCAGCGAGGGAGTCGCCACAACCGTGGAGGCCATACAGGACCACGTCTTGACGATCGCAGGTGGCACGGTGTCCAGCGTGAAGGCCGTTGGTAGTGAAAGCCGAATATGGGCGATCTCGGTCACACCCGACTCAAGAGATACTGTTACGATCAAAATCGAGGCCGACCTCGACTGCCATTTGGTCGGTGCAGTCTGTGCGGCAGACAGCAGACGGCTGTTCAACCGCATGGAATTGAAGGTGCCGATGATGTCCAACAGTTCCCCCACGGGATCGCCCATTATCAGCGGCACAGTCGAGGTGGGAGAGACTCTTACGGCGGACACGTCCGGCATTTCTGACGCCGATGGGTTGACTGGTGCGACGTTCAGCTACCACTGGGTATCGTTCGACGGAAACGCCTACACGGATATCCAGGGCGCCACGGACTCCACCTACACCCTGGTTTCCGCCGACGAGGGCAAGGCCTTCAAGGTGAGGGTGTCGTTCACTGACGATGCCGGCTACAAGGAATCGCTGACCAGCGCGCTGTTCGGCTCGGAGCGGCCCTATGGACTGACCGCATCGGAATCGGACGGCGCGGTGGTCCTGACCTGGAAGCTGCCAGCGGGCTGGCCCTACTCGTCAACCTTCCAGATACTGCGCAACCGTCCCGAGCTTGGCGAGACCGCGCCCCTGGTGCACGTCAGATACACCGATACGGGAACGGCCACCTACACCGACACGGACGTGGAGCCTGGTGTGCTGTACGTGTACCGGGTGAAGGGGGTAGACCCCTTCGGGTTCCCGCAGGAGGCGTCCGAACCGGTTGAGATTCGAACTGAAGAATCGACGCCCGTCGAGAACAGACCCGCCACGGGCGATCCGACCATCAGCGGCACTGTGCAGGTGGGCGAGACCCTGACGACGGACACGTCGGAGATTGCCGACGAGGACGGGCTGAACAACGCCGCCTTCACCTATCAGTGGCTCGCAGATGACGCGGAGAACCGGGACGCAACGGACTCGACCTATGTCCTGGACACTAACGATGAGGGCAAGACCATCAAGGTCAGGGTGAGCTTCACCGACGATGCAGGCAACGAGGAGACGCTTACCAGCGCCCCAACCGCCCAGGTTGTGCCCACTTCCAACAATCCGGCCACGGGCCTGCCCACCATCAGGGGCCAAATCCGGGTGGGAGCTACTCTGAGGGCGAGCCTGTCCGCCATCGACGATGCTGATGGTCTGAGTGGAGCGACCTTCACCTACCAGTGGCTCGCTGATGACGCGGAGATCCGGGACGCAACGAACTCCACTTATGGCCTGAATGCTGACGATGAGGGCAAGACCATCAAGGTCCGGGTGATCTTCACCGACGCCGCGGGCAACGAGGAGACGCTTACCAGCGTTGCCACGTCAGCGGTAGCGCCACGGTAGAACACCGGTGAGCGCAACCCGCATGGGCGCCACGCCGACCGCGTTCCCGGCGAGCAGGATTTGGTGGGCCGGAGCGTACCGTACTGAGCCTGTCTCACAAAGCCTATTGCCCGGTTTCACGCTACGCGGTGCAGGCCGATTCTGGTGTCTTACGGCATGACTAGCTTTAGAATACGTCAGAGAATATCATCATGTCAGCGGAAGCCGACACCCTGAAATCGACGACCTTGAGGACGTCAGACTTCTGAGACGGGCTCTACTGCGAACTTTTTGCTGGGAGGTCCTTATATAAGGAGTCGGTCAGGCAACCCTGGGAAAGCCTGCACGAGCCTCCGGCCCGCCGGGTTGGAGGCTCTTTCAATCCCGGCCTACGGCATCCCAGGAGTCGTTCCCCGGTTGAGGCCGGTGAGCCGCCGGCCCTCCACCTGCCCTTGCAAGAGCAGGCGCGGCCAGTCGCTTTCCCCAAGGCCTCGCCGCCAATCATATTGACAGAAGGCTGAATTGTCGAGTAGTGTTGCGCTGATGTCATAGGCGATTTGCGCCTCTTACATAGAAGGGGTAGTTTCGGGCTGTCTCCCGAAAGGCAGCGAATAGCGATGGCCTCAACGAGCGTCCCGGCGGCGTCCGCCACCCTAACAGGCGACCCTCATAGCTGACTACTCCACGACGCACCGTACCAGGGAGGTAAGACATGACTATGAGAATGACAATCCCTCGATTGAGACTGGTAACGGCATTCGCTATCGTCGCGGCTATAAGCATATTCGGACTGTTCGCACACAACGGTCCTCTCTCAGTCGCCCAAGCCGACACTACAGCGCCGACCTTCGTAAGCGCCACGACGAGCCGGGACGGCATAGAGGTCATGGTGACCTTCAGCGAGGATATTGCCGTAAGCCCCCTGGTGTCCACCCTGGCGGAAAAATACGGCGTCACCCAGGGAATGATCCTCAAGGACCTGATGACCGTCACGGTGGACGGGAGAGACAATGTGCTGATCTCATCCTCCTACTCCGGTCCTGTCCTCACTCTCAGGCTGGAAAACCCGCAGGCCAGAACAGGACAGGTAGTCAAGGTTGCCTACAACAACATATTCGCTCAGGAACCCGGCGGTGTCCTGACCGATTCGGCGTACAACGCCGTGGAGTTGTTCGATTTTCAATCGGTAACAAACGCATCAGTGGACGACAGTGCCTCAACCTTCATTGACCAGCCGGTGCTCGACAAATCAACACTCACCCTCTGCGAGGGCCAAGACGGCACCTATGGTGTTTCCCTACCCTCCCAGCCGACAGGAAATGTCGGGATAGGTACCCTCTTTACTCCCTGGGACATCGTATACCCCAGTCCAGAATACCTGAGCTTCACTCAAGATAACTGGGACACCGATCAAACGATTACCATCCTCACCGACGTCGATGACGACGACTACACCAACTGGGCGATGGTGTACAACAGGATAAGCGGGGTCGACGTTACGCAGACCTACGACAAAGTAATCAGGGTACTCGTGCTGGAAGAGAACCACGCAGACTGCTCCCAGGTCGGCCAGCAAACGGAAGCAGAGAACACACCGGCCACAGGCGCACCGGCCATCACCGGCACGCCGCAGCCGGGCGAGGTCCTGACCGCGGACACCTCGGGCATGTCCGATGCCGATGGCATGGAAGGCGCCACGTTCACCTACCAGTGGGTGCGAAACGACGGCAGCACTGACACCGGTATAACGGGCGCCACCGGCTCCACATACACCGTCGTCGAGGACGACGTGGGCAACGAGATCAAGGTGCGGGTGAGCTTCACCGATGACGGGGGCAGTGATGAGACCGTAACCAGCGCCGCCGCGTACGTGCAATCCCCGCAACCGCTCTACGGCGGCTTCGACGAGGATACCGTTCCCGAATCCCACGACGGCGCCACCGCCTTCACTTTCCAGATC
Source organism: Dehalococcoidia bacterium (assembly GCA_965237465.1). Classification (GTDB taxonomy): domain Bacteria; phylum Chloroflexota; class Dehalococcoidia; order UBA6926; family UBA6926; genus VXMO01. Next base: position 636,768 of record OZ250138.1, read on the forward strand.
CACTTCAGCGAGCCCCCCATCCTGGGGTGGCGGACAGTGCGCGACCACGTACTCGACGTGACCAACGGCAACGTCACCCGCGCGCGGCGCACGACCAGCGGCAGCAACATCAGGTGGGAGATTACACTCGCGCCCGGCGGGAACGGGGACGTAACCGTGGCCCTGCCGGCCACCACAGACTGCGCCGGCGATGGCGCCGTCTGCACGCAGGGCGGCAAGATGCTGTCCAACCGGACTAGCATCACAGTGCCAGGCCCCGTTAAGGACCAGCAACGGGAGCGGACCCCGCCGCCGCCTGCCCCCACGGCTCTCACCGGCGCCGTCAACTCCGACGGGTCCATCACCATCAACTGGACCGCGCCCAACGACAATACGGTGACTGGATACCAGATCCTGCGACGCCGGCCACAGCAGGGCGAGAACTCATTGCTGGTCTATGTGAACGACACAGGTTCCACGGCCACGTCGTACACCGACACCTACACGTCGGCCAAGACCCGGTACGTCTACCGCGTCAAGGCCCGGAACTCCGCCGGCGTCGGCGCGCGTTCAAATTACGTCACCATCGACAAGTAGGAAGGGCGTTGGCCAGCATCAAAGATGAGCACAATTTTCAGGGTTGCGACTCGGCAATGACAAGCCAAGTCATAGTTCTGTGGTTCTGGTCAGGGCGCCGTTGGTTGTTCGGCTGAGCCGGAAGTGAGGGTCTACTCGTTCTCGGCGCTCCCTTGGGTTACCGCCACGCCGATGGTGTTGGGGCCAAGGTGGGTGCCCAGTACCGGACCAAACCGGGACTCGATGAGGCGTTCCGGCTCCACCAGGTCGGCCACCTCGTGGCGGATAGCCAGGGCGTGTTCCCTGCCAGTCGTGTAGCTCACGTGCATTCGGCGGATAGGGGCCAGCTCGCGAACTATCTCGACGATCCGGGCCATCGCCCGCCGGCGGGTGCGGGGACGGTCCACGGGATGGGCCTCGCCGTCGCGGATGCTCAGGATGGGCTTGAACTGGAGCGCCCCGCCCAGGAAGGCCTGGGCCTTGCCTATGCGTCCGCCCTTTGCCAGATACTTCAGGGTGTCGACCACGACAAAGCCGTGGTTTTGCCCAACCGACCGTTCTACCCGGCGAGCCACTTCGCGGTGGTCGGACATCTCCCTGGCCCACCGCGCGGCGCTGATTGCGAGCAAGGCCTGGGCGCCCCCGGCAAGCTGGGAGTCCACGATTTCGATCTCCGACGCGGCGCCCAGCGACTCTCTGGCCTGGGCTGCGGAGTTGAGCGTGCCGCTCAGCTTGGCGCTGACGTGAATGGACACTATCCGATGGCCCTGGTCCAGCAGCCGCCGGTAGACTTCCTGAAAATCGGCGACGGAGGGTTGGGACGTGGTGGGCAGGCTGGGGAGCTCCTCCAAGAGGGAGTAGAAGCGGTCGGCGGTAATGTCCACGCCGTCCCTGTAGGTTTCGCTGCCGATGGCAACGTATAGGGGCACGACAGTAATGTCGCTGGCCCTCGCCGCTGAGGGGGGCAAGTCCGACACGCTATCGGTGACTATCCGAATCGTCATGGGCGGTCCCAACTTGTCGCTCTACCCCCCCCCCCCCCCGATTTTGCCATGCGGTAGCCGACGCGAGGCTCGGTAAAGATGTACGTGGGGTTGTCCGCGTCGTCGCCCAGCTTGCGCCGAAGCTTCTTGAGGAAGGAGCGTAGGAGCCTTGAGTCGTCGGGGTGGTCCGGTCCCCAACCCCGTCTCAGCAGTTGATCGTGGGTCAGCACGCGCCCGGCGTTGACCGAAAGCTCGAAGAGCAGCTTGTACTCCGTGGCGGTCAGCTGCACCGGCCGGCCGTCCACCGTCACGCGGCGTTCGGCGTAGTTGATCGCCAGGTCGCCCAGCAGATAGGGTTCACGCGCCCTGGTCCTGTCCGACGCCGCCTGCCTGCGCAGGACCGCCTCTATTCTCGCCACCAGCTCGGTTGGCGAGAAGGGCTTGACAATATAGTCGTCGGCTCCCGCCTCCAAGGCCCGTGCGACATCCTGATCTCCGCCGTGGCCGGACAGGAAGATGACCGGCACGTCGGTGACCTCCAGGATGCGCTTCGTCAACTCGACTCCGTCGGCGCCGGGCAGCGCCAGGTCCATCAGGACCAGGTGGGGCTTCTCCGCCTCGATGAGGCGCTCGACCTCATCCGGGCTGCCGGTCACTATCGGGGTATAGCCCGCTTCCGAGAGCGTGTTGCGAACGAGCCGGAGTATATGCGGCTCGTCGTCCACCGCGAGAATGCGCGTCCGCCCTCTCGCCGCACGTCCTGAGTCGTCGGGGAGCCGACCAGGTCCGGCTGCCGAGCCGTTGGCTGTCTCGTCGACCGCGGGTATCGTAAAGGTGAACCGCGTGCCGAGTCCCGCTCCGACGCTCTCGGCCCAAATGCGGCCCCCGTGCGCCTCCACTATCCCCTTGCAGATCGCCAGGCCCAGGCCTTCCCCTCCCACATGCCGGTGCGGGTCATCGCCGTCGAGTCGGGAGAACTTCCTGAAGAGGTTGGTCAGCTGCGCGGAGGCTACGCCTCTACCCTCATCCGCTACGGAGACCGCAACGTACACGTCCTCCAGCGACGCGCTCACCTTGATGGTGGACGCCTCGGGCGAGTACTTGGACGCGTTGGAGAAGAGGTTGTCCAGCACCTGGACAACCCGCTGTGCATCGGCCCCGACCCGGGGCAGGTCCGGCGCGAGATCGACCTCGATACTGTTCCTTGCCCCGCCGCGCAGGAACGAGCTCCTGGCCTGATCGACCACATCCGCCACAACCGTGGGTGCGGGAGTGACCGACAGAGTCCCGGTCTCGATCCGCGTCACGTCGAGAAGGTCGCTTATCAGGACGCGCATGTGGTCGGCCTGCTCGTCGATGATCCGGAAGAACTCGCCCATCTCGGCGGGACTCAGAGTGGAAGACGCGCCCAGCACGGTGGCGGCGGAGCCTTTGATGGTCGTCAACGGCGTCCGCAGCTCGTGGCTCACCATGCCGAGGAACTCGGCCCGCAGACGCTCGGACTCTTCAAGCGGCGTCATGTCCTGTATGGTGACCACCGCGGACACGGTCTCACCGTCTTCCGAGAAGATAGGCGTCGCGTTGACCAGGGTGGTGACCGTCCGGCCATCCGGTAGCTGGACGACCATCTCCTCGGCGCGCACGATTTCGCCGCTGCTTATCGCCCGCACCGGCGGGAGCTCGTCGAACGGAAACTCGCGCCCATCCATACGCCGGAAGGTCATCACTCCCAGGAGCTTGGCCAAAGAGCGGCCCCGCCCCTGCATGCCCCCGACTATCCGTCTCGTCTCCGCATTGAGCGACTCGACCTCCATCGTCTTCGCGTCGAAGACCAGGACCCCCACCGGCGAGGTGTCGACCAGAGCCTCAAGATCAGCCCTGACCCGTTGTTCGTCTCCGTATCGGCGAGCGTTGGCAATAGCCATTGCCGCCTGAGACGCGAACATCACCAGGGTCTCTTCGTCTTCGAGCGAGAACTCCCCGCCGCCTTCCTTCTCGGTCAGGTAGATGTTGCCGACACGCTTTCCCTGATGGCGGATTGGCGTCCCCAGAAAGGTCTTCATCGGCGGGTGGCCCTTGGGAAAGCCGACCGAGCTGGGATGGCCGGCTATATCCATGAGTCTCAGCGGCTCCTCGATCTCGCTCATGTGTCCGAGTAGTCCCAACCCCTTGGGCAGGTCCCGCAGCCGCCCTCGCTCTTCGGGGGTCATGCCGGATGTGATGAGGTCCGCCATGCCCCCGGAGGCGTCGAAGGTCAAGAGCGCTCCATAGCGAGCGTTGGTCAGCGAACAGGCGCTGTCTATGACCCCTTGAAGGACGGTGTGGGGTTCGAGGCTCCGGCTGATGCGGAGGCTGGATTCGCTCAGCTTGAAGAGGCGGTCTCGCAGCGCCTCATTATCTCGCCTCAGCTTGTCGGCTTCCTCAAAGGTGACACCCGTCCTTGGGAAGACCCGCGGTTCTGCGGCTCGTGGTTGCATGTGTCCGATTATACCACCCGGGGCACGAAAGGAACATAAAAAGGGCACAGTTTCGGGGTGTAAAGTCACAGGATGGTCACCCTGGCTTTGTAAACTGTTCTGTCAGTGAAATATCTGAAGGAGCGCTTGTTGCGGTGAGCTTGGACCCGACCCAGCAGCAGTCCCCGGGCGGCCCGTCAAACACGGCCCTCGCCGACCTGGCGTCGTGTGTGACCGGCCTGACGAACACGTTGGCCAAGGGGATGGCGGGCCAGATGACTGCCTACGGTCTCGTGCCCATGGAGTTCGCCCTCCTCAGACTGTTCCTGGCAAGGGACGAGTGGACCACGACGGAGCTGGCGCAGGAGCTGCCCGTCAAGGTGTCCCGCATAAGCCACATTGTGACCAAAATGGTGAACAGCGGATTGATGCGCAGGCGGCGTCTGAGCGACGACCGGCGTGTCGTGAAACTGGCGTTGACCGATCAGGGCAAGGAGCTGGCGTTCGACATTCACCGGCGGGTGCAAGCCTACATCGAGAGGCTCTCGGAGGGTGTCAGCGAGGAGGAGATGGCGGCCTTCATTTCCACCACGTCCAAGGTCATGGCTAGCTACGACGCCATGGCGCAGGCGACACGGTCCTGACCGCTGATTCACGTGAGAGACATGGAGTTTTCTGGAAATACTCAACTTGGCAACGAAAGTGGAGGCGCAAGAATGCCGATGTTAACTCATACCGGCCCCGTGCCCAGAGCTTTCGGTCGCCTGCGAGGTCTTAAGCAAATTGACAAGCCAATTGTCTGACCCAGTTATTCAGGGGGCCGGGCAGTGACCCGCCTGGTCAGACCGGCCCCCGCCACCCTGATCGTCACGCTCGTACTGGCCATGCTGGTGGCCGGTACGGTGTCCCTGTTACCGGCCGGGCCCGCCCACGCCCAAGGAGTCCTGCCCACAATCACCGTCGAGGCCGTGGAGAGGCCCGGGGAGACCGGAGTGCCGGTGGATGCCACGGCGCTCTTCCGCCTCAACCGCTCCGGTGACCTTTCGGGGGACCTAAGGGTCAGGCTGGTGACATGGAACGACAGGGGGTTGGTTAGCTTTGGGAACAATCCGACCCAGCTCATACATTTCGTGCCCATGCCTCCCAACGTCTCCCACGTTGAAGTGCGGGTCAGGGCCCAGAGGGGCAACCGAGTCCTGGGCAACATGAAGGCAGAGGTGTCCAACGGGTCGGGTTACCACCAAGGGGACGGTACCACCAATAGGGCCTCCGTCGCTGTCCGAGAGCCCACCGACGACGACATTATCGTCTTCATAGCAGCCGATGAGCCCAGCATCGAAGAGGGCGGGGATGCCGTGTTCAGGGTGACGCGGAGCGGCGGAGACGCCGCTTCACTGACGATCCCGGTGGAGGTGGAGGACCCGGACGGGGCCATGCAGGGCAACCACTGGGACCCGGCCCCGGCGGACGCCGAGCGCCTCAAGAGCGCCACCATTCCCGCGGGCCAGAGCAGCGCCACGGTGTCTTTTGCCACCAGGGAAAACGTGCGGGACACGGACGGCCTGACGCTTACGGCCTCCCTGGTTTATGGCGCAGGTTCCACCTACTGGGTGTCCGGGACGGATTTCCAGGCCGGCGTCACGGTGACCGACGACGACACGGCCATGGAGGTTTCGCTCAGCGTGGACCGGGAGGAGATCCTGGAGGGCGAATCGCTCACCTTCACCTTTACGCGCCACGGCGACGCCTCGGAGGCGCTGGAGGACGCCCCTTTCCACCTGAGAATCGGCCCAAACATCAGGCGTTACCTATGGCCCGAATATGAGGAACCCCAGGACTATGCGGTAGACATGGCCGCGGGCGAGAGCGCCAGGGAGTTGAGCTTCAAAGTCCACTATGACCGTTATTACTGGCGTTTGGGGGACAGGCATAGCCGCAATTTCAGATTCCGGGCGGAGATAAGGCCCGCCAGCGGCATTCCCGAGGAGCATCTCGACGAGTACGTGAGCGTGCGGGGCGACCGCAGGGTCGAAGCTATTGTGACCAACCAGGCGAAGCAAACGGTTACTTTCGTTTCCGTTGGCAGCGGGTTTGAGGGCTACGATGATTCCAACGGTCGTGTGCTTGACGAATGGTTCTTTGAGGGACGTTCTGTACCCTTCGTCATGGAGCGGAGTGGCCCCGCCGACCAGATCGCAAAGGAGCTGACAGTCCACGTAAAATATGTGGAGCTTCAGCACCCGGATCGCAGGGGCTCCTATTTCAGGCGAGATTATTACAACCCCAGCCTGCAGTCCGTCTTCATAACCTTCCCAGCGGGACAGACCCGGGCCAACGGAGAGGTCTTTGTCGCCGTGGATGACGTGGTGGAGTGGGTGGCTCGCCACAATGATAACTTCTTTTTTCTCTGGGCTTCCGAGGTGCCCCTTGGCGACTATCATAGCTACTACGACGGATATTCGGTTGTAACACTAGGCAACATTGGAAACTTTATTCTTGGGTACCTCGGTGAAAGGTCCCTGGTGTCCATTGCGGCGGTGGATGACAGCCCCACCATCGATTTTGGCGAGGACCCGGGATCCGACCTGCCGAGCACGGGGGTGACCATCGAAGAGGGCGAGGACGCGGAATTCGTCCTCACGCGCACCGGGTTGAAGGACTACGAGATTACCGTGAGCGTGTCCATCGACGATCCCGGCCACTTCCGGCGGGGCACTCACGGGCGCAACACGCCCGACCGCACGGCGCCGGTGACTTTTGCGGCCGGGGAGGACACGGCCTACCTGACGGTGCACACCTCCGACGACGGGCGGGACATCCCCGACAACACCCTGACGGCCACCGTGCTGCCCAGCCAGGACAACAGCTACACGCCGGTCGCGGCAGGCGAGCGCCGGACGTCCGCAACCGTCACGGTGACGGACAACGACGTTGCGCCGGAGATCCGGCTGAGCGTGTCGAGCAGCACCGTGGAGGAGGGACTGGAAGCCTATTTCGACATCGTCCGCAGCGGCGATTCCCGGAACGACGTGGAGATCCCCGTGCTATTCGGCCCCCGGGGAGAGCAGCAACTCTACTACTACGGCGTCGGCCCCGGGGAGAACCTGGCCAGGCGTTTCCTTCGGACCGAGGACGATGACTATGACGACCCGGACGAAACGGTGTACGAAATGACCCTGCTCCCCCTGGAGAACGTTCCGGAAGACGAGCAGTCGCAGTACAGGACGATCGTCGGGCCAAGCTCCATCACAATCACCGTTACCGACAACGACCTGCCCCTGGTGGGTGTGGAGCAGGTTGAGGAATCTTATGTTGAGGGCGAACTCGGCCAGTTTAGGATCGTGCGCATGGGCCAGACCGGCAGCCCTCTGAATGTCAAGGCCCGCGTCACCCAAACGGGGAATTCCTATTTCGAACGCTATCAGTACCATCTGAACGTCGCGCGCACCTATACCATCGACGCCTCTGAAGACAGCGAAGTCAGTACCTTCCAGCTCCAATGGGAGGACGGCCACGAGCCCGAAGGCTCCATGACCATGCAGCTGGCGCCGGGCGACGGCTACCGCATCGACCCGGAACGCTCCATAGCCTCATTCAGGGTGATTGAGGACGACCCCGCCCCCACCCTGGCCGTAACCGGCGCCACCGTCTCCGAGGACGCGGGGAAGATCAGATTCCGGGTCTCGCTCTCCTCCAGCGTCAGCCCCCCTTCCCTTCAGACGGTGACGGTGGACTACGTGACGGAGGACGGCACGGCCGAGGCCGGAGAGGACTACACCCACATAGCCGGCACTCTGGTCATCGGGCCGGAGAAGACGAGCGGGGTCATAGACGTTCCGGTCCTGGACAACCGGCTGACGGAGGAGACGGAGTCCTTTTCCCTGGTGTTGAGCGACCCCGTGAACGCCGAGCTGCAGGACGACCAGGCCAAGCTGACGGCTGTGGCGACCATCACGGACAACGAGCCCCATGTGACCGTCGCGCCCGTTGCCGCCGAGGTCGACGAGGGGTCCCCCGTACGCTTCAGGTTCACCCGCTCCGGCGACAACATCGACCTCTCGGGACCACTGACCGTTTACTTCCTCGCAGGGTACGAGGACCTTCCGCCGGAGTGGCTGGAGGTCGTTATCACGGCGGACCGCAGCAGCGTGACCTGGCAGAAGACGACGGAAGATGACGAATTCGACGGGCCGGACCTGACCTTTCTGGTCCTCGTAATACCCTCGACGTGGCGGGGACTGCCCCTGGACTACAGCAGCGTCTCGCCCTCGGTGAGAACAGTTGTGAGGGACAACGACCTGCCCGTGGTGACCATCGAGGCGGTGCACGAGGGCCGGACCGAGGGCGAGCCTGTGGAATTCGCCCTGCTCCGGGAGGGCCAGATCGACCAGCCCCTCACCGTGAACGTCAGTGTTGCGCAGACCAGCGACAGCGAAACGGAACAGGCCGACTTCATAGCCGGGACTCCCCCGGCCACGGCCACCTTTGCCGCCAACTCCGCCACGGCCACGCTCACCGTGCCCGCTTCCACTGATTCCGTTGCCGAGCCGCACGCGACTATCACCGCGTCCATCATCGACGAAGAGGAGGACGGCTACCGGGCGGGAGACCCCGGCAGCGCCTCCGTCCGCATAGCCGACGACGACCGGCGGGACACCACCAGTCTGTCCATCTCGGCCCGGTCCCGCGTCGTGGAGGAGGGCGAGGAAGCGGCGTTCGTCGTGCGCAGGACGGGCGGCACGAACCTCGACCTGGTGGCCCGTGTGCGGGTGACCGAGGTCAAGCAAGACCCAAACACGGATGGCATCTATAGTCATGACCTGAAGTATGTCGTGACCGAAAGAGAAGTCACCTTCAACCCGGGAGACGACACCGCCATCCTGGCGGTGTCCACTGAAGACGAGAACCTGAACGACGGCAACAGCCGGATCAAGGCATCGCTGCTGTTGAGTCACCTTTACCGGATCAATCCCTTTCCCTCCATCGCCAATATATGGGTCAGGGACAACGACATTCCCACGGTGTACTTTGAGCAAGCTTACCTGGAGAGGGTCGAAGACCAGGACCAGTTGCCTCGATACACCCTGGTCCGTACCGGGGACACCTCGTTTATTTTGGGAGTCAACCTGTCGAATTATGTGCTCCAGCGCTACCACGAACCTTATCCCGATAGGGAGAGGGCTTTTCCTTCCCCCCGTCCCTTTCGTGTGGGAGATCAAGACGTAACCTACACCACAGCCCCCGGAGGCGTCGGCCCGCTGGGAGGCGAAGGCAGGGTCTATATCGAGACCGGCTACTGCGAGGAGGTCCCGGGAGGCTGTGGGTACGCCAGTCAGTACCGCGTGGGGGAACCTTCCACGTTTGTTGCGACGATTCATAACGACGGCCAGGGAGTCACCGTCGAGGCGGACCAGGCGTCGGTGGACGAGGGAGACGCCGCCACCTTCACGCTCACCCGCTCCGGAGGCGCGCCGAATGCTCGGCTCTATGCCCTCACGGTGCGGCTGGCGGCAACCCAAAACGGCCAGTTCATCCGGGGGACCGCCCCGCAGACGATCACCTTCGACGGCTATCCTCTCGCTGCCACGTTTACGGCGACGATGACCGTAGAGACCCTTGACGACGACGTTTACGAGTCCGACGGCTCCATAACCCTGACCATCCTCCCGCCAGCGGAGGGGGCTGGACTCGGCCACTTCTACGAGATTGTCAACAGCCAGGGAGAGGCGACGGTGGCCGTGGTCAGCGACGACGACCCCGCAGTCTCCATCGGCGACGCCGAGGCATCGGAGGACGGCGGCATCCTGACGTTCACCGTCGACGTGCCCGCAGTCCACGAGGAGGTGACCGTGGACTGGGCCACTTCCGACGGCGCCGGAAGCGAGTCGGCCACGGCGAACCGGGACTACACGACCGCCACTGGGACGCTCCGGTTCCTGGAGGGGGAGACCTCCAGGACCATCAGCATCGAACTGCTGGACGACGGCGTTCACGAGCCTGACGAGACCTTCACCGTCACTCTGAGCAACCCGACCGTCGCCGCGCTTGGGCGGGCCGCCGCCACCGGCACAATCAGGGACGACGACCCGGAGATCCCCCCGGTGGTGACCCTATGGACGAGACACGGGAACGTGGAGGAGGGGGAACCCGCCACCTTCGACTTCCTGAGGCGGCCAGCGGGCTACGACGGATCTTCGCCGGACGGTTTCTACGACTCCCCCCTGACCCTCAACCTGACCCTTACGGAGAGCGGCGACTTCATCGAGGAAGCCCTGGAGAACTATGCCGGCGTGAGGGTTGAATACACTCCGGGGTCCAACACCGCAACCGTGACCATCCCCCCCACCCACGTGTACTTCTTCGCGCAGTTCTCCACCGAGGACGACGAGGAGGTCGAGGCCAACGGGTCTATCAAGCTTGCGCTCGCGGAGGGGCCCGGCTACACCATAGGCGAAGACAACGAAGCCACGGTCAACGTCAGGGACAACGACCTTGGCATCTCCATCGCCGACCCCGAGCGGCACAGTGAAAGCGCGACGGGGATCAATTTCACGATAACTCTGTCCAAGGCCTCCTCCCAATCGGTGGACGTGGACGTGACCACCGTCGACGGCACGGCTACCTCGGACGATGCCGTAACCGCCGCCAGCCTGGGCAAGGACTTCGAGGCCAGGAGCGGGACCTTTACCTTCGCGCCGGGTGAAACGCGGAAGGTGTTTACCGTAACCCTGGTGGACGACACCTTCGACGAAAGAGAAGAGAGCTTCACGGTCGAGCTGAGCAACCCGTCCGGCAACGCCAGTCTGCTGGACGCCTCCGCCACCGGTACGATCAGCGACAACGACATGACGATGATAGTCGGGGTCTACCGGGAAGCGAAGATTGTCAACGAGGACGCGGAAGGCCAGGTCGAGTTCCGTTTCGAGCTGACGGCGGCGGAGGGCTCTGGAACCACCGCCTCGGAAAAGATGTCCACGGTGCGCTGGACGGTGACGGAAGGCTCCGCCACGGCCGGCGAGGACTATGAGGCGGTCAAGGCCTCCGTAAGGACGCAAATAGAGCCCGGCGTACTCAGCAAGAAGGTGGGAGTGACCCTGCTGGACGACGAGGTCTACGAGGACGATTACGAGACCTTCACGTTCGATCTGAAGAGTGCGGTCAACCTGGAAGTGGACGAGGACAACCGGTCCATTGAAGTCAGCCTGAGAGACAACGAGACGATGCGGGCAGCCGTTGCCGCCGACTCGGAGAACGTGGCCGAGGGCGGCACGGCTTCCTTCACCGTGTCGCTGACACCGTTCGAGAACGCCGTCCCCGTGGAGATTGAGTACGCGGTGGTCGGAACTGCCGGTCCGGCCGACTACACCGCCCCATCCGGCAATCTGACCATCCGGGCGGGAGAGACCTCAGGCCGCGTCACGATTCCCGTCCTGATGGACACCCTGCATGACCCGGACGAAACTCTCGGCATCCTGCTAACCCGGGTCGCGGGCGGCGGACGGGAGATTGCCCTCCTTACGGATACCCTCGCCACGGTGACCATCCTGGACGCGGGAAGCCTGTCGGCGTCCCTTGCCTCCGGAGCATCGGCGGCTGAGGGCGATGAGATGGAGTTTACGATTGAACTCTCCTTGCCGACGGACATGCCGGTCCTGGTCGAGTGGGAAACTACCGACGTAGAAGGGCAGCAGGCGGCGGACTCGAACGGCGTCGATTACACCAACGCGTCAGGCACGGTGACCATTCCCGCCGGGGACACCTCCGGCACGTTCACGGTGTCGACAGTGGAAGACATTCTGGTGGAGGGCGATGAGACCTTCACCGTCGTGTTGAGGAGTGCCAAGAAGGGGGATGACCCGGCAACGTCAACCGACGTGACAATGGCAATCAGGTCCGTTACGGCCACAATCTTGGACGACGACACAGCTCCCGCGTCCATCACGCTGACCGCAACGCCGGACCGGGTGGACGAGGACGCAGGCGAGACGGACCTTGCCGTGACGGCCACACTGGACGGCTCAACCCGGCTGGAGGACGACGTATCGGTCGAATTGAGCTTGAAAGGCAGCGTCGCCGCGCAGGAAGACGACAGCCAGCCGGCCTCCGTAATACTGACCATCCCCGCCGGGCAGGCAAGCGGGACCGCCACCGTGGCCATGACCCCTGCCAACGACGAAATCGCCGGGGGCGACACGAGGGTCAGGATAGCAGGCTCCGCCAGCGGCTTCGACGTTACCCGGGCGACGGTGTCTATCACGGACGACGACGAACCTCCCACCGGCGTCATCCTGACCGTCTCGAAGGCCTCGGTGAGCGAAGGTGCGGGCACGACGACCATTACGGTTACGGGGACCCTAACCGGCGGCGACCGGCTTTCGGGGGATACGACGATACCACTGTCGGTGCATGGAATCAGCCTGCCGGCGGCAGAAGAGAATGGCGAGCCTACCATCGCCGCGACGAACGATGACTATACGGCAGCCACCGTGACGCTGGCCATACTCGCGGGCGAGGTCAGCGGGACGGCCGCGCTCGAGTTCACTCCTACGGACGACAACCTCGTGGAAGGCGACGAGACGGTCCAGGTGTCGGGAATCTTCCAGGAGCTCCAGGTAACGCCGGCCGTGCTGACTATTGAAGACGACGACCGTGAGCCGGACGGCATTGAACTGTCGGCCACGCCGGGAAGCGTCACCGAGGACGACGGCGAGGTTCAGGTTCAGGTTACGGCGACTCTGACGGGAGGCGGGACGCGGACGTCCGGCACAGAGGTAACGCTGTCCGTTTACGACGTGTCAGCCGTGGCCGGCGCGGACTATACCGCCGCCTCAGGCATCCTTCTAATCATTCCGGCCGGTCAGGTCAGCGGTACAGCCTCCCTGTCCGTCACCTTGGTGGACGACGATATCTACGAAGGTACGGAGACCGTGGCAATCCGCGGGAGCAACGAGGACCCGGGACTGTCCGTACGGGGAGTCCGAATATCAATCGCCGACGATGAAGAGAAGCCGACCGAGATACGCCTGGTCCTCGATAGGGACACAATCGCCGAGGGTGGTGGGTCGCAGCAGATCAGGGTGACCGCGATAGTCCAGGGCGACAGCAAGCGAGCTGTCTCGACGCAAATCTCTCTGTCGTTCGACGTGCCCACTACGGAGTCCTCAGTAGGACCTTCAACACCGAGGTCTTCGACAAGATCTTCAACGACCAGGTCTTCGACAAGATCTTCAGAAACGGGTCCTTCAGGCGGACCTCCGGCGACGGCTGCTGACTACTCGGCGCTCGTCAACACAATAACGATTCCAGCCGGAGAGTCGGCGGGCGAAGTCTTGGTGTTGGTCTCACCCATCGACGACCCCATTGCTGAAGGAGACGAGAGACTGGAGATACGCGGCTCCACGCCGGGCCTGAAGGTGTCGTCCGCGTTGGTGACCATTACCGATAACGACGACCGGGGCATCGTCCTCAGCGAGACCACGCTTACGGTGATCGAGGGAGACGCCACAGGCCAGACCTACACGGTGAAGCTGGCGACCCAGCCCACGGTGGAAGTCACGGTGACGGTGTCCGGCCAGGACCAGACCGACCTGGAGCTGAGCGGTCTGGGCGAGGGGGACACCCTGACCTTTACGACCTCCACCTGGGACGATGCGCAGACGGTGACGGTGAAGGCCAGAGAGGACGCCGACGCCAAGAACGACTCCGTCACCCTGGTCCACACGGGTGCCGGGGGCGAGTACGAGGGAGTGGCCGAGGAGCTGGCGGTGACGGTGGACGACGACGAGACGGTCTCCATCGTGCTGAGCAAGACCGACCTCACGGTGGAGGAGGAGGACGCCACAGGCGGGACCTATACGGTGAAGCTCTCCCACGAGCCGTCGGTCGAGGTGACGGTGACGGTGACCGGCCATGACACCACGGACCTGGAGCTGAGCGGTCTGGGCGAGGGGGACACCCTGACCTTTACGACCTCCACCTGGGACGATGCGCAGACGGTGACGGTGAAGGCCAGAGAGGACGCCGACGCCAAGAACGACTCCGTCACCCTGACCCACACGGGTGCCGGGGGCGAGTACGAGGGAGTGGCCGAGGAGCTGGCCGTGACGGTGGACGACGACGAGACGGTCTCCATCGTGCTGAGCAAGACCGACCTCACGGTGGAGGAGGAGGACGCCACAGGCGGGACCTATACGGTGAAGCTCTCCCACGAGCCGTCGGTCGAGGTGACGGTGACGGTGACCGGCCAGGACACGACGGACCTGGAGCTGAGCGGTCTGAGCGGGACGGACACCCTGACCTTCAGCACGACCACCTGGGACGATGCGCAGACGGTGACGGTGAAGGCCAGAGAGGACGCCGACGCCGCCAACGACTCCGTCACCCTGGTCCACACGGCGGCGGGCGGCGAGTACGCCGGGGCCAAGTCCGATCTTGCGGTGACGGTGGACGACGACGAGACGGTGTCGGTGGTGCTGAGCAAGTCATCGCTTACGGTGGTCGAGAGCGACACGGCGGGCCAGACCTATACGGTCGAGCTGTCCCACGAGCCGTCGGTCGAGGTGACGGTGACGGTGACCGGCCATGACACCACGGACCTGGAACTTACGGGCCTGGGCGAGGGGGACACCCTGACCTTTACGACCTCCACCTGGGACGATGCGCAGACGGTGACGGTGAAGGCCAGAGAGGACGCCGACGCGGCCAACGACAAGGTGACCCTGGTCCACACGGCGGCGGGCGGCGAGTACGCCGGGGCCAAGTCCGATGTGGCGGTGACGGTGGACGACGACGAGACGGTGTCGGTGGTGCTGAGCAAGTCATCGCTTACGGTGGTCGAGGGCGACACGGCAGGCCAGACCTATACGGTGAAGCTGTCCCACGAGCCGTCGGTCGAGGTGACGGTGACGGTGACGGGCCAGGACCAGACCGACCTGGAGCTCACCGGCCTGGGCGAGGGGAACACCCTGACCTTCGACGCGACCAGCTGGGGCGATGCGCAGACGGTGACGGTGAAGGCCAGAGAGGACACCGACGCCAAGAACGACTCCGTCACCCTGGTCCACACGGCGGCGGGCGGCGAGTACGCCGGGGCCAAGTCCGATGTGGCGGTGACGGTGGACGACGACGAGACGGTGTCGGTGGTGCTGAGCAAGTCATCGCTTACGGTGGTCGAGGGCGACACGGCAGGCCAGACCTATACGGTGAAGCTGTCGCACGAGCCGTCGGTCGAGGTGACGGTGACGGTGACGGGCCAGGACCAGACCGACCTGGAGCTCACCGGCCTGGGCGAGGGGAACACCCTGACCTTTACGACCTCCACCTGGGACGATGCGCAGACGGTGACGGTGAAGGCCAGAGAGGACGCCGACGCCAAGAACGACTCCGTCACCCTGGTCCACACGGCGGCGGGCGGCGAGTACGAGGGAGTGGCCGAGGAGCTGGCGGTGACGGTGGACGACGACGAGACGGTGTCGGTGGTGCTGAGCAAGTCATCGCTTACGGTGGTCGAGGGCGACACGGCAGGCCAGACCTATACGGTGAAGCTGTCGCACGAGCCGTCGGTCGAGGTGACGGTGACGGTGACCGACCAGGACCAGACCGACCTTACGCTGAGCGGTCTGAGCGGGACGGACACCCTGACCTTCAGCACGACCACCTGGGGCGATGCGCAGACGGTGACGGTGAAGGCCAGAGAGGACGCCGACGCCAAGAACGACTCCGTCACCCTGGTCCACACGGCGGCGGGCGGCGAGTACGAGGGAGTGGCCGAGGAGCTGGCCGTGACGGTGGACGACGACGAGACCCTCGGCGTGGTCATCAGCCCCACGGCCCTCACCGTCCAAGCCGGCGGCAGCAACTCCTACACCGTGGTCCTGGGGTCCCTGCCGTCGGGGGACGTTACGGTAACCCTGTCCGGCCATGAGGGTGCCGTCCTGTCGCTGGCCGGCATTGACAACGACAACGCCCTGACCTTCACCCAAGACAACTGGCACGCGCCCCAGACGGTCTCCGTCTCCGCCGACGCCGAAGCCCAGAGCTCCACCATCACCATCGAACACTCGGTGGCCAGCGCCGACGACCCGGACTATGCCGCCGCCGCCGCTCCCGACGTGGCCGTCAGCGTGCTGGGGGCCCCGGACACCATCCAGATCCAGGTGGGAGTCGCCACCTCCGTCCAGGAGCTCGAGGTCCCCGAGGGCGGCGCCAACACCTACTCCATGGTGCTGAGCCACCAGCCCAGCGGGGACGTGACGGTAACGGTCAACAACCCCACCGACAACTCCGAGGTGACGGCCACTCCGAGGACCCTGACCTTCACCACGGAGAACTGGCACGCGCCGCAGACGGTCACGGTGGCGGCCGTGCACGACGGCGACGCCGCCGACGACTCCGCCACGGTCACCCACGGGGTCGCCGATGGCGGCTACAACGGGGTGACCGTCCCCGACGTGGCGGTCACCGTGGACGACGACGAGACGGTCTCCATCGTGCTGAGCAAGACCGACCTCACGGTGGAGGAGGAGGACGCCACAGGCGGGACCTACACGGTGAAGCTCTCCCACGAGCCGTCGGTCGAGGTGACGGTGACGGTGACCGGCCAGGACACGACGGACCTGGAGCTGAGCGGTCTGAGCGGGACGGACACCCTGACCTTCAGCACGACCACCTGGGACGATGCGCAGACGGTGACGGTGAAGGCCAGAGAGGACGCCGACGCCGCCAACGACTCCGTCACCCTGGTCCACACGGCGGCGGGCGGCGAGTACGCCGGGGCCAAGTCCGATCTTGCGGTGACGGTGGACGACGACGAGACGGTGTCGGTGGTGCTGAGCAAGTCATCGCTTACGGTGGTCGAGAGCGACACGGCGGGCCAGACCTATACGGTCGAGCTGTCCCACGAGCCGTCGGTCGAGGTGACGGTGACGGTGACCGGCCATGACACCACGGACCTGGAACTTACGGGCCTGGGCGAGGGGGACACCCTGACCTTTACGACCTCCACCTGGGACGATGCGCAGACGGTGACGGTGAAGGCCAGAGAGGACGCCGACGCGGCCAACGACAAGGTGACCCTGGTCCACACGGCGGCGGGCGGCGAGTACGCCGGGGCCAAGTCCGATGTGGCGGTGACGGTGGACGACGACGAGACGGTGTCGGTGGTGCTGAGCAAGTCATCGCTTACGGTGGTCGAGGGCGACACGGCAGGCCAGACCTATACGGTGAAGCTGTCCCACGAGCCGTCGGTCGAGGTGACGGTGACGGTGACGGGCCAGGACCAGACCGACCTGGAGCTCACCGGCCTGGGCGAGGGGAACACCCTGACCTTCGACGCGACCAGCTGGGGCGATGCGCAGACGGTGACGGTGAAGGCCAGAGAGGACACCGACGCCAAGAACGACTCCGTCACCCTGGTCCACACGGCGGCGGGCGGCGAGTACGCCGGGGCCAAGTCCGATGTGGCGGTGACGGTGGACGACGACGAGACGGTGTCGGTGGTGCTGAGCAAGTCATCGCTTACGGTGGTCGAGGGCGACACGGCAGGCCAGACCTATACGGTGAAGCTGTCGCACGAGCCGTCGGTCGAGGTGACGGTGACGGTGACGGGCCAGGACCAGACCGACCTGGAGCTCACCGGCCTGGGCGAGGGGAACACCCTGACCTTTACGACCTCCACCTGGGACGATGCGCAGACGGTGACGGTGAAGGCCAGAGAGGACGCCGACGCCAAGAACGACTCCGTCACCCTGGTCCACACGGCGGCGGGCGGCGAGTACGAGGGAGTGGCCGAGGAGCTGGCCGTGACGGTGGACGACGACGAGACGGTCTCCATCGTGCTGAGCAAGACCACGCTCACGGTGGACGAGGGGACGCCGACGGCGAGACCTATACGGTGAAGCTGTCGCACGAGCCGTCGGTCGAGGTGACGGTGACGGTGACCGGCCAGGACCAGACCGACCTTACGCTGAGCGGTCTGAGCGGGACGGACACCCTGACCTTCAGCACGACCACCTGGGGCGATGCGCAGACGGTGACGGTGAAGGCCAGAGAGGACGCCGACGCCAAGAACGACTCCGTCACCCTGGTCCACACGGCGGCGGGCGGCGAGTACGAGGGAGTGGCCGAGGAGCTGGCCGTGACGGTGGACGACGACGAGACCCTCGGCGTGGTCATCAGCCCCACGGCCCTCACCGTCCAAGCCGGCGGCAGCAACTCCTACACCGTGGTCCTGGGGTCCCTGCCGTCGGGGGACGTTACGGTAACCCTGTCCGGCCATGAGGGTGCCGTCCTGTCGCTGGCCGGCATTGACAACGACAACGCCCTGACCTTCACCCAAGACAACTGGCACGCGCCCCAGACGGTCTCCGTCTCCGCCGACGCCGAAGCCCAGAGCTCCACCATCACCATCGAACACTCGGTGGCCAGCGCCGACGACCCGGACTATGCCGCCGCCGCCGCTCCCGACGTGGCCGTCAGCGTGCTGGGGGCCCCGGACACCATCCAGATCCAGGTGGGAGTCGCCACCTCCGTCCAGGAGCTCGAGGTCCCCGAGGGCGGCGCCAACACCTACTCCATGGTGCTGAGCCACCAGCCCAGCGGGGACGTGACGGTAACGGTCAACAACCCCACCGACAACTCCGAGGTGACGGCCACTCCGAGGACCCTGACCTTCACCACGGAGAACTGGCACGCGCCGCAGACGGTCACGGTGGCGGCCGTGCACGACGGCGACGCCGCCGACGACTCCGCCACGGTCACCCACGGGGTCGCCGATGGCGGCTACAACGGGGTGACCGTCCCCGACGTGGCGGTCACCGTGGACGACGACGAGACGGTCTCCATCGTGCTGAGCAAGACCGACCTCACGGTGGAGGAGGAGGACGCCACAGGCGGGACCTACACGGTGAAGCTCTCCCACGAGCCGTCGGTCGAGGTGACGGTGACGGTGACCGGCCAGGACACGACGGACCTGGAGCTGAGCGGTCTGAGCGGGACGGACACCCTGACCTTCAGCACGACCACCTGGGACGATGCGCAGACGGTGACGGTGAAGGCCAGAGAGGACGCCGACGCCAAGAACGACTCCGTCACCCTGGACGAGTACGAGGGACGAGGAGCTGGCGGTGACGGTGGACGACGACGAGACGGTGTCGGTGGTGCTGAGCAAGTCATCGCTTACGGTGGTCGAGGGCGACACGGCAGGCCAGACCTATACGGTGAAGCTGTCGCACGAGCCGTCGGTCGAGGTGACGGTGACGGTGACCGACCAGGACCAGACCGACCTTACGCTGAGCGGTCTGAGCGGGACGGACACCCTGACCTTCAGCACGACCACCTGGGGCGATGCGCAGACGGTGACGGTGAAGGCCAGAGAGGACGCCGACGCCAAGAACGACTCCGTCACCCTGGTCCACACGGCGGCGGGCGGCGAGTACGAGGGAGTGGCCGAGGAGCTGGCCGTGACGGTGGACGACGACGAGACCCTCGGCGTGGTCATCAGCCCCACGGCCCTCACCGTCCAAGCCGGCGGCAGCAACTCCTACACCGTGGTCCTGGGGTCCCTGCCGTCGGGGGACGTTACGGTAACCCTGTCCGGCCATGAGGGTGCCGTCCTGTCGCTGGCCGGCATTGACAACGACAACGCCCTGACCTTCACCCAAGACAACTGGCACGCGCCCCAGACGGTCTCCGTCTCCGCCGACGCCGAAGCCCAGAGCTCCACCATCACCATCGAACACTCGGTGGCCAGCGCCGACGACCCGGACTATGCCGCCGCCGCCGCTCCCGACGTGGCCGTCAGCGTGCTGGGGGCCCCGGACACCATCCAGATCCAGGTGGGAGTCGCCACCTCCGTCCAGGAGCTCGAGGTCCCCGAGGGCGGCGCCAACACCTACTCCATGGTGCTGAGCCACCAGCCCAGCGGGGACGTGACGGTAACGGTCAACAACCCCACCGACAACTCCGAGGTGACGGCCACTCCGAGGACCCTGACCTTCACCACGGAGAACTGGCACGCGCCGCAGACGGTCACGGTGGCGGCCGTGCACGACGGCGACGCCGCCGACGACTCCGCCACGGTCACCCACGGGGTCGCCGATGGCGGCTACAACGGGGTGACCGTCCCCGACGTGGCGGTCACCGTGGACGACGACGAGACGGTCTCCATCGTGCTGAGCAAGACCGACCTCACGGTGGAGGAGGAGGACGCCACAGGCGGGACCTACACGGTGAAGCTCTCCCACGAGCCGTCGGTCGAGGTGACGGTGACGGTGACCGGCCAGGACACGACGGACCTGGAGCTGAGCGGTCTGAGCGGGACGGACACCCTGACCTTCAGCACGACCACCTGGGACGATGCGCAGACGGTGACGGTGAAGGCCAGAGAGGACGCCGACGCCGCCAACGACTCCGTCACCCTGGTCCACACGGCGGCGGGCGGCGAGTACGCCGGGGCCAAGTCCGATCTTGCGGTGACGGTGGACGACGACGAGACGGTGTCGGTGGTGCTGAGCAAGTCATCGCTTACGGTGGTCGAGAGCGACACGGCGGGCCAGACCTATACGGTCGAGCTGTCCCACGAGCCGTCGGTCGAGGTGACGGTGACGGTGACCGGCCATGACACCACGGACCTGGAACTTACGGGCCTGGGCGAGGGGGACACCCTGACCTTTACGACCTCCACCTGGGACGATGCGCAGACGGTGACGGTGAAGGCCAGAGAGGACGCCGACGCGGCCAACGACAAGGTGACCCTGGTCCACACGGCGGCGGGCGGCGAGTACGCCGGGGCCAAGTCCGATGTGGCGGTGACGGTGGACGACGACGAGACGGTGTCGGTGGTGCTGAGCAAGTCATCGCTTACGGTGGTCGAGGGCGACACGGCAGGCCAGACCTATACGGTGAAGCTGTCCCACGAGCCGTCGGTCGAGGTGACGGTGACGGTGACGGGCCAGGACCAGACCGACCTGGAGCTCACCGGCCTGGGCGAGGGGAACACCCTGACCTTCGACGCGACCAGCTGGGGCGATGCGCAGACGGTGACGGTGAAGGCCAGAGAGGACACCGACGCCAAGAACGACTCCGTCACCCTGGTCCACACGGCGGCGGGCGGCGAGTACGCCGGGGCCAAGTCCGATGTGGCGGTGACGGTGGACGACGACGAGACGGTGTCGGTGGTGCTGAGCAAGTCATCGCTTACGGTGGTCGAGGGCGACACGGCAGGCCAGACCTATACGGTGAAGCTGTCGCACGAGCCGTCGGTCGAGGTGACGGTGACGGTGACGGGCCAGGACCAGACCGACCTGGAGCTCACCGGCCTGGGCGAGGGGAACACCCTGACCTTTACGACCTCCACCTGGGACGATGCGCAGACGGTGACGGTGAAGGCCAGAGAGGACGCCGACGCCAAGAACGACTCCGTCACCCTGGTCCACACGGCGGCGGGCGGCGAGTACGAGGGAGTGGCCGAGGAGCTGGCGGTGACGGTGGACGACGACGAGACGGTGTCGGTGGTGCTGAGCAAGTCATCGCTTACGGTGGTCGAGGGCGACACGGCAGGCCAGACCTATACGGTGAAGCTGTCGCACGAGCCGTCGGTCGAGGTGACGGTGACGGTGACCGACCAGGACCAGACCGACCTTACGCTGAGCGGTCTGAGCGGGACGGACACCCTGACCTTCAGCACGACCACCTGGGGCGATGCGCAGACGGTGACGGTGAAGGCCAGAGAGGACGCCGACGCCAAGAACGACTCCGTCACCCTGGTCCACACGGCGGCGGGCGGCGAGTACGAGGGAGTGGCCGAGGAGCTGGCCGTGACGGTGGACGACGACGAGACCCTCGGCGTGGTCATCAGCCCCACGGCCCTCACCGTCCAAGCCGGCGGCAGCAACTCCTACACCGTGGTCCTGGGGTCCCTGCCGTCGGGGGACGTTACGGTAACCCTGTCCGGCCATGAGGGTGCCGTCCTGTCGCTGGCCGGCATTGACAACGACAACGCCCTGACCTTCACCCAAGACAACTGGCACGCGCCCCAGACGGTCTCCGTCTCCGCCGACGCCGAAGCCCAGAGCTCCACCATCACCATCGAACACTCGGTGGCCAGCGCCGACGACCCGGACTATGCCGCCGCCGCCGCTCCCGACGTGGCCGTCAGCGTGCTGGGGGCCCCGGACACCATCCAGATCCAGGTGGGAGTCGCCACCTCCGTCCAGGAGCTCGAGGTCCCCGAGGGCGGCGCCAACACCTACTCCATGGTGCTGAGCCACCAGCCCAGCGGGGACGTGACGGTAACGGTCAACAACCCCACCGACAACTCCGAGGTGACGGCCACTCCGAGGACCCTGACCTTCACCACGGAGAACTGGCACGCGCCGCAGACGGTCACGGTGGCGGCCGTGCACGACGGCGACGCCGCCGACGACTCCGCCACGGTCACCCACGGGGTCGCCGATGGCGGCTACAACGGGGTGACCGTCCCCGACGTGGCGGTCACCGTGGACGACGACGAGACGGTCTCCATCGTGCTGAGCAAGACCGACCTCACGGTGGAGGAGGAGGACGCCACAGGCGGGACCTACACGGTGAAGCTCTCCCACGAGCCGTCGGTCGAGGTGACGGTGACGGTGACCGGCCAGGACACGACGGACCTGGAGCTGAGCGGTCTGAGCGGGACGGACACCCTGACCTTCAGCACGACCACCTGGGACGATGCGCAGACGGTGACGGTGAAGGCCAGAGAGGACGCCGACGCCGCCAACGACTCCGTCACCCTGGTCCACACGGCGGCGGGCGGCGAGTACGCCGGGGCCAAGTCCGATCTTGCGGTGACGGTGGACGACGACGAGACGGTGTCGGTGGTGCTGAGCAAGTCATCGCTTACGGTGGTCGAGAGCGACACGGCGGGCCAGACCTATACGGTCGAGCTGTCCCACGAGCCGTCGGTCGAGGTGACGGTGACGGTGACCGGCCATGACACCACGGACCTGGAGCTGAGCGGGTCTGGGCGAGGGGGACACCCTGACCTTTACGACCTCCACCTGGGACGATGCGCAGACGGTGACGGTGAAGGCCAGAGAGGACGCCGACGCGGCCAACGACAAGGTGACCCTGGTCCACACGGCGGCGGGCGGCGAGTACGCCGGGGCCAAGTCCGATGTGGCGGTGACGGTGGACGACGACGAGACGGTGTCGGTGGTGCTGAGCAAGTCATCGCTTACGGTGGTCGAGGGCGACACGGCAGGCCAGACCTATACGGTGAAGCTGTCCCACGAGCCGTCGGTCGAGGTGACGGTGACGGTGACGGGCCAGGACCAGACCGACCTGGAGCTCACCGGCCTGGGCGAGGGGAACACCCTGACCTTCGACGCGACCAGCTGGGGCGATGCGCAGACGGTGACGGTGAAGGCCAGAGAGGACACCGACGCCAAGAACGACTCCGTCACCCTGGTCCACACGGCGGCGGGCGGCGAGTACGCCGGGGCCAAGTCCGATGTGGCGGTGACGGTGGACGACGACGAGACGGTGTCGGTGGTGCTGAGCAAGTCATCGCTTACGGTGGTCGAGGGCGACACGGCAGGCCAGACCTATACGGTGAAGCTGTCGCACGAGCCGTCGGTCGAGGTGACGGTGACGGTGACGGGCCAGGACCAGACCGACCTGGAGCTCACCGGCCTGGGCGAGGGGAACACCCTGACCTTTACGACCTCCACCTGGGACGATGCGCAGACGGTGACGGTGAAGGCCAGAGAGGACGCCGACGCCAAGAACGACTCCGTCACCCTGGTCCACACGGCGGCGGGCGGCGAGTACGAGGGAGTGGCCGAGGAGCTGGCGGTGACGGTGGACGACGACGAGACGGTGTCGGTGGTGCTGAGCAAGTCATCGCTTACGGTGGTCGAGGGCGACACGGCAGGCCAGACCTATACGGTGAAGCTGTCGCACGAGCCGTCGGTCGAGGTGACGGTGACGGTGACCGGCCAGGACCAGACCGACCTTACGCTGAGCGGTCTGAGCGGGACGGACACCCTGACCTTCAGCACGACCACCTGGGGCGATGCGCAGACGGTGACGGTGAAGGCCAGAGAGGACGCCGACGCCAAGAACGACTCCGTCACCCTGGTCCACACGGCGGCGGGCGGCGAGTACGAGGGAGTGGCCGAGGAGCTGGCCGTGACGGTGGACGACGACGAGACCCTCGGCGTGGTCATCAGCCCCACGGCCCTCACCGTCCAAGCCGGCGGCAGCAACTCCTACACCGTGGTCCTGGGGTCCCTGCCGTCGGGGGACGTTACGGTAACCCTGTCCGGCCATGAGGGTGCCGTCCTGTCGCTGGCCGGCATTGACAACGACAACGCCCTGACCTTCACCCAAGACAACTGGCACGCGCCCCAGACGGTCTCCGTCTCCGCCGACGCCGAAGCCCAGAGCTCCACCATCACCATCGAACACTCGGTGGCCAGCGCCGACGACCCGGACTATGCCGCCGCCGCCGCTCCCGACGTGGCCGTCAGCGTGCTGGGGGCCCCGGACACCATCCAGATCCAGGTGGGAGTCGCCACCTCCGTCCAGGAGCTCGAGGTCCCCGAGGGCGGCGCCAACACCTACTCCATGGTGCTGAGCCACCAGCCCAGCGGGGACGTGACGGTAACGGTCAACAACCCCACCGACAACTCCGAGGTGACGGCCACTCCGAGGACCCTGACCTTCACCACGGAGAACTGGCACGCGCCGCAGACGGTCACGGTGGCGGCCGTGCACGACGGCGACGCCGCCGACGACTCCGCCACGGTCACCCACGGGGTCGCCGATGGCGGCTACAACGGGGTGACCGTCCCCGACGTGGCGGTCACCGTGGACGACGACGAGACGGTCTCCATCGTGCTGAGCAAGACCGACCTCACGGTGGAGGAGGAGGACGCCACAGGCGGGACCTACACGGTGAAGCTCTCCCACGAGCCGTCGGTCGAGGTGACGGTGACGGTGACCGGCCAGGACACGACGGACCTGGAGCTGAGCGGTCTGAGCGGGACGGACACCCTGACCTTCAGCACGACCACCTGGGACGATGCGCAGACGGTGACGGTGAAGGCCAGAGAGGACGCCGACGCCGCCAACGACTCCGTCACCCTGGTCCACACGGCGGCGGGCGGCGAGTACGCCGGGGCCAAGTCCGATCTTGCGGTGACGGTGGACGACGACGAGACGGTGTCGGTGGTGCTGAGCAAGTCATCGCTTACGGTGGTCGAGAGCGACACGGCGGGCCAGACCTATACGGTCGAGCTGTCCCACGAGCCGTCGGTCGAGGTGACGGTGACGGTGACCGGCCATGACACCACGGACCTGGAACTTACGGGCCTGGGCGAGGGGGACACCCTGACCTTTACGACCTCCACCTGGGACGATGCGCAGACGGTGACGGTGAAGGCCAGAGAGGACGCCGACGCGGCCAACGACAAGGTGACCCTGGTCCACACGGCGGCGGGCGGCGAGTACGCCGGGGCCAAGTCCGATGTGGCGGTGACGGTGGACGACGACGAGACGGTGTCGGTGGTGCTGAGCAAGTCATCGCTTACGGTGGTCGAGGGCGACACGGCAGGCCAGACCTATACGGTGAAGCTGTCCCACGAGCCGTCGGTCGAGGTGACGGTGACGGTGACGGGCCAGGACCAGACCGACCTGGAGCTCACCGGCCTGGGCGAGGGGAACACCCTGACCTTCGACGCGACCAGCTGGGGCGATGCGCAGACGGTGACGGTGAAGGCCAGAGAGGACACCGACGCCAAGAACGACTCCGTCACCCTGGTCCACACGGCGGCGGGCGGCGAGTACGCCGGGGCCAAGTCCGATGTGGCGGTGACGGTGGACGACGACGAGACGGTGTCGGTGGTGCTGAGCAAGTCATCGCTTACGGTGGTCGAGGGCGACACGGCAGGCCAGACCTATACGGTGAAGCTGTCGCACGAGCCGTCGGTCGAGGTGACGGTGACGGTGACGGGCCAGGACCAGACCGACCTGGAGCTCACCGGCCTGGGCGAGGGGAACACCCTGACCTTTACGACCTCCACCTGGGACGATGCGCAGACGGTGACGGTGAAGGCCAGAGAGGACGCCGACGCCAAGAACGACTCCGTCACCCTGGTCCACACGGCGGCGGGCGGCGAGTACGAGGGAGTGGCCGAGGAGCTGGCGGTGACGGTGGACGACGACGAGACGGTGTCGGTGGTGCTGAGCAAGTCATCGCTTACGGTGGTCGAGGGCGACACGGCAGGCCAGACCTATACGGTGAAGCTGTCGCACGAGCCGTCGGTCGAGGTGACGGTGACGGTGACCGACCAGGACCAGACCGACCTTACGCTGAGCGGTCTGAGCGGGACGGACACCCTGACCTTCAGCACGACCACCTGGGGCGATGCGCAGACGGTGACGGTGAAGGCCAGAGAGGACGCCGACGCCAAGAACGACTCCGTCACCCTGGTCCACACGGCGGCGGGCGGCGAGTACGAGGGAGTGGCCGAGGAGCTGGCCGTGACGGTGGACGACGACGAGACCCTCGGCGTGGTCATCAGCCCCACGGCCCTCACCGTCCAAGCCGGCGGCAGCAACTCCTACACCGTGGTCCTGGGGTCCCTGCCGTCGGGGGACGTTACGGTAACCCTGTCCGGCCATGAGGGTGCCGTCCTGTCGCTGGCCGGCATTGACAACGACAACGCCCTGACCTTCACCCAAGACAACTGGCACGCGCCCCAGACGGTCTCCGTCTCCGCCGACGCCGAAGCCCAGAGCTCCACCATCACCATCGAACACTCGGTGGCCAGCGCCGACGACCCGGACTATGCCGCCGCCGCCGCTCCCGACGTGGCCGTCAGCGTGCTGGGGGCCCCGGACACCATCCAGATCCAGGTGGGAGTCGCCACCTCCGTCCAGGAGCTCGAGGTCCCCGAGGGCGGCGCCAACACCTACTCCATGGTGCTGAGCCACCAGCCCAGCGGGGACGTGACGGTAACGGTCAACAACCCCACCGACAACTCCGAGGTGACGGCCACTCCGAGGACCCTGACCTTCACCACGGAGAACTGGCACGCGCCGCAGACGGTCACGGTGGCGGCCGTGCACGACGGCGACGCCGCCGACGACTCCGCCACGGTCACCCACGGGGTCGCCGATGGCGGCTACAACGGGGTGACCGTCCCCGACGTGGCGGTCACCGTGGACGACGACGAGACGGTCTCCATCGTGCTGAGCAAGACCGACCTCACGGTGGAGGAGGAGGACGCCACAGGCGGGACCTATACGGTGAAGCTCTCCCACGAGCCGTCGGTCGAGGTGACGGTGACGGTGACCGGCCAGGACACGACGGACCTGGAGCTGAGCGGTCTGAGCGGGACGGACACCCTGACCTTCAGCACGACCACCTGGGACGATGCGCAGACGGTGACGGTGAAGGCCGGAGAGGACACCGACGCCGCCAACGACAAGGTCACCCTGACCCATGCGGCCACAGGCGGCGAGTACGAGGGAGCCTCCTCCGATCTGGCGGTGACCGTGGACGACGACGAGAACATTA
Source organism: Dehalococcoidia bacterium (assembly GCA_965237465.1). Taxonomy (GTDB): domain Bacteria; phylum Chloroflexota; class Dehalococcoidia; order UBA6926; family UBA6926; genus VXMO01. The sequence continues at coordinate 664,325 of OZ250138.1, forward strand.
ACCAGGCGCCGTTGTTGGAGTCGGTGCAAGTAAGGTTCAACACCGCCGCCCATGCCATACCGGAAGGCGGCACGACCACCGTAGTAGTGAGCCTGAGCGATGCCCTCGAACAGAATGTAACCATACCCCTGACCAGGGCCAATCAGGCAGGGGCCGGCGATGCCGACTACTCCGGCGTACCTGCCGGTCTGGCTTTCGACAGCGGCGTTACGGAGCAGAGCTTCACCATCAGCGCGACGGTGGACTCGGAAGACGATGATGAGGAGCAGGTCGTGCTGGGATTCGGGACACTGCCGGAAGGAGTCACCCAGGGTACTGTGAGCCAGGCCACCATCACCATTCAGGACGTGCCGTCCGTGTCCTTTGGCGCATCCGACTACAGCGCCACCGAGGGGGGCGAGGACGCGTTGGTGACGGTGCGGCTGAGCGAGGTCCTTGCAGCGGACGTGACGGTCCCATTGACGGCCGAAGGCGACGGCGGGGCCACTCCAGAGGACTGGTCGGGTGTGCCAGAGGAGGTGACATTCTCCGCAGGCGAGACGTCGAAGACCTTCACTGTCGTTGCCTTCGATGACGCGGTGGAGGACGACGATGAAATGGTGCATCTCGGATTCGGGACCCTGCCGAACGGCCTCAATGCCGCGCCTCCCGCATCGGCGACGGTCACCCTGATGAATGTCGAAGAGTCGTCGTCGTCGAACCCGTGTGTGGATGTCTGGTGCACAGGAACCGTGATCCTGAAGTGGGCTGCCGGTCACCCTACGATAGAAACCTCCCCCATTCTTTCGTGCGCCCCGACCTGTCCCGGATCAAGCATAACGGGCGGAAGATTGATAGCCGATGGTGTGCAATACCGGATTGCCAGTGTCGCTGCGATACGGGACATCAGACCAACAAAGCATAATTGGTCCAGGTTTAGATTTTCCATATCGGCCCGGGACACTGTTACCGGTCAGACCATAAGCCTGACTGAACGACAGATTCGGTCGTGGACGTTGTACATCAACGATGACATCCAGCTTCCCCTCTCAAGCGCCGCGCAAAGAATTGGGCCAGGTGATTTGGTGTGGTTTGGCGAGACGTTCTACCAATTTGTAGAAGACACGGTTCTGGAGATGCGCATTGAGACGAATGACGACGATACCGCCTCCATAGTGCTGAGCTCGACTACGCCGGTTGACGAGGGAAGCAACTACGGCGGGACCTACACGGTGAAGCTGTCCCACCAGCCGTCGGAGGAAGCCACAGTCACCGTGTCCGGCCAGGATGGGACCGACCTGACGCTGACCGGCCTGAGCAGCGCGAATACGCTGACCTTCGACGCGACCAGCTGGGACGATGCGCAGACGGTGACGGTGAAGGCCGATCAGGACACCGACGCGGCCAACGACAAGGTCACCCTGACACACACGGCCGCCGGGGGCGAGTACGCCGGTGTCTCGGCGAACCTGGCCGTGACGGTGTACGACGACGATAAGGCCTTCCTTGTGCTGGGCGAGCCCTCCCTGGCGGTGGACGAGGGCGACGCCGCGGGCCAGACCTACACGGTCAAGCTGTCCGATGAGCCTTCGGAGGAGGTGACGGTCACGGTGTCCGGCCATGAAGGGTCGGATCTGACGCTGACCGGCCTGAGCGCGACGAACGAGCTGACCTTCACCACGGAGAGCTGGCACACGGCCCAGACGGTGACGGTGACGGCGGGCCAGGACAGCGACGCCGCCGATGACGTCGTGACCCTGACCCATACCGCCTCGGGCGGAGAGTACGCCGGAGTCATGTCGGACATGGCGGTCAGAGTGGACGACGACGAGGATGTAGGGAATGCTCCGATAGAAAACACGGCCGCCACCGGTCGGCCCGTCATCGGCGGCACTCCGGCCGTCGGAGAGACCCTGACGGCCGACACCTCGGACATAGAGGACGTCAACGGCCTGACCAACGCCAGTTTTGCCTTCCAGTGGGCCCGCAACGATGGAAGCCTGAGCGCCGACATAACCGGCGCCACCGGCGCCACCTATACGGTCACCGAAGCCGACGTTGGTTACGAAATCGAGGTCCGGGTCAGCTTCACCGATGACGCCGACTTCGAGGAGACCGTCACCAGCTACACCGTCTACGTGCAGCCGCCACAGCCGCTCTACGGTGGCCTGAAGGATGGGCCCGTAAGCCACGACGGGTCGACCGCCTTCATGCTGGAGCTCTACTTCAGCGAGGACATCTCCATCGGCTACGAGGCCGTGCGGGACGACGTTCTCGACGTGACCGGAGGGTCCGTGACCAACGTTCGCCGCCTGGACCCGAACGGCGATAACCCCAACATGCGGTGGGAGATCACCGTCGAGCCCAGCGGCAACGACGAAGTGACCCTGGTGCTGCCAATCACTACCGACTGTGACGACCAGGGCGCCGTCTGCACGAGCTCCGAGAAGATGCTCTCCAACAAGAGCAGCGTCACCATAGCCGGACCCCCTGAGACAGCCCAGCAGGTACAGCCGGAGAACAGCCCGGCCACCAGCGCTCCCACCGTCACGGGAACCGCCCGGGTGGGTGAGACGCTGACGGCGGACACGTCGGGAATCGCCGACGCCGACGGGCTGACCAACGCCACATTCACCTACCAGTGGGTAGCCGGCGGGTCGGACATCTCAGGGGCCACAGGCTCGACCTACACCCTCACCGCCAGCGACCAGGGACAGACCGTCCAGGTGCGGGTGTCCTTCACCGACGACGCCGGGAACGAGGAGACGCTGACCAGCGAGGCCACGGCCGCCGTGGCAGCGGCTCCGGCGCCCTTGACCGTCAGCCTGACGGTCGCTGCCCCGACAACCCACGACGGCTCGTCTTCCTTCACCTTCGAGATACGGTTCAGCGAGGAGCCTGAGTCCGACTTCAGCTACAAGACCCTACGGAACCATGCGTTCACGGTGACCGGGGGAACGGTGAGGAACGCGGAACGGATGGACAGGCCCAGCAACATACGTTGGCTGATCACGGTCGAACCGGACTCCAACGGGGACGTGACAATCGTCCTACCCATAACGGAGGACTGCGGCGAGCAGGGGGCCATCTGCACGGACGATGACAGGAAGCTGTCCAATCGGCTGGAGTTCACCGTCAGCGGTTCCAGTTGACCTCGACAGACCGGCAAACGAAAAAGGCCGTACACATGGATGCCCGGGCGGGGCGGCGAACTCCGCCCATAGCGGGATTCTCCCGATACCAGCGAGCGGACAGACGATGGGAGTCGCGCCGGAGGGAGTCCCCATGAGTCCCTCGGAAGGACCGATGCGCCATGCCGAGGCAGCGCACTCATTACAACCGAAGAGCCTACGTCTTTCCCGACGACTTCCCGCAGCGTCTGGTGTGGTTCAAGCACGCGTCCGGCCTGCCGTGGGTGGAGATTGCCCGCCGCCTCGGGATCTCACCCATGACCATACGGCGTTGGTGGAAGGCCGGCATCCGGCCGCACTACCGGCATCTGAATGCGTTGCGGAGCCTGGCCGACGACCTGGGTCTTGTCCACCTGTTCAGAGAGTAAGGAAGCAGCCCGCGACCGCAGGGCCCTGAAACGCAAGAAAAGCCGTATACATGGGCAGGCGGTCGGCCTGAAACGAAAAAAGGGCCGCATACATGGACAGGCAGGGGCAGCCACCGTGAATACGATGGCTGCCCCTGTAACATTGCGGTCCAGCGTCCTGCGCCGACCGGCCCTTGGGAGGGCAGGGTCCGGCCCCTAGAACAACCTCAACGTCTCGGGTTGCTGCTGGTCTGTCTCTCCCTCGGCGGCCGCAGCCTGCGCCGCCCCCTGCTCACGCCGTGCCCTGCCCCTGGCCGGGGGAGCGGGTCTGACGTGAGCCGGGTGCTTGGGTTCGTCCTCCCACCTGGCCCTCGCCCTTTCGACCACCGCCAGGGCCTCCTGCGTCAGCCCCGATAGGTCGTGGTCGTCGAAGGACTCGATGTGCGGGTCCGACGAGGGCTGTTGCACCCCGATGGTGGCCCTGCCGCCCTTGATGGACACGACCACCTTCAGGTCCTCCGGCTGGGCGTCCTGCTCTCGGGCGTCATCAGAACCCTGTGGGTCCTGTCCGGTCTCATTGTCGGCGTCCTGCTCATCGGCAACCGCAGCGGGCGCGTCGTCCGCCGCATCGCCGAAGAGACTCTCGTCCGCGCTCGGGACATCCGAGCGGGTTGTCTCCGTTCCAACTTCGTCAGGCATGGTCTCTCCCTTCCTTGTTTGTTTCTTCTCCGGGTGTGCCTGTAGGCCGACCGCTAGGCCGCCATCCTTCCCCGCGACTCACTCCTGATCTCGCCCAGGGTCATCGGCTTCCAGTAGAGGTCGCGCTCCACGGCGGGGACCCTGCCGAACACGGTCGCCTCCGCCAGCTCGGTGAGATCGAAGTACCCCAGTTCCGTCTCAAACCCCTCGACCAGGCCGAAGCACTCGCCGGTCGCGGCGTTCCACTCGGTGATGTACCAGCGCCAGCCGGTGTAGGGGCTGAAAAGTTTCGCCGGTGCGAGGACGGCGTCGTAGTCGGCGACGTTCTCGTTGGCGTAGAGCGCCGGGATCTTCTCTCCCAGCTCCTTCGTCATGAGCTTGTGCCTGCGGATCCCGCTGTGGTTGTCCTGCCAGGTCGTCGCGGTCTTGGTGGTTCCCTGTTCGTCAGTCATTGGTTTCTCCTCTCCTTATTACTCTCTTTGTTCTCTGACCGTGTTCACGTGCGCCGGTCACTCGGCGTCGGCGTTCAACGTTCGCGCCACCGCCTCCGGGGTGACGTAGGACGGGCTGACCGTACCCTGCTCCATGTCCAGGTAGAGGGCCATGAAAGGGCAGGTTCCCGCCACCATGCGGCGCACCACCTGGAGCACCAGGGAGGCCATCATCTGGTTGATGGTGGGGTCCTGGTCGGTGAGGTCGAGGGCCGCCGCGCAGTCCACGTCCGGCGGCCTGGTCGACACCGCCGTCAGCAGGTCGGGGCGCTGGAGCGTGGGCGCGGGCGCCAGGTGGCAGGTCTCCCCCGTGAAGGGAGGTTCCTCCAGTTCCACCCGCTCGGGGACGTTTCCGACCAGCACCTGTCCCCAGTTGGTGTCGTTGCCCGCGTCGATGAGCCACCGGCGCGGGTCTCCCGGCAGGGACTCCGCCATCGCCCGCCGCGCGGCGGCGTTGTCGGCACAGCCGATGATGAGGCTGTCGCCGTAGGCGGGGAGGCCGGGGTAGCGGTGTCCGTTGGGGCGGGAGTCCTCGTCCCGGAAGGGGTAGACCGAGTAGCCGACGGGACGCCGGTAAGCCCTGGCCAGCCGGTCGGCGAGGGCCTGGCTCTTGAACCTTCCCACGTCCTCTGCGTAGAAGTTCTGGCGCAGCAGGTTGTGGGGCTCCACCCGGTCGTGGTCGACCAGGACGATGGTGGCCTCCCTGCCCTGAAAGAGGCGGCAGAGGCCCTCGGCCACGAAGCCGCCGGTGCCCCCGCAGCCGACCACGGTGATCCACGGGTTGTCCAGCAGGAATGCGTTGTCCAGGTAGTAGGGCATCTATTCACCTCCTTGTGATTCAGTGGGCTCTTCGGCCATCAGCCGGACGCCGGGGTCCGGTCCCTTGAACACCTGCGACCACCTCACCTGGGCGAAGTGGCCGTAGACGCCGACCCGGAGACTCAGCTCCGGGAGAGGGGCGTCGAGGCGTCCGGCGACGCCGTATATGCGGAATCCCTGCTCGTCCCGGTCGTCGGTGGCCGAGAAGAAGGCGCAGGAGCTTCCGTGAGAGTGGAACTCGGCGACCACGCCCGCAGGGGGCAGGTAGGCCAGGGACGTTGCGGTCCCCGCCTGCGGGGGAACCACCAGCCGGTAGGAGCGCCCGTCCCAGCGCACCGCAAAGAGCCGCTCGGTGTCCGGGTCGTCCTGGAACCAGCGCAGCCCCAGCTCGAACAGTTGCGCCGGGATGGGACCGTGGGTGAGCGACACCTTCTCGGCCACGGGAGCGAGGCCCCGCACCTCGCAGGGGGCGACCGGGACCCGCGCCGTCAGGTGGGCGCTCTCGGACTGGACGTAGACGCCCCCTGCTCCGAGAACGTAGTCGTAGCCGATGCCGTGGACGCCGGTCAGTCCGTTCGCGTGGTTTACCAGGTATCCCACCGGCCCCGATCGGGTGTCGGCGCTAGCGGTAGCCACCGCGTCTGCCTTCCGAGACGGCCATCGCGTGGGCCACCGTGCACTGGGGAACAAGGTCTTCAACCGGGTAGTCAGTCTTTCCATCTAGCTCCTCCCAGAGTGCGTGCAGGTTGTCGGGGTGCTTCTTCGAGCGCTCCCGCGTGTCCCCGGTGCCCGAGAAGTAGGACTGGAAGAAGGACTCCGGTATCAGTCCCACCTCCTCGGGGAACCGGTGGCTTCCGGGGCAGACCCGCCCGTCGCTGAAGACGTTGAAGGCCGGGATGCGGAAGAGGTGCTGCTCACGGTTCGTTGGACGGGTCAGCGCGGCGTAGGCCCAGGGCGGTCTCCCCGGCGAGCAGACGAAGACCAGCCCCGGCATGGGAAGCCGGAGCCGGGCGGGGGGCTTGAACGCCTCCCGTTGCAGGGCCACCGGCCAGACCTGCGGCGGATGCCAGAGCGCCACCGAATGGCCGGTCTCGCCCTGATTCCACCAGAGGGCGTCCTCCGGGAGCAGCCCCGAGGAGAAGCCCAGGTGCTGGATGAACACGTTGGCGATCTCGTCCGCCGAGACGGTCCTGACCCAGGCGGAGTCGGCCTCGAAGCCCCGCAGGAGAATCGTCTCCCCGTATACCTCCAGCTGAACCTTCAGGTCGTCCCTCGGGACCTCGGTCGGACCCGGCAGGGACCACTCGGTTCTTTCGACGTCATTGGTCATGGTCGTTTTCCTCCTGTTCTTGTTCTTGTTTGGGGAGCAGCGGCAGGACGGAGTCCAGCATCTCGGCGAAGCGGCCGGGGAGGTCCTCCTCCAGCCAGTCGGCCAACTTGCACACCGAGTCCATGAGGGCGCTGGCCTTGCGCCACTCCTCCGTGCCCTCGGCGATGATCTCGTCCTCCCAGGGGTCGGCGAAGCCGTCGTAGTTGCCATCCTCGTAGGTATGGTCGAGGAAGAAGTTGCCGGTTTCGGCGAAGACCCATGCTGCGGCCTTGGCCGCCCCCTCGAACCTCGTCTCCTTCAGCGCCCCGGTGAGGTCTTCGAGAGGTATGCCGCCCTGGGGAATCCGTTGCAGGGTCTCCTTGGGGATGCGCTCGGCGGCCGACTCCAGCCAGGCCGTCCGTATACCGTCCGGTCCGTCGTAGTAGGCGTCGGCGGGCCTGGCCAGCAGGACGAGGGCCGAGATGCCCTCGCGGTAGCCGTCCCACATCTCGTGGAGGCCGTCGTAGCCGAAGCCCATCAGGTCGAAGGGGATGCCCTGCCGCATCCAGGACCAGGGGGGTTGCTCCCCCTCGTCCTCCGTCCAGAACTCGATGAAAGGGGCGTAGAGGGGGAAGTGGCGCTCGCCGAAGAGATTGGCGAAGCGCTCCACCCTCGTGCGTACGTCGGGGGCCGAGAGCGCCGCCTCAGCCTCTTCGGGAAAGAGGCGGCGCACCAGCCCCGCGAACCATGCGTAGTCGTCGGCGTAGCCGACGATGGTCACCAGTTCCCGCAGCGACGGCGGACGCCGCAGGAGCAGTTGTGCCAGCCCGCTCAGTTGCGGCGGGGCCGTAGCTTGAGCTTCCATCGCATCGCCTCCAGGAGGCGTCCCGTGGACGAGCCGTAGTCCTGCGCCTGGGCGCAGGCCATCTCCACGTCCTTCTGCCGGGCGGCCGCGGCGTCCAGGTCGAGGGAGCCGTCGGGCCGTGTGAGCTCCGCCGTGAGCTCGATGATGCTCAGGTCCACCGGCGGCGACGCCGCCAGCAGACCGGCGAGGGTCCGGTTGTCCATGTGACTACCTCCCCTGGTTCCAGGTGTGGGTGCAGCTGCCCTTGGTGCCCACCCGTCGCTGGAACTCGTAGATCGTGTCCTCTCCCCGCGTGGTCTCCTTCACCGAGGCGTTGGCTATCTCCCCGTAGAAGTCTGCGAGCGTTCCCTTCACCTGGTCGACGCTCATCTCGGGGTCCGGGTCGGGGAACTCTCTGTCGTCGTACACGAAAATCCTTGCCATCGTTCTTCTCCTTTGCGTTGGGTTCTGCCCTGCTGCGTTGTCGTATGCGGGGAGGACGCCGCAGCTATTGCGACGGCCTCTCCCGTACCGTTGCGGTCTAGCGTCCCGCGCCGACCGGCTCTTCCTCCCGCTCCTGCTCCATCGCCCACTCGAACATCGAGAGGGTCGCAGGCTGGGGCTTCCCGTTGCGGCGCTTCGGCTTGACCGGCTCCTCGGCCATGAACTCCGCCCAGGAGAACAGCGACTGCTGCGGCTCCGGGGCCTCGTCGTCGTGGTGGCCGTTGGTCTCGTTCCCATTGCCGTTGGCGTGGCGGCCGTTGACCGGTACCAGCTCGACCGTCGGCCCGATTGCGTCGTGACCGTTGGCGTGGCGCCCGTTCCCGTTGACCGCGACGGTCTCCGGCTCGACTTCCACCACCTTCCAGCCGTCGTCCACCAGCAGCTCCTCGGCGGTGGCCTCGGCGTCCCGCGCCTGGGCGAACACCTCCTCCACCGTCTCGGCTGTGTCCTCCTCGTCGCCGCTGACGATCCTGCGGGCCAGGGCCATCATCATGTCGTCGCCGTCGTCCCCGTAGGCCGCCAGCCCGTCCTCCGGCAGCTCCCCCTCCACCGCCAGGGAGCTTTGCAGCTTCTTCGCCACCAGCTTCAGGGCGTCGGCCTGCAGGGTGTTCTTGTAGCTCATGAACACGACCTTCACCGGTCGGGTCTGCCCGATGCGCCACGACCGGCGAGACGCCTGCCGCATGACGTAGGTGCTGTAATCAGTCTCGAACCAACAGAGGGTGGGGAAGTCGATGAGGTCGAGACCGGTCTGCACGAGGCGCGGGTGGCAGATCATCACGGTCGATGCCCTGCTTGACCTTCTCGGCCACCCACGCCTCACGGCGCTCCGGGGCCACGGCGTCGGCCTTCATCACCGCCACCCGGAACCCGTGCCGGGTGAGGATGCCGTCCATCCGCTCGGTGATGTCCCTGGTGCCGGTGTGCGTCGCGTAGACGAGCACCCTGCGCCCCTCCATCCGCTCGGCGGCCACCAGGTCGACCAGCGCCTTCTCCTTCGGGTAGAGCTTCTCCTCGGACAGGGGCGGCACCTGGACGATGATGTCGCCGCTCCTAGGGTCGAAGACCGTCTCCCCCTTGGTACACCCCTCGGGATAGGCGAGAAGGGTTTGCAGGTACGTCGCCAGCAGCCGCTTGGAACCGGCTTTCAGGGCGTTCGCCAGCTCCTTCCTTAGCTCCTCGAACACGGTGTTGTAGGCGCTGCGCTGGGAGTAGCCCGTCGCGTCCTCCTCCGAGTCCATCGACGACAGGAGTATCTGCTCGGTGTAGTCGGGCAGCCCCGAGGCCACGTCCGCCAGTCTGAGGAACACGGTGTTGCCGATGATGTGGAACAGCGCCGAGGGCACGAGGCCCGGCCGCTCCCGCACCACCTTGCGGAACTTGCGCCGCCGGCTGTTGCGCCCGTCCTCCAGGGCGTCGTCGTCGGGCTTGCCGATGGTGTGCTCCTCGAAGCCGTACCGCTGTATCCAGCGGTGCTCGTCGGAGCGCCCGAACTCCGTCCTGATCTCCGGCGAGAACCGGTAGAGCAGGTGGAACAGGGTCGAGGAGTAGCCGCCCATGAGGGTGCCGGACAGGCTGAGAGACTTGCCGCAAACGTCGGCGAGGACTCCGGCGGCGATGCCCTGGGCGGAGCCCCTGCCCTTGTACTCGTGCACCTCGTCCGTTATGAGCAGGTCGAAAAAGCCCTTCATCCGGTGCTTCACGTAGTCGGACAGCGGGTAGCGGGCGGGCCCGGACTTGTCGGCCTGCCAGAGGGGAGAGCCGCAGCCGGCGCAGGTGCGCTTGCGGCGGTTCAGGTCGGCGTCCGTGAGAGGCACGCCGTCCTTGTCGACGATCTGCGCGGTGCAGTCGGGGCAGCAGGGGACCCGGAACGGCTCCCCCGTCTCCTCCTCCCGTATGAGCCTGGCCGGTCTGTCCTCGGTCCCGCCGGACACGGCCCACCGCAGGGTGACGGCGGGCATCCACCGGTAGGACAGCTTGGCCTTCTCTCTGCTCATGATGGCGAAGAGGGGGCCGGAGCCGATGGAGAGGCGAAGCCGCTCCAGGTCGGTGATGGACTTGACGATGACGGCGCGGGCGCCGGGCACCGTCATCTCCACCTCCCGCTTCCACTTGGGCACCAGGTGCGGCGGGCACAGGACCAACACCCGCTGGAAGCCCGCCAATTGCGCCGCCGCCGCGCCGATGAAGGTCTTGCCCGTGCCCATCTCGCCGACGACGGTGGTGCCCCGGTGGGCTTCGAGGGAGAGGGCCGCGCCCCGTATGGCGTCGGCCTGCGCCCCCAGGGGGGAGCGGAGCAGGCGGGGCAGCCTGCCGCCGTTCTCCGAGGGGCGGTAGAGCGGCGGGTAGGACTCCACCACCCTCCGGGCGATGGCTTCCTTGAAATTGTCGATGAACTCTCCGAGGTTCATTTTGGCGTCTCCTTCCTTGCCAGACTTGCCGGAGGACGACGCCGGGACCCGAGACGCACCACGCCCCCGTTGGGGACGTTTCTGAATCACAGGTTCCTGGAAACGTCCCCAGGCGGTTGTTGGAATGTGCGAGGCCCGTCCGTAGCGGGGCCTCGTGAGTGCGGCTGTGAGTCCAGCCGTCTATGCCGCTTTCAGGGCCTCCCTGCGGGCAGTCCGGGCAGCCCTGGCGTCTTCGTAGCAGCGTCCCGTGAGGTGGTATGCCTTCACCGGGAGGAGAAGGCCCTTCCGTTCATGTCCAGGTCCACCGATGCGGTCTGCATGGCCGGTTCGCCGGGAGCGATGGGCTGCCCGCACCGGCAGCAGGCTTCGAGGGTCATGGTCGTCTGCGTCATCCTTGTCTCTCCTTCCTCTTTATGAGGGTGTGTTGCGTTGCGTCCGAAACGAAGCGAGACCCCGCCGGTACCCTGTAGAGGGATGACGGGGCCTCGTGGTGCGGCTCGCCTGTGCGGGCCGTCTACGCTGCGATGTCGGTGATCTCGCCTCCGTCGAGGTCGAGGGCCACCACGGTCGTCCGGAGCTTCTCGCGGTGGACCTCCTTCTCCGGGCTGTCCTCCACGAGCTCCATCTCCTTGCTGGTGCGCCCCTTTACCAGGATGCGCTTGCCCTCGGCTTCGAGGACGAGGTTGTCGAGGAAGCCCGCCGCCACCAGCATCGCCATGTGCCCCCTTCGCAGGGGCATCAGCGGGCGGGTTCGGCTGTCCCCGGCGGGCCAGAGGCTGTCGGTGATGTCCGTGTTGGCCCACAGCCCCGACCGCCGGGCCTCCGTCGCCGCGGCGACGGGATCGACCGTCCGCGTGGTGAACAGGATGTCGCCGCTGGGCACGGTGGCGGGGCTAAACTCCCCGTAGGAGTAGCGCTGGGAGCGCAGCGGCTCCGGCTCCCCCACCGCCCACTCCAGCACCATGCTCTCGGCGGGGGCGTCGGGAACGGGGTCGGCCTTCCGGTAGCCCATCAGCGCCACCTGGTCGAAGACCTGCCGCTCCGGGTCGGGGAAGGCCCAGCATTGCATCCGCCCGTAATGGGTGGACAGGTAGCGGGCCGAGACCGCGAGGCGCTGCCTGGGGACAATGAAGACCAGCAGGCCGCTCTCGGCCAGGTAGCGCGTCGTCTGGGTCAGGAAGGCGTGCTCCGTCCGCTTGTCCTCCGAGTCATAGTCGTAGGGCGGGTTCAAAAGCAGCAGGCCGAAGGCCCCGTTCGCTATCGAAGTGGCGAACAGGTCCGAGGCCAGGGTGCGGTAAAGCCGCTTCTCGGCCTCCTCGGCCCGGTCCCGGTGGCAGCTCGACGCCGTAGGTCTCGATGGGCAAAGCGTTGGGCCGGTCGAGGCCCTCGGCCAGCCTCTGGAGCGCGTCCCCGCCACCGCAGCAGGGGTCGAGGATGCGGATGGTCTCCCGGCCCCGGTTGTGGTAGCTAGACGGGGTGTGAATCAGCTCGGCGATCAGGTCAACGACCCGTTCGGGAGTCGGGTAATACCCCCCTTTTGCCTGTGCAGCGAGTCTCATGTCGTGTCTCCTTTCTGAGCTTCGTAGGTCGTGTCTGTGTTCGGCGTCCTATCCATCGGACGCCTCCCTGGGCAGCGTCAGCCGGCCAGACGCCACCGCGTCGGACAGGTCTTCCCGTAGCTTCTGGGCCTTCGGGGAGCACCGGTAGGCGGACACTCCCACCGACTGGAGGGGGACGATCTCCCCTTCGGTCAGGCCCCGCTCCCAGAGCCAGCCGTCCCAGGAGCCGTGGAGGGGCAGCGGGCTGCGCTTGTCCAGGAAGCGGTGGTGCAGCGCCGGGGCCTCCTCCTCCGACTGCGCCAGCAGCAGGAAGGAGTCCTTCTCGTAGGAATACTCCGCGGTCTTGGTGTAGACGAGCGCGTGCCAGCCGCCGGACACCGGCAGACGGGCGATCTTCGTCGTCCAGGTGCCTACGGTCTCGTATGGCACCACGCACCGCTGGTAGCCGCCGCTGAGCGCCATGCCGTCGGCGCCCTTGATGATGTGGGCGGAGTCGGGGGGCTGCTTCAGCAGCGACGCCCAGATCGCCTTGAGCGCGGTCTGGGAACCGACCATCGAGACGAACCAGAGGCCGTCGGTCCGGTCGTCGCGGGCGAAGGCGTCGGCGGTGGCGCTGAAGCCGCCCGCGCTTATCGTGAACAGGTCTTCGGGGTCTATGGTGTCGGTCGCGAGCATGGTGTGTCTCCTTACGTGTGTGTTGAGGTAATGCGCGGGAGAGCGTGGCTCCCGCGTGAGGCCCCGGTAGGGGTCGATGCGCTAGGGCGTCTCCTCCAGGGGACGGTCGTCCAGGAGTTGGCAGTCGCTCAGGTGGTAGGCGGCTCCGAGAAAGCGGGACTCGGCCAGGGACTTTCGGGCTTCCTCCAGGATGTCGCCCTCCAGCGCCCCACACCGTCGCCCAGGTCTCGTAGCACGTTCTCTCGTGGGCCTCCCTGTCCTCCTCCGGACCGTCGTAGACGGTGCAGGGGAACGGGTCCGGGTCCCGTCGATGAGCGCCACGAACCCGCCCGCTCCGACGAAACCGGCCCCCGGAACCTTCCACCTGATGGGCGCGTTCCTGATGTCCTCGTCCTCTATTCGCTCTGTCATTTCGTGCTCCTTGTCTCTTGGCCCGTTGATGCGGTCATGACTGCTCGATGCGCGGGGGAGCGTGTCCCCCGCGTGAGGGCCGGACGGCGAGGGCCACCCGGTCGTGCGGCAGCCTGACCCGTACCGGATACGGGGTCAGGACATCAGGCCCCGCTCCTTGAGGCTGACGAACCTCTCCCGCCGATGACGACGTGGTCCAGCAGCTCGACGCCCAGGAGCTTGGCGGCCTGCGACAGGTCGCGGGTGATCGCCACGTCCTCGGGGCTGGGCGTGGGGTCTGATGAGGGGTGATTGTGGCTGACGATGATGCTGGGGACGGCCTCCATGACGGCGGGGCGCAACACCTCGGCGGGCCTGATCATCGAGGAGTTGACGTTGCCCTGGTAGATGACCCGCTGGCCGACCACCTCATTCCTGGTGTTGATGAGCAGCACCCTGAGCTGCTCCTGGGCCAGGGGAGCCCATCTCCGGCCCCAGCAGACGCCGCACGTCCTCGGGGCAGTTGATGGAGGGCAGGTCTCCCCTGGGGCGCTCCGGCTGGGTCTCGACCTCGTAGCGCATGGCGATCTCGCCCAGGAGACTCAGATTGCTTCGCAGCGCGTCCAGCAGCGCCGCATCCTTGGTGAGGGTCTTCTTGCGGGTCATGTCGGCCTCCTTCGTTATCGGTTAGGACAAAGAGCGGGGCCGCCCCCTGTGGAGGGAAGCGGCCCCGTGGCTGGTGCGCCCGTCCGATGCGGGCGTCGCCGTGCGGTTGTGGGAGCGGCGGGCTAGGCGAAGGGGGAGGCGTCGGCCTCCGGCCCGTCGTCGCCGTTGCCCGTGCCGTTCTTGGAGTCGAGGAAGACCACCTCGGAGGCGTGGACCTCGGTGCGGTGGCGGCGCTGGCCGTCGTCGCTCTCCACGAGTTCTGGACGAGGCCGGCCCGCGACGTAGACGCGCTGGCCCTTCCCGACGTACTGGTTCACCGCTTCCGCAGTCGCGCCCCAGACCACGACGTTGTGCCAGTCCGTGTCGTTCTCGGCGTCCTTGCGGTAGCGGTCCGTCGCCAGCCGCAGCTTGGTGACGGCGGTGCCGCCGGGCGTGTACTGCATTTCAGGGTCCGTTCCGACCCTGCCCAAGAGCTCTACCTTGTTGATCGTCCGTGCCATTTCGATTCTCCTTGTGTGTGAAGTAGCGCGGTGTCCCCCGCGCCCGTTTGAATGAAAGCGGGGCCGGACTTCCCGTAGGGGAAGACCAAGCCCGTCCTGCGCTCCGGCTATCGGAGCGTCTAGCTGAACTCGAAGTCTTGCGGTTCAGGCCCGTCGTCGTCGAAGAGCTTGTCTGGGTCGAAGGGCTCCACCGCCCCCCTGAGCCAATCGAGGGCGTCCACGGTCTCGCCCGCGTGCGCCTTCGGGTTGTCCACGGCCTTGAAGTAGGTCAGCGCGGCGTTTATCACGTTCGAGTGCGCCCCGTTGGTGCAGTCGATGCGCAGGGAAGCCTTCGCCATCATCTCCGTGCTCGCCAGGACCTCGATCCGGTTGGAGAGGCGAGTCTGCACCGAGGCCAGCTCGTTGGCCAGCCGTGCGATCTGACGGGTCGTGGGCGGCAGCCTCCGCAGGGTCTTTCGGGCGAATCTGCTCAATGTGTCCTCCTTTCGTTGAGCGTGTTTGAACCCGGCGAGACCGTCCCTGCAGAGGAAAGGCGGCCCGTCCTGCGCTTCCGCCAGGGAAGCGTCTAGCTGACCCGCACGTACTCGGACTCGTTCTCGGTGACGATCTCGGCCCTGACTTCCGGGTCGAGCGCCTCGTTCAGCCTGCGGTGGTTGACGGAGTACCTGGTCGAGTTGACCAGGGTCACCGTGCGGCCCCCGACCGTCGCCTTGGAGTCCCCCTGACGGCGCATCCACGCCTTGAGGGTGTCCAGCGCGATCCGCTTGGCCTTCTCGGGTTCCTTCAGAGCGTCCTGCGCCTCTGCGTAGGCCGCCACCGCTTCGCGGGCCTCCTCATCGCTCACCTCCTCGATCTCCGTGTCCTCGTCCGTCCCGTCCTCCGCCGCCGCACCGGGCAGGCAGATATCCAGGAACGGGCAGGAACGGCATTGCCAGGAGTTGGCGGAGAAGTCCCGTTCGGGCAGCACGTCGGGGTCAGGCCCGTTGAGCGAATGGTGGCTCGCCACCTCGCCGAGCCAGGCGCAGGCATCCTGCAAGGCCCGCTCCAGCCGGTCGGCGGGTATCCGCTCGTAGTCCCAGGTACGGTTGCCCGTGTCCCATCGTGGCGATCACCACGTCCCGAAGGTCCCCAAGCTCGCCAAGCGTGTAGAAGGCTGCCTGGGCCACCGCTCCGGGGTGGCTGCGCTCGGCCCCCCGCGTCCGCCATCGCTTGAAGGCGTCCGGCCCCCGCGTCTTGATCTCCACCACCATCTCGTCGCCGTAGGCGGGAGCCTGTGGCTCGCCGTCGAACAGGAAGAGCTGCGGGGGCGCTTCGTCTTCCTCCACCGGCAGCCGCACCGTGCCGTCCGGGTGTCCGGTGACCAGCAGCTTGGGGCCGATGCGCACCGTCACCGTCTGTGGGTTCTGGGGGTCTGCGGGATTGACCTTCCAGCCGGGCCCGCTCCATCGCCCGTACCACCACCGGCTCAAGGGCGTTGCCCGCCTCCATCGCCGTCAGCGAATCCTCGCTCGGCGGGTTGGTGGGTTCGTAGCCCGTCGCCGCGTACCAGAGTGAACGGCGGCAGCCCAGAGAGGCCGAGGCCCTCACCTCAAGGTTGCCGTCGTCGTCGAACCGCGCCGCAGGACGGGAGAAGACCTCCGCCCTGTCGATAGTCGTAGTCGTCATGTCGTTTCCTCCTGATGTTCCTGTAAATGGAAAGCGGGGCCGCCCCGTGGAGACAACCCCGCCGTTGATTGATGGTTCCGTTGTCCAAGCCGCTCATGCGGCCGCCTTCGCCTCCACCGCTTGCGCCTCCTCTCCCTGCTCCCTGGCCTTCAGATGGGCCTTGAGGATGTGGGCGATGCCGTCGCCGAGGCCGAGCACGGCCACGCTCTTGCCGTCGATCTGGTTGAAGAACGGCTGCATCTCCTGAATCCCCTGGCATTGGTCAATCACCTCTTCCACCGGGGTTCCCTTCGCAGGTGCAGGGAGATCAGGCGGCAGGCAAGCTCGGTGACGCCGTGCTGGAAGCTGCCCCCCTTGCCCAGCCAGCCGAACACCTCGAAGGGCTCGCCGTCCTCGTCCACCGACACCGTGACGAACAGGCTGCCCATCTCGGTTTGCAGCTTCGTCGTCGTGCTGGGCAGGCTGCGGGGCCTGGGCCGTGTTGTAGTGGTCATGGCCTTCCCCCTTCCGCCAGGCAGAGCGGGCGGGTCCTCTCGCACGAGATGGCTTCCATCCTCCCGTACTTCCTCACCATCTCCGGGTCGTTGGCGAACGACTCTGCCTGTTCACTGTTGTCGAATTCGCTCGAAGGGGTCCGACCCATATCCTCCCCAGTAGAAGAAGACGTGATAGTGGAGCCCCGGCCGATAGCAGCGGACGAATGGAAGCGCGGGAGCGTACCGCTCGAAGTATTCCGTGACCTCCCAAGCCATCTCCCTGTCCCCGTCGTCGCCTATGTCCAGCACCGTCTTGACGATGGGCTCCTCGCAGTCCTCTTCGGCGAAGGTCGGGGTCAGCATCGTGTCCCGGACGGCAGCGGGCAGCTCGGACCACCGCTCCCGGCTGAGCTTCAGCCCGCCGTGCGAGGGCGTCGAGACCCGCCAGACGCCCTCGGCAAGCTCCTCAACGTCCTTCGTCCAGCCCCAGGGTGTGTATGTCAACGTCGTCGTCATGTCGTTCCTCCCTTCCTGTAGATGAAAGAGCGGGCCGTCCCACGAAGGAGACGAACCCCGCTCGATTCCGAACCCCCGAATGACCGAGGGGCTAGGCGGCCTGCGCCTGCCGCATCTGGTTCAGCTTGTTGGCGGCGGCCTCGACCAGGGAACCCCAGCTCGTCCGCCGTCAGGTCTTCGATGCTCTTGCCCGTCTGGTTCACGACGGCGGCGCCCAGCTGGTCTTCGTCGAAGCCCTGGGCGGCGGCCAGCTCGACGAGCCGCTTGCGCATCGTCCTGGACGCGGCTGTCGTCGCGGCGGCTGGCCTGGGATTGGCCGGACCTGCCGTTGGCCCCGGACCCGGTCCGGGGCAGGCTCTGGGCTGGAACGCGCTCCGGGGCGCGGTGCGCTCGCCGGGGCCTGGTCGCCGTAGAAGCCGTTGCCGAACTGGACGCCGAAGCTGCGGAACGCCCGCTTCATGCCGTCCGTTACGGCCCCTTTCATCGCCGTGTCGTGTCCGTCGAGGGTGTCCTCGGCCACCGGGTGGACGCCGAGGTCGGTGCGGGGCAGAGCGCCTGAGACGGTGACCCGGACCGGGGCGCTGTAGCCCTGGGAGACCGTGACCTCGCCCGTCTGGGTATCGACCGTCTCGATCCGGCGCAGCGTCGCGTCCCCGGCCAGCTCGTAGCCCCACCCGCCGTATCCGAAGATGGTGTTGGCCTGCTCGATGACGACGTGGCCTTCGAGGTAGTCGAAGACCCTGCCGCCGCGCCCCTTGCGCTGGGAGGCCAGGCTGGGGTCGAGGGGCTGGCCGAGCGCCTGCGTGACGGCGGGCGGAGAGCCCGTCCCACAGCAGGTCGTGCTCGGTGACGATTGCGGCGTCGGGCTTGTGTCCGTTGCCGTTCCGGGTGGCCAGTGCGGTGTCCTGGTGGACGCCGTTTCCGTTGTTGCTTCCGTTCCTGTTGAACATCTCGTGTCTCCTTCGGTGGTGTTAGTTCCTGTAGCGAATGGCCGGTGGGCGGATTCCGCTATGGGAAGCCGTGTGCGGGCAAGGCCCGTCGTGAATTGGGCATAGGTCCTCCTGGGTGTTGCGTTCGGGGTTGGGAGAGGCGGGAGCAGGTCCCGCAAGCAAGGGGAGCGGAGCGGTTCAGGCTCCGATGGAGGGGAAAGGCGGGGAGAGGGGGAGAGGCTGCTAGCGGGCGGAGCGTGCCGCCAGTGCAAGCAGCCGGAGGAAGGCGGCGCGTCCCTGGGGAAGGGCGGCAAGCTCGGCCACGTCGCCGACGCCCTGGGGAAGGGCGACTATGGCGGCGCGGCGTCCAAGCAGGTCAGCAAGCCGCTCGGCGGCCTCAAGGCCGGCGGCGTCGTTGTCGAAGGCGAGGAAGACCCGGGGGCAGCCCCGGAGGGCCGCTGCGACCCGCTCAACGCCCTGGGTGCCCAGGGCGGCGCAGGCGGGAAGGCCCCATCCGGCAAGGGCGAGCCAGTCGAAGACGCCCTCCGCGACGACCGCCCAGGGCGGAGCGGGGCCGAGACGCCCAAGACCAAGCACCGGCTTGGGGCCGGGAAGCGCCTGGAAGCGGGGCTTCACGTCGGGATCGACGGCCCGTCCCACAAGCCAGCGGACAAGCCCGCTGTAGGCGTCGGGAACGACGACCATCCCGGCGAATCGCTCCGCTCCCCGCTCCATGAACAGGCCGGAGTCCCTGAGCCGGTCGGCGGTGAAGCCAGCCGACTCAAGGGCCTGCCGCAGCCCGCTCCCCGGCGCGTAGCCGAGGCCGAGGCGGAATGCAGCGTCAAGCCCGACGCCCCGCGAGGCAAGGTACGCAAGCCCGGCGGGCTGCGCCGGAGCCGACCGGCGTAGAACCGCCCGCCGCCGTCAAGACCGCCGGGTCCCGTGGGGGCAGCGGAGCCGCCCTGGGACGTCGTGCCGGAGCCGGACGGGTGACGACGGGTAAGCGCCCCCGTCAAGCCGCTTGATCGCCTCGGGCAGGCTCAGGTTCTCCGTGCGCCGGATGAAGTCCAGCACGTCGCCGCCAAGCCCGCAGCCGAAGCAGTACCACCGCTCCGAGTCGGCGTACACCGTGAGTAAGGTAGGCCGCCGGCGAGTTACCCCGCGTTAGCGGAGCACTTTTCCGTCGGCCCCCTTCCGAACCGGACGTGCGGCTTTCACCGCATCCGGCTCTCCAGTGTCGTTGTGGGTAGTGTCAGTAAAAGCAAATACCGCGCCGGGTGGCGCGGTATTTGTGGTTGTGGGTCGTCAGGCGGTTAAGAACACGTGCCGAGGGCTTCCAGCACGGCGTCGTCGAGTGCTTCGAGAGCTACGAGGAATTCCGTGTCGGCGGAGTCTTCGGAGTCTGCCGACCAGGTCAGGTAACTCGAAGAAAACGGCGCAGAACTGTCTTGTGCCGTTGCGACCTTCAGGAACGCTCGCGCAATCGCCAGGTCGGCCTCGGCGTAATCTCGCATTTCGCTGGGAGGCTCGTTCTTCTCATGGAAGTCGATGTCCTTCTGAGTCTGGTCTACCACCCCGCCCCAAGTGTCTGGCTGTTCTGCGGGCACGAGAGAGCAATATGCCTCTAGGTACTCCCGCGTCTCCCTACTGATTCCTGCGCTTTCACCGACCTTCGCAGCCTCCGTAGGTTCGGGCGTCGGAGTGGACGCCGGGGTCGATGTTGCGGTCGGAAGGCTGCCAGTTGTGGCACCAGGGGTGCTGGGGCTGGACGAGCCGCCACAAGCGGTCAGGGCCAGGGTTAGCGCAGCCAAGCCAAGCAGTAGGACGAGGATGGGCCATCTGCGGCCCTGGGCCTGCTGCGGGGGACGCGGCCTATTCGTGTGCTCGGAGTCAGAGGCCATGCGTTGCCCTCCCTGTGCAGGGGTTAGCTGGTACTATACCAGAATACGGCGGGGTTTTCAGTACAGTTGCCGTTTATGACGACGTGACTGTTAGTTTCCGTACCGTGTATGTGACCTGCTAGGGGAGTCCGTGGCTGGGGTCTCAAGCATCCGAGTCGTGACACTACCTACTGTTGCTTGCGCGGATTATTTGCGCCCGTGGTGGATGTCCATGTGACACGTCCGGCAGACCACGAGGGTCTTGCGTTTTCGCGCCGCCATGATTTGTACCCACTTGGGCTTTTCCCGTCGGCCTTTCACGTCCAGGTCGCGAAGCGCACGGATGTGGTGGACGTTGATATCCTCCGTTGAGCCGCACATCTCGCATACGTCCGCGTCGAGCCGTTGATAAGCTCGTTGCGGTCGCTCCTGTACCGTTGAGGCTGTCGGTCTACGAGAACTGCCTGCCGTTGCCGTTTCAGGGGGATGCCACCGAAATATGCCACGTGAGGTGGCTTGCCGTTGTCCCGTTGCTTTTCAACCTTGAGGCACTTACGCGCCGTGCTCGGTGTGTACGGTGCTTTTGTAGCGCTGGAACACCTTAGCGCACGAGGTCTTGTGTTTGGCCGCAAGGGTTTTAGCCAGTGACCACTCCATGACCCATTGAGCCTCCCGAAAATAGGAGACGTTGTAAGCCAGCTTGTAGTACTGGACGACGCCCCGGAACTCCGACTGGTACTGTTCCACGATAGAGTAATCCTCGTCGTGAATCAGGAAACTGCGGTGCGCCGGTTTGCCTTTGAGCATGTAGGCTCGGCAATGTTGTTCGATGACGTTGGCGGGAACCCGCAACCCGATTTGGCCATTGACCCTGCGCCGACCTGTGAAGTCGAGCTGGTCGTTGGCCTGGTGGTTCACGAGCTCGTAGCCGAGGAACCGCGCCGCCTGGCTGGTGGCGTGGGTTATGAGAGTTTTCTCCCTGGATAGCTCCAGCTTGAGCATGTCGCGCAGGAACGCGGCCCGCCGTCGCCCTGAAGCCCAGGGCGCCACCGCGGCGGCCCTGCCCGCGCCCTGGCTGTAGACCAGAGCGTCCCGGTCGCCGAACCGCCGCTTGACCAGCTGCTTCCACTCGGAGAAGACCCACCGCGCCTCGCCTGGCCGTCGCCTTTGCCGCGTCCATGCCGCCCAGGACCGCCAGGGCCCCGTCGACGTCCCCCGCCTGCCTGAGCCGCCGCGCCTCGTGGACGTTGCGGACCACACTCTGCGGCGCCGTTTCCGTGGGCGTCTCCGTCTCCGCCGCCGTCGCCTCCACCACCACCGCCGCCGGCCTCGCCGGGAAC
The DNA here is from genome assembly GCA_965237465.1 of Dehalococcoidia bacterium. Lineage (GTDB taxonomy): Bacteria > Chloroflexota > Dehalococcoidia > UBA6926 > UBA6926 > VXMO01. Next base: position 685,515 of record OZ250138.1, read on the forward strand.
ATCGCCGCCATCAGCTGGTCGACCAGCTCTTCGAGGCTGCGCCTGGGCCGCACTACTGCCGTGTCCATCGTCCGATTGCCTGCTGTCAATGTTGCCGTTGTCATCACGACCTCCTTCGTGTTGTGTTGTTGCCGTCGCACTGTCGCCTGCGCCCGCTTGCGGGCAAAGAAGAAGGGCCGCCTCGGAAAGAGACGGCCCTTGCGTGTTGGGATGGGTTGTGACCGGACCGGAGGCCCCGTCGCTAGCGTCGACGAGGTCTCCCTGCCGGACGCCGTGGCATGAACCGCCGGAGCAGCAGCCAGCCGATGCCCAGCCCGACGAGGTTCAGGAAGAAGACCTCCAGGTCGAGGGTAAGCAGCGGCGCCGCAACGACCAGAGCGACCACGCCGGCCACCGCGACCCGCTTCCGCTTCCACCACTGCTGTTTCTCAGGGGCATTGACCGCCGCGTCGCTCACCGGCTCGTACGCCGTCCAGATCGGAAGCCCGATGAGCACCTCCAGCTCGGTTATCACCACGCCGGCGGTGCAGCCTCCGGTGTGGCAGCGCGTGTCGATGCCGTTGCCGTCGGGCCGCTGCCGAAACGCCAGCCCGTCCGACTTCCCGCCGTGACAGATGGCCGTCGTCGTCCAGAACCAGCCCCGCTCGAAGCTGACCCGGTGCGGTATGAGGTTGGCGATCCGCGCCGCGCTCGGTCCCACGTACTGTTCCGTCATGTCCGTTCCTCCTTCTGCTGTTTGTGTCCGTGATTCGTCCATGCCGTTCGTTACCTCCTTGGTGCTGCTGATTGCCGTTGCCGTTGACACCTGTGAATCCGTGTGCCCGTGCCGAAGACGCCTGCAGCCCGACAACGAGTCGAACGCAGGAGACGCCGGTGTGAGAAAGACGCAGCTCGGCCCAGGGGTGAGAGACCTCCGGGAAAAGCTGCGAAGCGTTGAAGCGGCTAACTGGCGAATTCGTCGCAGGTCAGCGCGTGTCGAAGCTGCGACCCAACCGCGTGCCGGTTGCGTCGCAGACATGAGGAAGGGCCGGGGCGCAGGACGCACTCCGACCAGGGTGTCCGAGGGGCCGAAGCGCACGAGACGCTCCAACCACTGCGAATGTGTCCTCCGGGGCGGCCGTCGGGAGAGCGAGGCTCAATCCTTCCGGTCTGACCCCTGGGCGGCTGTTCGGAGAGCGAGGCTCAATCCTATGCAGCCGGTCCCGGATTCGGTGGACGGGAATCCTCCAGGTTTCTAGGCACGAAACGCTGGAAAAGCCAGAAAGTGACTCGATTATCGCCCGAACATCCGACCGAATGGAAGGCCCAGGACGGGGTAATCGGGCATCCGAGCCCAGATTGCACGCTGCGAGGTCGCTCCCATGTCGCGGCGATGTAGCCACGCCGGAAACCGGCCCCGGAGCCGTCTCCGGGGCCTACTTCCGCCACAGCCACAGGGTGAGGACCCGGCGCACCCAGCGCAGCAGCTTCCGCTTCCTCAACGCCACCCTCGTGTCCCCCAGGGCCTTCCAACGCCAGCTGGTCTGCCCCCTGCGCCCGAAGCCCCGCAGGGGCTGCTTCTCCGGCGGCAGCGTCAGCCCGTGCTCCTCCAGCATCGCCAGCTCCAGCATGAGCAGCCGCTCCTCGGTCACGAGCCACGACAGGCTTCCGCCCTGGCGGGGGTGACCGGCCCGCAGCCCGCGCCACTCCTCGACCAGCGGCCACGCATCGCCGAAAACCTCCGGATCGTCGTCGTCAGGCTCCACGGTGACGATCTCCGGGTCCAGCCGCCGCTCCCTGAAAGGCTTCTTCGATCCCAACCCCGCCACCGGAGGGGCGGCCCTGGTCTCCGACCGGCCCGCCCCTTCTCCGCCATCCTCATGCGCCTGGGTCCGACCGACCGTCTCCGTCTGCCCGTCGGCCTGCCCAGCCACGGCAGCCCGAATCTCGTGGAGGCCGTCCCGCAGCTCCTTCGCCAGCGACTCCATGCCGCCCTCCAGACGCTCCTCCAACGCCCCGACGCGCTCCCGCAGCCGCGCCACTTCGGGGTCGTCGCCCGTCCCCAGCAGCCGCTCCAGCGCATCGCTCATGCGTCCCGTGATCTCGCCCGACTCCTCGGCCTTGACCAGCGTGCGGTAGGCCACGCCCAGCAGGTCCGCCGCCTCCATGCGGCCCTCCGCCCGCACCAGCTCCCGCAGGAACCCGCTCAGCCTCAGCCGCCTCAACCTCTCGACGTCCAGGCCATCGCTGCCGCCGCCGTCCGCCTGGGTCTCATCAGCCAGCGTGTCGCCGTCCAGCGTCCCGTCCACCTCTGTCCCGTTCACCTGCGCCTCGTTCATGCCTTGACCTCCTCGCTGTCATGTCCTGTAGGGGGTTGTCCTGTAGGGGCATCACGCCCCTCGGTAAGGCCTCGCTCCCCCAATCGCTCGCTCCGCTGTTGCAGGGATTCGCTCCATCGCCTCGTTTTCCGACTTGCATTTAGTCAACTTCCGCCCTCTTCCGGTGAACCCGCCCTTACCTCGAAGTGCTCGCAACCACCGCTGCCACTCCTCGCATTTCCCCCTGTTTCAGGTAGGAAATCACCCCCGACTTGCATTTCTGCAACTGACGCCAATCCCTGTACACGGGTATGACATCACATCCGGCCTCTCAAAGTGGAGGCCCCGTGAGGGGGGCACGCGCGTGTGCCCCCCTCACGCACCATGATATTTCGCCCCCCGACTCCTCAGACTCGACCGCAGGCGAAAGACCCCATTCGAGACGAGGAGGCGAAGACGTGGGACCGCAATCGACCATCCGACGCAAGGCAAGAAGGCTGATACCCCTGGCCGCCGCGCTGCTGTTGGCGGCGCTGGTGGCGATCCCCTCAAGCGGCATCGCCCTGGCCCAGACCCCACCCGGCAACGGGATCGTCCTGGTCAACGCCGACCGGGACTTCGTGGAGCGCAAGAAGGGCGGCGAGTTCGTCGCCCGCCCCGTCTTCGACCACGAGATCGAGAGCCTCTTCTACGCCGTCCGCGACGCCGACACCGGCGACTGGATAAGCGCCATGTACCGGCTCAATGGCGGCGAGAAGAGGCGCAGCGACGGCTGGGAATACTCGTGGGAGTACCCGGCCCTGGACGAGCAGCCCGGCCTCGACCCCGACCGGGCCTACCTGCTGGTCATGCTGGCGACCGCCGAGAGCGGCGAGCGGGGCGACTTCTACGCCGTCGTCCCCATCCACCAGCCGGGCCGCATCTGGGACAAGATTCTGTCCGCCCTCAGCCCCGGACGCTGGGCGAAAGCCTTCGCCGGCTGGATTATCGAGGGCGTCCACGGGACCCTCTGCGGTGTGGTCGAGCGGGCGTCGGGCGAGGACGCCGACAACTGCCGGGGAGGGTAGCCGTCCATGAGCGACATCCTCACCGGCACCCCTCCCGACCTGACCTACGCCCACGACCTGGTGCGCCAGGCGTGGATCGTCGTCTGGGCCATCACGTCCGGCGCGCTGGTGGTCATCCTGGGCTGGATGGGCCTCAGCCTCATCATGTCCGAGCACCTGGGGCGCCAGCAGGCGGGGTGGCGGGAGCTGGTGCCCCGCCTCGCGCTCGGCCTGGTGGCCGCCGCATCGTCGCTCTGGTGGTGCGCCCTGGTCATCGACGTGGCCGACGCCGTGTCCGGCTTCATCGCCGTCTCGCTGAACGTGACCGCCGGAGACATGCTCCGCTCCACGCTGAAGACGCTGCTGACGGCGGTGCAGGCCGGGAGCGTGGGCATGGGCCTGCTGCTGGCCGTCCTCTACCTGGTCTACGGCTTCTTCGTCCTCTACGTCATCGTGCAGATGGTCCTGCGCCTGGCCCTTATCGACATCCTGCTGGCCCTGGCCCCCATCGCGTTGGGGCTGTGGATATTGCCCCACACGGCGGGCTGGGGCCGTCAGTGGCTGCGCCTCTTCATGACGACGGTGTTCCAGCAGGCCATCCAGCTCATCGCCCTGGCCCTGGGCTTCGGCTTCCTCCACGAGTTCGCGGCCATCGCCGCCTTCGAGCCGGTGCAGGACCTGATCTGGAAGCTGCTGCTTTCCCTGGCCTTCGTCTACATGGCGACCCGGGTGCCCTCGATGCTGGGCAACCACGGCACTTTCGACTCCTGGCTCTCGATGCTCTATTTCGGCATGAATCTGCCCGCGTCGATGGTGCGCTCGGCGAAGACCATCGGGCTGGTGGCGGGAGGAGCAGCCGGCGGGCCGGGCGGCATGGCCGTGGGCGCGATGGCGGCCAGCGCGGGCCTGTCGGCTGCCGCAGGCGGCATCAGCTCGGCGGCCTCCATGGCAACCCCCTCCGCCGGTGGCGGCGGTGGCGAAGCGCCCCGGAGCAGCGGCGAGTAGCCCCCCCAACGACGGCAACTCGAACGCGCGGGCGGGACTCGCGCCAACCAAACGGCAAAGGAGGTGCAGCGATGTGCCAGTAGGCGAGCGGAGGCGAGCGGAACCGAAGAGGCGAGCGAACCCATGAAGACCGGGTGAGGAAATGCCCGGCAACGAAACAGAGAGGAGACAAACCTATGGAAGACCTGACACAGACCATATCGAACCTGGTGGGCATCCTGCTGGGCATTGTTGGCGTCGTCGGCGTGGGCTTCTTCATCTACGGGGCCTACCTGTACCTGACGGCGTCGGGAGCACCGCACCAGATGGAGCGGGGCAAGAGCGCCATGATGACCGCCCTGGCGGGCATCGTCCTGGCGATGGTGGCCTACGGCGTCGTCGAGCTGGTGATGGACGCGGTCGTGGGTTCGCCGGTGGACATCGACGTGCCCGACCCCACGGATGGCGGCGGCGAATCCAGCGAATCCGGCTAGGCCGAGCTGAGGAAAGAAGAGAGACATGAGAGAACACGAGGTACCTACCCACGTGCAGACCGAGGACAGGGTGCTGCTGTGGTTCACCTTCCCCCAGATCGTGGCGATTACGGCGGTATGCGCCCTGTCCTACGGCGCATACCGCTACGCCCCCGTCGGCCCGTCCGAGGTGAGGATGGCGTTGGCCGTCCTCCTGGGCCTGGTGGGGATCGCCGCCGTCGTGGGGAAGATAGGCGGTCGGCGGCTGCCCCTGGTGGCCGCCGACCTCTTGAAGTACCGGCTGGGGGCGCGGCTCCACGTTGGGCCGCCGTCCCAGCTGGCCCGCAGCGAGCCGCCCGCGCCGGTCCAGCCCGTGCGGAGCGGCCCCGGCCCCCTGCGGATGATGGCGCGCCGTGCGGGAAAGACCCTGCGCGGCCTTCGCCCCAAGCGCAAGAGCCGGGAGCGTAAGGGCGGGCGGAGGCCCTTCCGTCCCCACCGCTGGTTCGGCAAGGGCAAGAGGCCGGAGGCGGACAGCATGAACGGGGACGGCGACGGGAGCCGCAAGGCCCGGCGCAAGAAGCGTCCGAACACCTGGGCAGCCGCCCTGGCCGCCGTCGCTTTGGCGGCGGCGGTCGCGACGGTCCCGCAGTCGGCCCTGGCCCAAGGCCCCGGCGACGAGGGCTGGAGCTCCGACGAGATCGAGTTCCAGCCCCCGCAGCCGGTGGAGGGGCGGCGGCTCTTCGTCGAGGGGTTGACCGTCTCCGGCGACCGCGCCGCCGTCACCCTGCGAGCCGCCACCGCCCTGGACATCCGGGTGCGGGCCTTCGGCGGCTCCCAGGGCCGCTCCCTGCGCTTCTGGGGTTCGGCCAGCCTGGACGAGAGGGAGCGCATCGACTACGACCTCCCGCTGCACGGCCCCGCGCCGTCGCTGACCTTCTCCTGGGAGGACGGCCTCGGCCAGGCGGGGGCCGTGACGGTCAAGGGCGAGCAGATCCCGTACCCGCTTCCGGCCATCGACGGGGAGCTGTGTGACCTGCGCATGGCCTCCCTGGGCTGGACGCCGGGGGCCGTCACCGGCGTCATCGAGTCCCAGTGCGTTTCCGCCGTCGAGGACCCTATCGAGCTTCAGACGGTGGCGGGACACGAGAGCGTCACCGAGACGGCGCTCCTGGACGCCGGGGTGACGGAGATAGCGGGGACGCTCTCCGCAGCCACCGGCGCGTCGACCGCCAGCGTCGAGTTCGTTCCCAACGGCGAGACCCGCTTCCGGCTCGACGTGCCCACCGGCAAGGCCATTCATGCCATGACCGTGGACGTTGACCTAGAGGCCGCCCTCAGCATCCCCATGCCCCCGCTGACCGTGCTCACCCACCACCCGGAGCGGACGGAGGAGCGCACCGAGACGGTGAGCCTGTACCGCCCGGGGGCCAGCGACTCCGACAGCGACAGCGAGACCATCACCGTCACTCACGACGACGGCACGACCACGGAGCACACCGTCTCCGCCTCCGCCTACGCCTACGTGCCGGGCAGGACGGTCAACAAGGACGTGACCCTCACCATCGTCCACCCGGAGCACGTCAAGGCCGAGGTGGTGGAGCGTTCGCCCGTCACGAAGGCCAGGGACGAGACCCTGGCGATGGCCTCCGGCGTCGGGGCCGACGACCCCTTCGCGGCCCTGGTGCTGCCGGAGCCTGAACCCGTCGACCCGCCAGCCGGGCAGACGCCCGCAGGCGGCGAGCTGGGCCACTGGTTCGACCTGCTGGGCTGGGAGTGGCCCTGGTGAGGCGCGCCGCGACCCTACTGCTTCTCTCCGGCGCGGCCCTCGTGTTCATGGGGGCTGCGCCGGCCGAGGAGCGGGCGATGCTCGAAGCCTTCGACAAGGCGCTCACCGCGATGGCCTACGCCGCCTCCGGCCTCTGCGTCTTCGCCATCGCCTGGGCGGGCTTCGTCCTGATGGCCGAGGGCGCCGACGAGCGGGGCGGCGGCAGGGCCAAGAGCGCCGTCGCCCTGGCGGTGGTCGGCCTGGTCCTGGTGCTTTCGGCCAAGGGCGTGGCCGCGCTGCTGCGCAGCGGCGTCGTCCCCTTCCCATTTCCCTAGAGCAAAGGAGAAGAACCCATTGAAGAAGCTGATTGAACAAGTCACGAAGCGCGGAGCGGCGAGGCCCCCGGAAGGGGACGCCGCTCCGCAGGACATTTCGGGATGCGGCCCCGACGCCGCGTCCCAACCCGCCGAACCCGCGACCCCCGCGCCCAAGCCGCCGCCGGACCTGCCCCTGTTCTTCATGCTGTCCCACCTGGACGAGGACGGGCCGGTGCGCCTGGACGGGGTGAAGCTCGGCGTCTGCGAGGTGATGGGGCTGGAGATCGACGAGCCGAAGCTGGGGGCCTTCGCCGGGGTGCTCAACGCCTGCGACTTTCCCATTCAGCTCCTGGTGCGCCAGCACCCGCCGCGCCTGGGCGGCCTGCGGGACAAGCTGAAGCAGGCCCAGCCGGAGAGCCTGCCCCCGCAGACGCGGGAGGCGTCGGCGTCCCTGGGGCGGCTGCTCACGGACCTTGAGACCCGCGACGGCATCCTCGACCGGCGCTTCTATGCCGTGGCCGAGTTCGGGCGGGTCGACGAGCTGCGGGGCCTGCTGGCGCGGGCCGGGCTGTCCGTCCACCCCCTGAGAGGCCGCCAATTGCGGATGCTGCTGCTGGCATCGGCCCTGGGAGGGACGCCCGGCGAGCGGGAGGAGGATGAGCCGGTGGAGGTGGAGGTCAACCGCAGGGACATCCGCGTCGGCGGACACGTCACCCGCTCGCTCCACCTGGGCAAGTGGCCCCGGTCGCTCTCCCCCGGCTTCCTCCAGAGCCTCATGGCGGCGGGCGCGCCGATGGACCTGTCCGTCCACTTGGGGCCGATACCGGCGGAGCAGGCGGCGCGGACGCTGGAGTGGCAGAAGGTGCGCTTCGAGTCGGCCCAATCGCTGTCATTCAAGAAAGGCCGCACCATGTCCCCCGAGGCGGAGATCGCCCTGGAGGACGTGACCCGCCTGCGGGACGAGGTGCAGCGGGGAAGGGAGCGGCTCTTCCACGCCTCCCTGTCCGTCACGCTCCGCGCAAAGGACGAGGCGTCGCTCAAGGAGATGACCCAGCGGGCGAAGGGCCATTTCGCCGCCACGCTCGGCAAGCTGGACAACCTGGCCTTCCGGCAGCGCGAGGGGATGCTGTCGACGCTGCCCCTGGCCCTGAACGCCGTGGCCGAGTGGCGGACGCTGGACACGTCCAGCCTCGCCCGGCTCTTCCCCTTCTCGCCCCCCGACATGGACACCCGCAGCGGGACGCTCTACGGCATCGACATGCGGGCCTGCGCCCCCGTCGTCTACGACCCCTGGGACGGCACACACCTGAACGCGAACACCGCCGTCCTCGCAAGGTCGGGCAGCGGGAAGTCATTTGCGACGAAGCTGGGAATGCTGCGTGGCCTGTGCCGGGGCGTGACCGCCTACGTCATCGACCCGGAGGGCGAGTACGCGGACATGGCCCGCGCCGCGGGCGGGCGCGTGCTGTCGCCGGGCGTGCCCGGCCAGGGCATGAACCCCTTCGTCATCGAGCGGGGCGACTCCGAGGAGCTGCTCCAGCGCATCGGCAGCCTGCGAAGGCTCATCGAGGTTATGGTGGGCGAGAGCCTCGGCGCGGAGCGCAGGGCCTCCCTCGACCACGCCCTCGCGGGCTACTACGCCCAGCCCAGGGAGCGCACCGGCTTCCGCGATTTCTACGCCCACCTTGAGCGGGAGGCGGGCGACCTCGCCCGGCTGCTGAGGCCCTTCGCCACCGGCAGCCTGCGCAACCTGCTCTCCGACGAGGGCGACGACCTGCTCAGCAACGAGGCCCTCATCACCGTCTTCGACCTGCGGCTCTTGGAGCCGGAGCTCCGGCCCGCCGCCGCGATGGTCTGCACCGAGACGGTGTGGGCGGCGGCGGCCCAGGACCCCAAGCCCCGCCTGCTGGTGGTGGACGAGGTGTGGAGCATCATGCAGCACCCCGAGGGAGCGGCCTTCATGGTCAGCATGGCGAAGCGCGCCAGGAAGCACCGGCTGGGGTTGCAGTTCATCACCCAGGACGTCCAGGACCTGCTCAGCGAGGACACTTCAAGAGCCATCACCGGCCACTCCGGGCGGGCGCTCTTGCAGAACGCCGCCTTCAAGCTGCTGCTCCAGCAGGACGCGGCCGCCATCAGCACGGTGGGCGACGCCTTCGACCTGCCCGAAGACCTCCAACGCTGGCTCCTGTCCTGCCCCAGGGGAGACGGGCTGCTGCTGGCGAAGGGACACCGCTTCCCCGTCCGCATCGAGGCCACCCCGGAGGAGACGGCAGTGATCGAGTGGAGACCGGGCAGGCACTAGCAGGGCGACGGGAGGACGAGTCCGATGGACGACCGACACCGGCGCGACCACGAACCGACCGACGACCCCAATAGAGAAAGGAAGAAACCATGAAGCTGAACCCGATCAATTGGCTGTTTGACGACGAGGACAAGAGACCCCCCGTCCTGCTGGCGGTGACGCCGCCCAGGACCGGGGAGCGCACCCTGCTGGGCGTCGAGAACATGCTCGGCTCCATCGCCGTCCCCGAACCCTTCTCCCTGGAGCTGGCCGGCGACGCCGACGGCGTGACCCTCATGGCCCGCTGCCTGGACGACCAGGTGGTGCGCGGCCAGATCGGCGCCCGCTACCCCCAGGCGCAGATACAGCAGATTCCAGCAGAGGACGACCCGCTGCGCCTCGGCGAGGACGAGCAGGCGTGGGGCATGACCCTGCGGACCGACGGCCCCGAGTACGTCCCCCTGCGCACCTTCCGCGACGACGACCTGCTCGACCCCGGCTCCGACCCCCTCATCGCCCTCATGGGCGCCCTGTCCAACCTGAACCAGGGGGAGCGCGTGGTGGCGCGGCTGCTGCTGCGCTCCCTGGGACCCGACTGGTCGGAGTCCCACCTGGACAAGGCCCACAAGCGGCCCGGCATGGAGCCGAGGGAACCCGCCTACACGTACCAGACCAAGCCCCTGCAGATGGACGGCATCACGATGGCCGTCCTGGGCACAGCGGCCCTGGCCGCCGTCAAGGGCTACCTGTGGGTGCAGGCGGGGGAGACCTGGAAGGCCGCCCTGCTGGGCGCGGGCATCGCCCTCGCCCTGACCGTCGGCGGCTGGGCCTGGCACCGCTGGAAGAAGGCCCGCTCCCGCGTCCACGACCCGCTCCTCATCCAGGAAAAGGTCTCCCGCATCGCCTTCGACGCCGAGCTTCAGGTGACGGCGGTCCTGCCCGCCGACACGGGACCGCGGCGCGCCAGGGAGCTGCTCGGAACGGTGGCCGCCGCCTACCGCCACTACGACAACCCGGCAGGGACGCGCTTCAAGACGGGAAAGGTGCGCCCCGCCGTCCCCGACCCGGAGATGCTGCACCCCGCAGGCCCCGGATTCTTCGGCAAGCGCAGCGTCATGGGCGTCCGCGAGGCGGCCTGCCTCTGGCACCCGCCGGGAGCCGGGGACGAGACGCCCCTGGTGGCCCGCGCCGGGGCCAGGGTGCTCATGCCCACGGCCCGCAGCGTCAGCGGCGGCGCCCACGTCGGCGACACCACCACCGGCGCGCCCCGGAAGATTCACTTCCCCGAAGACCTGCTCCGGCGACACCACCTCTACGTGGCCCGCACCCGCATGGGCAAATCCACCCTCATGCACCACATCGTCGCCCACAAGATGCGGGAGAAGGCGGCGGGAAGGGACTCAGACGCCATCGTCGTCGTCGATCCCCACGCCGACCTGGTGGCCGGCCTGCTCCAACACGTCCCCCCGGAGATAGCCGACCGCGTGCGGCTCATCGACCTGGCCGACGAGCGGGGCGCGCCCGGCGTCAACCTGCTGGACACCCGCATCTTCGCCGACCGGGACCGCACCGCCGACTCGGTGGTGCGCGTCGCCAAGGGCCTGTGGGAGCAGTGGGGGCCGAGGATGCAGTCCATCCTCGAACAGACCGTCAAGACCCTCCACGAGGCCAACGAGAGCAGGGACGCAGGCGAGCAGTACACAATCCTCGACGGGCTGCGCATCCTCTCGGACGACGACTTCCGCTCGGGCGTGCTGGAGAAGGTCTCCGACCCCTACCTCCTCCAGTGGTGGGCCAGGGACTTCGGGAACTGGCGGCGCGAGACCCGCGCCGACGCCCTGGCCCCGGTGCAGACCCGCCTCTCCTACTACGCATCCTCCAAGCGGGCGCGGGCCGTCCTGGGCCAGTCCCGCTCCACCATCGACATGCGCCGGGTCATCCGGGAGGGCGGCATCCTGCTGGTGTCCACCGCCCAGGGCACGGCGGGCCGGGACGTGGCCGCCCTGGTGGGCGCGTCCCTCCTCAACCTGGTGGACGCCGTGATACGGGAGCAGGGAAGCCTGCCCTTCGAGCAGCGGCGGGGCGCGCTGGTCGTCGTGGACGAGATGCAGTCGATGCCCGGCGTCGATTACGAAAGCATGTTGTCGGAGCTTGGGAAGTTCGGCGCGTCCTTCATCCTCGCCACCCAGAGCCTCGCCAAGCTGGACGACCTCTCCCGCACCATGCGCGACACCCTGCTGGCCAACGTGGGCTGCCTGGCCGTCTTCCAGGTGGCCGGGAACGACGCCCGCCAGCTGGTGTGGGAGCTGGGCAAGGAGCGGGTGACCGAGGACGACATCACGTCGCTGCCGGTGCACCAGTGCTACGTCCGCGCCACCGTGGGAACGGAGCGGATGGACGCCTTCTCCATGAAGGTCAAGAAGCCGGAAGAGGGAGACCCGGCAACCGCCGAGCGCATCCGCGCCGACGCCCTGAGCTACCTCACGGCGGCCAAGGACATGGCCGAGAGGGACGCGGGGCTGCAAGACCTGGTGGACAAGTACCGCAGCGAGATGGAGAGGCTCAGGAAGGGCCAGGCCCCGGAGACGGAGGGTGGCGAATCCCAGGAGGCGGCCCGGCGCAAGCAGCGCACCAAGCGCGACCAGAACCCCGGGGCCGACCAGCCGCAGGCAACGGATGAGGAGCCCCAGGAATGAGGCCCGTGGACGGTGAGCTGCTGCGGCTCCTGGCCGACATGCCCTTCCTCGACCGGCTGGATATGGTTGCCGTCTCCGGCTGGTCCCGAGGCGGGGTCTACCGGGCCGTCCCCAGGCTGGAGGACGCCGGGCTCATCGCCTCCGTCCCCCACGGGACCGAGCTGGTCACCCCGACCCGCAGGTTCCACCTCACCGCCGCCGGGCTGCGCCGGCTGGCCCATGCCCGGAACGCCTCCCTTGAGGACCTGCTCCGCGACCTCCCCGTCTCGGCCCGGTGGCGGCGCGTCCTCCTGGAGCGGCTCGACGCCGTGGCCGTCGTCTACCGCCTCGCGTCCGCCATATCGAACGCGGCCTACCCCATCCGTTTCCGCTGGTACCGCGCCATGCCGATGGACGCGGCCATCGAACTCTCCGACGGGCGCACCATCGCCATCGTCCGGCAGGGGCCGACCACCGATAGGACGGGCTTCTCCAAGCGGCTCTGGCGGCTCACCCAGGGGCCGCAGCCCGGAACCGTCCTGCTGCTCGCCCCCGACGAGGTGCGGCTGCGCCACGCCCGCAGGCGGCTCTCCCAGACCCCCGCCGAGACGCTCTTCGCCCTGGAGCGGGAGGCGGCCGCAGCGTCCCCGGACGACCCCGTGTGGCGGCTGCGCTCCGTCAACGCCGCCGTCAGCCTGCGGGCCGTCATAGACCGCATGGACCGCAGAGGCGCTCTTCCCGCCGAGCGGCCCCTGGCGCGGGTCTCCCTTCCCCCGGACATCGACGAGCACTCTCCGGGAGGCGATGCCCCCGACTATCTGCTGCCCGCGCTGCTCAGGCCCGCCGAGAAGCGCGCCCTCGACCTGCTCTCCGACTGGCCCTGGCTCGGACTGCAAGACCTGGCCGGACTGCTGGGAGTCTCCCGCCCGCGGGCGTCCCAGCTCACCGCCGCCCTGGAGGGCTTCGGCCTGGCCGTCCGCTCCCCCGCCTCGGGACGCCGACTGGCCCTCACCGACCTGGGGCTGGCGATGCTGGCCCGCAGGGACCGCACCGCCGTGGGCGGGGCCAGGAAGCGGTGGAGCGCCGCTCCCCTCGACGCCGGAGACTGGCGCAACGTCTCCGGCAGGCGCAGCCGACAGCTCCTGCGCGACTTGGGGCACACCACCGCCGTCCACGGCTTCATCGCCGCCCTGGCAACCCAGGCCCGCGACCTGGGCTGGGAGATCGACCAGCTCGACCCGCCCATCAGGGCGTCCCGCTACTTCCGGCACTTCGGAGGCAGGCGCTCGGTGCAACCCGACGCCTTCGGCATCCTGCGGCAGGGCGACGCCGCCTGGCCCTTCTTCCTGGAGTGGGAGCGCCGGGCCGTGCGCCCCGTCACCATGACGGAGCGGCTGGCCCCCTACCTGCGCTACTACTCCTCGCCCCGGCCCACCGACGACCACGGCGCACGGCCCGCCGTCCTCGTGGTCTTCCACGAAGACCTGGCAGCCACCCACTTCCTGCGCGTGGCCCTTGAGGAGATGGTGCGGACCAGGACGCCCCTTCCCCTGCTGGTCTCCCACCGGGGTCTGCTGGAAGCCGAGGGGCCGCTGGGACGGGCCTGGCTCGCCCCAGGCGGAGGCTTCGAGCCGGACTTCCCGTTGCCGCAGCCCGCCGCACCCCAACCCAAGACCGGAGAACGAACGCCATGAGGCTGTACTACATCGACGAGTCCGAGGGTCCCCGATGCTACGTCCGCTCCGCCCTGGGCGTGGACGCCGAACGGTGGAACGACCTCCACCGCCGCGTCCGCGACTGGCGGCTCGAGCTGCAAGACCGCTACGCCGTCCCCACCGGACGGGAGCTTCACGCCTGCGACCTGCTGGCCGGTCGGGGCAAGCTGGCCCGCGAGGGCGGCGCAGACCGGAGGCTCGCCCCGGAGCAGGGAGCCGAGATATTCACCGCCGGGCTGCGCGTCATCGAGGACGCCGCCCGCACCATCGGCGGCGTCGAGATCGTCAACGTCTGCCTCCGCAAGCCCGACGTCATGGGCTACGAGCGGGCCAGCCTCGACCGGCTGCTCAATCGCATCAACACGTCGGTCGCCTCCGCCAACCGCCACGCCTTCCTCATCTTCGACGAGGGCAGCGAGGAGATGACTACACGCCTCTACCGCAGGCTCAGGAGCCGCAACCCCGTCCCCAGCCGATACGAGGCGTGGGAGGACGGCGAGCGGACCAAGGACATCCCCATAGAGAGGGTCATCGGAGGCCCCGCCTTCCGAAGCTCCCACTCCGACCACCTGCTACAGATGGCCGACCTCATCGCCCACGCCCTCCTCAAGCAGGAGGAGGAGCCGTCGCACAGGGTGGAGCGACTGGGCATCCCAAGGGCCTTCTCCACCCTCGACCGCGCCCTCAACCGCAGGGCCGCAAGGCGAGACCCCCAGGGCGTCGTCAGGCGGTGAGAGCGAGGAGGAGGGAAGAGGTCAACTCCCGTCAGGGCCGCTTCCGTCCTATTCAGTTCCAGTCGGCGGCTCCCCCTAGTCGTCCAGCGGCTCCAGGTCTCTCGTCCCTATGGCAACCCGTCTGCCGTTCACCTCTACGAAGGCCGCGGAAAACCTCAGCAGCGTGCCGATCTTACCCATCTCCTCACGCCAGGGATACTCCGGTGGCATCCGGACCTTCCCTCCCTCCCAGAGCCCTCTGGCCGTCGCCCTGGGGTCCGGCGCAGGCTTCGCTCCGCGGTCCGCTTCGTGCTTCGCCCTCAGCTCCCGCCACAGTTCCAGACCTTCGATCTCTCCTTCAGCCGTCCAGATGGTCCGATCCATCGCCCGGACGCGGCGCACCCGGCCCGGTTCCAGCAGCCTGGCGACCGCAGCTTCGCTGACCACAACTTCCATCAGCGAAGGGGCCTCACCTGCGGTCAGCCACACCCAGCAGCGACCCACCCACTCGACCCCGACGCGGCCGCCCGCGCCGAACCTGGTTTGCGCAACCAGGGCGCGGTCCGCCACGACTTCGAGCAGCCTCTCCCTGGACCCCTCCCGGAGCGCCTCGGCAGGGGGTTGCGTCACGCGCAGCTCTTCGGTGGCGCTGGCGGCGACCGGGACCGGCGACCCGTCCGGGCCGTCCAGCGGCTTCAGGCCCCCAAGTCCTGCACCGAGCCGTGTTCCGTCCACCTCGACCACCCCCAGGGTGAACCACAACAGCGTGCCTATCTTGTCCCCCTGGCGTCCGCCGATTATGCGGACCTTTCCTCCCTCCCAGAGTCCCCTGGCCGTCGCCCTGAGCTCCAGTTCAGGTTCCGCCCTGAACCCCCTGAAGTCCATCCACACTTCCAGCCCGTCGACCTCACCCTCAGCCGTCTGGATGGTACGCTCCATCGCCCGGACGCGCCGCACCTGCCCAGGCTCCAACAGCTTGACGATCTCACCGTCCCTGACCACCACGTCCATGAGCGAAGCGGCCTCCCCCTCGGTCAGCCACGCCCAGCACCGCCCCACCCACTCCACTTCGTCGCGGCCGTCCTCGCCGAGCCGGGGCAGCGCAACCAGAGCGCGGTCCGCCACGACCTCGATGGCCATTACGCCGGTCTCTTCGGTGTCCCCAGCCGCCACGTCCCCGGCAGTCGTTCCCCCATGCGGAGCGGCTTCCCGGAGCACGCGGGCAAGGGCCTCCAGCACCTGCGGGTCCCGAATGGCGTCGTCGACGACCGGCTTCGGCGGCTCACCCGGCGCGACGCCTTCCCTTCGCCGCTTGTAGTCCTTGAAGTAGCAGGACGGCTGGCACCAGCCCAATACGCCGGTCTGCCGCACATACTGCCGCAGGTAGATGCGTCCGCACACGCGGCAGACCTTCTTCCTGTAGCTGGGCATTGCTGGAACCTCCCCATAGTCTCCGTCCCGGCCCTTCAGACGGATGGGATGTCCGCGGATGCTGGGGGAGCCGAAAACGGCGGGCGAGTCCCTTCGCCTCGTCTCCGAGGTTGCGCCCATTGTCAACCAATTGGGCGGGAGAGAGCAACAGGAGGCCAGGTCGCTGAAGATGGAAACGGGCGCCGATTGGACCCTCCGGTTTGCGGCTTCCCGATGCGCTGACGGACGAGGTTGACGGTCGGGAGGAAACACAAGAAGGCCGGACGGGATAACCGTCCGGCCTTCGTCTCGCTGCGGGGAACCCTGGGCAGGCTCTCCGCACCGCGTCTCTGCCCGTCAGGCGTCCAGCCTCTCTACTCCGGCGCTCCGCCGTCCCCGTACATGATCA
Organism: Dehalococcoidia bacterium; assembly: GCA_965237465.1. GTDB lineage: Bacteria > Chloroflexota > Dehalococcoidia > UBA6926 > UBA6926 > VXMO01. The sequence goes on from OZ250138.1 coordinate 701,603, forward strand.
GGTCGTAGCCGCCGGGAATCTCACGGGCCAGCTCCAGGATGGCCCAGAAATAGGCCCCCGAAGGCGGCCCTCCATTGCGCCACTTCGCCAGGCCGCGCTGCGTCACGCCGAGCCGCTCGGCGAACTCGCCCCACGGCAGCCCGGTCAGCTCCTTCAACCGCTCCAGCCGTTCCCCGAAGTCCTCGGGGAAGGGCGGCGGCCGGTTGTTTAACGTTCGCTTCCGTTCCGTAGTCGTCATAGTCCTCCTCCTCTGTTTGAAGATCGCCTATACGTACCGTCTCATAGCCCGCACAGCCTCCGGGTCCATGCCCTCGGGCAGGTCCTGTTCGGGCCGCATCAGGATCCCGTCCCGCAGCCCCATCAGGTCGGCGATGGTCAGCAGCAGGAAGAGATGGGTGTGACTGGGGGCCGCGCCCTTGTTCCGCCACTGCCTGAGCCGGTGGAGGCTGACGCCGAGCAGACGGGCAATCGCCTTCCAACTCAGCCCGCTGGCCTCCTTGAATAGCGCCAGCCGCTCAGGGAAGTCCGGGGGAAAGTCGAACTCGATGGGCCGGTAGACCCGCTGCTGCACTCCCACTGTCTAGCCCTCCCGTTGGTCCCCGGACAGGGCGAACCCGACCGCTAGTGGCGGCTGGTACGCTCCGACGGTCGGGATGACGTGCACCCCGAAGAGTATGTACATGCCTCCGGGGATGCGGGCCGCCAGCTTCACCAGGGCGTTCACCCCGTCCCCGCTGGGCTTCGTTCCCTCCCGCCAACGCTGAAGCTGGCGGGGGTCCACGCCCAGGCACGCGGCCAGAATGTCCCACGAGAGGCCGGTGGCCTCCTTGAAGGCTTCGAGGCGCTTGGGGAAGTCCGGCCCGATGAGGCCGTCGTCGACGATGAGGTGGGACGGGAGGAGGCCGCTTCTCACGAGACGGCCTCCAGGATGAACAGGTCCTCGAAGCGGGTAACGCCCAGGGCCTCCATGAGGCGCTTGCGCATATCCGCCGAGGGGCAGCGCGTTCCGGACATGAGCTGGGAGAGGTAGCCCGACGAGGTGCCGGCCAGCCGCGCCAGCTCGTTCTGGGTCATGTTGAGCCGGTTGAGAAGCTCCCAGACCCGGTGGGGGTTGAGCTTCACTCTGGAGGAGGGCTGCCTGCGCTTCACGCCGCGCCCTCCTTCCGGGGCGTCTCCCCGTCTGCGGTCGTGCGACCGTTGACAGTGGGAGCAGGCCCGTCCCCGCCTGCGCCGCTCGGGTACAGGTGGGGATTGGCCAGGTAGTGGCGCGCGATGATGCGGGCCAGTATCCGCAGGCCCTCGATGCGCCGCCGCTCCTGTTTAGGGGTCAGGTTTCGCTTCCTACTCACGCTTCGTCTCATCTCTCCTGGGAGGCCGGCGCGCCACGAAGGGATGGCCTTCGGGAGCGCCAGTGATGTATACTCGGCTAAGGATTAGAAGATTAGTTCTGTGTGCGTAAGTGTAGCAATACCATTGGGGCAGAGGCAATGACAGAAAGGCGGTTTTAGAGTCTTCACAGGGCTTTGTTGACAGATTGCTCGCTCTGATGTAACAATTATGTAGCTGAAAGTTAGCTGCGATGTAGCAGGCAGGCCTTGCGCGCATCTGTCCGCACCTGCGGCGGCAAAGGGGGAGACATCATGGACGAACACGACGACGACCGGGACCCTGACGACCGGCAGGAGATCGAGGGCGACGAGGACATAGGGCTGCTGCTCCGGCGGCTGCGGGGAGACCTGAGCCTGCGGGACGTGACCAAGCGCACCGGCGTCTCCTCCTCCTACCTCTCCCAGATAGAGCGGGGCGACCGAAGGCCCGGCTCCAACATGGTTGGCAAGCTGGCCGCCGTCTACAACGTGGACCCCGACGAGCTGATGAAGCGGGCCGGACACGCGGGCAGACCCAACCCCAACAGCAACGAGGTCCTGGAGGTGGAGCGGGCCTACCGCTACGTGCTGGACGACCCACAGTTCCGCGTGGGCACCAGGCCCGACGGCCCCCTCTCCATCAGCGCCAAGAAGTTCATCGTCGAGATGTACGAGCGATTCACCAACAAGAGGCTGCTGGAATGATGACGAAGACCAAGGAAGACTTCTGCCGTGAGCTGCTGGACGACGAGTCCCCCCGCGAGACCCTGGACCCGGAGCGGATGGCCGGCCGCTTCGTGCGCTACTTCAAGCTGTCGGCCCGTCCCACCCTGGACCAGCTGAGCGTCATGCTGAGCCGGGCCGGGTTCGGGGAGGTCTCGGACCGGGAGATGGACGGGCTGAAGGGCGCTCACATCGGCCAGCCCAGGGGCCACTACGACATCTACTACCGCCACGGCCTGTGGGACGGGAGCAGCACCTATACGGTGCTCCACGAGACCTACGAGATCATCAACGAGACCCTCTGGGACATCCACTCCGGCGACACCCCGGACCGCATGGTGTGCCGGGAAGCCGACCGCTTCGCGGCGGCGGTCCTCATGCAGCCGGAGGCGTTCTCTCTATTCGCCGAGGCGTCGGGCTTCGACGTGCTGGCCTTGCAGAAGCAATACCGCTGCTCCTACGCCGCGGTGACCATCCGGCTGGCCGAGGTGCTCCGGGACCCACCCCTCATGGCCGTCCTGTACGAGCGGGAGGAGAAGGGCGACCCCGCAGGCTGGGCGGAGACGCCCGCGCTCCGGGCGACGGTGGCGCGGCGGACGAGGGACTTTGGGACGCCGGTCTCCTTCCCCGTCTGCGGCGAGCGGGGCGGCTTGCCCCGCAGGGGCAGGCCACTCCCGCCCGGCTCCCTGGCGGAGCAGGCCGTCCGCTGCGGCACAACGCAGTACGCCCACGAAGGTGGCTACGCCGCAATCGCCCGGCCCGTCTTCTGGAAGGGGAAGCTGGCCAAGGTGGTCGTCGTCGCCGTGCCCGACGCCTACCGCTCCGTCTTCGGCCCCCAGTTAGTCGCCTCCGACTTCGTGGCCCGCAGGCGGCGTCCGGTGGCGGCTGGACCCTGGTAGTCGAAGGCCGGGTGTCGGATGGTGTATAGTATGACAATACACTACAGCAGGAGACAAAAAGAGAGTGTCCACTCCCAGGAGGTCCAAGACCATCACCTTCTCCCTGCCACCGGAGATGGAGGCGCAGGTGCGTCAGGTGATGAAGGAGGACGACCTATCCGTGAGCGAGCTGCTCCGTCAGGGTATACGCCTGTTCATGGAGGAGCGGGAGTGGCGAAGACGGGAGCGGCTGGAACGGCTGCGCTCCCGCCAGACGGGACATGACCAAACAGAAGGAGGAGAGACTGATGAATGACCGACTCGATCTGATACCGGCGGCCCTCTACGCCAGGGTCTCCAGCGACCGCCAGGACGTTGACCTGTCCGTCGCCGCACAGCTGCGGGCGCTCAGGGACTACGCCGAGAAGAACGGCTACCTCGTCTGCCGTGAGTACATCGACGAGGCCGAGAGCGGGCGCATCGCCGACCGGCCCCAGTTCCAAAGGATGCTGGACGAGGCCAGCAAGCCGGAGTCTCCCTTCCAGGAAATCCTTGTCTGGAAATTCTCGCGGTTCACCCGCAAGCGCGAGCACGCCGTCGCCTTCAAGTCCATGCTCCGCAGGAGGGGCGTCCGCGTCGTCTCCATCACCGAACAGGCCGACGACACCCCCACCGGCAAGCTCCTTGAAGCCATCATCGAGAGCGTGGACGAGTTCTACAGCGAGAACCTAGCCCAGGAGGTCACGCGGGGAATGCGGGAGTCCGCGTCCAGAGGCTTCTGGGTCACCAGCTACGCCCCCTACGGCTACAAGAGGGTCCACGTCCAGGACGGGCCGAAGAAGCGACCGACGCTGGAGCTGAACCCGCCCGCCGACGCCGTGGTCCGGCGCATCTTCGACATGGCCCTACAGGGAAAGAGCATCCTCGACGTGACCAAGACCCTCAACGCCGAGGGCATACCAACCACCAACGGCAAGAAGTGGCTCAAGACCACCATCCACACCATGCTCGACAACGAAGCCTACACCGGAGCCGTGGTCTGGGGAGCCAAGGCCAAGGACGGCGCGCCTCCGGTGCGGGTCGAGGACGCACATCCCGCCATCATCTCCAAGGGGGAGTTCCAAAGGGTCAAGAAGCTGCTCGGCTCCCGCGCCCCCAAGAGGATGAACCCCCGCCGCGCCTCCAGCCCCTACCTGCTCAGCGGACTGCTCAGATGCCAGACCTGCGGCAAGGCCATGACCGCAGCCGAGGCCAAGAGCGGCAAGTACACCTACTACGTCTGCCACTCCCTCCTCAAGCGGGGCAGCGGCGCCTGCAAGACCCCAAGGCTCAACGCCAAGAACTTCGAGGAGCTTATCGTCACCAACATCAGGGAGAACGTCCTCACCGAGTCCAACATCCGAGACCTGGTGAAGCTGCTGGACGAGGAGATGGACGGCGTGGCCGCCGAGCAGCGGGAGCGGCTGGAGACCATCGAGGAGGAGCTTGACGAGGTGAAGCGGAGGTTGGGCCGCATCTGGCAGGCCATCGAGACGACCGACATCGAGATGGCCGACGCCTCGGACCGCATCAGGGAGCACCGGGAGCGTAAGGAGAAGCTGGAGATCGCCGCAGAGGAGGCGAGGGCGATTCTGGCCGAGCGGCGGGTGATGCTGGACAGCGCCGACACCATCGCCACCTTCGCCGCCGATATGAGCGAGTTCCTCAAGACCAGCGAGCTGACCGAGACCAAAGCCTTCGTCCGGTCCTTCGTCAAGGAGATCGAGGTCAAGCCCGGCAAGGCCGCAATCGTCTACTCCATACCCACGCCGGAGGACTCTCCCATAGGGGGAGCGAACGCCGTCGAAGTAGCTCTAAACGGCGGAGTTCGCAGTACGGTACGTCATGGTGGGCCCGGCAGGGATCGAACCTGCGACCTATCGGTTATGAGCCGACTGCTCTGCCACTGAGCTACGGGCCCCCATGGTCTGTGAATCATGCCGGTCTACTCATGGTAGCACCCACCCCGCATCACGCCTCCTTCGCCCGGGCGGTCACATGTTGGCGGCCTCTGTAGTCACACTCTCACTCCTCGCCCTGCCCTGTAGCGCCGGTCTGGTCAGGACGCCTTTGCAGTATCCTTGACCTGTGCTACTGAATCGTGATCCGTTCCGACCGGCTCATCGTCCGCCTCTATTGAATGCCTTGCCCGCGTATCGATTTGCTTTCAAGCGACGCGCGCCCATCAAGGCATTGAGCCTCGGGCTCCGCACGACCCGCTGCGGCAACGACTGCTGATGTCTTCTCGTCCTCACTATGGATGGCTGATCGCCGCCGTCCTCTTCATTTGTTTCACCCTGACCGTCGGCATCCTCCAGTACTCCTTTGGCGTGTTCGTTTCGCCCCTTGAGGAGGAGTTTGGGTGGACACGCGCTGAGGTCAATGTTTCGCTTTCCTTCTTTGCCTTGACCGGTGTCCTTGCCCTGGCGGCCGGACCCCTGTTGGATAGATTCGGGTCAGCTCCTGTGATGACCGTGTCCTATTTGCTGATCGCGGTTAGCTTCCTCCTCCGGCCGTGGATGAATGAACTCTGGGAGTTCTATGCGCTGAACCTGCTGATGTATGCAGGAATGCCCGGAGCAATCATGCTGCCGATAGGCAAGCTGATCGGCATCTGGTTTGTGGAGGGACGCGGACGGGCTATTGGCCTGACGGCGATGGGAGCAAATTTTGGCGGCTTTATCTTCTCAGCCCAGACAAAGACGCTCATCGACTTTTCGGATTGGCGCACGACGTTCTTCATCTTTGGTCTTCTGTTCCTGGCGCTAATACCCCTTGTGATGCTGACGATTCGTGACACGCCACGGTCAGCCCGTACATCCTCGGCGGAGGCGCCTGCGGCTGAGCCTACCGCTTCCCCTCAGGAAGGGATGACGGCGCGTGACGCCCTGCGAAGTCGGGCATTTTTACTTGTGGCCATCGGCCTTCTGTTTGCGACCATCCCGTATCAGTCCGTGTTGTCGCAGATCATCCCGCACCTTGAGGGCGAGGGCATGAGCACCACGCAGGCAGCCTGGATGCTGAGCATTTTGGCCATCTTCGGAATGGTGGGCAAGGTTCTTCTTGGCTGGCTGACGGAAAAAGTCGCGACGCGCTATGTCTTCGTGGGCAGTCTCGTCTTTCAGGTTATCGGGCTGGCCATTCTGATTTCCGCAGGCTCGTCACCCTTCGTATGGATATTCGTGCCAATATACGGCATCGCCTTTGGCGGCATGGGTTCCCTGATCACACTCATCGTGCTGGACACCTTTGGCACACGGGCATTTGCGACCATATTCGGCCTGCTCAACTTCTTTATTCTGCCTGCGCCGTTGATTGGTCCGCCGCTTGTCGGTTATTCCGTTGACGTCACCGGCTTCTATACGATTGCCTTTTCCGCAATCGCCGTGTTGCTCATTGTCGGGTCGGTTGCCTTCTACTTCGCCCGCCCGCCGCGTTGGCAGACAACAGACGGGGCAGACTCGTCGCCTCGCCTAGCCCAAGCAGCCGGCTAACGCTCCAATATCGTCAGTGGGCGATCCGCGGTTCGAGTGACAATTGCGGCAACGCCTTCTTCCGTGAGCATCGAGTTGATGTTCAGAGCAGCGCGTTCAGTCGGAAGCATGGCGCAGAGCGCCGGCCCGGCGCCGGACAGGCTCACGTTTGCCCGGTCCCCCACCGCATTGCGAAAGATCGTGCGGAATCGGTCGATCCCGGGAAATGCTCGATCGGCCACAGCGTTGAAGGTGTTGACAACACCCACACCTTTGATTGTGTCCGCAAGCGGCGCCTGGTTACGAATGAGATCATGCAGATCTCGCGCCTGCCGCCCGTCTGTGAAGTGCGACGCTTCCAGCATGCGATAGAGCACGCGCGTCTTTGGCGACGGCACCGGCACCTCCGGAACGGCAATGACAACCCACGCCTCAGGCAGTGGAGGGAGGTCGGTGATAGTCTCTCCCCTGCCCTCCGCGAACGCCGTTGGAGAATCTCCCATGAAGAAACTGACATCGGCGCCAATTTCAGCGGCCAACTCTGCCATGCGATCCGGCGGGAGCCGGGTCCCCCAAAGCCGATTGAGGGCCGTAAGCGTTGCAGCCGCGTCTGAACTTCCCCCTCCGAGGCCTGCCGCGACAGGAATAGCCTTTCGAAGGAGTATCCGGGCGCCGGCCACAATGCCGGCCGCGTCTCGCAGCGCCTCCGCCGCACGCACGACAGTGTTGTCCTGCGTTTCCTCAAGGCCAGGATCATTGCACTCGAGCGCGATCTGGCCGTCAGGAGCGGGAAGAAAGACCAACTCATCCGCCAGGTCAACCGCCTGCATGACAGTGGCAATCTCGTGGAAACCATCCGGGCGACGTCCAATGACCTCGAGGCTGAGGTTTATCTTGGCATTGGCCGTCACGTGGATCATGGATCGGCCGGTCGGCCCGCGGCTTGTCTCGTCGCATCCGCCTGATCTATGGCTGCCGTCAACCGCTCCCATTCCTCTATGGTGAGCGTCTCCGCCCTGCGCCGTCCGTCTATATCCACCTGTCTGAGAATATCCATCACAACGTCGGAATTGACGTTCAGTCCGTTGGCGAGGGCGTTTCGCAGCTGCTTGCGAGGAGCGCTGAATCCAGCGCGCGCTACCCTGAAAAACGTCGGCAGCAACTCGCGGTCGACGCGAGGAGTAGAGAGCACGTCAAGCCTGACGACGGACGACTCAACCGCCGGCGCGGGCACAAAGCTGCCCGGCTTGATGCGGCGCACAACGCGGGCGTCCGCATAGACCTGCGTCGCTAGCGTCAGCAAGCTTGCGCGGCCGGGCGGCGCCGTCATCTCAGTCGCAACCTCTCTCTGCACAGTAACTACCATGCGGCGCGGCGTATGTGTTGACTCAAGAAACAGGCGGATGGTTGGCGATGCGACATAGTACGGGAGATTGGCAACGACGATGTAGGGCCGCGATGCCGTCAGGCGGGCGGGGTCCTGGTCGCGAATATCCGCCACTATCAGCGAAAGATTAGCTCGATCTTCGAGATTGGCCTCAATGTACGCTGCCATTTCGGGGTCTATCTCAACTGCGATGACCGATTCGGCGACCACAAGAAGTCGTGCTGTTAGGATGCCGGTCCCCGGCCCCACTTCCACAACAAGGTCATTGGGGCCAATCTCCGCGGCTGTAACGATATCGTCAATGACTCCGGCGCTGACCAGCAGGTGTTGGCCGAGGCCCTTGTTGAGGCGGGGTCTGTCCCGGCTTGGCGGCGCGCTCACAGCATGTCTCATCCCGCGTCAACTTGTCCGGCGTCATTTGAGGGGAGGCCATGCACCCGCCCTCGAACCGGATGCCCTATGAACGAAACGGCCGCGCAACTCAGTCCAGGCGCTCCCGGGGCGCCCGAAGAGCATTCCTTATCGTTGCTTCCTTCCGGATCTGGCGAGGTTCAGAGGCCTTCGTCGCACGGGACCCGAACATCAACGCTGCCCAACAGTTCCGCATCATCTGGATCACGGCCCTCAGGCGGGAATTCAGCCTCGCTAGAGCGGATTGCGAGTACAGGGCACCGCTGGCTCCCCGCCTAGCATGGCCTCAAACGCAAGTATCCGCGCGCCACGCCATGCGGTCAATGCCAACGCAATTGAGGGACGAGCATCGCGCGCCTGAATCCGGCGTGTTCCTTCAGTCACGCGCACGACCAGTCATCAGGGCGACGACTCTCAGCCAAGACGACATACATATTTTGAGCCGCCACCAGCAAAGGGAATCAGCCCGCAGCCAGACCTGCCGATCAAACACGGCACGGTTTACGGGCCCAGTTGCCCAGTTACAGCCTATGGAGCTGTTGCGGCTAGGAGCGGCAGGATCGAATTAGCTTGAATAAGAACAAAACGACGACGGACTGTCGCGACTCGGGCGAGGAGTGGCGTGAAACTGGTCACTGTACGCGCATTCCGGCTGGCAGCCTGGTGAAACCGGCCTGCTTCCCGCAGACAAACGCATTAGCCGTAACCAGAAGCGGCGCCAATACCCAAGGTGCACGCAGTCCGTTCTGCGCCCATGGTGTATACTTTGTGCATCTTTGGGCGAAAGGAGGTGGTCTGGCGTATGTGTTTACCTAAACGGCCGGAGCTTGATTCTCTTGATGAGGTGAGCAAAGGCTAACCCAGGCGCCAGGCGCCTAACGGTTTTTCGGCGCTTGGGATAAAAAGGGGCTTCCGGCATCTGCCGGGAGCCCCTTTGTTTATACTCGAAGTCGAGTACGGGTTCGATCCTTGCAACGCAGGCGGCCCATGTCATTCGGAGGAATTCTTGCAGGCTGATAACGCCGCGATCAGTAAGGCAGTGATCGTCGCCGGCGGTCGTGGAACACGGTTCCTTCCCGCTACTCTCGCTATGCCCAAAGAGGTCCTCCCCATCCTTGATAGACCCATGCTCTTCTATGCTCTTGCGGAAGCTATTGATTCAGGCTTGACGGACATTGTCCTCATTAGCGCTCCCGGCAAGACGGTGATGGAAAGGTACGTGACGCTGCGCGGAGCATCTCTGGAAGCCGCCCTTGGAGAACACCCCAGCGCGCCGGATGTTCAACGTCTCATGGACTCCTCGACTATCACCATCGTTTATCAGGATCAGCCGCTTGGCCTTGGCCACGCCATTTTGCAGGCCGCGGACGCCGTGGGAAATGAGCCTTTTGCCGTCATCCTGCCTGACGACATCATTGATTCGCCTGAGCCGGTTCTGAGCCAGATGCTTGGCGCCTACAGGGAATCTCCTGGCACTCATGTGGGCGTCGAGCGCGTCGCTCCGGCGGCCATTTCGGCGTATGGCGTTGTCGATGTCGAAGCATCCGTAAACGCACTGCCCGGTGACCGAGGCCGCCTCTTCCGCGTTAAGGGCCTGGTTGAGAAGCCTGATGCCGAACATGCGCCGTCCGACCTTGGAATCGTCGGGCGCTATATCTTCCCTGGCGCCATTTTTGACGCCATTCGTCGCACACAGCCGGGCGCAAAGAATGAGATTCAGATCACCGACGCCATGGAGATTCTGCGCCGCGATGGCGTCCCCACATACGCATATGCATTTGAAGGCGAACGCTATGACGCCGGGAATCCGTTGGGCCACCTGCGAACCGCCGTTTCATTCGCCCTCAAGCGACCGGACATGGCTCAGCAAGCCCGCGCTATTCTGTTGAACGCGTTGCGAGAAGAGTAGCCCGCACTTCGATTCTACGGCGTCCAAGCAGGGCGCATGGGCGACGCGGCCCACGCCATACACCCCGCGATTGGCGGCAATTTCGCCCTCCGCATGGCGTTTCCATGGACATTCGACACTTTCAATATTGGACTCATTTAGAAATTGGTCTAAAATGGAGTCATTATGAGTAGCACTTCGACGCGAGCCAAGAAGCGCCCCCGAGCGACCATTGCCGACATCGAAGAGGCAGCCGTGAGCTCTAACACTCCGGCCCCCCGGACTGTGGGCATTATCATTTCCCTTCTGGTGGCAGCAGCCGCCGTGGGAGTAGCCGTCTGGCAGCCGCCGAGGCTCCTGGACATGTTTGCGCTTGCCTGGACGACAGCAGGGCCCGCGCTGGTGCTGTTGCCTTTGCTCGTGCTCACGACGTACGTATTGATCAGGCTCTTCGGCATCCTCAATCTCCGGGTCTGGCGTTTCGCATTTGGCGCAGCCCTGGCGATTGGCGCGACGGTCATAGCGCTGAATCTCTTTGAGTTAACTGCTTTTCGCGGCGTGCCGCTTGAGACGGGATCCGCTGAAAGCGTGTTGGCCCTCGCTACCTGGATGAAGGTGGGAATACTTGTTGCTCTTTGCGCCTGCATACTAGCGCTCGCCTCTCCATACGGCGCGTTAGTGACGGCGCGTTTGTCCGGCAGATTCAGCCGAGCAGCAAGCGTCGCCGGAGCGCGAGCAGCGCGAGTGGGCGGGTCCGCCGCCGGTCGAGGTTCCGCCAAGGCAGTATCGCTTGGAGCAGAACGCGCCTCCCTCTGGCTGCAGAACAGTCGCGGAGGCGGAAGATCTTCGGCTACGGACGACGTGCTGTTGGCCCAGACCCAGATACCACGTTCGCGCATCGTCGTATCCGACACGCCGTCTGGCGCCAGGACGACAAACCAGAACAGATACCCTGCGCCGATGGGGGCCCTCCGTGATGAGGCCAAAGCTCGCCATGAGGCGCGCATGGCCGAGAAGCAATCGGAAAGCAACGACGCAACACAACAGGATTCCGGACAGGCATCAAGCGGGATCACTCAACGACCGCGTATTGTGATGCCCGGTGAGGACGCCGCGGACCAGGGCTCTGATCCGGCTCAAAGGAATGGCTCAACTGAGCCTCCCCGGGACCTGACAGGAGCGGCCAAAGCTGCGAGAGAAGCCGAAATGGAACGCTCCGGCGTCAATGGAATTGGCGATTTGGACGCGAACCCGGATCCAGTGAACCTTGCCGGCGGCGCGGGAGCGGCTGCCGTGCAGGAAATGATTGGCAGCGAAGTGAACGGCGAGTCCGATGGGATTTATGACTACGGGGACGACTCTAAGGCCCCTGTTGATTCAGCCGACGACGCCGAGGACATGGAGAGCGCCTTTGGGTCGCCAGCAGCCACAGAAATCGCAGATGAAGATGAGGATGAGTGGGAATCCGAATCGATTGACGATGAGCTGTCAGACGACGATGACGAAGAATGGGAGTCAGACGCTCTGAACGATGACGCCGAGGACCCTGTTCCCAACTACGAGCGGAGCGACGCGGAGATTCTGGCCTCGCGAGACCCGTTTGCAGGACTGCCCAAAGTTGACTGGCAGTTCCCTTCCGTCACACTCTTTGAAGAAGGCCCCCCGCATGAGATCGACACGGATTCCCACCTGGAGACTGCTGAGGCAATCCGGGAGACGCTACAGGAATACGGCATTGAGGTAGAGGTCAGCGAGGTCCGTCCCGGCCCCACTGTTACTCTCTACGGCCTGCGGCCTGGCTGGGATCGCCGTTACAGGACAGTGCGAGAGCGCAATGCAGAGGGCGCCATCATCTCGCGGCGTGAAGAGGTGGGCCGGACGCGCGTCAAGGTAGACGCGATCGCGAAGCTTGATGATGATCTCGCTCTGCAGCTCAAGGCCGGCAGGGTGCGGATAGAACCAATCCAAGGCACCAACCTCGTTGGCGTGGAAGTGCCTAACGTTGAGCCGGAAACCGTCTACATGCGGCCCCAGCTGGAGAGCGATACCTACCAAAATGCGCGATCCAAGAGCAAGCTGGCATTCCCTCTCGGCAAGGGGAGCGGCGGCGAACACCTCTTTGCAGACCTCGCCCGAATGCCGCATCTACTGGTCGCCGGCTCAACGGGCAGCGGAAAGAGCGTCTTTGTCAACAGCCTGATCACGAGCATCATCACGCAGGCGACGCCTGAAGAGGTTCGATTCGTGATGGTTGATCCGAAGCGTGTTGAGCTGACCATCTATAACGGGATCCCCCATCTGATTACGCCGGTCATCGTGGACACTCAGAAGGTGGTCAATGCCCTCCAGTGGATCGTGCAGCAGATGGAGGAACGCCTACAATCACTTGCAGAAGAAGGCGCGCGGGATATCGGCTCCTACAACGAGAAAAAGAGCGGCTCGGACCGCATGCCATTTCTAGTCCTGATCGTTGATGAGCTTGCTGACCTCATGATGACAGCCGGCAAAGCAGTCGAGCATGGCCTTGTCCGCCTGGCGCAGATGGGCCGCGCAACCGGCATCCATCTTGTCATCGCGACACAGAGGCCGTCAGTAAACGTGATTACGGGGTTGATCAAGGCGAACTTCCCTACCCGCATCAGTTTCATGGTGACCTCGCTGGTTGATTCCCGAACGATCCTCGATGGCGCCGGCGCCGAGAAACTGCTCGGGCGCGGCGACATGCTCTACCTGCCTCAGGACGCATCTCGACCTGTCCGCATTCAGAGCGCCTTCCTCTCATCTCCCGAGTCAGATGCCATTGTGGACGCCTGGAAGGAGCAGTCAGGCGGGTACGTTCCGCCTGAGTTGCCTGACCTCGTAACGCCGGAGGATATGGGGCTGCAGTCCAAAGGCCGCTCGGGCCTGGATGATGCAGGCTACACACAGGGCTCGAAGCGCAGCGGCGGAGGCGCCGAGGATATCATGGAGCAGGCCAAGGCCCTGGCTGAGCTCTACAACGGCAAGGTCTCAACGTCCTTGCTGCAAAGGCGTCTCGGCATCGGTTATCCGCGCGCCGCGCGCCTGCGGGACACGCTGGTGGAGGAGGGCCTCGCCAACGCGGAGATTCCCAACGCCCCTTCGGAAACGGGCGGCCGGGGGCTGCGTAAAGCCCGGATGGACGACGACTAACGCGCCGCTGCTCCGCTTGTCTCACCCCGAAGGCGGGTAGAGACAGCCACCGTAGAGTTCGCCGCAAGCAGCTGGCGGCTGGAACCTGGGTCGACGCCCTCGGGACTCTTACGAAACGATCTGCGCGGCAGGCGTGACCTCATTGACGCGGGCGATCATACCTTCCGCGATCTCCTGGTAGCGCTTCTGAGCCTTCTTGTGCTTGATCACGGCGAGATCGGGGCCGATGTCGCTGAACTCTCGGGCCAACTCAAGTCGCCCGAGGAATGGCACGACGAGATCGTCAGCGAGCCGCTCGCCGCCGCCCTTGCCGAATATGTCGCCGGACATGTTCTCAACGACGCCAAGGATGTCGATATTCATCTTCTTGATCATGTTGATGGAGCGCTTCGCGTCCATAACCGCCAGGTCTTGAGGCGTCGTCACGACAACGAACCCATGCAACTGCAGCGTCTGCATGATGGTCAGGGGCGAATCGGACGTTCCCGGCGGCAGATCAACTATCAGGTACTCAAGGTCGCCCCAGTCAGTGAGTTCAAGGAACTGGTTGATGGCGTTGGTGACCATCGGCCCTCGCCAGATGATCGCCTCTTCCTCATTCTCCTGAAATGACGCCATTGAGACGGTCTTGACCCCTGCCCTCTGCGGCGGATAGATCACGCCGTCAACGTAACGGGGCCGCTCGGTCACTCCAAGCAGCTTGTCCGCGTTCGGGCAGTCAATGTCGGCATCAAGCAGCCCGACAGAGTGACCCATCTGCGCCAGCGACACGGCAAGGTTGACAGCCACGGTTGTCTTGCCCACGCCGCCCTTGCCGCTGTAGATCGCGATGCGATACTTGATCTGGTTCAGATGCTCGGCGATCTTCTTGCGTCGATCCCACGTCTTCATCATGGAACCGAGTCGCGCCCGCGCCTGATCGTTCATCTGCGGTTGACTCACTGTAGGGCTCTCCTGTCCTTGCGGAATCGAATTGCCGCCATCAGGCGGTTACGCCTGCTTCTCGGGGTCTCCCCTATTCTACAGTCAAAGAGCGGCGGATTTGGCGCGCATCAAAACGCGTGTGGAAGAGCCCTCGGTTACCTGGGTATCAAATCCAGGGTTGATGTCGCCTCGGACTGACTTGAGGCGACGGCGATCTGAATGTCTCCCCTACGGACCTGCGCCATCACCACGGCGCCGTCAAGTTGATTGCGATACGCCCTGCCCGAATCAACCTCCAACCTCTCCATGCCGGATCGCAATGCGCCGACGTTGAAACTCCACGAGACGAGCGGCGAGGGCATGTCTGACCGCGCAATGACAAGCGCGGTCACGCCATAGTCTGCAAAATCCTTCAGCTCAAGGTCATTGCTCAGCACAGGAAGGCTATCTCCATACAGCGCAAAGACCGCGTTATCTGCGTCAACGCGCATCAGGACATCGCCCAAGCGCCGCAGGTCTATGCCTGCCTGTTCGTCCAGCCAGTCAAAGACCTCTCTGATGTTTTGCGCAGGAAGAGCAACGAATCCGGCGGCGACAACCGGTTTCCGAGGAGCATGCGGCAGGGCCAACGCGCTTCGCCACAATTCGGGATTCGAGATTCTCTCTGCAGACGCATACAGTTGATTCCTAACGACTTCCCGCATCCGTGCTGTATTGGCTCCATCGCCGAAGACCCAGCTCAGCTCCTGCCCATTGCGATGCGTCCAGGTCTCAGTGCCGGCCCTGGCCTCTTGAAGGACGCCCTGAGCCGCGGCTGCGCTCTCTTCATTCTCGAACTGGAATTGAGCGGTCAGGGATATCCCATTCGTTGCCCTGTCAACAGGGCTAATCCATAGGGAGATTGACTTGAGATCAGATTGCCAGAGGATCTCTGAGCCATCCTGCCCTACCAAGACCGAATCGATTCCGACTGTCTCTTCCGGTCCCGACGGGCTGATATGGATATAACCGCTGATTGGAAAGTCAGGTATGCGATCCCCATATCCCGGAGGCACTGCCGGGACGCCATCCAGCGAAAGCCGCTCAACGCACGCTGTGGAGACAAGGGCGAACGCCATCAGCAGAAATGCTGCCGAGACCCTGCCGGGAAGGAGCCACTTTTTTGATAGGGCCCGCATGGCTCATTCGATCATCAACCGCCGGAGTTCGACCATCTGGTCTCTCATAGCCGCGGCCTTCTCAAACTCCAGGTTGCGCGCCGCTTGTTTCATCTGCTTTTCCAGGTCTCGGACGGTTGCCGCCAGATCCTCTCTGGAAATCTCCTCGGCGCCGGCCCCGTAGGGCGCTCTCGTCTCGGCTACCCGCCGGACCCGTTCAGTGATGTCGTGAACAGCCTTCTGGATGCCCTGGGGCACAACGCCATGATCATCGTTGTGCGTTTCCTGTAAATCGCGACGGCGATACGTCTCTTCAATTGCGTTCCGCATGGAATCGGTCACGCGATCCGCATACATGATCACGTGCCCGTTCGCGTGGCGGGCCGCTCTTCCAACGGTCTGTATGAGTGATGTGGCGGACCTCAGGTATCCTTCCTTGTCTGCGTCGAGGATGGCGACCAGGCTCACTTCGGGGAGGTCGAGGCCCTCGCGCAGCAGGTTGATGCCAACGATAACGTCATAGACTCCGAGACGCAGATCCCGCAGTATCTCGCTTCTTTCAAGCGTCTTGACGTCAGCGTGGATGTAATGGGTCTTGACGCCCATCTCCTGCAGGTAATCGGCCAGCTGCTCAGCCATGCGCTTGGTGAGGGTCGTGACCAAGGCGCGCTCGCCCTGATCCACGCGGGTCTTGATCTGGGTCAACAGGTCATCTACCTGTCCCTTGGTCTGTTTCACCTCAATGGTGGGATCAAGCAACCCCGTCGGGCGTATCACCTGCTCAACAACCCGGTTGCTGATCTCCAGCTCATACTGGGCGGGCGTAGCGGACACGAAAACAACCTGGCCGATCAGCTGCTCAAACTCCGTGTAACTCAGGGGTCTGTTGTCCAGCGCGGACGGCAAACGGAAGCCGAAATCGACAAGCACCTGCTTGCGCGCCACATCCCCGTGGTACATGCCCCGCAGCTGCGGCACCGTCATGTGCGATTCGTCCAGGAAGAGAAGATAGTCCTTTGGAAAGTAGTCCAGCAGCGTCCAGGGGCGGCTCTTGGCCTCGCGCCGTTGGAGGTGACGGGAGTAGTTCTCGACGCCTGCGCAGTATCCGGCCTCGCGCATCATCTCGAGATCGTATTGCGTTCGTTGCTCAAGCCGCTGCGCCTCAACCAGCTTACCCTGTTCCCTGAACCATACGACACGCTCATGCAGCTCAGTCTCAATGTCGCGGATCGCCTCCCGCAGCTTCTTTTCGCCTGTGACCCAGTGCTTGGCGGGGTAGACGGCGACCTTCTCCCGTTCGCCAAGAATCTCGCCGGTCGTCGTGTCAACGGTGGAAATGCGCTCAATCTCATCGCCAAAGAATTCAATGCGCACCGCCGTTTCTTCATAGGCGGGCTGCAGTTCTATGGTGTCGCCACGCACACGGAATCGGCCCCGGGTAAAGTCAAAATCGTTGCGCTCATACTGCATGTTGATGAGCTGCCGAATGACAGTATCGCGCCCAAGCCGGGCGGTACGCTCCAGCGTGAGGATGAATTCGGCGTACTCATCAGGCGCGCCTAGCCCATAGATACAGGACACGGACGCAACGATAATTGTGTCACGCCGCTCAAAAAGCGCTTTGGTGGCGGAGTGGCGAAGCCGATCAATCTCGTCATTGATCTGGGCATCCTTCTCAATGTACGTGTCAGAGCGAGGCACATACGCCTCCGGCTGGTAATAGTCGTAATAGGAGACAAAATACTCAACGGCGTTGTTGGGGAAGAAATCACGGAACTCTACGGCCAACTGCCCTGCCAAAGTCTTATTGTGAGCGATGACAAGCGCCGGGCGCTGGGCCTCCGCAATGATGTTGGCCATCGTGAAAGTCTTGCCGCTGCCCGTCACGCCCTTCAGCGACTGGTAGCGCTGTCCATCCTTGAGGCCGCTGACAATGCCGCCAACTGCTCCAGGCTGGTCACCCATCATCCCAAACGGGGACGACAACTCAAATCGACGGGTCCCTGTCGAAGGTTGCGCTACAGCCACAATGGCGTCCCTTTCAAATAGGCGCGTCCTGACATAATCACACCCTAGTGTACCAATGGTCGATGGTATGGCGCCGTCTAAAGCGGCAATCCTTTGTGTTTGCCCCGGCGTCGAACAGTATCCCCGTAACGGACATCCACAGCGCTATGCCGGTACATGGATGTGCGGCTCCCGAAGACCGCCCTACAGACGCGTATCCGGCCTGTCCCTGTTCGTTATAACTATTCGCGTGATGGCCCAGCGGACCATTAGGAGCGGCGTAATAATGGACGCGATGATGAGCCCGCGCCCGACCTCCGGCAACTGCGGATCAACCACGGTCGCCGCATAGATGCTGGTCACAATAAGAATGATTTCCATCAATAGCTCGCGATTCCCCGGCCGCTGCAGCAGGCCCGCGTTCCATATCCTCACCTCTCGCAGGGCCGCCGGCAGGCTTGCGCCCAGCAGCAGCGCAACCATCGCCCACGCTCCAATGGTGAACGCCGGCAACAGGACGCCGATCACATGGAGGTTCAGAAGCACAGCGGCGAAAGAGATGACAATCCAGAAGGGATTGGACGTCGCAGGGCCTGCCCTACCCCCTGTGTATAGGGCATAGGCGCACGCAACGCTAATGACTGCGAGGATGACAAAGAAGCTCTCGAGCATCGTTCCTTCTGGAATCCCTAATTCTCGGTCATTGCAGCAAGGGCAAGCCGTATGCGTTCACCAATAGGCGGCCGGGACTCGGGACCCGCGCCGCTTACGGCTGCGACTGCGCGTCGGATCTCCGATCCAGTATAGCCCAGCGCCTGCAGCGCAGCCGTAAGTTCACTGTCCGCCACTGCCGGCGGGCCGGACCCTGCCAGACCGGCGACATCAAGCTCATCCAGCTTGCCTTTCAGCTCCACGATGATGCGCGATGCGCTGCGCTTTCCGACCCCCGGCGCCTTTGACAGCGCGGCGGCGTCCCCCTGCTCAATCGCCTCAACAAGTCGGGCCGGACTCAGGACGGAGAGGATTACGAGGGCGAGTCGGGGCCCAATGCCCGACACGCCGAGCAGGGCCAGAAATGAAGCGCGCTCCTCCGGGCTCCGAAAGCCGTACAAGATGATGCTCTCATCTCGAACCTGCAGGTGCGTAAAGAGGCGGACGGGCGCGCCAACCGGACCAATTTCTCCGACAGCGGAGGTCGGGATGGAAGCCCTCACGCCCACGCCGCCAATGGCGATTTCAACCCAATCATCGCCGCGCCCAACAACCAACCCTTCAATGCTGGAGATCATGGTTCACAGGGTAACAGAGGGCGCGGGGGCGGAGGCAGTACAAGATTCTGCTTCCACGGGAGTATCAAGGCGAGCAGCCAGAATGACAGCCCGGGCGGCGCAGATCTTCGTGAGTGGACTTGGCCCCTATTCCAGCGGGACGATGCGGTGGGGTGGGATCCCAGCGCCTAGCAGGTTGTTGCGCGCCTCCTCAATAACGGAGCCATCGCAGGAGAGGACGAGGTGCGGTGCTTGCATATCCAGACCAAACCCTTCGATTCCACTTGTACGCAGCTGCCTTAGCTTGTCCTGCAATGCCTCGCGTTTTGATTCGCCCCTAAGCTTGCTCTGGTCATACACAACCGTTAGGGACTCAGGCCGTTCACAAACCAGTCTGGCAAGTTCGTCAATCCGAATGTGCGTTGCGGCATTCTGATTGCCTTCTGTGGGACGCTTGACTCCAGTTGTAGGGTCCAAATAGGCGTTGCCTGGCCAGCCGTCCGTGCGCAGTTGTTGCGCCCTGCTGCGGGCTGTGAGGACGCCTGTCGTGAATAGTTCCACTCCCAAGAGAGTGGCGTACCGCTCAATATCCACATCGGCCCATGCTCCCCTAAACATGGGAAGAATCTGCCACTCACTTAAGGGGGCCAGTGACTCCATCAAGAACCGCTTAAGTGGGTCGTAGGCGTCCCCCTGGTGCGCCGGGTCCATTTTCCGGTTCCCTCCCCCTACCGCGGGAGGCCTAGTCCCCGCCAGGCGATGATGTTGGCGCCCAGGGCGATGCCGCCTCCGCCGCCAGATTCGTTCTGGGAGAGCATGTAGTTTGTCCCGTAGATGCCGTTGCCCGGCGCTCGGTTTTCGCCCTTGAGCAGCGCGGTGTACGGCCCCAACGCCCGCGCAAACGTCGGCCAAATCCAGTACTTGGATGTGTGAAGCGTCCGCCAACCGGACATCGCGCCCTCCGCCTGCGGCACCTCGCCTTGCGCTTGCATCGCCGCGACGCGATACGCCAACATACGATCAATCTCCAACGTGACGCGGAGATCCGCCAGCTGATGGCGCGTGACGCCGTTCGACAGCGGCGTCTCCCCGTTGAATCGCAGCTCACGCGCCATAGCGATGAATCGGTCAAAGATGCCAATGTGCCGCGCGGCGTTGTCGATGCCTGTCCGCTCAAAGTTGAGTGTGGTCATTGCGGCGTACCACCCGCGATTGAGCTCGCCGATTAAGTAGCGCTTTGGCACGCGGACCTCATCAAGGAAGACTTCGTTCCATCGACGGCGGCCAAAGAAGTCATACAACGGGCGAAGGGTGATGCCAGGCATCAAGTTTCCGTCATCATCTTTAAGTTGCATTGCCAGGTATGTGATGCCGCGATGCTTGGGCGCATTTGGATCCGTCCGCACGAGGATGTGATACCAGTCCGAGAAGTGGGAGCCGGACGACCACATTTTCTGTCCCGTCACGACAATGTCATCGCCATCCTCAACGCCCCGCGTCTGCAGGCTTGCAAGGTCCGTGCCTGCGTTTGGCTCGCTGTAACCCTGCGCCCAATCGATCTCAGCGCGCGCCATCTTTGGAATCAACTGTTGCTTGAGCCAATCCGACCCATGGATCATGATCGCGCCGGTTATGTTGGCGGCGGGCGAACCCTCAGGCGCGTCAGCGTACCCAAGCTCCTCCATGTATGCGAACTGGCGGTCAAACTCCGCCTCCTGGCCTCCCCATTCCTTTGGCCAGTGCATCGTGTACCAGCCTTTGTCCACCAGCTTGAGAATGAATTCTTGATCGTTCCGGCGGGACTCGGCGCTGTCAAAATCGTAGGAACGGACGTTGATGGAATGGGCATCGAAGTCCTTTGACGAATAGTTCTCGCGAACGAACGCTCTCACCTCTTCGCGAAAGACCTCTGCGTCCGGCGACAATCGAAAGTCCATTGATCACCTCCAGGCTGCGCGCAGCCATCCAAAACGATGTACTCCCATACGGGTTCAGCGTATCAAATCGGACGGAGTGAAGCGGGCCGACGCGGCACGAACCGCTTCGCACATCGCAACCGCCAAAGCGTCCGTGGCGTCCTGCGGCACGTCGCCAGCCGGCATCGCGATCTGGAGGCGCAGCATGCGCTCGACATCCTGTTTTGATGCGCCGCCATGCCCTGCGACAGTGCTCTTGACCTGCGCCGGGGGATATTGCTGCACGGGAATGCCGCGCTCCGCTGCAACAACGAGCGCCACGCCGCGCGCTTCTCCTATCGAGAACGCCGCCCGAACGTTTCGCCCGACGAATGGTCGCTCCACGGCGATTGCATCCGGCGCCAGACGTTGAACAAGGTCGATCAACTGGGTTCGCAGATCAAAGAGTCGCAGTTCCAGGGCGTCCGCAGCCTTCAGGCGGATGACGCCGCATTCAACGAAGTCGTGGGGTCGGCCATCCCGGCGAACGTCAAGGGCGCCGTATCCGGCCACGCGCGTTCCGGGATCAATGCCCAGGACGCGCGTCATCGGCGGTCCGTGTCTCAGGCGGCCCTAGCCGGCCGCCGCCTCTTGAAGGACTTCTGAAGGAAAGTTTGCGTTTGTGTAGACCTGCTGCACATCATCCAGCTCATCAAGCCGCTCCAGCAGGCGCAGATTCTGCTTTGCGGTAGATACTTCCAGGTCAACGCGCGTCTTGGGAATCATGGAGATTTCCGCCTGGATAACCTGAGCGCCCTGATCCGCCAGCGCGGTTCGGACACCCTCAAGCTGGGACGGCGTCGTGTAGACTTCCAGCTGTCCGCCGTCCGCATCACTGACGTCCTCAGCGCCGGCATCAATGGCAGTGAGAGCTACTGTCTCCAGATCGTCATCGGAACCCTCTACAACGATGGCGCCGGTGTTTTCAAAGATCCAATTGACGCTGCCGACTTCGCCGATATTCCCGCCCTGACGGCTGAATGTCGACCGAACTTCGTTTGACGTTCGATTGCGATTGTCAGTGAGCGCCTGGACAAGAACTGCCGCCCCGCCCGGGCCGTAACCCTCATACCATATTTCCTCAAGCGAGGCTCCGTTATCCCCGCCGGCGATCTTCTTGAGGATGCGATCAATATTGTCGTTGGGCATGCCGGCATCTTTGGCGCGCTGAACAGCCAGACGCAGTCTCGAATTGGCGTCCACGCTCGGGCCGCCCTCGCGGGCCGATGTCGTGATCTCGCGGGAGAGCTTCGTGAAGAGTTTCGCCCGCTTGGCGTCATTAGCGCCCTTCTGGCGCTGAATTGTCGACCAATGAGAGTGACCGGACATGGGCCAATTTTACCCTATCTGTTGCGTCTTCGTCTCCGCCTGCGTGGCGGCGGGCCTGTCCGCTCAACCAGCTCCGGCTTTGATTCAACGAACAGTCCCTCGACGGGTTGAACCAGGATGCGGCCGCCATCCATGTCGACCGTCACTATCTCAGGGGTGTTGGGGATCAGGGTCTCCGGCTTGCCCGGAGCTCGGACAATCAGCACATCGTTGACGCCTGTCTCCAGGACGTCCTCTACGGCGCCGATGACATCCCCGTCAGGATCGGTTACCGCCTGGAGGCCGATCAGTTGGAAGCGGTAGTAAGCGCCATCGGGAAGGGGGATTGCGTCCTCTTCCCTGATGTCCAGGGTCGCGCCCCGAGGAATAGCATCGGCGTCCGTCCGCGTATGAATTTCTTTCAGCGATACAATTAGGCGATCACGCCCGCTCACGCGCGCGCCCTGTACGGTCACGGGCTTTTCGGCAAGGAACAGCTTGCTTCCAGTTTCAAACCGCTGAGGAAAGTCTGTGAGGACTTCGACCTTTAGTTCGCCCCGGATCCCTATTGGGCCGGCGATGCGACCAACGGCGATGAAGGAGTTTTTCGTTGGCCGGCCTGTCACGATTCTCCAGTTGTTAGACGATTTCGAGGCTGGCCCGGACGCCCTGCTTGATAGCGGCGATTCGGATCACTGTGCGGATGGCCTCCGCTACTCGGCCGCCTCGCCCTATGACCTTTCCCTTGTCCCCGTCCGCCACAACCAGGGTGAGGATGATGCGTCCTTCCTCATTGACTGTTTCAGTAACACGAACGGCTTCGGGGTCCTCGACAATGCTCCTTGCGATGTACTCGACAAGCTCCTTCACAATCGCGTCCCAACTGCCGGAGCCCGACATCCGGCCTACTCCTGTGTCGTGATTCCCTGCCGTTTCAGCAGCTTTGCCACTGCTTCACTCGGCTGTGCCCCTTTGCTCAACCATGCTCTCGCCCTGTCATCATTGAGATGGAGGGAGGGTGGATCAGTGCGCGGATCATAGTGCCCGATGATGTCCACAAAAGCCCCGTCTCGTGGAGCCCGTTGATCTGCTACAACTACGCGGTAATGCGGCTGCTTCCGAAATCCTTTGCGAGTCAATCGAATACGAAGCATTTACTCTGTCACCTTTTCCGCTGTATTAGGGCTGTGGACAAACGTCGCGCCAGTTATCATGCGTCTATAATATAGCCTGTGTGGGCACAATGACCCTTTTTTGGTTATCAGTCTCACAAATGCTCCCGATAACACCCCTGCCCGCTCCCAAATACTGGTCAATCGAATAGGGCCGCGTTGACGGGACATCAACCGCTACGTACGATTGTTCCACACTCCACTATCGAGCTATCTTCAATCCATGGCCGGATAGGCGCTCAGAGGCATAGTTGGCTGAAAACGAGGCTCAATACCCGGAAACAGACCGGTCGGCGGGCGGGCGACTCAACGTCCGCCTCGTTATTGGCATCGCCGTCGTCGTCCTGGTGGTTGCCTACCTCATATTCATTTCGTTGGATGCCGCCACGGCTGCCTACATGAACGTGGATGAGCTTGCTGCCGCCACGGACATAACGGAGGATCGCCGGGTCCGAATTGGAGGTACGGTATCGGAAGGGACAATCGTCCGCGGCGACGACCTTATGTATGAATTCTCAGTTCACGGCGAGACCGCTACGATTCCTGTCCGGTATCAGGGCGCTCCGCCCGATATCTTTGGCGACAACGCCGTCGTATTCGTGGAAGGCTACTACACGCCTGGCGGCGCCCTTAATGCTGACGTCTTGCTGACGCGCCATCCGGACACCATGGAGCCGTTGCCCGAAAACGCGACTGCGCCGGACTACGAACCAACGTACGGCTAGAGAGGGCCGTCGTCCTGATGTCACTTTCCGACGCTGGATATGTCGCGCTGATCCTTGCTTTGGGGGCCGCCCTCTATGGAAGCGCCGCGTCCGCCCTGGGCGCTCGATTCGCAATAGCGCCTCTCAGCGTGAGCAGCCGCAACGCCACGTATCTAACGGCATTCCTCCTCACAGTTACTTCCGCGATCCTGGTTTTCTCGTTCATCACACAGGATTTTGGCCTGCGCTACGTGACGCTCCACTCTAGCGTCACGATGCCGTGGTATTACACAATCTCAGCCTTCTACGCAGGCCAGGAGGGCTCCCTGCTCTACTGGTCGACGCTCCTTGCTCTCTTTGGCGGAGTGACCCTGTTGGTGATGAGGCGACGCTATCCCGCGTTGATGGGATACGCCAACGCCATCGTCCTCGCAAATTTGGCGTTCTTTTTGATCGTTCTTGTCTTCTTCGCCAACCCGATGGCGCGCCTGCCCGCAGTCATGCCGGACGGCGTCGGATTGAACCCTCTTTTGCAAGACCCGGGAATGCTTATCCACCCTCCAATGCTGCTTGCCGGATACATGAGCTGGACAATCCCGTTCTCTATCGGGATCGCAGCGCTGGCAACGGGCAGAGTCGGTGTCGAGTGGACCCGCGCTCTTCGCGGACCGGCTCTGATTGCATGGAGCATCCAATCAGCCGGCCTTATCCTGGGCGGCTGGTGGGCGTATAGAGTCCTGGGTTGGGGCGGCTATTGGGGTTGGGACCCGGTGGAGAACGTGGCTTTGCTACCGTGGCTAACCGGCACGGCATTCCTGCATTCCGTGATGGTTGTGGAGCGGCGCGGAAAACTCAAGTTGTGGACCTTAACCCTGGTGTTTGCGACCTACCTGCTGGCCGTCTTTGGGACCTTCATCGTGCGGAGCGGAATACTCAGTTCAGTTCACAACTTTGCTGAGTCGGACGTCGGCGGCCTTTTTCTTGGGTACTTCGCCGTCGCCCTGGCGCTCCCCGTTGCGCTCCTTATCTGGCGACTCCCGCGAATCCGCGATGAGGAGGGGTTTGAATCCGTCGTTTCACGCGAGACAGGGTTTCTCTTCAATAACCTCCTTCTCGTCAGCATCGCCTTTGCCACTTTCTGGGGCACCGTCTACCCGATGGTTTCTGAAGCGCTGGGAAACCAGAGGCTGACAGTTGGCGCGCCGTTCTATGAGAAGGTAAACGGCCCTCTGTTCCTCCTTTTGGTGCTTCTCATGGGCGTTGGCCCTCTCCTCGCTTGGCGCAGGACAACAGGCCAGGCCATGTGGCGAAACCTTAGAATTCCCGCGGTTGTCGGGGTAATCGTCGCCGTGATTCTGTTCCCCTTGCTTCGAGATGCGATCACGCCGATCGCTTTTGGGGCGTGCAGTTTCGTGCTGACGACCATCGGGCAGGAGTACGTCCGCGGCATCAAGACGAGACGCCGCAACACGGAGGAGGCGCTTCCGGCCGCGGTGGTCGGCCTCATCTCGCGCGACCGTCGGCGTTATGGCGGATATCTCGTCCACGTTGCAATAGCAATCCTGGCCGTCGGCCTCATCGGATCCACGGCATTTCAGTCGGCCACTGAGGTGAATCTGCTTCGGGGAGAGTCCGTGACCATAGACGACTACCGCATCACATACATGGGCACGGCATCGTTCGACGAGCCAGGAAAGCAGGTATTCGGGTCGCGATTACTCATAGAGGAAGATGGCGCGCCGGTCGGCGAGCTGCTGCCGCTCACTCAGATATACCAGAATTTTGAGACACAGCCGACCAACCGTGTAGCCGTACGGTCAACATGGCGACATGATCTCTACATCTTTCAAGCGGGCTTTGACGACGAATCGGCCACGTTCTCGATCTTCATCAACCCCCTAATGAGCCTTGTCTGGACCGGCAGCTCAATGATATTCCTTGCCCTGGTTATCACGGCGTGGCCCGGCCGGGCCCCTGCGCGACGGCCAGTATGGGAGGCATGGTTGCCGCCCAATCGCATGGCCGCGCCGCAGCAATAGCAGGCGCTGTATGTTCCGCCTACATACCAGTTATTCGCCCCGAGTCGCGCGCGGCGCCGCCGTCCTGCTCAGACTGCTGTTGATGTTCGGCGCGCTGGCCGTAATCCTGTCTCAGCTGTCGTCAATCTCCGCGCAGTCCGACGACGACGGCGATTTCTCCCGGGCGGAACTCGAAATGCTTGCGCTTTCGCCTGAGGCCCGCTCCATTGCTCAGAAGCTCCAATGCCCTGTGTGCGATGGACAGCCGATCACGGAATCCAACGCGACAATCGCAAGACAGATGCGGGCGCGCGTTCAGCAGCTAGTCGACCAGGGCGAAAGCCAGGACGCGATCCTCGCCTTTTTCGAGGAGCGCTATGGCCCGGCCGTCTTGCGAGAACCGCGGCCCGCAGGAATCGGCCTGGGCGTGTGGGCCGCCCCGCCCATCATGGCTCTTATCGGCCTCTTAGTGATTGTTCGAGTACTGCGCGGGAAATCGTCCTCCGGCCGCGCCCAAACTACCCTCCGGCAAGCGCGACCTGAGGACGAGGAGATTGTGGCGCAGGAAATTAACCGGTTGACCGGTGAGCGGAACTGAGGGCCGGTGGACAATTTCGTTGTGGGTTTGACGCTTGTCCTGGTCATCGTAGCCATCCTTGCCCTGGCTCTCCCTCTCATTCGAACGCACGGCGCCGAGGAGGGCGCGCAGTCCCCCGACGATCTCTCAGACCTTGGGCGGCTACGTGAAGCGAGAAACGCGGCTCTGACTGCGATTCTCGACCTTGACGATGAACTTGCGCGGGGCAACCTCAGCGCAGCCGAGCACCGGGCTTCCCGCCCGACCTACGTTGAGAGGGCAGCAGCCCTGATCCGGGAAATCGAAGGGCGTGAACAGGTCCTGGACGAGGAAATTGAGCGCGCAGTGCGGATGCGCCGCGAGGCGAATAGCAGCGCCACTCCAACACCCGATGATGCGGAAGAGCCTAAGGCATGATCGACAAGCTCGGAGTACTCGTGGTCCAAGGCGGCGGACGACACAGCCTCCGACTGCAAGGGGTTCGGCTGGCAATAGCCCTTATGCTGTGCGCGTTTGCCCTATTATCGTCGGCGACGCCCTCTTACGCCCAGGAAACTCAACCCACCGCAGTCGCATCCGGCGAGCTTGTAACCCTGCAGGCGCGTGTGGCCAACGGCACTGCGGGAGGAACCGTGCCTTATGGCCTGATCATCACGCTGCAGGTGTTTGATGAAGATGTCGAACTGCAACGACTGGATGGAGAGGTAGAGAGCGGTGGCGTCGTCTCATTTGGCGGAGTCATCGACAACGCCGACGTCGCATACACGCTGTCAACGGCCTATAACGACATGCGCTTCTTTAGCGACGCCTATCTGGTCGGCGTTGAAAGGGACGGCCCGCTGGAGCTGACCATCTATGAATCGACGTCCGATCCGTCCGTCATGCGGATCATTGGCGATAGCTCCGTCGTCTCGCCTGTAGAGAATGACGCGGGGACGCTGCGCGTACTGCAAGTGACGACGTATGAAAACGTCAGCGACAGGGCGTTTGTCGGCCAAGACCCGGACAACACGCGTCTGACCATACAGTTGCCGCTCCCGGCGCTGGCCTTTGACTTGGAGGCCGCGCACAACCCGGGCAGTCTGGTGCTGGCTCCTGAGAGTCGCAGCGTTTACTCCATCCTGCCCGTCTTGCCGGGCATTGAGGAGGTCATCGTCACATACAGCATGCTCTACACGACGAACATTTTCGCCTGGAGCAAGACGTACCCGTATTCGACTGCGATTGTCAGGCTGCTGACGCCGGAGGGAATTTCGTTTTGGCCCGGATCAGACTGGACGCAAATGCCAGCCTCAGAAGTCTCAGGCGTAACCTATAGCTATCACGAGATCATGGACGTCGCAGCGGAAACAACCCTGACAGCAACCTTCGCGGACCTCCCAACAAGCGCCGGCGCCCGCAGCCGCAATCTTGAGGATACGCTGCGCAATGTCGCAATTGCCGTGGCAGTGGGGGCGCTTGTCGTGGCGGCGGCCTTCCCGCTCTACTGGGGACGATTGCGGCGGCGCAGACGTGTGGAGCCGTCCATGCAGAGGGCGCAGAATCTGCAGTCGCTGCGGGACGACGCCGTAGCTGAACTCTCACGCCTTGAGGATGCCCGAGAGGCCGGGACCATCAGCGAAGAGGAGTACGAAGAGCAGAGCCGGATTCAACGAGAAGCACTCCGCCGCATCATCGAAAGCGAGCAGTCCCCATGACGGCTCATGATGCCCCGCTTGGTAAGAGCGAAGCTCCAATCACTGTCCAGTGCGCGGACCTCGGCAAGGACTACGGTGTACGCCCTGCGATTCGCGGCCTAAGCGCTACTATCCTCACAGGTGAGAGCGTCGCGGTCTTTGGCGACAATGGCGCCGGCAAGTCGACCCTGCTTCAACTCTTGTCCGGCCTGTTGAGGCCCAGCCGAGGTCGGGTCGGCATCCTGGGCGGGCAGCCATGGGGTCGGGCCGGGGCGCGAATCAGGGCGCAGATCGGCGTGTTGAGCCATCAGAGCCACCTGTATGAAGAGCTTTCGCCACGGGACAATCTGACCTTCTATGCGCGGCTGTATGGGGCGTCGGACCCGCAAGGCCGCGCCGATGACATAATCCATCGGTTTGGCCTCGCCAGCCGGAGCAGCGATCCCGTGCGGACTCTTTCCCGCGGAATGACGCAGCGAGTGTCGCTGATGCGCACGCTCATTCACAGTCCAAGACTGCTGCTGCTGGATGAGCCTGACACCGGGCTTGATGCCGACTCGCGCGCCATTCTCGCTTCGCACGTCGCGAATCAGGGGGAGGACACGACGATTGTCATTGCCACGCACAACGTCGACATGGGGATTGACATGACGAGGCGTGCAATAGTCCTGCGAGAAGGCGGCATCGTCTACGATTCATCGGCGGACGGCGGGCAGGCGGAGGATGAGTCACGCCGCCGTGACGAGGTCATCAGACATCTCGGTGCGCGCGAGCGGTAGGTCGACCGACATGAATAACTGGCAGAGCGCAGGAGCGGGGCGGGCGGGCCAGCCCGGCTACGCCGCGCAGGTGTGGATTCTCTTTCGAAAAGAAATCGCCGTAGAGCTGCGTTCCCGGGAATCCGTGTTGCCGATGGCCATCTTTTCCGCTGCGGCGTTGATCATCTTTCAGTTCTCATTCGACCTGCGAGGATCGACGCTGATCCTGGTCGCGCCCGGCGTCCTGTGGGTATCCATCCTCTTTGCAAGCCTGTTGGCGCTGGGCCGTTCATTCGCTCGCGAAACGGAGCGTGGTTCCCTTGAAGGCATCCTGGCAAGCCCCATAGACCCAGGCGCCCTGTATCTCGCCAAGGCGGGCATCAACGTTGTCCTGATGACTGCGCTTGAGGCCATAATCATTCCCCTGGCCGCGGTGCTGTTCAATCTGGATCTGTTCCACCCGACTCTCCTACTTGCCCTTCTGCTAGGCAACGTGGGCATTGCGGCGGTCGGCACGATACTGGCATCCATCAGCGCCAGCACACGCGCTCGGGAAGCTCTGTTGCCCATCATGCTGTTGCCGTTGCTCGTGCCTGTCATCATCAGCGTTGTTCGGGCAACCGGCCTCGCCATTGACGGCCGATCATGGGGGGAGATTCAACCGTGGTTGGGAATACTGGCGGCATACGATATTCTTTTCGTGGCCCTCTCAGCGATCATTTTCTACGCAACGGTGGAGCGGTAGCCGGCAGCGCCCGGCGCCGGCCGCAATGACGCGCGTGGACAGGTATTGGCGCCAACTGCCCACCGCAAGAATGGAGAACACATGCGACTGACTGGCTCGCGATTTCGCGTTTCGGGGCTTGATCTTCTCGGCCTTGCGGCCTTCGTGACGATGCTTATCGCGCTGTACATGGCGATCGTCATGTCTCCGCTTGAGCGCGTTCAGGGCGTTCACCAGAAGATCTTCTACGTCCACGTGCCCCTTGCGCTGATTGCGTATGTGTCCATCGCAGTCGTTGCCGTGGGCAGCGTAATGTACCTGTGGAAAAGGCGAGACCATTGGGATCGGCTGGCCTTCGCCGCCGCAGAGATTGGCGTGATCACAACAACGCTGGTTCTGGTGACGGGTTCTCTCTGGGGCCGGCCCGTGTGGGGAGCATGGTGGAGCTGGTCTGACTTCCGCCTCGTTACGACCCTCGTCATGTGGCTTGTCTACATCGCCTACCTGATGTTGCGTTCGCTGGGGGGCCGGACACCGGGCACGGCGCGCGCCGCCGCGGTCATTGGCATTCTTGGTTTCGCCAACGTCCCCATTACATATTTCTCCGTTTACCTATGGACGTTTCTGCATCCCTTGCCGACGCTGCAATCGTCAACTGACCGACCGGAGTCCGCGATATTGCTGCCATTCCTGGTGGCGATGCTCGCATTCACGCTCCTGTTTATTTACTTGACGGCCCTGCGAATGCGCCTTGAGGAATCCCGGGCCGACCTTGATGCCCTTCGCGCATCACAAGACTTCGCATAGAACAACGGAGGAAACCCTCGCATGGAGAATGGATTCGGCGACTTCAATCCGGCGTTTGTCTTTATCGCATACGCCCTCGTCTGGGTCGTCTTCTTCGGCTACTTGTACTACCTATCGCGCCGACAGGCGGACATTCGCTCCGACATCGACGCGCTGAAGAACGAACGGCGCAACGGCGACAACTAAAGCTGCCGGCTCGAGATCGGGCGGCCGGCCGGCGGGGCATCGGGGCCGCTAAATCACCTGATCCAGCATCACTCCCACAAATACGAGCGCCAGATAGATAAGCGAGTATTTGTAGAGTCGCAGCGCAGCTGCACGATGCTTCTCCTTGATAAGGCGGAATGCGTAGTAGACAAAGATTCCACCGAGAAGCAGTCCGCCGCCCAGGAATATCACCCCCAGATTCTCTGTTGAGATATAGAGGAGCACGACAAGAATGTTGACCAGTATCGTATAGAGGAATATGGCGTTCCTGGTGCTCTCCTCGCCCATGACGACAGGCATCATCGGCACGCGCGCCCGCTCATAGTCGTCCTTGATCATCAGCGCCAACGCCCAAAAATGGGGCGGCGTCCAGAAGAAGATAATCAGGAAGAGATACACGGCAGGCAGGCTCAGACCGCCTGTCACGCCGGCCCAGCCCACAAGCGGAGGCACGGCGCCTGCAGCGCCGCCTATCACGATGTTCTGCACTGTGGTCTGCTTCAGCCACATCGTGTAGACAAAGATATAAAACAGCGATCCCGCCAGCGTCAGGGAGGCCGCAAGAACGTTGGCGCCGGCCGTCAGGACCACAAAGGCCAGAATATTCAGCCCGATGCCAAAGGCTATCGCCTGCTGCGACGTGACGCGACCGCTTGCGACGGGCCGGTGGCGCGTCCTCAGCATGGCCGAATCAATATTGGCTTCCAGGCCGTGGTTTATAGCCCCTGCGCCGCCTGAGGCAAGCGCGCCGCCGATCAGAACCGCGGCGGCAACTTGGAGCGTCGGAAGACCCTGCGCCGCCAACACCATCCCGCCAAGCGCCGTCAGCAGAAGCAACACCATCACTCGCGGTTTGGTGAGCCAGAAATAATCCGTAGCCATGGTTCGAAGCGTCAGAGGGGCGGCGCCGGAGCCGCCTGCGGGAACTTGAGGCATCGACGAGGAAGGCCCATCCGCAGGGTCCGTGTCGGCGCCGCCATCCGGTCCGGCCATCCTGCGCCTTCGCGCCGAAAGGATGACCAGGAGCACCAACGAGGCCCACGAGAGCGAGGCCAGCGTGATATGCGCCACTCGCGCCGCGTGATGAAACTCCGTCCACGGAATGAGCGCCCCGACAATAATCTGCAGCGCGAGGATGTGGATCGCCGCCATCCCGACACTGCCCAGCAGCCGATCACTGCCGCGTTGCCGCCATGCCATCCACGCAGCTATGCCCGTGGCGGCTGCTCCGAGAAATACAACGAACCGGTGTCCCATATGGACGTTGGCGGCGAACCCGCTGGGCATAATCGACCCGTCACAGAGGGGCCAGGCCGCAAAGCCGCCACCGCAGGAGATCGTGGCCTCCTCGGCAACAACATAGGACCCTGACAGCACCATCACCATCGTACCAATTGCAGCGATCACCGACCACAGGAACAGGCGCCTGGCATCTCGCTCGAACACGCCGACCGTCGCGGGCGCCGCCGTCCTGGTTGGAGAAACCGCGAGCAACGTCACGATGAGCATCGCGAGGATGGTTTCGGCCAGCGCGAGGTGCAATGTCACGATGGCCGGCGGCAACTCAGTCAGAACCGCGACGCCTCCAAGGACAATCTGCCCGACCAGCAGCACGACGGTGATCACCACCGGCGCAAAGGAGCGTCGTCCAGACTCCTGCCCCCGCGAGCGCGCAATTAGCGACACAATCAGCAGCGCGGCAATCAGAACGCTAACGATAGCCGCGGATAGTCGGTGCGAGTATTCGATGAGGACGTGATACTCAAACGCAGGGATGATGCTGCCGTTGCATAAGGGCCAGTCCGGGCAGGCAAGCCCAGACCCTGTGACGCGCACAAAGCTCCCCAGACTGATCAGAAAGACAGTCGCGATGGATGCCGAAAGGGCCAGGGCCAAGATCGCGCTCCGAATCCGCGAACCTTCCGCAGGGCCCATCTCGTTGCTCAAGGCGTCGCCGACCTTGTCGCCGGACGCGGCGGTAGACCGGCGGATGGAGGCCGCCGCAACTGATCAGCGGCCTCTTCATCTTTCCTCACGGCTACCAGAAAGAGCCCGGCTATTGCCGCAAAGTACGGGCCAATTCCACCGACCCACATGATTAAGCCGCCAATTTGCTGATCAGTCAGAGGGCTTATGCTCCAGCCCGGCGCTTGCGCGACGTACGGCTCATACCACGGCGCGGGGGCGAAGGTGAGCATCGCCGCCAACGGGAATGTGAGAGACAGCGCAAGAACAACGACGACGAGGCGCCCTAGATATGGCGTCTTTCCGTGCAGGGGCGTGGGATCTATGATGCCCCACCAGAAGAGCGCGGCGGACCCGATGAAGCTTCCATGTTGCGCAATATGCGCAAAGTCATTGGTGACCGCAGCCGAATATAGGGAAGGAACATGCCACGCCCAGATGCACCCAACAAAGAGCGCGAGCGTCACCAGGGGATGCGTGGCTATGCGAAAAACTTCCCGCACGCGGGCGGAGTGCGCGGCAGGCACGATCGTCACCCTCCGCACTCCGTAGCCCATGCCCCGAAGAACAGGCAGCACCGGCGCGCCCAGCAGAATGAGCGGCACAGCCACATGGGTCAAGATCATGTGTTGGGCCATGTGGAACGTGAACAGCCTCGCCCCCAAGGTATCCAGAGGCGAAATAAGGGCGAGCAACAGGAGAAGAAGTCCCGTCAGAAATGATGTCGCGCGCAACGGGGTGATCACCCGGATTTTGAGGGGCCGGGTTCCCAGCCATCCGCGGGCATACACAATGCCCGTCAACCCGACCAGAAAGAGGGTCAACGGCTCCCATGACCACGACAAGAGGATCTCGCGGGCATCAGTCATGTTGAAAGTCTACGACACTACGCCGAATTGACCTCGTAAGCCCGGGCCTGCCGAAACAACGCATTGGGCGAGCCGCCACATGAAGCGGCGCCGACGCTACGAGGATGTATCGTCAGGCGCCCAACGGGCAGCAACAACGGCGAAACCAATGAGAAAGACGAGAGCAAGCCCCAGAGCAGCGAACACTTGCGGCACGATATGCTGGCCGCCTATGGTCATGTACTCATGGCCGAACGCAAGCAGGAACTCTCCGATGCCGACAATGAGCGCGACAGTAACTAACAGTGACACGACTGGTAGGAGAATGGGAATCGCCACCCTGTCCCGTACATCATGCGTGTCTTCGTGTGAATCGTCGTGCGCCATTGTTGCTCCGAGTCTTTCTAGTGTTCAGTCTGTCTGATCGCGACGCTATACCCCGGCCGGCAGCGTAAAGTTATCGAACAGCGCAACTAGCGCGAGCAGAACCGCGATCGCCAGGAAGAGCCCGCCCAGGAACAGCGCCTGGTACAGTCTTGCGTCAAATTTCAGGTGCATGAAGTAGCCGATCACAAACGCGAACTTGACGGCCGAAAGACCGATCAGCGCCGGCACCACCAGGAGAACCGACAGGTCGATGATGACGACCGCCACCTCAATGATGGTGATGACGGAGAGGATTACCGCGATAATGACGTATGTACGGGGAGTCGGGTGATCCTCCGCGCCATGGGCCTGCTGTTGCATGGTGGCCATCTTCGTTTGGTCCTCGCTTGCCTGCTCGCTCACTTATTCCTATGACGGTATCAAGTACACCACTGTAAAGATCACAATCCAGACGATATCGACGAAGTGCCAGTAGAGGCCAACGAGCTCAACGGTGAGGGCGTTGGCAGGCTTAAGGCGTCCCATCAATGAGGCGCCAACAAGGCTCAGCAACATGAACACGCCGATGGCCACATGCGTTCCGTGGAAACCCGTCAAGACAAAGAAGCTGGTGCCAAACACGCTTGTCTTGATGGTCAGTCCTGCTTCTACGAACGTTGTGAACTCGTAGTACTGGCCGCCAAGGAACACGGCGCCAAGCAGCGCAGTCGCCAGGAGCCAGACTCGGGTCTGCCGAGAGTTTCCCCTTTGAAGGGCAGCAAGAGCGAGCACCATTGTCAAGGAGCTCATCAGCAGCACGAACGCGCTGACCGAGGTGTAGGGAATGTCGAAAAGTTCGCCGGGGGTCGGCCCTACGGGAACCTGGCTCCGGTACACCATGTACGTTGATATGAGCGCGCCAAAGAACAGGCAGTCGGAGGCCAGGAAGACCCACATAAGGATCTTGCGATGATCCAGCCCCGTTGTTGTGGCGTGGGCCGCGCCCTGTTCCACTACTGCTCCGTGTGCCACGTATGATTCCCTTCGAGTTTCGCTATCGTCTGTAGAAAGTTAATTGGTCAGTCGGTCGGCTCAAAGACCCATCCATATACGCCCCACACCAGCAGGAGAAGGCCAAGCCCGCCGGAGGCAAAGCCCAGCGGGGCTGCCACCTTGTACAGCAGCAGCGTCATGGCCAGCAACATGATTCCGCCTGCCGTGATGATCGGGTAGTACGACGGGCTCGGCATGTGGATGTCATGCCCATCCTCATCATCGTGGTCAGAACCGTAGGCGGCGCCGGCCGGCACAGGGTGCGGCACGTGGCCTTCATCAGGGTACTTCTGCTCCCATAAGGCATCGCGGCCATGGACGACCGGTATCTCGGCGAAGTTGTAGTGGGGCGGCGGCGAAGGTATGGCCCACTCAAGCGTACGGGCGTCCCACGGATCCTCACCGGCTAGCTCGCCATCGCGCCTGCTCTTCCAGACGTTGTATGCGAAGAGGGCGACGCCGGCGATCATCAGGAATACGCTAACCGTCGCGAACAGGTTCCAGAAATCCCAGCCCATGCCTGAGGGGAACGTGAAGTTCCGCCGAGGCATTCCAACAAGACCCAGGTAATGCATGGGGCCAAAAGTGAGATTCATGCCAAGGAAGACGAGCCAGAACGTTATCTTGCCCCATGCGTCATTCAACATGCGCCCGGTCATCTTTGGGAACCAGTAGAAGATGCCGCCCATCAGTCCCATGATGGCGCCGCCGAACAGGACGTAGTGGATGTGCGCAACGATGTAGTACGTATCGGTCTGCTGGAGATCGGACGGAGCAATGGCGTGCGTCATGCCGCTCAACCCGCCGATTGTAAACAACGCAATGAATCCCAGAGCAAAGTACATTGGCGTCTTGAGCTGTATATTCCCGCCCCATATTGTCCCAAGCCAGTTGAACACTTTCACGCCCGTCGGAATGGCAATGGCCATTGTCGTCGACGCAAAAACGGCGTCCGGGACGGGGCCTAGTCCCACTGCGAACATGTGGTGGGCCCAAACGGACCAGCCGAGGAACGCGATTGTGACGCCAGAGAAGACGACAACCGGGAAACCGAATAGCGGCTTGCGGGAGAAGGTCGGCAGTATCTCAGATACGATCCCCATGGCCGGCAGGATCAGGATGTACACCTCCGGATGGCCAAAGACCCAGAAGAGGTGTTGCCAGAGCAGTACATCGCCGCCGCGCGCAAACTCAAAGAAGTTGGCGTCGAAGAATCGGTCAAATCCCAATTCCACTAATCCGATGGTGATCACGGGCATCGCCAGCGCCAGCAGGAACGACGTCACAAGCGCCATCCACGAAAAGATGGGCATCCGCATGAGCGACATGCCCGGGGCGCGCAGGTTAATGATGGTCACGATGAAGTTGAAAGCGCCGAGCATCGATGAAGTGCCAAGCACAAGCAGGCCAAGGACGTAAAAGTCCATGCCGGTGGTCGGGGAGAACGTGGAGGAGGTGAGGTTGGCGTAAGCGAACCAACCGGCCCCCGGCGAGGTCATGGTGACCCATCCCAGGTTCAGGATGATTGCCCCTGATAGGAACACCCAATAGCTGAGCGCGTTCAGCCGCGGGAACGCAACGTCACGCGCCCCGATCTGAAGCGGCACAATCCAGTTAAAGAACGCGACGCTCAACGGCATGATCGCCAAAAAGATCATTGTCAGGGCATGCATGGTGAACAGCTGGCTGAAGACGTTGGCTCCAATGAGCTCCGAATTCGGCGAGGCCAGCTGGAGACGCATCAGCGTCGCCTCTATGCCGCCCACTATGAAGAAGAAAAGGGCCGTGACGAGATAAAGCGTCCCGATCCTCTTGTGATCGATGGTCGTGATCCAACTCCAGAACCCGGTGGTTCCGGTTGGCCTTTGCAGGACGCCCGCTAGCGTCGCCATCGTCATTTACTCCTTCACCGGCAGTGCGGTTTGCGCGCCGCAGGCGCTATTTCAGACTCTCCAGGAAAAATACCAGATCACTCAGCTGCTGTTCAGTGAGATCAAGATCCGGCATCTCCGTCCCCGGCTTCTCCGCCGGCGCGTTGCTCAGCCAGGCTCGAAGGTTTTCATAGGTGGGGTCGCGCTGCATATCGTCAGGATTCGTGGGAGCGTTCTCAAAGAAGGCTCCCATCGTCATATCCGCCGGGCCCTTGTGGAGCGTGTTGGCGGCGATGGTGACGCGTGAACCAAAGTGCGAAAGGTTGGGGCCCTTCTGACCAATGGCCAACGGGTACTCGTCCTCGTTGGCACCATCGATTGCGTGGCACCCGCGGCAGGCGTTCTGTTGAAAGACCGTCCATCCGGCGTCCAAGTCCACCGTCCTGGCCACTGCAGGTTGCCGCTCGTTCTCCGCCCAAGTCTCATAGTCGGCCTGCTCGCGAGCAAAGGCCACGGTGCGCATCAGGGCATGAGAGTCACCGCAGAATTCCTTGCATTGGCCGGCATAGACGCCCGTCTCGGTGGCATTCAGCCACATGCGATTCTCGCGGCCCGGCACGGCGTCCCTGCTCCCCGCAAGACGCGGCACGGAGAAGCTGTGGATCACATCGGCGGAGGCGAGCTTAAGGTTTATGACTGTATCAACTGGGATGTGCAACTCATTCGCCGTAACGAAGTCAAGCTCGCCCATGTCATCCATGTAGCGATATTCCCACCACCACTGATGCCCAACCACTTCAATGGTGAGGGATGGGTCATCCGCGTAGCTGTCCGGCGCGTCATAGGTAGCGCCGATTCCGGCGACTGTGGGAATGGTGATTCCAATGACAAGGAGGGCCGGGAGGATAGTCCAGCCGATCTCAAGGGTTGTGTTGCCATGCACCTGGGGGGGAATTTCTTCCTCGCGACCTCTCCGGCTTCGGTACTTGATCACAGCGATGATCAGGAAACCCTGAACCAGAATAAAGATGACAACAGAGATCCAGAAGACAAAGATGAACAGGTTCTGCTGATTTTGCGCAACATCACCTGCGGGACTGAGCGTGCTCTGAGGCAACGCAAGTTGGCAACCCGATAGCAGTGCAACGGCAATGAACGCCGCAAGAATTCCGAGGAACTGTAGGCGGGTCCCCATTCGCGCAATGCTTTTCAGCGCAATCACCTCAGATGCCAGATTTGACCTATAATTCCGCGGCCACTTTAGCCCGGCGAACCGGCCAACCGGCTCATGAACCGCCGGTCTCGCAACCGCATCGGAATAAATTCTATCTGGCGCTGAGAATTTGTGTCAAGCATCCCCCGTTGTCGCCAGTCACGAATGACGACCGCCGCATATGGCGGCTACGCCGATACTGGCCTTGGCCGTGATGCCGTCACACAGGTCGTTGGAACGCGCCCGCGAGTATAATCGCGTTACAGCGTGTATCCACCATCGCGGGCGCCGCCCGGCGCCGGCTGTTCGGTCAGGATTAGGGAGCGCGTTCAAGCAGCGACGAGAGGAGGGCGAGAGGCAACGATTATGGAGGTGCGTGTCAGGCTATTCGCCTCGCTGAGAGAGGCCGCCGGGGTAGCCGAAGTAAGCGTAAGCGTCCCGCCGGACACCCTCGTTTCGGCCCTGCTGGATGAGGTTCGACGCCAGCACCCCTCCCTCGCAGATCGGTGCGACGGCGTTGTCGTTGCTCTCAACCAGGAATACGTCGATCAATCGACACCAATTGCTGAAGGCGATGAGATCGCTCTCATCCCGCCGGTAAGCGGCGGCGCAGTTTCCGGGGCGGAAGGCGTGCACGTGGGAGTGACGCGTGATCCGCTCGACGCCAAGGAGATTGCCAGCGCGATGCGGGCGCCGTCCATAGGCGCTGTGGCGACGTTTGAGGGCATCGTCCGCGACAACAACCTTGGTCGGAACGTTCTCTTCCTGGAATACGAGGCTTACGGCGAGATGGCGGAACACGTGCTGCAGCGCATTGGCCGGGAAACCCTGGAGGATTTTGACATCGGCGAGATCGCCCTGTGGCACAGAACTGGCCGACTGGAGATCGGCGAGACCTCGTTGGTTGTCGTTGTCGCCTCGCCGCATCGACGCGCAGCGTTTGCCGCGTGCCTAGAAGCCGTCGAGAAGGTCAAAGCCCTGGTTCCTGTCTGGAAGCGAGAAGTATGGGACGGCGGCTCCGAATGGCTACGGGGCGCAGGATAATCCCTGCGTTTCCAAATAAAGAGTTTAGAGTTGGCGCCGCCCGGCTAGTTTCTCTGCCCACTCGGGCTATCAATGCCCAAGTCTTTGCTCATGGCGATGTGCTCAATGCCGGCTTCATCAAAAACGTCGCCGATTTCCTTATAGCCGGCGCCAGCGTAGAAGTCTTTGACATAGGTTTGCGCGTGAAGCAGCGCCCTGTTCGCTCCTAGAAGCGCCGCCTGTTTCTCAAGGGCCGCAAGAATTAGTCCGCCGATGCCCTGCCGGCGTAGTTCTTGCTGAACGGCCATTCGCCCTATTCTCACCTGCGCGCCGTCGTTGTGTAATAGCAGCCTGCCCGTGCCGACAACCACACCGTCCCGGATCGCGACGGCGTGAACGGCTTCGTCATCAAGCCCGTCCCATTCCTCTTCGGGATCCACGCCTTGTTCCTCTATGAACACGAGCCGCCGCAGCGCATGGACGGCGCCCATGTCCAGCGGCAAAGCAATGCGGACAGTCACGGAGTCGCCATCCTCTTTGGCAGTCATAACCCGCCATCCTCATTCCCGCGCGGCTCGCCCCCAAGCGTCAGGTTGATGATCTCTTTCGCGGCCTCGACCAGATCGTCGCGCCGAGACGGTGTGACGGCTCCACGTTCCAGATAGAACTCCAGCGCCTGCATCGGCTCCAGGGCCTCAACGGCCATGCCCCGATCAAGCCGGGTCCGGCTACGGTCCGGCGTGTCAATCTTTGTGGCGATGCCGGCTATAACATGCGCGCCCGCCTGTAGAAGCTGACCCCGGATTCTGCTCACTTCAACACGGCCCACGAGTTCATGTGGAAGCTGGACTTCGACGCGAACGACGGCATCCGCCACGTCATGTCGCGCAATCTGTCTTTCAACGGATCCGACAACGTCATCCTCGCGGCCCGTGAGCGAGACATTGATGGTCAGAAACGGCCTGCTCCACACCTCATTGAAAGACCAATTCCGGACCCGTTGTCCGGCTGGCAGGCCAGGTTCAATTTCGATGACACAGAACCCTTTCGGGTCCTTTTCTTCGGAGAAATCAACCCTGTTCAGGCTGCCTGAATAGACGACCGGCGGCGAGGCCGCCAGTGCCTGATGGCGGTGCACGTGGCCAAGCGCGGCATAGTCGATTGGGCGAGGCTGCAGCGCGCTCGGCAGGAGCACATAGTCGTGTCCCATCATGAGGCTCCGCTCATGGCCGAGGGTTGCGGTGCTGACCGTGGCGTGCCCCACGAGGATTGCCGGAACCCCGGGATCAAGCTTATCAGCGATCCGCTGAATCTCGGATGTCAGGAGGGCCTGCATGAATTCATTAATCTCATCTGCGCTCTTGCCGTGCTGTTCGGCTTGGGCGGCGACGGAACTGCGTCGCAACCACGGGATGGCCAGAATCTGAATCGGCCCGTCGCGCGTTTCAATGAGATTGGCCCCCAGACGAGATCCTATTGTCACGTTCCGCACGGAGAGCGCGTCGAAGATGTCGATGGCGGTCGCACGCCCCTCTGTGTTGGGAATATCGTGATTTCCAGCCAACAGGAAGACGGGGATGTCTGCGGCGGCGAGCCTGCCGATGCGCCGGGCAAACTCCCGCTGGTGCGT
The DNA here is from genome assembly GCA_965237465.1 of Dehalococcoidia bacterium. Taxonomy (GTDB): domain Bacteria; phylum Chloroflexota; class Dehalococcoidia; order UBA6926; family UBA6926; genus VXMO01. The sequence continues at coordinate 742,171 of OZ250138.1, forward strand.
CTGGGACGGGTCCCGGGCGCGGTAAGCGTCACCCGCAAACACTACGATATCCGCCTTTGGGTCGGACAGGGCAAACTCCGTAACCTCATCCAGCGCTCGCAAGGAATCGATGAGTCGGGAAGGCATCCCTGCATATGTGGCGCGCCGATCCACACCCGGCGCGAATGACGGCGGCAGGGCCTCAAGGCTCTCCGGGGTCATTGGCCGACTATGTGTCTCAACCCCGATGTGGGCATCGGCAAAATGGATAATCCTCATGGCCGAAACTCGGCGGCTCTACGCTTTGCCCCTGCCCTCCCGCGGCGCGTCATCCAACGTCACGGTCACGCAAGTCGTTCCGCGATGAGGTCGCTGAGCTCAGCGACGGGCACTCGCACCTGTTCCATGGTGTCTCGATCACGCACCGTCACCGCGTCGTCTTCCTCAACTGTTTTGAAGTCCACCGTGACGCACAACGGCGTCCCGATCTCATCCTGGCGGCGATAGCGACGCCCGATTGACTGCGTGTCGTCGAATTCTGTCATCCACCGGCCTCGAACGATTTCGTAGACCTCGCGGGCTTTGGGCAAGAGTTTCTCATTGCGAGAAAGGGGCAGGATTGCGACCTTGTATGGCGCCAGGTCCTTATGGAGTTTCAGTACGATGCGCTCCTCGTCGCGCACATTCTCAACCGTGTAGGCATCCACAAGGAACGCCAGGAGGCATCGATCCACGCCGCTGGCCGGTTCGATCACATGCGGCACGAACCGCTCTTTTCTTTCGTCATCGTAGTATTCGAGCTTCTTTCCAGAGTGCTCCTGATGCTGCTTCAGATCAAAATCACCTCGATGCGCGATGCCCTCCAGTTCCGACCAGCCGATGGGAAACAGGTACTCGATGTCATAGACAGCCGCGGCGTAGTGAGCCAGCTCATCGTCATCGTGCTTGCGGAAGCGCAGGCGCTCCGGGCTGACGCCGAGGGCCGTGTACCACCGCATCCTCTCCTCGCGCCAGTAGTCCAACGACGCAAAGCTGTCGTCAGGGTGGACAAAGTACTCCATCTCCATCTGCTCAAATTCGCGCGTCCGAAAGATGAAGTTGCCGGGAGTGATCTCATTGCGGAACGACTTGCCGGTCTGGGCAATACCGAATGGGACCTTTTTGCGGGCGGCCGTGCGCACATTCTCAAAGTTGGTGAATATCCCCTGCGCCGTCTCAGGCCTGAGGTACGCGATGGAAGCATCATCCTCAACAGGGCCCATGAACGTCTTGAACATCAGGTTGAATTGCCGCGGCTCAGTGAATTGTCCCTTTGCGCCGCAGCTTGGGCACGCGTCCCCTTCCAGGTGGTCCGCTCGCTCCCGCCGGTGGCAATTTCGGCACTCAACAAGGGGATCAGTGAATCCTGCAACGTGCCCGCTCGCCTCCCAGACGCGCGGGCTCTGGATGATGGCGCTGTCCAGCCCGACGACGTCATCACGCAACTGCACCATGGCCTTCCACCACGCATCACGAACGTTCCGCTTTAGCTCCACTCCCAGCGGTCCGTAGTCCCATGTTGAGCCGATGCCGCCATAGATCTCGCTCGCCGGAAAAACGAATCCTCTTCGCTTGGCGAGCGACACAATGACGTTCATGTCATCAACCGCGGGCGTGGGCTGTAGGCTCACGTGCTTGCACCTCCTGGTGAATCGGCATTGCTGTTGCGATCAATGCGTAACGCTTGAGATTACGCATCCAATTCAGGATAGCAGTGAGCGAGGTTGCAACGCGCCTACCCGTCCGCTGAGGGATGGCGGTACCAGCCGGAATGTCGACGGCAGCGCTGACCACCAGGCAGCCCGTGGGAACTAAGTTTCGACGGAAATCTGCGCTACTACCGCCAAGACCTCAGGCACCCGGAAGATAGGGGCGGCATCGTTGAGCGAGGAGCCGGGGGCGAGCCGCTTTTGCGGCAGCTGTTAGTCCAGGCCGCGCTTGTCGAGTATCTTGTCGACCTCGCCCTCGCGCGCCTGGCCGATCATCTCGCGGACCCGGTCCGGCATCTCGACGCCGGCCTCTTCCATCCGCTTCTCAGCCCATCGGCCGATGTTGGACGGATCACGCCAGTAGTCATAGCCAGGGGCATCAGGGTCCCCTCCGGCCTCATGGCGTGACTGCGTGGAGCGCACGTACGCTACCCGCGACATAGCCTTTTCCGTCTCCTTTGATCCGCAATGGGAGCACGCCTGATCCTTGGGCAGCTCCGCCGGCATCACCTTGTAGAAGGTGGTGGATCGCTTGCTGCACTCCCGGCACGTGTATTCATAGATGGGCATATCATCCCCGCCTTTTTTCCTGCCCCAGTGGGCATCTACCAGGAATCGAATCCGTCTCCGCCGCCGTAGTCCCCGGAATCATCGTAGTCGTCATCGCCGGGCGCGTCATCAAACGCGGACATCCGATCGTAGTCTCCGTACAGGTCCTGGCGAGAGTGGAGCACGGCGACCCGCGACACCTTGCGGCTCAGTCGCGCCCCGCCGCAGTGGCTGCAATTCGGCGCGACCGGCGTCGAGTTGATTGAGCGCACAAATACGCTGCTCACCTTCCGGCAGTCTTCGCATGCGTATTCATAGATCGGCATGGGCTCACGGAAACTCTACCAGAGGTTGATGCGCTCAAGCCACCACAAGTCGCCGCATCGCGACACTTGGCTAAAGCTAGCCTACCGGTCGAGGTCCTCGACTGCGTTGCGGTGCCATGTGAGCCGCACAAGGCGTCCCCGGCGATCCAGCACCACTGCCACAACATCGATGCGCGTATTGGGCGGCAGGTCTTCGTCAGCATTCGCATCCCTGTACGTGTAGGCGAGCCGCACGAGCCGCTCCGCCTTTGCCGGGGTGATGGACTCCTCAGGCGTGCCGAGGGACTCACCCGTGCGGCTCCTAACCTCTACTACCACGAGGGATTCGTCCATGATCCCGACGATGTCCAACTCGCCGACGCGGTATCGAACATTCTCGGCGAGGGTCCGAAAACCACCTGCTTCAAGATGTCTCCGGGCCAGCTCCTGCGCGTACAGTCCGCGTCGCGTCCGCTCCGTGGGGCCTTTAGAACGCCGCGGCATCGTTACGAAGCCCCTCCGTATCTTCATTTATACTTACAGGCACATCCTGACCACAATATCGCCACGGAGGTTTCTTGGAACAGGAAATAGCTCACGAGGCAAGCGAAAGCTTAGCGCATATCGTCGTCATTCTGGCGATGCAGCTTGGAATCATTCTCGTTGCAGCGAAGTTGTTCGGGGAGCTCACAGAACGCGTGTTCAAGCAGCCGGCCGTGATTGGCGAGCTTGTGGCGGGAGTCATCATAGGCCCTTTTGCGCTTGGCAGCCTTCACGTCAGCGGCCTGGGCCCGCTGGGGAGCATTGGGCCTCTATTTCCGATTCCGCAGGGGACCGATTCGGTCATTCCGGTTTCCGCGGAACTGTACAGCATTGGCCAGATTGCAGCCGTCGTCCTTCTGTTAGAGACCGGCCTCAACACTGATCTCAAGAGCTTTCTCCGATTCGTGCCGCAGGCCAGCCTGGTTGCCCTCGGCGGAGTAATTTTCCCATTCGCGCTGGGCGCATGGGCGACGGTGCTCTTCGGTTTTGCAGACGGCTTCTTCTCCGCGCCTGCCCTGTTTGTTGGAACCATCATGACGGCCACGTCCGTTGGCATCACGGCGCGTGTTCTGGATGATCTTCGTCGCCTTGATTCGCCTGAGGGTGTGACAATTCTGGGCGCCGCCGTGGTGGATGATGTCCTCGGCATTCTCATCCTAACCATCGTTGTAGGCGTATCAGCCGCCAATGGGTCGGACGTTGGAGCCGAGTCAGGCGCGATCGATTTTCAGGAGGTTGCGATTGTCGGCGCCAAGGCCGTGGGATTCTGGCTCGTCCTTACCGTAGGAGGCATATTTGCGGCGAAGTACATTGTGCGGTGGATCAACAGTGTTCGCGTAGAGGGCGCAGCGCTTGCCCTCACCCTCGCAATTGCGCTCATTGCCGCCTCGCTTGCGGAGATGTTCGGCTTGGCCATGATCATCGGCGCATATTCGGTCGGCCTGGCTCTTTCGCAAACCGATTTGCGACATCAATTGCATGAGCCGCTGTCCGGCGTGTACCACGCCCTTGTCCCGATATTCTTTGTCGTCATGGGCATGATGGTGGACGTATCCGCAATGCTAAGCACGCTGCTTTTTGGCAGTGTGATCGTCGTGATCGCCATCCTTACCAAGGTTGTGGGCTCCGGCGTTCCTGCGTTCCTTGCGGGGTTCAGTCGTATGGGTGCATGGCGCGTTGGAGTGGGCATGGCGCCGCGCGGCGAGGTCGGTCTGATTGTGGCAGGTATTGGCGTCTCACAGGGGCTAATCGGAAATGACCTTTTTGGCGTCGCGATCCTGATGACGGTTGCGACAACGCTCTTCGCCCCGGTGCTGCTGGTCCCCGCATTCCGCAACAACGCTCCTAGCTTGAGAAAAGAACAGCGCGCCGAGACCGCCAACAGCGATTGATGAGCGGCCGGTTTGCCTGTCGCGCATCAATCGCGTCCCGTCGATTGCCCACGCTTCTAGTTGCCGGGGCCGTTATGATGGAGAAGCAGGATTTCTTGCCCCTGTAGCTCAGTGGATAGAGCACCAGCCTCCGGAGCTGGGGGCCCGGGTTCGAGTCCCGGCAGGGGTACGCCTGCTTGCTCTAGTGTAATTTTAGTTTGACTACGGTCTGACTTTCGTTAACTTAAACGACCGCGACTGGGTGTGGGACCGGCGCGCCCGCCAGACTGAGCAGCAGGATGAGACCAAATGAGATCATATAGAAAACCCCTCTGATGGACGAGAAGGGCGGCAGGCGCGTATGGCTCGCGCGCTGCTCGTGTGAACGGCGCCGCCACGCTCTCCCGTCCCGTCGCGGTACAATCTCCTCACCCTCAGACCAATGCACGAGGTGACGCGATGCTCCACCACTGGCACGGGACGATTCAGCTCATTCATATGGCCCTGGCCGAAGACGAGGTCGCCTACGACCCCACCTCCTCGCTGCTGCCGGACGATCTGACGAGCGAGGCGCTGATGATGCCCAAGGCCGACGGCGTGCTCGCGGGCGTCGACGTCGCCCTCGAGGTGTTCCGGCAGGTCGACCCAGATCTCGAGACGGCCCGGTTCGTCGACGACGGCTCGCCCGTCGAGCGGGGGATGTACGTCGCCGCCATACGCGGCCGCATGTCGAGCATCCTCCGCGCCGAGCGCACCGCCTTGAACTTCGTCCAGCGCATGAGCGGCATCGCGACCGCCACCAACGAGCTCGTTCGCAGGATCGAAGGCCTCCCCGCACAGGTCATCGACACGCGCAAGACGGTCCCCGGGATGCGCATGCTCGACAAGTACGCCGTGCGCATGGGCGGCGGACATAACCATCGCATGAGCACGGGCGACGGCATCCTCATCAAGGACAATCACATCGCGGCCATGGCCACGCGGGGCGAGAGCATGACCGCCCTCATCCAACGGGCCAAGCGCGAGGCCGCCCACACCATCCGCGTCGAGGTCGAATGCGACACCCTCGACCAGGTCCGCGAGGCCGTCGACGCGGGCTCCGACATCATCCTCTTCGACAACATGACACCGGAGCAGATGAAGGAGGGCGTGGACATCTGCCGGGGCCGCGCCCTCACCGAGGCCTCGGGCGGCATCACCATCGACAACGTCCGCGAGGCGGCGGAGGCAGGCGTCGACCTCCTCTCCTCCGGCTCGATCACTCACTCCGTCAAGGCCTTGGACATCAGCCTGGAAGTCCGCCCAAACGGGTGAGTCCGCTCCGCCTCGGCCCCATCGCTGAAGGGCTGCTCGCCATCGCGGTATGCGGCGGCGGCGCACCCGAAACCCCGATGCCCCCGACGCCCTTCGCATCGTCTTCGTAGGGCCACAGTTCGACGCCTGGACCGTCCAGGACGACGGCGGCGGAGGCCTGTCAGAAGGTTGGACCAACGCGGCGTGATTTTGGGGGCGCATAGCCGTCTACACTATGAACCTACCCGCCGCCTACTCACAGCTCGCGCCAGGTCCACGTTAGCGAGAAAGTCCCCAATACAGTCTACCCAGGGGCGCCCCGACCCTGCCTGCACTTCCCTGAGTTACTTTTCCAGGAACATAGTTACGTAGTCAGCGTCAACACTCGGCATTGTGAGACCAATTTCTGAAAGCGCCGTAGTGAACCTGCTTATATCGTAGACGCTGGTATCCGCCAGATACGGCTCTACTGAGTCCAGGGAGCGGACCATCCAGCTACAATATGAATGCGGCGTGGTCTCCCGACGGCTCCAGCATCACAATATTGTTTGGGGCACCGTCTATTGGTACAGAAAGGGACCAGGACGTGTATGTGATGGACCGGGACGGCACGAATATTCGTGCACTGGTAGAAGTCGTGAGACTACAAGACCGATTGGAACTCAGGTTAGTTGAATGAAGAACGCGCGAGTGACGGGAATCCGAGTCCTGAGGTTGGGAGCGCTTGCCGCTGAACTTCGCTGCTCGCCCCACCCGTTTGACATCCTGGCGATATACGCTCTGTACCAGTCGAGATAGGACAATCATGGTGTTGCGCTCAGCCCTTATTCTCCTCGCCTTCCTCCTTCTTATGGTCGCTTGCACATCTGAAGATGCCGCGCCGGATGGGTTGGTGTCCCCGTCGCCAACTGCCGGGACGAATGAGGAACCAAGGCCTGGAGACAAAGTGATTAATCTCTGCGACCGGCCTTCCTATCCGGATCCGTATACAATACTCGATGTTGGCCCGATGTATTTGTTCGATGAGCTATGGGGCCGTTACATCCGATGGTCGCCGGACGGCTCCCGAATCCTGTTCAATAACCCCTTGATTGCGGGAGGCAGCCTGCACAGCGTTGACCCTGATGGCTCCTCATTGCGGACGGTTGCGGTGACACCGGCTTATGCGGCAGAGGATTTATTGGAGCTGCCGGATGGTGCTCAAATCCGGTACTTCGGCAACATGATGTACTTCGACATCTCTCCCGATAGTTCCCGCATCGCCTATTCAACGTGTTTGTACACCAGAAAGGAGCCGGACCAGGAGTTGAGCAAAGATCGGCCTGACTACGAGGACTACTACCAAGTCGTGCCGGATATCGATGGCGTCGGGAACACGGCGCAGAACCAAGAGGCCAGCAGTTGGGTCTACAGTTATGGGATAGTGCTCGCGGACATTGACGGCACAAATGCGCGGCGTCTAACAGCAGACATTCCCTTTGAAAATTTTCCGACCTGGTCTCCCGATGGATCCAAGATAGCCTTCATGGACGGAGGCCAACTCACCATCTATTCGGTGGCCCAGGGCAGAACAGACACAATCACACCGAGCCTAAACGACGATAGAGCTGCTCTGATTTATCCTTCAGCGTGGTCTCCCGACGGAGAGCGACTAGCAACTGTTGCCAGTGTCCACGATCCCTTTAGGAGTAGAGCCGTCTACATTGTTGAGTCTGACGGCTCCGGAGTGACGCGGATATCTGATGCCGCCAGTGGGCCTGCCTGGTCTCCTGACGGCCGGCGAATTGCTCTGAGCATCCCTGTGGGAGAACTTTGGGAGCGTCCGCGGAGCACCTCAGACGGGATCCACCATGTGGGTGTAGGTGACGTTGCGCTCTACACCTTCGCGGCCGATGGCTCTGAACCCATTCTTGTGGCCGATAGCGATAGCCTCCCGGCGCCAAAGATTACGCCGGTGGATCCATGGATGTGGGCTCTATCATGGTCCCCCGATGCCTCCGAGATACTGTTCAGCGGCTTCGGATATAGAGTGCCGCTGGACGGCTCTTCCCATATTAGTAATGGACCATCCAACTACAGCATGAATGCAGCGTGGTCTCCCGACGGCTCCAGGATCGCGATATTACTCGGGACAACGCCTACTGGTGCAGGATGGGAGGAGCAGGGCGTGTATGTGATGGACCGGGACGGCACGAACATTCGCGCACTGGTAGAAGTCGAGTGGCTGCAAGACCGATGGGAAATCAGGCTTGCCGAATGAAGAACGCGCGAATGATGGGAATCCGAGTGCTGAGGCTGGGAGTGCTTGCCGCTGACCTTCCCTGAGTTACTTTTCAAGGAACATAGTCACGTAGTCAGCGTCAACACTCGGCATTGTGAGACCAATTTCTGAAAGCGCCGTAGTGAACCTGCTTATATCGTAGACGCTGGTATCCGCCAGATACGGCTCTACTGAGTCCAGGGAGCGGACCAGTACCTTCAACTCCAGGTCGTCGTCGTGGTCGGCCGTTGCTTGCAATCTCGACTTCCACTCCTTCAACGGAACGCGCTCAGTAATGTGTCCGTTGCGTTCCATGCGGTCAAAAACCTGCTCTGCCGGAACCGGGTCCTGCTGAACCACGTTGTAGACGCTGCCCACGTGCTTTGGATCATCGGCCATCCTGGTGATAGCGGAGACCAGGAAGTCCACGGGAGTCATCTCAAAGAACCAGTCCGGCGCCTGGGGCGCGCCGCCCATGCGGGCGCAGGCCTTGATGATTAGCGAGAGGAAGTCATTTGGATTGCCTGTGCCCGTGCGGCTATTGTGGCCTATGTTGCCGGGCCGGTAAATGCAGACCGGCAGTCCTCGCGAGACAGAAGACCAAACCAGCCGCTCCGCGACCCACTTCGCTTGGTTGTAGCCTCCCTCCATCCGGTCTATGAAGTCGTCTATCTGGTTGTTCTCCATGTATGGCGTGTCATCTCCTCCGGGGAAGATGCCGTTGGATGAGATGTATTGCACTGCCTTTGGCGTAGCGGTGCTGGCGAATTTGAGCACTTCCATAGTGCCGCCGACGGTGTGTGGCTTGGCCACGGAATAGGGGTATACGTAGTTGACAGAGGCGGCGCAGTGGAATATCAGGTCGATCTTTTCCGCCAGCTCGCGATACCGGTCAGTGTCCAGTCCCATCCGGGGATGAGTAAGGTCTCCGGAGACAGGGATAATCCGATCATCCGCAAATTGGCTGGCCAGTCCGTAGAATTTCAGTGTCTCCCGTACTCGGTTTGTGGGCCCGCTTTCCTCAGGGTCTCCGTCACGCACCAGGCAGTAAAACCTCGTATCCGGCCCCGTGGTTTGCACTAGCTGGTCGAGCAGGAAGGCGCCCAGGAATCCGGTCGTTCCAGTGACCAGGACCGAGGATGCCTCGCTCAATCGAGTAGTGCCTGCGTCACCCTTTGGTGAAATCTCTGAGTCCAGGATTGCGTCTTCAGCCAGCGTAATTCTGGATGTCATACCCGACTCTCTATCTTCCAAATATGCCGCCAGCTCGCCTATGGTGGGGTATTCGTATACCTCGGTCCCGCTGAGTTCAATCCCGAATGTTTCCTCGATGCCGATTGTGAGAAGCATACCCGCCAGGGAGTGGCCGCCAAGATCAAAGAAGTTCCAGTCATCTTCCAGCGTGCCTCGGGCAATGTCCAGCGTTTCGGCCCACAGTTCCCGCAAGGCCCCGCGTCTTTCCGTTGCCGTGGCATTCTCGGCCAGTCTGATTCGTTGCTTGACGGCCGATACCCCATTACCCAGCTGTGGCAGGGCCTTGCGTTCCAGCTTGCCGGTCTGCTGATTTATGGGAAGGGTGTCCAGTTCAATGAAATGAGAGGGGACGGAGTAGAGGGGCAGAAATCGCTCCAGGAGACTTCGCAGGTCCCTGCTCGCCCCGCTTCGGGTGTCCACTTTCCATGTTGCATCCGCGCCGCGGACAACATATGCCACCAACCGCTTGCTGGTCTCGTCCATGGTTTCAGCCACGACCGCCGCATCCGCGACATCACAGTGTCTGCGCAGGTTCTCCTCAATGGCGCCGAGATAGACGGTGTATCCCCGGATCTTGACCATGGAATCGGTCCGACCCACTATCGTCGTCATGCCTTGAGGTCCAACTTCTGCCAGGTCCCCTGTAGCGTAATATCGCTCACCATTCCAAGTGATGAATCTTAGGGCATCCAGGTCGGGTCTCTTGAGGTAGCCCCGGGCCAGTCCCTGGCCGCCGATGAGCAATTCGCCGACACCGCTTGCATCCAAGGCAGACTGGCCCTCCGGACGTACACGGACCTTGACACCGTCCATCGGAAAGCCCACCGGGCAGGTATTCATCCCATCCAAGGGCAGATCGGTCAAGTCAATGGTGCAGACATCGTGGGTCTCACTGATGCTGTAGGTATTGAACACACGGGCGGATGGTGGCAAAACCTCCAGCGCCTGCTTGAGCAGGCTAACCGGCGCCACCTCTCCGTTCAGCCAGACGACTCGCAGGGACGACATCTGCTCCCGCAGCAGCTCACGATCTGCGGAGTTCAGGACACTCTGCAGCAGGGACGGCGTGAACAGAATCTCAGAAAGCCGGTGTTCTGAGATAAATCCGGCGAGCGCCCGCGGGACAAACATGATTTCATCAGGGATCACACACACTGTCCCGCCTTTCAACAGCGGGCGCAGGAACTCCCAGGGGAAGAAGATGTTGCAGCCGACCCTATCCCCGACGCCGTATGAACTGAAATTGTACCGGGCGAAGTAGGAAGATTTGATCGCGCTGACAGTCAGCATCACGCCTTTCGGGTCTCCGGTGGTGCCAGAGGTATAGGGGACGAATGCCAGATCGTCGCTGGCAACGCGCGCCAAATAGTTTCCGCCGCCGTACCTCCGCCAGGACCGGTCACTGTCGATGGGCAATATGCGAGTCCCGGTGAAGCCACTTAGTCTGGGGACGTATTGCTCCTTGGTGAGCACGACCTTCGGCTGCGACTCAGACACTATGCCCCGCAGCAAGGGTTCAGGTGAGTCAACGGCCATGGGCATGAAGGCCCCGCCGGCCTTCAGGGTTCCAATGGCACTGACGATATATTCGGGGCAGGTATCCATGAAAATGCCCACAGGGTCATCCGTGCTAACACCACAGCTTCGAAGGTAGGCTCCCAGCGCGTCCGTCGACTGGTTCAGTTGGGCATAAGACATCTGCTCGTGGCCGAATATTATCGCCATGGCGTCCGGGGTGCTGGCAGCTTGAGTTTCAAATAGCTGATGTAGACCGTGCACGTCTGAAATCATTTCGTCATCCCCTGCGAGCCGAGACCCATTCACTACAGAACAGGCGACCGATAAGGCATCTGAATGTTGATGGTCGATTCTACAAGAATGTTCAGACTAAGTAAAATCAATCGTGGCGTGATGCATTTGATCCCGTCAAATCTCATGCCAGCGTCCAAGAGGTGGCCGTGTGCATTTTGGCTCACTGGAGTTCTATAGGGGGCACGCCCAAAGATGCTCCCAGTTGTCTCATGAATTCACACATTCGGTCTGCAACGATGCTTCTCATCCCAACCTGAATGGCGACATGGACCTGCTGAATCGGGCAGCGGAACTGGCATCAGACAAACGTGGTCTGGACGCAGGGTGCGGGGCCGGGGCCCGGGATGTTAACCTGCTGCACTCCTGGGGATATGACGCATACGGGGTTGACGCAGTGGAGGAGAACATCAACCTGGGCAAGACACAGCACCCGGAAATCGCTGACAAGCTTAGCGTCGCCGATATGAGAGAACCCCTGGCCTTCGAGTCGGGTTTCTTTGACCTTGTCCTGTGCAATGCCGTGATCCAGCATTTGTCCCCGCAGGACGCTGAGACTACCGCCATTCCGGAGTTGGCCAGGGTCCTGGCTCCCGGAGGTGTCTTGCAACCGATGTCCAAGGTCGGATCGGGGGTGGCGCCCGTAAACGACAGCGCGTATGGGGCAGACGGCGTAGCCAGCTCGTTTCAATTATATGACGAGCACCGACTGCTGAGGGCAATGGAGGATTGCGGCTGCTCCATGGTCGAGGCGCCTAGCGGTCATCGAATATGTAGGCGACCTCATCATGTTGGGATACATCCAGGCCAACTTCTTCGTCGGTGTAGTCCACTCGAAGGCCCATCGTGTATTTGATGGCCAGCAGCATTATGCCCGTCGCGATGAATGACCAGCTCCATGCCGCGCCGACGCTTGTGAGCTGGTACAGTATCTGCTCGCTACGAGTTACTCCTTCGGCAAGGGCTCCGTAGCCCACACCCACAAAGATTCCGGTGGCGATGGCTCCCCACGTGCCGCCGATGCCGTGGACTCCCAGCACCGCCAGGGAGTCGTCAATCCGGAGCTTGCTAAGGAGTTCCACTGCCCAGAAGCAAATGAATCCCGCCACCAGTCCGATGAGCACCGCGGGCATGGCACCGACGAATCCCGCCGCCGGAGTAATGGCGACAAGGCCGGCGATGGCGCCGGACGCAGCGCCGATGACGCTGGGCTTCTCATTCATCATCCACGATATCCCTGTCCAGGATATGACGCCTGCTGCGGCAGACGTATTGGTGACTACGAATGCATTCACGGCGCTTCCATCGGGGGCGAGGGCGCTTCCCGCGTTGAACCCGAACCAGCCAAACCAGAGGAGTCCTGCGCCGAGAACGACCATGGGCACGTGATGCGGGATCATCTTTGATTCGCCGTAGCCCAGGCGCTTGCCCACTATGATGGCTGCAACCAGCGCGGCCACTCCGGATTTGATATGCACGACTGTGCCTCCGGCAAAGTCCAAGGCCCCCAGCGAGCCAATCCACCCGTCGATGGCCCACACCCAGTGAGCAAGGGGGGCATACACCACGGTTAGCCAAATGACCATGAAAACCAGGAAGGAATAGAACTTCATGCGTTCGGCGAATCCGCCAATCACGACGGCAGGGGTAATCATGGCGAACATGCCCTGAAACATCATGAATGCCTGGTGCGGGATAGTATCCGAGTACGGCCCTGCCTCTGTGGCGCTGACACCCGACAGCGCCAACCACTCAAGATTGCCAACGAAGCCCGCCTAGCGACGGGCCGAACGCGAGGCTATAGCCCCAGAGCACCCACACGACGCCAACTACGCCCATGGTCACGACGACCTGCATGAGTGTACCGGCGACATTCTTTTGTCGGACGAGGCCTCCGTAGAAAAACGCCAACCCAGGTATCATCAGCAAGACCAGCGCCGAGCTGATAAGGACCCACGCCGTATCCGCTGCACTGATCATTTGGATGTACCTCCACGGAGGGGTTGTAAACCCTCGGTCATCAGTCGGGCTCTCGGAACATGCTGCTTACCAATGCCTGGGCAATAGGCGTAGTCACAATCGGCGCGTCGCCGCTTGATTGGCAGGAATTCTACCGAGTCGCGGCGAGACTAACCGGCGTTCTGGAGCCAGAACTCACGACACTGGGATGCGATTGAACGTGACAACACCATCTGCAAGGCGCTCGTGGCCTACTGGCCGCCGCCGGACATTGGCCCGGCGCCCCACAACACAAACGCCGTCACCGCCTTTTAGCCAACGCAGGCCGTCGCCCTGCAAGGGGCCGGTAGCTCAATTGGCAGATCAGTGGACTTTTGATCCCAAGGTTCCGGGTTCGATCTCCGGGAGGTCCGTCAACGCCCAACTACAGCAGCGAGAAATCGGGCGCCCATGTCTTAGTGGCCTGGGTGAGGGGATTGCCGTGGCGGTGGCAGTTGGCGTCGCCCTCGCGGTGGGCTGAGGAGTATTCGTAGGCACCCCGCACTCGCCCTCTGCGTCCTGCCTTCCGCAAACACTTGAGCCTTTCATTGGGTAGCCACGAGGGCCAAAACGTCCGACGCAGGCGCAGCGCCGGTCGTAACCTGCCGGCTCCCCGCTAGACATCACATTGGCCTTCCCGTACCCTGTTGACAATCACTACTGCTAGAAACTAACTTGGAAAGACTTAAATGTCTGTCAAGCTCTCCAAGGCTCTGAAACACAAACTAAGCACTTCCGGTGTTGCCTAAAATATCCGCGAATACGAACAGCGTTTTCGGAAACACAAGCTGGGCGGATTGGAGAACAAAGAAAGCGACCAAAAGAAATTCAACGATCTCTACTATGACCTGGCTACAGATTTCTATGAGTATGGATGGGGCAAGTCTTTTCACTTTGCCCCCCGCGTCCCTCGAGAGAGCTTAGCGGCATCGCTTGCGCGTCACGAGCTCTATTTGGCGAGCATGCTCGGGCTCAAACCGGGGATGGTCGCCGCCGACGTCGGTTGCGGCATTGGCGGGCCGTTATTGGAGATTGTCCGTTTTTCAGGCGAAAAGGTGGTCGGCATAAACAGCAATGGCTATCAACTCGAGCGCGCCAGGAAATTAGCGGAAGAAGCGGAGCTGGCGCATCTGGTTGAATTCTTACATTGCGATTTCCTGAAGGTCGATGCCCCGGATAACTCGTTCGACGCAGTCTTCGACATCGAGGCAACGTGCCATGCTCAGGACAAACTCAGCGTCTACAGAGAGGTTTTTCGTCTGCTGAAGCCCGGCGCGAGCTTTGCGGCTTACGAATACTGCGTGACCGATCGCTTCGACGCTCAGAATTCCCACCATCTCAAGATAAAGGCTGACATCGAGCTGGGAGGCAGCCTGATCAATATCGATGACCGGGAAAAGGTTGATAACGCGCTTCGATCAGCGGGGTTTGAGGTATTGGAGACACGGGATCTTTCAGTGCCGACCGGTCCGTCAATTCCCTGGTATCAACCACTGATTGGTTCTGGTGTTTCCCTGGCCGCCTTTCGCAGTTCAAGGATCGGACGCTGGGTCACCCACAACTCGCTGAGGGTGCTCGAGACGCTCCGCATTGCGCCGCAAGGATCGGTTCGTGTATCGGACCCTGAACATCAGCGCGGTAGCCATAGCCGGGGCGGGCCGACTCGGCATCTTCACGCCAATGTACTTTCTCCACGCCCGCAAACCCGAATAACGCAATCCAATTTCTGTGTAAGGGTAAGCTGCCGAGGAATGGCGCGGGCTGCCATGCCTAGTTTATGGAATAACCCGAAGCAAACGGTTTCGTAAGGCCGAAGACGCGGTCTGGCGATTCGGAGGGGATCACAGGGGCCCAGTACTCGTGGAGACTGTAGCCATAGACGGCACATCCACTCCCTTCGATAGGTCTCCCGGCAAGCGGCGAGAATCGCCTTGTCCGCCCTACCCTAATTCTTAATCGTTCCTCAAAGCGTTTCTCAGCCTCTCTCCAGGAGAGTCCGCCACCGCCCGGCGCGTATTAAAGACTCCATCCGAGCCACCTAGCAGAGGAGAGTCCACTTCGCAGAAGCTTGCTCAGTTCCTTGCGCATCAAGGCAATCACCTTGCTTTTCTAGCAGAATGTTATCCATAGATTTGACGATTCTATTGGATTTAGCGAGTGATATGATACGTCACATGACAGATGGCGTTCGCTCCACGCTCTCTGGCTGAGGAGGCGTGGAGATAAGCAGATGGACGTATTCAGAATAGTAATCCGGATTTCGTCAATCACCACCTTGGTAATGGGTTTGTCGCTCCTCGCGACCGCGTGCGAGGCTGAACCTACGCCAGAGCCTGAGATGTCGGTGGATGATTTGCTTTCAAGTGTGGCCGAAGAGCTGGCCGCCATGTCTTCAGCAAAGTTCCAGATGATTGACGAGCTGGAATCAGGGACCAAGTTCTTGGACACGACTTTGAAAAGAGTCGAAGGAGAAGTAACAGACCCCGCTAGCGTCAGGATGCTTGTGGACGTAGTACATCCGGCTCTTGGATTCGTGGAGCTCGAAATATTGGCGGTCGATGATCTGGCATACATGAAGTTCTCTGAAGGCGCGCCTTGGACCCCTCTGCCTCTGGACCAAGTGCCCTTCAATTTCGGGGGGCTGGGCGTCACCTTGAGCGAATTGGCGCCCATGGTCAGAGACGCCGCCATCACGGGCCGGGAGTCCGTAAGCGGCGCCCAAACTATCCGTGTAGATGGCAGCCTTGTGTCGGAGGAGCTATCGAACCTGCTCACGAGCGCGGATTCCGGTCATGCAATTACGCTGACCCTGTGGATTGACGAGGTTGACCATACTCTGCGGCAGCTTCGAATAGCCGGCCAAATCTGGGACGACGATGCGCCGGAAACGACACGTCTGCTGATCATTAGAGGCATCAACGTCCCTGTGGACATCCAACTTCCAGATATAGCCTCCGGGCCGTGAACGCCACTAAGTCCAGACTCTCCTCCCTGGGTTCTTCCCAGTCGGTAGTCTTAGGGATTCTTTGCCTGGGAGTATTCTCGACTGCCCTGGATCAGACTGTGGTAGTCACCGCGCTGCCCAGCGTCATGGTGGACCTGGAACTCTCTCTTACAGACCTGGACAAGGCATCCTGGATTGTCACTGGTTATCTGGTCAGTTACACCGTGGCCATGCCGCTGGCCGGGCGCCTGTCCGATGTCTACGGTCGCGTCAGGATGTTCCAGGCGGCGCTGCTTCTGTTCGCCATTGGGTCGGCGTTCGTGGCGGTTGCGCCGAACTTCCCCTGGATAATATCCGCCAGGGTGCTCCAGGCTGTCGGAGGCGGCGCAACAGTCCCCATTGGTCTGGCTATGGCGGTAGCAGCTGTGGCGCCGGAAAAAAGAGGGATTGCCCTTGGACTCGTGGCTGCCTCGGCCGAAGCTGGATCCGTTTTGGGTCCTCTCTATGGAGGAGCCATAATCGAGTTGATTGGTTGGCGGTGGATATTCTGGCTGGACATACCCCAGAGTTTCATTCTGATAGGGCTTCTGGCAATTCTGCCGAACCGCGCCAATCGAGCGGCTAAAATGGACTACTTCGGGGCGTTGGCGCTGGGAGGTGCCCTCACCGTTCTCACCATTGCGCTGTCCCAGAGAAGCATCTTTTCAGGAGAGTCCATTGTCCCGTATCTCATGGCGGCCCTTGGAGTCTTCCTGGTCGCCGCCCTGATCGTAGTTGAGAGACGCGCAATTCAACCTCTGTTGGCGTCTTTCCTATACAGCTCCAGGGCGTTCTTGTCCTCCAGCATTACCCAGTTCATGGTGGGGGTCGCCTTGATCATTGCTTTGGTTTGCGTGCCCCTCATGGCCGGCACGGTCATGGAGAAGGGGGGCTGGGAGAGCGCGCTCCACTTGGTCCGTCTTACGGCCGCCATTCCGGTGGGGGCGGTGGCAGGAGGTTACGTCCTCCGCCGGATGGGGGTGAGACCGGTCTGCATTACCGGCCTCGTGCTCATGGGAGCGGGGTTGCTGACCATGAGTGGTTGGGAGACGGAGGTGGAGGAACTCAGGCTAACGTTACCCTTGGCCGCAGCGGGCCTGGGATTTGGACTAGTCATCCCTGCCATAAACGTCAGCGCTTTGAGTGCATCGCCTAGCAGTTATTGGGGAACCGCGGCCTCATTGGTCACCGCATCGCGATTGGTGGGGATGGCGTTGGGGCTGGCGACGGTCTCCGCCTGGGGCATAGAGCGCTTCTACAGCCTGACGGCCCACGTGACGATTGGAGCGACATTCGAGGAGACCGTGGCGCCCTTGATAACCGCTGGGGTCACTGTATTCCAGAACCTCTTTATGATCGCTGGATTCCTGTCGCTGATTGCAATTCTGCCGGCCCTGCTCATGAGAGTGGAAGATGCGGAAGAAGCGGAGGGCTTCATCTGAGGTTGTACGGCGCCCGCTGCCCGCCGTGACAGCCGACCTGCTTGTCAGTATAGGTAGCTGAATAGCGGCATAGCTCGGCCAGAAACAGAAAGTGGTAAATATAACCGCTTGTAACTTTGGGGGGGTGGACGCGTAGTCCCGATTTCCCAGGTTGGCGCTCCTGTGGCCGGCTGGGAAGTCGTCATCCTGCGAAACCCAAGTGAGGAGTGGTGACGAATGACAACCCGTCGCAGGGAGCTTGAAGACGCACCTCTACCATCTCCGTTTCCTGAGGGCTGGTATTTCATTGCAACGCGCCAGGAAATTTAGAAGGCCAAGCTCTTCCAAAGTGAATGGATGGGCGAGATGATCATCACCTGGAGTGACGCGGGCGGGCGAATCTGTCTAGCCGGCCTTTTGCCCCACCTGGGCTCCGCTCTGAGCGCGGAAGTGGGCGGGCGCGTCTCTGGCGGGCGGCTCATTTGTCCATTTCATGGCTTTGAGTACGATACAACCGGTCAGTGCGTCAATACTCCCTATGGCGACCCGCCCCTGACTGCGCGACTCCGTGTCTTTGAGACGCAGGAGTTCATGGGCTTGATCTTTGCCTGTTGTGGAATCGATGGACGGCCGCCACAAGGGCCCATGCCGGAGGAGCCATCGGAGAAAGAGGGCTGGAGTTCACTAGAGCGCAGAAGCGTCCGCTTTCCCGGGCATCCACAGGAGACAACAGAAAACTCTGTTGATTTTTCTCACCTCAATTACGTTCATGGCTTCGGGCAAGCCAACCGCGCCGCTCCACTTGTAATAGAGGAGCACCGCCTGAAAAGCCGCTTCGACTTCAAGACTGTCAAGACCATTGCCAAATTTGGAAGAGTCACATTCGACGTCTCCGCCACGATAGCCGTGTATGGTCTGGGCTATTCATTCGTTGGTATCCGTGAACACTCTATCGGGATGGACTTGCGTTTGTGGGTTCTCGCGACGCCCATCGATGGCACGCTCATCGAAATGACGTTGTTCTCGCAGGTCAAGGAGATACGAAGTCCGAAACGTCGGCTAGTCGGATTGAGCTTTCTTCCCAGGCGGATGCGCGCCCCACTCATGAATAGATTCGTCGCGTCCTACCAGATCCAGGATGTCAAGAAGGACGTCATCGTCTGGGGCAAGAAGTAGTATCGGTCCCGACCCCGCCTCTTCCGGCTCGATGGCGATATCATGCCGTACCGCAGGTATTGCCGGCAGTTCTATCCCGATCCGGAAGAAATGACGAATTCCCTTCCCGACAATATGAGAGAAGCAGCACAATAAACATTCTAGCCGGCCGCGAACGCACCGGTAACGCCCACCTCCGGAATCATCCTCGGGGTGACGTGGGGACGGATTAACCATGGACAACATGCTCGGCAAGCTGAGTTGGCTGGTCACTGTCCGCCCGCATATCACGCTTCTTGTCCTGTTCCTCATTACAGTTTTTCTGGGCGCCGGGGCGGCGCAGGGCGCGCTGCCCCCGGAGAGGGCGGAGACGCTTCCCGAGGGAAGCGCCATCGCCGAAGCGATGGATGAGATCGATGATCTATTTGGGGACTCCAGCGAGGCCAGAGTTGTAACGCTCATCTTCCGTGGGGAGGCGCTCACGCCCGACGGGCTCTCGCAGATGGACGCCCTGCTTGAGGACGTCTTCAACGAACCGGGCGTGGGAGATCTGTTGGCGCCGGTCGATCCGATCATCGCGCCCACATTTCTGGTAAGGGCCCTGCTCCAGGTGGACGGCTTCGATTCTGTCACGCAGGCGAGAATCGACTCCGCCCCCGGCCCCCCGATATCAAGGCGGCGCTCGCCGCGATAACTGGGACCGACGCGGACGGCACGCCTATCTCAATCGCCACCATTTGCCTGCGGGACACGGGCGACGAGCGACTTAAGGACGCCGAACGGAGGATCAACGATCTCGCTGTCGGGGATGAGGGCCCGCTGTCCGTGAGCAGCGTCTCGTACGTGGTGATTGAGGACGAGTACAGGGTGGCCAGGAGACGGGGATGCTGCCGCTGATAGGGCTGGCGCTCCTTCTGACAGCGGCGCTGCTTTTGCTCTTCATGCGCACGCTCTCAGATGTGCTGCTCACGCTGACGGGGCTTTTCATTTCGCTGATCTGGATTATCGGGGCAGAGGGCTGGCTCGGGCCGAACGCGCTGGGTCTTATCGGCCCGCCAAACTCATTGACGGCGATGGCGCCAATCATCGTGATCAGCCTCACAGTGACTGTGCGATCCAGACCGTTTCGCACTACCGCGAGCAGCGCAATGCCGGCGAGCTGGTTGTGGAGGCGGTCCGCACGGGACTACGAAACGTCACCGTCCCGCTGATGCTGGCTGCCATCACGATGATCGTGAGCCTGTTGGCGGGCCTTTTCTCCCCGATCGCGATAATTGGCGACTTCGGCATCGTCGTGGGGCTGGGCGTGGGGATGAGCCTGATCGTCATGCTGACGCTGGTCCCAGCCGGCCGGACGATCCTCGACCGACGACGCGAATCACGAGGCACACTGCGACCGCCTCGCCCAATCTCGAACGCGTTGCCCGGAGTAGAGCGGATGGCCGAGCTGGTGGGGACGGCGGTTTCGCGCAGGCCAACACTCTATATCGGCGTCGTGCTCGCGGTGACGATCGGGCTCGGGTTCGCTGCGACTGGGCTTAAGTCGGAGTTCAGCATCCGCGATGTCCTGCCCAGGGCTGGGACTGTGCTGGAGGATATGAACACCCTCGATGCGGCTGTCGGCGGCTCAACCGAGTTGGCCAGTTTACTCGTGAAGGCCGAGGCCACGGAGAGCCGCACACTTCTGAACCTGCACGATCTCACGACCGCCTTCGCGGATGAACAGCTCCGCCCGCGCGCGGCAGCGGGACCGATTCTGGCATCGTATGAGTTGCTCTTGCACGACTGGACCGACGACAGCGGGGAGCCGGGCGACAAGTACGACCCGGAACTCGCCGCGCTCCTCCGGGAAGCCTCTGCCGGAGTTCAGCTCGATCCAGTGCTGATGCAGGAGTTCATTGACAAGCTGGGTGCGAATGATCCCGCCCTCGCGCGCGTCCTGGTCAACAATCCGGAGGGCATCGACACATTGCTGCTCCAGTTCCCGGTCTACACCAACGATCCCACGCAAACAAAGGTGCTCCAGCAAGAGATCGAGGATCTCTGGCTCGGCGACGACACGACCCTCACGGCGACTTCGGGAACCATCATCTCGATCACGGTCACTGATGCGATCACTGAACGGCAGACACAATCTATCGGCACTACTGTCGCGGTGGCCCTCAGCGTCCTCGCCATCTTCTTCTGGTTGACGGCGCGCCAGCCG
Source organism: Dehalococcoidia bacterium (assembly GCA_965237465.1). Lineage (GTDB taxonomy): Bacteria > Chloroflexota > Dehalococcoidia > UBA6926 > UBA6926 > VXMO01. Next base: position 763,044 of record OZ250138.1, read on the forward strand.
GCGCTGGCGTTCATCGCAGTGGGGCCGATCGTGCTCGTCCTCATCTCAGTGCTGGGCACGATGGCGCTGTTGGGTATCCCGTACACAATCGTCACGTCGATCATTACTGCGCTCTCGATCGGGATCGGGGTTGACTACACCATCCATGTAATTCATCGCTACCGCGAGGAGTACGCCCTCTGGCGCGACCCGGAGAGAGCGGCGATCCGGACCCTGGCGACCACAGGTTCGGCGCTGCTGGGCTCTGCGATGACGACAGCGCTCGGGCTCGGAGTGCTGGTGGCCTCACCGCTGGCTGCATCCCAGCAGTTCGGCGTCACTGCGGCGATCACGATCATCTACTCGCTGATAGTCTCCATCCTGGTGACGCCGTCTCTGATGACGATCTGGGGCGCCTACCAGAACATGCGGCTGCGCTCGGCGCTGCAGCGCTGGACGGAACAGCTCAACGTGGAGATTGACGCCGTGCATCGGCGCTACGAGCAGGAAGAAGAAAGGTCCTAGATACCCGTCCGGGGAGACATTTAAGGGCCGACGGCCCAAGTAGGATGTCGTGGTCAGACCCTGGCGCTAGCGCTACGGCCCGCGGTCAAGGCGCAGGGCCAGGTTATACGGACATGTCGCCTCGTTTTTCGGTGACGACGAACTTCGGCTTCTTGTGCGGCTTCAATGACGGGAGGGGGCTGATCCTAAGCTTGTCATTGTACTTGCTGGGGGATACGTCAAACGTGAAGTGGCGGGCGATCATCAGCACGTTGACGGCCAGCTGCAACTCCATCCAGCGCGGGCCGAGGCAAGTATGCCTACCTAGTCCAAACGGCGCGTAGCCGGGGACGTGATGCTCATTGCGAGACGGCAGATAGCGGTCGATGTCGAATTTCTTCGAGTCCGGGAAGTGGTCGTCCAGGTAATGCGTGGCTGTCTGCGCATTGTGCACGCGGGCGCCTACTGTCAGTTCATAGCCCTCCACCAGGCACGAATTCATGACGTTGCGCACAGACATTGGGACGATTGGATAGAGGCGCATGCACTCCATCAGGATTCGCCGAGGGATGTCCAGGGCTTCGGGAGAAAGATCGTCGCCCTTCGGATCGCCGTTCTCAAACAGGGCATCAGCCTCACGCCGAATTTCGGCGTGCAACTCCGGATGTGTGGACATAGCGTATACGACAAAGCTCATCATATCGCCCAGATAAACGCTGGCAATCAGGGCTGCTGAGAAGCCGAAACGCAGATTGGTCTTCGGCATCAATTGCGGGTAACTCGCGTGCAGGCTGAGGTAGTCATCAATGAGATCTCGTGGTTGATCCACTCGCTGGGCGGGGGCATGGCCGCCTTGCACTCGTCTCATCAGGGCGTCGATCGTTTTTGCTCGACGTCTCATGCCCGGGGTTTTTAACAAGATTCTGGGCAGAATCTTCATGATGTGGACGGTGAGCGCACGCTCCTTATAGATCATTAGATCGTCGATGAGGTCCTGCGTATCGACGCCGACAAAGAGCGGCGAGACTTGCCCGTTGATCATTCGCCGGGACGTGCTCGTCGCTGGGAGTGAGTCTCCCACCTTCCAATCTGACATGAATTTCCGGGCGTTCCGGTAGAGCGTCTCCAACTGCCCTTCCAGTCGCCCGCGGGAATACGCCGGCTGCAAGGACTTGCAAAGCCTGAAATGGTCCGCTCCATCCAGGGACGGCAACACGCCGGCCGCGCCGTAGGCTTTCTCAAAGTCGGGGAAATAGTCCTTGGCCCTCAGGTACATGGCCCTGACGATGCGCCCAGTAATTTACGTTGCCCCCCAGGAATACGAGGGGCTTTGTTAGCGGTGGGCGAATCTGAAAGACCGGCCCATACTCCTGCGTAAGCTCCGCAAACAGCGCCGGGATGTTGCCATTCCGCAGATTTTTATTGAATACCAACCGGCGCAACGGGACGGTCGGAATGGTCCTCGTCAGGCCGGGATGACTCAGCAACGGCCCAGCAAGGTTGTGGGCAACTGCTTCCGAAATGGACCTTCCTATTACGTCCAACTTGCATATGAATGCAATACGCTCCTCGTCCTCCGCCTCAAGCGGGAAGATGAATCGGAAGATGTCACAGGTGTTGACGAGGCAAATCATGATGACATCTCTCGGATCTGGAATCTCCCGACTGAAGATCACCCGGCTAATGCGGTTCTTAACGAATTCAGCTGCCGTGCCGTCCAAAGCGCTGCCGCCAGGTCCCACGGGGCGCCGGGTTCTCGCGAGCGTCCAGAAGTCCCCGTCATGGTGTTCGAGAATCTTCAACTCCACCAGGCCGTCTAGAGTGAGATCAATGATCGATCCCGCAAGTGGAGCGAGCCGTTCAATCCAGTACTGAGTGTTGTGCTGGTCGGGATCGACGGCTATCTCCTTCAGAACGGGATCCAGTACAGGGCTGCCCGTTTCCGTCTTATCCACGAGGAATAGCGAGTTAAGATCAGTTTCAATGCGTTGCATAAGCGACAGTTTAGCAAGCGCCGCGCCGATGATGACACAGTTCAGATTCCAGCCGGGCACCTGATGGAAATAGGCGTCCTCTCCATTGAGAAGCATCAGGATGAGTTCTTCAGACAAACCTAACCTTTGGGTCGTCACACCCTCTGTAGAAAGAGTCGTTGCTCCTGGTCTCCGCGCATATTCTCAATACCTTAGCCAAAATGGGTTGCCCGCAACATTCTCTTATACGTCTCCAGCTTTGGCAGGACAAATTGCTGATCAGAAGGGACACGCATTGGGAACTTATCAGTCAAGTCGCACTTGCCTTGCCGCCAGGACCTTCGCAGCCGTCTTCGCTCGCGCTTAGCGTCATTAGTCGATCACAATTTGGCAGACGTGGTCAGTGGTTTTCTGTTGGGCGCTTTCCTGAAACGGCAGCCGTACATGATGCCTCGGTAGTAGTTGAACGTGCGTCTAGCCTAGAGATCATCGAAGGGGTAGTCGACGCCTAGTTGTCTTGCGGCGGCGTGCCCACTGACGAGGCAGGTTTCCTGGCTGTTGATAAGGGTGTGGGCGCCGCAATGCCAGGTCCGTTTCCTGCCCTGAACGAAGCCAAAGAAATGTATAAGGAACACAACATGGCGCACGTCATGCATAATGTGCTGGAACCACCATTTCTTTACAATTTTCCCCTCATCAATCTGGCTGATGGGGTTGTAGGTCACCAGACAAGGTTTGTCAGACCGATTTGCCCATGGCTGCTGGTTGTGAATGATATATGTGATTTCATAATTGTCAGGTCTTGGGCCGTATTGTTCGATATGGTTGCTCTGCGTTCCTAAGGCATTCACGTCATTTGCAATCGTTTCAGGACTCGTTAAAACTTCTCGATTTCGTATTGGAGCTGTTCTCTAACGTCGGAGTCGAAATCGTGGGCATAAACCTGGCCACGGTACCTCACACTGTAGCTGAATCTGCTATCGACTAGTTCAATGCCAAACTTCTTCATCAGCAATAGCATGTGCTGATATACCGAAGGAATACAGGCTGTGACGGAAATGTCGAAAGGAATTGAGCTGGCGTCATCCTGCGGCATGTCGGCTGTTATCACATTTCCGCCTATCTGATCCCGGGCCTCAAACAGGCGGAATTCAAATCGATCCGGGTGGTGATGCAGCGCCCATGCGGCCCCCAGCCCGGAAATGCCTGCGCCAACAATAGCGATGCGCTGCACAGCCGTCTTTTTCCCGCCGGTACCCATGAAGGCCAAGCCTATCATTGTAGTTTGCCGCTGGCCACTCAACGGTGGGGGCGTGTATTGCAGAGTATTCAGAAGCGCATTTTGGAACCCGACGTGAACTCACTGATTAGAGCCAAAACTCGGCAGAACGCGGCACCGCCATAGTGCAGCAGCCGCCACCGTCCGCGCCGCCTTCCAGCCACCGGCCCAAGTCCACAACGAACTCGCAGGCGCGCAACACAGCCCACTCTGGTGTGCCAGACCTGACAAGATCGAGTTTCTTGAGGTTTAATTCAATCTGGCGGCGAGCAAGAGGTTGGCCTGACCTTTGACCCTGTTGGGGATAGGGGGGCCAACTCCACGCGTCCGGCCGCTCCCTCTCTTAGTTGCTGATGGCCGGTGTGATGTCCACTTCCAAATGGAACGTTCGCTGTTCGGTTCCGTACCGGACACCATGCCGCTACAATGGTTCCGACCCTAGTTGAACGATGCATTCGCTGGAGACTCACAATGGAATTTCGCTCCGTACGAGATCGTGGATACGCAAATCCCGGATTGCTTGCCGAAACGGACTGGCTGGCCGACCACATCACCGACCCGAAAGTGCGCGTGATCGACGCGAGAAGGCCGAAGGAATACGCCATCGGCCATATCCCGGGGGCGGTCAATGTCAATGGATTCGGCGGGATTCCGAGGGCGGAAAATGGCGACATGGCCGACCCCGATGAGTTTGCAGGTCTGGCGAGCAGCCTCGGTATCAGCAACGACATGACTGTCGTCGTATACGATGCGCCCAGCCAAATGATGGGAACGGTTGCGTGGGCGTTCCTCTACTACGGCCACCCGGATGTGCGCATGCTGGACGGCGGCCTGGCGAAATGGTCCCTAGAGTATAGGCCGGTCTCGATAGAGGCGCCGGAGCTTTTGCCTGCCCAATTTGTGCCCAAAGTGCAGGAGGCAGTCTATTGCTCCCTGGATCAGGCGAAGGACAAGGTGAACCAGCCTGAGGCAGTATTCTGGGACACGCGCGGTCGGGAGGAATTCGAAGGGACTGCCCCATCCTTTGACGCGTCGCTTCGGCCGGGCAGGATTCCGGGAGCCGTCCACCTCAATTGGGAGGAGTTGATCGACCAGAATAGCAAGACGCTGAAGCCGGCAGTGGAACTTCGCGAGCTCCTCGTGTCGAGGGGAATCACACCCGAGAGTGAGATAAACACGTATTGAGGGGGGGGCGCGCGGGCGTCGCTCGCGACAATGGTGCTCAAGATCCTCGGGTATGAAAAGGCGCGAACCTATGCTGGATCGTACGGCCAGTGGGCCAGGCAGGAAGACCTGCCGGTGGAGACCGGGTAGGAGCAACGGCCTAGCCCATTGAGTCACGGAATTCGCCGCTCCGCCACCGATTGCTGACGGCCTGCCGGATGAACTCGAAGGTTCGCAACACAGTCCTCTCTGGTGCGCTAAGCGACGTGCCGCCAACAGCATCCTTGACGTCCGTCTCTGTAGCAGTGCCTGCCGCTCCGTTGGGGCTATCTTCCGGCATCGGAACGGTGCAGCGAATGACTTAGGCGCCCTGCCGGACGGCTGCTTCTCTGCTTGCTATTCACGCAGCCCCGAAAAATGGCCACGCCCTCGACGTTTGCCGGCGAAGGAATGATGGTGGTTCAATGGGCTCAACAACGGCAAAGGAGCCACACATGCAACTTGAAGGACGCCGCGTCATCGTGACCGGCGGCAGCCGCGGCATCGGCTACCGGATGAGCGAACTATTCCTCGGCGAGGGCGCACACGTACTCGCGGTATCGCGAGACCCCGCAAAGCTTGCTGGGGCGCGAGCGCAGCTCCCCGCACTTGCGACCCTGTCCGGGGACGTTTCCATCGCGTCGGACGTCGACAAGATCGCCACGTGGGCCGAGAGCGAGTGGGGCGCGGTCGATATACTCGTAAATAACGCCGGCGTCCTCTATGGAAGCGAGCCCGGCCTTACGTCGGGATCTGACGAGACCTTTCTGTCCACCCTTCAAGTTAACGTCGGTGGAGCGTACTTCTGCACCAAACGGCTGCTGCCTCTGTTGCTCAAGTCGAGCGACCCCCGTATCGTCAACGTCGGGTCTATGTCCGGAATGCTCGGGCGCAATATGCGGAACTCCTATGGCGTGTCCAAGGCGGCCCTTCATGCGCTCACCATCGCCACCGCCAATGAGCTGCGGGGGAAGGTTGCAGTCAACGCGTTGGCGCCGGGCTGGGTCAAAACTGACATGTCGCCCGACGGCCCCGGCGACCCCCGCTGGTCGGCAGAGGGGGCGCTCTCGATCGTCACGCGATCTGCCGATGTGACCGGCAGGCTCTTCTACGGCAAGCGCATTCGCTCATGGGCGTCCCGCTCGTCGGCATAAGACCGTTGAACTGACCCTACTTTTATGACTGTTGCAGGTCGGCTCGCGCTGCGCCGGATGAATGCGCTGCATGACGTCGCCGTTGCCGGCATGAACTGATTGGGCATCGTCTGGGTTGGCGCCAACGCAATGGGATTCGCGGCCTTCGACGACACCCATGCCCGAGGCGCAATCACGCGCATGTTGCGAAATGGGCGCCGGGATCTCTAAGGCGGTCTTGCAGTAACGAACAATACCTCATTGGACGCTCCCTTGACCGCGGGGCCAACCGTGGTCTTTTCTTTGGCAGGCTTCAGTTGAACGTAGTTCTAGTCCTGCGCCTACCTTCTCTTCTGTTGCGCCGGATCATCCGCTGGCGACAGTCGCTTCATCGGCGAGTTCTTGATCGGCGTCGATCACCACGTCCACCAGATCGCCATCACTAAGGCGCTGTCGGGTCTCTCTCAATGATTTCGCAATGGCTTGACGTCCCGGCCAATAGTGCTTTCCCGTTCTGAGGAAAAAGAGGCCCGCCTCAGGGGCCTTGCCTGTCGCCGCCTCTATAGCGCCGGCGTACAGTCCCAACTGGGTCAGATAGGGCGCCGCCAGTTCCGAATCCCGCTTGCCATCTGTCCGATCCGACTTGAAATCAATGACGCGCCATTCACCATTAATCTCATACACGAGATCAATACTGCCGTGAACGGCTACGCCCTCCCAGTTCCAGGAAAACGGCAACTCAAAGTAGGCGTTAGTGATCGGGTCGTCGAGCGTTGCGCCGAGTTCGCTGGCCGCCAACAGATCAAGCATTTCGTTCACTTCGGCGGTAAGACGATCAACATCCTCAGCAGCAATGCTGCCAACTTGCGCCGCCAAGGCTCGAATATCCGGTCTGACGCCTGGCTTTTGCCTGTACATCTCCTCAATCGCAAGGTGAGCCAGCGTGCCCCGAGCAAGCGCCAGCGGATCTCCTGGTCCATAGAAGGCGTGGCCTTCCTGAGGAGGCTTGAGGGCAGTCACAGGCGTGCTGGACCGAATGGGAACCGCAATTGGCCGCGCAATCAGCGGCGAGTCGACCACCATTTCATCCTCCGGCGCGGAAAGCGCGAACTGCTTCCTGGAGGGAGACGCGAGCGCCTTCAGGTCAACCGTCGCGGGCTCATAGTGAACAACGCCATCACTGAAACCCGGATCCGCAAATGCCCCTATCCAGACAGACTTATCGGAATCAGCCTCCACGCCGCTCACAAACAACATGTCGGCGGCCCTCGTCGCCGCAACATACAGCACTCGCTTGTTTTCCGCCGCGTCCTCCACCTCATCCCGCCCCGCCAGATAGTTGTAGAATCCGGGCCTGCGACGGGAGGTCTCGCCCGACTCGGGATCGTTCTCGAGAGTAAGCGAGATTCCGTCCTCAGCCCGCCACAGAATTGTCCTGGCGTTGCCTCTTGCGAGCGCGTCGCCCGCCTCCGAAATGAAGACGATAGGAAATTCAAGCCCTTTGGCGGCGTGAATAGTCAGGAGGCGCACAGCATCGCCGGAGTCCAGCGCGGCCTGCGGATCACGCGAATCGAGGCTATCGCGCCTCAGACGGACGTGTTCTACGAACTCGTCAAGCGACTTGCCGGCAAGCGTCCGAGCCAGCGCCACAAAGCGGCGAATATTCGCAATGACTTGTTCTCCGCCCTGCAGCGGCGCCCACGCCGCCTCCACGTTTGTCAGTTCCAGCGCCAGATTCAGCAGGTCCTCCGGCGAGGATGAGTGCGCTTCTTCTCGCAGTTTCCGCATAACGTCCGCCGCGTGGCCGCAGACTTGGCAGGAGGATTCGGACAAGTTGGCGGGCGGGTTGGCCAAATTCTCCAACAACGACCCCTCCGCGTTCCGCAGCATTAGCAATGATTCATCGTCAATCGCAAAGAACGGGGATCGCAGGACGCCGACGAGCGCCAGGTCATTCTGTGCATCGCTCAACCATTCCATCAGATTTGTAAGGTCGATGATCTCCTGACGATCAAAGAAACCACCGCCGGCGGACGCTCGATACGGCACTCCCTGGCCTTCCAACGCCCGTTCAAACTCAGCAACATGGATGAATCTCCGGAGCAGGATGACAATATCCTCCGGCCGGGCCGGCCGCGCGCGCCCTTCCTCCGCATCCCAGACCGGCGCACCTTCATCCAGCAGGACCGAAATCTGGTGGGCGACGGCGTGGGCCTCCATGCGCGTTCTTTCCCTTGCGGATGGGTTGCCTTCCCCTTGATTGTCCGCATAGGCCTTGCCGATTGGCAGAACCGTAACATGCATCTGCGACGGCGCTTCCACACGACGCCCTGTCATAGGCTGCATACGCGCCTCATAATCAGCCTCGGCATTGGCAAACACGTCGGCAAACACGCCGTTTAGCGTTTGGATGAGCGGGTCATGCGCGCGAAACGACTCGCTAAGAGACAAGGTCGTGCCGCCCAACTGCTTGATGTCTTTCTCAAGACGAGAGACGTTGCGAACATCACTCCCGCGAAACCTGTAGATGGCCTGCTTGATGTCACCCACATAGAAGCGTTCAGGGCCCGACAGTTTGTCATTCGAATGAGGCGTCCGGGTCAGGAGCTCCAGAAACTCGAATTGAGTCGGGTTCAGGTCCTGAACCTCATCAACCAGTACATGCTTGAAGCGCGCCCGGTACGCGGCGGCCGTTTCAGGCGATGTGCGCAGAAGCTCTATAGCCTTCAATTCAAGGTCGAGGTAGTCAAGAGCGGACAGATCCTTCTTGCGCTCTTTGAAGCGCTCGCATGCGTCCCTAAACAGAGCATGCAGAGAATCGAGAACGACAATGGCGGCAGCGTCGGCGTCGGTCCACTGGAACGCCGCTATTTCAGCATGAATCGCCCGAATTTCCCTCAAAGCTTGCCGAACCTCTTGGGGCGGCGCATTCCACGCAGCTCTGCCGCCGAAGCCTCCAGGGCCCGGAAGCAGCGCCGCCTCTGCCAGCCGCCGAAGCAAGTCCTCAGCATCGCCCTCCCACGGATCGCCCAGCGACTGCAGGTGGGCGTCAACTATGGGCGTCAATTTATCAGGCTCGTTGTCCTGCCGGGCGTCAACCAGCCATCCGCATTTCTCGGCGAGCCAGGCCCGCTTTGCCTCGACCAGACCGATTACGTACTGGTCAAGCGTGCCCCGAATGCGTGTGGCCCAATCGCCCTTTGACGCCCCGCCTAGCGCGCTGTACGCGGCCTCAACCTCATTGCGCCGGGCAACCATCCTGGGCAATTCGTTCGCTACCTGCCGGATGCCCAATCCAAGCAGCGCAGCCAGTCTCGGTCCCTGCTCTTCCGCCGCCGCCTCTATGGCGTCCATGCAGGCAGAGAGCCTCTCCGCCTCTTCCTCATCGTCGGACAGAACGGAGGATGCGGGGTCGATTCCCGCCTCGACGGGATTCTCCCGAAGAATCTGGAGACACAGCGAGTGGACGGTGCCAATGCGGGCGCTGTCCAGATCCGCAAGGTGCCTCTCAAACTCCGGTCGCGACATCACCGCACGCCGCACACGATCACGCATTTCCGACGCGGCCGCGTCAGTGAACGTTACTGCGACGATCTGGCCAATTGAGAGGTTCTCAAGGAGCGACAGGTAGCGCTCGACGAGCACCCGGGTCTTGCCGGAGCCCGCCCCTGCGGTTACAAGAACATCGCGGCCCCTTTCCCGCACGGCGCTCTCCTGCTCTGCGGTCAGTTCCATTCTTTCCACCGACTGTAGTGGCTAACACGGCACATGTGTTTGAATCGGCAATATGTGGGGCATGTTGGGTCCGTCGGGTTCACGCGAAAGTCGCCAGATTCCACCCTGTCCCTCACATCGCCTGCGATCTCCGAGACCTCTTTGATGACTCTGTTTTCGTCTTCAAGCGCTGTATCCAGCGACCACGGTCTTGGCCCGCCGGGCGCGCTTGATGAATACCGAACTGCGATCTCCTTGCCCTGACCCAGTTCATTCGCTTTGGCAAGCAAGGCGTAGACCTGCAGCTGCACATGGCGGCCTCCCTCAACGCTGTTCCTTGTTGGCGCGGGGCCGGTCTTATAGTCGGTTATGAGAAGGTGAGTATCGCTCTCGTCAATGCGATCAATCTTGGCTGTGAATCGCATGGGCGGGGTCGTTGGAAGCGTCTCCCAGAACCCTTTTTCTGTCCCAACAATACGGGTGATGTCCCGCTGGCCGCTTGCGCTCGCCTCGCGATCCACCATCGCGTGTATCAGCTTGCGTTCCCGCTCCCAGCCAATCCGCCATAACGCGGCTCGCCCAAATCTGTGCTCCTGGGGCGCGCGATCCCAGATCTCCCGCCCGTTGGCATCCACACGCTGCCGAACGAGATCAATAGTGGCCTCAGATAGAGGCCGCCCAGTCTCCACCAGGGGCTTCACCGCTTCCTCAAGAATCGTGTGGATGACCGTGCCGCGAATCGCAGCGTTTGCTTCGACCAACTGATCCTCTTGCTCCTTCAGATTCAGCGCATATGCGCCAAAGAACAGAAAGGCACAGGTCATGTATGACTCCAGCCGTGACGCGCTCCACACCGCCCTTTCCCCTGTGAGGTTGGGCGTCAAACCGGGCCGAAGTTGCCCTTCATAGGGTCCGATGGACGAGAATGACCGCCGTTGCGACTCAACCCAGGAGGCATGGCGTACGGTCGCCCAGGTCGACAAGTTTGCGGGCGCCAGCGGGGCGTCGCTTCTGGCGCATTCGATGGCCAGCTCACGGGTTGATGCTGTATCCGTAGGCGCCAGACCACTCACGACTTCCGTCTCGTCCGCGTCCAGCCGGTCGTAGGACCAGGATGCCGCGACGGTGCGCCCCCGTTCGTCCATGCGTGTCCGCCACAGCGCCGTCGTGCCTTCTGCCCGCGAGACCACGGACTCCCATAGCTCGCTTTCAGACAGGCGTGATCGCGGCGGCAATTCGAGACCCTTGGCCTTTAGAGCATCCCTGCTCTCATCGTCTAGCAACTCGACAATGGAGCGACGCGCAGGAAACTCCCCTTCAACCAAGCCGCCGATGGCCACGAAATCAAAGCGCAACCCGTGCAGCGTGTGCATCGGCGCGAGGAGAACTCCGCCCGGCCTGCGCCGCATCAGTACCGGCATCTCCAGCTTGCGCATCAGTCGCGCACCAAACGCCTCGAGAGATTCCGCCTGCGCGACGTCGTTCGCGGCGGTTGCGACAGTCGCCAGATCGCTCAGGATCGATTGCAGGAGATTGACATCTTCTTCATCCACTCCTGGTTGCGCCGTGGCGTCCCCTCTCAGCAATGGCGTGTCGCCAAATAGCTCGGTTTCCAGGATGCGAGCTCTGTCGCTAACCTCCGAGTCAAGCGAGTCCAAGAGCTTCTTGGTGTTCTCAAGGGCGGCGCGCAGGCCAAGAGCGGCCTCGGGATCCGACTCTTCAATGCGGTTCAGCGGCGCTTCCATAGATTCATATCCGGACCACGCCTCCGCCGCTCTCGCTGCGGCGCGGAAGCGATCTACGTGGTCGTCAGCGATGTTCCATCGCTCAAGGTTGACGATGCCACTGCCCAGAACGGCCGCGATATCAGCAGCTCGCCACCCGTCTTTGGCGAGGGACAAGAGCCGTCTTAGCCATACCCCGAGCGGTCTCTCGCTGAGCCGCTCCCCCGCCGCCGGGTCAAGCGGCAACTCATATTCCTCGAATACACTGCGAATCAAGTTCAAGTGAGGCATGACCTGTCGGAATGTGATGGCGCAGTCGGACGGGCGCAACGCCGCATTGTCGACCAGGCGTTTCTTGATCTGCCGCGCTATTGCCCTGATCTGTTGCTCCGGATCCGCCGCCTCGCCCTTGAAGATGGTCACTCTCGGCTTACTCGTCGGCCCGGAGAGGTTTGTGACGGTTGCGTTCGGCATCCGGGACAGAAGGCGCTCGTAGTCGTAACGGGCCCGGTCGGCAGAATTTGGGTCCATCGTCACAGTGAGGTCCGCGCGGGCAGCCAAGACGGTCAACAACGTCAGTTCACTCGAACTGAACTTCTGAAAGCCATCCGCCACGATCACGCTCGGGATGGACGCTGAGCGCGAGACGGCACTTGCGGCGCGGACGGGGACGTGCAACGGATGGATCAGGCCGCGTTCACTCATGTCAGCGACATAGGCCGCATATATTGCCGCCAACGCCTGTAACCGTGAGGAGCCTGACTCGGCCGCCGCCCGTTCAAAGACGTCCGCCTCTATCTCCTCTTCCATGAGGCTGCCGATTGCATCGGATATCAGCGTCAAGAAGCCGCCGGTTTCCGCAATGGGCTTGAAGTATGCCGCGTCGCCGCTTGAAACCGCTCTTCGAGCGACGCCCGCCAGCAGATCGTCTGCGCTTGATCGGCTCAGTACGGCTTCGCGGGTTAGCGCCTTGCGACTGAAGGCGGCAATGGTTTCGACCCGCAGGTTGAGGGCCATCGAGCGCTCCGTCACTAGGCGTTTTCGCAGCTGATCGCCATGCCGGATTGTCGGTACTAGAGCCAGCGCCTCGCCGAAGGGGTTCGCTTCGTAAAAACCGGCGAGGCGCGAGACTATCTCGCGGGTCTTGCCGACGCCTGCCTCGCCCACGACCAGCTCTACGTTGCTCATCACGCAATTGTAGGCTCTCCCGTGGAAAAGAACACGCGTTCCCGTTGGTTGATACCGTCTCTTACGGCTGCCGTAGGCGGCAATCCTCGCCTCGTCAGTGGCGCGTGCTAGCATCAGAGAATGCCGATTCCCGAATGAATGCAGAGGTTCCGAATCAATGACGGTAACAGAAAACCAGATCAGCAGCTTTGTGCACGGCATGAGCGTGGTAATCGCTTGCCCGGAGTGCAAGACGCGCATCCGCTATGGCGACTTTGAATGTCCGCGGTGCGGGCATGACATAGAGGATCAACTGCGCGCGTGGGCGACGTATGTGCTCGAAATGCTACAACCGTAGATGAGCCAAGGCACGCTATCAGGCAAATCATATACGTATATTCGTATGTCTTGATTTCCTTTCGCCTTTTTCCTATGTGGTTTACAGTGGCTTATGAGATTTGTAAAGTCCGATCACTAGGGAGGAAGGTTTCAAGTGAGCAATGTACCAATGGCCGTCGCAGTGGCCGCAGCGCTCGTACTCGCGGTCATCGCGAGCGGAGTCACGTACTTTACCCAACAGGGAACAATCAGCGGCTACGAAGACGATGTCGCGGCGCTTGAGTCCCAGGTTGAAGGGATTGCTGCGATCACCGCGTTTGGCGGCGGCGTCAATGAAAAGTCGATGCCAACTTTGGACATGGGTGTATCCCATGTGATGGATGAAGTCTTCTCGTTCAGCACGGAATTCGCAATGTGCCGCGTGGACACCAACTTCACGGATTTTGTCATGCCGACGAATGGGCTGGGTGAGATTCCGATTCAGGCCAACACCTTCTATATGGCCATGGCATCCAACAACATAGAGAGCTATGAAATCTCAACCAACGCGGACGGCTCAACGCAGGTCGTGTTAAACGGCACTCTGGATTGCTTCACGGAGGTTAACCTTACTGAGCAGGCGCTTGTGCCCGCAGAATTCCAGCAGGTCTTGGGCAGTCGAATGGAGCCTGAGCCTGCCAGCTTCCGTGTGACCGCCATCGACGGTGGCATGGGTGGGGGCGGCGCCGGCGACAGCTTTGCCTTTACAACCTACTTCGATCCCAACGAAGCGCCGTTCAACTTTGCCGTCTTCGGTCCGGAATTCACCTTCACCGGCACAATGACATCCGGCGAAATCACGGTCAAGGACATTGAAGTCGGCAGCATGGAGTAGGAGGACAAATCGACACTCAACACGGATTAAGAGTGGGGGGCGCCCAAATGGTCGCCCCCACTTTCTTTTCGGTCTGCCGGGCTGCGCGTTGACGCCTTGCCCCAGCACTCCTGCTAAGCAGGGACCAAATCAATTTCGAATGACGGCCTTGCTCCCTCGCTAGCCGCTCCATCCATGCCCGGCATCACGCCGGCTAGCGACCACGGGCCTGCCCGCACGATGTCTACATTGACAAGCGTTCCCTCAAGGTCTGTCTCTCCGACGCCCTCAACGTGAACAATCTTGTTCGTACGCATCCTGCCCGTCCACGCGCCCTTGACCCGGCGCTCAATCAAAACTTCCTGACGCGTGCCAGCCAGAGGGGCGTTGATCTCCGTGACAATCCGCTCCTGTAGTTCCTCGACAGCCTTGCGCCGTTCGATCTTTACCTTCGGAGGCACATCGTCAATGAGCTTGCGGTCTGCTATCGTTCCGGGTCGCGTCGAGTACGGAGCGACGTGAACGATGTCGAAGCGGACCTGCTCAAGCACATCAAGAGTCCGCTGAAACTCGTCGTCAGTTTCGCCGCAGAATCCGACGATGACATCTGTGCTGATGGCAACGCCTGGGATGGTCGCCCGGGCGCGGTCGATCAGCTCGAGGTAGTCGGCAATTGTGTAGGGCCGGCGCATTCGTTCAAGCACTTCGTCTGAGCCCGCCTGGAACGGTAAATTCAGGTGCTCGCAGACCTTGGGCAGCTCCGCGACGGCGTCCAGAATACGTTGGCTCATATCGCGCGGATGAGAAGTCAGAAAGCGAATGCGTTCCAGCCCATCCGCCTGATGGATGGCGTGCAAGAGGTCGGCCAGATCGGGCTTGTCCGGCAGGTCGTGCCCATAGCGATCGACGATCTGGCCGAGCAGCGTGATTTCTTTCGCGCCGCGCGCCGCAAGCATCTCAGCCTCTCGGACAAGCTCCTCGACCGGACGACTCGTCTCCCTACCCCGCCGGTACGGCACGATGCAATAGGTGCAGAATTCGTCGCACCCCTGGATGACCGGGACAAAGGCGCTCACTTGGGGACGGGACGATACCAATAGAGACTGGTCGGTATCGCAGGACAGCCCCTGTCGGTCCGCTGCAAACTCAACCAAGGCTGTGAAGTCCTGCGGGCGAAGGAAGAAATCAACGTGCGGAAAGCGGCTGCGAAGCGCGTCCGTTCGTGGCCCCACCATGCAGCCCATGAGCGCAATGGTTGCGTCAGGATTGTTTCGCTTGTGCGACTTGAGCGAGTCAAGCCTGCCGACAACCTTGTCCTCGGCGCCCTGCCGGACAACGCAACTGTTGAGGACCACGATGTCCGCATCCTCGGCGCGGGCAACAGGCTCATAGCCAAGCTTGTCGAGTTGGAGACCGAGACGCTCCGAATCGGCAACATTCATCTGGCAGCCAACAGTCCACAGGTGGTAGCTCGGCATTCAGATCCCCTTGGCCTCTCCGCCGCATCCCCAAAACATGGCGTCCACATATATGGCGGAGGGAATGGGATTCGAACCCATGTGTCCCGATTAAAGGACAAACCGCTTAGCAGGCGGCCGCACTAGACCTGGCTATGCGATCCCTCCGCGATTTCGCATCGTGCGCGAGACGCTGAGCCTCGCAACGTTGCTGCCTCCATGATACAACGGATACAGGAATGGCCACATCGGCGAGAATGAATCGGAGACCCATAGAATGAGGCGTTTGCGGCACTGGATGGACGGACATGACTGATCAGGATGAGGCGGGCCGAATGTCTCAGTTGCCCGTTGCGGGCGGCATGAGCCGTCGCGCCTTTCTTTCAATGTCCTGGCGGCGCGAATCCTTCCCAGATTACGTCGACCCCGTTGCGGCTGCCCCGGCGCCGACACTCGCCATCCTGGGCGAGACTGAGACGATTCGACCAATGGCCCCAGGCGCCGTCATAACATCAACTGATCGACCTGACATCTACGGGATTCGAACCGGCGACGGCGTCATAGCTGTGAGAGCGCGTTGCCCGAATGACGACGCTCCTGTTGCATGGCGACCTGATGATCCGTCTGAGGATGACCTTGCCGAACGAGGCAGGTTCTATTGCGCGCGCGACGCCTCAATATTTGACCGCCTTGGCGCCCTGATCGCAGGACCGGCGACGGAATCCCTACCCACCCTGGTCATCCGGGAGATTGGGAGCTCGTTGTTGGCCGACCTTGCGAGCCCGGACCCGCCGAGTGGGGAGTCCCAATTGGTCCGGGAATTCCCCCTCCCCACGTCTTAGGCTTGGCAGCTCGGCGGATCCAGGAGCACGCCGCGGGATCGTCTTAAACGGCTGAGGCTTGAAAACGCCCGCCGGGGGTCGAGTGCCAGCAGGGCCGCGTACTTGCGTAGCTCCTCCATGCGCTCAGGATCGCCTGTGCGTCGCCACGCGTTGTAGCTATCCAGCATCAGGTTCGTGACCCGTTCAACGTCAACGCCATGTATGAAGGTGTTGGCCACCTCTGAAAGCACGTCCGCGTAGATATCAAAGTTTGCGGACAGGCGCGTGAGCACCTTGTCCATACCCGTCCAGCGGGCCAGCTCATGCTCCGCCGCCATGGCGTAATGTCCGCTGCCCAGCTTGGTGTAGTATGTGCGATCAAGCCGAGGCGTCACCATCGTTTGCATTGCTCGTCGACGCCATTTGTTCCTTCGCCCCATGAGGCTTGCCGGAAAGATACCCAACAAGAAAAGTGTGCTGTCGGCAATGTTTCGATTCGCCTCAAACAGGTTCTGTGCCTGCTTGTTTGCGCCCTGCTCGGCCTCTTCCGCAAGGCTTTCCAGGAGACTGCCAAAATATGTAGCAAGGTCTGAAATGGGGAATATGTCCCGCATCCGCACATGCCGAGCCATAAGGTCGCCAAGGTAGTCCAGCGCGGCGATGCTCGTGCTGCGCCGATCCACGTACAGCGCCTTTAGCAGGAAGAGATCAAACAGGCTGCGCAACTCAATGCGCTTGAGTTCCGTGATATCCGCATAGAACGCGGTCAGGAGCGAATCGACCTCTCCCGCAAAGGCCTTATCCGCAATGTTCCGTCCCTCTTTCGCCGCCGCGCTTTCTTTCAGCGTCTGTACGGCGGTTTCAACGTGCGCCATGTCTAGTCACCGCCCTTGCGCCGCGACTCCCGCATTCGGGGCGATTCCTCAGGAAATCGCCTCCCACCTGATCACGGGAGCGCCTTCTTCACGAATCCGTCTGGTTGAACCCTTTCGACTCAGATGCTCCAGGTGGGACAGAGTTTCTCCCATCGCGGCACGCCGGAGAAATTCATCCATTCCCTCCCAATCCCCCACGTCCCACCGAACGCCGGAGGCGATCACATAGGCCGATTTCGGCTCGCCGCCTGTCGCTCTCAGCACGTCATCCAGGCGCTCCGCATGATGATGTTTCAGCTCTTCAACGCGGCCCGACAGGTCCGTAAAGTGGTGCTCATGGGCGGGCAATACCAGGTCGACTTCCAACTCGCCGACCTTTGCAACGGAGTCCAGATAATCGCCGAGGGGGTCTCCGTCGGACGTCATGCGGACAGAGACGTTTGATGTGATGACGGGCAGGATGTGATCGCCGGTGAAGACCATGCGGCCGGCTCGATCAAAGAAACAGAGGTGGCCCGGCGTATGTCCGGGCGTCCAGAACGCCTTCAAGTCATGCTTGCCCGTCGTGTAGGTTTCTGTACCGTCCAGCAACAGATCCGGCGGCTCAAAATCCATCACCATGGTCCGCCGCGCAGCCTCTCGCTCATCATTGGCGCCAACCTCGGCCGTATCACCGTGCGCCGCTATCCCCTCCGGATGGTCTGATTTCTCGCCCTCTTCCCGCCCATCTCGGCGACTACGGCGCCCGCCTCCGAACATCTCGCCCGCCAACTCATCTTCCGGCACGCCGTGTCGACGAAACCAATCTTTCATGCGATCAGATCCGTCGGTCCTCGCTGCCTTGGGATCCTTGCGCATGGCCTCCACCGCGTTGCGGAAAGGGCTCTGTTCCCAATCAATTCGGTGCATTGCAGTCCTGGCGCCGGTGAGCTTCTTGGCATCTACAGCGAGCCCGTAGTGGTCGGGGTGGTTGTGCGTAATCAGAATGAAGTCAATCTGACCCGGCTTGATGCCCAACTGCCCTACAAGTTGGTCCTTTAGCGCGTCAATGCCCTCAGGCGATCGCAAGCCGGTGTCAATCAGAACGGGCTTGCTTGGACCTGTTACCAGATACGGCAGTGTATAACCGAGGGGATTGTCAGGTATGGGGATGCGAAGCTGAAAAATACCCGGGGCGACTTCCGTGACGGACTCCGGCATAGTCCATTGGCCTTTCGACAAACTGAGCGGCGTCTGATTCAGTGACGCCGATTATAGCAGTACGCAGGAGCGCATGACCGCTGGCGCGTGCTGTTGGCGTCCGATCATAAAGCGCTTGCAGCTTGGCCATAGCTCGGCGATGGATGGTATACTTGTGCGCGGTGTGCGGGGGTTGCGCGCGCCAATCTACGTGAGTCAGGAGAATCGCAGACGCCGTTGCCAGCCAAGGTGAAATTGCCGCGGGACGGGTCAACTTCGAGGCATCAAGGGGGAATTTGAGTGGCAGCTACACGAGATTTTGTCGTCCGATTTGCAGGCGAGGGTGGACAAGGCATGGTGACCGCATCTGAAGCCTTGGCCGCTGCAGCCGCGCAAGTCGGCTACCACGTCATGACATTCGTGACTTTCCCGTCCCAGATCATGGGCGGCCCAACGTGGAGCCAGTGTCGCATCGCCGTGACTCCGGCGCTCAGCAACGGCGATACGCTTGACGTGCTCGTTGCCTTCAATGAGAGCGCTTTCGAGGAGCATCGTGGCGAGTTGAGAGACGGCGGCATCCTCGTGTATGACTCGGCTGTCTTTGAAATTGATGAGGATGATCGTACGAACATGAACGTCGTGGCCCTCCCTTATGAGGAGCTCGGAAAGTCAACGGGCAACCCGCGAGCCGCCAACATGGTCATCCTGGGCGCCATCGCCAAGTTCGTCGAGTGGCCGGAACAGTATCTTGAGGACTTCAATGTCCAGCGATTTACCCGCGGCCGTCCCAACGATGCCGAGGTCGTCGCAGCCAACAGCATGGGGCTTGGACTTGGCCGAGACGCCGCAGTGGAAAGCGGATTCTCCCTGGGCGAACTTGCGGCACCCGCCCCGCCGGATTATGAGCAGATTATCATCAAGGGCAATGAGAGCCTTGCGCTCGGCGCAATCGCCGGCGGCCTGAACTTCTTTGTTGGTTACCCCATCTCACCCGCCACATCGCTCCTCACATATATGGAACAGAATCTGCGGGGCGAGGGCACATTCGTCTATCAGGCGAGCTCGGAAATCGAGTCCATCAGCACCATCGTCGGCGCCGGATTCGTCGGCAAGAAGGTGATGACATCAACCGCCGGCCCCGGGTTCTCCCTCATGAGCGAGGGCCTCGGCATGGCGTGGATGATGGAGATCCCGTGCGTGATCGCCGATATACAGCGAGGAGGGCCCGCAACGGGCCTGCCGACCAAGACAGAGCAATCCGACCTCTACATGGCCATGCACCCCGCGCACGGCGATTCCCAATTGCCGGTTATCGCGCCGGGAACCGTTGAGGAGTGCTTCTACGCCGGCATCCATGCGCTCAATTGGGCTGAGCGCTATCAGGGGCCGGTGATCATTCTGTCCGACCACATGCTTTCAGAACGCACCCAGAACATTCGCACGCCGGATCCTTCACTCGTTCCGGTTGAGAATCGCCTGACCTACACCGGGACCAACGGCTATCTGCGGTACGAAGATGCGACGGTTTCGCCCATGCCGCTGCCCGGAGGGCCCGGAGCCTACGTTGCAAACGCAAGTGAGCACGACGGCATTGGCGATACAACACATTTGCCCGCTCGGCACGTGCACATGACGGAGCGCAGATTCAGTAAGTTGAATCTGCTTGAGGACACCCCCTACGAGAAGCGCAATGAGGACAACGATGTCGTCATCATGCCGTGGGGCGGTCAAAAGGGCCCGGCGCATGAGGCCTATGAGCAGATGATGGAACAGGGCGTTCCGGTCGGCTGGTACTACACGATGTTCTTATCGCCCCTAAATCCAGCCCTGCTGGAGGAGCTAAGGCAGAAGGAGCTCGTGCTGGTTCCTGAGCTCAACTTCCTGGGCCAGTTCTCTTCCATCCTGCGGCAGCACGGTGTCCATGCACGATCAATCAAGCAATACACAGGGCTGCCATTCAAGGTGGCGAGCCTGGTTAAAACTGTCACGGCGGAAGTAGAGGCGCATGCGGCCAGCAAGGTCGGGGTATAGTCGTACGGCACGGAGATAGGAGAGGTAGCGAACGATGACAAAGCGGAACGCGGAATATGATTTCAAGTGGTGCCCCGGCTGCGGCGACTTTGGCGTAAAGCGCGCCATTGAGTTGACGATCGCAGCGCGCACAACAGAACTTGACGTCCCCTTTGACAAGAACGTGATCATCGCCGGAATCGGTTGCTCGGGCAACTTGGTCCACCTGACCGACGGCCCCCAACCCTTCGGCTTCCATGGGATTCATGGCCGAACCCTGCCGGTCGCATTCGGCATCAAGAGCGGCAACCCTGAGCTTGAGGTCATGATCGTCGCTGGCGACGGAGATTTCCTGAGCATCGGAGCCGAGCACATCGGCCCCGCCGCGCAGCGCAACCTCAACGTCACTTGCGTCATCATGGACAACGGCGTCTACGGCCTCACCAAGGGCCAGAGCTCGCCGACCACCCAGATGGGAGTTGTAACAAGCACAACCCCTGGCGGCAAGATTGAGGGCGAGGTCAGACCGTTCCAATACTACCTCTCGCTGGGCGTGTCCTTCATTGCCTCCGCATTCTCCAGCAAGCCGCGTGAGATGGCCAAGATGATTCGTGACGGCATGGACTATCCGGGCTTCTCCATCGTTCACGTTCAGTCTCCATGCACGACGTACAACGACAATTACGAGGTCCTTCGCGGCAACGCCAAGAAGGGCATCACGCCGTTGACCTATGACATCCCTGAGGATCACGATCCGACGGACATGGCCGCAGCGCTACAGCTTTCCCAGGAGCCTGGGATTCCTCTGGGCGTCGTCTACGCCGCCGAAGGATCAGAGCCATTGGACGCACGGTACAGCTCCTTGAACTCCCGACTCCGACAGCGGGACTTCGATCAGCTGCTCGCGTCTTTCGCGATCCAATAAACCATCACGCAAGGGGGCCGGCATGACGCCACCCGCGTTAGAGGCCCGGCTTAGAGATGATATTCGGCGAAGGGGACCCATCCCCTTCGCCGATTTCATGCGCGCCGCACTCTATGACCCGGAGGACGGCTACTATCGCGGCGAGGCGCAACGCATAGGCCCCGAGGGGGATTTCTACACGGCGCCGTCCACACATCCGGCATTCGGCGCTCTCCTCGTCCTCCAGTTGGAACAATGCTGGGAACTGCTTGACCGCCCAGATGCCTTTACGGTCATCGAGGGAGGCGGAGGCAAGGGCCGGTTAGCGCTGGACATCTTGTCGTACGTGCGCAGTCTTGCTCCGGATTTCGCCCGCGCCATTGACTACTGGATCATTGAGTTCGAACGGCGTGGACACGTCGCGTCGCCCGTAGACAGCCAACAGTTGAGCATCGAGTGGGAGGAGCGCGGAGACGCCCCGCGGATCGAGGCGGGAGCAATCATCTCCAATGAGCTGTACGATGCATGGCCGCGCCATCGAGTCGTACAGCAAGGCAACAGGCTGTATGAGCTGCTAGTGGACGCCACCGATGATGGCTTCATTGAGGTCTTGGCGCCGCCCTCCACGCCGGCCCTTGCTGAACGGCTGCGCGCAGTGGGCGTGGAACTGCTCGACGGCTC
Source organism: Dehalococcoidia bacterium (assembly GCA_965237465.1). Lineage (GTDB taxonomy): Bacteria > Chloroflexota > Dehalococcoidia > UBA6926 > UBA6926 > VXMO01. Next base: position 784,839 of record OZ250138.1, read on the forward strand.
CAAGGCGGAGATAGACCTGGAGGGCCCTGCCTCCTACAGGGAGATGGCATCAAGACTTACCCGTGGCTTCGTGTTTACTATCGACTACGGATATCCTGCGGCCACGCTGTATGGCGCGTCGCGGAGAGAGGGAACCCTGCTCTGTAGCCACCGCCACATATCCTCCACGAATCCCTATATTCGCCTTGGCCGGCAGGACATCACCGCGCACGTTGATTTCACTTCCCTTGCCCAGGCGGGGGAGGACGCCGGCTTGTTAACGGAGGGTATGATGACGCAACAGCGCTACCTCAAGAAGCTGGGCGCGCAGGCGTTCATTGATGTCCTGAGAGAGTTAGAGCTTTCTCCGCAGGCCGTCCTGGCGAATCGCATGGCCTTGCTTGACCTTACGCGAGCCAACGGGTTCGGCGGCTTTGGCGTCATGATCCAAAGCACCGGCGCGCCGAATGGCAGGCCATGGGGAGTGAACGAGATCGTCATTAGCCGGGCGCGGCGCGGTCTGGGGTCATTGCCGCCCGTCCTCCTTACGCCGGACCACATGCCGCTCCTGGAGGGCCGCTACCCACAGTATTCTGAGCTAGACGAGCTATGGCCCGCTTCGTCAACCCACTCAACTACGGAAGACAAAACAGGAGGCTAACCGCCATGACCATCGCAGACCGACTCGCTGAGCTTGGCATCGAGCTGCCGCCCGCCGCCGCGCCCGGCGGCAATTACACTCCCGCGAACCGCGCCGGGGACTTCATTTTCCTGTCCGGCCAGCTGCCAACGCGTGACGGCGAGCTCTTGGCGACTGGCAAGGTTGGCGGGAGTGTTTCCGTCGAGGACGCGCAGATGCTGGCGCGGCAAGCAGCGCTCAACGCGCTGGCCGCGGCCGCCCAAGCGCTGGACGGAGGTCTGGACAACATCGAGAAGGTCGCGCGGACGGTCGTTTACGTGAACGCCGAGCCGCATTTCGACCAGCAGTCCATTGTGGCCAACGGGGCCTCGGATGTGCTGGTGGACATCCTGGGCGAGGCAGGCAAGCATGCGCGCTCAGCAATCGGGGTTGGCTCCCTGCCCCGCAACGCCCCGGTAGAAGTGGAAATAACCCTCAAAGTGCGCTAAGGGCCGAGGATTAGCCTACCCGCCGCGCGAGGCCTCGTCTTGCATTAGGGCGCGCGCGACATCCTGTCCCTGTCGGATGCTGTAGTTAGTGCCGCGATCCTCCGGATAGATCTGGCTCATCGCCGCCAGCCACAGGCCGCTTATGGGCGTCTTGTTGGGGGGAAGCTTCGAACTGAAATTGGTGGTCATGATGGGCTGCGCGGCGCCCTCGCGGTGCACGTACGTCCTCTCCACCCAGGAGGCGTCAAACTCCGGGTTGATCTTCTTGAGGTGCTCTACATAGTCGGCGATAAGATCGTCATCTGAAAGGCCCCAGCGCGGGTCGTCCTGAGTAACGTAGTCCGCCGTGTAGAGGACATGCTTGCCGCCATAGGTGGAGGCGGGAACCAGATTCGTCTGCTCCAGGGCGAGCAGGAACGGAATGTCCCGATCGGCGATGTTGAGCCAATAGATCGGGGATAGGCTGCGCGACATCACCCAGACGACGGCGATTGCGCCTTCATAGTCTATGCCGCTGACCATGGCGCGATACTCATCCGGCAGGTCTACGAGGCGAGGCAAAAGGAAACTGGGCACAGTCGCGAGGATCGCGTCATATTGTCGGCTCTCCTGTGACCCGTCCGCTCGCTGGATCAGCAGGCCGGACACGCGATCACCTGCCGTATCTATGCGCGTCACTCCGACTCCCGTCAGGATTTCGCCCCCCATGTCCTTTATCCGCTGCTCAAGAGCGTCGATGAGCGTCTGCCAGCTGCCGCCTATATAGCCGAGCCTTTCGCGCCCCAATAGGCCACGGCGCGATGCAACACGCGTGGCGAACTTGCTCCACAACCACGGCATCGCAATCTGCTCCGCGTACTTGCCAAACTTGCCGCGCAGCAGCGGCTCCCAGATTTCTTGATAGTTTCGCTGCCCCGCCCATTTGCGCATGAACGAGGCCGCGGTGGTGTCCTCCAGTTTGTCCCACCTCTTGATTCGCTGAATGTACAGGGTGACAAGTCCCATTCGAATCCGATTCAGGAGACTGACGGGGCTGAATTTCAGGAGGTCTCCCGCCGTGGAGAACGGGAAAATACGTCCGTGAGTGAAGTAGCCAACCTTGGATTCCTCCCAGATCAGGCGGTCCTTTAGGCCGAGCTCATCCAGAAGACCAATGATGGTGACATCCGACAGAAACAGGTGGTGATAGAAACGTTCGAGCCGCCCGCCGCCCACGTCAAATGTGGAGGCCAGGCCACCGAGGAACGGCGCCCGTTCAATGATCTCTACGGCATGTCCGCCCTTCGCCAATTCATATCCCGCAGCGAGGCCGCCCACGCCGCCGCCAATAACGCCTACCCTCATTCGGTTGATCCCTCTTGGCCCTGACCTGTTTCCGCCGCCAATTGCGGCGCGCGGAGGGCATCCCTCAGCGGAACGCCTTCATACATGAGCAATACGGCTCCGGCTATCGTAACCGGAATCCATAACGTCGCGTGGATAACGATGGCGTACGCCGCTGCGAGCCCCGCGCCCGTGCCTGCCCGCACCAGCGTCTCCTTGGCCAGTAGCTCGAAGGGCCCAATCCCGCCGGATGTCGAAGGCACCGTCGTCGCCAGGTTGGACGCCGCCACAGCGACAACCATCACAATCAGCGAAGCGTCGACGCCCATAGCTTTGGCAACCAGGATGTAGACGAGCGCTTCACCTGCCCACACTGCATTGGACAGCAGGATGTAGAAGGGAATCTTGCGGCCCGCCCGCAATGCGGCAAATCCCTCCAGCACAGACGTCGCGATAGTGATAGTCCTCGTGCGATGGCGTTCCGGCAGCGGCCGGACAATGGCTTCGGCAACCCTTATCGCGGCCTCTGGAAATAGCACGGCGGCGGTGACCGCTGCGCCGGCGCCCAGAAAGATCACCGCCGCCCCTTGCGCCGCATACGTCAAAAGTGGGGACGGGCTCCAAATTGACGCAAAGAAGAACAGTCCCACGCCCAGCCACAGCAGCAGAGTCAGTCCATCAAGGATGCGCTCGACGGCTATCGTGGCGAGACCTGCCGTCATGTCCAGACCTGGCTTGCGCCTGAGGAGAAACGCCCGCAAAAACTCGCCGAGTCGCAGCGGCAGAACGTTGTTGGCCGCATAGCCAATGGTCGCCACGTGATAGGAGCGCGCCAGGCTGACGTTTCCCAGGTGCGCCAGCAAGTGTTGCCAGCGCCAGGCCCTGATCGTAAATGCCAGGAAGTAGACGATGACGGCGGGGATGATCCAAACATAGTTGGCGTCGCTCAGCGCGGACGCGAACTCCGAGAATGGGATCCTCCAGAAGACCAGCAGGAAAAACGCGATGCTGATTGCCAGACCGAGGAGGGTCTTACGATTGAGCAGCATCAGGCGGCCCGACTACGCGGGTCCATGGACGGGATCGGGAGGCGTCGCCAATTCCGTATCATAGCCGACAGGAAAGTACATGTAGATGTCTGAGCTTCCAAGGCGATCCGGAGGCTCGCGCCCACTCCAGTAATTCCAGATGCTGGACCACGCCCCCGGGTCGACGGCCCCTTGCGCGATTGAGAGCGGACTCAACCCTGCGAAGTAGTCCTCGCCGCGGTAGACATGCTCGGGGAACCACCATCTCAGAGGAATTCGAACCTTGTTCTCGGCGTCAAGACCGTCAATACCGCCTTGAATATTTCCTTCGTTGACGACGTTGAGAGCCATGATTGTTCCCCGTGGCGCCGTCTCAGACGTGATTGGACCTGACCCCGCCCCGCACACTGATACGGTCCCCATGCACCGAAACTCTACATTTGTGTATTCCCGCAGATACCAGTGCCACGGCCATCCAAAGCCATGCGCCGTGTCTATGGTGAGCGGCACGCCCGTTCCTTCGCCCGTCGATGCCCCGTATTTCACTATCTCATCCGCAGCCTGCGCCAGCGCAGGCGAGGTTTGCGTATACACTAGCATCTCGACCGGGACGTCCCCATTGGCAAAGCTGGCCCTCAGCGTCGATCGAACCGTAAGGAGGAGCAGCACCACCAAGGCTCCCACGAGGACAGCGTGGCCGACGCGACGAGCATCCGCCTCGCTCCCCAGCTCGCTCAGCGCCTGAACGGCGCGAGGGGCGTACGCCCCGAGGCCGCGAGCAGCCAGCAAGATGATCGGCAGAGTCAGGTGAATGGACAGCCAGGGCATCTTTTCCCCTGCCAGCATGAGAAGACTGAGCGCAAGAGCGAGCCAGGCAACCAGAAAGACATCGAAGTTCAACAGGCCGGGCCTGCGTCGGACAATGAACCAACCCGTCACGGTCGCCGCCGCCAGCGGCAGAAACTCATACGTCCCCAGAATGAGGACGTAGTAGTACCACGGCTGCGAGCCACGCCCAACCTCCTGCTGAGCAACCCAGTAGCCCAACGACTGCCACACGCCGCTTCCCAGGCCGACTCCATTGGTAAAGACAGTCGTAAATAGGGCCGCGAGCAAGAACCAGAAAACGAGTGCAATCACTAACCACTCGCGTCGGTTCCACAGAATCCCCAGCGTTGCTCCAATGCCAAACAGCGCTGCAACAATTAGTACGGCGATATCCAGACTCTGGATCCCGCCAAGCGTGGCTGCCGAGGGGTTCTGAATCTGATTCAGGTCAGCGAGATTCGCGCCAATCAGCGGAACGTCACCAATTCGCTCTAGCACCCATGACACCACACCCGGACCCTGCGAAATGGGCGCTCCAACGGGGCCCGGAAGGTGGGCAATAGCGCCAGTGGCCGGAGTGACGCCCGAATCCGGGTTAGCCAAGTGAATGCCGGGGATATTCTGTATAAGAGCGACGCCCGCCGCCCCCAGAGGCAGGACAAGGCTTGTCAGGACGAGACCAAAGGCGGCCGCGGGAGGCCATTCACGCAGCGGCGTTCTGATCAACCGACGCGCATCGCCAATGTGCGCGAAGGCGAGGTAGATCAGCGGAATCAAGACGATCAGGTATGTGATTTCTTTAGTCGCAAAGCCGACGCCCAGCACGGCCGCCATGATTCCCAGGTACCTCATGCGCGGGGCCTCGATGTACCGCCACATGGTCCAGAAAAGGAGCAGGGTAATCAGGACAATGTAGATATCGTTCCGGGCAAAGCGACTGAAGTAGACCATGCTAGGAGAAACCGCCAAAAGAAAAGAGGCGATAAGAGCGCCGTAAGTGCCTAGCCTGTGGCGGAACAGGGCGTACGGGAGGAACACGACAACCGTGCCGGCCAGCGCGGGCAGTAATCGGAGAGTCGTGTCAGAAGCCCCGAAAATCCTGAACACGACGCTGGTGGCGATGAATTGCACCGTGCCGTGCAGCAAGGGGTTGTGCAGGTAGGCGCCGCCCTCAGACAGTAGCCAGGAGTAGTAGCCGTGCAGACTCTCGTCGTGGTGGACGGCCCTCTCATCCAGATCCCAGAAACGCAGGATCGCGGCAAGCAGGACAATTCCCAACAGCGCCGCATTCTGAGGCATGCGCGCCCATTCCACAACGCGCACAAGCGGGGCGGGCGCTGTAATCACGAGGACGTTCTTGGCGTCCTCCTGAACAGCACCGCCGCCGGCCATTTCCGTCGATTGCCCCATCGTTCCTACTATAGCGAAACGAGGGTTACGCGGTGCTTATGAACCGCAGCACCGCCGCGTTGCCGGATTCGTGCGCAACCTCCATACGGCCCGGCACGGCTTCCAATAACCGCTGTGCCGTGTCGTTCCCATATGCTTCCCGCTCCAGCGAGCCGACGAAGATATATTCGATCTCATAGAACTCAATGAGTTGTCTCATCTCATCCACGTTGAGAGGTCGGTCCTCCGGGGCATGGTGCGCCAAATAGATGTCTGCGACCGCCTCAACGCGTCCTGCAAATAGCTCCGACCCTCCGCGCCACTGTAGCTCGTGCCCGATCCACCCGATGGGCGTCGGCATTCCCGTGATTGCCGACACGCGGCCGTGGTCAGAGTAATCCCCGCCTACTGCCTCAAGAATGAACGCCCCTTGGTCGGCGTTATCCGTCAGCCAGTCAATTGCGGCTGCATCATCCGGGTAGAGAGTCCGATACGTGGCGAGGCCGTCCAGTGACAGGCTTGCTGACGGAGAGGAGTTGATCCTGGACACAGCGGCGATAGGTCCATACGCCGCGCCAATCGCCATCAGCCCGATCCCGATCACCGCGCCCCCAATGACTGCCCCCTGCGTTAGCGAGGCCCTCGGAGGTCGCCGTGTTATAAGCCACGTTAGCCCGACGCCCGTCGCCACCGACAACAGAAGCCACCCTTGATAGTGCACTTTGAAAACGGTGTTCATTCGTGCTCCAAATGAGTCCCAGGCAAAGAAGAGTTCCGGCACGACAATCGCCATTGCGGCGGCCACGAGGAGGATCGCGGCAAAAATCATGCCAGGCCGCTCCGGCGTCCCGCCCCACCGCGGCGGCATGGCGGCAACGAGGCCGGCTCCGGCTAGCATCACCGCAGGCGCTACGACCAACGCTCGCATCCCCGTCTCAGTCAATCGCGGCGCCGATTCCGCAACAGGCGAATCGCTCGGCAGCAGCCCCCATGCGATGACAATGGCCGTCCAGAGGATCAGTGGCGCCGCGCTCAGCAACAGGATGCTCGCCGCGACGCGTACGCGAATCTCCCTGCCCTTGAGGCGCAGCCATGCGTACACAATAGGCGGAATGACAGCAAGGGCCATCGGGCTCCAGATGCGTAGGTAGTGATCAAGGCCCGTGCCTGAATCAGACACAGGTAGAACGCCGCGCACGCCTCCGTCAATGCTGATGTAGTACGGCATGAACAGGAAAATCGCTAGCGCTCCAATGGCGCCCGCCGGGACAACAATGTCGAACAGGAATGCCCGCCAATGCGACCCCTCTACGACTGTGGGCTCCCACAAACGCCGCACGGTGATTGCAAGCGCGAGCACCGCAAAGTACATCAGGATGTCCCACGTGTTGATGAATCCGAGCGCGCCGATGATCAGCGCGGTTATGAAGAGCTCGCCGGTGCGGCGCACAGGCCAGCTGGCGTCCGGAGCCTCCTCCTTGCAGAGCCAGGCAAGACTGACGCTCAGAGCAAGCAGCACAAACGGGAGGGACATGACGTGGGGATGAAGATCTCCCAGGACAAAGCTAAACGCCGGGATCTCATCAATGGGAGAAAACGGCCCCGCGTCCTCTATGATTCTCGTCGACTGCCACCACCAGACGGAATTGTCGGGCAGCCCGCCTCCTGACACTGACTCCGTTATGCCCTGCAGTCCGCCGCTGAAGTTCCCGGCCACGAGTAGTGCGACGACGGCAGCGAGGCCACCGATGATGACGGCAACGTCCAGGCGCGGCATTCGAATTCGGACCAAATCGGCCCGAATGATCGCGTTTGTCGTCAAGGAAAAAGCCGCGGAAGCCGTCAGGGCGAATAGTGTGATGAACGCCAGGTTATAACCCACCGCCGCCGACGCCCCGGTAATCTGCGCGGGAATGCTAAGCGCGAGATAGCCAAAGTAGTAGTAGCTGATGGAATGTCCCGAAAGCCATGGGTCGGCGGCCGGGAAAGTCTCGCTTTTCAGCGAGCTTGCAAGGAAGGCCAGATCCATGGGCTGCTCTGTGGTCAGCCCGTTGATGGACGTTGATACAGTTACGTCCGGCGCCAGAACGCGAAAGGCGGTAAACGCCGCTATGGCGAGCAGAAAGACGATCTCATGCGCCGCGAGCAGTCTCCACCGAGCGCGCACAAACTCCTGCATCTCCGCGCGGTGCTCCCGAAAGAGTATGGCGCTGGCCCCGCAGAGCAGCGCTATAACGATGAGCAACGACAGCAGGCCATTCTCAATGACACGGGCCGTTACGAGCGCCCAATAGGCATATGCGATCAACAGGAGGCCCAGAACCCTGGATACCCCGTAACCGCGATCCGGCAGGTCCCGGAAAAGGTGGAACGCCCACACAAACCCCGCAAACCCGATGATCTGCAGAACAATGAGCCAGACCAAGAGGTGAATCATAGGGTAATCACCGGGGCCGGCGCTAACCCTGAGGGCTGAAGCAACTGTTTGGCGCGGCTTGGCGCGGCCTGAACCATATGCTCGGCGCCTTTTCGCTACTCAAGCAGCGCCCTGACGAATGCATCCGCGTCAAACGGCTCAAGGTCGTCGATGCCTTCTCCGATGCCGACGTACTTGATAGGCACTCCGATTTCGCGTCGCACCGCCAACGCAACGCCACCCTTGGACGTCCCGTCAACCTTTGTCAGAATCACTGCGTCGACACCCACGGCCTCCAGGAATTCCCTGGCCTGCGAGAGGCCGTTCTGGCCCGTCGTCGCGTCAAGCGCCAGCAGAACCGTTATGACATCTTCGCCGTTCTGCGACCTCTCAATGACGCGGCGCACTTTGCGCAGCTCATCCATGAGCGGCGTTCTGGTTTGCAGGCGACCTGCCGTGTCGATGATCAGCGTATCGATTCCCCGCGCCTGCGCGGCCGCCACGCTGTCAAAAACGACAGCGCCCGGATCTGCGCCATGTTGTTGAGCAATCACGGGGAGGTCAAGCCGTTTGCCCCACTCCTGAAGCTGTTCAGTCGCCGCAGCCCGAAACGTGTCGGCGGCCACCAGCATCACGCGTCGATTTTCCCTGATCTTGAGGCGGGCCAGTTTGGCAATTGACGTCGTCTTTCCGCTGCCGTTTACGCCGACGACCATGATGAATTCCATCGCGCCCTGCGGATTGTCCGGGCTGTCGCCGGCATGACTCTTATCTGATGCAACGCCGGCCAGCTCCTCAATGAGTGTCCGGCGCAGATCCTCCGGCGTGGCGCCGCGAATCTTGCTCACGCGGTCTCGCGTCTTGCTGATGAGGTCCTCACTCAAATCCAGCCCCACATCGGCGCCGATCAGAGCCTCCTCAAGTTCCTCCCACGCCTCTGTCGTGATGGACGATGCGCCAAGTAAACCACTGACGCGACCAAACCACGTTCGTTTCGTCTTTGCGGCGCCCTTTTCCGCGGCGGAGGTCATGTTCGGGAGTGTGCTTTCGTCGCCTAGTCCAGCATTTCGCCGGCGCTCTCCGGTTCCATACGCAGCTCCAGGGCGCGAGCGTGCGCCATCAGTCCCTCCGCCTTGGCTATGGTGATGCCGCTCGGACCGAGGACGTTGCAGGCGTTCAGGCGAGACGGCCAAAACGCTCGTGACCTTTAGGAATTCAAAGACGTTGACGGGCGAACTGAAACGGGCGGAGCCGGCTGTAGGCATCGTGTGGCTTGGTCCGGCTATGTAGTCGCCAAGCACCTCCGGCGAGTTTTCCCCGATGAAGATGCCGCCAGTGTTGTACAGCCGGGAAACGAGGGCGTGGGGATTCTCGGTCAAGATGCACAGGTGTTCAGGAGCAAAGGTGTTGCAGAACTCAACGATCTCATTCTCGCTTTCGACAAGGACAAATCCTCCTGATAGCGTGGAAATATGGGCCGGTGAATCGCTTGTCAGATCTCGCAGCTGGCGCTCAAGCTCGCGACCAACTCGGGCAATGATCCGCTCTGATGTTGTGACCATGACGACTCTTGACTCAGGATCGTGCTCCGCCTGCGCCAACAGATCAGCGGCGCATAGCGCAGGGTCAGACCGCTCATCCGCAATAACAAGCGTCTCAGTTGCGCCCTGCAGGGCATCAACTCCAACGGCCCCAAACACCGCCTTCTTGGCCAACTGTACAAGGAGATTTCCCGGACCAAAGACCTTGTCCACCTGCGGCACGGACTCCGTGCCCAGGGCAAACGCCGCGATTCCCTGCGGCCCGCCGATGCGAAATACGCGGCTGACACGGGCAATGCTGCATGCCACCAGCGTCACCGGCGAAACGACGCCAAGCTCCCTCGCCGGTGTCGTTACCATGACCTCAGGAACCTGCGCCACACGAGCCGGGATGCCAATCATCAGGACCGTAGAGGGATAGGACGCCCGCCCGCCTGGCACGTAGATGCCCGCGCGCTGGACCGGCCGGACAATCTGGCCGACGCCCCGCTCAAAATCCATCCATCCAACGCGCGATTGCTGAACGTGAAAGGCCTCTATCTCCTCTGCGGCTCGGTGGAGGGCGTCAATGACCTCCGTATCAACCTGATCGAAGGCCCGCGCGATCTCCTGCTGCGTCACTTCAAGGGCGGACAACTCCACATTGTCGAATCGGCGCGCCAAGTCGCGTATTCCCTCGTCCCCGTCCGTCTGAACGATCTCGATCACGCGTTGCACGGCATCTGTGGGCGAGATCGGCCTGCCAAAGGCGCCCTCCAGGAACGCAAGCGTGGACTCGGAGGCGGGCGGGTTCAACCATGGGTTGACCACGATCATCCCCTCTTTTGCCTCTTCCAGCCCCCTGTATAGCCTCACGACAGAATCTCCCGAGCGTGCCGCATTGATTCCTCCACAGCTATTGCTCGATGTTGTTGAACAATCTCGCGCGGGATCTTGTCGTATACGCGGCTAAGCATCGCGTTCGGGTTTTGAATGAGGCTCGCCGCCGCTGCCTCGTCAAGGCCGGGATCATCCAGGAAGCGCGAAATGAAACGCGAAAACTCCTCCCAGCCGCCCGCCAGGTTCATCACACGGCCGACGACAAATTCGTTCCACTCTCGCAAGACGTCCTCTGAAATGAAATGATCGGGCACATTATTGAGCGCGCCCTCTATCGAGGCGATTTGGCCTTGCCACTTCCGCAGCTGTGAACTCCCCTTCCGCACTCCCCTCTCAAGTTCATACTGCATTGCGCGATCAAGGATATTGCGGGCAGGCTCTCCCCCGAGATAGGCCTCGTCTTCAAAGAACGGGCGATAGACGTTGACTATCCAGGCCTCATCCGCCGCCAGGTGACTCGCGTAGCCGACGAGGAATGCGGTTAGCATCCAATCGGACTCCGGCGCGCGTTCAGCCAGTTCTGGAAGCGCGGCCTTCAGTCCTCGAAACCCATCTCCCATGCCGCTCTCTGTCAGCTGAAAGTAATGGGTATCCTCGCGCGGCTCCCGCGTCATGACGCGCCTGTCCGGCGAGGTAGAGCCAAGCAACACTGCGCCGAGGCATTCACTGATCTCTGCGACGGCCAGCCGGTCCACAACCTCCTGGGCAATGCTCAAGTGGACAGCCAGCATCGGCATTTTCTGGTCTCCGCTGCTACCGGAGGGGCAATTCCGGCGGGTTGCCGAAGTGCTGCGTGATAGGAAAGGCAATGACGTCCGTCGCGCCTATCTGCCGCAATGATTCCGTCGCCACCAGCTGCTCCGATTGCTGGTGGTTTATCACAAAAGAGACAGAGAACCACTTTTCCCTGCGAGGATCTTCCAGTCCCTCTTTCGTGATGACAGGCGCGATGGTGGGCCCCTTGAGGCCGACGCTATCGAGCGCCGCCAGAGCGAACAGCTTTGCGCCGACATCCTCAGGCGAGGCCCCTGGAACATTCGCCATCACTACGTAGCGACCCTCGGCATTGAGGTTGGCGTGAACGTACTCCAGCAACAGCCAGGCTGAACGCATCGCCTGATCGTCATACCGCGACTTGTCAGTGCAGGCGATAAGAGCTGCGCTTGTTCGCAAAATGGGCTCGGGAGGCTCGCCAAGCCGCAGCCCGGTAAGGGAGTGGGCCTCCAGCGTGGCGCCCGTAACGACGATGTCCGCTATAAGGTCGACAGCTCCCAGCCTCGGCAGCAGCTCATGGGAGCCCTGGAAGGAACGCACTCCGTCGCCGGACAGGCCGTGAGATTCAAGATAGCGCCTCGCCAGCCCCGGGAACTTGGTCGCGACGAGGAGGTCGCGCCCTAGCTCACTCGCCCAATCTGAAAGTCCCCCGGCGGATATGTTGCCGTCACTTTCGAGGCGTCGATTTGGCGCCGCTAGCATCAACCGCCCGTGCCCGTAACCAAGATCATCAATAAGGCTTGCAACGTTGTCGATGCCGTGCAGCAGCTTTTCCTCAAGCCAGTCGCGCCCGGTGATTCCCAGATGCGCCCCGCCCTCGGCGACAATGCCGGGGATGTCGTCAGGCCGAAGAAAGACGGCCTCGCAGTCTGGGATGTCCCGGACCTCCTCAACAAGGCCCTGGCTGCCGCGGCGGGACACATGAATGCCACAGGACCCAAGAAAGTCCAATGTATCGCCGGCTAATCGATTGTTGCTAGGTAAGGCCAGCCGTAACACGATAATCCTGTCTGTATTCGGAGTTGCAGCGGGAGCAGCTTGCCCATCGGCGCATTGCACGTCCATTCTGCGTCTCCATTCTAGCGTAGGGCGCGCTTAGCCGAAAAGATCGCTCACAATCGGCAGTCCGTAGTGGCCTGCCAGCGCCACTGCCGTCACGAGAATCAGTTTACCGCACGCAACTACGGCCATGAATCGCCACAAGGGATAGCGGGTTGTGCCTGCCCAGATGCCCGCAACGTCGAACGGCAAAGGTGTCGCCGCGAATAGGAATATGGCCAGTCCTTGCCAGCGCTCCGTTACAGCAGCCATACGTCGATACCATGAATTGCGATTCAACATTGACGCGCCGCCGGCGCCCGCAACGTACGACGTAATCTCTCCGAGTGATGCCCCGATCGCGCCGACAACGCCAACCAGGAGTGGATTGAGGGATGGCGAGACGGCAAAGACATACGCGTGACCCGGCGCAGGCACAAACACGGTAGCACTATTGAGAAGCTGGATGACGAATGTGCCAATGTAGCCCCACGAGCCGATCCGCTCCAAATTGCCTGCAAACCGCGTGACGATAATAATGACGGCTATCGACACCGCGATGGCAGAGCCTACCTGAATTGCCGGCAGAAGTCGAACACTGCCGAGCCGCCGCAGCGGCTGTGTCGAATCCGTGCCGCCGGTTCCGCCCGCGTCCGGAGATTGTTGATCCCCTAAAGTGAGATGATCCTCGCCCCGCCCCTGGTTGCTCATTGAGCAGATTCTGTCCAGGAGTCCATTAGCTGAGAGTCACGTCGCCAGCGTGGACCACTCGCCGAAGGCCGGCATCATCACGCACTACAAGAGCGCCCGATGACTCCACATCTTCTGCGACACCCTCGAACGTAGAGTCGCTCCCTGAGACCTCGACGCGCCGACCGAGCGTCACAAGCGCGGCCCGCCACTGTTGAAAGATGTCCTCGCCTGCCTGAGCGGAAACATACAGCTGCTCAAGCTCCTCAAGCAGCGCGCAGAGCAGATCCAGGCGGGAGACAGCGCGCCCGGTTTCCCTGCTCAAGCTTGTCGCCGTCTCAGCAATCTCAGAAATCGAGGCCGTGTCCCAGTTAACGTTGACGCCGATGCCCAGGACGGCGAATTGGTTGTCCTCTTGCTCAGGGCGCGCCGCCTCCACAAGGATGCCGCACGTCTTGCGCTCGCCCAGGAGGATATCGTTCGGCCACTTGATCTCAGGCGAAAGCTCAGGCGCAACGCGCCGAATGGCCCTTGGTACGGCCAGCGCCGCGATCATCGTGACCATTGGCAACACTGCCGCTGAGGGGCGCAGGAGGATTGAGACCAGCAAGGACGCGCCTGGGGGCGACACCCATGATCGGCGAAAGCGTCCCCGCCCTGCAGACTGCTCGTCCGCCGTCACCGTGAGGCCCTCTGCCGCTCCCTCATGGCCTCGCGTCGCGACGACGTTCTGCGTCGAATGGGTCGAGCGGAGATGCTGATAATCGCGCCCGATTGTGCGCGTCTGTAGCCGGCCGCGGACCGCGTCCGTTGTCAGATCGTCTGCCATGCGACTATACCCCAAGAGATTGGCGCCGCGGCATCCGGCGACGCCCTCACGTATTCTTAACTCTATAATGACGCATTGGAGACGCGCACAAAGAAGGAGAACCGCAGTCAATGGAGTATCGCAAACTGGGGAAATCGGGGCTTGATGTTTCAGTCGTCGGGCTTGGGACCAACAATTTTGGCAGGCGGCTTGACTACGCGGCAAGCGAAGTCGTTATCGAGGCCGCCCTGGACAACGGTATCAATTTCATCGATACGGCGAACATTTACAGCAACGGCGACTCAGAGTCGCACATAGGCCGCGCCCTGGCAGGGAAGCGGGACCAAGCCTTGATCGCCACCAAAGGCAGCGGCCGCATTCGTCCCGGCCCGAACGGCGGCGGAAACTCACGCAAGCACATCACGGAAGAGGTTGAGGCCAGCCTGACACGGCTTCAGACAGATTACATCGACCTCTATCAGATCCATTTCCCGGATAGCGAAACACCCATTGAAGAGACCTTGCGCGCCCTTGATGACCTCATCAGGGCCGGCAAGATTCTCTACATAGGGAGCTCAAACTTCGCGGCATGGCAGGAGGCTGAGGCGGCCTGGACAAGCCGCAGTCTTGGGCTGAACAGTTTCGTCAGTTCGCAGCCGGAATACAACATGGTCAACCGGGCCATCGAAAAAGAGTCGGTTCCCTTTGCACGGGCCTACAACATCGGCATCGTCCCCTACTATCCGCTCGCGGGCGGCGTTCTCACCGGCAAGTACGTAGAAGGCGAAGCTCCGCCGGAGGGAACCCGCATGTCCACTACCCCGGATCGAATGCGCCAGAGATTCATGAACGAGAAGACGTTTGCTGTCGTGGATGCCGCAACGGCCTTCGCCGAGGAGCGCGGCCACACGACAGTTGAGCTGGCCATCGCGTGGTTGCTCGCGCAGCCACAGGTGAGCAGCGTCATTGCCGGCGCGACGAAGCGCGAGCAAGTAAAGGCCAATGCCAAAGCTGCCGACTGGACCCTCACGCCGGAGGATGTCGCCGAGCTAAACGAGACCCTCGGCAAGCTGGGCTAGCCGCGACTGCGAGCCGGGTATTCCGGGCGCGTCATTGCATCCCGAAGATTGCTCTATCCCGCGACTTGCGGCGTCCGAGCCTGCTCGCAGTGACCTGCGGCTACGGCTCCGTCGGCGCGGAAACACGCACAACGAACGCTTGCGGATCGTCCTGTGTCGGGAAGTGTCTTCCCTCAGCCACTAGCGCCGTGAGGCGTTCGAATAGCAGCGGGCCGATCAGGTCAATCGCAGCCTCCGGTGTGGGCATTTCAACGCTCATGTCAGGAAAAGCGACGGGCATCGCGCTGAAGTCGCCTGACTCCGTCCGACTGATCATGATGACATACGGCACGGTGTCGCCGCGGCGTGGATTCCGCACCCATACGGTCCGAACCGGAGATGATTCTTCGCGAGGCGCCACTCGGCCCTCTGAGAGCATTTCGGCAAGCAGAACCTCCGCGCCTCGTTTTACATCCTCCAGGGCAGCCGCGCGCGTGGCGCCGCCGCCCTCCAGTGTCGGCAAGGCTGGCATGAGGGCGCGAATCGAGCCATCGTCATTCGGGAAAAGGACCGCAGTAAAAGAGGGCATTTTCCTATAGCTCCGTCGCTGTTTCTATCCGGCAAAGATGGCTGCCGCCGCAGCCTCTGCGGCGCTTGCAAGCGGCCTCACGTACAGCCCTCCCGCAATCAACGCCCCCAGCAACACGGCCAGCAAGATCCACATCGTCCGTGAGACCGGGATCGCGGGGGCGTCATCCTCGGGCGCCTCAATATACATCTGCCGCACGATATTCAGATAGTAATACAGGGAGATCACGCTCGCGAATATCGCGATCCCAACCGGCGCAAGGAAACGGGCCCCTGCCGTGGCAACCACTGTAAAGAGATAAAACTTGGACGCGAATCCGATGAAGAACGGAAAGCCCGCCAGGCTGAACAGAGCTGCGGTAAGAACCATCGCCAGGTATGGGTTGCGCCGCGCCAGACCGGCCAGGTCCCTCACGCCTTCCCTGCCCGTCTGTTGCTGCACGGCCAGAATGACAAAGAATGCGATCATCGTTGACACACCGTAGCTGACTGCGTGGATCAACATGCCCGCGACGGGCTTCGATGCGTCCATGGCCCCAAGCGCCGCGACTCCCAGAAGTAGATAGCCGACCTGCCCGATGCTGGAATAGGCCAGCAGGCGCTTGAGGTTCGACTGGAGAATCGCCACGAGGTTGCCGAGCATCATGCTGAGGACAGCCAGCAGAAGAAATATCCAGTCCCAGAAGAGGACAACGGGGCCAAGCGCGACGGCCACCAACCGAATCAGCAACGCGAATCCCGCCGCCTTGGATGCAGCGGCAAGGTAGGCCGCCACGGGAATCGGCGCGCCTTCATAGACGTCCGGAGTCCACATGTGAAATGGCACGGCTGCGATCTTGAATCCCAGACCGGCCGTAATCATGGCCAGGGCGATGATGAGACCGGGGCTTGCGGCCTCGGCCAGCAGGCCCTCCGCCACGCGGTCATAGCGCGTATCACCCGTCAGGCCATAGATGTAGGAGATGCCCAACAGCAGGAATGCTGACGCCAGCGCCCCAAGAAGGATGTACTTCATCCCGGCTTCATTGGTGCGCTGCTGCCTCCACGTGTAGGAAGCAAGGACATAGAGCGAAAAACTAAGCAGCTCCAGGGAGATGTACGCCGTGATAAGCTCTCCGGCCGCCGCCATGCCCATCGCGCCGACCGCCGACATCATCAACAGCGCCACGAACTCCCCAGGGCTGTCGATTGACTTCACAAAATCGGAGGATCCAAGGATTGTCACCGCCGCCAGGAGGACAAACAGGACAAAGAAAAAGGTAGAGTACTTGTCGAATATCAGGATGCCGCCTGCGAACTGGTTCGTCTCATCACCCTGCAAGACGGCGATGAATATGCCCGTGACGATCAGCGTTGCAGCGCCGCCATAGACAAGAACGGTCCGCGAGAGCCTCGGCACGATGAGATCAACCGTAAACGCCCCAAAGGCCAGGCCTGTCACGACATACGCGGGCGCCAGCAGAGTCCAGTTCATTGCCCCGGCAGCCCCTTAGCCTCGCTCCGACAGTGACGCAACTGCCACGATGACAACCGCCGCAATGGTGAACACGAGGGCGTAGTTGAACACATAGCCCGTCTGGAGGACGCGCAACAGCCTGCCCACGTCTATTGCACGCGCCGCGCTTCCGTCCACGCCGGCATCGTTAATCACCCGGCGATCGGCCTCCCGTATGAGGCCTGCAAATGCCAGCGCTATGTGGTCGACGAGCCATTGCGCGGCGATATCAATGTAGAAGCGATTGGCGACTAGCTTTGGAAACGGCCCAAGAGCCGCCATCATGGACGCATCCAGACGCTCCCGCCCATTCCAGTAATTGATGCCGATTCCAACGCCAGCTACAGCGGTGAGCGTCGACGTGAGCGCAAGCAGAGTGTCCAGGTGGAAGGACCGTTCATTGGCCGTCAGGAACTGAATGATGTCCCAACCGAATGTGAAGAAGATGCCAAGCAGCGCCGCAAGGGCAGCCAGAATCAGAAGTGGTATTGCCATCAGCAGCGGCGGATCGTGCAGCATGCCGCCGCGCTCCGCGCCATGGCCTGAATTGTCGCTGATCCTCGGCTCTCCCTGCACGACAACAAGCACAAGCCGCGTCATGTAGAGCGCGCTAAGGAACGACGCCGCTATAGCGCCAAAGAAAAGAAGGTAGCCGGCCAACGATCCAATCTCAAGCGGCGCCGCGAGGATGCCCTCTTTCGAGAAGAATCCGCTCAAAGGCGGTCCTCCCGCCAACGAGACACTCCCAATGATTAGCACGATTGCCGTGAGCGGGGCGGCCCTGTACAGGCCCCGCACTTCGCCGATTGAAGCGGCGGATGCGTGGATGGCATGAAGGGCGACGCCGGCAGTCAGGAATAGAAGCGCCTTGAAATACCCATGGCTGAGGAGGTGAAACAGGCCGCCGCTCGGGTCTCGGTAGATGGCGTCATGCGCCAGCCCGGCCGCCCCCAGCGCGAGCATCATTAACCCCAACTGGCTCACAGTCGAATACGCAAGGATCCGTTTGAAATCCACCTCGCCGAGTGCAAGAATGCCACCCAGAATCGCGGTTGTCAGTCCGATCAATGCCACAAACCACAGGACGCCCGGGGCCTCGATAAAGAGGTCAAACATCCGCGCCACAAGAAAGACGCCTGCCGCCACCATTGTTGCGGCGTGAATCAGCGCGCTGACCGGAGTCGGTCCCTCCATTGCATCAGGAAGCCAAATGTGAAAGGGAAACTGGGCGCTCTTGCCCATCGCGCCCAGAAAGAGCAGGAAGGCCACGAGCGCGGCCTCGCTGCCGCTCAAGGAGGCGATAATCTCCCGAATATCGAACGTTCCGGTGTAGACGTATGCGAGGATCACGCCAATGAGCAGGCCAACGTCCCCAAATCGCGTTGTTATGAAGGCTTTCTTGGCAGCCTCCGCAGCCGAGCGCCGCTCCCAATAGAAGCCGATCAGCAGGAAGGAGCACAAGCCGACAAGCTCCCATGAGATATAGAGCAGCAACAGGCTTCCGGTTAGGACCAGCGCCAACATTGACGAGGCGAACAACGACTGCGCGGCAAAGTACCAGCCAAAGCGAGCCTCGCCGCGCATGTACTCCATCGAATACACCTGAACGCCGAGGGACACTGACGTTACCAGAATGATCATCATCACGGAGATGGGATCGACGATGTAGCTCAGTCCGAATTCGGAGCCGCCGACGGAAAGCCAAACGATCCGGCCGACGTACTCGCCATTTGCGAGGAGATCGCCCAGGACCCCAAGGGAGCCGATAAAGGCTATCCCGATTGCGCCAACACTGATGGCCGATGCGGCTTTGGGAATCGTCAGGACTCGGCCCACGGCGAGGATGACAAAGGCGGCCAGCGGCAAGACCGGCACCAGCCACGCTTGTTCTGCGCCAATCGGGATTGCGTCAAGCAGAGCTGTCATCGCGTGGCCCGGTTACTCACGCAGGGTGGAGATGCGGTCAAGATTGACCGTCTCCCAGTTCCGGAACATTCGTAGGACTATGGCGAGAGCCAGACCGACCTCCGCCGCCGCAATGGTAATCACAAAGATAATCAACACATGCGCGATTGCCTCCGTCCCTGTGACGTACCGCGCAAAGGCAATGAGATGCAAATTAACAGCGTTTAACATCAGCTCTATTGACATCAGCACAAGAACGGCGTTTCGCCGCGCCAGAACCCCATATAGACCCAGGCAGAAGAGCGCCGCGCCGAGAATTAGCATGAACTCAAGGGAGCTCATGCGCCCTCGCGATCGTTCCGAGTCAGAACTACTGCCCCGACCAGCGCGACAAGCAATACCAGCGACGCAATCTCAAACGGCACGAGGAAATCGGTGAAGAGCAATTGGCTCAATGCCGTGAATTCCGCCATTGCGTCGTCTGACCCGCTTGACACCCTCCAGGGCGTCGACAACGCTGCGGTTGCAAGCAAGATAAACAGCGCGAAACAGGCCATCGCCGCAAGGGGACGCTGCGCATTGTCCTGAACGTTGGATTGCTCAGGGCCTCGGGTCAACATGATCGCAAAGAGAAGGACAATCGTTATAGCGCCGCCGTAGATGAGAATCTGCACCAGCGCAAGGAATTCAGCGAGGAGGAGCAGGAAGAGCCCCGCAACTCCCACTAGCGCGATCAGCAAAAACACCGCCGCGTACACAACGTTTCGCGTGGCCACCACGCCAATGCCGCCGGCGATCGTAAAGACTCCGAGCGCCCCCAGAATCGCCGCCTCGATCATTCCCGTTCAGCTCCGGACGAATCGGTAGGGTCATCCGCGTCTTGTTGATCGGACGGCGCGGACGCGGATTCCTGAGCGGCGCGCTCCGCGGCCCTTTGCGCTCGGAGCTCTGCGGCTCGGCGACGTCCCTCTTCCACGCGGGGATCAACGGTCACGGCATCAGCTGAACCTGACTCCGTCGCCTGTGTTTCCGTAACTGCTGCCTGGCCCAAGTCCGTAGCCGCTCCCTGTTCCGACGCCCTCTGCGCCCGCAGTTCTGCGGCTCGGCGACGTCCCTCCGCCACACGCGGGTCAACGGATTCGCCATCAGCTTCTGCCTGAGTTTCTGCGCCTGTGGCGGAACCTGATTCTGCTGCCGCGCTCTGCTGCGCCGCCCTCTGCGCCTTCAACTCTGCGACCTTGCGTCGCGACTCAGCCACCCGAGGATCGACTGTCGCGGCATCGGCTGATCCCTGCCCGGTCGTCTGGGTCTCGGCCGATGCTGTCGGACCAGAATCCGCAGCCGTTCCCTGCTCCGCGGCCCTTTGGGCGCGCAACTCTGCGGCCCGTGCGCGGGAGGCTGCGACGCGATCGGCGTCGTCACCTGTCGGAGCGCCGGCCGCTTGCGCGCCGCCCTGCGCTGCAGTCCGTCGCGCCGACTTCTTGGCCTCCGGCGGTGACCATCGGCCCTTGGCTTCCTGCCCTTTCCCCTGCTCCAGCAACTCGTCGAGACCCAGGACGAGGTTTGGCCGGGCGTATTGGCTCGCGTCAAAGTGATCAGACATGATGATGGCGTCAAAGTTGCAGTACTCAACGCAGAGGCCGCACATGATGCAGTCGGCGACGTTCAACTCAAAGTCATCGACGATCTTACGGCGAGTACTGTCGGACGACGCGTGCTTGGGGTTGTCCTTCATGGAGACGTCTATGCAGTCCGTTGGGCAAATTCGCATACAGACAAGACAACCGGTGCAGTACGGTTCGACGACGTCTTTATCCCATGTCAGAACCGGGTGGGCCATGAATCTGGATGCCAGAACGGCCGGCGTCGTTGGATACTCCGCCGTCACCGGAGGCCGAAAAGCAATTCTCAGCGTAGTCACGAGGCTCTTGAAAGTTCCCAACATGATTATTGCGCCCACCTTTGCCTGAATTCGTCCAACCGTTGCTTCCTGCGTTGCGCCAGCATGATCCCGGTCGCCGCGGCCAGGCCGATGCTTATGACGCTGATAATTGCGCTTGTCCAACCAAGTCCCCAGCCATTCTGTTGCTGCGCGAAAACCGCCGTGGCGACAAGCAATAGATTGAGCAGCGACACAGGGATAGCCAGCTTCCACGCAAACGCCATCAACTGATCAATGCGGAGTCGCGGCAGCGGCGCGCGAATCCAAAAGACCACCATGATGACGGCCGCGCTCTTTGCAAAGAGATAGAGGGGCTGCAGGAACTCAAACCGATCCGAGAATGGTCCGCTCCAGCCACCAAGGAACAGGATTGTCGCTAAGAAAGCCATTGTGGCGAGGCCTGCGTACTCCGTCAGGAAAAACACTCCCCATCGAATGCCTGAGTACTCGACGAATGCGCCGCCAACTATCTCCTCCTCCGCATGAGGAATGTCAAAGGGGATTCTAGCAGTCTCCGCCAGTGCGCCGATGAGGAACAGGACGAATCCCAGCGGCATGACCAGGATATAGGGCACGGCCCCCTGCGCCTCAACTATGCCCGCGAGGCTGAAGGGCCTGTCGGTGGCCGTCTGAGCCAGGAGCCCGACAGCAAGCACGGCGAAGACCAACGGCAACTCGTAGCTGATCAACTGCGCGGCGTTGCGAGCGCTGCCCAGCAGAGCGTACTTGTTGTTGGACGCCCAACCGGCAAGCACGTGCCCAACCACGGACAGTCCGAGAATGGCCACGACATAGAATAACCCAAGATCGAGGTCGCTCAGGACAAGATTTGACGTGAAAGGCAGAACCATCCACAGCATGAATATCGGTGTGAATATGAGCAGCGGGGCCACATAGAAGATGGGCAGATTGACGCTGGCGGGCCGCACGTCCTCCTTAAGCATCAGCTTGATTGCATCCGCGGCGGTCTGCAGGATGCCGGATGGTCCCGTTCTGGATGGCCCCACCCTTTGTTGCAAGCGAGCAAGCGTCTTGCGCTCCGCCCAGATCACGCCAAGCACAAGCGTCAGCACACCGTTGAAAAGAACAAAAACGACGATGGCAATCGTTATCAGGTCAAGGAGAGTCATCGATCAACCTCTCCAAGAATGATGTCCATGGAGCCAAGAATGACAGTCGCGTCGGCGAGATAGGCGCCCCGCACCATTGCGGGCAGGGCCATCAGATTGCAGAAACTCGGCCCCCGGATCTTGAGACGATAGGGTGACGTCGTCCCGCCCGACGACACCAGATAAACCCCGAGGTCGCCCCGCGGGTTCTCGCCGTGCTCGTACACGTCGCCTTGCGGCGGGCGTATGATGCGCTGTGCCCGACCCATGATCGGACCGTCCGGCAATTTTGTCAGCGCCTGGTCAACGATGTTGATAGACTGCTCAATCTCCAGCATTCGGACCATGTAGCGGTCGTAGCAGTCGCCATGCCTTCCGGTGGGCACAGTGAAATCAAGCTCCTCGTACACGGAGTAGGGGTCGGACTTTCGAACGTCATAGGGGATGCCCGCGGCCCTAAGCACGGGGCCGGTAACGCCGTAGTCAAGGGACTCTTCCCCTGAGAGCGCGCCGATGCCTGCCGTCCGCTCGACGAAGATTTCGCTGTCCGTCAGCGTCGCCCGCGCCTCCTCATACCCGTGGCGCAGCTGATCCAACAGTGTGCGCACGGCCGGCGTAAAGCCGTCCGGCAGGTCCTCCTTGACGCCGCCGATGCGAAAGTAGTTGTGCATCATGCGGGCGCCGGTAACTCCCTCAAAGATTTGCTGGATTCGCTCCCGATCGCGAAAGCCGATCATCACGGGATTCATGGCGCCCATATCAAGGCCGTACGTGCCGTAGAACAGCAGGTGGCTCGCTATTCGATTCAGCTCGGCAAGGATCAGCCGGATGTAGTCGGCTCGAGGCGGGGGTTCAATGCCCAAGGCCTTCTCTACCGTCCGCACGTACACCCATTCATTGTTGAAGTTCGCGACGTAGTCCAGCCGATCAAACAGGGTGGTGATCTGCTGGAAGTTCTCCCCTTCAGCAAGTCGCTCAGAGCCGCGATGCAGATAGCCGATATGGGGCGTCACATCAACAACGCGCTCGCCGTCAAGCGTCAGCACCATGCGAAAGACGCCGTGCGTGGCGGGATGCTGCGGGCCCATGTTGATGCGGAGCTCGGCCTGCTCCAGACCGGGGTCCCGGACGACGCTTGCCGTCATGCCGGCATCAGTCGCCATAGATTGTCACCTGTTCAGGAATGTGGTAGCTCTTGCGGCCGGGGTAGCCCTCAAACCCTTCATAGAGAATCAGCGGCGACATGTCCGGGTGGCCGCGAAACTCCACGCCAAAGAGGTCATGCCCCTCGCGCTCATGCCAGTCCGCGCCCTTCCACACGCCAATTGCCGTTGGAATCCACGGATCATCTATCGGCGCGCGCGTCTTTATCATCATGCGATCAGAGTGGCTCAGGGAGGCTAGGTGGTACACGACTTCCAGCTCATCCGCCCAATCGACGACGGACAAGCTTCTAAGGTATTTAAAGTCCAGCTCCGCGTCTGACTTGAGCGCCTGACAGACTTCCGTCACGACGTCTCTCGCGACTCGCAGCTCCAGTTCGTCGTACGACCAGGCCAAATTCTGGACGCGGTCGCCAATAATATCGCATACCCGGGCCTCGAACGGAGAGGGGGCTTCAGAATCCGCTGGCCGATCCTCCGTCGTCACTTAGAGGCCCCTCTTGAGACGAGGCTCATCCTGGATCTTGCGCTGCAATTCCAGAATCCCATGCTGCAGAGCCTCAGGCCTTGGAGGGCACCCGGGCACGTACACGTCCACAGGTATGATCTGATCCACGCCCATAACGACGGAGTATGAGCGCACGTAGGGGCCGCCGCAGGTCGCGCACGATCCCATCGCGATAACCCATTTCGGCGCCGGCATCTGTTCATAAAGAAGTTTGATCGGCTCCGCCATCTTCTTGACCACGGTGCCCGCTACGATCATCACGTCCGACTGCCGGGGCGAGGGCCAGGTGACCACTCCGTATCGATCAAAGTCGTGCTTGGGCATGTAAGCGGAGATCATCTCAATGGCGCAGCAGGCCAGGCCGAACGTCAACGGCCACAGCGACGACTTCCGCGCCATGGCAAACAGCTCGTCAGTCTTGAGGGTTATGACTCCGGACAGGCCGCTCTTCTGATGGGCCGCCACCGCCTGCATCGCGCGTGTCGACTCAGGAGTCACAATGGCCGGTTCGCGACCCATCTCACCCTGCCCTGCGCCAGAATCCATGTTTATCGCCAGGACAGCACCCCCTTCCGCCATGCATAAATCAAGCCGAAAAACAGAACTACCAGAAAGAGAATCATTGAATAGAATGCAGCGACCGGCAGATCAAGGAAGACGAAGGCCCACGGGAAAAGGAAAACGGTCTCAACGGCAAAGATGAGAAAGAACAAGGCAAAGAGATAGTAACGAACGTTGTAACGGGTGTTGCCTTCGCCGACGGGGAGAATGCCGCACTCGTAGGCGATGCCTGTCAGCGATGTCGCGCGGCGCGGCGCCAACACCCAGGAGATCAGGAAAAAGGTTCCTACGCCGCCAAATCCAAATAGCGCCGCAATAACGATGGCGGCCCAGTTGAACGCATACTCTTCCGGCATGCTGCTGTTCCCCCCGATCGAAAGTCTACTTGTCGCCTATTCTCAGTGTCAATCAGATAGGATATCGGCTGCGCCACGCCTCGTCGTGGCCACGTAGTCTCCGTCACCCTAACCTATTCAGTCACCCGATGCGCGCCAATAGCGCCGTCACACTGCCGTCTATCAGCTCAATCCAGGGGAACGGCCAGATGCCTATCGCAACAATGAACATGATCAGCAGCCCGCCCGCCGCCAGCTCAACTCGAGACGCGTCCGTAAGGCCCTGCCATCTCTCGCTGACCGGACCAAAAAAGACTTTGCCCAGCAGGCGCAGCACGTAAACGGCTGTGACTGCTGCGGCAAAGACGCCCAGAACGCCGACAAGCGGATAGGTGTTGAAGGCGCCTATAAAGACAAGCAGCTCGGCCACAAACCCGCTGAGTCCTGGGAGGCCAAGCGAGGCCAGGCCCGCTATTGCGAAGAAGGTCGCCGTTCCTCCCATGCGCTTTGCCAGCCCTTCCAGCACTCCAATATCGCGGACGTGCGTCCTGTCATAGACGGCGCCGACCAGCACGAAGAAGAGAGCTGTCATCACGCCGTGAGAGAACATTTGCAGAACTGCGCCGTTGACGCCCAGCGTGTCGAGCGTCGCCAATCCCATGATCACGTAACCCATGTGGCTCACGCTGGAGTAGCCGACGACGTACTTCAGATCCCGCTGTCCCAGGGCGGATATTGCGCCGTAGACCACGTTTACAGTCGCGAGGATGATCAGCACCGGCATCCATGCCGCGGCGCCTTCGGGGAAGAGGTCCATACCAATGCGCAGAATGCCGTAAGCCCCCAGTTTCATTAGCACGCCCGCGTGAAGCATGCTCACGGACGTCGGCGCGGCTACGTGACCATCCGGCGACCACGTATGGAAGGGCCACAGTCCCGCAAGAACGCCAAAACCGATGGCCACAAACGGGAAGAAGATCAACTGGAATTGGCGCGAGTATTCTTCTTCGCGAAGGCTCAGGAAGTCGAATGTCGGCTCAGCCGCAAACACGTATAGAGCGATCAGCGCGACCCAGACAAGCACGCTGCCGAGGCTGAGCATGATTGTCAGCTTCATCGCGCTGTATTCCTTGGTGCGGCTGAACGGCAGGGGCGGCAGGTATGACCGGAAGTCGGTCGAACTGCCCCACACGCCGATGAGAAGGTACATCGGGATCACGGCAAGCTCGTAGAAGAAGAAGAAGAAGAACAGGTCAAGGGAGACAAAGACGCCAAAGACGCCGGCGATCAGCAGGAGGAACAGGACGAAGAATTCCTTGCTTCGTTCAAGAATCCGCCAAGCGACGAGGGCGCCCGCAAAGGCGACCACGCCGTTGAGAAGGACCATCAGGACGGAGATGCCGTCAACACCCAGCGTGAAACCGATGCCGAGGCTTGGAAGCCACTCTACGCGCGTGAACGGCCAGAATTCGGCATCCGCGGGCGCGGCAAAATAGTGTCTCAGCGTCAGGTAGATGGACAGCAGGAACGTCAGGCCTGTCGCCGCCGTCGCCACGCTGCGAATGACAGTAACCTGACGCCCCGGAATCAGGACGATCGCAAGCCCGGCCACAAAGGGCGCGAAAATTAGTAGGCTTAAGACCAGTTCGTCCGCCGCGGCCAACCAGAACCCCCTGACCTATCGCCTATCGGGCTTATGCGCCCATGATAGGCAGACACGGGCGCAATGTTAAGCGGCAAGGGCCGAAACCCTGCGGTGAAACTCTGAGCTACTGAAAACATCTATGGACTTCCTGAACATCGGCGGCCTGGAGCTCCTCGTTCTCCTCGGCCTTGCCATCATCATAATGGGGCCGGCGCGAGCGGCGGAGCTGGCCGGGGAGATCGGGCGCATCATAGCCAAGGCGCGCCGCACAATAAACGCCTTTACGGAAGACCTCAGGGCTCAGGCGCGCGAGGAAACCGAAACCCTGCGCGATGTAGGGGACGCCATCAAGGGCCTGGAATCGGACCTCCGCGCGCAGACGCGCGAGGAAACTGAATCCCTGCGCGAGGCAAGCGACGAACTGCGTGGACTTGAATCAGAACTCCGGCAGCCACCGGACACCGCCTCGCCCTCACCCGACGACGGCGCTTCCGAATCCGCTGTGACCCCCGCACAAGACACGCAGGCTGACGATTCCACAGAGGCCAGATAAGCGTGGAATCCGCGGCTGACTCCGATCTGACAATGCCGCTTTCGGCTCACCTTAGGGAGCTGCGAACGCGGCTGATGTGGACGTTCATTGTCGTGGCTATCGCGGCAATCGCTGCCTTTGCGGTCGGAAACAGGCTCATTGAGCTCCTGCTAGTTCCCTTCCCGGACGACATCCAGGTCGTTCAGATCGACATTCTCGAGGGCGTGCGCGTGCGGATGAAAATTGCCCTGCTGGGCGGCATCGTCGTTGCCTTTCCGATGATCCTCTATCAGACCGTGATGTTTGTCCGGCCCGCGCTCAGCAGCAACGAAAAGCGGTTTCTCTATGTAGCGCTGCCAATCACGAGCGGGCTCTTTGTTGCGGGAATCCTTTTCGCCTTCTATGTTCCGATACCGGTGATGATGCGGGTGCTTCCGCAATTTCTTGGAGAGGATCTGGCTCTTCCCCAGATTCGCGTCGAGAGCATCGTTGGCACGACCGTCTGGCTCATATTCGCGATGGGCCTTCTCTTTGAGTTGCCCGTCGTAATGTTCTTGCTCGCCCGTGTAGGAATCATCAACCCCCACCAGCTCCGGCGACAGCGACGCGGCGCGATCCTGTTGTCCTTCGTCGCAGCCGCGATCATCACTCCGACGGGCGACCCCATCAATATGGTCATTTGGGCGCTGCCAATCCTGGTGCTCTATGAAGTTGGCCTATTGATGGCGCGCTTTGCGTGGTGGCGA
Organism: Dehalococcoidia bacterium; assembly: GCA_965237465.1. Classification (GTDB taxonomy): domain Bacteria; phylum Chloroflexota; class Dehalococcoidia; order UBA6926; family UBA6926; genus VXMO01. Next base: position 812,247 of record OZ250138.1, read on the forward strand.
CGCACCAAGGCGCTGGAGCGTTCAGACTAGAGGCGCCTGCTACTAACAGGACCCCAAGCTCTGTTAGGTCTCTAGATGGTGATCGCAAAACGGGGGGCGCTGCCGCTTGCGCGGCAGCGCCCCCCGACTATGCTTCTTGGCGGAAGTTACGTAGACGTGGTTGTCGAATCGGGCTTGGGCGTGTCCGCCGACTCGTCGGCGGGCTTAGAATTCTCAAGCTGGGCGCCCTTGCGAAACTCTCTGATTGAACTACCCATTGAGCGAGCAACCTCCGGCAGCCTTGTCGCCCCAAAGATGAGCAACACAATCGCCAGGATTATTAATAGCTCCGGTACATGCGGTATTGACATAGGCGCCTCCCTGCCATTCGACTCATTATACGCCATCAACCGAAGCCCGACCGCGCCGCGAGGCCTACGCGAAGATCAGCGTCCCGAAAGCCAGCACGAAGAACGCGCCAATTGCTCCAAGGCCCATTCCCAACGGCGGGACCATCATTGTCAGGATCGCCTGCGTGCCGAGGAATCGATTGGCTTCACGAAGCGCGATATAGGCGAGCCGAATCGTCCAGATGGACGTCGCGGTCAAACCGATTAGGATCACAAAGGCAGCCGCCTCTCCGGCGAGCAGACTCAAGAGCGTTATCGGAATCATGAGCCACACGGGCAGCGCCGCAAAAGTCATTGGAACCATCTCCTCGGGGATCGAGGCGTGGCCGTCGAACGCCTTGGCAATGACGTGCAAGAGCAGCGCCATTGCCATGAGTCCCCCGTAGCCGCCCACCGCTACGGTCGCCATGCCCATCAGCGCGCCAACAATGCCGGCAGCCTGACCAAAGGCCCCCCCCGCCCCCAACAGCAGACCCGCTATGGCGAGCCCGAGCCACAGCAGTCCTGTCCCACGCCAGAACGGCTGATCAATGGCGATATCACTGAACGTCCACGTCGGGGTTCGAATGATGCCGCGCAAGTAAAAGGTCAGCGGCCGCTTTCGCCGCTCCGGTGGCGGCCGTTCGCCCGGCCGCAGCTCCCCTGGTTGGCTAATGAACATCTATCCATACTACGCGGGGAGCAACGGAAGGTGACGGAGACTCTAAACGTACTGTCGCTCTTGACATGGTCGACAATATGATGCTGACCAGCACAAACACCGCTATCACGGAGCGGTTAGCGCTGCGGCCGCCGCTCCACGATCTCCCGTATCGTCGGGGAGGGCCGGATCAGGATGCCGACATACCAACGAAGGACCGTCCGTAATCCTGCCTCGCTAGTACTCATTTTGCTGTACCCATGACAAGCAGTCTACCCACTGTCGGCCGAGCCGGAGCTGCGCGCGCTCTGAAAGCTCCGAACGTCCCGTCGATTGGCGCATTTGGGGTGCGCCCCCAAAGTAGAGTCTTCGGGGATAAAACGCCTAAAGGGCGCGGACCCCGGCCGCCTCAAAGCCCCTATGTCATCAATACGAGCCCATAGATGGCGATCAAAATGACTACCAACATTAAGATGAACACAATGGCAATAAGACCGAGGGTGAAAATGGAAACGAGGCCAGACACCAGAGTTGAAAGGACGGCGACGCCCGTTGTGAGTCGGTAATTCTCTCGCACGAGAATCACGATAAGTATGATCGTCCAAACTGTGGTGATCAGTAGGATGACTGAGGTTATAGAGCCGAAAACCGATGACGAGCCATCCCAACCAGTAGTTGCGCTGAACGCCGCCAGTGCGAGTGGCATGAGTTGAATGACTCCAAGCACGGAAAACAGCATCAAACCGGAGAACGTCGCCGACCAAGAGCCGTTGCCACCGAAGAGACGTGTTACTAAGTGCAGAATTGTGGCGCCAATTACATAGGCGATGCCGCCGAAAAGCACGAACGTCGCAGTGATCGGGACAATCGCCAGGAATGAAATCTCCGGCGCTCCTCCCTCAAAAGCCTGATCCAGAGATTCTGTGTCAAATCCGGCGACTGAGAGGCTCACTGTCAGAAGCCCCATGATTATTGCCGTTATGATGCCTGCTGCAACCGGCTTGCTTGAGACTATGAATCTGATCGTATGCACAGGCCTCAAGACAAGTCCGATGTACAAGGCAAAGATGTTTGCCGAATTCACGCTGCTCTGACCCATCGTTCTTCCCTTCACTAGTCCGCCGCGCCCTCTGCATCAGGCACTGCTCGATCCACCCAACGGGCCCGCGCCCTTCTGAGATGCCTTCTTCTATCCTACGGCCCCGCGCCACGTGACGCGTTCCAATCCCTGCCTCCTATGGAAATGCCCCAGCCGCCATCGGTACAATGAGCCCATGACAGACGCGCTTGTTGAGACACAGCTGCCTTTTCCGAAGCTTCATCGTGGAAAGGTCCGTGACACGTACGATCTCGGCGATGCTCTGCTGATGGTCGCGACTGATCGCGTGTCCGCCTATGACGTGGTGATGCCAACCGGCGTGCCCGGTCGCGGCATCGTATTAGCAGAGATCTCGGCGTTCTGGTTCCGCCGATCCGGTTACGAGTTCCCCAACCACTTCATTGGCATGGCGCATGAGCCGGAGGTTGCCGACACGTACAAGCTCGGCGATCTACCGGAGGACGTCGCCCGACGCGCGATGGTCGTGAAGAAAGCGGAACGCATCGATATCGAGTGCGTTGTTCGCGGTTACCTCACGGGCTCGGCGCTCGCAGAGTATCAACACAGCGGCCAGGTGCAGGGCTACGACATTCCCGCGGGCATGGTCGACAGCGAAGCGTTTGCCGAAGCGATTTTCACGCCAACCACCAAGGAGGAAACAGGCCACGACCTCCCGCTCACTATGGACGAGCTCTGGAAGCGCGTGGGCGGCAACATCGCGTGGCCGCTTGAGGAGCACAGCCTCGCCCTGTACCGCCTGGCGGATGGCTACGCGACGTCCGTTGGCCTCATTCTCGCCGACACCAAGTTCGAATTCGGCATGATCGATGGGCGCATATGCGTGATCGATGAATTGCTCACGCCGGACTCCTCACGCTATTGGGGCGCGGCCGAGTACTCGCCCGGTCAGCCGCAGCCGAGCTTTGACAAGCAGATCATCCGGGATTGGCTCACGGAGTCCGGCTGGAATCGCGAGCCGCCCGCGCCGGAGTTGCCTGATCGCGTAGTTGAGCAAACCATCGCCCGTTACAGGGACGTCTACCGCATGTTGACGTCCAAAGACATCACGCTATGAAGCCGGCCCGGGTTATCGGCGGCTTCCTTATCATCCTCTGCGCGGGGATCATGCTGTACACGATCCTGGGCGCCGTCGCCACCGTTTGGGGCGTATCGCAATTCAACGAGTTTCCCCTAACGGTCAAGCTCTTCCTGCCGGTGATATTCGGAACGCTGGCCATAGTGCTGGGTGTGATGGGCGTGTCCAGGCTCCGCCAGCGACGCGGGCAGTCGCCGTCCCAGCCACAGGGCGCTGAGCGCCACAACTGAACCCGCCGCCGCAATGAATTACCTGGCTCGCATCTATGTCAGTCCCAAGCCGGGCGTCGTTGATCCGCAGGGACTGGCGATCATGGGCGGCCTCAAGAGCCTTGGCTACGACTCTGTAAGCGGCGTACGAGCTGGCCGATACATTGAGGTGCAGCTGGGTGAGGCGGAGACGCGTGACGAGGCGGAGACGCGCACGCGAGAAATGTGCAGCCGGCTCCTGGCGAATCCTGTGATTGAGGAATTCCGTTTCGAGGTTACGGAGACCGCCTAGGAGTTAGTCCGCGCCTACTCCGTCAGCGTCCCCTTCGTTGACGGCACAGCTCCAGCAAACCGCTCATCGCGGCGAGATGCCCAGTCCAGCGCCTTGGCCAGCGCCTTGAACGTTGATTCCGCAATGTGGTGGTCATTCACGCCGGCCTGCTGAATCACATGCAGGTTGATCCGCGCCTCTCGCGCGATTGATTCAAGCACGTGGGCGACAAGCTCCGTGCGCAGATCGCCGATAACGGCTGAGGCGAATGTGAGCCCGATGGCTGCGTAACCCCGGCCTCCCAGGTCAACCGCAACAGTCGTGAGCGCATCATCAAGGGGAACGATGGCGTGACCCATCCGCCGGATGCCAGTGCGGTCGCCCAGAGCCTCGCCCAGCGCCCTCCCGATGACGATTCCAGTGTCCTCAGCCGTGTGGTGACCGTCGGGATCGTTCTTTCCTTCCGCACGGACGACAAGGTCGAATCCGCTATGGCGTCCAAGCTGATCAAGGAGGTGGTCCAGCATCAGCGATCCGGTGCTCACGTCATGCTTCGCGCTGCCATCAAGATTCAGGGCAACGAACACCGATGTTTCGCCTGTCTCGCGATTGACCTCTGCGCGACGCGGCGCGTCTTCTGTAGGACCTGCCGTCACGGTTGCGCCTCCATTTCTTGTTGTAGCGCGGCAAGCAGCCGCTCATGATCCTGCGGACGTCCCACGCTGATGCGTATGCAGTTCTCCAGTCCGGGCGTATCAAAACGGCGCAAAGCGATGCCTCGTCGCCCCAAGGCTGAATGCAGGGACGCTGCGTCATGGTTGCTGAATCGAACAAGAAGGAAATTGGCGTCCGATGGATAGACGAAAACGCCAGGCAAAGCCCTCAGTTCTGCAGCAAGCAATTCCCGATCACGAACCATAGCCGCCGCCACTTTCAGGATGAGCTCTCTGTCGCGGATCGCCGTAATGGCCGCCTGTTGGGCCAGTGTGCTGACGCCGTATGGCGGCTTGATGACCATCAGCACAGCGGCAAGGTCCGGGGGGAAGATTCCGTAGCCCACCCTGACGCCCGCCAGGCCCGCCCATTTGCTGAACGTGCGCAGGATGATCAGATTCGGATAGTCATCCATGATCGGCAACATTGAACTGTCGCTGAACTCCACGTACGCCTCATCAACGACCGTTGGCGTTCCGGTCTCCAGCACTGCGCGCAACTCCTCCACTGAGAGGCTGTTGCCTGTCGGATTGTTCGGGGAGGCGAGATACACGAGCGCTGAGCTTCTCGCCTCCTCCACCATGGGCTCAACGTCAAGCGAGAAATCATCCCGACGCCGCACAGCGACAAAGCGTGCGCCGACAAGGTCCGCCGTAAATTCGTACATGCCAAAAGTTGGGACGGCAGTGACGATAGCATCGCCCGCAGTCACAAAGAGACGCGCAATAAGGTCAATCAGCTCATCGCTGCCGGCGCCCGCCACGATACGCTCCGGAGCCACGCCGACATACTCGGATAGGGCTGTCCGCAGGCCTGCTTGCTCCGGATCGGGGTAGATGGACGCGTCATCGAATGAAGAGATAGCCGCACGGACGCTGTCTACGGCGCCGTAGGGATTCTCGTTTGCATTGAGCCGGATAATTTCGTCTTCGCTGAGGCCGCTCTCCTCCCGCTGCCGCTCCGGCGGCTCGACGGGCGCATAAGGCCGTACGCGCCTAAAGTGTGGCACGAGGTTGTCTGTGATGCGCGCCGTAACGCTCGTTCGTGGCTGAGACATCGCCCAACCATTATCGCACGGCCCTCTGGGGACTCCCGTCCCTCGCTTGCGCCTTTGAGGGCTCTACGCCCCCGGTTGCTCCTCGCCTTGTGTTGATGTTGAGGAAATCGTCGCAGCCTCCAGCGTGCCCTCCTCGGGCCCGGGCACAGCGACAACCGTTATCGTGTCTCCGACAATCAGGTCGGTTGTTTCGCCCTCAAACACGATTGTGATTCGCGTGCCGGCGATTGTTCGTATCCTCTGGGGTCCGGATGGGGTCATGATGACAATGGCGTCGCCTTCGATTTCCTGAACGGCGCCTGTCAACCGAATGGAGTTATCGGGCCCAGTGGATCCAGGCGCCGCGGCGCCTGGACGGCCCACGCCTGCCTGCTGGGGTCCAAAGCCCTGCTCCCGAAATGTGCGCAGTTGAAGTCTGGCTGCCTGAATCTCTTCTTCTGAGACGCCCTGCGCTCGCATCTGTTGCAGTATTTCAGGTGGAATCTCGCTTGGCGCCTCCTCTGTGATAAAGCTTTGTTGCGGCGCGCCGGGCAACTCATCGACCGTCGACGCAAGCGGTGGAACCTCGGCTCTTTCCTGGGCCTGGCTGCGTCCGGCCTGCGCGCCCAGTGCATAAGCGGCGCCAACGCTGCCTCCAAAAACCAGCAGCAGCACAACCAGTCCGACAAAGAGGCGCGCGCTTACGCCCCCTGATTCCTCCGGTAATTCCGGCGTGACTTCCATGGCCAGTCCCTCCTATTCGTAGCGGAGCGCCTCAATCGGATGGAACGAGGCGGCGCGCATGGCGGGGTAGATGCCGAACACCAGGCCGATCATGACTGACACGCCGAGCGCCAGAACCGTCACGTCCGTGCTCACAACGGTGCGTATCTCTTCTTCGGCGAAGAGCGTCACATTTATCAGCCTGGCGATCCCCATTCCCAGGAGCACGCCAATGATCCCGCCGCTCAGACTGAGCAGCGTCGCCTCTGTGAGGAATTGCAGCACAATATCCCTGCGCTTGGCGCCGACCGCCTTTCGAATACCGATCTCCCTGGTGCGCTCCGTCACGGACACCAGCATGATGTTCATGATGCCGATGCCTCCCACAAGCAGCGAAATGCTGGCGATTGATGCCAGGAATAGCACGAACGCCTGTGTCGTGTCCTGAAACGCCTCCAACGCGTCTTGCTGATTTCTGACCTCAAAGTCATCCTCATCCGTTATGCGGTGTCGCAGGCGCAGCAGGCGGCTAATCTCATCCTGCGCCTCGTAAATGTCGTCGACGTCAGCGACTCGGACGTTGATCGTGTCGACGACGACCTCGCCCTGGATGGACCTCTGGACCTGTAGACGGCGATGAGCCGTGGTGATTGGCACAAGGACACGCTGGTCCTCAAACCCGAATGCTGAGCCGCCTCTGCTCTTGAGCACGCCGATGACCAGCGTTTGCCGCCCGCCAAGCTTTACCGTCTGCCCCACCGGATTGCGTACTCCAAAGAGTTCCTCGGCCACAAAAGAACCCAATACAGCAACGTCTGAGGCATTGGCCACGTGAGCCACAGAGATGAAATCGCCGTATTCGACCTCATACTCGCGCACCGGTATGTACTCCGGCGTCACGCCGACAATTTGCGTCGCCGTGGAATTCGCAACGTATCCGTCGGTAAGAGTCACGGTATCAAAGGTGTTCACTTCAGGGGCCACCGCATCCACCGAAGGCGCCATCACTGGATCAAGCAGGGCATATGCGTCATCGAGAGTCAGCGTGTTTGACGTGCCGCTGACGAACAGGATGTTTGTGCCCAGATCCTCAATGAATGACGTGACGGAATCCTGCACGCCGCGCCCTATGGACATCAGCGAGATCACTGCGGCGACTCCGATCACGATGCCCAGCAACGTGAGCAGACTTCGAAGCTTGTTCGCGCCAACAGAACTAAGCGCAGAGATAAAGACACGCAGGGGGCTCATTCAGTCCCGTCCTGCTCGGCGGTCGTCGGGGCGGCTCGCGCCCATGCCCTCGATTGGACGGGTTCGTCGCTCACTATCAGACCATCCCGCATCGAGATCACGCGCTCCGCAAACTGCGCGACGTCCACTTCGTGCGTGACAGTGACCACAGTGATGCCGGCATCGCGATTCAACCTCTGGAGGAGCTCAATAATCTCCAGGCCGGACTGCGAGTCAAGGTTGCCGGTCGGCTCATCCGCAAGAAGGATCGACGGTTCGTTCACGAGCGCCCGGGCGATTGCGACCCTCTGCTGTTGCCCGCCGGACATCTCCGTGGGCCGATGGCGCGCCCTGTTTTCTAGCCCAACGCGCCCCAACGCCTGCTGAGCCAGAGATCTGCTAGATGAGCGCCCTGCGTACAAGAGGGGCAGCTCAACGTTGGCGACCGCCGTAAGCCGCGGCAACAGGTTATAGCTCTGAAACACAAAGCCGATCTTGCGATTGCGGATCGTGGCAAGCCGGTCATCCGAGAGCCGGCCAACCTGCTGACCGTCAAGCGAATACCGTCCCGATGTTGGCGCGTCCAGGCAGCCCAGGATGTTCATCAGGGTGGACTTGCCGGAGCCCGAGGCGCCCATGACCGCCACCATCTCCCCCGCCTCAACAGTCAAGCTGACGCCTCGCAACGCTCCAATGGTCACGTCGCCTAGGCGATACAACTTTGAGACATCGGTTAGCTCAATCACGGATAATCCTCTTGGATGGCGCGCCTCGCAGCCGTTAGCTGGCCGCCCTAACGACGCGGCGGCCTCCGCCGGGCCCGGAGAATCCCTGGAATTGATCCACCTGTGAGACCTGCATGATGATCTCTTCATTCTCCGTTGCGCCTTCCTCAACAACGACCCAGAATCCATCGCTATTGCCCAGAGTGACAGGGCGCACGACGATCTCTCCATCCTCGATGACGCGCAGAAGGGGTTCCCTGAACGTGCCATAGACGGCCTGGACCGGAACGAGCAGCACGGATTCCTCCAGTTCCACGGCCAGCGTCGCATTCGCGTTCATGCCTTCCCTCAGCACGACGCCGTCAGGCACCCGAATTTGAATCTTCAACGAAAATACGGCGATTCCTTGCTGAGACTCCGCCGCGGAGGCAATGGAAGAGACAAAGCCAGTGAATGTCTGCCCGGGAAGGGCATCTAAAAGCACTTCCGCAGGGTCGCCCTCCGCGACACGCAACACGTCCGTCTCATCAACTGAACCGACAAGCTCTACGATAGACGTATCAAGAATCTCGACCGCCACTCTGACTTCTTCAGGCAGAGACTCGCCGGGGACAGCGTTGAGCACGGAGACAATCCCAGCAAATGGAGCGCGTAGCGTGGCTTCTTCTCTCTGTTTCAGCAGGTCCTCCAGGGCAAGCGTCGCAGAGGCAAGCTCCGCGCGTAGCAGATCCACCATCAGGCCTCCCTCGCCCTCGGTAGCATCCGCAACCTTCATTTCAGCCTCTTCAAGCAGCTCTCGGGCGGCATCAACCGTGTCTTCCGCCTTTGAGACCGCGGCCGACTTCGCATTTTCGGCATCTACCTTCGCGTCGCGGGCAGTCTCAAGATTGGTCCACGCATCATCGAATCCCTTTTGCAGGCAGCGTCCATTGGGTGGATGTTCTCCCGTTTCCTCGCACGTTGCGACGATCCAACCGGGATAAAAGTTGAGGATGCCGTAGATCGCAGTCTCAGACCAGGCTGTCGCAGGGTCATCGGGCGGCGATCCATGGTAGAAACTACCGTAAGAGTTCCCAAAGATGCCGCCAGGCATAAGTAGATTGGAGAGGTTCAGCCCCCAGCCCTCCATGAGTCGCTCAGGGGAGGCAAAGAGATCCGCGTCGCGCAGGGTGACGCCCAGCCATGCCGCAAAAGTATCTCGATACTCTTCCTCGGCAGTTGTGACTGCTTCTATTGCATCGTCAATCATCTCGTCATGATCTTCCAGAACATCGAAGAGGGCGGATTCGGCATCCACGAGGGCATCAAGCGCTGCCTGGCGCTCAGCCTGCGCGTCGGGCAGGAGATTCTCGAGCGCATCCTTAGCATCTCGAAGCGCGATCCGCGCCTTGGCCACACCCTCATCGTGGGCAGCCAGTGTTGCATCATCCAGGGTGATTAGGGCTTGGCCCTCAACGACCGTTTGGCCCTCGGATACGAGAACATCCTTGATGACTGAATTCCCGCCGATACGGAGGGATTCCTTATTGGGGAATGAGAGCGTCCCGCCGGTTTGCACCTGATTCAGCAGATCGCCGCGCTGAACCATTACTAGCTGCTCATCCTGAGTGAGACCGCCGGCCGCCTGATCGTCCGGGCCTCCAAACACAACGTACGCCCCGGCGGCGGCGCCCACTGCGATGACGACAAGCAGCGCGATCTGCCATACAGCCAGGCGTCTCTTCATCCTCATGTGTCGGTATCCCTCACGCTGCCCTGATGATATTGGTCACTTCAACATATGCTCCGCCGGCCAAGAGACTTGGCCGGCGGACAGGCTGCACACTCCCAACCTTAACTGGGTAAACGGTCAATAGCGAGAATGGTTAGCCGCCGCTATAGAACCATCTGGCGGCGGGCAGGAGTTCCAGCTTCGCGACACGCCGCACGCTAGTCTCGCCAACGGGGAGATAGGGGGGCGGCGCGTTCAGAGAGGATTCGGTTAACCAAGAAAACGCCCAACCTCGCTTCCAGTGATGCTTGAGCATCCGGAAAGAGGTTGGGCGTTTCATTCGCGGCGTACTGTCAGCCGCTTTCGCGGATCAGATGCTGAGTTTCCCCGCAAGCAGCTCTCGCAACTCCTTGACGGTTTCCTTCTGCCACGCGGGGTACCGATCCTGCATCCGGTCTCTCACCGTGCGGCGGAACTCCTGCTCATCGGCGTCCGGCATCTCACTCTTCGTCTGTTCGGTAATCTGAGGCATTTCCTCAATGGTGGCGACGGGCCGCTCATGCCAATGCCCGATCTCATCCATAGAGTCCGTATAGAACACCGGCACGGGGATGGACAGGAACTCCCCATTCTTCAGGTACTCATTCATGATGTCGAGATTCTCGTCTCGAGGGAAAACGCGAACCTCCATGCCCGCGGCCTCCGCAACCTTGGCAAGAACTGGCATCCCCCGGAAAACGTCCGGGCACCAGTCTTCGCCGATAATCAGCATCCGGGTTGCGCCCGCCTCTTTGGCGCGACGGAAGAACGCCGCATCGTCATCTGTCACCTCGGCGCTCTCGTAATACTGCTCAAACTTGTCGCGGTTCACCTTGATCTGGTCAATGTAGTCCTTGTATGTGAATCCTGATGCAAATCGCTCAGGGCTCACTACCGTTGTCTTTTCCGCCATGCCATTTCCTCCGGGCCGTTCGCGGCCATTTTTCATTTTTGGTTCACACTTCAGCCGATGTTGCAGCTAATCATGTCCTTGTAGCCCATCGTCACCTTGCCATCCGGGTACACGACGATCGGCACAACGTCGCCGAATTCCCTGGCCTCATCAAGCCACGCCTGGTTCTCATCCACCTGGCGCTCTTCGAACTCAAGGTCCTGCTTGTTCCAATCCTCTTTCATAACCACGCACGCCGGACATGTCGTCAACGTGTAAACAACCGGCTTCGCGCCAACCTGAGTCGCCACATTTACCTCCGTGAGTTTCCGCGCAGGATTTCAAACCTGCATCTCTAGACTAATTGTAGGGTGGGCCACTAATTGAGTCAAAGAACGAATATCCTCGCCGTAGAATGGTCTTGTGACATCCATGAACATTGCCGAGAACCTCAAGCGCGTCCTCCCGGAGGATCTGCTGGGCATATGCAGCGCTCTCGGTGAGTTGGCCGCCCCGCAAACCCTCTACATCGTCGGTGGCGCAGCGCGGGATACGCTGCTGGGCGGTCCACCTCGAGAAATCGACTTTGTCCTTGAGGGGGATGCTGCGGCGCTGGCGGAGAGAGCGGAGCGCGCTGGCCTCGGCCGGAAGACGGCCACTTCGCAATTCCTGACGGTCAAGTTCCTGGTTGGGCAACATGAGATTGATCTGGCAACGGCGAGGCGAGAGGAGTACGCCTCCAGCGGAGCGCTCCCTACGGTCGCGCCCGGAGACATTACGAACGACCTCGCTCGAAGAGATTTCTCGGTCAACGCAATCGCAGTGTCAGTTAGCCAGGGTAGCTACGGCAGCGTCGTAGACAAACATGGCGGGATCGCGGATCTCGAGTCCCGAACGTTGCGGGTATTGCATGAGAGATCATTTCAGGACGACGCGACCCGGATGATTCGCGCAGCACGGTATGCCGCGAGGCTGGATTTCACTTTGCATCCAGAGACCGAAGCGTGGATCAGGCGTGACGTTGCCTACATTCGGACAATCGGACCTGACCGCCTGCGCCACGAATTCGATCGCCTGTGGAGCGAGCCAGCGCCGGAGAAAGCCCTGGATCTCCTGGCCGCCTGGGGTGTCGCCGAACAGATGCCGACTGGGTCGAATTGGATCTCCGCCTTGCCGCAGGCGCCGAATGCCACTACCGTCAGAGACGCCACGCCTGCGGACATCTCTCCGCCAGACGTCTATTGGGCGCTGCTGGCGACGACGGCGCCCACGGAATCAGCTGCGCTTATAGATGCATTCAATCTCTCCGGGCGGCCGCGTGAAGCGGTTGAGGATGTCGCCCGATGGATGTCTCAAGGAAAAGCCTCCTTTCTCCTCGATGTGACGGCCGGGCGACGCAGCAGAGTCACCGCCGCCCTGGGGGGAGTTAGCGAGTCTGCGCTTGTTGCGCTCCAAACCACGGAGTCGACGGAGATCGGGCTGATCATCAGAGACTACCTGGCGGACTGGCGACACGCGCGACCTGCGCTCAACGGGAACGACCTCCTTGCGCTTGGCGTCCGGCAGGGGCCGCAGATCGGCGGCTACCTCGAACTGCTTCGCTCTGCGCAACTCGACGGCCAAGCGAATAACCGCGAGGATGAAATAGCCCTTATCCGGAAGTGGATGCGGGAAGACGGGACCGCCGCTGTCGAGTGAGTTTGCTTCCAGGCAGGGGACGGATGGCCATGGCGTCCTCCCGTTCCTGCTGAAAGAGGAGTTGTTGCGCGTACGCGGCGTGACGCCCGAATCGTTCTCGTCCCCACTCCGCGATGCGCTCTTCCGGCTGGCGCTTTCCGCCAAGGTATCGGCCAATGACGGCGCGACTCACCCACCGATCTACGGCAAAAGCCTCGGTGTGATTCAGCGAGAAGGCCAGCACACAATCAGCGATTTTTGGGCCTACGCCGCGCAGTCCCAGCAGCGCCCCGCGGGCGTCCTCGTACGTCATTGAACGCAGAGCCTCAAGGTCAATGCGCCCATCTGCCACGTCGTGCGCCGTTGCAAGGAGATTCGGCGCGCGAAAACCCAGTCCAAGCTGACGCAGGCGAGATTCTCCAAGCGCGATAATCGCCTCCGGCGCCGGCAGCAAATGCACATCCTGACTCCACGCAGTCCCGTGCAGAGAACAGGCTTGGGACAACGACTCAAGGTTTCGCCTGATGCGCGGCAAATGACACTGCGCGCTCAGGATGAAACTGACAAGGCATTCCCACGGGTCTTGTCGAAGCAACCACAGGCCGGGCCAGACGTCGATGATGGGCGCCAGAACATCGTCTGAACCCAGTTCTCGAGCGATCCGCGCGTGATCGTCATCGAGCCGCAGATATCCCCTCGCCAGTGCACCGATGTCATCTGCCGAGAGACCAGTGTCCTGCGCAGTGACTTCAAGAGAACCGTGCCAGTCTCCCCGATCGCCCGAGCGTTGGACTCGAACGACGTGGCCCCGCATGGCGCCCACCCACGTGGCTGGCCCATCGTCCGCCGATTCCGACCACCCAAAAGCCTGTCCCTCGTCAAGAGTCACGCTCAGATCCAGCGGCCAGGTCAGCTCAATGCGCGCCGTCGAGGCCTGGCTGCGGGATTTAGTCGCCGGGGCTGAACCAGTCACGTACCTGCTCGCCAAGTTGGTCAAGCGCGGGCGTGAGAACGGTCGGCGTCGGCAAAGCGTCGATGAATGCAGCGCCGTACGCCCGGCTCAATACACGAGAATCCAGCACAACGATGACGCCACGGTCGCTGGCGCCGCGGAGCAGCCGCCCAACGCCCTGTCTAAACCTCAGCAGCGATCGCGGGATCTGGAATTCAGAGAAGGAGTTCTCATAGGCTTCGCCACGGGCTGAGATGATCGGATCCGTCGGCACGTCAAAGGGCAACCGCACAACGACCAGGGCGCGAAGAGCGTCGCCTGGAAGGTCGATGCCCTCCCAAAACGTCGCTGCGCCAAGGACGACAACGGAACCATTTAGGCGCGCCATTTCCGCCAGTCGGTCCGGGGGCCCATCAATGCCCTGCCCCACAACGGTGATTCCGTCGTCCTGCAAGGCAGTGCGCACATGGGTATAGGTCTGGCGAAGCGAGGCGTGCGACGTAAAGAGAGCGAGCGTTCCGCCGCCGACGGCTCTGGCCACGTCAACAATCGCAGCCTGAATTGCCTTGGCGTAGGAATTGCTATTGGGGTCCGGCATATCCATGGGAACAAGCGCCGCAGATGCCGCCTCAGGCCCAAATGGCGAACTCAGGCGCAATTCCGATGGCTCCTCCAGTCCAAGGCGTTCCGAAATAAACCCGAACGAGCCATCAGTCGTCAAAGTTGCGCTGGTCAGGATGACGGAATCGCGGCCTGCCAGGGCTCCGCTATGCAGATAGGGCGCGACGCTCATCGGGGCCCAATTCAGGGAGGTCCCGCGGCGAGTGTCTCGTGAATGATCGATCCAGGTAATGTCGCGCTCCGACTTGGTCTCGCCCATAACGATTGCCATGCGCGCGCGCAGGTCTGCGATCTGCCGATGAGCCTCATCCACTGCCTGGGTGACAATGGACGCTCCCTGTCCTATCTGCGCCGCGGAGCGAAATCGCGTATCAACGGCGTCAGCCAACCCGCTGAGCGAGGCATCCAGATCCTCCCACATTTGGGCAATGTCCCGCCACTCCTCGGACTCTCGCAGACGGTCGCCAAGACGGAGACCAGCATCTCCGGAGCCGCGATCTGAGCTCGCGCGTGAGACAAGAGTCCCAAGCGATCGGGAGAACTGGTCTGCTCGCGCTTTCCCGTTTCGCGCGGCCGAGCCGACCTCTACGGCGGCCGCCTCAATTCCGGCGATTCGCGCCTGCGCGTTCTGTTCCTGCGCTTCGGCGACGGCCATGCCGGTCATCCTGGGTTGTCCGTCAGGGGAGTCGCCTCCCAGGGAGGCCAGCAGTTCGCTAAGCTCCTGGATAGTGACGCGGCGGCGAAAGTGATCCGTAGCCTCTTTCTCAAGGTTGTGGGCCTCATCGAGTATCAGGTGCCTGATGTGGCCCAGAACGTTGCCGTTGGCGCCGGAATCCGCCAACAAGAGGGCATGATTTGCGATTACCAGGTGGGCCGATTGCGCCGCGCGACGCGCCCGGCCAACAAAACACTGGCCTTCCCGCTCGTACTGGCAACCCCTATGACCGGTCTCGGAGCCGGCCGACAGTGTGGCCCACCGCGACGCCTCTTGTTCCCCCATTGGCAGCTCGCCGAGGTCCCCACTCTCCGTCGATTCCAACCAGACAAGCACCCGCACCAGGAATGGCGCCTCTTCCGGTCCGATGTCCGTTCGGCTCAGATGGGACAGCAGACGCGAGAGGCACAGGTAGTTGCCGCGGCCCTTCAGGATGGCAATGCGGAATGATTCGTCCTTAATGCCCAGTGCCTGCATGGCCACAGGAAAGTCCTTGAAGGCAAGCTGCTCCTGTAGGCCGCGCGTAGACGTTGCAATGACAACCTGCTCATCCTCACTGTCGGCAAATGCCATCGCCGGTATGAGATATCCCAGGGACTTGCCCGTCCCAGGCGGGGCCTCCAACAGAAGCGTATTGGCGCCCCTCAGCGCGTCAAGCACGGCTACCGCCATCTGTGTCTGTTGAGGGCGGGGTTCATACGAGCCGCCAAGAGCTTTGGCCACGCCTCCGCCCGCTGCGAAGACTGCGTCCATTTGCGCCGGCCCCAGAGTTTCCGTCGCCAGGCGGCGTTGACGCGTGGTCTCCTCACTTGGCCTGCCCAGTCGGGCAAGAAGCAAGCGTACCACGCCATCGGCGCCTCCGGGCGCAGCGTCTCGCGCTTGCGCCGCCAAATCTATGAGCGCGCCAACATCCCACGCCCCCTGCGCCCGCAACGCCAGCATGCGAGCTGCTGAAAGCGTCTCAGCCGAAAGCCCAAGCAGCGCGTCCCAGAACGCGAGAAACACGCCCATCGTCGCCTCGGCGTCGGCGAGGGCTCGATGGGGGTTATCGTTGCCTATCTTCAATTCAGCCACTAGTTCGCCGAGGCTGTGGCTCGTCGCGGAGGGCCTCAGGAGACGCGAAAGCTCAAGTGTGTCAAAGACAGGCCCCGGAGGGTTCAGGCCTGCCCTGTTCAGAAAGTTGATGTCAAACCGAACGTTCTGTCCGACGATGGGCAGATCGCCAATAAACGTTGATAACTCTTCGGCGATCTCCTCAAACCGAGGGGCCGATTCCAGATCCGAGTCGGAGATGCTGGTCAAAAGCGTGACAAATTCCGGCACGCTCCGGCCAGGATTGACGAGACGCTGAAAGGTCTCAATGACGTCACCGCCGCGGAACTTGACTGCGCCCACCTCGATGATGCGGTCGTTGTCCGCGCTAAGACCTGTCGTCTCCAGATCGATTGAAACGCAGACTTGCGGGAACGGAATGGAGGGCGACACAAGCGTCACGGTGAGCCTGCTGCGCGGAGTTCATCCGCTCTCTCATCCCAATAGGATGTGGTTTCGCCCCGCCACGCGACCGCTGTCGGGTAATAGCGTCCCTCGCGAATCTCTTCAATAAACTCATCGACCGTCGTCACTCTGCGCTCCAGAATGACTCCGCCGGAGCCAAGACCGGACATCGAGTGCGCATCGCCTCCGCCGACGCCCGTTCGGCCCAGTTGCGTCGCTACCTGCAACGCAAACAGGTTTTCCCGTGCGTTGTTTGCGCCGTTCACGACCTCCATTTCGTCAGTCAGAGAAAAAATGGGCAGTTCTGCGGCCTCCGCGACAGAGTACATCTTGGGCCAGCCGCTAATGCGGGGATCGTCAAACATGCGGCGAAACGGGTGCGCGGCGATCATGATTCCGTCCGAGGCCATGACCACGCGTCGCAGGATTTCCGCTCGATGAATCCCCGCAGCGTAGCTGGTGAGGCCAAAGCACGTGACGTGCCCAAGATCGGTCGCGACCTCCATACCTGGAATGATCACAAAGTCATGCTCGGCGGCGAACCGTTCCAGCTGGTACTTGTCCCAGACGGTGCCGTGCTCCGTTACGCAAACGCCGTCAAGTCCGACGGCCTTGGCAGCCGTCACGAGCTCCTGTGGCGATAGGCCGCTGTCGGAAGAACCCCAATTTGTGTGAACGTGAAGATCCAGCTTCATCATGTATCTGACAGTCTCTGCATCTTACAGGACGCCGTGTTGTTTATCGAGACTCGCCCCATGGCGCCGGGCGCGAAAAGCCCTCGCCATCGCGCGCCCATGGGTAATCGGGTACGCTGTGAGGTGGCCAGAACAGCGTGTCCGGAGGCATGAATGTATCGCATAACGATCTCGACGCAGGAGCACGGGACGATCCTGGATCAGGACCTTGAAGGGTTTGTGCTCATCCGCAAAACGTTGTGTGAGCACGGCGACCCCACCCATGAGCCGGTCATGAGCATGGAATCACGCGGGGTAAACGGCTATGAACAGATTGGCCTCCTTGAATGGGCGAAAGCGGTGACGATCGCAGACATGACGCAAGACATGGAAGAAGGCCCGGGACTGGCCGATTACCCGGGCTAACGTGAGTGCCCCCAAGGGGACTCGAACCCCTGTCGGCGGCTTGAAGGGCCGCAGTCCTGGGCCACTAGACGATGGGGGCACGTCCCAAGGGCCACGCATCCACTATAGACAATCGCCGCCGCTTCCCGAAAGTGCCAAGCCGCAGCAATCTGCCATCTGCGCTTGGGGGCGTGGTCGCACTGCCGCCTCGCAGCCGCGCACGAAGATATTACGAAATATAGGGTTATGAAGAATCGTCCAATTGCGGTCTTTCTCCAGTCAATGGGCATCTCAGGCGCCAATGAGCAGGCGATTGCTCGGGGCATCCTTGAGAAGAACGGCTTTACGCGCCCCGGCAGGGTCAATATGGCCACCGCCAAGGAGGATGCAGCGCGCGATTCCCTTGAGAGTCAGTTGGCCTTCCACTGCTCCTCCAATTCTTGCTTTGCCACACTGAATGACCTGGTTGCCGGGGAAGGTGGGCGGCGCCTATTGCTCGTTGAGCGCGATGCGTGCGAGGTGTGTCAGGGCTCGGCGGATCGAAAAGCGCTCAGCGAGTTGGCGCAGGCAATGGAGAAGAGAGGGCTCTCGCGCGTTGTCGTGCTCGGCGGGACAAACAGGAAGGCATCCAGGATTCGGGAGCTAACGCCGGCCGCAATTGAATGGCGATTCGTCGATGGCCTCAAACGCATCAGTTCCAAAGAGGCCGCGAGCGATCTCGACTGGGGCGACGTCGTCGTCATTTGGGCAACGACCCCCCTCCTGCACCGCGTGTCAAACCTCTTCGCCAAGGGACCGCGCACTATCACCGCGCCTACAACAGGCATTGCCGCCCTCGCCAGGGAGGTGGCGAAGTTCGCCGCTCGGCAACAGCGCCAGCCCTAGCCCCGTAAGGGCTTCGATCGGGCCGAAGCCTCGAGTTCTCCCTAGCGAAAATGAACCTGATCGCCAACGTCAAAGTCGTACATTTCGGCTAGTCCGGCGTTCATCTCGACTGCATATCGCGCAGGACCGGTACTCGAGTATCGGCGGAGGTCAGAGTCGGCCACACCCGGTTCAGGCAGCATCGTTTGAATATCAACGACGATGCCGGCGGAGTCCACGTACAAGATGTCTAGCGGAATCAGCGTGTTCTTCATCCAGAATGCCAGCGGGGATTCCGACTCAAACACGAAGAGCATTGCAGCATCAGCTGGCAGACTTTCTCGATTCATCAGGCCACGGATGCGCTCGTCCCTCGTCCGGGCAATTTCCAGCCTGAAAACGTGTCCCCTCAGCCGCATCTCCATGACCTGGCCGACGCCATCAACGATATTCGGTGGGGAAAAAACTTCCACGGGAGACTGCGTCACTGGCGAAGTCGCAGACGGGCTCGCGACACTGGGCGACGCCACAGTAGGTGTAGAAGTGAGCGCAACTGGCGTGCGAACGGGAGTGGAAGTAACAACAACGTGAGAAATGGCGGTTAACGTTGGGCCAGCCTGGGGCGTCTCGCTGACAGCCGTGGGCTCGCCGTCTGCGCATCCGGCGCCGGATAGAACGGCTATGAGGGCCATTCCTGCCGAAAGAAGCGTCCGTTGCCACGCCATAACTCCAGCATACGCGGCTCAAATGCTAGACTAAATTGTGTGCAGCAGCAGCTGTCACGCGGTATTGGGACAGACAGGCGGCGCGCCAGCGTAGCTCAGGGGTAGAGCAGCGGTTTCGTAAACCGCAGGTCATCGGTTCAAATCCGATCGCTGGCTCCATTAACTTCTTGGCTGAATGTATCGACGGCGCTTGCCCGCTAACACGAAGCATAACGGCGTTCTCAAGGTTTGCCCGTGCACTTTGAGGGCTTACATTACCACTCCCATATGAGGAATGGCGCTCAATTCCACCCAATCGCTGAGTCGGCGTCCCATTGCAAGGGGGCATACGTTTTAGGGCGGAATAAGCGTCCAAAATGACGCTTGCATGTGCTAAAGTTTTCTTATATCAAGGGGGTGGGGTGGGTCAGATTGCGGAGAATCGGTGAGCTGGATGCTGGGCCTGCGAGCTGCAGCACAGGAGTTATTCGCGTGACCACTACCGAGTCTGACACTAGGGCCTCCAAGGACAAGACATCAAGAGACACTGAGGGTAGACAGAAGAGAAGGCGCTCCAACCCTTTTCCCCGAGTCGAACGGCATTTTCAGCGTTCGACGGTTAGCGGCCTCTTTGAGTTGGTCCCGCTGCTTGCCACGATCGCCGTTATTGCCTTCCTGATGCAGTACGCTGACGGGCTTGTTCGTAATCTTCCGTTCGTCTCCGGTCAATGGTGGGACTTTCCCGGCGTTGGCCTCTCTCTGGTAATACTGTTCTATTTGGTCGGCCTCATGGTGTCCACCACCATTGGCCGAAAGTTGATGGACGGATTCGGAAGCGTATTCGGACGGATCCCCGTCGTCAAGGTCGTATACAACGTCGTGAGGCAGGCGATGGCTTCCATCGGCAGCAGCAAGGCAAACTTTTGCCGCGTCGTCTTCATCGAATGGCCTCGGGAGGGCATGACCGCAATGGGATTTGTAACGGGTCGCGTCTATTCCCAAGAGAAGGCTGCGTCACTTGTAAGCGTTTACATCCCCACTGTGCCAAACCCGACCTCCGGCAATATGGCCTTCGTCTTTGAGGATGACGTCATTGAAACAAACCTGAATCCTGAGGACGCCATGAAGCTGGTATTCTCCGGCGGCATCGTCTTGCCGGAAACCATCAACCTGGCGCGGTTGCCTGCCGACTACGAGGACGATCGAATGACCCATCTCGCTGGGCAATTCCGGACGGCCTCAACTCCAAAGTTGGACAACGACAGACTGGAAGCCCCTTCCAAATAGAGGGCCTTGACCGCCCAATGCATCACCCTCTTTATGAGTTGATCGTCGTCGAGGCGGTGACCAGGCGCCAATTCGGCTGGCAAAGCTAATCCGGCGTCCGCGCGACTATGTCAGCGGGAAGGTCTGCCCCCTACTCTAGCCACCAACAGCGCGCCCAGCCCAGAGGCTAAGTACGCCGCCCGCCGAGGACGTTGGCGCAAGCGGTTCATGGCGCAGCGCCCGGGCCTTGTGCAATACGCATAGACTCACCTGAAGAATAGCCAACCCCGATCCGCCAGCCTCAGAGGCGCGGAGGGGGATTGTGAGGCTGCAGCCCTGCGCGAGTTAGTCCCCCGCTTCCGCTGCCTCAATCGGCTCGGCCGTCTCGGGCTCACCGTCCACCTGAGCGCCTTCGGCTTCCGAAGCATTCTTTGCGGGAACGAGCGGGACGAGAATAGTCATTTCCGTGTATTCATTGGGCTTGGTATCGACGCTAATCCATCCGCCATGGCGCCTCACAATATCGTTTGAGATCGCTAGGCCAAGTCCCGTGCCTTTCTCTGCTGGTTTCGTCGTAAAGAACGGGTTGAAAATCTTGTTCGCGACATCCTCAGGCATCCCCACTCCGTTGTCCCGCACGGTAACGCGAATCCACTCATCCTCACGCCGAGTCTTGAGCCAAAGCCGGGGTTCATAGGAGTCCGCTTCGCCTCCGCCGGCCTCCCGTAGCGACTTCTTTCGGAGATCCGTCGCATAGCACGAGTTCGCGACCATGTTCAGGAAGACACAGCCCAGTTCCCGCGGAATCACCTCAATCGTCCCGATATCTGGATCGTAATCTTCTTCAGCGGTCAGGTTGAAATCGGCGTCCGTGGCCCTGTGACTATGGTAAGCGAGTCGATACTGCTGGTTAACGAGGATATTCATGTCGATGTTTTCCCACTCGCCGGAGTCCCGGCCGATTTGGAGCATGTCGTTGACAATTTGGTTGGCTCGATCACCGTGTGACTTGATGCGGCCCAGGTTGTCATAGAGATCACCGACGACTTCGTCCATGTAGCTTTTCCGCTCTTCGTCAAAGTTGAGTTTTTCGTCCCCAAAAATCTCTTTTAGCTCATCCACAAGCTCCTGGGAGGCTTCAGAGAAATTATTCATGAAGTTAAGCGGATTGCGAATTTCGTGAGCGACGCCTGCTGTCAGCTCACCCAGTGCGGCGAGCTTTTCCCTCAACACGATCTGACCCTGGGCCTGCTGGAGTTCGCCTAGCACACCTTCCAGTTCATCATTCTTGTCCTTCAGCTCCCCGGCCAACTGCTCGACCAAATTCAGCCGCTGCACCTCAAGGGCATGCCGCCGAAAGACTTCCAGCGCCGAAGCCATGACGGCAATTTCATCTTGCCCGCCAATATCAACGCCTGACTCCAGATCGCCCTCCGCCATGCTCTGCATCCAGTTGGAAAGCACACCCAGCCGGCGCAACAGGATGCGCCCTATGTACAGCCAGATAATCAACAACGCCGCCCCAATGCTCAGGACCCCAATGACGACCAGTAGGATCCGGCCCGTGCGGATCGCCTACTCGGATGCCGCCGTAGCTTCAACTGTGTCCGCCTGTGACGTGCTGACGAGCGCGTCCACTTCCGCCAGCAATTCCATTGACAGAGCTCGATTACTCTCCAGGAGCCGGCGTTGAATGTCTGCGATTCGCAACTGCCCGTGAACAACATCAAAAATCCCGTTTGTGGCGAGCCCAAGATCGGACAGTTCCGACAGGATTGGCTGAACCTGATCATGGATGGCCGTGCCCGTCAGTGTACTAACGTTGCCGTCTATGCGGCCCGTCGCAGCCTCGAACTGGTCTCGGAATGAATCGGTGAGCCGCAACTCACCAAGAGTAAAGGCGCTGGTCAGCTCCTCGATAGCGATCGTGGCGTCTGACTGGATCTCAACAAGGCGCCTGTAGCGCTCCACCTGTCCCTCGGAGAAGTATTCCAATCTCTGTGCTTGCGGTTGATTGAGGTCCCGGTAACCAGTCTGAGTAAAGAAGTATTGGTCATCGATAGCAGGGACAAGCACGGAGTCCAGTTCCACTCCAAGGGTAGCGAGCCTGGCCTGAAGTTGGGCACGCCGATCCGCGAGTTCAAACGTGTCATCCGTCTGTGCCGAAATAGCCTCAATGTTTGAAAGGAGGGTGTTCGCATAGTTCCTGATCGTTTGAATTCGATACGGGTCCACCCCAACTTGGCCTTCCAACGCAGTAACCTGGTTTTCAAAAGCCGTATACGCGACGTCAATCTCTGCCGTAACCCTCAACAGCTCTTCCCGGGACTGCGCGACTGTCAGATTGGGAGCGGCGGCCACCAACGTCTGACCGTACTGCGCAATGCCGAACGCGGAGGCGAGCTCAGGCACGCTGCCGTCATTTACTCGCCCCTGCGCGTCGCCGATGCTGTTGAATGAGAACCACGCCACCGGACTCGCAAGGAGAGTCAGAAGCACCGCACCGCCGATGCTGACGTAGAGTTGCGTGGCAATGCGTATGCGGCCGAAAAGTGTGCCGCGCCATCCCTTCTTCTCCGCGGGCGACCGCCACTCTGACGTATCGCCGCCGGCCCCTTGCCCCGCTACAGCTAACTCTCGAATTGCTACAGAACTGCGGTTTCGCCTGAACGGGTTGCCCATCCTCATGACACTGACTCCACTAGCGTCGCGACAGGGTGAAATTTGCCGTCCGCTCCAATCACGATCAGATACACTGCGTCCGATCCCTGGTTATCGTCTTCCCCGAACCTGAGACGGAACCTGTCAATGCTCAAGAACTCGGAATTCTTGATAGTGTCCAAGAAGCACTTTCGGTCCAGTTCATCGCCGCAGCTTGATACACCTAAAATCACCAGACGGACCGCCAGGTATCCCTCCAACGAAACAAAATTTGGCGGGGCCGTTGGATCCTGCGCATACAAGGCATCCTCATAGCTATCCAACACATTCTGGGGAGTCTCGGTAACGAGCGGCATCACCTGAGTGGCATACACGCGTGCGCCTTCATTCCCGAGAAGATTGAGCAGCCCATCGTGGGCGGCCACCGACACCGTAAAGAATTGGGAGTGCAGACCGGTACGCCGCGCCCACTCAATTAGTTTTGCCACGGGTTCAAAAGTGCCGACAAGGATGACAACCTGCGGATACGCGGGGGTCAGGTCCAGCAGGGACGTCTTGATCGCATTGGTGTTCGGCGTATAGAGCGAAATAGCGACGGGCTGCATATCGCGCTTTCGAAGCACCTGAATGACTCCGCTATAGCCGCTGCGTCCGTACGGGTCGTCCTGATACATGACGCCAATGCGCGAAAGGCCCCGCTCATTGATGAGCCAGTTAACCAGCGCCTCGGTCTCTTGGCTATAGGACGCCCTCAGGTTTATGACATTGGTCAGTTCTGGCTCCCTAAGGAAATCTGCGCCGCTAAAGGGGGCAATATATGGAACGCCGGCCTCAGCGGTAATTGGGAGAACAGCCCGGCTTGTCGGTGTGCCCGCGGAGCCGAGGATCACAAACACCTCGTCATTCTCAATCAACCTGACGGTATTCCTGATCG
Source organism: Dehalococcoidia bacterium (assembly GCA_965237465.1). Taxonomy (GTDB): domain Bacteria; phylum Chloroflexota; class Dehalococcoidia; order UBA6926; family UBA6926; genus VXMO01. The sequence goes on from OZ250138.1 coordinate 835,991, forward strand.
CCTTTGCAGCTTCGTAGTCGTCATCGAGCGCGATGAGTCTGAACGTTCGCCCGTTGACGCCGCCCTTGGCGTTCACCTCTCGGAATGCGGCCTGAATTTCAAGCTGTAGGTTGAGGCCAGTCTCTGCAAAATCAGTGGATTGGCCAAAAAGGATCTCATCCCGCGTGACTCCCGGCGTGCCCTGGATGTTCGTTGCCAAGGGAGTTGGTGTATCCACGGAGACTGGGTCCTCTCCAAGGCTTACGGAACTCAGACACCCAGACAGCAAGACGAAAACTGCAATGGCCAAAGGCAACAGGATTCTGGCCGGCCTCAGGCTATCCATGGGAAACTCAGCCAGCTCTGTTGGCCACCAGCTTCATTCTGTTCTTGTTCTCATCCCGCTCATAAGTCACGACATCCATAATGGTGCGCACAATGTGAATGCCCCAGCCACCTACCTTGCGATCCATGACGGAGGCTTTCAGGTCCGGCTGAGGAGCATCGATGATGGGATTAAAGGGCCGACCATCGTCCACAATCTCGATAGTGACTGACTCTTCGTCCGCGCTTACAGACACTTCAATCAAGTGGACGGCATCGTCCTCGTAGCCGTAATTCATAATGTTGAGGGTCAGCTCTTCGAGCACGAGGTTGACCTTGAAAATCAGTTCATCCGGCCAAGAGCTCTCGCTGCCGAGCTCCTCAACCGCATTGGTGATTCGGTCAAGCTCCTGGTGCTTGGACTCAATCGTCATCGAGATGCTCACATTTCCGCCCTATTCCCTGCGGAGCACCAGACACGTGATGTCGTCATGCTGCGGCGCAGACCCTGCAAACTCCTTGATGACCCCAATCACCGCATTTGCAGTGCTTTCTGGATCAGTCGGCGGAGACTTTGCAAAATGTTCTCGCACACGCCCAATGCCCATTGGCTCCTGTTGGACGTTCATTGCCTCAGTCACGCCGTCCGTTACGAAGATGAGACTATCGCCGGGCGCGACATCAATATTGTTCTCCATGTATTCATAGTCAGGAGCAACCCCAAGAACGATTCCGTGAGTCAAGGGGAGCTCTTCAGACGATCCGTCTGCGTGGACAAGCAGCGGCGGGTTTTCACCTCCGCTTGCGTAGGTCAGTCTCCCGCTCCTCGGATCAAAGACCTCATACAGTATCGTCACGAACATGCCTGTCTCATTGTCTTCGACAAGCATGCTGTTGACCTCGGTAGGCACCTCCCCAGGGTGTCCCTTGCCCACTGCGGCGCCCTTCAGGAGCGTCCTTGAGGACATTATGAAGAGGCCCGCGGCAACACCCTTGTCCGAGACGTCCGCGACGACAAGTCCTACGCGATCGAACTGGAGCCGTATAAGGTCAAAGAAATCGCCTCCGATGTTTCGTGCAGGCTGCATCGTGCCGTAAATGGTGTAGCCCGCGCCCTTTGGAAACGCCGTCGGAAGGATGGACTGCTGCATATTCTTGGCAACGTCCATTTCATTTTGTATAGCCACGAGGCGATCACGGGTGCTCAATGCATCGCGCAATTCCTGCACGTTGCGCAAGGTCCGATCAATGGTCAAGCGAAGATCATCAAAATCCACAGGCTTGGTGATGAAGTCAAAGGCGCCACGGTTCATGGCCGTCCGAATGTTCTGCATGTCCCCGTAGGCGGAGATGATGACTGATCGGATGTTTGGCTTTGCCTTGGGGATTTCCTGAAGGAGCGTCAGCCCATCCATTTGGGGCATGTTGATATCCGACAAGACCATATCAATAGTCTCATCTGCTTCGAGTTCCTTTAGGGCCTCAACGCCGTTGTGAGCAAGGACAAAGTCATAACGTCCTGCCCGAATCTCTCGGCGCATGCGCTGACGAACGAGCGGTTCTAAATCTGGCTCGTCGTCAACGACAAGAATCCTGAATGTATGGTCGCCAATTTCCACGACTTCATCTGTCATGAATGTTCCTCAAACAGCTGGGAACGAACCCAAACCAGCCGCTCGACTTCGCAAACCTGGGCGGGGCCGCCCGCTACCCAGATACTGCGGTTGCGGCCTCCGCTTGCGTGCTGTGAATAGCGATGATGTTGTCGAACCCGCTGATCTTGAACATTTCGCGAATTGGCTCCGCCAATGAACAGAGGGCCAACTGGCCTCCCTGGCGCTGTAGCGTCTTTGCGGTAAGCAGGATCACCCGCATCCCGGCGCTGCTGATGTATGACACATTCTCAAAGTCAATGATCAGCGCCTTGTCCTCCGGCTGGATAACATTCTCCAGGGCGGCCTGAAATTCCTGCGCGCTCCCGCTATCAATTCGACCTTCGGTCTTGGCGACGACGGTTACCTGGTTTCTTTCAGCATCGACTTTCAACACGCAACCTCCCCTGGCACCCTCTGGACTGCACGTAGTATGCCACGCTGCCGCGCCGCTCCACTATCGCGGGGAAATAAGACGCCAATTCAATTCCACTGTAGCGCCTATGCAGTCTGCATGTCATGCCTCCGTTCCAGACACGACCGCCGCTTTCGTCGCATAATAGAGTGGTCGACTCGATGCCGAAGTGGCGGAATGGCAGACGCGACGGTCTCAAACACCGTTGGGGGCAACCCCGTGTCGGTTCGACTCCGACCTTCGGCACTGAGCGTCTTTGACGCTGAAATGTGTTCGGCGCCTGGCCCGCCAGAATGCGCGTCCATGTCAGGCGCGACCTGATTGTTGCCCGGTGGTGCAGCGGTAGCACAGAGGACTTTGAATCCTCTGACCCAGGTTCGAATCCTGGCCGGGCAGCCAGCCTCAGAACCCATGATGTCAAGGGAGGACCCCCATGTCAGGTAGAGACCCGGTGGAACGGCCCCGCGCGCTGGTTACGGGCGGGGCCGGTTTTTTGGGCCGCCACTTGGTCGCCCGCCTCATGCAGGACGACATCACCCCCGTTGTCGTTGACAATCTTTCTTCCGGACAACACCGGAAGTGGGATGCTGAGGCGGAGCTGCACACGCTGGATATTGCGGATGAGGCGCTTGCCGACGTCTTTGCCGAAACACGTCCGGAGATCGTCTTTCACCTGGCGGCTCAGATCAGTGTCCGTGAGTCCATGCGGGACCCACAGGCGGACATTCGCGCCAACGTTGTCGGAGGAGTCAATGTGCTGCAACAGTGCGCCCGATTTGGAACAAGGCGTGTTGTCGTCTTCTCAACCGGCGGCGCACTCTACGGTGACCCGGAACACCTGCCCTGCTCTGAATCCGATCCCATACGTCCCCTTTCGGTCTACGGCACCAGCAAATTCGCGCTTGAGCACTACACGCGCATCATTGCGGCAGAAGCCCCCTTCCACCACACGATACTCAGACCTGGCAACTTTTACGGCCCGGGCCAGGACCCGAACGGAGAGGCAGGCGTGGTCGCCATATTTGCGCAGCTCATGTTGGCCAATGAGGAGATCATCATCTACGGCGACGGCGAGCAGCAGCGGGACTATCTGTACGTAACTGACGTCGTTGAGGCCGCGATGGCCGCGCTTAGGTCGAATGCGTCCGCGACGGGCGAATTCAACGTGGGCAGCGGCGTGCCGTCGTCTGTAAATGAAATTGTCGGCCTCTTGGCGCGCGAGACGGGGTACACGCGCGCTCCAACGTACGCGCCTGCTCGCGCCGGCGAGGTCAGTCGCATCTACCTTGACTCCACGCGCGCCCAACAGGAACTCAACTGGTCGCCGCTCGTCTCCCTTGAGGACGGCATCCGGCGGACAGTGGCCGCAATGCGCGACGGCACGTACGACAAGCCGGACGGCGCATGAGCCAGCAAGGCGTCCACCGCCCTCTCAAAGCGCATCAAGCGCTCCTCGCCTTTGATGCCATACACTTGACTGACCAGGCCCCGCAGTGCTTATTGCCATCGCCGCTTCGCAAGCCGTGATTTCAGACTCATAGACACGCTCGTATGGAAAACACGATCACCCCGCCCGGTCAACCAACGGCGTTCCTGCAACGCCTTCGGGCAGGAGAATTTGTCACGACGGTTGAGGTTCATCCGCCGCGCGGTTTCAGGCTCGACAAGACGCTGGAGCGGTTGCAAGCGCTGTTGCGCCGAGTGCGGGTTGACGCCTTCAACGCGACGGACGTGCCGCTGGCTCAGGCGCGGATGAGCGCTGTCGCGCTCAGCGAGCTGTTGCAGCGACACACTGGCGTCGAGGCGATTCTCCACGTGGCCACCCGCAACCGCAACATCCTCGCAGTTCACTCGGACCTTATCGGCGCTCATGCCTTGAACGTCCGCAATGCCTTTGTGTTCTTTGGCGATGATCCGAATATCGGCGATTATCCCAGTGCAAGCAGCATCTCTGATGTGACATCGTCAGAGCTGGTGCGCATGCTGGACGGCATGAATGCCGGCGAGGAGGTGGCGGGCCACACCCTAACGGAACCAACATCATTTGCAATCGGTTGCGCCGTCAACCCCGGCGCAGAAAACATGGACGACGAGCTCGAAAGCCTTGATCGAAAGGTACATGCCGGCGCCCACTTCATCATGACCCAATCCGTCTTTGACGCGGCGCCCGTTCGTCGTCTGCATGACCGGCTAGGAGGATTCCCCATTCCTCTCGTGCTTGGAATACTTCCTCTCTACAGCGCCAGGCACGCGGAGTTCCTCCACGCTAATGTTCCGGGGATGATCATCCCTCGCTCCACCAGGGAGCGATTGCGAGACGCAGGAGGAGGGGCGCAGCACGAGGGCGTCGCCATCGCACGGGAGCTCTTGGATGAGGTCCGCGACATCATCTCAGGCGTCTACCTGGTGCCCTCTTTCGGTCGATTCGACCTTGCCGGGGATGTTCTGGTCAATGATCCGGGCGAGGGCCCCCCGGTCAGAGACTGATCATGGCGTGCACCGGATACGCGCCGAGGCAATCCCTGCCTCCCAGATCCGCCAGATCTATCAGCACGACAGCGGCGGCGACTTGCCCTCGAGCCTTCCCCACAAGGTCCTCACCGGCCTTGAGCGTTCCGCCCGTTGCCAGGAGATCATCGACCAGGAGCACGCGCTGTCCAGGGCGAATTGCGTCCTCATGCATTTCAACGGTTGTTGATCCGTACTCAAGCTCGTATTCAACACTGATTGTCCGATGCGGCAGTTTACCGATCTTTCGCACCGGCACGAGCGGCGCCCCCAGTGCGCGCGCAATCGGAGCGCCGAAGAGGTACCCGCGCGCCTCAATCGCAACTACCGCATCTATTGAGATGTCGCCAACTGATTGCGTCATCCCGTCTATAGCCCAGGCAAAGGCATCGGGGTCGAGGAGCAGCGGCGTGATATCGCGAAAAAGAATGCCTTGTTCAGGAAAATCCGGAATTTCCCGGATGAGGTGTTCATAGCCTGTCATTGTCCGGTTCGCTCCCTAATTAGATCTGTCCCGCGCCATCCGGGAGGACGATGCGATGGCATGCATTGGTCGCGTCATTGCTCCGGCTCGCGCCTCTTTCAGCCCACTCTGTGTATCATCCTGTCACGAGGGGTATGCGTTGCACAACCTGATTCGGAGACGGGGGATCATGACACATATCGGGGTCGCCACTGGAGTTTGGGATTGCGCCATGCTTGCTGCAGGCCGGGGCTCGCGCATGAAAACCAGCCTGCCAAAGGCGCTGCACCCAATTGCTGGGAAGGCAATGATTCTCTACGCAATTGACGCCTTAGCCGAGGCCGGTTTCGTCGCGCCCACGATCGTCCGTGATGCGTCGTCCGCCCTGCCGGACGCGCTCGGCGGCGACGGGCATCGCTTTGTCGCTCAGGACTCTCCCGACGGTACGGGCGGGGCATTGCGCGCATTCATGCCGCATGCAGCCGCTGATGCGTCATACATCCTCGTTCTGAACGCCGACGCTCCACTCATCGAGGCCGATACGTTGCGACGGCTCCGCGAGGCTCATGAATCACAGTCCGGCGCGGCTATTACCCTCCTCACTGCCTCCGTTGCTCATTCTTCCGACGCCGGGGGTGTCGCACGGTCCGACACAGGGGACATCATGGCAATCATCGAGGCGAGCGATCCTGCCTATGACGCCACATTTGCGGAGGGCAACGTAGGCGCCTACGCACTTAGCGCAGACTGGTTGCGCACGGCCTTGCCTCGCCTTACCAGGCAGACCAACGGCGAGTACTATTTAACCGAGCTCGTCAGCATCGCGAATGGTGACGGCCTGCCGGTCCAGACAATCGAAGTCGGCAGCCAGAGCGAGGCGCTCGGAATCAACACGCTCGTCGACCTTGCGCTGGCGGAAGGCATCGTTCGGCGACGGACTCTCGAGGGCCTCATGTTGTCCGGCGTCACAATTCAGGATCCCGACTCGACATACATCGATGCAACTGCCTCGATCCAGCCGGACTCCGTCATTCGTCCAAATACGCACATCTATGGACGAACAGCAATTGGTGAGGCATGCGAAATTGGTCCCGATGCGCACATCGTTGACTCGGAAATCGCCGACGGTTGCGTCATTCGATCTTCGTCGCTCGAGAGCGTCACTCTGGACGCCGGCGTCACCGTCGGGCCATACGACCGCCTGCGCCCGGGAACGCATCTTGGCCAAGACGTTCACATAGGCAGTTTCGCCGAGGTCAAGGCAAGTCGTCTGGGCCGCGGAACCGCCATGGGGCACTTTGGCTACGTGGGCGACTCGGACGTGGGCGAGGGAGTGAATATCGGCGCGGGGGCAGTCACCTGCAACTTTGATGGAACCTCCAAGCACCGCACGACTATCGGCAGCGAGACCTTTATTGGCAGCGGCACTTTGATGGTGGCGCCAGTCACGATCGGGGAGCGGGCTTACACAGGCGCAGGCGCCGTCGTTACTCGAAACGTCGCGCCGGGCGCAAGGGTCGCGGGCGTCCCGGCGAGGGAGACCTAGGACCCTCGAGTCAGTAGCCCCAGCAGTGCGCCGGCCACCACCAGTACGCCTGCTGCTGTCACAAAGGGCGCAAGTCGAACACGGCTTGCCCATGCGAGAATGCCTCGAATTGCGGCCATTCCGACAACGGCCGCAGTCATCGATCCGAGCAGGGCGGGCGCACTCAGCGCCATGTCTGAGCTGAAAGCCGCGAGCAGCCCCGCTCCAAGGCTAGCGGGAATGCCCATGAGCACGCTGAGAATCACTGCTTCCTTGTGAGCGGACCCCCGGGCCAACAACATGGCAACGGTCACCGCCGTGCGGCTGACGCCGGGTATGACCGCAATACCTTGCGCCGCCCCGGCCAGCACGGCATCCGTCACGCGCATGTCGTCCCTGCCCCGCCGTCCCTCCAAAGCCTTGGGGGCGACGAAAGTTCCGGTCATGATCATGCCCACGCCCACGATAATCATGGCGGCGCTGCCAAGGCTGTCCGCCGCCTCGCCGATATACAGGTATAGCGGGACCCCAATGATTGCCGTCACAAGCGTGCCGACAATCAGGAAGGCAACCGGACGCGAAATACGCCGGGGCGCGGCTGCCGTTTCGCGGGCGAGCGCGACTATGTCGCTTCGCAGGGCGATGGCGGCGGAAACAGCGGTGCCCGCATGCAGCCACAGTGCAATCGCGATTGCATCAGACATGGACACGCCATCAATCCATGCGGCCGCAAGGGCAACCACACCCTCGGAACTCAGGGGGATCCACTCCGTGATCCCCTGAATGACGCCGAACAAGACAGGAGACCACTCAGGCATAGCCACCCCGGCGTTTATCATAGACTGGCAGTGCTGCGCCCGACATACGGGCATTGCTGCTGGAGCCCGGGGAGGGCCTAAGAGATGTGCGGAATTGTAGGATACACAGGGCATCGCCAGGCGATGCCGATCATTCTTGACGGCCTTTCACGAATCGAATACCGGGGCTATGACAGTGCCGGCATCGCCGTCCTCGGGCCTTCCGGCATCTTTGAGACGAACAAGGCCGTGGGTAAGCTGGACGCTTTGCGCGCAGGCCTTGAGGGCGCCTTTATAGGCGGCACGCTTGGCCTTGGCCACACGCGATGGGCAACACACGGCGCGCCGTCTCTCTCCAACGCGCATCCACACAGGGACTGCACGGGACGCGTATCAGTCGTTCAGAACGGCATCATAGAAAACTACGTCTCTCTTGCCGCAGAACTCTCGGCGCGCGGGCACACCTTCACATCGCAGACCGACGCCGAGGTGTTGCCGCACCTGATTGAAGAGGCGTTGGATCGCGGCATGGACCTGGAGGGCGCCGTGAATTCCGTTCTCCCAGAGATGGCCGGAGCGCTCGTCTATCTTGTCGCCTGCGCCCAGCAGCCTGAGACGATTGTTGCCGTGCGGACTGGCAACGCAGGTGGACTGGTGATCGGCATCGGCGAGGGCGAGACGTACGCGGCGAGCGATCTACCGGCCATCGTGCCGCTGACCAACAAGGCTCTGCCGCTTAACAACGGAGAGGTCGCCGTGCTTACGCCCGACGCTGTACGAGTCTCCACCGTGGACGGCGATCCCGTCGAGCGACAGCCGATCGAGGTCACGCGAGACCCCGTCCGCGCCGCCAAGGGCATGTACAAACACTTCATGCAAAAGGAAATCATGGAGCAGCCGCAAGCCCTGACGGATGCGCTGCGCGGACGCGTCGACCTGGAATCCGGTCTGCTCCACCCTGACTATGAAGACGCCTTGACGGACAAGCTTGCCGCGGCCCGGCGCGTTATCTTCACCGGCTGCGGGTCGAGCTATTACGCTGCGCTTATCGGCCAGCGTTTCTTTGAGTCGCTGACGGGGTTGACCGTGGTCGCCGAGATTGCGTCCGAGCTCCGTTATCGAGACGCGCGCCTCGGACCGCGAGATCTTGTCATCGCCATCACGCAGTCGGGAGAGACGCTGGATACACTCGCAGCGATGGAGCTTGCAGGGCGAAACGGCTCCGGACGAATCGCCATCACCAACGCCCTCGATAGCGAGGCGGCGCGCATTGCGGACGTTACAATGGACATGCGCTCCGGGCTTGAGGTGGGCGTGGCCGCAACCAAGAGTTTCACGTCGGCCATCATGTGCCTGTACCTGCTGGCGCTTGACGCGGCGGCAGCCCGAAAAGAACTCTCCCCGGATGACGTGAGGAACCGGTTGCTTGACCTGGCCCGCCTGCCCGGAATCGTCAGCGAGACCCTGGAACGGCATGACGCCGTTCGCGCCGTCGCTGAGCGACTCCACGACAGCTCGAACGCTCTCTTCCTTGGACGCGGCCAGTTGTATCCCATCGCACTCGAGGCCGCGCTCAAGCTGAAGGAAGTTGCTTACGTCCATGCGGAAGGCAGCGCCGGCGGCGAAATGAAGCACGGACCGATTGCCCTTATTGATCAAAACATGCCGGTCATTGCGCTTGCTTGCGACGGGGCGTTGCGGGAGAAAATGGCGGTCAACATCGCAGAGATCAAAGCCCGCTCCGGGCGCGTCATCGGCCTGCTCACGGACGGGGATGCCGAACTGGCAAATGAAGTTGACGAGGCCCTCTACATCCCCCCCTGCCCGCCCCTTCTCCAGCCAATAGCAGCGACAATCCCCATGCAGATGTTGGCCTACGAAATCGGCCTTCTGCGCGGCGCAGACATAGACCAACCCCGCAACCTGGCCAAGTCCGTGACAGTCGAATAAGCGGACAGCCCAAGGAGGGCCGCGGTGTTCCGCCCACCTGTCGTTGCCGTGGTTGACACGGGCATCAGGTTGGGCGCGAATAGCGGCTAGTGCGCCGACAACAAAGTGGAATTCGGCTTTCGCCGGAATGACGAATACTAACGCGAGGGGCGCCATCCAGGCGGGAATCGGCAACGCCTTACGGATCCAGCGCCGGCGGCGATTTAGGCAGCGCCATTGGAGCGGGGGACGGGGATTGAACCCGCGACAACCTGCTTGGAAGGCAGGAGCTCTACCACTGAGCTACCCCCGCTCACGGACTGCCGGATCGCGACCTTGCAGAAGAAGTATACGGAAGCCTTACGGCGCTAGCCCTCCCTCGGGCGTGAGCGCGGGCCGAACGGCTCAGGCTGGAACGGCGTGTCGCGGACTTGCAAGAAGCTGCGCAGGCCGCCTTCCTTCTGCGCCTCCATCATCTCGCGCTTGAATTCTTCTCGCTGCGAGCTCTGGACGTGGGCGGAAAGTTCATCATTCAGGACGAGCGCGTTTCGCAGGCCCATCATCTCCAACCCCATCGTCGCCACATAAAGATTGATCTTGACCGTCTCCGGCGAGACCAAAGCGATGCGCTCCACGATTCGGAAGCAGTGCTCCAGCAGGTCGTCGCCGGGCACAACTTCGTTGACGATGCCGATGCGCAGGGCCTCTTGTGCGTCGATGTGGTCACCGGTCAGGCCATACCGGAGGGCGTGCTTGTAGCCTGCGTTCAGCGTCCAAAAGAAATTCGTGTTGGAGATCATGCGAATTTCCGGCTGGGCGAAGACCGCCTCTTCGGAGGCATACGTCATGTGGGAAGTCAGCGCATACCACGACCCGCCGCCCATGCACCATCCGTTCACGGCTGCGATGACCGGCTTTGTTAGCTCCCATATCTGCAGCAGTTTGGCAGTCTCGCCGCGCGACCGATCCCGCCAGTCGTCGAGCATCTGCGCGACGTTCCATCCCTCCGGCAATCCGTACGGCCACACGGTTTCCGGGCGACCCCCGCCCATGTCATAGCCGGATGAGAAAGCCCGGCCCGCCCCCGTCAAGACAATGGCTCGGATCTCTGGATCGTTCTCAGCTTCGGTCAGCGCCTTGGAGACGTCATGTTCCAACTGGCGGCTGATGGCGTTCAGCGTCTCCGGGCGATTCAGGGTTATCAACACGCCCCCGCGCTGTTTCTCATACAAAACCGTTTCATATGTGCCCATTAGTCAGCTCGCTTTCTGTCAGGGATATTCTCTCCGATAGTACCAAACCTCGCACGACGCGCGTTTGCTTCGTCAGGGTGCGCCGCCGGCGCTTGCGCGTTCAGCGAGCGCCAAGGCCTCAATGATCTCGCCTGTTGGCGCCGTGCCTCCCAGGATGAGGTCCACAATTCGGAGAGTCGGGGCCTGCAGATCCGGCGCCCATGACGCAGAGGCGTCCGACGCGACAACGACATCAAAGTCCCGCACGTTGGCGTCAAATGCCGTGTGGAGGACGCAGGCGTAGGTGATCGTGCCCGCAAGAATGACCGTGCGGATGCCTCGGCGGCGCAACGCGGTTTCCAGGTCCGTGCCATAGAACGCGGAGAAGCTCCTCTTGACGACGACGTACTCCCCGGCCGCCGGCGCAAGGTCGTCATGGATTGCGGCGCCCCACGACCCCGGCATAAGCGCGGGCCCGCCCGGCGCATCCGCCACAGCGCCAAACGTTTGCGCAACAACCCGATGAATCAGGTGAACGGCGTCCGGAGAATCATCACGTTCGATACGGGTGTGAGCGATGAACAGGCCAGCGGCCCGGGCAGCGTCTAAAAGGGCCGACATGGGCGGAATGCCGTCCGTCACGAGCTGCGGCTCAAGGCCGAGCGGCGCGACGCGATCCGCGGCTTGCGCATAGAAGCCATGCGGGTGACAGAAGTCGTTCTGCATATCGACCATCACCAGCGCGGTGGTTCCGGGGTCAATTGAAAGATTCATGGCAATCTCCGGTTGGCGGCGCCAATAAGAACAGGGGCGGGGTTAACCCCGCCCCTGTTGGCTGCCTCGTTTTGGCGGGGTGTTAGCCCTGCCTTGCCGCAGCTGAGCGCGGCCCAAAGGGCTCAGGCTGGAACGGGCCGTCGCGTACAGTCAGGAACCCGCGCATACCGCCGGACTCGCGAGCCTCATCCAGGGGACGCATAACGTCCTCACGCTTCGAGGCGTGCGCGAACGCGGAGAGCTCGCCGTTCAGGATCAGCGCGTTGCGAAGGCCCATCATCTCAAGGCCCATGGTCGCGACGTACAGGTTGATCTTCACTGTCTCCGGCGAGACCAAAGCAATCCGCTCACCGATCTTGAAGCATTCTTCAACTAGGTCGTCCTGCGGGATCACCTGGTTGACGATGCCAATGCGCAGGGCCTCCTGCGCGTCAATGTGATCGCCGGTGAGGCTGTAGCGAAGCGCGTTCTTGTAGCCTGCATTCAGCGTCCAAATGAAGCTGGTGTTGGAAATCATCCGCACCTCAGGCTGCGAGAACACGGCATTCTCCGAAGCGTACGTCATATGGGAAAACAGCGCGTACCAGGAACCGCCGCCCATGCACCAGCCATTGACTGCGGCGATGACGGGCTTGGTGAGCTCCCACAGGTGCAGGAACTTGGTCGGCTTGTCCCGCTCGCGCCAGCCGTCCAGCATCTCCGCAATGTTGGACCCCTCCGGCAGGCCATACGGCCACACCGTCGGCGCGCGGCCGCCCGCGATATCGTAGCCCGCCGAAAACGCGCGGCCCGCGCCCGTAAGGATGATGTACCGAATCTCAAGATCGGCCTCCGCCTCATCAAGCGCGACGTGAAGCTCATCCTCAAGATCGCGACTGAGCGCATTCAGCGCCTCAGGGCGATTCAACGTGATCAGTACGCCCTTCCGCTGCTTGTCATACAGAAGGTTCTCGTAATCTCCCATGGTGTCCTCCTCCGTTGCTGCTTCCTATTTCGAACTCTCAATTCAGACGCTTTATTGTCTCAGGATTCCCGTACGCGTGACCTCGGGCCGAACGGCTCCGGCTGGAATGGGCCGTCGCGTATGGTCAGGAATGAGCGCAGGCCGCCCTGCTCAAGTCCATCGAACATCGCCTTGCGATAGTCCTCGCGGCTCGATGAGTGCGCCAGCGCGGAAAGCTCTCCGTTCAGCTTGAGCGCGTTGGCGAGGCCCATCATTTCAAGGCCCATTGTCGCGACATACAGGTTGATCTTGACCGTCTCCGGCGATACCAGCGCGATACGCTCGACAATCTTGAACGACTCTTCAAGCAGGTCATCGTGCGGCACAATCTTGTTAACGATGCCAATCCGCAAAGCCTCCTCGGCGTCGATGTGGTCACCCGTGAGGCTGTATCGCAAGGCGTTCTTGTAACCGGCGGACAGCACCCAGAAGAAGCTGGTGTTCGAGATATGCCGAACCTCCGGCTGCCCAAAGACAGCATTTTCCGATGCGATCGTCATGTGCGTTGCAGTCGCGTACCAGGACGCGCCCCCCATGCACCACCCGTTGATTGCGCCAATGACAGGCTTTGTAAGCTCCCACATGTGGAGCAGTTTGCGAATGCCGTCGCCGTCATTCGTGCGCCACTGATCCAGCAAGTTTGCTGCGCTCTGCCCGGGCGCGACGCCATACGGCCACACGAATTCGCGCATTGGGGCATCGGGCGCGCCGAGGTCGTATCCGGCGGAGAATGCCCTGCCCGCCCCGGTCAAAACGATGGCGCGAACCTCCGGATCCGCCTCCGCCTCATCAAACGCGGCGTGCATCTCGTTTTCCATCTGCGGGCTGATCGCATTCAGCGCCTCGGGGCGATTCAACGTAATCAGCACGCCGTTGCGCTGCTTTTCATACAGGACTTGTTCGTAATTCGCCATCCACTCTCCTTGGCCGGCTTCTCTATGGAGTCTCAATCAGGACGCTTGCCGCGGGCGCGAGCGAGGACCGAACGGCTCCGGTTGGAATGGGCCGTCGCGCGCCTCAAGATAACCTCGCAGGCCGCCCTTTTCCTGCGCATCCGTAAACGGACGCCGTCCTTCCTCGCTCACAGACGCGTGCGCATGCGCAGAGAGTTCCGCGTTCAGGTTCAGGGCATTGTGCAGCCCCATCATTTCCAAGCCCATGGTTGCGACGTACAGGTTGATCTTGACCGTCTCAGGGGAGACGAGGGCGATCCGCTCAACGATCTTGAAGGCCTCATCCAACAGCGTGTCCGCGGGAACGACGGTGTTGACGATGCCAATACGCAGCGCCTCCTGCGCATCAATGTGATCTCCAGTGAGACTGTAGCGGAGGGCGTTCTTATAGCCGGCGTTCAGGACCCAGAAAAAGCTGGTGTTGTCCATGTGCCGCACTTCAGGCTGAGCAAAGACGGCATCATCGGCGGCCAACGTGATATGGCTCACATTGGCGTACCAGGAGCCCCCGCCCATGCACCAGCCGTTGACAGCGGCTATGACGGGCTTTGTCAGTTCCCACAAATGAAGGAACTTGCGCATGTTGCTGCGGTCTGACGTCCGCCAATGATCGAGGTGGGCGGCGACACTCGTGTTCTTGGGCAGCGCGTACGGCCACTCAAACTCCGTCTCGCCTGAAATATCGTATCCGGAAGAGAACGCCCTGCCCGCTCCCGTCAGTACAATCGCGCGAACCTCCGGGTCCGCTTCCGCCTCATCCAGCGCCTCGTGAAGCTCCCGCTCCAAATCAGGGCTGATGGCGTTCAGGCGCTCAGGGCGATTGAGAGTAATCAGGACGCCCCGACGCTGCTTCTCATATAGAATGTTCTCATAGTCCGGCATTTCTTCTCCCTCCCCGGAATACACCCATTGGCCAGCCTGAAGCCTGCGCATTCAACGAAAGCACGCGAATCAGGGCAGCCAAGATACGCCGCGAGAGTAGCACCCGCCGTCGGGGCGGCGCAAGCTGATACAACGTGCTAGTGAAGACGCCTGCTAGCCGACTCGCTGACGGGGAAGGGTAGCTGTCGGGCTCGGTGAAATGATGGAGGGGGAGCGCCAATCGCGGCATCGGGGCTGCTGGCCTATTGATTGGGCGCGCCAGGCAATGGCGTTGACATCCATTGAGTAGACGCCGGGATGGGGTGATTATGCGAGTTCTTGCGTTGGGCGGCTCCGGTTTCGTAGGAAGGCACGTCGTGGCCACGCTGGCAGCCAACGGCGACACTTCCATACGCGTCCTTTCGCGCTCCCCAAACCGCGTTTTCTCCGACGCGCACCGAACGCTCGAAGTCGCCATTGAGGCCACAGAACGACTCCACGAGGTTGGGGCTGTCTCTGATGAGGAGCTCGCTGCGGTTAAGGAGAGAGCGGAGCGCGGCGAGGCGGTGCTGCGGAACTCCATTGAAGTCGTAGATGGCGACGCGCGCGACTGGCCGTCCGTACGCGAGGCCCTCACCGATGTCGACGCTGTTATTCACGCCGTCGGCATCATCCGGGAAACTGAAGGCCGATCGTTCTCGGACACGAATATCGGCGCGACGCAGACACTGGTCGACGCCATGAAGGACGCGGGAGTGCGTCGTCTGGTTTACCTGGGCATTCTGGGAGCGTCCGACGATCCCTTGTTGCCCTATGGTCGATCGCGCTGGCTTGCGGAACAGGCCATATACCGCAGCAAGCTGGACTGGACAATCGTCAAGCCTTCGCTCGTTCTCGGCGTATCCGACGCCGTCTCCAGGCGGATGGTTGGACTCCTGCGAACGGGCCCCCTGCCCGTCTTGCCGTTGCCGGAGAGGGGGCGGACGCTCTTCCAGCCCATCTACATCAGCGATCTCGCAGCAATCCTTATCTTGTGCCTGTGGTCTCCTGAGCGGGCCGGCATGACCTATGAGGTAGGCGGGCCGGAGCATGTCAGCTTTAGGGAGCTGGCCGGCGTATTTGCCGATGAATTGGGTATCCGGCGGGTCGTCAGGGCGCCAATGCCCCGTTTTGCGCTCCGGGCCGGCGCCGCAGTGCTGGGCCGCTTATTGCGCAATCCGCCCATCACCAACGCCGAGCTCAGCCAGTTGCGCACGGACAATACAACGAACCTCGACTCCGTCCAGTCCACATTTGGCTTTACGCCAAAGAGCCTGTCCGAATACGAGTCCTATATCAGGGACGTTTCCGTCTAGTGTTGCCAGGCCGAGGCCCTGGTTCTCAGACGGGCGCGGGAGTCGACCCTTCTTCGTGACAGGCTGTCTATCAGGAGTCGCGGGAGCGCGCCAGCTGGGCTATGAACTGTTCGATGGGGAATGCGGGGAGAGATACGATCTGGATTGTGCCGCGCGCGCCCAGCTCAAGGGATACGCGTGCTATCGTTTCGTTATCGGGGGCCTCGACGATATTCACAAAATCGTAATTGCCGAGGACCGCGTACTGGGCGGTGACATGTGCGCCCCACGCCTCAATCTCCCGGTTGACCTCTTGTATCCGCTCAGGACGATGTCTTACGGTCTTGCGACCCTCGTCCGTAAGTGTGCTCAGCAAGACGTATGTGCCCATGTAGATTCTCCTCCCCGGTAGGAACGTTGTAGTTGCTCGCGCGCTTAGACCCAAAAGGGAATCCTAGAATTGGCGGCATGTCGTGTCAAATATGAGTGCTGCCTTCTCTGGCGGAGGCCACACGGCAATGACCAGGCGTCATCACTAGGCCGAGAGGGTTTCGGCGAGAAATGTTGCCGCGCGGCCCGCAAGCTCCGGCCGACGGTCCTGCCAGGAGCGATCCGCTCCCTCCAGTACCTCGCAGGTCAGAGCGGCGTTCCCCTGGTCCTCGACCCACTGTGAAAGACGGGCCGGACCTGTCAGGCCGTCATTCTCGCCGATAAGAAACAGCGTGGGAGCGACGAATTCGCCAAGGCCTTCAACGTCCGCAATCCCGAGAATGGGAATGTCCAGCGCGGGCGAGACGGCGACCACTGCCTTCAGACCCTCGCCATTCTCCAGCGCCATTCTTATGGCCACGCCAGCGCCGTAGGAATAGCCGACTACTGCGAGTCGGCCCGCATCCACTCCCGGCCAATCGCGCATGACGTCCAACGCGTCACTCGCGTCTTCCACCTGACCGTGCCCCAGTGAGACCTCGCCCTCAGAGCCTCCAACGCCTCGAAAGTTGAACTGAAATGTCATCAGGCCGCGCTCGGCTATTTCCCTGACAAGCTCCTCGACAACCGGGCTCTGCATTGTCCCACCTAGGTGCGGTTCAGGCGCGCAAAAGAGTACCCCCGGGAGGTCGCCATCAGGCAGACCCAATCGACTCTCGCCCGCGGGTCCGCCCACGATCCCTTCAAGCGTAAGGCCGCCTGACGTGCGGAGATTGATGGCTGTGCGGCGTATAGGTGACATGTTCTGCGTTAGAGACCGTAAGCCAACCGTCTGGCGAGGCGCGGCGGGAGACCGAACTCAGTCATGTCCCTCTGCACGGCGGCAACATCATATGCCACGCGGTAATGCGTCAGCGTTTCGGCTTCGTCGTCAAGAATTGCGTACGCGGCGCGGGGATCGCCATCACGCGGCTGTCCGACGCTTCCAGGGTTGGCAATCAGGCGCCCAGCACCGGAGACATCAAGAACATTCCCGTGGGTCGCTTGTCCAACGTTGAGAATGGCCGGCGCGCCGCGCGGAGAGTCGGATTCCTCACGGAACATCAGCGGCAGGTGGGAGTGCCCAACGAGCAGATTGCGCGTCGTCAGGAGATTGAATGACCCGCGGGCCGCTTCCTCATGGACGAGGTACTCCCAGACAGGATCCCGCAGTGAGGCATGCACTATCGTGAATTGTCCTTCGACGACGACGCTCGGCAGCGACTTCAGATACTCCCTATTGGCGTCGGTCAACCGGTTCCCGTTCCACTCGCACGCCGTGGCGGCATCCCCATTGAAGACCGCGAGCGACGTGCCGCCCGTTGCTCCAAGATCATGATTTCCCGCAACGACAACCAGCGGATATTCGCGGAGCCTGTCAAGGCACTCATTAGGACGCGGTCCATAGCCAACCATATCGCCAAGAGACCAAATTGTGTCGACGGGGCGATGCGCCCGCGCATCCTCTAACACGGCATCAAAGGCAACGATGTTGGAGTGGATATCGGAGACGATCAGAATTCTCATTAGAAACGAACCGGGCGCGTCCGGCTAATCGGAGGTCTGCGGGAATTGGACCGCGTCCGTATCCGCCGGGCCGCCCTGTCCGGGCATATCCGCGCTAGTAAGGTCGGCGATAAAGCTGTCAGCCCACACCTGCGCCGTATTCAACTTCACGTCCGCGTACAGGGCCTGCCAGCGCTGTATCCGCTCTCGTTCCGGCATTGACAGCGCCGTGTGCAGCACGTCCGCCGTGCCCTCAATATCGTATGGATTCACGATGAGGGCATCCTGCATGGTGTCGGAGGCTCCGCAGAACTTGGAAAGGACCAGCACTCCCGGGTCAGGCCCCTGTGAGGCCACGAATTCCTTGGCGATCAGATTCATGCCATCTCGCAGAGGGGTGACCAGACACACGTCCGCCTCGCGGAAAAATCGCGCGAGCTCCTCCTGGCTGTATGAGCGATAGAGATAGTGAAGCGGCGCCCAATCAGCCTCCGCAAAGCGGCCGTTTATGCGCCCGACAAGCTGGTCCACAGTCTCTCTTTCCTGGACGTATTCCGGGATGCGGCTGCGCGACGGCGCGGAGATCTGGATCATTGTTACATTGCCGCGAACGGCAGGATACCGATCAAGCAGAGCCTCAAATGTCCGCAGCCTCTGGGGTATCCCCTTTGAATAATCGAGCCTGTCAACGCCCAGCAGGACCTTCTTCCGCGCGACCGGCTGACGCGGTAGGAGGCGCTGCAGGAAACTCAAGCCCTGGTTCTCCTCCGTCTCTCTCGCCCACTGTTGGAATTGCTCCGGCTCCGTGCCTATGGGGAAGACGCCCGCGCGCACAGTCTGATCTCCCAGCTGAAAGACGTTGCCCTCCATCACCTGTCCGCCAAGCTCAAACGTGAGGGTATCAAGGAAGTTATGGGCATACCGGCTTGTGTGAAACCCGACGAGATCATAGGCCAGCATTTCCTCCAGCAGCTGCCGCGCCCACGGCAAGATGCTAAAGACCTCAGCGGCAGGGAACGGCGTATGCAGGAAGAACCCAATCTTGCCCTTCCACCCCATTTGCCGCAGCTCTGACCCGAGTGGGATCAAGTGGTAGTCCTGGATCCACAGGACGTCATCTTCTCTCAGCATGGGGTACAGGCCCTCCGCAAAGCGGTGATTGACCCGCCTGTATCCTCGATAGGCGTCATGCCTTAGCCGCACGAAGTTTGGAAATGCGTGCAGCAGCGGCCACAACGTGCGATTTGAAAAAACGGAATAAAAGAGGTTGACTTCGTCCGCAGTGAGATTCAGCGAGCCGACATCAATTGAGCCGCTGCGAAGAACGGTCGGCTCCGCGGCCAGTCGCCGCTCGGTTGTACTTCCGCTCCACCCAAACCAGAGTCCGCCTCGCTTTTCCAGAGCAACGCGAACGGCTGACACAAGTCCGCCCACTGGTTGCGCGCGCTGCTCCTGCTCAGGTTGCAACAATGCATCGCTGGGCAGGCGATTTGAGACAACCACAAGGCGGCCCAACTGTTGCATCGGCTGGCCCCCTACCTAGGTAAAGAATGCGCTCGCCTAACGCGGGCGCCCCCAAAATCCGTCTCGCGACGTTGGTTAAGGATAGCTGTACGCGGCGTAGTGGGTCAACCAATCCAGTTCTCGCCCGGCCGGGCGACCCCATCACGGACGACGGCCTTGACCGGCGGCTCCGCGCCGCGGATTTGTGTCTGAGGCGTTGGGATCGGCGCATCCTCGCGTGCTACACTTTACGGAAAGTTCAAGCTAAAAAATCGCGGCGAAGTCGCTACGTCGAAGGATCAGGAGGCGTGATGCCAGAGAGCAAATTTGCCGACGTTCAGGGTCTTCGAATGCACTACCTCGAATGGGGAGACTCCGCAAATCCGGATCTCTTGCTGATCCACGGATGGACTGGACTGGGTGTAGCCTGGACCTCCGTCGCAGAGGCGTTTCAGGATCGATATCACATCATCGCTCCGGACAACCGCGGCCATGGTCAGACGGACAAACCCGTCACCGGCTACATGCTGCGCGATTTTGCGACCGACGTCGTGAGCTTGATCGATGTCCTCGGACTGGATAAGCCGGCCTACGTCGGCCACTCCTGGGGCGGCAACATCGGCACGATCATGGCCTCCGACTATGCAGACAAGATCTGCTGCGCGTTCCTTGAGGACCCCGTTTACTGGAAGATGGTCAATACTCACGTGACGAGCCTGCCGCAGGCCCTGGCCCGGCACAACAGGCCGGAAGCGGACATTCGAGCCGAGGCCGCGGCGCAGGGCATGTCGCAGCAGGAGGCCGACGATCTCGTCTACCGCCATCACCATTTCTCTCCCCACGCGGTGACCCGTCTCCTGACCGACAACCGCAGCTGGGCGTTTCGGTGCGAGGACCACATGCGGCGCATTGCCGTGCCGACGCAGGTTCTGGTGGCAGACATCAAGGCCGGCGGGTACATGATGCCCGAGGAGCTTGAATACTATCGCTCCATCGCAACGCCTGACCTGAAGTTTCGGCTCTGGGAGGACGTAGGTCACGGGATGCATGCCGCGCGGCCTGACCAATTCAATACGGAGCTTGGAGAGTTCCTTTCAACGACGAATTGCGCCACGTAGGGATCGCCAGGCCGATCCAATTTAGTTCCCCATTCTCCTGCCTTTTTAGCTTGCGCTTGGCCAATAGATGACTCGCGCGCCGTCCGGCGTTTCGCGTGATCGTGAGCCTGTGCGGGCCACTCGTTTACGCACGTTTCGCGCGCTGAACAACCCTGCGTTTCGGCGTCTCTGGTTCGCCGGTTGGATCTGGTACGTCAACCGGATGATGGAGATGGCCATCCTCTCGTGGCTTGTCCTTGAGCTTACGGACTCGCCGTCACAGGTGGCGCTTGTCGGGGTCTTCAGGATGGCGCCCATGTTTCTCCTGGGGCTGGCCGCCGGCAGCATAGCCGATCGATTCTCCCGCAAGTACGTCATGGTCTCCATTCAGGGCGTCAACCTCAGCGTGACTGCCGGAATGCTTGCGCTGCTCCTGTTCGGAGAAGTCGCCCCGTGGCACGCCTACCTGGCCACGTTCCTCATGGGCTCAGCATGGGCCGTGGACTTTTCGGCCAGGCGGGTCTATTTCTCGGAGATATTCTCGGGCGATGCGCTCGTCAACGCCGTGTCGATGGATGTCGTTGCGCTGACAGGCAGCAGCATCATCGGGCCGCTTTTTGCCGGCACGATCATTGAGTTGATCGATTTCTCGGGCGCCTACACCCTAATGCTCGTCCTATTTGTCATCGCCGCCGTTCTGCTGCTGACCATCCCCAACACGAGCACGATCGTCGCAAATCGTCCGGCCGTCCTCATGCAGTTGGTAGAGTCGCTCCGGGTCATAAGGACTAACCGCGTCCTGCTTGCCGCCCTTACGATCACCGTTAGCCTAAACTTCTTCGGATTTCCATTCCTGACCATGGTGCCGGTGATCGGGCGGGACATCCTGGGCGCGAATGCCTTTTTCTACGGGGTTCTGGCGGCCGGGGCCGGCGTCGGCTCGTTGGCCGGCGCAATCATCATCGCCTCTCAGCGAATCAGCAACCCCCAGCGCATCTACTCGCTGGGTGCCGCATTCATGCTCTTTATGCTAATCCTCTTTGCCCTCTCGCCGTGGTATGCACTCTCCTTGGTCTTGCTTATTGTAGCTGGATTCGGCATGGCCGGATTCGCCACAATGCAGCCGACAATCGCCATGCAAGCGGTAGAGCCGGAGATGAGGGGCCGCGCGATGGGCGCCGTCGCCCTAGGCATTGGGGCGAGCCCGCTAGGAATGCTATTTGTGGGATGGCTGGCGGAACAGGTTGGACCTCAAATTGCGGTGGCGGGTCTGGCCGCGACCGGTGTCGTCGTCGTGATGTTGCTCAGGCTCGCGCTGCCCGAGCTGCGCGGACAAAGACGCTAGACGCAGCATCGGAACGCTCCGCGCCTGCTGCGACATCCCCTCAAATTGCCCCTTCGCGCTTGAGCAGCGCCTCTTTGCAAGCGGGCCCCAGGGCATACCCGCCCAGACTCCCGTCCGACCGCACAACGCGGTGACACGGAACAACAACTGGCGTCGGGTTCTTTCCGCAAGCGTTGGCGACGGCCCTCACTGCCTTTGGCTGACCGATGGCATCAGCAACGTCCGCATACGTTCGGGTCTCCCCAAGAGGTATGTCTCGAAGGGCCTCCCAGACGCGACGCTGGAATGCTGTGCCCTGCACATCCAGTGGCAGCTGCCAACTCGGCCGTGGCGTGGTCCCGTTGACAAGACTGGCCACCACGCCCGCCCACTCTTGCAGCAAGCCTGAATCCCGCGTCCGCTCTGCTTGCGGAAACTCTCGACCGAGCGCGGCTTCAAGCGACTCATCGTCGTCCGCCAGTGAGATCTTGCATACGCCCTTGTCCGTCGCCGCCACCAACAGCCGCCCCAGATCGCTATCGACGATTACATATATGATCGCGGCGCCGCGTCCGCCTCGCTTGTACTGGCCCGGCGTCATGCCAAGCTGCGTATCGGATTTCTCGTAGAGTCGACTCGGAGAGCCATAGCCGCTGTCATAGAGCGCCGACGTTACTTCCTGGCCGTTCTGTAGGCCGGTCTTCAGTCGTTGCAGCCGCCGCGCATCCGCGTACTGGCGAGGGGTAATGCCAAGAATCATGTCGAATGACCGGCGCAGCGCATGCTCGGTGACACTCATTGCCCTCGCAATCGCGCTCACGGGCAGATGTGAATCAGGATTTGCGTCGATAAGCGCACACGCCCGCGCCACAGTACTGACAGCGCGAGAATGCGGCCCGCCCTCATCCGGCCGACACCGCTTGCACGCCCGATAACCGGCCGCCCGCGCCTCTGCAATCTCGTCATAGAATTCGATGTTCTTACGCAGAACAGGCGCGCCCCGGCACGTGGAGCGGCAATACACCCCGGTAGTCCGCACCCCGAACACAAACGTGTCCTCATACTGCGGATCGTTATCCTGAATGGCCTGCCAACGCTCATCCGCCAGAATCTCAGCATTAGCGACAACGGCCTTGTCAGCAGAGACAGTCATCTCTCTCCACCCGAATCCCCCGCGAAGGCGGGGGCCCATGCCCCCCAATGGGCGGCCTGACTTGCACCCCAACACCATGCCGCCGAGCGCACATCCCGTCTATCCGATTTCGCCGCGAAAGTCCCCGAAATCTGTAGAGGCGGCACGCGAGCCGCCCCCTTGGGAAATCACCCCAGACTCTGGTAGTTGTACATCGGCTGCGTTGGAACGGCCCAATCGCGATAGTAGTCGCGCAGGTACGGCTCAAGCTGCGCGGCGAGGCTGCGGCGAAATGTCAGTTCCTCCGGCTCGGGGCTGCTGAGCTCTTCGCGGATGGAGCGCATAACGTTGTCCGCGTTGATCGTCTTGAATTCCCCGTCCTCGTAAATCACGCGTCCCTCGACGATCACGGTTCGGACGTCTGCGGCTCGGGCACGCGCAACAAGCACGTCAAGGATATCCAGGTTTTCGGCGACGTATGGGGAAGAGATTCGGTCCCAGTCCAGCAGAACCATGTCCGCGCGCTTGCCAGGCTCAAGCGAGCCGATAACATCCTCCCCAAAGGTTGTCTCGTAAGCCCCGCCGAGCGTGGCCATGTGGAGCGCCTGATGGGACGTAAGGTACGGTACCTCTAGCCCCGGCGGGCGGTGCAGCCTCAGGGCCAGCGCCATCTCCTGAAATAGGTCGTCGTCATCATTGATTGACGTGCTGTCCGTGCCGAGGGCGACATGGACGCCCCGCCGATGCATCTCCAGGACAGGCGCGATGCCGCTGCGCAGCCGTAGATTGGAGCTTGGGTTGTGGCTGAGGCTCGTCCCGGTCTCGACCATCAGGGCAATATCGTCCTCGGTGAGCCACACGCCATGAGCAAGAGACGCCTTGGGGCCGAGAAAACCTATCTCATACAGGCGCCGAATGGGCGTCTGCCCATGGAGCCGCTCTGCGTACAGCCGCTGGTAGTAGCTCTCCACGGCATGCGTGTGGACGCCCACTCCGGCTGACCGTGCCGCGTCCGCGATGCTCCCCAGCGTCTCTTCATCCGCCCAATGGTAGCTCTGGGGGCTGTAGAGGATGCGCGTCATGGTTGTTGCGTCCGCCGGGTGCGCGCCAATCAGATCGGCGGTCATAGCCATGTAGTCGTCCGTCGCCAGCGCGGAGCCGCCAATCATCCTCCGGACGCCCCGCGCCAGATCCTCCGGCAGCCGCGCGATAAGATCCTCATCATTGCCGTAGATCAGATAGCATTGGTTCTTGAACGCCAGCGAAAAGGCCTTTCGCACTCCTGCGTCCTCAAACGCTCGTAGATTCGCCTGCGCCTCGTCCCATACCATGTGCCGCGCGCTGGCGGACTGGTTGAACATGACCGTCGTCGTTCCGGATCGGATAAGGTTCATCAACGTGAACGCCATCATGTTGTATGGGTCAACCGAGCGGCGACCCCATGAATGGTTAATCCACGTCTCTAGCCCGCCGTCCGGTTGGCCGAGGAGCAGGCCGGACAGCCCTCGGCCATGGTGGTGGGCGTTTACAAGCCCCGGAATCAGAAACTGGCGGCCGTTGCCAACGGTCTGGGCTTCCGGGAATTGCTCCCGCAGCGCGTCATATGACCCAACGTCCAATATCTCGCCATCGCGTTGCGCCACCGCGCCATCCGTGAGGATTCGACTTTCGCCGCCAAGGTCTGCCCGCGCAAGAACGTACTTACCCCGGGTCAATGTCGTCGCCATCTATCCTCCCGTTTGGCGTCATGCCCGCCAGGAAACTCGTTCAGTGTTCCAGGTTCTTGGAGGGGGGACGCGACGGCGAGCCTCACCTTGCGTCCGTGCTCGCAACGAGCCGGACGAAATCATGCCGTGTGACGATGCCAACCATTGTCTTGCCCCGCACGACCGGCAGGCGCTTCATTCGACGCTGGTGCATGATCCGCACTATTTCCTCAATGCCGGTCCCCTCGGTGATAGTCGTGACGGGCGAGGCCATGATCGCAGTGATTGGCATCCCTGAAAGGTCGCTGGAAAGGTGATCGATATTCCTCTCATTGACGACGATCCTGCCGAATAGCTCAAACAAAGTGCCGTGCATCCCCGGATCACGTATCGGCTGGAGCGAAAAATCGCTGTGAGTCACAATGCCGGCCAGTTCATCCTTCTCATTGAGAATGGGGAGGGCGCTGATTCCGTGCTCCATCAGGCTATTTGCGGCGTCCACCACTGTTGCGCTGCTCGGCAACGACCGTACGGGGGATGACATTATGTCCGATGCGATCATGGTTGCTTCCTACGATTCCTTTGATCTTCTTTCCGTTGTTCCCACGCCCTAATCATATCGGATCATACCCACCCCTAGGGAGCATCCGTCTTTGACCGCGCCTCCAGGACCACGCGAAGAAACCACGCCACATCAGTTGGAGAGTCCAGGCGCCAGTCGGCTTCTGTCGGTCGATCTTGCGGCCCCACAAAGACGGAAACGCCGCCCGCCGCGTTGACCTCCCGAAATGCATCCTCGTCCGTCGTGTCGTCGCCGACATAGATGGGAAGGTGTTCCCTGCCGCCTGCCATTTCATCTGCCGTTTCACGGAGAAAGCGCATCGCCTTTCCCTTGTCCCACGCGACGGCAGGACGAATGTCCAGCACCTTCTTGCCGCGAGCGACGATCACTTCGCCCGATGTCAGCAGGTCCTTGCAGGCCCCATGAACCACAGTCTCGAATTCGCTATCGAGATGATCCGGCACGAGGCGATAGTGGACGCTGAGGCTGAGCGATTTGTCCTCCACAAAGGCGCCCTCATAGCGACCGACAATGGCCGCCAGCTCCTGCCGGAGATGCTGCAGGACGGGCCGAAGGGATGACGCGGCGCCGTCCATGACATCAATTCCCGGCCCTTGTATCTCCATGCCGTGATTGCCGGAATAGATCACCCCGTCTATGCCGGCGAGCGCGCGCACGTCCGCCAACGCTCGGCCGCTGACAATAACCACTGAACACGATGGTAGTTCGGCCAGCCTGTTAAGAACTGACGCTGACTCCGGAAGGATTCGCGCATCCTCAGGGCGTGACGCTATTGGCGCTAGAGTGCCGTCGAAATCGCAGGCCAGTAGCACACAGTCGGCTTGCGCGATTTGCGGCGCAACAGTCTTCCATTCGTCAGCAAGAGGCTTGGCAGGGCCTGGCGTCATCGCGCGTCCCGCTACGTCCTGGGGTCAGGCGGGGGCTGTTTGTCCGGTTCGTTGGCGCCGGCGTCCTGCGTGCGAGGAGTGGCCTGTTGCGCCTCCATCATCACGCCGCGCAGGGCGAGTGTCTCAGGAGCTGCGTCGCCCATGTATAGCGTGCGATGCGGAAACGGAATCTCTATCCCCTCGGCGTCAAAGGCGCTCTTAACTCGCATCCGATACTGTCCCGCGACGTCCCATTGCCGTATGGGCAACACTTCTCCCAGAACCTTGATCTCAATGGCCGAGTCGCCAAAGTTGTCCACGCGCAACGCCTGTATGGGTTCCAGGATGATCGGACCCCACTCTTCGTCGTTGGCCAATTCCTGACCGACGCGATTGAGCACATCGATAGCGTGCTGCAGGTCCGTCTTGTACGCCACGCCAATGTTGATATTGACGCGCGACTTGTCCTTGGTGTAGTTCGTCGTCGTGGTTATCTGGCCGTTCGGAATGTAGTGCTGCTTGTAATCAAGGTCACGGAGAACGGTGCGCCGCAGGTTGATGTCCTCAACAAGACCTCCGATGCCCGCAATGTTGACGACATCGCCGATTCGATACTGATTCTCCAGGATGATGAACGCTCCGCTGAGAACATCACGAATGAGGTTCTGCACGGCAAAGCCCACCCCAATGGCGACTGCCCCTGCGGCAACCAGCAGAGGCGCCAGGTCAATACCAATCTGGTCCATCACCAGGAACACCGTGACCACAATGATTGTCAGCTTGGCTGCCCTAGTCAGAACGCCTGAGAGGGTGTCAATGTTCTTTTGCATTTCACCGTTCTGGGCGGCATCCGGGCGAGATCGGATTTGCACCTCAACCAGGCGCGGAATCGCATGGATGGCGAAGCGCTCTGCGATCAAACCGCCCAGCACAACAAGGAGCACCTTGAGGCCATTCGCAAGCAGCCATTCGCCGATCCATCGGCCTCCGGACGCGACTATGTCGCGTGTTATAGAGGAGTCACTGCGAGCGCCCGAGATGACGAACTCTGCCCCGCCAACCAGAATGGCCGCGGCAATGATGAGAACTGTGACGCGGCTGATCTTCTCGTCCAGGAGAACGAACTCACCGGGGAAGACTTGATCGAGCGCCTCCAGGAATCTATGCAGGATGCGCGGAATCGCCATCCATGCGATCCCAATGAGCACAAGAGTAAACGTCCCCCACACTGCGATGTAGACAACGTTCTGCCCCAATTCTTCCAGAAGTAGTTCCAGTTCAGACACGTATCCTCCATGAATGTCGATGCGCTATGGCGCGGCGGACAGACGACTTCAGTAGATCTTGCATCTCCAATATAGCTTGCCGCGCGGCGACACACTGCCGTGCAGTCTCTTGCGCTTGACGCCTTGCCCAAGCAAGGGCAGCCTTAGCGGACACGCAATCAACCGAGAGGTGCATCCATGCGCATCGGCGTCGAGCTCGCGGTTCGGACTCCCGTAAATGAGCTGCTGGACTATATTCGCTCCTACGATTCGTTCGGTTTTGATCGCATCTGGATACCGGATGCAGCGTTTTCCCAGTGGGAGGTGTGGACGACGGCAGCGTTGGCTGTAGTCCACACAACGCGGCCTCGCATTGGCGTAGGCGTCATGGCGCCGTATCAAAGAAACCCAGCCGTCATTGCGCAGGCGGCCGCAACGCTCGATCAGCTGTCAGGCGGCCGCGTTGACCTCTCGTTGGGCCGCGGATCACGACCCTATATCGCAAGCATCGACGCGGACCGTCCCGATGAAGCAGTGACGGAAGCAATCGGGATCATTCACTCCCTGCTCAAGGGGGAGACCGTCACCCTTGAGGGGACCGCCTTCAATTTCAAGGAGGTCTCGCAGCGTGTCCTGCCTATCCAGGACCACGTATCCATCGCCATCGCCTCCATGAGCAAGTATTGGTTGGACATCGCGACAGAGACTGCGGACGGCGTACACCTCTACACAAGCAACCCTCGCCTGCTTGAGACGGCGCAGGCCGCCAAACAGGCCGCAAAGAACCCCGCGTTTGAAGTGACGACGACGCTTGGATTCGTGGAGCCTGCCGAAGTTCGCGAATGGTGGGTCAACAACTTTGGCCGTAATTACAACCTGCAGCAGCTATGCGGGCGCGAACCCGGCGCGGCCTCCTATGAGGAGCTTGCGGCGGAGCTTGTCTTTACCGACGCCGACAGCCTTCGCGCGCACTTGCAGCGCATGGAGTCGTTTGGCGTTGACGAGCTGATGATCGCGTATCGACGCGCCGAGGATTTGCCCGTGATCGCGGAGATGGTCGCTGCCGCGCAATCCTGAAGAGGCGGCTTTCGACCAACCAGGATGCGCGCAGTTCGTCTTCCCAGGCGCCCTTCGCCTAACTCATCACCGGCGGGCGCAGTTGCGTATCCTCTCGGACAAGGACGCCGTCCCTGAGCTCAAGAACCCGGTCCGCCCGCGACATAATCGCCCGGTCATGCGTAGCAGCGATGATGAGCACGCCTTCTTCCTCCACGAGGCTCCTGAAGAGCCCAAAGACCGTCTGCGCGGAGACCGAGTCCAATTCGCCGGTCGGCTCATCCGCCATAAGAACGGACGGACGCGGCGCAATGGCCCTTGCTATCCCAACACGCTGTTGCTCGCCGCCGGACAGTTCATAGGGCCGGTGTCTCATCCGATGCAGTAGTCCCACCTTGTCCATAACCTCGCGCGCTCTCTCCTCACGATCGCGGCGAGACCATCCCGAAATACGTAAAGGCAGTTCAACGTTCTCGGCCGCAGTCAGCAACGGCAGGAGCGATGAAGACTGAAAGATAATGCCGACGTGCTCCCGCCTTAGGGCGGCGCGCCGCTCTTCAGACAGTTCATTCAGGTGTTGCCCGGCCAGGTAGGCATCGCCAGAGGTAGGTTGATCAAGGCCGGCCAGTATGTTGAGCAATGTCGTCTTGCCTGAACCGGAGCGCCCAATAAGGGCAATGAACTCCCCCGCAATGGCCTGCATATCAACGCCCCGCAGCGCGTGCAGCTGCTGTCCGCCCAGCGTAAACACGCGCTCAAGGCCGCGTGCTTCGGTGAGCACTTCTCGCCCATCACGGTTGTTGGAGTACTGCTGCATCATGACAGGGCGCTTGAGTCTGACGGCGTCACAACGACTCGATCGTCCTCAATTGTCACGACTGCCCGCTCCCGCAAGCGCACCTGATCAAGCATCTCCCGAGGCAATTGGAGACGGCCCATGCTGTCCACCAGGATGTATTCCCGTGGAGTTTCGGAGGCGCCATCCCTGCTTTCCGGCCAGAATCGGTGCAATGACACGATTTCCGCGCTTGCCCGGCCATCCCGAATAATGATGACGCGGTCGACAAACTGTGACACCTCCGCATCGTGGCTAACGATGACAACTGTCGTGCCGTAGCGGTCTCTGAGCGACTTGAACAGGTTCATGATCGTGTGGGCGGTCTCCGTATCGAGCTCGCCGGTCGGCTCATCGGCAAGAAGGAGTGGAGGCTGATTAGCAAGGGCGATGGCGATGGCCACGCGCTGTTGCTCGCCGCCGGACAGCTCGTCTGGGTGATGCGACGCGCGGGCTGCCAGCCCGACGGCCTCAAGCAGCTCTTCCGCGCGAGACCGACGAAACGCCCGACCTGCGCCCGCCAGGAGCATCGGCAGCTCTATGTTCTCCCGCGCAGTCAGGTACGGAACCAGATTTCGGCCCGTCTGCTGCCAGACGAATCCCACTTCGCGCAGTCTGTATGACTCCACTGCGCGTCCCCTCATGATGAGAAGATCCCGGTCTCCGACCCGAATGGTCCCGGCGGACGGAGCGTCATACCCCGCTAATATGTTAAGCAGGGTTGATTTTCCGCTGCCGCTGGCGCCAACGATGGCGATAATCTCACCGGCCGCCGCCTGAAAATCCAGACCTCTCAGGGCGACGACCTCAAGGTCCTGCGCCTTGTAGATCTTGAAGAGATCACGGCAGACAATGTGCAGATCCACAGGCGCGATATGGTTGGTCATAGATTGCTCCACTGCGTTCAGTCTTCCCCGATGCGCAGGGTCTGACCAAGGGACAACCCATTATAGATGCGCACAACGAATAGCGTGGCAGCCACAAAGACGCCGGCCATCAGCAGGTACACCGCGCCGATCGACGGCAAACTCGTTTCTATTACATACGGGGGCAGCACGGCGACCCCGTCTTGGGTACGGTCCAGGAAAGGCATGAGCAGAGCGCCGGTCCTCTGTCCCAATACATAGCCCGCCCCAATCCCGATTCCAACCACAAGCATGTGCTCAAACCACACAACGGCTTGAATCTGCGGCCCGCGTAAGCCCAGCGTCCGCAGCAACGCAAACTGCCGTCCACGCTCGCCGACAGTGAGAACCGAGTGCGCGACAAAGCAGGTGCCTCCCAGGAACAACACGGCCCCGTACGCAACCAGCAGAAGCGCGCCCCAGCCGGCGGCTACCAGAGGATCAGCCTTCGACATGGCCAGGAGCTCATCCCGATCAACCAGGCGTCCGGATGCAGTAGCCACGCCAATTGCCGCAAGCGTTTCGACGCGTTGGGCTAGCCCAATATCCTCATCAAGGCGATACCAGACCTCATTCGCTTGCACTTCCCCGCCCTGGCCAACGAGGTTCTGCTGCCTGAGCAGGCCTTCAATGCCGATGATGATGAAGCCGGCTTCGTCCGTGGGATTGAGCGTCGGGAAAAAGTCCACAACCCCGGCTATTCGCGCCGGCACGCGCGCGCTGCCCGTGCCAAGAGCGATTGAGTCCCCGACGCCTTGATTCGTCACACGCAGCACGCCTGGGCTCACCAGAATGGGCAGCTCATACGTGTCCGGCCCCGCATAGAATCCCCGCTGCACAAATGCCGGTGTCGCGCCCCAACTGAAGAGCAGCGCCGGCTCTCCGGCGCGTCCGGCGCCGTCAATACGCTGCAATGAGTCCGTGCGAGTGAGCGGCCCGACGTCGATGACGGCGAGATCATCTATTGAACCAAACCTCCGCACTGAGGTGACGGGGGCATTCTCCCTCAAGCCACGCGTTGTGATCTCGTCCACAAAGAACGCGCCTGCCGTCATGCCTTCGGAACGGGAACGCTGCACCACCTGTAAAGAGACCAGATTGAATGGCGGAGCGGGCTGCAACGTGGGAACAGCACGTCTGAATCGAAATCGTCTCGTGGGTTCCAGCGGCGCCTCAAGATACGTCCATTCTTCGCTCTGCAACGTCCCAAGGAAGATCGTGAAGTACCGGCCGTTGTCGTCCTCAACGATGGCGCTGAGCTGCGAGAGTGGATCCTCGCCTTCCGCCGACCGCACCCACAAGCCGAAGCGTCGCGCGTCCGGCGGCAACTGTATCCCCCACGGGGTCTCCGGTTCATCCTCCAGCTTGGTCAGGAGCTCCGGCACAGAATCGTCCGCAAAATCATTGCGCCACCATGCCACGTCTCCAAGCGTGTCAGGGTCCACGGCGAGCAGCTGGAATCGGTCGGTTGAAAAGCCGGTCGTAAATCCCCCGTTTGCGCGCAAAAGTTGTGAGGCGCCCAATACCCCTGTCGGCGCCTCGACAAGCGCTTGCATGTCCTCGCTGGGGCCGCTGCGGGCGATGTCCGCGTTTACGATGCGCAAGTCCGCTCCGGTCTCGTAACGCGCTCGCTCGCGGTAGCTGCGTTCAAGCGTCCCCCCGAAACTCGCCGCAAATGCCCCGAGACCGGCCGCGAGCACCAACAGGAGGACAAGACGCGTCGCAGACATTGGGTTGCGCCCCACCTGCCATAGTCCGAGCGCCAGCCAAGTAGGAGCGACGGGCGCGGCAAGCCGAGCAACGACGCCGCTGATCAGCGGCAGGACTCGTAGAAGCAATAGACCGGTGGCGGCCAGGAACATCGTCGGGATCAGTAGGAGGAACAGGTCCGCGCCCTGCTGGCCGGACAAGGAATCCGCAACGAGTGACCCCTGCTGTCCCAGCTGCCAGAGGAAAAGCATGGCAACACCGGCTAGCCCCACGTCGAGGTAGTACCGCTGCACGAACCCGCTCTGCGCAGGCCGGACAGCGAGGCGGCGTTCTTCCAGCAAGTTGCGCCTCGCCAGACGCAGCGTGGGAACAAGCAGCACGGCAAAGGCGAGCAACCCGCCGATAAGGGCAAATCCAAACGCTTCCGGAGTGATTGCGACTGTCAGCAGACCCCCGTCTCCTAGGGATGCGAAAACGGGCAGGAGACCGATGCTTGCGACAATGCCCGCAGCAAGAAATGGACCCGCCGCAACCGCAAAGCCGGTTATCAAGAGGCCCTGGCCGGCATAGATCTGCAGCACTTGGGGAGTCCTCGCCCCCCTGCTTCGGAGTAGCGCCGCGTCTGCCCGCTGTCGTTCCGTGACAAGGCCTGCCAGGAAGATAACGGCGTAGAGCACCATTGCCGTGACAAGCAACAGTATTACGGCGATGGGCGCCTCAATGAATCGGATGCGCGTGTCATATGTCGCAAGGATCCCGTCAAGTTCCGTGGATTGGCGGTACCCGGGGACAGACCCGCCCAGTGAAGACGACAGCCCGCCTATGCTCCGCCTGACGGCTTCCGAATCGGCGGCGCGAATGCGCTCCGGATACATCCGGTAACGCGTGTAATGCAAGGCGTCCGCCTTGGCGAAAAGCGTGCCTATCGTGTCAACTAGCGTTGATTCCGTAACGACGACCGGCAGCGCGCTGAGAAGCGTCGGTTCGCGGATCATTCGCTCCAGCGATGATGCCTTCCATTCGTAGGAATCAGGGTCCCGCGGCTCCGCCAAGCCTGTCAGCACCACGTTTACGGCATCGGTTCGGTCATCCCAGTACGGCACGAACGAAACCGTGTCGCCGATTGACAACCCAACGAAATCTGCGCCCTGCTTTAGAGCCACTGCCTCAACAGTCACGACTCCGTCGCTCGTGGACACCGCGCCGGACTCCGGCATCCGGCCTGTGACTGTCAGGAGCTTGTCTACGTCGTCGACATAGTGAAAAGCCGCCCGGGGCGTCGTGTCCAGGTCCGTCTCAAGGACTCCCGGTTCAGTGACGAGGAACGTTGCGGATCGCACAAGAACGAGGTCCTGCTTGACCAATCCCGATAACCTGCGGTTAATCGCTGAATGGACTCGGCCGGTCGTCGCCTCATACGTTTCCGGATCCAGGCCCGGCGTTTGAAACGACGCCTCCAGGTCAAGCGAACGCGGGTCAGCGTTTTGAATAGCGTGCTCAAGACCGAGGTCGCGCAGGGACTGGGTGTAGATGACGATGCTTGCCGTCGTCGCTGAGGCGACAGTGGTGCCAAGAAGGACAGGCAACAGGAGCGGGGCGTAGGTGAGGATGCGACGTACGACAAGCGGCAGGAGTCCGAGCTTCACCTTACGCCTCCGCTGCCCTGATTACGCTGGCTACTCGCTGTGAGAGATACGTCCTCCAGAGTGTGGCGGCAATCGAGGCGCCGGCGATGCCGATAATCGCCATGAGAAGCCCAATAATGCGCCAGTCCGGGGCCAGCACCAGGCTGGGGACCTGCTCAACCCCGGCAACGCCCTGGAATCGCGGCACAAGTATCCAGCTCACGTAGAGGCCGACAACGACACCGAAGATGGCGGCGGGCGCCACGACAGTCACGTACTCAATGCTAAAGGCAATTATCGCCGTCCGGCGCGGCAAGCCCACCGCGCGCAACACTGCCATCTCATGGGCGCGGCCGGAGGTTATCCCGGCGGCATGGCCCGCAACCCCAAGCGCTAGAGCTGCTATTGCTGCGGCGAGGGCCATTACCGTCATCCCGCGCCATCCCGCCGAAGCCAGGGGGCTGCGCTGCATTTCCTCCTGCAATTCGATGCGATCAATCACGGTTCCCTGTAGCCTGTCCTTGTTTTCGATTCTCTCGAAGACGGCGGCTCGGCTCTCTGGATCATCCGGCAGGGCCAGGAAGACTCGGTTGGGCTGAGCCTCATTCGTAACGCTGACGGCGTTCATATGATTGAGCAAGGTCTGGCCGTTCGCGATCAGGAATCCTGCGGAGCCGGCCTCAATTGTTGGAAACTCGCGGATGTTCCCGACAACGCGGACGGGCACAACACGCCCGGAGACGTGGATCGCAGACAGGTTGCCTACGCTCCATCCCCTGACTGCCAGCAGGTCCTCGGAGGCAAGAATCGGGACGGCCGTTGAGCCTGGCGAAACGTATATGCCACGGAGTCCATCGCGTGTTTCCCTGCCCCATTTAAATTTCAGAACCCCTTGATGCTCGGGCTCTGTCCTTCCGGCTTGAATGACATCCCGCCGCTGGCCGGAAACAAGCAACGGCAGCCAGTCGCCTGCCCTTGAGAAATCCTCAACGACGAGCCTCTCGCCGGAGGCCCCAATCGCCGTCAGGTCATCCAGCTCCATGGAGCCGGGTGTGCCGGTTGCCCCCTGCACCGGTTCGTAGATTATGATGCCGGAAACCGTGTACGGGCCGGGCGGAGGCGGCCTGTCGCCGCGGCCTAGCTCCTTCTCCAGGAATCGCCACTCAGCAAAGTCCAGCGCCCCCAGGCTATAAGTGTCCTGCCTGCCTAGGCCGTCGACAATCTGTAGCCACAGAAAGCGATTACCTTGCGCGAATTCAGGCTTGACCCAGATTCCAACGGACTCCGTGCCATCCGGAATGATCCGCTGAGAGACAGTCGATTCATTCACAAGGGCAAGGTTAATCAGCAATTCCTCGATCGGAGTCTCAGCGAAATCATTTCGGAAATCCACAAGCCCGCCAATGGTCGCAGGGTCGACGCCCATCAGCGGCACTAGCGTCCCAACTTGCAGCGAGCCGATTCCAGCGTAGGTGGAATAGGCTGCTGACGCGTCCTCCACACCGTCGATGGATTCAAATTCGGCATTGACTGCTGAGATGGATGCGCCGGCAAAACCTTCAAATCGATCAATTCTCGCGTCGTTGCCTGCGGTAAATGTCGCGTGATCGGCGGCGGCGCGATCGAGAGTCCCGCCAAAGGTCGCGGCAAAGACCCCCAGCGCGCCCACCAGGAAGAGGAGTCCGCCAAGAACTGCGGCGGGCGCTGATGCGCGATTGATGTGCTCCAGCGCCATTTCAACCGGAAGGCGGCCGTAGGCCCGCGCGATGGCAGCGGCAATTCCCACTGCAATCGGAAGGAACCGATAGTAGATGAGCAGACCGGCGCCAATGGTCAGAATGGGCACAATAAGGATTGCGCGATCAATCGACGGCCCCTCGTCGCCCTGAACAACAACTCCGCCGCCCTCAATGCCCCTGACCTGCAGCTGCCACAAGACGGCGGCAGCGACGGCAAGAACCAGCACATCGATGAAGGCCCGCCGAAACCACAACGTGTTTGTTGGCCGCGAACGCACGCTCTGTAATACGGCAACCGGGATACGAGACACGCCCACAATGGGCAGAACAACGATCAGAGCTGCAAGCAGCGCGCCCAGGAGCAGCCAGGGCGCGGCCGGCAGTAGAGGCGCCGGCGATAGCGGGGCCCCATCCAGCACGGTGCGCCACGCGCCGACGTACCCAAGGCTCCGGATCATTGCGTAGGCAATCAACGGGACCAGCGCCATGCCGACAACCAGGATGCCAAGGGTCCAGAAGAGTATCAGCATCACCGTTCGCGCGATGCTTGCGCCCCTGCTGCGGAGCAGCGCGACGCCGCCTTCCTGTTGACGGCTCACGGTGACCGCAATCATAGCGAGCGCATAAAGGAGCGTCGCGCCCACAACGAACAACAGAATGATGAGCGGCATCTGGCTGCGGGCGACCTCATCGCGGAATCCCGGCGTCTGCGTCGCCAGGCGTGAGATGAATGTCGCTCGCGGCACGTCCGTAGAAAGCCGTCCTTCCAGCCTCGCCAGCGCTTCCTCCACATTTTCTGCGCCCATGTCCAGCAAGACATCGGGATCCAGGTAGAGAACATCGTTGACGGCGCCCAGCTGGGCGGGGGCCTCTACGCCGATGCGATTCACCAGCGTCTCGATCGGCAGAAACATGCTGATCATCCAGCGCCCAGCATCGTTCCGGGCCGCGTCAAGGCGCTGGTAGAAGAGCCCGCCGACGCCGAACCAGTACGGGTCCTCCGCGTCGATAGGCGCCACGATGCCGACCATCACGGCGTCAAATGGCTGCGATGGCGGCGGCAGGTTGGAGTTCAGGTGGAACCGCTGACCGACTTCCAGACCAATCCTGTCCGCTGCCTGTTTGCCCAACACAACCTCAATCAGCCCCTCGGTTGTGTACCGCGCCGCCCGGCCTTCTATAACTCGAACGTGATCATCAAAGGCAGTGCGGAATGTGAGAGTGGTTACGGCGTTCTCACCCTCAGGTAGGGTGAATGCCGTGCGAATGAAGTACGACACGGCATAGATTCCGCGGCGATTAAGAGCCTCTCCAAGGTTGTCCTGCGCGGCGGCGAGTATCTTTTCTCGGGTCGGCTCGTATTCCTGCGGGCTGAAGGACGAATATGCCGTGTAGAGCTGGAGGTCAAGATCGTTGCCCTGCTGCTCCAGGAAGCCTTGAAAAGCGAGTCGCTCAACGGTGTTGAGGTACAGCGGTCCCGCGCCAAACAGCGTTACCGTGAGGAGCAGGCCGAGGGACGCCACAAACACGAGCGGCCCATTGCCGCGCGTTTGCCTCCATGCGAGCCCCCATAGCGGCACTTAGGACCCTCCCCCCATAGCTAAACCTGGCGCATTATACTCGTTCCTGTCACACGAATGGCGTCGGGGGCGCTGCTGTCATTGCTGTCTGAACAACCTTCCCTTTCGCTGATTGACTCCCACACGCACATTGACCAGCACGACGCAGAGGAGCTGAGCGGCATCCTGGGCCGGGCGCGAGCCGTCGGCGTTGGCGCCATCATCGCTGCGGGCGTCACTGTCGCCTCGTCCGAACGATGCGTCCAACTGTCGCAGGAGCATGAAGGAACGGTATGGGCGGGCGTCGGCGTCCATCCAATGGACATCACCGGGCCTCTCTCGGACGTCGACATTTCGCGTCTACAAGAATTGGCCTCGCAACCTGGCGTCGTCTGCATTAGCGAGGTTGGGCTGGACTGGATGGACGGTCGGCCGGATCGTGCCGTTCAAGAGCAAGCATTTAGGGCACAGCTCCGGCTGGCCGTCGAGCTCAGCCTTCCCGTGATATTTCACAATAGGGATGCTGGCCT
Source organism: Dehalococcoidia bacterium (assembly GCA_965237465.1). Classification (GTDB taxonomy): domain Bacteria; phylum Chloroflexota; class Dehalococcoidia; order UBA6926; family UBA6926; genus VXMO01. The sequence continues at coordinate 873,149 of OZ250138.1, forward strand.
TGAGCCGCTTCGCATCCTGAAAGAGGAAGTGGGCGGACGCGTGCCGGCTGTTGCGCACTACTTTCAGGGTCCTCGCGACTACGCCCTTGCGTGCCTCGATCAGGGAGTATACCTATCCCTGGCCAAACCATTGCTGCGCCTGCCGGAGCTGCAGGAGATCATCGCCAGAGACACGCCGCTTGAACGCATTGTCCTGGAGACGGACTCGTACCCTCAGCCGTTCAAGAGGAATCGCGACAGGTGGACAGAACCACGGGATCTGCCCCTAATTGCGCAAAAGGTGGCCGAGCTAAAGGGCATCACAGCCGAAGAGGCCGGCGCCGCGACGACCCGCACGCTGGAGTTGCTTCTGGGACGTCGGATTCTGTCGGACGCGGTGGGAGCTCCGGTCGAGTAGCCCTAGGCTGCGTCCCGAATGCGGACGGGCACGTCGGACGCGCCGCTCCCCGACTCCATACTCAGGAGATGCTCAGGCGTCGACGCGCTGCGCAGCGACCTGAACATGACAATGATCAGCAGGGTCGCGCCGAGAGTTATCGACGCCATGATGGCTGTTGCCATCGGAGCACCCATGTTTTCCGCAAGCCAGCCGATCATCGTGAAGCCAATGGGCGCCGCGCCCCAGGTCATGGTCCTAACAGCCGCCACGCGCCCTCTCATGGAATCGCCTATCAACATCTGGGCGCGGGCCGCTGACGAGACGAGACATGCCTGGAATCCAAATCCCGCCAGGAAGGCGAATCCGAGGGAGAGCATCAGGACATTTGATAAGCTGAAGGCGATCAGCGCCAGCGCAAATCCAACTCCTCCAAACACCACAAAATTCCTGATGGCTCGCGGCGTATTGAATGACGCTACGGAGATTGACGCCAACATGGAGCCGGCGCCGGCGGCCGCGCCGAGATCACCGGCGGCTGTCGCGCCCTGGTTCAGGACATCACGAGCAAACACGACAAGCTGCGTCTGATACGGAGAGCCAAAGATGATGGCGGCGCCGGCAATCGTCATGAGGCCAAGAATAATCTTGTAGCGCCAGACAAAAACCGCGCCCTCAACCGTGTCTGTCCAGACTGTCATCATGCTCTTGCTGCCGCCGCGAATGTCTTGCCGCGTGTTGACCGGCGCAATGAATGCGATCGACAGGGCGGACATTGCCGCCGCCGCGCCAAAGGCCGCCGCGCCGCCAAACTCGTCAAAGAAGCGCCCGCCGATGAGGCTCCCCACAAACATCCCGCCGCTGAACATGATTGACGACAGCGCGATGCCATTCGCCATGTTCTCTCGACTCACCAGGTTTGGAACCACTGCCATCCGTGACGGTATCGCGACGGCAAAGGCAATGCCGGCTATGGCTGTAAGAGTGAAGAGGCTCCAGATCTCCAACTGATCCACTGCCATAAGGGCTACGAATCCGAGAAGGGAGACGATGGTAACGACCTCCGCGGCGATCAGGATGCCCTTGCGGTTGAATCTGTCCGCGAGGACACCACCCGGCAGTGAGAGGATCAACGAGGGTAATTCGCCGGCCGTCGCGACTGCTGCCACAATCTCTGGCGAGTTCGTCATTTCCAGCGCGACCCATCCCCTGAAGAGGATGAGCATCATGTGGGAGACGATGGAAGAAACGGACGATAGCCAGTAGAGACTGTAGTCGCCTGATTGAAAGGAGCGCAGTGGCCCGCGGCCAAACAACGCCTGAAGGAAATACACCATCGCAGTGTTTAGAATACGGCATATTGCCGAAGTCACGCCCCGGCGCTGTCAGTTGACGTTTGGCGCCATTGCTGGGTACCGTCCCAATGAAACCGTTCAGAGAGCGGGTCGAAGCCAAGAAGGAGCATGAAGCCATGACGAGTTCACCGTCGCCGGACGTAGTCCTGTATGAAAAGCGAGATCGCATCGCGTATGTCACGCTCAATCGCCCGGAGGCAATGAACGCCTTGGGCTCTCGGGTGGGCGCCGCCCTCCACGAAATCTGGCTCGACTTCAGGGACGATCCGGACATGCTCGTAGCAATCCTCACCGGCGCTGGGGGACGCGCGTTCTCAGCCGGAGCGGACCTCAAGGAGGTCAGCAGCAGGCAGGCGGAAGGGTTGCCCCAATTCGCATCCAATGATTCAGGATCGCGATTTATCCCGGACCTCGGCGTCTGGAAACCAATCATCGCGGCGATCGACGGATACTGCGTGGCAGGCGGCCTGGAGCTGGCGATGCAATGCGATATCAGAGTCGCATCCGAAAAGTCGGAGTTCGGTCTGCCAGAGCCGCGGTGGAGCATCATGCCGGGTTTTGGTCTGCACTACATGATGCGAATGATCTCAACCGGCGATGCCCTAAAACTGATGCTGACCGGGAGCCGCGTCTCGTCCGCGGAGGCTCTGCGAATGGGATTGATTCAGGGCGTCTATCCAGACCGGGATTCGCTGATGGAGGCTGCGGAGGTCCTTGCGGCGGAGATTAAGTTGTGCGCGCCGATGGCTGTTCAGGCAATTAAGCAGATCGCCTATGTTGGTCGCAACATGTCTCCTGAGTATTCAACCCGATTTGCGGCGGAGTTAAGCGCCAAGGTGCTCAACAGCGAGGACGCAGCGGTAGGCCCGAAGGCCTTTGCGGAGCGTCGCCCGCCGGAGTGGAAAGGACGCTGAGCACGTTTCGCCTAAGTCCCATTACGTACTCGGCGCGGTGCTTTGCCGTCGCGCCGGGTGCGTTTCGGGCAACGTCAGACCGATGAGTCCGACGGTCACGGATACAGGCAGCACTATCAAGAGCGCTGTCTCTAGCGAGCCGGTGAGTTCCTGAAGCGTGCCTGTCAACACCGGACCGATTGCGGAGCCTAACGGCGTTATCGTGCGGACCAACCCAACGGCGACGGCGACCTCCCGCGGCCTTAGTTGAAGGTCAAAGGGAAACGTCAACACTATCGGCACAACCGACGTGGTCATCACGCCGAGGGCAATGAGGAATGGCAGCCAGGCGCCCGGCGTGATCAGCATAATTGTCAAATACAGTACGGGCATCACGAACCCGGGCCCGAATATGAACGGCTTGCGCCTCCGCGCCTTGTTGGAAAGATAGGCGACCGTTAACGCGCCGATTGTGCCGCCAATGGGAAAAGCTGAAAAAATGACTCCCACCGCGACGAGGGACATTCCGCGCTCCTCGACGCCGAACGTCGGAAAGAACGTGATGAATGACGCCCACGCCATCGCTCCGCCAAATTGGGTTGCCGCAAGCACAAACAGGATGGGGCGCCGCCTGAGGACTCCGGTTGGCCCGCTGTTGGAGGTCGACCCGACCGCCGGCGTGGACTCGTTGGGCGTGTATTGATATGCCCTTTCTCTGCCGACGATGAACCACGCGATCGCCACAATCACGTAGATGACAGCCAAGAGAATGTGGACCCCTCGCCACCCGCCGACTAGCGGCATGAGCAGCGGAACGGCCCCGATGGCCGCCAACTGGCCAAGCCCAAAGCTGGCGACAGTTACGGAGTTGAGCATCGCGATGCGCGGGCCCGCAAACCATTGTTGGATCAGCAGGACCTCCGCCTGTGTACGGGACACGAGCGCGTACATGAACACTAGACGGGCGGCGAGCAGCACCCAATAGTTGGGGGCTATTCCCTGTGCCACGGCAGCGATGGCCATCGCTATTATCGCTAGCAGAGTGACCATGCGCGGGCTGTAACGGGACAGCCAGATGGCGGACGGTAGGGAGAGAGTCGTCAACGCGATAAAGAAGGCGGAGCCGAGAAATCCCTCCTGCACCGGCCGGATATCGAAATCCTGCCGGATCTCCGGCAAGGCCAGGCCAATCATAAAGATCATGACCGTTGACGTGCCATCGAGCGCCCACAGCGCGCCCATGACGACCCACGCGCGACTATTCGAAGCCGGCGCGCCCAGCGTCACCGCCGGGCCGGTCATTGAGACGCCCTGCTATGCAGGATACGGAGTCGACAACCGACGTTGGAAGCGAGAAATTCGGGGATTATCGAGGTCGTCAATCAAGCAGGCCTGAACTTAACGAGCGTCCACTCAGGCGTGATGTCATCAAAGACGGCGACGACGGGCATATCAATGGTCACGTCATGTGGCGGGATGCCAATGACGTTGGAGATCATTCGCGCGCCCTCATCCAGTTGAATCACCGCGTATACGTAGGGTGTCTCTTCATTGAAACGCGAATCGTTCGGCTGATAAACAATCGTGAACGCATGAACGCGGCCGCGGCCTGAAACCGGCGCCCACTCAAGGTCGGATGAGAGGCAGACCGGGCACAGTTCACGAGGATAGAAAAAGAAGCCGTCGTGAGTGCGGCAGCGCTGGATCACCAGTTCATGGCGCTTGGTTGCCTCCCAGAATGGCTTTGTAAAGTCGCCCAGCGTCGCCCCGTGCAATCCGCCGGGGATGGGGACCGGTTTTGTATATTCGGCTGTCATTTTCTATTCCTGACATTCCGCCCAGGCAGGCAGGGCCTGCCATCGTCATTCGGTTTCTCTAGAGCGCGTCCTCGGACCCGAGGACCAGGGTGGCCATGCTGCTCACCGTGCCGCCTCAACCGTTCACCATGCAGAGATCATTCCGCTCCACTTGCCGCGGCCCCGCCCTGCCCATGATCTGGCGTGTCGCCTCTATGACATGTCGGAACCCGCCGGCATCGCCGGGTTGGCCACAGGAAAGCTGTCCGCCGTCGGTGTTGATTGGGAACTCGCCCTTGTACGTTGTGTCCGTCGAGGCGAAGAACGGCCCTATATCGCCCTTTGGCACGAGGCCGGCATCCTCAAGGCAGACGGCGTGGAGAATCGTATAGCAGTCATAGAATTGCGCAAACTCGATGTCCGGAGCCGCGTACCCGGCCATTTGCAAGGCAATGGGCGCGGATCGCGTCACCACAGAGCGCGTCAGACGCTCTCGCTGCCAGCCGGACAGAGGATCACACGCGATGCCTGCGCCAAGAACGTAAACAGGCTTGTTGGGGAATGATTTGGCCCGGTCAGCCGAGGTCAGGATGATGGCCCCGCCGCCCGCGCACGGCATCACGGACTCAAGCAGCCTGATCGGATAGTTGATGTAGCGCGAACTCAGGACGTCGTCGATGGTCAGCGGCTGACCCCGGAAAACTGCGTTGGGATTCTCAAGGGCATTGAAACGCTGATTGACGGCGATATTCGCGAGCTGCTCTTGAGTGGTGCCGTACTCATGCATGTGGCGGGAGTACATAAGGCCGTAACCGGTGTTGGCGGCGACAGCCGGTCCATATGGATCCTCAAACTCCGTTGTCATGCCGGGAGAGGGCGGGCTGCCCCAGGGCGAACCGGTCTGCCGCGCCTCTGAAAGCGTTACAAGCACGGTCTTGGCAAGGCCCGAATGAATCGCCATGGCTGCGACGGCCGTGGCCGTAGCCCCGCTGGCGCCCATGGTGCTGACACCGGTGACAAAGTTGGGATTCAGGCCCATATACTCGCCGATGGCGGCAGGATAGAAACTCCCGCCCTCGACGACAAGGCCGTCTATCTCCTCCTTGCGGATACGGGCATCCGCCATGGCCTCCCGTGAGGCCTCCGCCATGAGGCCGTTGGCCGTTCGGCCCTCATAGGCCCTGCGCGTTGGAATCTCCGCGAAGCCGACAATCGCTGCTGCGCCTCGCATTGTCATCGCACACCCCCATTTCGCGCCGCATTCATAGCCCTCACCGGTGAGTCTAGAGTTTACACTACAGACTACAAACACCCCACGCGCCAAGTCATGCCAATGCCCGGCGCGATGGTCGGTGAATAGTAACGGAGGATTCGACTGAATGATCAAGCTGACTGATGAGATGCGCGAGAACGTGAACTCCGCGCTGGAGAAGCGCTACCCGTGCATCATCTCCACCGCTTCCAAAGACGGAGAACCGGGCCTCGGATTCCGGGGCAGCGTCATGATCTGGGACGATGAGCACATCGCTTGGTGGGAGCGCGGACGGCGCAATCAGATGCAGAACATGGAACAAAATCCGAAGGTCGCCGTCATCTTTCGCAACCATGAGACCCAGGCCGGCTGGCGCTTCTACGGTGAAATGACCTTCCACCCCAAGGGCGATCCAATGTGGGAGCAGGTATGGGAACGCGTCGTGCCGGCGGAGCAGGAGCGCGATCCGGAGCGCGAGGGCACAGCAATCATCATGCGCGTGAACATCGTTAGGGGCATGATGCCGGAGACCCTCCAGCAGCGCGACTAAGCGACGCCTAGCGTCGGCCGAATTGATGCTCTAGCTGCGTCTGGCTCAGGTGGACCATCGTGGGCCGTCCGTGCGGGCATAGGCGCGGGAAGTTCGCGTCTTGAAAGCTCTTGAGAAGAGCGTCCATTTCCGCCGGCGAAAGCGTTTGTCCGGCGCGGACTGTGCTATGACACGCAATAGTAGCGACGATGTGCCGTTCACGGGAGTCGACCGTCTTTGCGGCCGCCGCGTCAGCGCTATCCGTAGCGGCAGTTTCATCGCTGCGACTTTCGTCCAGAACCTCGAGCAGGGCGTCGGCTGCCTCCGACTCGCGCAGCGACAAAGGCATCCCGCGCAGCAGGATGGCGTCGTCGCCAAACGGCTCCCACTCGAAGCCATACGGACTTAGAAGATCGCCCAGTGACACCAGCGCCTCCAGCTGGCGCCGCGTCAGCTGGATTGTCGCCGGCTCCAGGAGCCCCTGTACTGCTGGCGTTGCATCCTGTCTTTCGGCAAGAATCCGCTCAAATACAATTCGCTCATGCGCAGCGTGCTGGTCAATGAGATACATCCCATCCGGCCCCTCCGCCACTATGTAGGTCAGACCGACCTGCCCGACGGGACGCAGAACGAAGCGCTGCTCGTGAGCGCCGGGTTTTGAGGCCGACCCGTTGTCGTAGTCGCGCGTCGGCGGCATCAGCGGCGGCGCCTCCAGCTCAACATCGCTGCCCGACGGAGCGGAAGGAATCTGCAACGCCCCGGCGCCAAATGGCTCACGTTCCTCCGCAGTGGGTACGGCTATATCGTGAGCGGCCAACGTCCGCCGAATTGCCCTCTGCACGGCGGCAATGACCTCGCCCTCCCGGCGCAGGCGGACCTCAGCCTTGGTGGGATGCACGTTGACATCAACATCTTCCGGCGAGACCGCCACAAACAGCACCACAAGTGGATAGCGGCCACGCTGGACCATGTCCCTGTACGCATCCGCGATGGCGTACGAGAGAATACGTTCCTCTACAAGGCGGCCATTGATGAACAGTGTTTGGCCTGTGCGGCGTGGACGGGTCAAGGCAGGCGGTCCTGCAAATCCGGTGACCGTTGTGCCGCCCACCCGCGTCTCCAGTATCGGCAGCAGCTCGGCCGCCGTATCAGCTCCCCACATCTCCACGAGGGCATCACGGGCATCGCCGTTTCCCGGTGAATGAAAGGCCAGCCGCCCGTCGACAATAGCGCGAATGGCAGCGTCGGGATGGGCCAACGCGTACTGCGTCACTATCTGCACGCATCTCGAGGCTTCAGCCGCTGCGGAGCGGAGAAATGCCAGGCGGGCGGGAACTGCCTTGAACAGATCTCGCACAAAGAGCGTCGTGCCAAACGGCGCCCCCTGCCGACCACGCTCGATGACCTCGTTGTCCGCAACGATCACGTAGTGGCCGCCATCCGAGCCGTGGACTCGGGAGACGAGCGTCAGGCGCGCCACAGCACCGATGGACGCCAGCGCCTCCCCACGAAATCCGAGCGTTTCTATCGTGGAAAGATCATGCGCGGATCGCAGCTTGGACGTGGAGTGACGCTGGACGGCAAGCTCAAGCTCATCATCAGGGATGCCGCTTGCATCGTCCGTAACCCGAATCAACTCAAGGCCGCCCCGCACAAGCTCAAGCTCAACCTGACCCGCTCCGGCGTCCAGGGCATTTTCCATGAGTTCCTTCACAACAGACGCAGGACGCTCAATTACCTCGCCGGCGGCGATCTTGGAGGCGACATCGCGGTCAAGTAGAAGAATTGGCATGTCAGCCGTCGAGCCCCGCGTCCTCGCGAACATCTTCGTCTCGGTCAGCCAGACGGCGAAGATCATACAGCTTGGCCAGCGCCTCCAGCGGTGTCATCTGCTCAGGGTCGATTCGCCTTAGCTCGCGCTCTATTTCCGAGGGCGCTCTCACAGGCCTTTCTTCCTCTGTCTGCATGGCGAAGAGGGAGGGCTGCGCACTGCTTATGTTCTTTGACCTTTTCCCCGGCGCATTTGATGCGTCCTCTAGCTGCGCCAGGACTTCCCGCGCGCGCCCTACAACATCGCGCGGCAGACCGGCAAGCTGCGCAACGTGAACACCGTAGGAGCGATCGGCGCCGCCGGGCGCGATCTCTCGCAGGAATACAATCCGCCCGTCATCTTCAGAGACTAACGCGTGGAGGTTGAACGCCTTTGGCATCATTTCGCCAAGCTCCACAAGTTCGTGGTAGTGAGTGGCGAATGCAGTCCGCGCTCCGAGGCGCGGATGGTTATGGATGTGCTCAACGACGGCCCACGCGATGGATAGCCCGTCGTACGTGCTTGTGCCGCGTCCAGTCTCGTCCAGGATGATCAGTGAGCGGCTCGTCGCTTGATTGAGAATGGCCGCAGTCTCGATCATCTCCACCATGAACGTTGAACGCCCGGTCGATATATCGTCGTGAAGGCCGGCGCGGGTGAATATCCGGTCCACCAAGCCGACGCGCGCCGCAGCAGCCGGCACAAATGAGCCGATCTGGGCCAGGAGCGCGACAAGGGCGATCTGGCGCAGATACGTGGATTTGCCCGCCATATTGGGGCCCGTGATGATGGCGATTGGCTGATCCTCTGTGAGTCGAATGTCGTTGGGCACAAAAGGCTCATTGAGGTTGGCCTCTACGACGGGATGACGAGCGGCTGAAGCCTCCAACACACGTGATTCATCAATCACCGGCCGCGTGAGACGCAGCCTGACTGCAGCCTCCGCAAAGGCCGTCAGCGCATCAAGCCGCGAGACGGACCGCGCCGTCGCGAGAATCGCCTCGCCCTCATCAACCACGTGACTGCACACGCGGCGGAAAATGGCCTGCTCCAGCTCCTCAGCCCGCAGCTGAGCCTCAGAGATTTGCACCTCAAGCTCTTTGAGTCTGCCCGTGAAGAATCTCTCCCCGTTCGCGACAGTCTGCTTCCGGATGTACTCATCAGGAACGCGCGCCAGATGCGGTCGTGTGACCTCGATGTAATACCCAAACACGCGGGAATACCCGACCTTGAGCGTCGGTATGCCGGTCGCCTGCCGTTCCTCCGCCTCAAGAGCTGCCACCGCGACGCGGGCATTGGAAGAAGTATCGCGCAGACCCTCCAGCTCCGGCGAGAATCCTTGCCGCACGACGCCGCCCGCCGCCAACGTGGCTCCGGGATCTTCGGCGATGGCCTGCTGCAGCAGCTCGCGGAGATCCTCGTGCATGCCGATAGTCTCACGCGCCCAGGCTGCCGGACCGGTCGCAGTACCCTGCTCTGTCGACGGGCTTTCGCCGAGAGCCTCATGGAGACTCACGATGGAATACAGGCCGCGCCTGAGCGCAACAAGGTCACGTGGAGCGGCGGATCCGGACCGCACGAAATTTACTAGCCGCTCCAGGTCGGGCACATCGTGGAGTGCGGCGCGGACGCGGGAACGGAGTATCGTCGCCTTCGCGAGCGCCTCGACGTCGTCATGCCGCGCGCTAATCTCGTCCTCGCGGAGCAGCGGGCGGCCAAGCCACTGTCGCAGAAGCCGACCGCCCATAGCCGTTTGAGTGAAGTCCCACAGGCCAAGGAGCGACCCCTCCCGCGTGCCGCTCGCCGTTCCCTCAAAGAGCTCCAACGTCCTCACTGTTTGCGGGTCCAGCGCCATCGCATCCGCCGTGCTGCGCGTTGAGAGCGACTGCACCTGCGTCAGCGCGCCGCGCTGGGTGTCCTGCAAGTAAGCCAACACGGCTCCGGCCGCGGCCGTTGCAAGCGGCATGTCCTCACAGCCATAACCTTCCAGAGTTGCAACGCCAAAATGGGTGAGAAGACGCTCTCGGGCGCTATCTGGATCAAAGGCGGTGGAGTTCATCGGCACGACTGTCAGGCGTTCGGCGTCAAAGTAATCCGCGGCGTCTTCCTGCGTCAAAAGCTCCGCAGGGCCGAGAGATTCGATCTCGGCCGATAAATCCTCTGCGGCAAGCTCCAGGGTGACGAACTCGGACGTCGTGATGTCGGCATATGCGAGGCCGGCGCGATTGTCGCGGACGATGGCCGCAGCCAGGAAATTGTTGGCGGTTCCCGGCAGGAGGTCATGCTGGAGAACTGTCCCTGGCGTGACCAGCCGCACGATTTGCCGATCCAGTATTCCCTTGCTGGTCTTGGGATCGCCGAACTGCTCACAGATGGCGACGCGATGGCCCTTTTCTAGCAGTCGTGCAATTGACGAATTAAGGGAATGCGTGGGCACGCCGGCAAGAGGCACGCGATGGCCCCCGCCCAGGTCCTTCGATGTCAGCGCAATGCCAAGATCACGCGCAACGACCTCTGCGTCCTCGGCAAACGTCTCGTAAAAGTCACCCAAACGAAACAACAGGATGCCGTCAGGAATCTCCGCCTTGATCCGTTCATATTGGCGCTTGAGAGGAGATTCCTTCGCTCTCTTGCGTCTACTTTGCGGCGTGCCGGAATCCGTGGAGCCGATGGTCGTCATTGCATTGACATACTATACGTACAGCGCACGTTCGCGGAGCGAAATGACCCATACGATGACCGTTGCGGACCCGGCTGCAATCCGCCAATGACCTCCCTATGACCTCAGGCCACAATACAACTCCGGCGACGCCGGTTGGCGCGGCCCCGCAGCCCGTTCTGAAAGAGCGCGTCTACACACGTTCCTTCATTTTCATCTTTCTCATGGAGTTCTTTCTTTTTTCAGTGTTCTACATGCTGCTGCCCACAGTCCCGCTCTATATCAGGGAGCTTGGCGGGACGCAGGCGACCGTTGGTTGGGTTATCGGCATCGCGGGGCCTATCGCCGCACTTGGCGTCCCGCTTTACGGATGGGGCGTTGACAAGTGGAGCCGCAAGGGAATGGTCGTCCTGGGTCTTGCTCTCAACGTTGTCGGCGCCCTCGTTATGATCATCGTGATCTCGCCGCTTACGATGCTGCTACCGACCATCCTGCGGAGGATCGGCTCCGGGGCCACGGGAGCGGCCACGCGCACGATCATCCTGGATATTGCGCCGGCCAGCAGGCGCGGCGAAGCGATGACAAATTTTGCGACGTCTCACAACATCGCCATTGCCTTCGGACCTGCCGTCGGGCTGGCCATCTACAGCAACCTGGGGGCAACGCAGCTCTTCTTGGCCAGCGCGGCAATCATGGGCGCCTCTGCCTTGTTCCTGATTCCTGTAAAACGGACTGATTGGCGAGCACCTGGCCAGCGCCCCGGAGGCGCTGTTCGTGCGGCCACCCCGTCCGGCGGATGGGTGAACACGTTCATTGTCCGGGAGGCGATTGTCCCTGGCGTTGTCGTGCTCCTCCTCTCCGCGGCGTATCTGGCGACGACAACCTTCGTCTCAATCCTGGGCGAGGAGCGCGACATCCCGAACTACGGCCTCTTCTTTGTCGTGTATGCCTTTGTCGTCATCGCTGGACGGCTGCTGACGGGCCGCATATCGGACACCTACGGCCGGGCCATAGTCTTACTTCCATCGCTTGTGCTGACCATCGCCTGCATGATCATCCTGGCGTTCGCGCACTCAACGATTGGCTTCATGGCCGCCGCATTCATGTTGGGGTTGGGATTCGGCACGGGTCAGCCGATGCTCCAGGCGATCGCAGCGGACTGGACTCCTCAGGAGAAGTATGGCCGGGCAATGGCCATGATGATGGGCGGCTTTTCATTCGGATCCTCTGCCGGCACGGTCTTCGTTGGAGAAGTCAGCGAACGGCTGGATTTTCAGGCCGCATTTCTCGGCCTTGCTCTAATGGCGGTTGCGGCGCTTATCGTGGCAGTCGCGGCATTTCGTCGCCGTCGAATCCCGCTCTTTATTTCGCGGACCACACCCGCCGACTGATGCGCCCGGGTTCCGCACGCGGCAACCAGGGATCAACCTCGGCGTTGAGCCATGAAGAGACGTGTGGACGCTACAATCAGAGAGAAAGAAGAGTGCTGAGAGAGGTCGCTCTGTTGACGGCGAACAACGCCCCAGTAGCGCCGGAGGAATGTAAACGATGAGCGTGGATTTTGTGAGCAATGAAGAGACCATACAGGCAGCGCGCCGAAATCTTGATCAGGCCGGATGGGACTACCTGGTAGGCGGTTCAGAGTCCGAAACGACGATGAGGCGCAACCGATCGTCATTTGATCGCATTGCTTTCCGGCCCCGCGTGCTGCGCGATGTGTCACAGTTGGACCCGTCGATTGACTTCCTCGGGCACAAGATGCGCATTCCGGTCATGCTCGCCCCCGTTGGCGGGATGCAAAGAATACACTCGGAGGCGGCCGGCGCGTCCGCAAAGGCGGCCGCGGCCTTCGGCACCATCCAGACGGTTAGCTCCGTGACGGAGCCCGGCCTGGAGGGCACTATGGCGGCCGCTGAAGGCCCCAAGCTTTTTCAGATGTACATCCAGGGCGATTGGGAGTGGATAGAGGGGATGGCCGTGCGAATAAAGGCCGCCGGCTATCACGCCTTTGTTCTGACCGTGGACAATGCGCGATACAGTCGCCGCGAAAGACCCATGGTCGGGCGATCAACACCGACGAACCTCTCAGTGCAACGACCCTCTCCCGGCGCCTCCGTAACGTGGGACCTGATGGACCGAATCCGCGACCTCATGGGGCTGCCGTTTGCGGTCAAGGGCATCGCTACGGCGGAGGATGCGACCATTGCCATCGAGCACGGCGTGGAGATCATCTGGGTATCCAATCACGGCGGCCGCCAGCTGGATCATGGCCTCGGCAGCCTTGACGTTCTGCCGGATATAGCGCGCGCAGTTGATGGTCGCGCCAAGATTGTGCTCGACGGCGGGATTGTCCGGGGAAGCGATGTCGTAAAGGCGCTTGCATTGGGTGCGGATTGCGTGGCTGTTGGCAAGCTTCAAGGTTGGGGACTTGCCGCCGGCGGCGCTGACGGCGTACTGCGCGCTCTCGAAATTATGGAGGACGAGACACTTAGCGCGATGGCGCTACTTGGCGTTTCAACGCCGGCTGAACTTGACGGATCATATGTGGCCCCCTCCTACCCCGTCACGCCGGCCCATGAGATGAGCGCCTGGGTCAACATGCCCATGGATCGGATCAATTAAGGGAGCGAGCCATACCCATTTGGGATTCAGGGCGCGTCGCCGGTGAGGAGCTTACGTGATTGAGATTGCCTTCGCTGCCGCAGTTGGCATCGCCTTTGGCGCGCTGGTCTGCTGGCTTGTGCTCGGATCGCGGGCGAGGGTGCAGGCGGCGGAGAATCGGGAGGAAATCGCCCGACTCAACGGCCGCCTCGCCGAAACGCAGTCCGCCGAGGCCATCATCGCCACGGCCAGCGAGCGGCTTGGGGTTGAGTTCAAAGCGGCGGCCTCTGAGGCTCTGAACAGCAACAAGGACACCTTCCTGGCCCTGGCCAACGAGAATCTGGGCGGGACCATGAAGGAGGCCAAGGACGCCTTTGAGAAGCAGAGCCTGGCGTTTCAAAACGTCGTCAAGCCGTTGTCCGATAACTACGGCAAGCTGGGCCCGCAGATCGAAACGCTCGGACGCCAGATCAACACTGTCACCGCTGAAACGACCAAGCTGTCCAGCGCCTTGACTGACAATCAGAGGGCGGGTGCTTGGGGAGAGATCCAATTGCGGCGGGTCGTGGAATTGGCGGGGATGCTTGAGCACTGCGATTTTCAGGAACAGCAGACGGTGTCGGATGGCTCCGGCCGCCCCGACATGGTGATCACGCTGCCGAACAACCGCAAACTCGTGGTGGACGCCAAGGCATCGACGGCCGCATATATGGAGGCGTCAGAGTCCACGGACGAGGCTTTTCAGGCCGACGTTTACGGGCGCCACGCGTTCGCTCTCAAGAGCCAGGTAGACAGCCTCGCGAAGAAAAACTACGGCGCTGGAGTCGATGGATCTTTGGACTTCGTCGTAATGTTCGTGCCGGGCGATCAATTCCTCGCCGCGGCATTGAAATCCAATCCGGGCTTGATTGAGCACGGAATGCTGAGCGGCGTCGCTATCGCTACGCCCGTGTCTCTCATCTCATTGCTCTGGACGGTTGCCAACGGCTGGCAGCAGGATCGAATCGCGCGGGACGCGCAGGAGATACACGAGGCTGGACTCGAACTTCACAAGCGGTTGCAGACGTTTGTCGGGCACTACTCCAGGGTCGGCGACGGAATCGAGCGGGCGATGGCCGCCTAAACGATTCCATAGGTTCCTACGATAGAAACCTGTTTGTGCAGGGCGAGAGATTCACCAAGCTGCTGATAGGCGAAAACGCCGACTTCGAAACCATGGAGCCGCTGGATCTAACTCCCCGCGAGTCGCGCCGCGCGCTCCCTCAGGACGTGCAGGACGAGTCAGGCTAGAGCGGCTCAGTAGTCCCCTAGCGATGCCCTGAAACAGGCATCGTGGTGGTCATTGACCATGCCTGTTGCCTGCATGTGGGCGTAGCAGATCGTGGAGCCGACGAACTTGAATCCGCGGGCCTTGAGGTCTTTTGACATCGCGTCCGATTCCTTGCTTGCCGCAGGCACATCTGACCAGCTGAGGATCGGAGTCTGGCTGCGCAAGGTCTTGTATCCGGTGAACTGCCAGATGTAGCGGTCAAAGGTTCCGAATTCCTTGCGAACCTCCAGGAAACGGTTCGCGTTCGTTGTCGCGGCCAGTATCTTGAGACGATTCCTGACGATGCCGGCGTCGGAGAGCAGGCGCTGCACGTCCTCGTCGCCGTAGGCAGCCACCGCCTCCACGTCAAAGTCGCCAAAGGCGCGGCGAAAAGCCTCACGCTTATTGAGGATCGTGCTCCAGGAAAGACCGGCCTGAAATCCCTCAAGGATCAGAAACTCAAAGAGCTTTGCGTCGTCGTGCAACGGGACGCCCCATTCAGTGTCGTGGTACGCGACCATGTTCGGGCTGCTTCCGGCATCCGGCCAGCACCGAACCACGTCCGACGTGTTGCCCTCGTTCATATCACTCGCGTTAGTCACCGTATGTCTTTACCTCGCGGGCTCCAGTATGCGAATGACCACTGCGTAGCGAGGCATTGAGCAAGCGTGAGGCAATTGTTCAAAAGAGACCACCTCGGCTCGGCGCCACGAGTGATTTGGGTCCTCAGACTCGATCACATCGCCTGGCGAAGGGATCATATCGCCGTGATCGCGGATATGGACGCCAAGGGGGCGGCCATCATCGTGCGCTCTAACGTACCAGGCGGCCGCGCTCGCAGGCATCCGGATGTGTCCTTATTCGGCCGGGCGGGCGCTCCGCGCGCTATGCCTGTGACGCAAGAAGGCGAGCCCGCCCGCTGGCGTTGCCGAATGCGCCGCCTGCGTACAGCCTCTCGCCGCTGTCCTGCGACGACAGGGGCCACGTTGGGCCTGTTAGGCCGCCGTCCAGCATGTCATAGGACATGCCGGCATACTGCGGGACAGCCGAGGCCATCTCCGCAAAGATCTCGGAGGCGCTCTCAAAATCGAAGCCCGCTGCGCCGAGGCTCCGCCCGATGTCCGCCGTCGCGCGCCACACGGGGCGAGCGTCTTCCGGAGCGTCTCTGAAGGCGCGCACGCGCTGCACGCGCCGCTCGGCGTTTGTGTACGTACCCTCTCGCTCGATCGCAGCCGCCGCCGGAATGACAACATTGGCGATTGACGTAAGAGCCTCATCGAGGAGGAGCCCCTGCACTACTACAAAATCGAGGCGGCCGAGCGCCTCCAGCAGACTTGCGCGGCGCTCGTCGCTGAGGTGGTCAGGGATGTCGCCTGTCCAATAGAGGCCGGTAATGGCGCCGCCGTTGATGCTCTCAATAACGGCATCTAGGCTTGAGGCGTTGTCACCGAGGATGTCGATCACGCCCTGGACGTTGCCGCCGCCCGGCCGCAAGATATGCAATCCGCCGCCCTGAGCGTCGCCGACGTTGCCGGTCAAAAGCGAAAGGTCGGCAAGGAGTGTAGCGATCCCATCCGGGTCTTCATCGCGCGCGCCATACACGAAGGAGACCGGACCGGGCGCGCCGATTACCCTGGCGACCCAACGAATATCATCCGCGGACAGACCGGCCTCGGCCGCGAGATCGGCCAGAGATGTCGCGGCGACTGCCTCCGCCAGGTCGGTAAGGCCATCGACGGATGCTTCGACAAAGTCATCATCAAGAAGATTGGCGTCAAGCAAGGCGCGGAGAATACTCCGCAGAGCGACCAGTTCCTTGCCGGGCGCGCAGGTAAGCCACTTCTGAGCGGAACGGCCCAGCTCCGGGTACTGGGTGGGGCCAATTCCGATCAAGGTAGCGTCCTGGTAGTTGACAGCCTTGTGCACCTGATATGCGGCAACGGGATGCGTGACCTCAAGGTCCGACCCGACAAGCAGTATAACCTTGGATTTGGCGATGTCCTTTATGGGCGCGGAGTTGGCGCCGCTGCCAAACACGGGCGCCAGCTCTCTGCCAATGCGTGCCGATGCGGGCGCTGCGCTCGCAACGTATGGCGTAGCGAGCGCGTCGCGAGCGAGCTTGGCCAGGAGCCAGGCATCCTCATTGGCGACGCGCGTGGAGACAACGACCGCGCTCCTACTATCCGTCTGAGCGCGCAGTCCCTCCGAAGCCCCGGCAATGGCATCCTCCCACGATGCCGCCGTCAGCTCGCCGCCATCATTCCTGATCATCGGCGATATGAGCCGCGCCTCGTGGTTTGCCTCATCGGCGAGTTCAAATTTCCCGTGGATGCACGCGAGCCCGCCGTTGGCCCCGCCGTCCACGTCCGGCGTTACTCGCAGCAGTCGCCCGCCCTGTAGCTCAGCTGTCACCTGGCACCCAACTTCGCACTCCGTGCACACGGTCGTCACGGTTGCGTCCGGCAAGCCCGCCCACTTGTTGTCCTTCTCCGTCAGCGCGCCGACAGGACACACGTCCACGCACGCGCCGCAGAAGATGCAGCCCGTAAGCGGGTCCGAGAGAGGCACGTCGTTGGGCGTTCCCGGCAGGATGCGATCCCCCCGGTCAACCATCGTGATCGCCTGCGCGCCGATGACCTCATCGCACACTCGCACGCACCTAGCGCATGAGATGCACAGGTTGTAGTCGCGGTCGATGTGCGGATCCTCTGTGCGAATCGGCAATTCGCGGTAGTTGTAGGGGAGCAATTGCTCGGTTACGCCTACGATTTCGACGGTCGCCTGGAGCTCGCAACGCTGATTCTGGGGGCACACAACGCATCGATCCGTAACGGACACGTTGCGCAGGCAAATATCATTCGGTCCGCAATGGACGATGCGATCACACGTCAAGCAACCATGCGGGTGCTCCGACATCAGGAGGTTGAGCACCGATTGGCGGAGTTCGATGGTCTCGTCAGAGTTGGTGCGGTAAGACGCATCCGGCATTGCGGGAGCAACGCACGAGGCTGCAAAGCCGGGTCTGCCCTCCTGCTCAACCAGACACATGCGGCAAGCGCCGTATGACTTCAGGCGGGAGTCATAGCACAGCGTCGGAATGTAGAGCCCCGCCGCCGTCGCAGCCTCAAGAATGGTTGATCCCGCCGGCGCAGTTATCTGTTGGCCGTCAATAGTGATGGTGATGGTCTGGGCCGGGGCTGCCTGAGTCACTCGCGACACCTCACAATCAGGTTGTTCGCAGCACGGAGGCGCGTTGCGGATGCGCCCCACGCCGCAGATTCCAGCCTATCCCACCTACACAATGTGCTCAAGATGCCAACATCCCCCATGAGTATCGCTCTAGTGGGCCATCAGTGCTCCCGATCCGGCGCCGGACGGCGTATCATCATAGCCTCCGGGCCTCTCGGGCATGACCGGCCGCCTGGCAGCCGCGAACAGGAACGCGCCGGCTGTCGTTACGAATGCGATGAATCCAAAGGCGGGCCCGTAGGATCCGATTACGTCAGCGATGCTCGCAGTCAGCAGCGGGCCGGACATCGTGCCAAGCTGCACGATCAGGGAGGAGAAACCCATGATCGTGGCGAATGCGGCGCGGCCAAAATAGTCAGCTCGGATCGCCGTCATGAGCGGCCCACGGAATCCCCATGAAAGTCCGTGGATGACCGCAAACACAACGAGCATGGGTATTGAAGCGGCCATGATAAGGACAAGCAAAGCAAGCGTATGGCCGAACATGCAAATTACAATTATCTTTCGCATCTCGATGCGTTCTGCGAGGAATCCGGCTGCGACCTGCGCGCCGATCATCACAGTCGTCAGTACCGTATAGATCAGTGCGCCGGTCTCGCGTGAGATGAACATCTCCTCTTCCACATAGGGAATAAAGAGTGCATTGATGGTGGAGACGGACAGCATTGCGCTGGCGTGACCCAAAGAGACGAGCCAGAAGGACGGCGCCCGCAGAGCCTCACGCGACGTGAATCCGTATGAAACAAGGTTCAGGATAGGTCGCGCCGTCCCCGGTACGCCATCGCCGGCGTCCTCCGGAGGCGCAGGCTTCTCACCGTCCGGCAGGTACCCATAGGGTTCAGGGGAGTGCCTAAAGAACATCGTAATGGGGAGACCGATAACCAGGACAAGGACGGCTGACCACATCGCCATGCCGCGCCAACCAATCTGCTCCATCGTGAACACAATCAAAGGCAGCGCCCAGCCCGAGACGCCCCAGCCAACGGAAGCCAGACCCATAGCGCGCGAACGCCTCTTGTCAAACCAGTTGGCCAACGCAGCGTTGACCGTGATAAATCCCGCAAGGCTTGAGCCCAGGGAGATAATCAGGTACGCGCCGTAGTACTGCCAGAGAGAGTCAATATTGCTGAATGTGAAGAATCCGGCCGCGTACATGACGACGCCGATCTGCAATATTCGTCGCGTCCCGAATTTGTCGACGAGCCACCCCTGAAGGGGGCCGAGGAGACCGCTCTCCGCCCGTGAGAGGGTGAAGGCGAGCGCAATATTCGTGCGGGTCCATCCAAACTCGATGCGCAGGTAGCCGAAGTAGACCTGAAACGCCTGGAAGAAAAGACCGCCGTTAAGGACCTGGACCAGAAACGCGCCCAAAACAATCCACCAGCCGTAAAAGACTCGGCGGGGAGACAATCGGCTACGAAAAGATTCCGGGATCACCTATGTATGCGCCATTGGCATTTGGGCGAGTGGGCTGGTGGAAGAATCGTATCACACGTGGGGAGAGCGGCCCTAAGGGGCCGTCTGTCATTCCCGATTGAGTCGGGAATGACAGACGGGGGAGCTGGAGTTGATGGGTTGGGGTATGGGGAGTCCTTGCGTCTGGCTGTTGCGCCATAAACCTTACGCAGCCATCCCGCAAGTTCCGGGGTTGAGCGGGCATGAGGTGCAGTCGGAAGCCGCTGCGTGCAACTCCATCGTGTGTTTGGACGGCTGGGCGGGCTTTGCGGGCTGCTCCTGGAAGAGTGGGAGTTCGGCCTGCTTCGCAGGAGTGGGTTTGTGTCCAGGAAAGTGCAGGAACGGAAGGGCGCGCTTCAACACGACGCCCATCGTCTGCAATTCCCAGCCCTGGGTTATGGAGTGCTCGCCTCATTGCCCGATGATCCGGCTCGCCGCTATCGGCCCGACACCGGGGACGCGCAATAGCTCCTGCTCGTTCGCCCGATTCACGTCCACCGGAAAACGCTCGAAGTTGCTCATCGCGATCATCAGTTTCGGGTCCATGCGCGTATACAGAAAGCCCTCATCACTGAAGGCGGGGGGCAGCTCCTCCGAATCGTAGCCGTAGATGCGTGACAGCCAGTCCATCTGATAGAGGCGATGCTCGCGCGCGGGCGGCGTGGCGGGATGCTCCTCCAGCGGCGTGTACTGCACGGGACGGAACGCCGAGTAGTACACACGCTTGAACCCGAAATTCCCATAGAGGCTCTGTATGCGTGTGTAGATGTCCCAATCCGACTCGTCCGCCGCGCCCACGACCATCTGCGTCGCCTGGCCAACCGCGCCGCCGTAACGCTCTTGCATGAGGTCGCTGATGCGCTCCATCGGGGCGATGATGCCGTTGTCGAAGTCCCTCATCTTGCTCACCTTGCTGAGGTGCTCAGCGGAGGGAGACTCTATATTGATGGAAAGCCGCGCGCCAAGCCGCTGGCTCGCCTCCAGCAGCGAGTCGTCGTTGGTGCCGGGCATCACCTTAAGATGCACGTAGCCGCGGAACCCATAGCGTGACCGTACTGCATCCACCACGTCCAGCAGACGCTCCTGTGTGGCGTTTGGGTTCTTGAAGATACCCGAACTCAGAAAGAGTCCGTCCACCATGTGACGCCTGTGCATCTCGTCAAACAGCCGCGCGAGTTCGTTTACCTTGAAGGCATAGCGCTTACGCGGCGCCCAGTAGGAATTGGGGCAGTAGTGACAGTCCATGATGCAGTGGTCAGTAAACATCACGCGCAGTAGTGAGCTGCGTTTGCCGTTCGGCATGGCGGCCTTGTAAACGCCCGCATGCGGCGTCGCGCCGCCGCGCGCCTTCACGCGCCTCGAGCCCTCGCTCGGAGACAACACGTCGTCCGTCGCCATCCCGCCAAGGTGGCGTAGCTTCTCATATACGTCCGGAGCGCTTTGGATGAGCATGGTGTGACCTCCTCCGTTTGGAACCAATGTTCTCCAACTACCATGACATGCCCACCCATGCAACCCCTGGTCGGAGCGATAGCGTCCCGGACAGCGCAATTCCGGTTTTCTTGCACCTACGCGGGGGAGGAGATCTGCTGGAGAGAATGACGGATAGGCGCCGGAAGGGGACGAGCGAAGCATCCTCGCGTAGTCAGGGACGCAGTGTGTAGAGTCAGCCTTCAATGCGGGCCGACTCTGCCGCCTGAAGCTCTCAGAGGGCCTGCAATTCCTCAATGACAGTGTGCAGCCGTGTCTCAATCAAGTCGATGTTGTCCGCCGCCGCGTCGTAGTCAAGCGTCCACCCAGTGATCCCCTCGTGGGTCACCCTTCTGATTGATTCGTCAGTTGAGAATTGGTTTGCCCACTGTTCCAACAGGGTCCCCAGGCCCTCTCCGGGCGGTGGGTCGTAGCTATTGATCGCCTCACCAAAGGACAATTCTGTCAGGCCCATCCACCCAGTTGTAGATGGAGGAAAAAGCCAGGCAACACTAATGGGGTAAGGCCAGGCATTGGATCGCGCTCGAACACTAACGCCGCTCGAACCCCAGGCAGCTTGGGCGCCCGCTTCTCTCGCAGTGTCAAGGAGACGAGTCACGACCAAACGATGTTTGTCGCTGGAGAATTCTTCCAGGAATGATTCGCGGTTGAGCCTGCGGCGAGAACCGGTGGCCGGTCGCCCCGACGTTGCCGTCTTTGCCAGCCTTCCCAGGACGCGCGGCACTAACGTTTGTGTTGTGCCGTTACGAAACTGCTTAATCTCCACTGCCATGACCTCAATACCAGGCATCTGGGCGTTGAGGAATTCGGCCACCCTCTCAAGAGGATCAGGTATCTCATCGGCTACAAACAGTAAGCGAAGTCGACTCGCCCTAAGATTGGTCTCGACATTTTGCCAGAAGGCATCCTCGTCAGGTTCTTGATCCGGACCAAGCAGCATGGCCAGCTCGCTGGCTGGGTGCACCCCTCGCGCTTTGGCGGACTGCTCATAGGCCAGTCGAATCTCGTTCGCCGTCCATGTCTGCTGGGCATGGGCGGCGTACTCCAGCATTTGGCCCACAATGGCGCGCCGTATCTCAGGGTTTGACCCGCGCTTGACCTCAACTAACGTCGGCACAGCGTCCTGATCGATGATGAGTTGGTCAACCGACCAACGGGCGGCCTCTCCTACAGTCTCAGATATTCCCTTTTCACGGGAGACGAGTATCCACCGCCGTGGGTCGCCGGGGCGCATCTGCTCGCCATCGAGAAGATGCGGGTTCTCTGCGATCAGCCGCTGAAGCTCGTCCTCTGTCGAGAATGGCTCTTCTTCAAGCGGCTCCAGATTGCCTTCCGGCGTCCTCGCGTAGATGCGCTCAGCCATGATCCCACAACCTCCCTCCGGCTCTTACTATTGCCCAGTTCCTCTCGGCGCGCTCACTCACCTGGTACGCGCTCGGGTTGTCAGAGGCGCAGCGTGTACAGCCAGCCTTCTACGTGGACGAATCTCATTTGAGCCGGGGTGGGGCCGGGGAAGCCATCGGGATTGCGCAACCATGCCCACGCGCCGGCAAGGTTGACGACGGCATCAAGGCAATCGGCGTTTGCCCTACAGGCCAGGCGGATGCGTTCGGGGAGCGGGGCGCCGGTCCATTGTTCCAGGCGCGACAGGATTTCATGCCGCCGTCGCAGGCTATTCGCGCCGCTCTTGTATCCGGTTCCGGCGTCGCCGAGGGCGCGCAGCAGTTGACCCGGCATCAGCTCCACCAAGGTGACTATTCCGTGGGTGTTATTGGCGGGGAGGGGTGGGATTCTGAATCGCCCACGGGTGTGGCGCAATAGCCGACCGAGCATGGACATGCCGTGGTAGGTCATGGGGACCATGTTGGGGTTTGTCACGTGTAAGGGGGAGAATGCGGGGGGAATATCGCTGACGCGCCGGGGTTCGCCAGACGCTGATACGTATTGCCGCGCAACTTCTTCGAATTCGGCCTGATCAGTGCCCGCCATCCGGTCGCAGGCGTCCATGAGGCCCTCGCCCCATCGAACGAATCCTTGCGTGATGGCGAAATCACTCGGGACCCCAAAGGGGAAATCCAGCGCGGCGACAGCTGGAGCATCAACGGTCAGCAGAAGTTGCTCAAGGTCGACGCGGCGGATTGGAAACGGTATTTGCCATTGGAGCTGCCCGTCATCGCCGACAGTGGCCATCGCGATCCAGGTCGCGCTATCCGGCTGCGCCCCGCTAAAGTCGACGCCGATGAGGGTTGTTGCCAAACACGCCTCCCAGATCAGTGAAGCCGCTACGGCTACCTCAAAGCGTCGGCGGAGACGAGCTCCTTTGCCTCCTCCTGGCCGATGCCGAGGATTTCGCTGAGGATGGCGTCCGTGTATTCGTTGAGCAGCGGCGCGCGGCGCAGTTCGCCGGCGTACTCGCCGTCGACCCGCCATGGCACCCTTGCAGTCCGCCGCGGGCCGGCCTCCGGGTGGTCAATCGACGCGAAGAATTGTCGGGCCTGTGTGTGTGGGTGCTCCACAACTTCAAGCGGATCCAGCACCGGCCCCGCGGACACACCCACGGCGGCCAATTGGTCAGCAATTTCGTATTTGTCACGTTCTGCTGTCCACGCGGCGATGGCCTCGTCGAGGGCTGCCTCATTCTCCTTGCGTGATTCCCGCGTGTTGAACCGGACATCGTCCGCGAGGCCATCGATGACGCTGCACAGGCCGGCCCATTCGGATTCAGTCCGCGCCGCGATGGCGATCCATTGGTCATCGCCGCTTGTTGCATACATGTTGTGCGGAGCGTGGAACGGGTGATGGGAACCATCACGGACGGGTTCGTAGCTGCCGATTGCGCGAGCGACTATCGGCTCCGTGATGAGCGTCGTCAGGGCTTCGGTCATCGCAACGTCAACGTGATGTCCCATGCCAGTGCGCTTGCGATCATGGAGGGCCGTCAGGGTAGCCATGGTGGCGTACGTGGCTGATGCGACATCCGGGAAGTAGGAGCCGAGCAACCGCCGGTGGCCTCCTGTGTAGCCGGTTACGTCAGCCAAACCGCAAAATGCGTTGATGATGCTGTGCAGGCCGCTGTAGTCCTTGAGTGGGCCGGAGCGCCCAAAGGCGGCGACGGATGTGTAGATGACGCGCGGGTTTAGCAGCTCTATATCCTTATAACCGAGTCCCCATCGTTCCATCAGGCCGGTTGAGAAGTTTTCAAGCACAACATCCGCGCTGGCGGCGAGGCGGCGCGCAACGTCCCTACCCTCCTCGGTGCGGAGATTAATGGGGATGGCGCGCTTGCCCATGCTGAGCGTGTTGTAGGCTCCGGCGCGGTTCATGCCGGGGGTTTGGCTCGCGAAAGGCGGCGAGTTGCGAAAATCGGCCGGATTCTCGCGGCTCTCCACCTGGATGACGTCCGCGCCGAGCGCGGCGAGCCACTTGGCGCAGTACGGAATGGCGATGTATTGGCCAAAATCGACAACGCGGATGCCTTGAAGTGGCAGGCTCGGCGTTCCTGCTTTGGCGGGAATGACGGACGCGGGGGCGTGGGCTGCGCCGTTGACCGACGCAGGGGCCGGGACTGTCTCCTCGGCCTCCGGCTTACCGTCCTCGTTCCGCGGGTAGCCGGTCAGGATGAACGGCGCGCCGGTGAACGGAATCTCCTGACCGTCCTGCGTCTTCACGTGGCGAATAAAGCGGCGTTCTCTGACGTGCTCGTGGGTCATAACCTCTTCAATGGAGGTCGCCCAGAACGCCGGGATGTTGCGGGCCTGCAGCTCCGTGGTGATTTCCTCGCCGGTGTGCTCCATCGTCCAGTTGGTCATGAGCACGCTGACGGCATCCCAGTTCATGGCGCGCTTCGTTCCGTCGTCATAGTCCTCGGTATAGGCCCACTCAGGACTTCCCATGACCTCGGCAAATTGCTCCCAGTGGCGGGGGCTCGTCGCAACAATGACGATGTAGCCGTCCTTGCACGGGATGTAGCAGTTGGGCTGCCGCGCGAGGATGTTGGGGCCGCGGTCAAGCACGTACTCCAAGTACTCGCGCTGCGTGACGGGATGGTAGTTGAGGGCCGTGACGGCCTCCAACTCGGAGATCTCGATGCGCGTGCCGGTCACGGCCGGCCCTGAGCCGTTGCCGCCCTGCCCGTCCGCATAGAGGGTGGCGAGGGTGCCGACGACGCTCACCGCACCCGCCATGAGTGACGGCACGGACGCGCCTGTCGGCATGAGCGGCGGCTCATTTGGCAGATCATACGTGGTATCGGGTGGGCCGGGTGTGGTCCATGCCATGCCGGACAGGGCCCACGTTGCCAGATCACTGGGCGGCAGATCGGCCAACGGGCCATCGGCGCCGTACGGTGTGAGAGAGACGACGGTGAGGTGAGGGTAGCGGGCGTGGACGGCATCCCAATCGAGGAATGAGGCATCACCGTCGAACATCCCAACGTCTTCGATGAGGATGTCCTGCCCGTCGAGCGCGGCCAGCAGGGATTCGGGTGTCACTGTTGCGGCGTCCGTCTCCGAGCGGTGGGACTTGTTGGCGTTGAGGGAGCGATGGAGGAGCGGATCCCACTCCGGCATCTCTCGGCCATTGAGGCGCACGTAGAGGTTTCTCATGCGGCGAACACGGTCAACGTCCGCGCCGAGCTCGCCGAGGAGGCGGGCGGCGTAGGCCCCCGAAAGCGTGGCCGTAACATCAACAACTCTGAGGTGCGAAAGCGGACCCGTCATAACTAAACCCCCTCAATGCGCTCAGTCTGTCGCCCCTGCTGAACGCTTGATATACCGACCGTCCCCGGGAGATGCGGTGAGTTGCCCATCTCGGGAGACGGTCCGTCCTCGAACCATGGTATGCACTGGCCACCCGGTCAGCGTCATGCCCTCATAGATAGAATAGTCCGCGCGGCCCTGCAGTGCGGCGGCGGTAACCGTATGGCTTTCGTTCAGGTCTGCGATTACAAGATCGGCATCGGCGCCAACCTGGAGAGAACCCTTCTGCGGCCACATACCGAATATCCGCGCCGTGTTTGCGGACGCCACCTCCGCCACGCGCTCAAGCGACAGACCGCGGGCGTTGACGCCCTCGCTGAGCATGACCGGGAGGATGAGAGGCATATTGGGTTGGCCGGGTGATGCACTCCAGATTGTGCCCTGCTTTCGGTTTCCCAGGCGCGGCGCGTGATCGGAGCCGATGGAGTCTACAGTTCCATCCGCGATGGCTGCCCACAGCGCCTCCTGGTCCTCAGGGCTGCGCAGTGGCGGATTCTGTTTGCCGTATGTCCCGACGGGCGATTCATAGGTGTGCGACAGGTAGTGCGGGCACGTCTCAATGTAGACTTCGCCGCCCTCACGCCTGAACGAACAGGCCGCCTCAAGCGTCTCGGCGGTTGACGTGTGGACTATGTACGGCGTTGAGCCGGTCTCCCGGCCAAAAAGCATGGCGCGGGCGGCCGCCTCCGCCTCTGTAAACGGAGGGCGTGATTCATGCCACGCCTTAAGGTCGTCCCTGCCGGATTCCTCAAGACGCTTGCGCACGGACCAGACTACCTCAATGTTTTCAGTGTGAACGCACAGGATCGTGCCGGGCCGCTGGCCAAGCTGCTCAAGCAGATCATACATGATCCCGTCATCGATTGGCGGAAGGCCGATGTAGGCGCCTTCTTCGCCGCGAAAACTCATGAAGAACTTGAAGCTCGATATGCCGAAATCGTTGATGTACGTATCCAGCTCTGCCATTTGCTCCCGCGTTGAGATGACAGCGTGCAGGCCGTAATCGACATGGCTCTGCGCATCGCCCCACTCGCGATACTGACGATACTCCTCCCCGTACAGGTCATTTGACATCAGGAAATTCATGATCGTCGTGATGCCGTGAAGGGCTGCCGCTCGCGTCTCAGTCAGAAACGAAGTGGGTGGATCGCCTAGATTCAGGTGGGTGTGAGGATCAATGACGCCAGGGAGGACAACTCGACCCGTCGAGTCGATGACTTCGTTGGCCTCGACATCCATACCGGGCGCCAGGTGGGCGGCGATTCGTCCATCGCTAATCGCCAGATCAATGCGCCGCGCGCCGCCCCCGTACGGCAGCACGACATCTCCGCCTCGGATAACTGTGTCAAATCGCATGTCGTACTGTGACTCCGATCCGCAACCCCGACCTACCAGAGCATGATAGCCTCTTTGGACGCAGAGGCGAGACTCCCCAACGCGCGCCGCCAACAGGGTCTGTCGTCGCGCCGCGATAGGTTTTTAAGACTTGGCAGTCGCCCTACGGCACGTCCATGTTCTTGAGCCGCAGGAGCGTCAGGCCAAGGAAAACGACAACAATGGCTGCCGCTGCGCCTCCGGCGTAGGCAAATTCAACGTTGTCGATGCCGATGCCGGCCAGCCTGTCCCCGCCGGTCTCAGTCATTGTTATCAGGCTATAGCTGCGGATGCTCAGATACCGAATGCCCGTGAAGATGGAGGCTGCCAGGCCCTCCCACACGAAGACATAGACGATTGCCAGGCCTAGCGCCTGGCCGGACACGAGACCGAGCCACGTGAACACGGCCGAGTAGGCGAAAACGCCGACGGCCATGGCGGCGGCCACCCCTAGCATTGGCCTTACAACCTCGTCGTAATTGGAGAGGGCCCCAAGATCCTCGGCGAATGCCACTCCCGCCATCGCCACGCCGAATATCACCAGGGGGACGGCGCCAAGAATGACCACCGCAATGTACTTTGCTGCAACAATCTGCCACCGCGGCACAGGGCGCAACACCAGGTAGGAAAGCGTCCGATCCTCGACGTCTTCGCCCAGAGCAGTCGTAGCAAGAATTGCGACGATGAGAGGCAGCACGACCGCGATCAGCAGAGCATTAAAGAGCGTGACCACTGTCTCTGTGTAATCATCGGCCAGATAGCGGATCAGGATGGACATCGCTAGCGGCGCGGCGGCAAAAAGCCACAGAATCGCTTGGCGGCGGGTTCCGGTCAGCTGGCGAATAGTGAGGGACAGAACTGGGAACATGTCCTAGCGCTCCACGATGTAGGTGAACACGCTTTCCAGCGACTCATCCTGCGGCTCGACCGTTTGCAGGACCGCGCCTGCATCCCGGGCCATGCGGGGCAACTGCAGTTGAAGCGTTGGAAGGTCGTCAGTCAGCAGTAGTATCGAATTCTCGTCCTCCATGGTGACTGATGTGACGGCCTCGTTAGCCATCAAGCCGCCGGCCAGCGCCCGCGGGTTATTGGACGTGACGCGAATCTGGTAGGGCCGATCCTCAAGCAGCGCGCGTATCGAGCGATAGTCGCCTGATGCTGCCAGCTTCCCGCTCACCATCAGGACGATATTGTCAGCGAGGGTCTCCACTTCCTCGAGGATATGCGACGAAATGACGACAGTCCGACCTTCGGCAGCGAGCCGACGCGCCAGGTCATGAAACTCCAGACGCTGGCGGGGATCCGTCCCGTTGAGGGGTTCATCCAGAACAAGGATCGGCGGGTCATGAACAAGGGTGGCGGCCAACCGCATGCGTTGTCGCATCCCGCGCGAGTATGTCGACAGCCGCCGATCCTGCGCGTCGACAAGCCTGACAGCCTCAATCGCCTTGTTAACCGCCTGCTCGACATTTGGCAACTTGTGCATGCGCGCGGAGAACGCAACAAACTCTCGTCCGGTATAAAAGTCGTAGACAGCCTGGTGTTCAGTCATCACCCCAATCTGCCGATAGAGTTGCGTATCTCCGCGGACGTCCTGTCCAAGTACGGTGACCTTGCCCTCTGAAACTGCGGAGAGCCCCGTCATCATGTGGAGGAGAGTAGTCTTGCCCGCTCCGTTGGGACCCAGCAAGCCTGTGATGCCGGGGCCAATCTCCAGAGAGACCTCGTTCACGGCAACGACGTTGCCAAACCACTTGGAAACGTTGTCGACAGAGATAGTTGCTTCACGCGCGCTCATGCCGTGTACCTCCAGTACCGCCACCACATAAGCAGGAGGGGAAAGATGACCCACGCCATATATGCGCCAACCGGGTAATAGTCCGGGTGTTCGGCCACAAGTTCCCGGTACGTGGTCATGTCCACGTCCTCAAACAGCAGATCCGTAACAAACAGGAAGGTTCCTGTGGGGTCCGCAAAGACTACCCAACGTGCGGTGTCACGATCCAGCAGGCCCGTATTCTCAAATTCAACCACACGAACGTTGCCGCCCTGGAGCGCTCGGGCCACTTCGTCCTCCGACATCCGATAATTTCGCGACTCGCCGGAGGGAAAATCAACGCCGAATTGAACCTCTGCATCAGGCGGCAGACCCGGCTCCTCAAATCGCGCCAGAAACTGCTCAGCCTCCCCGACTTCTTCCTCCGTGATGGGCCTCTCATAGATGGTTGTCGTCGTGTCGAAAGTCTCCGTGAGAATGCCGACGGCGACGCTAAGCAACAGAGCGCCGCCAATCACGGTGGCGGCGGCATACGCGCGACGCGGCGTTATTGCGGCAATGCCCATTGGAATCGAGGTAAGGAGAGCAGCGATGACGGCCGCTGCAAGAATGACCTTTGGGAAATCCTGCCAATTTTCGCGAAACTCCGACGCCGCGTCCGGAGAAAGAAGCGTGTACCCAAGCGCTAGGATAAGCGGGCCGATGAGAACGATCACTGTCGTGACTAGGAAGAAGGCCAACCATCGCGCCGCAAGGTAGTCAAACATGCCTATCGGCCTGACAAGATAGAGACTTAAGACATTGTTCTGCCTATCGGGTATGAGCAAGCCCGGCGCGAGAATCCCCGTCAGGATGAGCAGGAGCACCGATATGATCGGATAATAGTCGCCCAATCCAACGGGCCGCCCGATGATTGGGCCGGTGATCGCCGCAATGACCAGAATAACGGCCGCTGGCACAACGGAAACCAGAACCATGAGGATCGGCAGAATCTTCGAGCGAGTCCCTCGTCCCAGACCGGTGGATTGTCTGATGCCATCGACAAGCAGCGCTATGCGCCCCCGCATCTGGCCCTGCCGCGGACCATCGTACCGCTGATAGCCAATATCAAAGATCTGGCCGGCGGGTCTGGATTCCATCAGCGCCTACTCTGCCGGATCATCCCGGAAAATCTCGGTCAACATGCGGCGGCGATGAGCCATGCGGCGCAGCGGCGCCTCCGCCTCAATCAGCGCATCCTGTATTTGTTCCAGGCGGCGGCCGTCTTCGTGGGCGACCAGCACCGAATTGCCGTCGAGCTCCGCCTCAATGTCCCGCTCTGAAAGCGCGATGATGAACTCGTCATGGCGGGCGTCGATCTCCACGGCGAGCACGTCCGTGTTTTCCGTGAACCCCGAAACGCTTCCTTCTAGAGTAACCCGACCCGCCTCCAGCACGATAATGTTGTCGCATGTCCGCTCCACCTCGCCCATGAGATGAGACGAAAAGACGATGCTGATGCCAAAGTCGCGGCCCGTTCGCCTGACCAGATCAAGCATCTCCTCACGGCCTCCGGGGTCCAGTCCGGCTGTCGGCTCATCCAGCAGAACCAGGCGGGGATCGTGAACGATTGCTTGCGCCAGCTTGACCCGCTGTTTCATGCCGGTCGAGTACTCGCCCATGCTTCGGTAACGGGCCTCATCAAGGCCAACGTGCCTCATGGTATCGGCTGCCCTCGTTCGGGCCTGCGCGGGCGGCAGGCCGCTCACCTGCGCCATATGCGTCAGGAATTCCGAAGCATTAACCGACGTGGGGAGGCAATCATGTTCCGGCATGTAGCCAATCAGGGAACGCGCATTGACGTCGCGATACGGCATTGCGCCCATCGCCTCCGCCGTGCCCTTTGTTGGCCGCAACAGTCCAAGGAAGAGTTTGATAGCCGTGCTCTTGCCCGCGCCGTTTGGCCCGAGCAGGCCGGTAATCCCATCGCCGACCGAAAAATCGACCGAATCCAGCGCTACGACGCTGCCGTAGTGCTTTGAGAGGCCGGTCGCCTGAAGAAGTGGGGCTTCGTTCATTGCGTTATGGGCATTTTGATTGGTGGGAAACCCAAGGCGTCAGAAAAACCAGATGCTGCCTTGCATTATGGGCGCCCAAGTCCGCAATTGGAATACAGATCGCGCAACTCGCAACCCCCAATCAGTCCACCGCTATCGCGGCTTCAAGGTCCTGCCACGCCTGTAATCCCAGCAGTTCATTTCTTTCATTCAGGGGCGTAACTCTACCAAGCAGCCCGCCGTTGCCGCCTTCGTTAGTGAGCGCATCAAGGGCATCTTTAACGGCCTTTGCGGCTGCGCCGATTGCAAGCCCGGAATATCCAATCAGCTTGTATCCCATCTGCCCCAGTTCATCCATTGAAAGGAGGGGTGTGCGCCCGCCCTCCGTCAGGACGACCATCAGCGGCCCCGCGCCCACAAGCTGAGGGATGGCCTCCAGCTCTTCAGTTGATCGCGGACCGGCAATGAAAGCCATATCCGCGCCGGCGTCCAGGTAGGCGCGGGCGCGTTTGGCTGCCCCTTCGACGCCCTCGCTTTCGATGGCGTCTGTGCGGCCGATAATCACGAACTCCGAATCACGCCGCGCGCCCATCACGGCGCGAAGTTTACCAAGCATCTCGTCAACTGGAATAACTCTCGCTCCTGAAAGATGCCCGCACCGTTTAGGGTCCTCCTGATCCTCCATGAAGAGCCCCGACAGTCCTGCGTCCTCCAGCGCGCGTGCAGTGTGTGCGGCCTGCAATGGGCCGCCGTAACCGGTGTCCGCGTCCGCGAAAACAGGGATATCGACAGCCGCCGAAATGCGCCGGGCTTGAGCAACCACATCCTCGCGGGACAGCAGTCCCACGTCAGGTAACGCAAAGGCAGACGCAGCAACGGCGGATCCGCTTATGCCCGCCACAGGGAATCCGGCGGCCTCAATCAACTTGGCCGAAAGTGCGTCAAATGCGAATGGCGCAACCAGCGGCCCGGGCGCCGCGATCAGGTCTCGAAGCGTCGACATGGTTGAAGGCGCAGCTAGCCGGAAGCGGCGCCCGCGGCGCTCACCGCGCGGGCGGGCACGGCGTCAAGCTGGGGGACGAGGCTGTCCAACGGCATAACGTCGGCATACTTCTGCGCGATATCGAAGAGGTTGATGGCGTGGGAGGCCTCGCCGCGATCCCAGACGCAATCCTCCGGCACGACGCAACGAAAGCCGTAGCTCATACCGTCCACGACGGTCCCTCGCACACAGCCGCTTGTCGTGCACCCAACGACGACCAGCGTATCCGCCCCCGCCGCCACCAATTGCGTGACCAGGTTTGTTCCAAAGAATATCGACGGGAATCGCTTGTAGATGATGACGTCGCCCGGTTCCGGAGTCAGCGGCTCAACGATCTGGGCGCCCCTGCTGCCCGGCAGGTTGTAGTCCGCCGAAAGCGAAGGGATCTTGTCCGTGTAGCGCGCGCCCTCTTGCGTCCCTGTCCGTTCGCCCTGGGCGTACATGACGGGCCATCCCTTGCTGCGAAAGACCGAGACCAGCTTTTCAATTTGTTCAACCGCTCGCCACGCGTCCTCGCCGACGGCGGTTGCGTACTGCTCCATGGCCTCCATGATCGGCACGGGTCCCTCGCCGGTCGTGCGGTACTGCGCATCGATGATCAGCAACGCGGGGCGTTCCCCGATGCCAACACTGGCACCGAATCCGCTCTTGGCATAGACCTCCCGATCACGATCGCTGATAAAGCGGTCCCAGGGTCGTGGCCGATTTCCATTTCGTTCAATCGTTGACATCGCTTTGCCTCGCTCCGTGGCTTCGATTCTGCGCGGATTACTACCCTGCGCGGCTATCTATTCGGCTTGGGCATGAACGGGATGAGCGCCTGAGCGAGCGTGGGGATGGTGCGGGTCTGGATCCACACCTTGCCGCCGCCGTGGAACTTCATGACGAGTCCCTCACCGCCTGCGAGAAGCGAAACGAGTCCGCCGACCTTGCCGATTGTGTAATTGACGTCATCGGTGAAGGCGACGACATGGCCGGTATCGACGACCAGTTCTTCCTCGCCGTCCATGTCGATTTCCTTGATGCCGCCATAGGCGTTGGCGAAGACGGTGCCGTTGCCGCTCTCAGTGTAGGCGCGTAGGAAGAACATGCTCTCCCCGCTGAGGAAGCCGCGGAAACCCTGGAACTTGGTGTCGATCTGCACGTTCATGTCTGAGGCGAGGAAGGAGCCACCCTGCACGAATAGGCTGCGGGCCGGCTCCAATTCGAACGTCTTGGTGTCGCCGGGTGTCGTTGGGGCTATGGCAACCCATCCGCCGCGCGATCCGGCGGTGAAGGTGTTCACGAAGAATGACTCCTGAGCTAGCATGCGACGTATTCCGCCGAAAATGCCTCCGCCGGTGAAACCGGTCTTCATTTCGACGCCCTGCTGAGCGGCCATTGCGCCGGGCTCGACTTTAACCGCTTCGCCGGGATCGAGATGGACGGTGAGCAGGGTGTAGGCGGGGCTGAACTCTGTCGTTGCTTCCAATTGTTAGCCTCCTGATTTTCGTACTTTCCTATGGAATTTGTGTTAGCGCAGTCATATTCACTATAGCTAAAACTGGAGAGTATTGATTACGGCGCCACGTCCTCGCCAGGCATTGAGAGCCGCCTCCAGCTCAGTTCTGGACGGCGCATCGCGCGTGCCCGGCCGCGCTACTTTCAGGCCTGCTGCGCATGATGCGCCAAGCAGGGCATCGCCCGCGTCCGCACCCTCAGCCTCAAGCGCCGCGAGCGCTCCGTGGAATGCGTCTCCGGCCCCGACGCTATTGACGACGGCCCGCCCCATGCTTTCGAGCGGGAATGGCGGAACAATCATCATCACGCGGGACTTGAGATCGATAAGCGTTGAGCCTTCGCCGCCTCGCTTAAGGATCACTCGATTGCCCCAGCCGTCATTCAGCAGCGTTTGAGCAATGACGCTCGGATTCGTCTCCCCCATCAACATCTGTGTCTCAGCCTCGTTGAGCAGAACGGTGTCCACTCGGCGAGCCAGGGGAGCGACAGCATCCCAGCCCTGACCAAGAAGAACTCCGGGATCCCAGAACACCCGGCAGGCGCCCTGGCCCGCAGTCGCCAGAATCTCCTCCACAACATCCAGCGGCGGATCAGTCACCGCGCAGATGCGGGCGCCGATGATCATGGCTCGCACCGAAGGCGCGCGTATGTGCTCGGCAGTTAGCGCCGCGTTGGCGCCCAGGGCGCTCGCAATCACATTCTCGCCGCCCTCGTCAACAAGAATGAATGCTTGCCCAGATTCATCATCCGGCGCAACGCTAACCCCATCAATTGTGATTCCCTCAGAGCGGAGAATCGCTCGTTGCTCCTCAGCGATGTCATCGTCGCCCAGGGCGCCAACAAACGCCGTCGAAGATGGCGGCAGCAGGCGGGCCGCGGCGACGGCGACATTGGCGCCGGTGCCTCCTGGCACGCGAGCGATGCGGGAGACGACAACCTCCTCGCCGCGCGCTGGCAGATGCTCCGAGAACAGCGTTACATCCCAGTTGATGGCCCCAATCGCCACGACGATCGGGGGCGGAACGCTGGTCACGCCTCCTGCGTCAGGCGGGAGAAAAAGAACTCCAGAAATCGAGCCCCGTCCACGGCTGTGGCGACGGCAATCTGCGGCGCATCCTGACTGCCAGCGCGACCTCGACGGTCGGCGATCGTCTGGCCGCGCACGGCGCCGTCTTGCGTAATGACCTCGACCGGATAGATCTGAGTCTCGATCAGGGAAGGATCAATGACCGCCGCCACCGCAAGCGGGTCATGCAGATTGATAACGCCGAAACGCTCAAGGACTTGCGCGCTGACGGTAGCAGCGAGCTGCGCATACCGGTCGCCGCTTGCGCGCAATCGCGCGTGACGCTCCGCATTGATTGATCCGCTAGGGTCGGTTGTGACATCAAGTCCGACAGCTGTGATGGAGGCATCCGATGCGAACAGCTCGTTGGCGGCCTCAGGGTCGGCCCATATGTTGAACTCAGAGACAGGTGTGACGTTGCCAAAGCCATAGGGCGTCAGCGCAAACGCGCCGCCCATGAGGACAATACCGGCCAGTCGGTCAACAATCTCCGGCGCTTCCCGTATCAAGAGCGCGACATTGGTCATTGGGCCCGTCGGGATCAAGGTAACCTCGCCCGGCTCGTGCGCCATGACCGTCTCAGCAATAAACGTAGCTGCCGGTCTCGGGTCAAACGATAGGTTGGCAGGCTGAGGAACGGGCGCGCCGCCGAGGCCGTCATTGCCGTGCACATGAAGCGCGGCCTCGGGCTCGCGGGTCAGGGGCTTGGCCGCGCCCAACGCTACGGGGATGGCAGGAGCGCTCGCGGCCTGCAGCACGCGAAGGGTGTTGCGTGACGTCATCTCCAGCGGCGCGTTGCCCGCGACCGCCGTTATTCCCAGGATCTCCAGTTCAGGCGAGCGGAGGGCTAGCAGAATCGCCATAGCGTCGTCGACGCCCACATCCATATCCAGGATCACCTTGGCAGGGCTCATCGCTTGGCCTCCTTGCCTCCCATGTGTTTCAGCCGGGCAAGGCGCAGACGCTGGGCTAGTCGGCGGCAGCGGCTCCTACCGGCTCCGGAATCGAGCTGGCGAGATCGGCGCAGACGCCGGTTCTGCAGCGCTTGTCTCGAACGTGTTCCTCAAACTCGTCGCGGAAATAACGAATCGCATTGTTTAATACGCCCGGAGCAAGCTGGCCAAGGCCGCAGAGCGAGCCGTCAACCATGGATCGCCCGATGCCCTGAAGCTTGTCAAGGTCGCCATCCTGCCCGTAGCCCTCAATGATCGTCGCCAGGACGCGCGATATGTGCGTGGCGCCCTTTCGGCACGGAAAGCATTTGCCGCAAGATTCGGCGTCTATGAACTCGGCAATGTTCTTGACGAGATCGACGATGCATGCGTCCTCATCGAGGACCAGGATGCCTCCTGATCCAAGAGGGTTGCCCTTGGCTGTCATGGCCTGAAACTCCGCGGGCATGTCCATCTCGCCTGCGGACATGATGCCTCCGAGCGGCCCGCCGCATTGCAGCGCCTTGGGCTGCTTGCCGCCGCGAATCCCGCCTGCGACGCCCTCAATCACTTGCGCCAGGTTGACGCCGACGGGGATCTCCGCAATGCCGGGTTTGTTGATATGACCTGACAGGGAGAGCATTGCGGTTCCGGAGGCTGACTCCGTCCCGATCTTGGCAAACTCTTCTGCGCCAATCGCCAGCACTGTCGGAACGTAGGCGATCGTCTTGACGTTGTTGATGGTGGTCGGCCGACCGAATATTCCGTATGCGGCGGGGAACGGCGGGCGGGGCCGCGGCGCGCCGCGCTTGCCCTCTACGGATTCCATCAGGGCCGTTTCCTCGCCGCAAATGTAGGCGTGGCCGGTGGCCTCAATCTCAATCTCATGCGAGAAGTCCGTGCCCAGAATGTTGCGCCCGACCAGGCTGCGCTCCTCCATCTCATGCAGCGCGCGCCGCAATCTCAGCAGCGGCAGTCGGTACTCCGCGCGGATATGGATATAGCTTTTGTTGCACCCCATGGCGTATGAGGCGATAACGATGCCCTCCAGCAGGCGGTGAGGGTCATTCTCAACAATTGAGGCGTCGGTAAAGGCGCCGGGGTCTCCCTCTTCGCCATTGATGGCCAGGTAACTGTCGCCGGCCGGGGCATTCACCATGAATCCCCATTTCACTCCCGCCGGGAAGAGCGCGCCGCCTCGACCCCTCAGTCCGGAGTTTCTCACCTCATTGATGACGTCCTGCGGCGACGTTTCTAGCAGCGCCTTATCCAGCGACGCCATGCCGCCGCGCGCCACGTAGTGCAGCAGGTTGCCCGGCTCAATATGCCCATAGTTGGCCATGACGATGCGCATCTGATCACGCATCCACGGTTGGTTGTTCAGCAGGGGAATGTCCGCGCCGGGGATCTCATCCTCGCCTTGCACGCCCAGCGCAAGGTCCGGTCGGAAATTTGCATCGACAACCACATTTCTAAGCAATTCAGAAGCGATACTCGCGTCGATATTCCCGTAGGTCACGCGCGGCATGTTTGGTCGTGCTATGTGAACAACGGGGTCGGCCCACGAAAAGCCGATATCGCCGACCTCCAAAACCGTCACAGGAACGCCAAGCTCGCCAACCGTGTTTCTGATGGCCTCCAGAGTTTCGCCGGCGCCCACGGCAAGCGACGCGGCGGAAATGCCCACGCTCACGCGCGTTGTAGTCGGATCATCCCACTCGCCCCACGCGGCATTGGCTTCCTCGCGAAGTCGTTCGTACAGGTCTGACGGCATGGTTAAGCGGCCCCTCCAAGGCCCGTGGCGAGTTGCACTGCTCGTTCAGCCGTCATTCGGCCGCGCCACTGCTGATCAAAGGCTACGACCGGGGCTTGATGGCACAGTCGCGGACATGAGATTCGACGGACGGCCACATCGTCTGCGTTCCGGGCGTCTACATTTTCCCGGATCGCGCGTTCGATGGCTGGGGCCCCTGCGATATGGCAAGGCGCATCAATGCACACGTCAATGAAGTGGTCATGTCCCTGCCCGACGGAGAAATCGGAGTAGAAGGACAGAACGCCCCAAACCTCCGGCTGCGAATAGCTGAGTATTTCCGCAGTGTCGATAACAGTCGTCTCAGGGATGTAGTTGAGCTGGTACTGCACATCAAGCAGCGCCATAAGCAGCGCACCTTTGTGGCCAACGTACGTCTGAATGATCTCGCGCGCCCGTTCGCGATCCTCAGCGGAAGCGGGCGCGTCGTGCGGCGTGCTCAACGTGGCTGCCTTGTAGCCGAGTTACTCAAGTAAATGTACCTGAACCTCATAGACATAGAATAGCATTCGGGGGTTGTTGTGGGGGTGGACAGACCATATGATTGCCTCTATCCGCGCAGAATGCGCCATCCTGGGAGAAGTACGCTAGGCATGTCGACTGCGGAATCATTCAGCGAATACGAGGACGCTGCCTCTTGGGCGTGCCACGTGTACCGTCGGTCGGTGCGAGCGTTTCTGGGACGTGAACTTAGACGGTTCCAGGGCCTCACCCTAGAGACGGCGATTCGCGAAGGTCTGCCTGTAGATAGGAGGGACGATTTCGAGAGGAATCTGAAGGACAGCTAACAGCGCCGAAAATGCCATCAGCTATGGAGATTTTCCTCATCTGCTGTTCCGCTACAGGTCGCGAATCTTCGGAGGGTACTTTAGCGCCAACCATGACTCGTTAAGGCCGCCAGCAAGAATTCGTGCCTTCCGCAATAATGAGATTGAACACGGTGATCCATCCGTTCTGACGCTGGATAAGACGCTTGAGGAAATGACAGCCATAGCGGACTTTCTAGCCGAGATCAACGACACCGAATCCAGGGACGAGATTCTCCTAAAGTGTGAGGGTCTGAGATCGCCCAACATAACCCTCATTGAATCTGAACCGACCGACATTGTGCCGGTTGCGCCACCCACGGACGATTCCAAAGAATCAGCATCCCAGACCGACGCCGATGGTCTGCTTACACCAGGCATTTATGAAATGGATTTGGACTATGTTCATCGCCGCACTGGAAAGGGCAGCAACAGTCCCTATTTCGGTTTGCTGTTCAAACATCCGGACACAGAACATCCTGTTTGGCGCAACTTATCCCTACTGCCCAGTGCCCGCCACCTTCTACTATGGTTTATGGAGGATTTCGGGGTTGACACCCAAGGCGTGGAGGAAGCCCTTGACGATCAAGATGCCCTCATTCGAGTGCATAGTAGGCTCATGCGCCTAGTGGGTCGCAGATTCACCCTTGAGATAAGTAGGGGAGAGTTTAGGAACGAACCCCGGAACGAAGTCCGCCGGTGGTTCGGCATCGGCGACGATCCTGACAAGGGACCGGATATGGCAGTATCGGACGATGATCTGCCCTTCTAGCAGGCTGGCGGGTAGGTAGGACCAGATATCGACCAGGAGGCTCGGGGCGATTCAGTAGCAATCTCCGTACACGTCGGACAATCAGTTCGAGACCCTTGTCCAATATTTCCCGTGTCGTCATATACAATCGAGGAGAAAAAGCCATGTGTCGGAGCATTAAGCGTTTGCGGGTTAGTGATGGGGCGGCTGCGCCGGAGGAGGAGATTCGGGAGGCGGCGCTTCAGTTTGTCCGCAAGATCAGCGGGTATCGCGCGCCTTCGCAACGCAATCGCCTCGCTTTTGACCATGCTGTCGAGGAGATAAGCCGCTCCTCTGCTGTCCTTCTTGATGCGCTAGCCGGTGTAGGCGAACCTGCGCAGAGTCGCAGTTAGCTGCGTGACGGGGCCGCGAATCTCATCGTACGGCCCCACATTCGTCCCTACTCTTTTTCCGCTATCCCCGTCCGCCGTCCCGCCCCTACCGCCGCCTCCATTTGGAACACGCCGATGGCGATGAGCCAGACTCCCACCAGCAGTTCGCCGAAGAAGAGGGTGTAGGCGCCGAAGGCAATGATGGCGGCTGCGCCGAGTTGGCCAATCAAGGCGGCGATCCTGACCCCTCGCTGTCGGTTTTTCGTTATGGCCCAGAGGATGGCGCTGAGGATTCGGCCGCCGTCCAGGGGGAAGAGAGGCAGGAGGTTGAAAAGGCCGATGATGATGTTGGCGATGGCCAGATATTCGAAGGCCATGTAGATGAGATATGGACCTACGGGCATGGTTGGTACTTCAATGGAGCTCACGTAGCGATATTCGACGGTAGATGGGTCGGTCAAAAGGTCAAGCAGCAAGGAGATTGCGCCGCACGCAAGTCCGAGGATGAGGCTTGCGATTGGGCCTGCAATCGAGACGGTGAGATCGGTGCGGGGACTGCCGCCATCTTCCTCTTCAAGGTGTGAGACGCCGCCCAGCGCGAAGAGGGTGACGTCGATGGCGTGGATGCCGAGTCGGCGAGCGATGAGGACGTGGGCGAATTCATGCAAGAGAACGGAGGCTGCGAGGCAAAGGGCGACGACCGCCGCGAATGTGTACGGGACGAGGATTTCCCCTCTCATGCCGTACGTGAAACTGACCCACGCGCCGAGGACTATGGTGACAAAAATGAGGGCAATCGGCCACGAGTAGTGGATTCGGATTGGGGTGCCGAAGAGGGCGAATACTTTCAGTGAGCGGCGCATGGGCTTTTCGTGGGATCAGTTCATTCCGTTGGACTGCGAATTCAGGGTTTTGGATTCTTCGCTGCGCTCAGAATGACAGGTGGGGCGGCGTGGTCTGGTCGGGAAACTCGGTCCGGGTGCCCGCTTTCGCGGGAATGACGGGTGGCGGTGTGTCCGGCTCTCTGCGCCGGAACGCGGAGCGCATGCGTGTTGAGCCATAAACGATGTTCGCGAACCGAGAAAAAGTTT
The DNA here is from genome assembly GCA_965237465.1 of Dehalococcoidia bacterium. Taxonomy (GTDB): domain Bacteria; phylum Chloroflexota; class Dehalococcoidia; order UBA6926; family UBA6926; genus VXMO01. The sequence continues at coordinate 913,240 of OZ250138.1, forward strand.
GGTAGCGGGGGCAGGACTCGAACCTGCGACCTTTGGGTTATGAGCCCAACGAGCTGCCACTGCTCCACCCCGCGAAACGAATGGAACGACGGGACAAGTATACGTCAATGCCGCAGCGATGGCCAATTGAAATCGTACAGTTAACGTACCTCCTGAGGGGCGTCAATGGCCGAATTGGACCGCACATTTTCCACATGGCGGCTGGGCGGATATTCGGCGACGCGTCACGCCCGTACTGTGTAACGGTTTGCTGCTCGCATGGTGACTGTTGACTACGCGCGAAGTTGCGGACAAAAGCGTAGGGGAAATGGGCAACCAGGCGCAAATCAGGTATGAAAAGAAGGGAAAGTGAACGGCTGGCGCCGAAACAAGTGAACAGATCAAGAAACGGAGAGTGTGCTGATCGTTGACGTTTATTCAAACTAGTGAAACGAGATGTAGGGGTTAAGCCCTCGGCCGATTAGTACCGCTAAGCTTCACACATTGCTGCGCTTCCACCTGCGGCCTATCAAACAGGTAGTCTTCCTGTGGCCTTACCTCGTTAACCGAGTGGGAGGTCTAATCTTGGGAGGGGCTTCGTGCTTAGATGCTTTCAGCGCTTATCCCGTCCAGACATGGCTACCCAGCGGCGCCTCTGGCGAGACGACTGGCACACCAGCGGTCTGTCCTTCCCGGTCCTCTCGTACAAGGGAAAGCTTCCCTCAAACCTCCTACGCCCACGGCGGATAGAGACCGACCTGTCTCACGACGGTCTGAACCCAGCTCGCGTAACGCTTTAACCGGCGAACAGCCGGACCCTTGGGACCGCCTTCAGCCCCAGGATGCGTTGAGCCGACATCGAGGTGCCAAACCCTGCCGTCGATGTGAACTCTTGGGCAGGATCAGCCTGTTATCCCCGGGGTAGCTTTTATCCGATAAGCCACGGCCCTTCCACACGGGACCGTAGGATCACTTTGCCCGACTTTCGTCCCTGCTTGGCTTGTAGGCCTCACAGTCAAGCTCCCTTATGCCAATGCACTCCACGGGTGATTTCCATCCACCCTGAGGGAACCTTTGGACGCCTCCATTACCTTTTGGGAGGCGACTGCCCCAGTCAAACTGCCCGCCTGACACGGTCTCCCTGCTTGATCAGGGGTTAGTATCAAAACCAGAGAAGAGCGGTATTTCAAGGACGGCTCCATGCCGGCTGGCGCCAGCACTTCATTGCCTCCCGCCTATCCTACACATCTTTGGCCCCAACACAATGCCAGGGTACAGTAAAGCTCCACGGGGTCTTTTTGTCCTGCCGCGGGTAACCCGCATCTTCACGGGTACTTCAACTTCACCGAGTCCCCCCTCGAGACAGCGCCCAAGTCGTTACGCCATTCGTGCGGGTCGGAACTTACCCGACAAGGAATTTCGCTACCTTAGGACCGTTATAGTTACGGCCGCCGTTCACTGGGGCTTCAATTCGAAGCTCTCACCTCTCCTCTTAACCTTCCAGCACTGGGCAGGCGTCAGCCCCTACACGTCGGGTTACCCCTTCGCAGAGACCTGTGTTTTAGTTAAACAGTCGCTCGGGCCGGTTTTCTGCGACCTCCAGAGCGCAACCGCGTGAAGCAGTCACGCCCGAAGGCACCCCTTATTCCAAAGTTACGGGGTTAGATTGCCTAGTTCCTTAAGGGGGGTTATCTCGAACGCCTTCTCCGTTTTCGGAGCACCCACCTGTGTTGGTTTGCGGTACGGGCGCCTGTGCGCCATAGCATACGAAGGTTTTCTTGACAGCGTGAATTCAGCGGGATCGCCCTTTCGCCGGAGCGAAAAAACTCTCCCCGTTCCTTACCTACCTCTATCCGGGACGGATTTGCCTATCCCGGCATCGGCTCGGATTGGAGACACACCATGTCCAATGGGCATGCCCCGCCTATCCTCCTGCGTTGCTCCGCAGCTTTAAACGACACACCGGCGGCGCTGGAATACTAACCAGCTGTCCATCGCCTACGGCTTTCGCCCTCGGCTTAGGCCCGGCTAACCCTACGTCGACAACCGTGGCGTAGGAAACCTCGGGTTTTCGGCGCCCAGGATTCTCACCTGGGTTAATTGCTACTCATGCCGGCATTCTCACTTCCCTGCACTCCACTCGCCCTCACGGACGGGCTTCACTGCACAGGCAACGCTCCCCTACCACTCCCTCCTCTTTGAGGAGAAAGTTCACAGCTTCGGTGGCGGACTTGAGCCCCGGTACGTTGTCCGCGCAGAGTCCCTCGACCAGTGAGCTATTACGCACTCTTTCAAGGATGGCTGCTTCTAAGCCAACCTCCTGGCTGTCTCTGGAACCCCACCTCGTTGAACACTTAGACCGCACTTAGGGACCTTAGCTGGTGATCTGGGTTGTTTCCCTCTCGACGACGAAGCTTATCCCCCGCCGACTCACTCCTATGGTCTGGACCTCCGGCATTTGTGGTTTGATTGGGTTTGGTAAGCTCTCGCCCCTAGCCCATTCAGAGCCCTACCTCCGGAGGTGAACCCATAGGGCTGCACCTCAATGCATTTCGGGGAGAACCAGCTATCTCCTGGTTCGATTGGCATATCACCTCTACCCACAGCTCATCCGAGAACTTTGCACCGTTCACCAGTTCGGGCCTCCACGAGCTTTTAGACTCGCTTCACCCTGGCCATGGGTAGCTCACCAGGTTTCGGGTCTAATCCGTGCCACTTTGGCGCCCTTTTCAGACTCGCTTTCGCTACGGCTGCGGATGGCCACATCCTTAACCTTGCCACACGGATTAACTCGCCGGCTCATTCTTCAATAGGCACGCCATCATCCCTCCGAAGAGAGACTTTGACCGCTTGTAGGCACGTGGTTTCAGATCTATTTCACTCCCCTCCCGGGGTGTTTTTCACCTTTCCCTCACGGTACTTGTTCGCTATCGGTCGTCAGGAGTATTTAGCCTTGGAGAGTGGTCTCCCCAGATTCCCACAAGATTTCCCGTGTCCCGTGGTACTCGCGACAATGATGCACGGAGCCTTCCCCTTTCGCCTACAGGACTATCACCTTCTTTGGCGGCCGTTTCCACGGACCTTCGGCTAGGGTACGGTTGGTAACTCCGCGAGACGCCGCGGGGCGTCTCTCATCACTGCGCACAACCCCGGACAAGCATAAGACCCGCGTCCTTTAAGCCTCTCCGGTTTGGGCTGTTCCCCGTTCGCTCGCCACTACTGAGGGAATAATCTCTTTTCTTCCGGGTACTTAGATGTTTCAGTTCCCCGACTTGCCTCCATCCAGCCTAATGTGTTCGGCTGGCGGTGACCCGCGATAAAGCGGGCCGGGTTTCCCCATTCGGGCATCCCGGGATTAACTTGCTTGGCAATTCCCCCGGGCTTATCGCAGCCAAGCTACGCCCTTCTTCGGCTCCTGACGCCAAGGCATCCACCACGCGCCCTTAGTAGCTTAACCCTTCATCTCTCGTTTCTTGCATTAGTTGAAGAGCCGCGGTCAGAACACTCTGACCGTTATCTTGACCTATTCACTTGTTAAGGCGCCAACCAATTACCGCCGTCAAAAACGGCGGCGAACTACAACTATACGGATCGCCCTCCGCCGCTGTCAATGCGTTCACACTGCTCATTCAGGCCCTTGCCGTTACGATTCCAAGCCCCTTGATTCGCGCCCAAAAGGGCCCCTATCAGACATGCCTGCCGCCGCCTGCAGTCGCGGCGCCGCCGGGGCTCCCCGCTACATTTCCAGCATCGCCCGGCAGAATCTTGCGCCCTGCTCCAGTTCGCTGATCAACACGCTCTCGCGCACCGTGTGCGCATCATGCATCGAAGCGCCGACAACCACCGCCTCCAACCCTCGCGAGCGAAACACGTTCCCGTCCGTCCCGCCGCCTGACAGCCCAAGCTCCGGCGTCAGGCCGATTTTCGCGAGTGTCTCCATGACGCGCATGACGAGCGCAGCCGACTCATCAAGCCGATATCCGGTGAACTCCTCGCGAATACTGCTCTCGATCTTCGCTTCCGTCCAGCGGTTGCTGGTGTCCTGCAGGATGTTGAGGAGATAGGAGTGGACCTTCTCAAGCGCTCCGTTATCCAGACTGCGGGTTTCTCCGACAAGGCTGGCCTTCTCCGGCACGGCGTTGCGCACACTGCCGCCTTGAATGACGCCAACGTTGAACGTTGTGTTTTCATCCAGTCGGCCAAGCCGCATCTGGACAATCATCTCCGCGGCAATCTGGATTGCCGATATGCCCTTCTCCGGCTCCACGCCTGCATGGGCTGCCCGCCCCGTGATGTCAATGTCAAACGCCAGGTGAGTCGGGCTGCCAGACGTGACGTGATTGACGGGACCCTCTCCGTCGAAAATGATGGCTTCCGTTGCCCGAAGCATGCTGAAATCCAGGTTCTTCGCGCCGACGAGTCCGACTTCCTCCTCACGCGTCAGGGCAATTTCCACCGGCCGTCTGGCAGTCCCATCCTCCGCCAGCGATTCCAGGGACTCCAGGATGGCCGCCAATCCGGCCTTGCAGTCGCCGCCCAGTATCGTTGATCCATCAGTATGAATGCGATCGCCGTCAATCAGCGGCTGGATGCCGCGCCCGGGCTCCACGGTGTCCATGTGGGCGGAGAGAAGAAGCGGCGATTCGCCTTCCTCGGTGGCGATAACGTTTCCATAGGCATCACGGCTCACAGTGAATCCGAGTCTGGTCAGGCGTTCCACCAGATGCGCCGCGATGGTCTCCTCCTCGCCGGAGGGGCTATCGACGCGGACGAGGTCAGTAAAGGTTTGCACAAGGCGGTTGCGATTGATCATGTGGGGTCTCTCCTATGGGTGTGTGCGCCGGGTATTCCAGTTGCATCTACGCAAACGATACGATATCAGCCGCCGGGCAGTGGCAGCCTGGCGGCACCTTTACAGGGCAATCATCGCGTCGCCAAAGGAGTAGAAGCGATATTCCCGTTGAACGGCCTCCTGATAGACGCGTTCCGTAAGATCCTTGCCGGCGAATGCGGACACAAGCATCAGAAGCGTCGAACGAGGCAGATGGAAATTAGTGATCATGACGTCCGCGACCTTGAATTCAAACCCCGGCAGGATCATGAGTTGCGTTTCACCGGTCTCCGCGGTCAGCTCGCTCATCCCGGCGGACCGACGCTTAAGCCCTTGATTGAGCGCGGCGGATTCAAGCGCGCGAACGGACGTAGAGCCGACGGATATGATGCGTCCGCCGCCGGAGCGCGCTCTATTGATCAACTGTACGGCCTCCTCGGGCAGGTCATAGCGCTCCGGCCCCATATCGTGCTCGCGGGGGTCCTCCACCCGCACGGGCCGGAATGTCCCCGGCCCGACGTCGAGCGTGAGTCTCGCGACGCCAACGCCCTTGTCGGCAAGCCTGTCCAAAAGATCCGGCGTGAAATGCAGCCCTGCTGTGGGCGCGGCCACGCTGCCTAGTTTCGAGGCATAGATGGTCTGGTAACGCTCAGGGTCCTTCAGGCTCTCGCGGATATAGGAAGGGAGCGGCGCCTGGCCGATCTCCTGCAATGACAGGCCCTCAGGAAGCGTGACCAGTCGAGTGCCGTCACTGTAGTCCTGCCCAACTACGACTACGGGCTCGCCGGGCGCGTCCAGCACAACGAAGCTGCCGACGGACACGCGGCGGGATGGCCGCACCATAGCGGTCCACATCCGTTCGTTGCTCTCAATACCTTCCCCGGTTCCCAGCAGTGGGCGTACGAGGAGAATCTCAACCCTGCCGCCTCCGACCCTCTTGGTCCCAAACAGTCTCGCAGGGATTACACGCGTCTCATTGATAACGAGGACGTCCCCCTCGTTGAGGAAGGAAGGCAAATCATGGAAATGGTGGTGCTCGATTGCGCCTGACTCGCGGTGGACGACGAGCAGTCGCGAGTGGTCTCGCGGCTCGGTCGGCTGTTGGGCAATCAACCCATCCGGAAGATCGTAGTCGAAATCGGCGACACTCAATGGGTGCTGCATTCCGCCGCCTGTTTCGGTTGCGTCGGCGCTCATATCAGATTCCGTGTTGTGTTGAGTGTCGATTTAGTCGCGCCTATTGAACGATGATCGCGCCAATCATGCCCGCTTCTGGGTGGCCGGGGATCGAGCAGACAAACTCAAACTCTCCCGTGGAGCGTGGCGTGAATCTGACTGTCCGCTCCCCGCCGATCCGTATGGTTCCTGTAGCAATGCCGAGACTGTCGCTCTCAAGATTGTGGTCAACCGTTCCAATGTTCTTGAACACGATGACAGCCTCCTCGTCTACAGGGATGGTGAGCGCATCCGGTGCGAAAGCAAACTCGGTGCCGACAATGACATAGGTTCCGTCAGGCTGTATGCCCGTTTCGCCTGGATCCAAAGCGTCGTCACAGGCTCCTGCTGCAACTAACAGCGCTGCAACGAACGCAACAATCGCCGTCAGCCGCACTCCTCACCTAACCTCATGCCCGGCAGGCGATTGCGGGATTCCTGACATCAGCTGCCGGTGCGCTTCACCCAGACCTTGTAGACCGGCGCGCCCTCCTCCTCGCCCATCGATTCCCAGTTGACGATGCGCCACACGGGCGGGGCAAGCGCTAGATATACGGCGTCGCCGGATCGGGGTTCAGGCGCCCCGGTCAGCGATACTCGCTCCGCGAACGTTTCGCTCCCCGCGCGCCAGACATCCCAGTGAGCGACACTATCCTTGCTGTTCATGTCTGTTCCTCCCCTGCGCCCAACTCAGACGCCCGTTGCTCGGAGTCGCGCTGCGGATACGGTGTTCCGCAACAGCATTGCAACCGTCATGGGGCCAACGCCCCCCGGTACGGGGGTAATGGCGCTGGCGACCTCTTTAACCGACTCGAAATCCACGTCGCCTACGATCCTGTAACCCCGGCGCTGGCTAGTGTCCGGAACATGATTGATGCCGACGTCGATAACGATCGCTCCGGGCTTGACCATGTCCGCGCGAATCGCTCCGGGCGACCCTACCGCGACGACAAGAATATCTGCCTGCACTGTCAGGGCCGACAGATTCTCGTCGAAGCTGTGGCATATCGTTACGGTCGGAAAGAGATTGGGATCTTTTTGCATCCACGCCGTGGCGATTGGTTTACCGACAATGTTGCTCCGTCCGACAATCACCGCGTGCCTGCCGCCAAGAGAGAAGTCCTGGCGCTTGAGCATCTCCATCACTCCGTACGGCGTGGCCGGCACAAAGTGCGAATCGCCAATGGCGAGATGGCCGATGTTGAGTGGGTGAAAGCCATCGGCGTCCTTGTCAGGCCGGACGCATTCAATGATGTCCTGCTCCTTGATGTGCTGAGGCAGCGGCAGCTGCACAAGGATGCCGTGAACCCGATCCGCCTGGTTAAGGGAGCGGATGAGGTCCATAAGCCCCTCTTGCGAGACGGATGCATCAATCCGGTGAACCTCCGTATATATGCCAACCTCTCGACATGCCCGCTCCTTGTTGGCCACGTAGGTTTGCGACGCCGGATCATCACCGACAACGATGGCGGCCAGACCGGGCAGTACCCCGGCAGCCTTGAGATCTGCTACCTCGCGGGCGATTTCGCGCCTGATGTCCGCGGCAATCGCGCGGCCATCAATGATCCGCGCTGTCACGAGTTATCTCCGCTTCTGTTGGACATGCACTGAGTATACATTCAGGAACCCGGCGGACATGAGCATCACATTTTGAGATAATCCACGCATCTACCGAACGCGCGGCCCTGCCCGCTCCGCAACAAATCCGGCAAGGCAAAGGCGATGCCTGGCCGGCGCGCGTCCAGACTGGAGCACACGAAAAAGATGTTGACGACAGGAATCGACATGGTGGAGGTCTGGCGAATCCGGGAGGCGCGAGAACGCTTCGGCCAGCGATTTCTCAATCGCATTTACACGGAAGCGGAGCAGCGGACAAGTCGACTGCGTGATCCGGAGTTGGCGGCGCGATTCGCCAGCAAGGAGGCAGTTATGAAGGCCTTGGGCACAGGCGTGCGCGGCGTCGGGTGGAAGGACATTGAAATACTCCCCATGCCCGGCGGCAAACCGGAGGTCAGGCTGCATGGCCGCGCAAAGGCCGTCGCGGATCGGATTGGCTTGTCGGACATCGCCGTCAGCCAAACGCACTCGATTGAGTACGCCCTCTCAATCGTAGTGGGAACTGCCGACTACCCCTCTCCCTACCAGGCGCCGTGACGGTGAATATGCGCGGGGGCAGCTGAGCGTAGCGTCATGAACGTCGTGACAACCGCGGAGATGAGCCGCATCGAGGACCTTGCCATTTCCAAGGGCGCGACGGTCGACCAATTGATGGCGCTGGCCGGACGGGCCATTGCGGAACATGTTTCAGAGGCCATTGGCGGACATATTGTTAGCCGAGCTATTGTCGTTCTTGCCGGGCCCGGCAAGAATGGCGGCGATGGCCTGATTGCCGCTCGGCTGCTCCGCCAACGCGGTGCCGATGTCGTTGTTGCAACACCTTTGCCCCGCCTGGAATCCGACGACCTGCTGCCCGAATGCGTCGCCGCAGGGTGTCGCCTGATTGCGGGCGCCACGTCGTCTGCCCTCGAAGAGCTGGCCGGTGTGCTGAGCTCCGCTGACATTGTGGTCGACGCCCTGCTGGGCACCGGCAGATCGCGCAGAATCGAGGGGCCGGCCCACGATGTTCTCGCCGTTGTTGGCCGGGCCAAGGCGTCTCGCCGAGACCTGCTGATCCTGGCCGCAGACCTGCCTTCCGGCCTTGACGCAGACACAGGCGACGTCGATTCCGCGACTCTCCCGGCGGACATCACCGTGGCGCTCGGCCTCGTCAAACGGGGGTGCCTGACTGCGGCCGGCGCAACAGTCTGCGGCGCCATTCACATCGCGGATATCGGCCTTGGAGCTTTCTCGCAAGGCGGCGTTGAACTGCTTTCAGCGTCTGCTGTCCGAAACATCCTCCCTGAGCGAGGGTTGTCCGGTCACAAAGGGACGTTTGGACACGCCCTTCTCGTGGGCGGGACGCCGCGCTATCGGGGCGCGCCCGCGTTGTCGGCGCGAGCCGCAGCGCGTTCAGGCGCCGGCGTCGTTTCCATAGCCGCGCCGGGCAGCTTGACGGGTTCCATCGCCCCAATGATTCCTGAAGCTACACACGTCCCACTGGCGCAACACCCTGACATGAGCTTGGCCATGCCGGAGGCTCTATCGCAGTTGCAAGAAGCGCTTGCGGCGCGCCCTCCGGAGGCTATTGCTATCGGACCTGGGCTGGGGCGTGATGCGGGCGCCTCGGAGATGCTGGCGGCTCTCGTCCTGGATAATCCAGGCCTTGCCGATGTGCCCGCCGTAATTGATGCGGACGCGCTTTCAGTGCTGAGCGAGACGCCGCTGTGGTGGGAGCGGCTATCCCCGCCCGCTATCCTGACCCCCCACCCTGGCGAGATGGCCCGGCTGGTCGGCGTATCCACCGCCCAGGTGCAATACGCCCGGCTTGAGATTGCGGCGGACAAGGCGCGAGAGTGGGGCGTGACCATCGTGTTGAAGGGGGCGTACACCGTCATCGCGGAGCCGGATGGGCGCGCATCCATCTGCCCCATCGCTCTCCCCGCGCTCGCCTCCGGCGGAACAGGCGACGCTCTTACCGGCGTTATCGCGGGATTCCTGGCGCAAGGACTCGAAATTGGGGATGCGGCGAGAGCGGGAGTCTATGTGCACGGCGCGGCAGGCGCGTTGGCGGCGGGAGGCAGGGGGAATCTCAGTGCCGGCATCCTCGCCGGAGACGTCATTGAAAATGTCCCGCAGGCGATGGGGCTAATACGGCGAGGCGAGACTCCGCCCCCGCCCGTGTTTGCCTAAGCGCCTTTCGATCAGCCGGTCCGCCAACCAATGGCGCGCAGCCAGGTCTCGAATGTCAGCAGAGGTATTCCCCACCGAGCCTTGAGCGCAGGTATGTCTTCGTCATATCCATAGTTCTGGTACCAGCTGTTCATTGCCAGGCCCGATAGCGCAACGTTTCCCCATTCCTCCTGAGGAATCTGTTGATACGTCGCCTCATGACCGGCTACGCGGCCCAGCGCGGCAGCGATATCCGGCATGGTCAGCGTCTCTGCGGCGATATCAATCTCCTGGCCCAGGAAATCATCCGGGCGGGCAAATGCCGCCGCCGCAAATGCGCCAATATCGTGGCCAGAGATCACCTGCAGCGTCTTGTCAGGCGTCAACAATCCCCTGATGACTCCGGATTCAACCGCCGCGCGATTCGCCACATAATTCTCCATGAATGACACGGGGCGGATGATAGTGTGCGGGATGCCAATCTCCCGGATGTGGGCAGCAACGGCGAGCTTGGCGTCCCAGTAACTCACGCCCCTGTCCGGCTCCTTTGCCCCGCAAGACGATGTGTAAACGAGATGACTGGCGCCGGCGCGAAGGGCGGCGTCCGCAACCCGGATGCCCTGCCGCGCCTCATTCATCTTGTCATCCTCCGGCGCCTCGCCCTGCACGGAGAACACGCCATACGCCCCCTGCATTGCGGCATCCAGCGACGCAGAGTCGTCCATCTCCCCGGCCACAACCTCAACGCCGCGCGCCGCGAGCGCCTGTGCCGCGTCGCTGTCAGGGGCTCTCGTCATGCCGCGGACATGCCAGTCCTTGGAGGCCAGAAGGTGGCCGACCAACCCCCCGCCCTGGTTTCCGGTCGCGCCAATAACGAGAATGGTTCGCGCCGGCTGGGCATCAGTCTGGGTCATCAGGTTAGCCTCCTGTTGGCGATTTCGTAGAAGGTATTCGGAAGTTGTTTCAAAGGCATCATTCGGGGTCGAATGCCTAAGCGTATAATTGCGTGTGCCTCATCTGAATTGTACATAGCGCGGGACCGTTGCCCTATGCTCCTAACCATCGATGTCGGAAACACAAACCTCAAGTTGGCCTTCTTTTCAGGCGATCAGGTGGCGGCAACTCAACGGCTTATGACGGACCAATGCCGCACAGCGTCGGACCTCGGCGAGGGCATCTCGTCAGCGCTTCGCCAACATGGAATTGATGGATCCGCTATCGATGGCGTCGTGTACTGCTCCGTTGTGCCGCCTATTGCCGCCATGCTGGAGCAGGCCATCCCCGAGCGATTCGGCAACGCGCCGCTGAACATAACGCATGAAACCAGCACGGGCATCCGACTGATGGTCGATGAACCCAAGATGCTCGGCGCGGACAGGATAGTTAATGGCGCGGCAGCCTATGGGCTGCATGGTGGCCCTGCTATTGTCATCGATCTTGGCACTGCAACCACATTTGACGTCGTTACTGCTGATGGCTGTTTTCTGGGAGGCGTCATCGCTCCGGGAATTGAGTTGGCGGCCCAGGCGCTGACGGCCCGCGCCGCGCAGCTGCCGGACATTGAACTTGAATTCCCGGACGCTGTTATCGGCTCAAATACCGTCCTCGCCATGCGATCCGGCGTGATGTACGGCTATCTCAGCCTCATTGAGGGGGTCATCGAACGAATCAAGGCTGAGCGGGACGAGGACTTTCAAGTCATCGCGACCGGCGGCCTCGCCGAGTCAGTGGCGCAGCGCACAGACGCCATTGACGCGATTGAGCCTGAACTAACCCTTCGAGGTCTCAAGTTGATCTGGGAGATAAATCAGCCTTCGTGAATTGCGAGTGAACAACGCCGTCCATAGCGGGCGCGCTCAATCTATGTCAGGCTATAATTTGATCGGGCATCTCAGACAGCGCGGCGAACTAGTCGGCGCATAAGGGGCGCAAAGGGATGAGCGGCATACAGGCCATTAGCGGCAAGCGAATCGTTCTGGGAGTTGCCGGGAGCATCGCCTGCTATAAGGCGGCGGACATCGCGTCAAAGCTAACCCAGGCCGGTGCCCAGGTTGATGTGGTTCTTACAGGCTCCGCGCAAGAGTTTGTCACTCCCCTCACATTCCGGTCCCTGACGCATCGCTCAGTTATCACCGACCTCTTTGACCTTGGCTCCGATGATCCGCTGGAGCACGTGGAGATTGCCCGCCGGGCCGATGCCATCGTCATTGCGCCCGCCACGGCAAATCTCATTGCCAAGCTGGCGCACGGCCTCGCCGACGATGCCCTGACCACAATCGTCCTTGCCACGGAAGCGCCGGTTCTCATCGCCCCCGCGATGGAGCACAACATGTGGTCGAATACAGCCACCCAGGCAAACGCGGCGGCCTTGCGCGACCGCAGATTCACGTTTGCGGGTCCGAATGAGGGGCGGTTGGCCTCCGGCGCCGTCGGCAGTGGCCGCCTCGTTGACACGCCGGAGATCCTTGAAACGTTGGCCGGGATTCTTTCGGCTAATCAGGACCTCCTGGGCCGCCACATCGTCGTCTCCGCAGGCGGAACTCAGGAAGCGATTGATCCGGTCCGCGTTGTCACCAACCGCTCATCAGGCAAGCAGGGCTATGCGTTCGCGGAGGCTGCAAGAGATCGGGGCGCGCGCGTCACGCTCATTTCTTCGGCGTCTCTGGCGGATCCCTCAGGCGTCGCCGTTGTGCGGGTGGAGAGCGCGCGCGAAATGCTGGAGGCCGTGTCTACGGCCCTCTGCGACGACGCGGACGCGCTGGTGATGGCGGCGGCGGTTGCCGACTGGGAACCCGTCGCGGCGGCAGGCCAGAAGATGAAAAAGGTTGACGGTCAGGACCGGCTGACAATCGAAATGCGCAAGACGCCGGATATCCTGGCGGAAGTGGGCGCCCTGCCCGGCATCAAGGTCGGCTTTGCCGCCGAGACCGAAGACCTGCTGACGAATGCGCGCATAAAGCTGGAGCGCAAGAATCTGGACATGATTGTCGCCAATGACGTCTCCGCCACAGACGCGGGATTCGCCGTCGACAACAATCGCGTCGTCATCCTTGACCGAGCGGGCAATCAGCAGGCGCTGCCTCTCATGTCAAAGAGAGAGGTGGCGGACACCGTGCTGAACCGCATTGCCGCATTGTTGGGCTGAAACACATTCAGGACGCAATGGCCGGTCGGCAGGACTCTTATACCTCCCTCATCATCCTCGCGGCAGGCAGCTCATCGCGAATGGGGCAGCCAAAGCAAACGCTCCCCTGGATGGGCCAGCCCCTGCTCACGTATCAGGTGGAACAGGCAGGCCTGACCCGCGCGGATGAAGTCATCGTCGTGCTTGGCGAGGACGCGGCGGACTACCGACCTCTCCTTCCTGAGGCGCTTGATCGCGTTCCCGCCTATCGAATCGTTGAGAATCCAGATTACGAACTGGGAAAGACGACGTCTGTTCTGACCGGCCTTCGCGCAGCTGATCCTCGCGCGACAGCATGGATCTTTCTCGCCATGGATTCGCCAAGACCCGCTCCCACAACTGACGCGCTGCTGGACGCGCATGAGAGCGGCGGACTGCCAATCACATACCCCTGGCGCGGCGGCATTGAGGGTCATCCCCCTGTTATGAGCGCATCCCTGCGAGAAGAGATTCTCGGCATCACGGAACAGCAGCGCGGCCTCCGCGAGGTCACCGAACGCGACGCCGCGCGCGTGAATCGCGTTGAGTTTGCTGATCCCATCGTCATCGTGAATATGAACAGCCAGGAGGACTATGAGCGCGCCCTCGCCGTAACGGGCCAACAAGCCGCGCCCACGGCGGGCTGATATGACCCGCAGTACGGCCGGACGGGGTTGATGACCGCCGTTCACCCCATGCCGAGTTCCGCTACAATTTAACCCGCTATGCGTGACTACTATCTATCTCCTATCGACCGCTTCATATGCACTTACCCGCATAACGGAGAAGCATCCTAATGGCCACAAACGCCGCGCGCGCAGCGGAGATGCCGCCTGCGTATGACCCCGCCCGGGTGGAAGAGGCCCGGTATGCGTGGTGGGAGGAGCGAGGCTATTTTCAGCCGCGGATGGTGGAGGGTCGTGATCCTTTCGTAGTCATCATGCCGCCTCCCAACGTCACGGGGCAGCTGCACCTCGGCCACGCGCTGACAGCGACGGTCGAGGACGCCCTCGTTCGCTGGCGCAGGATGCAGGGCCGTCCAACGCTGTGGCTGCCAGGCACTGATCACGCCGGCATTGCCACGCAATACGTCGTTGAGAATTATCTGGCCTCTCAGGGCATTGATCGTCGGCAGATCGGGCGCGAGCGATTCCTCAGGCATGTCTGGGAATGGGTACGGCAGTACGGCGGCGCCATTCAGAATCAGCATCGTCGCCTGGGAGCCTCCTGCGACTGGACTCGAGAGCGGTTTACGCTTGACGAAGGACCGTCTCGCGCCGTCCGCGCAACCTTTGTCCATCTCTACGAATCAGGCAGGATATACCGCGGCGAGCGCATGATCAATTGGTGCCCCACCGACCTCACCGCCCTCTCTGATCTCGAAACGGAGTATGAGGATGCGCAGGGCAAGCTGTGGCATATCAATTACCCGTTTGCAGACGGGTCAGGCCGCCACCTTACTGTGGCAACGACCCGACCCGAAACCTATGTGGGCGACACAGCCGTCGCCGTCAACCCCAACGATCCGCGTTTCTCGGACGCCATAGGTCGCACGGTCATCCTGCCGTTCATTGATCGCGAAATTCCCATCATCGGCGATGACTACGTGGATATGGAGTTTGGCGCCGGCGCGCTCAAAGTGACGCCGGGGCATGACCCGAACGACTTTGAGATCGGCCAGCGGCACGGCCTGGATGTCATTGACGTCATGAGCCCTGATGGGCGGATGAATGATAAAGCCGGGCCGTACAAGGATCTGGATCGGTTTGAGGCCAGAGACAGGATAGTCGCCGATCTTGAGTCTGCCGGATTCCTCGAAAAGACTGAGGACTATCAGAACAGGATCGGCCAATGCTACCGGTGCCGCTCAATCATTGAGCCGCGAGTGAGCATTCAGTGGTTTGTGGACATTGAGCCGCTGGCGAAACGGGCCGCGGACGCAGTCAAGGACGGCCGCATCGAAATTGTGCCGGAGCGCTTTACGCAGACATACCTAACGTGGATGGACGGCATCCGCGACTGGTGCATCTCGCGACAGCTATGGTGGGGGCATCGCATCCCAGCGTGGTTCTGCGCATCTTGCGATGGCGACAAGCTGCATGTCGTGTTGCGTGAATCCGTGCCCGGCGCGGACGGCGAACCTGTATGGGAGGGCCACTATCAGGATCTCAGTCGGCTTGACGTCACGCACGACGATATTGCCAGCCGCGCAGATCGGGTCAACGCCGACAAGGACGCGGCGCCGATCGTTTCTCAGGACAATCCTGTCGCTTGTCCCACATGTGGATCCGCTGACCTGATCCAGGATCCCGACGTTCTGGACACGTGGTTTTCCTCAGGGCTTTGGCCTCATTCCACGCTCGGCTGGCCTGACGAATCTGAGGATTTCGCCAACTATCACCCAACGTCAGTGATGGAGACGGGCTATGACATCCTCTTCTTCTGGGTAGCGCGGATGATCATGCTGGGCTTAGAGAACACGAACGAGGTCCCTTTCCGCACTGTGTACCTGCACGGACTCGTCCGTGATGCGCAGCGCCAGAAGATGTCAAAGACGCGCGGCAACGTGATCGACCCGTTGGAACGCATCGCAGAGTACGGTACAGATGCGCTCCGCATGGCTTTGACCATAGCAACGACGCCGGGAAGCGACCTTGCCCTCACTCCTGCGCGCATGGAGGCGGGGCGAAATTTCGCCAACAAACTGTGGAATGCCGCCCGCTACGTCGTCCGAACCATGGAAACCGCAAGCGCTGCCATTGGCAGTGAGATGCCGCCCCCTATTCACCGGCAGGATCGATGGATCGTCTCCCGGCTCCACAGCGTGACGCAGCAGGTCAACCGGCTGTTGGAGGATTTTCAGCTGGGACAGGCGGAACAGGTCATTCGAGACTTCCTCTGGGACGAATTCGCCGACTGGTACATTGAGCTGGCAAAGGTGCGCCTCCGGAGCGGCGACAACAGCCCGGCGGCCTATCTCGTTGGCGTGCTTGAGCAAGCCGTAAGGCTCCTTCATCCGTTCATGCCCTTTGTGACGGAGGAGATCTGGCAGAGCCTCGTCGCGCGCGCTCCCGACCTTTCGCACGGCGTTGAGTCCATCATGATTAGCCGCTATCCGGAGACCGACGCCGAAACACATGATCAGTCAGCGGAGTCGGAGATAGCTGACGT
This sequence comes from Dehalococcoidia bacterium, assembly GCA_965237465.1. GTDB lineage: Bacteria > Chloroflexota > Dehalococcoidia > UBA6926 > UBA6926 > VXMO01. The sequence goes on from OZ250138.1 coordinate 929,367, forward strand.
CATCAGCGTCATCCGCGCCATCCGCAACGCCCGCGCTGAGGCCCGCGTGGAGCCTGCCCGCATGATTGAGGCATATGTCGCCGCGGCGCCTTCGTCACGCTCGGCCATCGCGGAATCCCAGGAGGCCATCAGCGCCCTTGCGCGAGTCTCCAACCTGCGCGTGCTAGCCGATGACGACGAGCGGCCCGACGCGGCAACTGTCACCACGACGATCCTGGACGGCGTCACTGTCATGGCGCCGCTTGCGGGTCTCATCGATTCAGACGCCGAACGGGGAAGGTTGGCCAGAGATCTGGACGAGACGCGGGCCCGTCGTGACGCGCTCCGGCAGCGGCTGGATAACGAGGGTTTTCGTTCAAAGGCGCCGGCCAACGTCATTGCCAAGGAGGAGGAGCGGTTGTCCGAAGCAACGGATCGGGTGCAACGGATTGAGGATCAGCTCGCGCTGCTCGCCTGACAACTACCAATGCGGCGGGCTCCATAGAATTGAGAGAAAGCGACAATGTATCACATACTCCTATATGACTACGTCGAGGATGTTTTGGAGCGACGTCCGGCCTATCGCGATGCGCACTTGAAGCTGCTCACAGACCTGCATGAACGTGGACTGGTTCCCCTCGCCGGCGCTTGGGATGAGCCTGTTGACGGAGCGGCAATCGTATTCAACTCCGGCAATACTGCCGATATCGAGAGTTTCGTTGCCTCAGACCCGTACGTTCAGAATGGCCTGGTCAAGTCCTGGCGCATCAGAACGTGGAACGTCGTGATTGGCGCAGACGAACAATCGCAGGCCCGTCTGTTTTCCGGATCATCCTGAGCGAGCCTCACGGCTCATCCGAGAGGTATCCAGGCGGCGAGGATAGGCGCAGTTCGTCCGAAAGCTGCTGCGGTCCATACCCGATCGGGGCCTCTTTACGCGTTCGAATATCCGCGTAAAGAAGGAAAATGATGATCGCCTGAACCGGTCCCGCAATGACGGGCGAGAAAAATGATGAGTGCCAAGTCGTTAGAGTAGAAGTCCAGCCGGATGATCCCTCCCCGGATCCAATTGAGCCGATGAGGGAAAGCGCCATCGTCGGAACAAGCTCGATCGCGGTGATTGCAAGGACGGCCATCACGAGTGCGCCCGCGGTTCGCAGCCAATAGCCTTCAACCAGATCCCAACTCCGCCTGAGAGCCTCGATCGGCCGAAGCCCCTCCAAAGCAACTGCGGGCCAGATGTAGGCCCATCGAACCGCCAGATATACGGTGATAGGGAGTGTGGCCACCAGGCCGAAGAAGCTAACCAAGCTGAAAACGGCGGCGATCAACAGGTTGTCGGAAAAAGCGATGTTGATCAGGATGGGCGCCAGGACCAACACAACCCAGACCGCCAGGATCGCCATCGTCGCGGCGACGGTGACCACGATGAGTCGCCATGACCGCAACATGGCGAAGGCAAATGCCTCTTTAAGCGACACGCGGCCGCGAACGTAGTGGCCGCCGATCACATAGAAAAAGGCTGCAATGGTGATTGAAGTTACGACGAGCGACGCGACGACGTACAGGGTGAGCCTGAACGTTTCAAGCCAGAAGCGTTCCGCCAACAGTGCATCCACTTGTTCCTGCGCCGCCTCTTCCGCAGCTGGATCGCCTGCCGCCGCAGCCAGAATCGTGTCAATCTCTGCCTGCGGCCCCTCAGGCAGAACCGCGTCTATAGCGGAAGTCGCCGCAAAGACCACAAGGGCGGTCACTATCGAAATCGCGAGGAGACGTACAATGCGCTGGACGTACACCGACCAGAGCTCTGAATAGAGCTCATTAAGGCCTCGCGGTTCAAAGGCGGGTCCGGGCTGCATTGAAGAGGTTGGAGCGAAGCCCGCGACACCTCCTCCGGAGGCCGGTTGCTAAATGAACCGGACCAACAGGGAATGTCGCGGGCGCCGACGGCTCTTAGCTGGCGCCGGCTGCGCCCATACTGCCCGAGCCCCGCTGCTGCAACTCAACGAACACCATCTTTGTGCCGAGCGGGTGAATCCACGCCACGTTGGAGTTTCCCTCCTCGCGCTGAATGCGACCGCCCTTGGCCTCGACGCTCTTGATGGTTGCCTCGATGTCGTCCACCTCGAGGCAGATCATGTACATGCCCTCGCCCTTGGGGTTTCGCGGATTCTTGCGCTCCTCCATCATGCGGGCAAGCGCCGTCTCCGGTCCGGCCGGGGACATCACCTCAATGACCGCCTTCCCCTCGTGGCCCAGCATTTGGGCTGTGATCCCAAACTGGTTTGTGGACGCCGGATTCAGTTCCTCCAGCCCAAAAAGATCCTTCCAGAGCTGCACGCCCTCCGCCAGGTCCTCGACCATGACTGCGTTGTAGCGAATATCCGTGATCATTGTTCCTCTCCTCCCCCTCAATCCTGACGCGCCTCTTGCGCTTGTCTTGCCACTTCCGAGAGTGGCCGTTTTCACCATTATGCGTTAACGATTGGCCCTATAGCCCGGGCGGCCGCTAATTCGTCGATGCGGCGACCGGCCGTTCCAGGAGCGAGGGCGGCCATTCCGCCGCGTCCACAACTCCGACAAACGGCAGATTGCGATAGAAACCCTCATAGTCCAGGCCGTACCCAACAACAAAGACCGGCGGTATGACGAAACCGACGTAATCCAGCGGAACACGCATTTGGCGATGCGCCGGCTTATCCAACAGCGCGCAGACCTTGAGCGAGGCAGGATTCTCCGCGCGTATTTTCTCTATCAGCAAGGAAAGCGTAACGCCGGTGTCCACAATGTCTTCCACGACCAGAACGTGGCGCCCCGTCAATCCCTCGCGAAAAGGGTGCGGGATGTCCACGTCATGTCTGCCGTGGTCTATTGTCCGATCAACGTGGACAAGTTCGACCGGTGCCGGGATGGTCAACTCTCGGATCAGGTCTGCCAAAAAGCAGATCACGCCGTTAAGCGCGCCGACGCAGATGACTTCTCCGCCCGCGTAGTCCTGGCTCAACTGCCCGGCAAGCTCCCGAACGCGTTTTCGCAAGCGTCGGTTGCTGATCAGAACCCTGTCGACGCCCTTCGCAGCGGGGCTTCCAAGTCCGCCTCTTGGGGCCGAGGCGACGGAACGAGCGGTCATGCAGAAAGCATAGCCCAAGCGTCACGCCATGACGAGAGTGGGCTCGTACGCATCACGGCCCTTACCCTGACGCTTGACCCCCATGACTCCAATTCCTAGACTCACAGTAGTCATGGATACAACTCTCATCGATCGGTTGCGGCAGAATCACGCCATTGAGCACGCGACGATCTCGGTGCTGGGCCGCAAGCATGATCAGGTAGGTCAGCTTGGCGGGCGCGCAAGCTTCGACGGCTTCTTCATACATGGGCCGACAACGATCGAGAGGATAGAGGAAGCGTCCAAAGAGGCTGTTGAGAGGCTTGGAGCAGGAGAGAGCCACCTGGCTGTTTCCCCGTTCTGCGGCACCAATTTCCTCATTGGCGGCGCCTCAACTGCCCTGGTGGCCGCTGTTACCCTCGGCACGCGCAACCGGATAGGCCGTCTACCTCAAGCGATAGCCGTCTCTGCGTTGGCGCTCATCGCCTCGTTCCGTTTGGGCGCAGTCGTACAGAAACGCTGGACAACCAAGGCGGAGATCGGCGGGCTGAAGATCAAGAACGTGCGCCGCGTGTCAGGCGGCAACCGCCCCGTCCACAGGGTCTACACGTGGATCCCTGAAACGGCGGACGAGCCGCCGCCCACAGCGTCAGAGGATGCGGAGAACCCGACTTCGTAGCTTGTCGGGTAAGCTTTGCGGCGTGTTGAAGGCGCTGTCGTATCATGGAATCGTCCGATGCGCCCTCGTCTGACGCGCGTCCCTGTAGCTCAACTGGACAGAGCAGCGGACTTCTAATCCGCAGGTTGTGGGTTCGAGTCCCACCGGGGACGCCAGTCACTTCGGGCGGTCTCCAACCTAAGGAATCTATCCCTTAGGTCGGAAATCCGTTTTGTGAGCGGTTCAATCATATGAGGTTCGAAGAAGTGCCTCAGATAGCCCTCGGCCGCCCACAAGGCCATTGTTGCTCCTCCCGACAGTAATTCGCCATCAGTTTTAGTCCAATCACGATTTGGCTCGAATAAGCCATCCCTTTCATTGAGATGAAACTTCACTAGGTCGACCCAGTCGCCATGAACATGGTGGGATGGAATCATCTGTACCGCAACGTATCCATCCTCCATGTCCATTGCTTTCAGTTTATTTCGCAGGGTGCCACCCCAAGGACTGCCTTTTGTATCAACATCCTTCATGTCGATACCGGATGATTCGAACGTCGCTCTAATAGACGCAAGCATGCCCTCTTCGATCTCGAATCGTTCACCTCCTCTTTCCGCAATATTGGTCAGGATCATGTCGTGAAATTCTTTTTCTGGTTTTAGACTGCCAGCTACAACGGATTCGTAAAGTGTTTCATCGTCTTTGAGTAGGAGAAAACGGAGATTTATGGCAGATTCGCTTATACACCGATTGAGGATGAGCACAGTTTCAGCGTGTTCCCGGCCTGAAGACAACTTCATGGACGAAGTCATTAGCTTAACCATTCTCACGAGCAGGCCCACACAGATTGCCTGGTTTCGCGGGAACCTTACGTCATTCGGTGTGGAACCAAGCTGTAAAGATACGCACAGGGTCAGCAACCCCGCAGCCTCGCGGCAGAGTTCGAAGATAACTGTTCCGAAATCTCCGCCCTCTCGGGCGGCTGCCAGAACCTGATCTGTCACTTCTATCGGTGATCCTACGAGTTGTTCAATCTCAGCGGACAGCTGCTTTGCTGCGTCGTCGCCACTGTACTCTGTCACTTGTCACTCCGGTTCACCGGGCTACGAATTATTCACCTCCCTACTCCTCCGCCCCAATAATCCCCTCATCCTCCAGCCTCTTTAGGCGCGCATCGTCGTAGCCCAGGAGATCCTGGAGGATGGCGCGGTTGTGCTCTCCCAGATCCGGCGCGGCCCCGAGGGCATCAGCCGGCGTGCGTGAGAACTTCAGCGGCGTGTTCACGACGGGGACTTTGCCAACTCGCGGATGCGGGACATCGACCAACGCGCCTCGATACTGCACCTGCGGGTCCGCCAGCACCTGATCAATGCGATTGACCGGGCCGCAAGCGATTCCAACTTCGCCGAATTCCTGCAGCCATGTGGCGGCGGGCTTGGATCGCAAAGCGGCCTCAAGGTCTGGTATCAGCTCCTCGTAGTGCAGCGTTCGTTGATAGCCGTCCTCATAACGCGGGTCGTCGATGAGGTCCACGCGATCAATTGTCGCGCAGAATAGGGGCCACTGATCTCGCACTCCGCCGACGATAGCGACAACAATCCAGTCATCCGCCGTCTGAAACGCCTGGAACGGCGTGAAGGAGGGATGCCTCGTCCCAAGCGGCCCTGGCGCCTCGCCGGTTGAGATGTAGCGACCCACCGCCGCCTCAAGGATGGCAAGCTGGCATTCCAGCATGGAGATATCAATCATCTGACCACGGCCGCTTTGCTCTCGCTCGTGCACCGCGGCAAGGATCGCATTGACAGAGAAGAGTCCGGCAATCATGTCTCCGAGCGAGCTGCCGGGGCGCACAGGGCCGCCCCCCGCCTCTCCCGTGATGCTCATGATGCCGCCCATTGCCTGCACGATGATGTCGAGAGCAGGCCGTTGCGCGTACGGGCCTGTCTGGCCAAAGCCCGAAATTGAACAGTAGACGAGACGGGGATTGTTGGGCGCAAGGTCCTCGTAGGAGAGCCCGAATCCCTGCATCGTTCCGGGAACAAAGTTTTCGATGAGGACGTCGCACACGCCGGCGAGGTCGCGCAGCGCTTTTTGGCCGTCAGGGTGGGCCAGATTCAGAGTGACGCTCTGTTTGCCGCGGTTCACGCTGACAAAGTAGTAGCTCTCCCCATCAATGAATGGCCCCGTTCCACGCGAGAGATCGCCCCCTTCAGGCCGTTCGACCTTTATCACCTCCGCGCCCATGTCGGATAGAATCATCGTAGCGAAGGGGCCCGCCAGGATGCGGGTCAGATCCAGGATTCGGAGACCGGTCAATGGTCCGCTCATACGTCAATGCGCTCCATCACTAATGGGTTGAGCCCGAAAGGGCGGCCTCTTATTCTAATCAACGCGCCGGGAAGACGCCGCAACGACCGACCCCGACCACGCCTGATCGTAACAACTGCATGATTCCCCTTGCGGACAGTTCAAAGGCCTCCCGCGGCACGGCCTGGGTCAACATCACGTTCATTGCCATCAACGTTGCGGCGTTTCTCTTTACCGTCTTTCTGGGCGAGCTCGACCGGAACATTGCCTACTTTCGCTTTGGCGTCGTCCCGCTGGAGTTCACCAACCCGGGTGTCTTCAACGTGATCGTAGAACGAACGACGTCCGTCGACGTTTCACCCATCGTTCCCTCATGGGCCACGCTCATTACATCCATGTTTCTGCATGGCGGCTGGGCGCACATCCTGGGCAACATGGTGTTTCTGTGGGTCTTTGGCGATGCCCTTGAGAATCACTTCGGCCACGTTGGGTATGCCGCGTTCTATCTCGCAGGCGGCATTGCGGCGTCCGTCGTGCACATCTTTTTCAACTGGGAAAGCCTCGTGCCGGCCGTCGGCGCCAGCGGCGCCATAGCCGCAATTCTGGGAGCGTATCTCCTGTTGTATCCACGGCGGCGCATCAGGACCCTCTTCATGATGGGATTCATAACCGTCATGAACGTGCCAGCCTTGTGGCTCTTAGTCATGTGGGCCATCATCCAGGTATTCAGCGGCATCGGCTCCATCGGGTCTACAGCGACAGGCGGCGGGGTTGCCTACTGGGCGCATGTTGGAGGCTTCATCGCAGGCGTAGCCGCAATCGGAGGATGGCGCATCCTCAAGCGCGAGCCAATATGGCAACCGAACCGATACGATCCGCCCGCCTTCAACGACTACTACGATGATGATGATGACGACGACGATTACCCGTCGTACCGCACGCCTCAATGGCGTCGATAGATCGGACAGCTGAGGGAGCGGATGAATAGGCAGGAATCCGGAGACACGATAGGGTTGACCGGCATGGCTTTTGCCGGTCGCCACGGCGCCACGTCTGAGGAGCAAGCCGCCGAACAGCAATTCATCGTTGACCTTGAGATGTCCATGGACCTGTCGCCGGCAGGCTATTCGGATGACCTGGCGGACACGGCGGACTACGCGCAGGCGTATGAGATTATTCGCGCCGTGTTTGAGGGCCCAAGTCACGCGCTCCTGGAAAGCCTGGCCGAGGAATCAGCTCAGCGACTGTTGGATGAGCTGCCGATTGATGGGGTACGCATACAGGTGCACAAGCCCGCAGCGCCATTGAGCGGCCCGCTGGACTCAGCCTGGGTGGAAATAACGCGTTTCCGCTAGGGTCGTTCCGCTGCGGAGCGCGGGGACGTGTCTCCCTGCTGCTATATTTTCCGTGCGGCGCGGGCTAGCCTGCGCCGTTGACGTCGATCTAGCTCGCAATCACAACGCCTGCCGGGGACATGGACGCCCAATGACCATTTCAGACACGCTTGACGCCGATCAGATAACCCAACAGGTTCATCAGGGCGATGTTGCCGGGGCCGCAACACTGTTGCGGATGCAGCGCCCGGCGGACATGGCGGAAATCCTTATGGAGATTCCTGATGACGCCGAGGCGGCGATTCTCTCGCGCCTCTCCGCGGCCGATGTAAGCAACATACTCGGATTTCTGGCCCGGGAAGGCGCGCCGGCGCTCGAGCCTCTCGCACAGCTGCCGAGCGGCTCGCTATCGCTCATCCTCAATCGAACCCCGCTTGGCACGGCGGCGCGCGTCCTGCGCGGCCTCCCGGACAATCTCCGCTCCGGGCTCATCAAGACGCTCACGGATCGCGAGTTCGTTGAGATGCTATTGACGCAGGATGAGGAGACGGCCGGCGCGCTCGTCACTACAGACTTCATAGCGTTGAGAGAGCGCATGACCGTCGGCCAGGCGCACGCCGCGGTAAGAGCCTCCGAGTCGCTTACTAAAAGGCTGGAGCGCCTGTTCGTCGTGGATGAGCAGGACAGGCTGGCCGGCAGCGTCTCGTTTCGGCAACTCTTGTTGGCGCCTCCGCACTCGCAGCTCTCTCGGATCATGGATACGAATCCAATCTCCGTCGCGGCGGGAACGGACCAGGAGGAATGCGCCCGCCTGATGGAACGATACAGGCTGGACGTTCTCCCCACCGTGGACGCGGAAGGGCGGCTTCTCGGATTCATAGATCTTTCTGAGGTGCTCCACGTGGCGGAGGGGGAGGCCACGGAAGACATGTACATGATCGTCGGCTTGAATGCGGACGAATCCGTGCAGACCGGCGTCTTTGCATCAATGCGGCTTCGCATGCCCTGGCTGCTTGTGAATCTGGCGACGGCGTTCGCGGCCGCCGCCGTGGTCGGTATGTTTGAATCCACGATTGCCAGGGCAGCGGTCCTGGCCGCCTTCCTTCCCATCGTCGGCGGTCAGGGAGGCAACGCCATAATTCAGACCGTCACCCTTGTCGTTCGCAGCATCGCGCTGGGGGACCTGACGCTTCGCAATGCGCGCCGCGTCTTGCTTAAGGAAGTCATCCTGGGTTGCGCCCACGGAGCCGCCATGGGGATCATTGCCGGCTTGGCGGCTTACGTATGGTCAGGCGATGTCTGGCTCTCGCTTGCGCTCGGGGTCGCCATGACCATCAACATGATTGTCGCGGGAGCGGCCGGGGTCCTTATTCCGCTAGTCCTCAGGCGTTTCGGCGTCGATCCGGCGTTGGCCGCCGGCATTTTCGGTACGACGGTGACGGACGTCGCCGGATTCGCAATGCTGCTGGGTCTCGCCGCAATTTCAATCAGCCTGATCGGCGTATAGGAGCGCGTAGAGCACGGGGAGGCGAAGAGGCGTCGTCGCTAGAAGTCGTAGCGCTCACTCCGCCACGGATCCGCGTTGGAGTTGTAGCCATGCACCTCCCAGAAGCCTCGCTTGTTCTCAGGTATCAGTTCGATCGCCTTGATCCATTTCGCGCTCTTGTAGGCATAGCGATCAGGGATAATCAGCCGCGCCGGGCCGCCGTGTTCGGGATCCAGAGGTGCGTCGTCGTGTCGATGGGCAATGAGCGCGTCCGGCGACATCAGCGCCGAAAGGGGCAGATTCGTCGTATACCCGCCATAACAGTGGGCCATCACGTGCGTCGCAGATGGTTGTACCCGGGCCTCATCCAGGAGGTCTTGCACAATGAGACCCTCCCAACGATTGTCCAACCTGGACCAGCCCGTCACGCAGTGAAAGTCGGCCGTCACGGCGTCTTTCGCCCGCGCCAGATACTCCTCCCAGGAAAAGCTCAGAGGCTGGTCCACCAGGCCAATGATCTCAAATGTCCACGTGGCAAGGTCAATGGACGGAATCTGTCCATAGGAAAGCACGGGGAATTTCTGAGTCACGGCCTGTCCGGGAGGAACGCGATCCTTGTCCACCGCCGCGCTGCCGCCCAACATTCGCTGCGCCTTGTCAAGAATGCCCATGCGGACATTCTACATGGGTACAGTACGAGGGCGCTTCTCCGCGCGTTGACCCCGTCTAAGGGGACGGCCTAGAATCTGTCAGCCCATTGACATAGAGCCGGTCACGGCATTCGGGCGCAGGGAACCACATCCGGGGAGGAATCGATGACATACGAAGGCTATACGCATCCCGAATACCTGGTGGAGGCGGACTGGTTGGCAGCCCATCTCGACGACGAGAACGTGGTCGTCGTGGACTGTGACGTTGACGCGGGCTATCAACGTGGCCATGTCCCCGAGGCGGTTCTGATTCCCGATAACTTCGTTAAGGACCCGGACAGCGACCGCGTTCTCATGATGACGCCGCCGCAGTTTAAGGCCATGTGCGAGAACCTGGGCATCAGCGATGACTCTCTCGTCATCTGCTATGACAACGCCCGGGGCGTGACCGCCACGCGGCTCTGGTGGATTCTGAATACCTACGGACATCGCGACGCCAAGGTGCTCAACGGCGGCTGGCGCAGCTGGGTTGTCGGCGGCCACACCATTAGCATGGAGCGTCCCGCCCGTGTTGAGGGCGTATCGTTCACGCCCCGAATCGACGACTCAATGCTGGTGACAGTGGACAAGCTAAAAGAGGCGTGCAGCCTGCAGGAATCCGTCGTTTGGGACGTCCGCAGTGACGGAGAATGGGACGGGTCTGCGACCCGGGGCAACAAGCGCGCCGGACACGTTCCCGGCGCCGTTCACCTGGAGTGGTTCAACCTCATGGACCGAGAGACGCATCGGTTCAAGTCTGCGTCCGAAATACGGCAGGTCCTCTCCGAGCACGGCATAACGCCTGACAAGAACCTCTACACGTATTGACAGGGCGGTATCCGTGCGGCGCACGGAGTATTCGTCATGCAACTTGTGGGTTACGAGCAGACGAAGGTATACGACGGTTCCATGAGGGAATGGGCGAACCGCGACGACACGCCTCTTGAGATGTAACGTTCGCAGGTCATCTCTCTAATTGCCGGTTGAGCCGTGCCCCCCCGCCCCCCTATCAGTGTCATCAAGAGTCTCGACGACCTGAAGGGACACCTCTGTCCGCGCGGCTGCAACCATCTGCGCGATCCTGTCGCCGTGTCTGACCACGTGCGGCTCGCGCGCGCCGACGGTATACATCGTCACGAAGATCTCGCCCCGGTAATCACTGTCAATTGTTCCAAGCGGGACGACGACGCCCCGGCTGGAAAGGCCGGAGCGGGGGCGTATCTGAACGTCATGCGTCGAAGGGATGGCCAGCGCGATGCCGGTCGGCACGAGGACGGGGTCTGAGCCAATCTCCAGCAAATCGTCCGTGCCGGGAAGACAGGCGAATAGATCCATGCCGGTTGATCCGGGCGTCCCATACATTGGCAGCCGCGCCCCCTCCCGCAGGAGAGCAATCCGGATCGCCAACGGGGGGATTGGCTCGTTCACCTGAGGCGCCAAGAGAGGACGGGGGCGCATGCGGCGCGCCCCGCGCCTTCCTGTCTATTCAGGCAATTGGCGCTCAGCGCGCTCGCGATGCGCCCGAACTGCGCACGAGCACAACGCCGACGCCCACCAGCATCAACCCTCCAAGGAGAATCAACGCCAGCGTGCTTGAGTTTAGAGCAAAGTCTCCGCCATCCGGTGCGGGGAGTTCCCTGAACACGGCGAAGTCTCCGCCCCGCCCGGCCTTTGCAGATGCGATTCGATCAAAGGGATTTGTCTGTGTCTCAACTACGAGCCACATGCTGCGCTGCGTGTTCCACACGCGCACGACAAAGACGCCTGGGTCATTATTGGCCAAAGCCCACTCGGCATCGGTCACCTCAAAACTGGCCGATATTGTCGGATTGAACGTGATCTCATCGGTGATGTCGTCGCTTCCGTCAAAAACCGAGAGCCTGATGGTTCTGCCAAGGTAATCCACGACGGTGTCGCCGGGCTTATCCGGGTTTGGAGCGATGAGATCGCTGTCCGTCTGATCCTCTTCCAGCCTCACCCTCTCAACAACGATTGTGGCCGACGCAACCTGCTCGCCTCCGCGCATTAGGGAGCGCGACTCAACCTCAATCAATCCACCGACGGCGAATCCAGGGAAGAATGAGGAGGGTATTTCCAGCTGCAGTTCTTCTCCGGCCACGTAGTCGCCACTCACCCGGGTCACTGGCTCTTCTGTGGTGTCCTGGGCAGTCGCCATATGGATTGACGCCAGCATGAGTCCGCCCAGAATTCCAAGAACGCCGAACATTTGCAGACGCTTACGCACGCCAATCCTTGTCCATGGCATAGCACGCCACTCCTTTTGAGCCTTTCGCCCAACGGTCTCAACTGATTCCTAATCCCGCGCTTTGGGCCGTATTTTGGCCCCCGTGCCGACGCCAACCATGATTGACGACGACACACGAGTATAGAATCGGAGGCCCTGTTTGGTCAACTAATCAGCTTGCCGGATTCCGGGCGGTCCCGCCCCGTTGTTCCAAAGACAGCGTCCTGCGGCTTGGAGCAAAGTTGAAACGCGCATCATCTCCGGCCATCCGCCCGGCGACACGGCGACGTCGCGCAAGATCAGGGAGAACATGGGCGAGCCAGTCCACAACGCGGTTCTCATCCAGACCTGAGGCGGCTGCGGGCTCAATGATGTAGATGCCCACGCCAACGAGTAGATCGTGCCCTTCAGGAACCGGCGTGTTTGCGCGCGAAGCGGAATAGTCAGGGTAAATGTCGGTCACAAATCGCGATTCGCGCTCCATAAGCGCCCCAGGGACGCCGCCCGGGGCATCGCCGGGCCTTGCCAGGCACATAGTCGCGTCAGCGCCGGTCGCGCGATGCGTTGCAATCACTTCTGAGAGGGATAGGTTGGTGGAAAGTCCACCGTCAATGAGCAGGGTCGTTTCCGTTAGCCAGGACCGCGCTTGAGCAATCGCTCCTCCGGATCCAAGCGGCCGATCTTGCGGCAAGTAGCTCAGCCGCAGGCCCCACTCGGCGCCGTCTCTAAAGTAGTGAACCACTAGACCGGGCAGATTGCGGCAGACGAGCAGAGCGTCCGTGATGCTTTGCTGGGCCAAATGGCGCATCAAGGTGTCCGCTGCCGGCACCCCGTCCACAGGTCGAAACGCCGGATGGACGCCGGTAAGGGGCATGATGGAGCGCGAATCAAACCCGTCCATTAGGACCAGGGCCCGAGTGACACTTTCTTGACTAGTCACGCGTTATCCTTGCCACCGCTTAGACGGCGCGCCAAGGCAGTCGCAATTGGACGCCGTCCGGAAAATTGGGCCAACAAACAGGGGCGTAGATGCCGCGTTTACGGATCTGCGCCCCGTTGTATTCACGTGCAATGACCAGGCGGTCTAACTGGGGACGAGGACGACCTTTCCAGCAGCCTCATCTTCCTCGACAATTCGCTGGCCCTCTCCCGCATCCTTCATGGGCAGGACGCGATCGATAACAGGCTTGATATGTCCGGCCTGGACCTGGTCAAGGGCGTCCTGCAGTTCATGAACACTACCGAGCGTGGAACCGATTAGCTTCACTTGGCGGAAGAAGATGTGTCGGAGGTCAATCTGCGCCTCGAAGCCGCTTGTCGCGCCGCTGCTGACAACGATGCCTCCCCACTTGGCCATCTGGACGCTGAGGCCGATCGTGGCCTGACCCGGGTGCTCAAAGACGATATCGGCGCCGCGGCGTCCCAGGATTCCGCGCATCTCTTGCCGCACGTCCTGTGTCTTGCGGTTGATCACGTACTCAGCGCCAAGATTCTTGCAGAGTTCCAGCTTTTCATCGCTGGCCGCGATGGCGATGGGGTGAGCGTTAAAGAGCTTGGCGATCTGGATGGCCATAACGCCGAGGCCGCCTGCTGCGCCCCAGATCATCACGTTGTCGCCCGGCTTGATATTCGCCCTGGAGACCAGTTTGCGCCATGCCGTGACGAGAACGAGGGGCAAAGATGCTGCCTCTTCATGCGTGATATTGGTGGGCTTGGGCACGGCGTTCTCTGCGGGAACCCTGACATATTGACCATGTGCGCCGTCAAGCGCGGGCCAGTCATATCCCCAGATGTTGCACTCCTGGCCCTCCCGGTTCAGGAAGGCGGGGCGACCGCAATGGACAACGACTTCATCGCCGATGTTGTGGGTGGTGACACCGCTGCCCTTGTCGACAACGATACCGGATGCGTCGCTGCCGGAAATGTGCGGAAGCGGCACCTCCTGCGGGGCGCCCCGTCGGCCCCAAATGTCGTTGTAGTTGATGGCCGTGGCTTTAACCTCAATAACGACATCGTTCGCGCCCGGCTTCGGATCGTCGATGTCTTTCCATTGGAGGACGTCATAGCTCCCGTATTCCTCAAAAACAACCGCCTTCATGCTCGATCCTCCTATTTGCATCGCAGGGCAATGCGACGATTTCTGTGATTATGGGGGGCTCCTGTCGGGAATGCGCCCCTTCCCCCATGACGCCGGAAACGTCGCCCTTACACGGCGTTCGATCCGGCCCGCTCACTCTAGCACAGCCAAATTGACGGCGGCAACGGCGGGAAGCACCGCCCTAAATGAAGATTGGCCAGGGGGGAAAGGCATCCCCCCTGGCCAATTCCGTTTCCGACGGGGTCTTGATCTTCTCAGCGACCCTACGGGGCGCGGCTTGGGCGAGCCATCTGCTCGCCCGCGATGGCCTGGTCCTCGTCCGTGAAAGCGTCATTCATGTACTGGAAGCCGGCGCGCATTCCCTGCTCCGCCGTCACGCGGTCGACATCCTGCAGGCCGTGCGGTAGGTCCTCCGGCGTCGCCGCGTAGGAAACGTACATCAGGTGCTCGGCGTAGTCGTAGGCCTGGAACATGCCCTGGGACTCATAGTAGTTATTGATGGCGCGCTTGTTCAGCGTTGTGGACGCCGGCGGTAACTTGGATATAGTGTTAGCCAGATTCCACACGTAGTCGTCCAGGTCATCACGGGAGACGACTTCACTGACCAGGCCGACGCGCAGTGCATCCTCAGCGTTCATCATGTTGCCGGTGAACGCCAACTGCTTGGCCTTCTTCATGCCCACCAGCTCCGGCCAGATCATGTATGTTGCGACACTCGCATAGCGTGCAGGCGGATAGCCGAACAGGGCGTCTTCGGATGCAATGGTGATGTCGCAGTGGCACGCAAGCTGCCCGCCGCCGGCCAGACTGAACGAGTGGCATTGCGCGATGACAGGCTTCGGGTTGTTCCATATCCACTCTCGATACATCGTTGTCGGATGATCGCTCATGATCATCGTCATGGCGTCGCGCGGGAGCGCCCCTTCAGACTGAACGTTCATGTCATAACCAGCGGAGAATGCTCGGCCGGCGCCCTTGATGACAATGCAGCGGACGGTCTCATCTTCCGCCGCCTCCTTGAGCCCGGCGCCCAAATCCTGCAGCAGCGCCCGGCTTAGCGCGTTCAGGCGCTCCGGCCGATTCAGCGTGATGTAAGCAACGTTGCCGCCCGCTGCCTCGCGAAGCTCGTAGATGATGTTCTCATAGTCAGCCATTGAACCCCTCCCTCATTTCTCGCACTATCCGTCAATTTGCCCCAGTCCTGTTTTCTGACCATCTTTCCCGTATTGGAATCGTATCAAAGCCCTCGTCGTCCTGCCAACGAGCATGGGCGTCCGTTAGAGCCAGCGCTAGGTTCCTGTCTGCGACTCAACGCCGACGATGACGTATCGTTCATGCCAGTCACGGATGATGCGAGCATCTCGCTCAAAGGCGAGCTCGGGCATGTTGTCCGTGTCAAAATAGCCGACGGCCAGGCTTTCCGGGCCGGGACTCGGCGTTCCGGACACGATGTGCCCGCGGTAGACTGCCAGGATCACTCGGTTTCCGGTCTCCGAGTGCAGGCCGAGCAGACCGTCAAGCTCGACGGTCACCTCGATCTCCTCCTGTGTCTCTCGAATAGCCGCGTCCTCAACACGCTCCCCGGCATCGACAAAGCCGGCAGGATATGACCACAGGTCCTTGCGGGGATGGTGGGCGCGCTGCATAAGCAAAACACGGCCCTCGTCATCGCCAATCAGAACACCGACGGCGACCTTTGGATCCTGGTAATGGACATAGCCGCAAGACTCACACGCAGGGCGCATCGCGCCCTCAATCTCCTGCTCCTGCAGCTCCCCGCCGCAGTTGAGGCAGTATCGCGCCTCGCCATGCCCGTGCATGACCGGCGGATGTTCGCCCTGACTCTGTTCCGTCATCGCCGCCGCCCGTCTGTCAATTCCGCGTCGCGCCTCTAATCGCGAAAAGGGCCATCCCGCGCGTCAAGGAAGGCGCGCATGCCCTGCTCCATCCGGACGCGGCCAAGATGCTCGCGCTCGGGAACATCAGGGACCAGAGATTCGATCATGCGAAGCATGAGGTGGTCGTTCTGTCCCTTCTCGAATCCTTGCGCGTTGTAAACGGCGGTGATGGACCGCTTCATCATCTGGAGCGCGAACGGCGGCACCTGCGCGATGCGGCGCGCCATGGCCATCGCCGCTTCCAGCGCCTCCCCGGCCGGCACGACCTTGTTTACAAGGTCCCATTTCTCCGCCGTCTGGACGTCAATGAAGTCGCCGGTGTAGTAGAACTCGCGAAGGTGGCGGTTGCTGGTGATGAACGGCATCAGAACGTGCGGTGAGTGCGCGACGTGGCGGATCTCCGGCTCGCCGAACTGGGCTCGCTCGGAGGCCACGATGAGGTCGCAACTCATGGCGAGCACGTTGCCCGCTGCTGCCGCGGGGCCGTCAACCGCTGCGATCCACGGCACGCGGGAATACCAGGGACGAGAAACGAGCTTGGCCTGCCAATGTGTGTGTTCCCATTGCTCCGTGGCGCTGTAGGTCGGCCGCTCCTGGTTTGGAGTCAGGTCATAGCCCGCGCAGAACGCAGAGCCCGCGCCGGTGATGACGGCGATTCGCACGCTGTCATCCGCGTCGACTGCATCAAAGACATCGTCCAACTCATGCAGTAACTGTGGGTCCAGTGCGTTCCGCCGCTCCGGCCGATTGAGCGTAACCAGAGCGACGCCATCGTCGCCAACTTCATATATCACCGTCTCGTAATCAGCCATGCCAGAATCCCCTCCGGTATACAACGTGACGGCCATTCTAGCCGTGTCGCGAGTATACGTTAGCCAGCGCGCGACGCGCCGCCGGAATACGGCCTAGACGTACTCCTTCACGCGCTCCGCAAGACGCGCCGTCATGCCCGGCGCAGCCGCCAGATCATCAATCGCGGCCTCGCGGATCGCATCAAGGCTGCCAAAGTGGCGCATGAGCATCCGCTTGCGGCGGGGGCCGATGCCAGGCACGGCGTCCAGCATGGATTCCATCCCCTTCTTCTGACGCAGGCCGCGATGGAACGTGATGGCGAATCGGTGCGCCTCATCCCTTGCCCGCTGCACCAGATAGAGGGCCGGAGAGGTCCGCGGAAGCATGATTGACTCCGCCATCTCCGGCATGAAGATCTCTTCCTCCCGCTTTGCCAGCGACGCCAGCGGTATGTCGTGTAGGCCCAACTCCATGCGCATGACCTCGGCCACGGCGTTCAGCTGGCCGCGCCCCCCATCAATGAGAACCAGATCAGGCAGCGAGAGAAACGATCCGTCATCTTTGGCGCGTGACGCATCGGCGGCGGATTCCGCTTGCGCCGGCGAAGACTCATTGAATTGGGCGATGGCTGCTTCCGCGGCGTCCTCTGAGCTGGCAAGCCCGCGGGCCGCATTGCCGAGGGCGCCGGATCGACGAAATCGCCGCCGTATCACCTCCTGTAGTGAGGCAAAATCGTTGGCCCCTTCAACAGTCTTTATCTTGAATCGTCGATAGTGATCCTTGAGCGGCTTGCCGTCCTGAAACACAACCATGGACGCCACGGAGTTCGTGCCCTGTGTGTTTGAGATGTCGTAGCACTCGATACGGTGGGGAAGCGCGGGCAGGTTAAGTTGCTCCTTCAGCTCGCTGAGCGCCGTCTCGGTGGCCGAGTCTGTCGCGAGAACCTTGACGCGCAGAGCCTCAAGCCCCTGGAGCGCATTTTCAGCCACAAGGTCAAGCAGCTTCCGTCTCTCGCCGCGCTGGGGAACAATGAGCCGGACGCTCTGGCCTTCGCGCCGCTCGCGCAGCCAGTCGGTTATGGCTTCCCCGTCCGCCACCGGCGCTTGAGTCAGGATACGCGGCGGCACAACGGGGCTGTTCACATAGAATTGCTTGATGAATCCGCCCAGCACCTCGCCATCGGACTCGCCGAGCGTGCCGTCCAACAGGAAGTTGTCCCGCTCCAACAGCCTGCCGCCACGGATAAAGAAGACCTCCGCCCACGCCTCATTCCCGGCGCGTGCTATTGCGATCATGTCTTCATCGACGGCCCGAGCCGTGACCACCTTTTGTTCCGCTGAGACGCGCGTGATGGCCGCCAGTTGATCTCTGAAGAACGCAGCCCGCTCATATTTCATTGAGTCGGAAGCAGCCGTCATCTTCTTCTTCACGTCCCGGACTACGAAAGCCTGCTTTCCCTCAAGGAACGCGGCGACCTGTCCGATGACATCTCGATACTCGTCATTCGCTACTGCGCCGATGCACGGGCCGAGGCATCGCTTGATGTGAAAGTCCAGGCAAGGACGGGGGTCGGTCCCCGTGATCTCCTTCGTGCAGGAGCGATACGGGAAAAGCTTGTTCAGGAGGTCCAGTGTCTTGCGCACGCTTGAGGCGCTGGCGTACGGGCCAAAATACCGCGCTCCATCGTCCTGCATCCGCCGCGTGATGTAGACCCGGGGCCACTCCTCACGCACGTCGATCTTTAGGTACGGATAGGACTTGTCATCCTTGAGGCGGACGTTGAACCGGGGCTTATGGCGCTTGATGAGGGTGTTCTCAAGCATCAGCGCCTCAGCCTCTGTCGAGGTCACAATGTAGTCAAGATCAGTGGCGCGCTGCGCGATCTGGAACGCCTTTGCGCCGGGCGTCACGGCATCAGGGCCGAAATAGGACCGAACCCGGTTGCGGAGCAAGGCTGCCTTGCCAACGTAGACCGGCTTGCCGCGCGCGTCCTTGAAAATGTAGACGCCGGGCTGCATCGGCAGTCCCCGCGCCACCTGCGCAAGGTCAATGCTCATAGCAAGACCATTCTAGCGGTTACTAGGGGTAATCGCCCGCTCCCTCTTCTCACCCCGACATCTCACCATCGCCGCTGCACAGGGTTCGCCTGCGACCTGAAGCTGAAGATCTTTGTGGTCTCTCTAAAGGACCACTGCGGCGACACCCAGGGCAACAACGGTTATCGCTGCGGCCACGGCGATCAGTTTCAAGTCCCCAAGCGATTCGCGCCGGATGCGCTCTTCCCGTTGAGCCTCCAGCGCACGGGCCGACGTCGTTGCGCCGCGACGCAGGGGGTTTGCAGCCGCCGCGCGCGGTATGACTGCGCGGTCCGCGGCAGTTGCAGGCTGCGGGATTGACGCGGCAGGCGCCTCAGGGACAACCTGCGCATCCGGCCGCTCGACGTCCGCGACGCTCGTCGCATCCCTGCGAGGAGTGCGCACAATACGTTGCGATGATACAGGAGGCGCAGGGCGGGGCCGGTTCTCCGCATTTCCGCCCTGTCGCCTGCGAATTCTTCTACTTGGTTTGCCGGGCATAACCTCTCCGCTCCCCGTTCTTGTCCTCAGTGCTCAGGAGTTGTTGACAGTCCTGGCGTCCAGCGCCTTGACGCCGGCTTCGATCATCTCAGCGTACTCCCAGATGTCCAGTCGGTTTACCTGCAATACCACGTCAAACCAACTCGGATCAAAGGGGTCAACGCCGAAAAACTTTCGCAAGAACCCCTGCCGGTGATGTTCCTGATCATCGACTTCCCTGCGTGCCTCATCGTGCGGGATTCCACGACGCTCCGCGAACCGTCGGATGCGCTGCTCTCTCGGCGCCAGCGTCAGGACATTGAAGACACGCGGCTCATCCTTAAGTATGTACGTCGCGCCTCGACCGATAATCACGACCTGCGGCAATCGCGCCAATTCTCGGATGATCTCTGTGGTGACCTCAAGAAAACGCTGATCATCAAGGGTTTGCTGTTCATTGCTCGGCTCGGCCCCAGCCTGTTCATAGGTGCGAGAAAGCAGGGGCTCTCCGCTGAGATATGGATCGGCAGAATACCCGGCAGCGGATCTCTGAATAAAGGACTGAAACATGCGCGCAACACGGTCCGCGAGGCTTACAAGACGCATATCCCGCGCGTCCCACTCCTCAAGGCTTATTCCCGTCCGCTTTGCAGCTTCGGCAAGCAGAAGGGTGTCGACAAACTCGCCCTGAAGCCTTCTGGCGACTTCCTCACCGATATCCTGGCCGCCGCTTCCAATCTGGCCGGCGATAGCTATTACGGCCATGGCAACCTCCCTCCGCCTCACTCAGCATCAGCGCGCTCGCGCGCCGCTCATTGGCATTCCCTCTACCTTATCCACCATTCCGGTGTGGGAATGCAAATCCTGCGGCTGGGCTGAGCGATCACCGCCCTACCCGACGCTGACTGGCAAAGATGGTTCCGGCAGTTCTCTGCGCAAGCGGGCGCGAGGGTGGGCGCGATCATACTCATTGCGCAACTGATCGGACGCAAGACGTGTGTAGATCTGCGTAGTAGAGATGTTTGAGTGGCCCAGCATCTCCTGAACGTGGCGCAGGGCTGCGCCGCCGCGCAGCAAGTGCGTGGCAAAGCTATGCCGAAGTGTGTGAGGCGTAATAGCGCTGGCAACGCCCGCTTCCATTGCGAGCGCCTTAAGGATGAGCCAGAAACCCTGCCTGGTCAGCCGGTTTCCGCGCCGATTCAGAAAAAGCGCGGGCTCATCCCTGCGTCGACGGAGCTTGGGCCTGGCCTCATCAATGTAGACCCTGACTGCCCGAACAGCCTCTGGATAAACGGGGATGATTCGCTCCTTGTATCCCTTCCCGCGGCATCGGACGTAGCCCTCTTCGAGATTCACGTCCGCTATGCCGAGCGATACAAGCTCGGAAACCCGCAGGCCAGTTGCGTAGAGAAGCTCAAGCATCGCCGATGCTCGCATCGCCGCAGGAGTTGATTTCTTACGGGGCTCATTAAGCAGCGCCTCAACTTCATCGACGTCCAGCGTCGATGGCAAGGACCGGCCCGCTTTCGGCGTGCTCACGCCCTCCGATGGGTCGGAGTCAAGCAGACCCTGACCGGTGAGGTAGGAGAAAAACGACTTCAGGGCCGCAACCTTGCGAGAGATCGTCGTCGTCGCGTAATCCTTCTCCCGTAGGTGAGCGATGTAATCCAGAATATGATCCCGCTTCACATCGGCCCACCCTCCGGCTGGGAGGGTACTGAATTCGCCGGTTGCGAGGAACGCAGTCAACTGCGTCAGGTCATTGCGGTAGGCTTCCGTAGTATTCACTGAGAAGCCCTTTACAGTTGTCAAATAGACCAGAAAGTTGCGTACACTCTCTTCCAGCATATTGAGGTAATGGCCCTCCGGTACAACATTGGATAGGTTACGTCACGTTGTGATAATCCTATCACAAAGTCGCCTTGGGGTGGGCGCCGTCGGGACGATATTTCAGGAAGAGCGTATGACTGAGGGCACGGCTTCCATGCAGACATTCGCATTCAAGCTAATGAGGCGCATAGAATAGTAGCGATGGTCCGCGTGGAGCGGCCGAACTGCGCGGAAAACCGGAATGAGGTGCTGATTACGTGAACGTCCTTGCCTACATATCTATCGGAATAGATCCAAACATCATCTCCATAGGGCCCCTGCTGGTTTCCTGGCATGGCTTCTTCACGGCAGTCGGCATTGCGGCCGTTGTCCTCTGGGCCGTCTACCAGGGCCGCAAGCACGGCATCAGCGAGGACGCCATTTACGGGACGGCGGTGTGGGCCGTACTCGGAGGGCTTATTGGCGCGCGCGCCGTCCATGTGATTGACAACTGGGGCTACTACATTCAGGACCCTATTCTGATCCTCCGCCTCTATGAGGGAGGAATCGGGCTCCTGGGCGGCATCATTGGCGCGACCCTTGCCGGGTCATTCTACGCATGGCGAAATCGTTATCCAGTCGGACGCATGGTGGATCTTTTGACTCCCGGCCTGTTGCTGGGGATGTTCATTGGTCGAATCGGAGACATCATCAACGGGGAGCACCTCGCCAACGTCTCAACCCTGCCCTGGGCCTTCCTCTACACGCACGCGGACAGCCCCGGTTTCGGCCAGGGCCCCATGCAACCCGCCATTGCCTATGAAATGATCTGGGACGCCATTATCGGCATCACGGCTTATCTGCTTATTGGACGACTACGCCCCCACGGCTCGGTGTTCTTCCTGTATCTGCTCATGTATGGGCTGGGTCGGTTTGTCATCCAGTTTGTGCGTCGAGACGCCGTCTGGATTGCGGAACTCCAGCAGGCGCACCTGCTATCACTGCTGATTGTCGCAATCGCCCTCGTATTCCTCCTGACAAGGGTCAGGCTGGCGCGGTCTGAGGACGATGCGCCGGACGGCGGCGGTGGCTCAGGTGACGATGCAGACGGTGGCGAGGCAAACGAGGACACCGGCCAGGAGCCTTCGAGTCCGTCCCCGCAATCAGCCTGATCCCCCGGCTTACTTCTACATCAGGCGCGCTTGCTGACTCTCCAGGGACACACCGTTCCCGTATGGCATGTCCGGCGACTCGGCCGGACGGAAATCGAGAATCTGGAGCTCGAGCGACGCCTCCTGTCCTGATCGCGGCCCTCCGTCGTTGATCTGGAGCCGAAACGCCGCGTCAACTTCCTTGCGCGCGAGTTGCTCCATCTCCCCCATGCGGAAAGCGATGGCATCCCAGTTTCTCCCGCTGCGCTGCTCGCGCAGAGTCAGCCGCAGGTGCGCGCCGCCGCCAACCGTCCGGGACGACACGACATGCAGACCGCGTGCAAGGAATGTCGGGGCCGCATTGCCCTCTCCGAAGGGCGACAATTGCCGCATCATCGGCATGAGCTGTTGGGCGATAACGGAGGGCGCTCCTTCCGCATCCAACCGCAGCGCAGGACGCAGGTCCATGCCTGCCAGCGCGGCCTCTGCAAGCTCGTTGAGTCGCGCCTTCAGCTGGTCGACATCCTGCAGGCGGGCGGTGAATCCGGCGGCTCGATGATGGCCGCCGAAGCGCGTCAACAATGACTGGCACTGTGCAAGCGCCTCCGTCACGTCAAACTCCGGGATGCTGCGCGCCGAGCCTGTGACGTATCCGTCTCCGCCCTCCGCATAGACAAGCGCTGGGCGATAGAACTCCTCTGTGAGGCGACCGGCCACAAGACCGACTATTGCCGGAGGCAGATCCGGCGCGCCAACCATGATCACGGAGCCGGTCATTGCTTCCGTGTCCAGGAGGTTGCGCGCTGCCGCGTAGGCCTCCTCCGTCATCGCGCGACGGCGCTGATTCAGCCCATCCAACCTGACAGCGATTTCCCTCGCTTCTTCGGCGTCATCCGTAGAGAGCAGCTTGCGAGCCTCTTCCGCGTGGGAGAGCCGACCCGCCGCATTGATGCGAGGGCCAAGCTGAAAGGCGATATCTTCCGCGGTGAGGCGGGAGAGCGGTCGGCCGGCGATGGCAGCCAGGGCGCGAAGACCCGGTCGTCTCGTCTCACGCATACGTGTAAGGCCCTCTCGTACCAGATACCGATTCTCGCCGACGAGAGGCGCGACGTCGGCAATCGTGCCCAACGCCACAAGCTCAACGAGAGTCGGCGGAACGTCCCGACTGAGGGCTGCGTAGACGCCCTGAATCAGCTTGTAGGCCACTCCGACGCCCGCCAGCTGCGGCGATGGATAGCTTGAATCGCGTCGCATCGGATTAACTACGGCAATGGCCTCGGGCAGTGTGTCGCCGGGCAGGTGATGATCCGTGATGATCAGACCCATGCCCTCCGGAACTTCGCCCCCGTCGTTGACGCCGGACACCCCGCAATCAACGGAAATGACCAATCCGCAGCCTTGTGCCGCCAGGCGCTGCAGCGCGGTTTCATTCAGGCCGTGGCCCTCGCTGCGATCAGGAATGTACGTCGTCGTGTCGGCCCCCAGCAGACCCAAGCCCTCTAGTAACAGCGCAGTCGCCGTGACGCCGTCCGCGTCAAAATCGCCGTAGACAGCGATTCGCTCTTCTTGCGTCAGGGCTTGGAGCACGCGGTCAACCGCGGCATCCATATCCGGAATGAGCGACGGGGGAAAATGGAGTCGATCGTCGGGATTCAGGAATAGATCCGCGGCGTCCGGGGTCTCGATTCCGCGGTTGAACAGCAGTTGCCGGATCACTGGCGGAAAGGCGATCAGCGCCTCTCGCGCTTGGGGAGTCGCAACGTGGGCGAGCGACCACCGGCGGCGCGCTATCGGGGCATCAACCATTTAGACGCGCTATTCGCGTGCCGTGGCCGGATAGCCGGATTCCCGCTTTCGACCTGACGCCGAACACTGCTCTAAGCACGAGCCGGAAGGTCTAAGCCTGGAGCTCGCGAAAGATGAGGGACGTGTTGTGTCCGCCGAAACCGAAGGTGTTGGACAAGGCGCTTTTCACGTGTCCGGCTCGCGCTGCGTGGGGCGTGTAGTTCAGATCGCAGTCGGGATCGGCATTGTCCAGGTTGATCGTCGGAGGAATCTGGCCGTTGGCAACTGCGAGGGCGCAGATTGCAGCCTCAAGCGCCCCGCCCGCGCCCAACAGATGGCCGTGCATGGACTTGGTGGAGGAGATCGGCACGCCGTAGGCCGCATCGCCCAGAACGGTCTTCAGGGCCTTGGTTTCCTCACGGTCATTGATCGGCGTGGACGTGCCGTGGGCGTTGATGTACCCAAGCTCATCGGGCTGGAGGCCCGCCTTATCCAGCGCCTTGCGCATCGCGCGGACAGCCCCCTCGCCGTTCTCAGCGGGATGCGTGATGTGATACGCGTCGGCAGTTGATGCATATCCGGCAAGCTCGGCGATGATGCGCGCGCCGCGCGCCCGGGCATGCTCAAGCTCTTCAAGAACCAGTACGCACGCCCCCTCGCCCATCACAAACCCATCGCGATCAACATCGAATGGACGTGAAGCATGGGAAGGATTGTCGTTGCGCTTGGTGGAGAGCGCGCCGGCCTGGCTAAATCCCGCAAAAGCGATGGGCGTAATTGTCGCTTCCGCGCCGCCCGCCAGCGCGACCTTTGAGTCGCCGCGACGGATCATGTCGGCGGCCGCGCCTATGGAGTCCGAGCCTGAGCAGCATGAAGACGTTACGGAATATGCGGGACCGCGCGCGCCGAGGGCAATGGAAACTTTGGCGGCGCCCATTTCGGTCACCATCATCGGCATCAGAAAAGGACTGACCCTTCCGGGCCCGCGGGACGCGAGCGTCTGAACGGCATCTTGGACCGTTCCCAGGCCTCCGTAGCCGCTGCCGATAATCGTGGCCACGTCCTCGCTATTCTCAGGTGTCACCTCAAAGCCGGAGTCCTTGATGGCCTCAAACGCGGCTGCCATGGCGAACTGGATATAGCGGTCCGTCTGCCGCGCCTCCTTGGGATTCATAAAGTCAGTCGGGTCAAACCCTTTAACTTCGCACGCGATGCGCGTCGAAAACGGCTCAGCATCAAACAGCGATACCGGAGCCGCGCCGGATTCTCCGGCCAACAGCGCATCCCATGTCGATGCGGTATCAAGTCCAAGCGGAGTCACCATTCCGATGCCTGTCACAGCAATTTGAGTCACGCCCATACGCTCCTGATACGTGTATTCGGGGACCGCAAGTCCGATTGATCATAAATGCACGCGCGCCTGCGAGACAAGCCAACCTACTCATTCACCACATATGAGGCAGCGAAGGATTGACCATCCCGTTGTCGCGGAAAAGAGAGTCCATCCCCCCCCGCCTCCTCCGCTCACCCGTTCCCCCGCGAAGGCGGAGGCCCATCCCCGCCCCCTGTCATTCCGGCGAAAGCCGGAACCCACGCCCCAGCGCCACAGGACCTCCCCCCGTCCTTATCCTCCTGCCCGTCTCACATGCTTCTGAACGAGTACAGGTCAGGTGGGAATCACCTATCTGATAGGCTGAATGGGAGCGCAGCACCCGAACGCCCGCCAAGGGGGCCCCATATCCAGTTCCAACCTCCTAGAACCACTCGTGAGCGTCATTGAGACGATCAAGCGGCGCATTAGCGAGCATGGCGCAACCCTGCGTGAAAACGAGACACGGACGCGAGTAGCCCTCATTGACCCGATCTTGCAGGCACTGGGGTGGGACGTTTCCGATCCGTCCGTGGTCACCACCGAGTTTGACGTCGAAGGCCGTCGCGCCGACTACGCGCTACTGCGATCGGGCGACAAACCCGCAGCAACGATAGAGGCGAAAAGGCTTGGCGAGCCATTGCACACGCATCGCATGCAAATGTTCAACTACGCCAACGCCAAGAACATGGACTATGCCGGACTGACCGACGGCAATCACTGGGAACTCTACGATGTCTTCAAGCGCGGTGAACTTCGGGACCGCGAGATATTGAACGTGTCCATTGCCGACGCTCCGTCTCAGGAGTCGGCGCTCAAACTCCTACTCCTTTGGTGGCCCAACGTGGCGTCCGGAGAGCCCGTCGAGGCCCAGACCCCTATCATGGGCCTGCCGCAGGATGCGCCGGATGATGTCCCACCCAAGCCGCCCGGCCCGCAATCAATGCCGCAGCCTCCGGATAACGGGATTCCCCTGACTGAGTTCGATCCTTCCGCAAACGTCAATCCGCCTTCAAGAATTGTCTTCCCGGATGGAAGCGACAAGGACATTCGGAATTGGAAATCAATCCTGGTCGAAACGGCGGAATGGCTGCATCAAAAAAGGATACTGACGCTGGACCGAGTGCCACTTAGGTACGGGCCAAAGACCATTGTTGTCAACGCCATGCCGGTAACCGCGAACAACAATCAGATGCAGACCCCCTACAACGTCGGGGCGGCCGGACTCTATGTTGAGTCGCACGGCAACAGGACAACCGTGGTTCAAC
The DNA here is from genome assembly GCA_965237465.1 of Dehalococcoidia bacterium. Classification (GTDB taxonomy): domain Bacteria; phylum Chloroflexota; class Dehalococcoidia; order UBA6926; family UBA6926; genus VXMO01. The sequence goes on from OZ250138.1 coordinate 955,899, forward strand.
GAACCAAAGCAATTCTGAAGAGCGTGGACATCGACCTCGCAACCGTCTACATCCTCCCCGCCGAATAGCCCTCCCCCATCCCATCTCCCCCACCCGCTACACTTGTTATTGGTGTATGCCCGCTTTGGCGGGGCTTTGGGCGTTTAAGCGGCGGCGGCGGAAGCGTGAAACGAGCTGAAAGAGGTGACGAGTGAGCCTTGCGGCGCTTTCAGAGGGGCTAAGGCGGCGCTCCGCGTATCGCAGGCTGGTTGAGGCGCTGCGATCCGGTCAGCCTGAACCAATCCTGCTGGACCCGCTTGAGGGAGCGAAACCCTTTGTCGTCGCAAGCCTGTGGCGTGACCTCGGCCGACCACTCCTGTGGCTCCACCCCGGCGCCGACGACGCCCGTCGCGCTTTTGAGCAGGTCACGGCCTATGCCCTGCCTTCCGCCCTCGGCAGCATCATGCTCTATCCGGAGCCGGATGCCCTGCCCTATGAGCGGCTCGCCAGCGACGCGACGACCACCCGCGACCGTCTCCGCGTCCTCGCCGCCCTGACGGACCATCAAGAGACGGCGCATGAAGTCCGCTCGCAGGAGGTGGTTGCTCGCCCTGCCCCGCTCATCGTCGCCAACGCCTACGGAGCTGCAACGATCACCATTCCTCAGGATGAGTTCCTCCGCGCGAGATTGACCTTGACCGTGGGAGAAACAATCTCCATCGACGACATCCTGGCGGAATCGCTTGCTCTCGGTTATGAGCCGGCGCCCGCCGTCGAGATGCCTGGGACATTCAGTCGCCGGGGTGGAATTGTCGACATCTGGCCTCCGCAGGCGGATGAACCGTTTCGAATCGAACTGTACGGCCACGTCATCGATAGCATTAGAGGCTTTGACGCCGCCACGCAGCGCTCCGCTCGCCTTGTGGACGAGGTGGTAATCACGCCCGCCCGAGAGCTTGTCTCGTCGATGACATCGGCTGCCCCGCCCATTGATCTCACCGGGATGACGAACGATGATGCAACCGTATTCCGGGATGAGTTGCAGCGCTTTGCGGGAGGCGCAGCAGTTGCGGACATCGAATTCTACTCGCCGCTCTTTCACCGAACGATACTCACGGACTATCTGCCGGACGAGACCGTTGTTGTCGTAGATCGACCCATGAGCGTGCGCGTTCACCTCAATGAGGTAATCAGGCGCGGCGAGGAGATCCGGGACAGCCTGATTGAGCGCGGTAAACTGCCGCGTGCGTTTCCAAGCCCTGTTGCGACCTCGGACAGGCTGGAACTCTCGCTGGCGGACGTGCCGCGACGCCTCAACCTTGAGCCGTTCGCGGACGCCGCCCCGGACACCGGGGCTGAAGGGGCCGCGAGATCGTTCGGCAGCCTGGGCTTTGCGCCGCCGGAGACCTATGGCGGACAGATTGAACGCCTTAGCTCTGAACTGCGGCGCGCCCGCAACCGCGGCAAGGCCACCGTCATCGCATCCTTGCAGGCGCCGCGCCTCGCTGAAATGTTGCGCGAGCACGGCCATGATCTGTCCCTGCGCAATGAGGTGGACGCGGTTCCCACGCCCGGCAGCCTGACGCTGGCGCAGACAGCCCTGGCGGAGGGGTGGGACCTGGGATCGCCGGGGAGCGACGGCATGGGCGGAGCGATCCTGACGTTGTCGGATGCGGAGGTGTTCGGATTCATCAAGCAACCCCGCCCTACCCGCCGCCGCGTCGTCCGGCGCGATGCCTTTCTGTCCGACTTCAATGAGGGCGATTACGTCGTGCACATCGAGCACGGCATCGGCCAATTCAAAGGAACCATCGAACGCGCCGTCAACGGATTGCAACGCGAGTACCTCGAATTGGCGTACGCGTCCGGCGACACTCTCTACGTCCCAACGGATCAAATGGATCGCGTCAGCCGCTACATGGGGTCGGGCGGGACGCCCTCGCTTACGCGCCTGGGCGGCCAGGAGTGGGCCAACACCAAGCGCCGCGTGAAAGAGGACGCGCTGAAATTCGCAGAGGAGCTATTGCGCCTGTATGCGAAACGGGAAATCAATACACGCGCCCCGTATGATGACGAAACAGCGTGGCAGTGGGAACTGGAAAGCGCCTTCCCGTATCGTGAAACCGACGATCAACTGGTGGCGATTAGTGACGTAAAGTCGGACATGCAAGCGCAGCGTCCGATGGATCGGCTCATCTGCGGCGACGTTGGCTACGGCAAGACGGAAGTGGCGCTGCGCGCAGCGTTCAAGGCTGCGGCGGCCGGATCGCAAGTCGCCATTCTGGTGCCGACTACCATCCTCGCCCAGCAACACTACCGCACGTTTCAGGAGCGGCTTGAGACGTTTCCGCTCAATGTGGCCATGCTCTCACGACTCCGCAACGACGCCGAGCAGCGTAAGACCGTGGAAGCGTTAGCGCGAGGGGAAATAGACGTCGTTATCGGGACGCACCGGCTGCTCTCGAAAGACGTGAGCTTCCGGAATCTCGGCCTGGTGATCATCGACGAGGAGCAGCGCTTTGGAGTCCGCCACAAGGAGCACCTGCGCAAGATGCGGGCAACTGTGGACGTGCTCACAATGACGGCCACGCCGATCCCGCGAACGCTGCACATGGCGCTGTTCGGCATTCGCGACATGAGCCGCATCGACACGCCGCCCGAAGAGCGCATTCCCATCACCACGTTCGTCGCAGAGCAGGAGGATCGCACAGTGCGAGAGGCGATCCTGCGCGAGACGGATCGGGGCGGGCAGGTCTTCTTTGTGCACAACCGTGTTCAGGACATCAACCGAACCCTGGAGCAATTGCGGGAGCTTGTGCCGGAGGCGACCTTTGCGGCGGCGCATGGCCGGATGCCGCCCGATGCGCTGGAGAGCGTGATGGATTCCTTTGGCGCAAAGGAGTTTGACGTCCTTGTCTGCACGACGATCATCCAGTCCGGTCTGGACATCTCCAACGCCAATACCCTGATAGTGGACGACGCCGACAGGCTTGGCCTCACGCAGCTCTATCAGCTGCGTGGCCGTGTCGGCCGGTCATCCGTCCGCGCATACGCCTATTTCCTCTACAAGCGTGATCGAGTGCTGACGCACACAGCGGAGCAACGTTTGAGGGCGATTCTCTCTGCGGCTGAGCTCGGCTCGGGCTTCCGCCTTGCCATGAGAGACTTGGAGATCCGGGGGGCGGGCAACATACTGGGCGCTGAACAGAGCGGGAATGTCGCCGCCGTGGGCTTTGATCTCTACACGCGGTTGCTTGCGGAGGCTGTAGAGGAGGCGCGGCAAGGCAATTCCGCGGCCCCGGATCCGCCCGGACAGACCGAAGGACGATCGCTCCTTGCAGCCGGCGCCGCCCGCGCCCCCGTCGACCTGCCGGTTGATGCGCACATCCCCGTTGAGTACATAGAGGAAACCGGTACGCGCCTTGCCGTCTATGAGAGATTGGCCAAGCTCGTGAACCCCGATGAGGTCATGCATGTCCGTGCTGAACTTGAGGACCGATTCGGCTCGGTTCCCAAAGTGGTCGATGACCTGCTTCTTGCCGTGGAAGTACGCGCGCAGACGGGACAGTTGCGCGGCATGGTGCGCTCCGTGGCTCATGAGGGCGCGGAGGTCGTTGTGCGCCTCCGCGATGTCTACTGGCTGGATCGAGACGCAATCAGGCGGGCGCTGCCGACTGCAAACGTCGGACACCTGCTCATTCGCATGTCGCCGCTGCGCAGCCCAGATTGGAGGGCCGACCTCAAGCGGTTAATGCAGGAGCTGGGGGCAATGATCGCCTCGCAGCCAACGGCTTCGGCGAATGCGAAGTAATAGCCCCCCGCCGCAAAAGGGCAGCGTCCGGATCTCAAGAGGGCAGGAGCGCCTCAGCGCCGGCGGTTTCTCCACTGCCGAACGCGGTCCATGATGGACGGCCCGCTCGGCGGGTGCTGCACCGTCTGCCCCCTCCAGCGTTTTTCGTACCCGCCCGGCGCCTCCGAAGAAACGCCGTTTCGGAAATAGCTGAAGTATGCGAATACAAGCAACAGGATGCCGCCAAGCGCAAGGGCGGTCCCGAGCGAACCGGATGATCCCCAAATGATCGCAGCGACAATAAGAAGCACGAGCCCCAGAACAAGCGCGGATCGGGCGTTCCAAACGAGACTCCGTCGCGGCCGGCCCGTGGCTCTGGGCCTTTGCGAGCGGCGGGTGCGTCGGGGCGGGGCCGGCAACTCTCCCGCCTTCTCAACAATGTCCTCGATCTCCCGACGCAGTCGATCTGCCATGGCTGCCTCTCCCTGGTGTGTCCAGCGGACGCTCCACGAATTCTACCCCGCATTCTACTCCGCTCCACGCGGACGCGCACACCCCGGCTGCCCACATTCCCGCCGCTATACTCAGGGCATGGAAAATCAACAGCCGCTGCCTTCCCTTGAACCGGATTCTATCCGCGATGCATTGTCAGCCTACTCGCCGGAACTGATTGAGGACTCGTCTCTGACTCCATCCGCAGTCCTCGTGCCGATTCTTGCATCAGACGAAGGGCACAAGATCCTCTTTACCGTTCGGACGTCGCGCGTGGAGCACCATAAGGGAGAGGTCTCTTTCCCCGGTGGCGCGCGCGATTCGGAGGACGAATCGATAGCCGTGACGGCAGTGCGTGAGACACATGAGGAAGTCGGAATTCAACCGCAGCATATAAAGCTGCTCGGTCGCATGAATGATCACAAGACCCGCAGCGGATACCACATCACGCCCTTCATCGGATTCATACCGGACGGCTACTCGTATGAGCCGAGCCGGATTGAAGTGAACGTCGTCCTGGAGGTTCCGTTCGCGGACCTGTGGCGTGTGTACCTGGAGGGCCCGCAACAGCTGACCTACTTCCAGAACACGGTAACGGCCTATGAGTTTCACCATGACGACCACAGAATCTGGGGCGCAACCGCCGGGATTCTGACAGAGCTCTTTGACATCCTGTTGGCGGCAGGCAAGGACTAGCCTAACCTCGCCTTACCGTCTCACGGGTATTTTGCGTCTCCCTAAAGGATCGGGCTACCACATCTTGACATGTATGCTTATAATGTCTTTATCAAGGTTTTGGTAAGGAGGTTAGAAGCAATGACGATGATGCGATGGAATCCCTGGAACGGCCACAGCGCCCTTCGCAGGAACCTGGAGCGATTCTCGGAGCCGCGCAGTGCCCCCGCGTGGTGGCGCGCTTCCGGCAACTTGGGGATCGACGTGGAGGATCAGTCCGACCATTACCGATTGACGGCCTCACTCCCCGGGTTTGAGCCCGATGACGTGGACGTCTCTATCACGGGACGCGCTGTCACGGTCTCAGCGGAACACAAGACGGAGCAGGAAAGCAAGGAGAACCCCTACATCCTGCGAGAGCGCTACAACGGCGCCCTGACCCGCCGCCTGATCCTGCCTGCCTCGGTCGAAGGCGCCGGAGCGAAGGCGGAGTTCAAGAACGGTGTGCTGTCGATCGATCTCCCAAAGACGGCCGGCTCGGAGACGCAGAAGGTGGAAATTACCACCGCCTCCTGAGCCTTCCAATTCGACCGGTGCGCGGTGACTCCCTCCCCAATATTCGCCGCGCACAGAGAGAGCAGGCCCCGCCGCTTGGCGGGGCCTGCTCTCTCTGTTTTTCGGTTCTGTGCCGGGACCCTTCTTTACCGAATTGACGCTTCTTGGGGCGATGTGGTTTGGCGCCCTGACTTCTATTCCTGCGAGGTCTCATCAATGAGGACTGCTCGGGCAGGCGCGCCGTCCAGCCCCGGAACGTTAAGCGGGAGAAAAGCCAGCAGATACGACCTGTCGCCCTCGACAGCGGACAAATTGAGGCCCTCCAGGATCAGGCCGCCAGCGCCGAGGATGGCGAGGTGGGCCTCCGGCGTCGATTGACCGTATTTCTCGATGGACAGATAGTCGATGCCAATGGCCCGCGCGCCGCGCGCCACAAGCCACTCAGCGCCTTCAGGCGTCAGGAAGACGTATCGGGACTGAAAATAGTTCCGTGCCCACAGGTCGGAATTGCTCGTCTTTAGCAGCACGCGCTCCGGCGCGCCCTCCAGGTTCAGCGCCTCCAGATGCTCCAACGTGATGCCTGTCCCCTCAGGAACGCCGGTCAGATCGGCAACCCACGCGGGTCCAACAGTTAGCTCGAGCGGTGCCGTCTCCGTCTCAGCGCCACCCTCAATGAAGTGCGCCGGAACGTCGACGTGCGTGCCATTGTGGCTCCCCAGTTCAAGACGGGACAGCCTCATACCGTCCGCGTGAATCGATTTTTCCGGAGAAGCAAAGAACGGCTTATCCCCAGGGTAGACGTGCATTCCGTCTTTCAGGGGCCTGAGCGGGATGGATATGTCTATGACTCGCATCACAGCCCCTTTGGCATGTCTCTGGCCTTGGTTGCACCCATGCGCTCATCCGGCAGCCGGCTAGCCGGTCAGCGCGAGACCTCCATCAACGGCAATCAGCTGGCCGGTGATATACGCGGCGCGATCCGTGCAGAGGAACGCCGCCATCTCCGCTACCTCCCACGCGTGTCCGCGGCGTCCCAGCGGAATATGGTCCGTCAATTGCTGCTTGAGTTCCTCCGGTAGGTTTTCTGTCACATCGGTGGAGATGTAGCCGGGGGCGACGATGTTGGCCGTGACGTTTCGCGCAGCGAGTTCCTTGGCGACGCTATATGTGAACCCCGTTAGGCCGGACTTGGCCGCGGCATAGTTCGATTGCCCTGGATTGCCAGCGAGCGCAACAACCGACGAGATATTGATGATGCGCCCCCAGCGTTCACGCATCATGGAGCGGATGACGGCGCGAGTGCACAGAAACGGTCCCCGGAGGTCGGTCCCGATTACTGTGTCCCAATCCTCATCCGTCATTCTCAACAGCAACTTGTCGCGGATGATGCCGGAGTTGTTGACAAGTATGTCCACCTTGCCGAATGTGTCGATTGCGCCGGAGACCATCGACTCAACCTGATCAGTCTGGGAAACGTCTGCTCTGAATGCTGCGCTCTCAACGCCGAGACCCTGGATCTCCTCCACGACGCCGTGCGCAAGCGATTCGCTCGCATTGTAGTTAACCGCAATGTCCGCTCCCATAGCGGCAAGTTTGAGAGCAACGGCCTTTCCGATGCCGCGACCGGATCCCGTCACAAGGGCGACGTGACCGGCGAGCTCTCGTGATTCCTGCGTGGCAGGCTCGGCCTGACTCTGCATGACATTAAGCTCCTGACGAAGCGGCGGCGGCTCCCCTGGCATTCCGCTCATGTGTGGCGCTGAGCTCGGCCTGGATCGCACCGACCAGGCCATGATCCTTCAAGAGGCGCCCTGTTCGAATGGCCCCAAGAACCATCGGTGAGCGGGCGCGTCCGTGGCCAACGATGACGATGCCGTTGACGCCGAGAATTGGCCCGCCGGCCGTATCCATCGCATTGACTTTTCGAAAGACACCCATAGCAAGGTCACGCGCCTTTTCCGGCCCGATTTCCATCGCGAGTTGCTCCCCTATGTCACGGGCTATCGCTGCGCCAAGGCCCTCGCTGTACTTCAGCAAGGCGTTGCCGACAAACCCGTCGCAGAGCACAACATTCGCCTTGCCCTGCACGACCTCATGCGCCTCAACGTTGCCGATAAAGTTCAGTCCTGTGCTCTCCTTTAGGATCCCGTAGGCTTCCTTAACCTGCCGCGAACCCTTTGTGGATTCCTCGCCCACATTGAGCAGGGCAACCGTCGGATCATCAATGTCCAGATAGGCCCGCGCCGTTGCGACGCCAATGGCGGCAAAATCGAGGAACTGGGTCGGACGGGCATCAACATTGGCGCCCATATCCAGCCAGATTGTGTTGGGCGCATAGCCGAGGGCGGGTCCGCCAAGCACCGGACGGTCAAGACCTTCCTGAGTTCCCAGGATAATGTGCGCGCTCGCCATCAGCGCCCCCGTGGAGCCCATGCTAACGACGGCGTCCGCCGTCCCCTGCTTGACCAGACCCGTCGCAACCAGAACAGACGCCTTTGGCTTTCGCCGCAGCGCCAGCGCCGGCTGCTCCGTCTCTTCAATAGCTCCATCCGACGGCACGATGGTTATCGGTAGACCATCAATGTCTGCCTTATCCAACTCGGCCTGAATCTGATCAGGAACTCCGACAAGAAAGACGGTCGCGCCCTCGCGCGCAGCCTCAATCGCTCCCTTGGTGATCTCGGCTGGGGCGTGATCGCCGCCCATGGCATCCACCGCCACACGGAAGCCATGGGACTCCGTCGACGTCGTCGTCACTTGATCATCCTCCTCATCCCACCAGGAACTGCGTTTCGCAGACGGCAGGCTACGATTCAACCGGCGAGTCGAGGGTTAACCCGGCATCGCACGTTGCGATCCGTTCACCGGACCCGCTCCGACATTCTACGACGCACCGTATCACCATTGTGCCATCTATTCCCTCGTCACGAGCCAGCTCCCGCAATGTGACGGAAACCGTATCCCCGGGACGTGCAGGCGCCCGGAATCTCGCCCGCATGCGCCCTGTTTTCGCCCAGTCCACGCCATACGTTCGTGTGAGCGCGTCTGACATATAGCCAAACACCATCATTCCATGAGCGATGGTTCCGCCAAATTGCGTAGTTGCTGCAAATTCTTCGTCAATGTGCAGGGGATTGTGGTCGCCTGATGCAGCCGCATAGTCGGAGATCCTCTGTTGCGTCACAGAGCGATCAAGTACGGACGAGTCTGCGGGGCGATCCATGGCCCCGTTACACATCCCCGCCCGGAAACATGACCGTGCCGGAACCGGTTGCGAGGATTTCATCCGCATTGTCGCCGAGGGCTGGGGCAAGCTCGCCCCGCCGTACCGTGAAGTCCACCGTGACAAATGCCATGCTCCCCCGCGATGAAACAGCTGAGACGTCTGCCTCCCACACGGCTTTCGCGCCGATGGGAACGGCCCGCTCCATGCGAATGTCTTGCGAAGCGTGCAGTGTCCCGGCAGGCAGGGTGACGTGCGAGAGCAGCGCTCCCAACGCGAGGGACGCCAAGGCAGACGGGGGAACAAGCTCATCGCCGCCCACATCCTCCGGCAGCGTCGCCTCAAGCGAATCCAGGAGCCGAATAATAGCGTCTTTGCTCAGATCAAGAGGGGTCGCCGGAAACGCGCGCCCTGCCGCTACGCTGTCCAATCCAACAATCTCCGGCGACGTCACGAACGAGTCTCCGGAGCGACAACCGCTCCCTCTTGTCTTACTCGTCTGTGAGTCAGTCCGTCAGGTGATAGCACGACGGATACGGGGTCCCTGCAGGATCAGCCATCCAGGAACTCAATGAGGGCTTTGTTGAACTCTTCCGGTTTCTCGAGGTTCGAAAGGTGGCTCGCGCCTGGGATCTTGACGAGCGTGGAGCCGTAAATCGCTGACGCCATTTCCTCCGCGTCGGCAGGCGGAGTAATTGGGTCCTCTTCGCCGACGACAATCAGCGTGGGGACAGCGATCGACGGCAGGAGCTCGGACTGATCGACCCGGAGAGCCATGCCGCGTGCCGCGCCTGCGACTCCCTCCGGAGAGGCTGCCCGGATCATGTCCGCCGCCTTGGCGACGATGTCTGGTCGGGAACTAACCGTCGCTTCCGTCAGCATGCGGGCAGGGAGACCCTCGGCAACGCCGCCCACGCCGTCCGCCTCAACCTGCTTTGCCAGCGTCTCGCGTCCCCCCTTGGCCTGCTCAGAGTCTGGAAGGTGTCGAGTATCCAGCAACATAAGTTTGTCGATGTGCTCAGGATAGGCAGCCGCAAAGGCCAGCGCCACGTAGCCGCCCATAGAGAATCCTCCAAGCGCTACCTCGCCGAGCGAAAGCTCTTCAATGAGATCATGTAGATCGTCCGCGAGCATCTCCATCGTGTAGGGCTCGCTCGTGGCGTCTGATTCGCCATGTCCGCGCAGGTCGTAGGTGATAACGCGATTCGTCGCCGAAAGCGCGGCTATTTGTTCATCCCACATGGCCTTGTTATAGGGAAATCCGTGGATGAGAACTACGGGCGGTCCATCGCCCTGTCCCTGATCCGTGTAGGCCGTATCAATTCCGTTGGTGTGGACGGTGGGCATGTTGCTCTCCTCTGCTTGTTGAATGAGCTCAAGTGGCGCTAGGGCGCAGCCTTGCGCGATGAAACCAGTGTATCAGCGCAGCGGCTCTGGACGCGATGCTGCAGGAGGCGTGACGCCCTCTTTAGATCCCTCGAACTGCGGCATGGTTGATCAGTCTTACATCTCAGCGAGAGCGACCTTTAAGCTAGAATACGAGGACACATTGGACATAGCAGGAGGCAACAACGTGACGAGTACTGCTGGCAGCGGCGGCGCAAAGATGGTTGGTCAGTCGGTCCCGAGGGTCGACGGCCCTGAAAAGGTAACAGGGTCAGCTCAATATGGCCTGGATGCGCAAATGCCGGGCATGTTGTGGATGAAGATCCTGCGAAGCCCCTTCCCGCACGCGCGGATCGTTTCAGTGGACGCGTCAGCTGCGAGCGCCCTGCCGGGCGTGCAGGCCGTCCTGACCGGAGAGGACGTTAAGGACCTTCGCACCGGCGCGATGATCAAGGACATGCCTCTGCTTGCATGGGATCGTGTGATGCTTGTTGGCGACAAAGTGGCCGCCGTCGTTGCCGACGATGAGGACATCGCCCAACAGGCAATAGCGCTCATTGAAGTCGAATACGAGGAGTTGCCGGCAATCCTCGCGGCGGAGGACGCAATGGCGCCCGACGCGCCGATCCTTCATCCGGAGGCGGCGTCCTATGAGGGCATGCCTCCCATGGATGAGCACGGCAATCGCTACGCCGGCCTGCATTTTGCCAAGGGCGACGTAGAGGAGGGCTTTGCGGCCGCAGACCACGTAATCGAGCGCACATACAGAACTCCCCTGCTCCATCAGGGATACCTTGAGCCGCACGCGTGCCTGGTGTATGTAGACGACGAGGGCGTCGTACAGGTCTGGAACGCAAACGATTCCCCCACCGGCGCGCTGCAGGAGATGCAGCGCCTGTTTGACCTTGGCGATGACGCCATCAATTTCAACTTCAACTACGTCGGCGGCTCGTTCGGCGGCAAGTCATCGGGCACTGATGTGGCGCTCGCCTACCTGTTCACACAGAGGACCGGGCGGCCCATCAAGTGGTCTGTGGACTATGACGAAGAGTTTCAGAACATGATGATGCGTCACCCCGCGACGATGCGCGTCAAGGCCGGCGTAAATAACGACGGGACTATTACGGCCTGGGAATCCGAGATCCACTTTGCAGGGGGCGGCTATGCGGCCTATGCGCCCCTGCCCGGTATCTTGGGCATTCTGGAAATCGTCGGGCCGTATCGCATCGCCAACGTCAAGGTCGATTCCCACCAGGTGTACACAAACACGTCGCCATGCACATACGCCCGGGCGCCCGGACACGTCCAGGGCCACTTTGCCGGTGAATCGCACATGGACGTTCTCGCCCGCGCCATCGGCATGGACCCGATGGACTTTCGCCTGCAGAACGTCGTTGAGCCCGGCGAGGAGTACCCCACGGGCGAGGACTGGAAGGATGTACGCGCCGCGGAGGCGCTGCGTCTCGCGGCGGATGCAGCGGGCTACTACGAACCGAAGCCCGCAGGCGTCGGCCGGGGCGTCGCTATTGGCAGTCACTCCCAGATCGGCGCGACGGGCAGCGTCGCGATCAAGGTGCTGGAGTCCGGCCGTGTCGAAATCAACCACCCCGTCTTTGACCCCGGCACGGGAACAGGAACTATCATCGCCCAGGTTGTGGCGGATGAGCTGGATATTCCCCTCGACCGGATTGACGTCATCACGTGGTCAACGCGTGAAGGCAAGACCGGCGACATGGGAATCGCAGGGAGCCGCGGCGCCCGGATGTTCAGCACGGCAGGCTACAACGCCTCGCAAGAAGTGAAGGGACGACTGCAACGGCTGGCCGCGGAGTTCATGGGCTGGTCCGAGGAGCGCATCACGTTGGAGGCCGGTCACGTCGTCAACGGCGCGAATCCGAGCGAACGCATTGCCATTGAGGACATTGCAAGGCGCTTTGGTGAGCCGATCGGCGCTCGCACCGATGAGATGGAAGGCTTTGATAGCCCTTGGAACGGCTATGGCGTCCATGTTGTTGACGTCTCCGTTGATGCGGATACGGCGCAGATAACGCCGCTCCGCTACACCGCGGTGCATGACACCGGCAAGGTGCTGAACCCGATGGGCTTCACCAGCCAGATTGAGGGCGCCATCGTGCAATCCATTGGCTCCGCGCTTATGGAGGGCTTGTTCTATGACGAGAGCGGGCGCGTGATGAATCCGTCCTTTGCGGACATGAAGCTGCCAACTTCGATGGACATCCCAAGCCTTGAGGTGGTCGTCATGGAGTCTGAGAATGGACACGGGCCGCTCAAGGCGCGCGGCATCGGCGAGCACGCCAACAGCATGGCGGCCCCCGCCATCGCCAACGCGGTTGCGGACGCCATTGGTGCCCGAATCAACAGCCTGCCCATCACCGCGGAAAAGGTCTACGCCGAGCTCCAGGGAGGATAGGCCAGGCAACGCTTGGAATCACCAGTGTCGAGGTTGTTGAACAACCAGTTCGGAATCCCAAGCGAACAGTGGCAATTGGCCGTGGAGCAGGCTCGGCAGGTTCTCGTTGGGCGTGCCCGAGAAGGTATCGTGATCGCCTACTGAGAGTTAGTGGGCGAAATCTCGGCTCTTGAATTGCGGGCGAAAGACGATCGCTTAGACTCCGTCCTTGAACAGATCTCCCGCGCAGAGTTCGGCGAAGGCCGCGGGATGTTGCCCGTTCTCGTCGTCCACAAGACCGGCGACCAAATGCCCGGTCCGGGTTTTTTCAAGCTCGCGCAAGAATTGAAAGTGACGGGGGAAGATAAAGAGGCAATCTGGATTCGGCAATTTCGTTACGTGACCGATTGCTGGAGAACTCGGCCAAAGGAATAGCCCATGCCCCTTGAAGTAAGAGACCTTGGTCGGCTCCCGCCTTCAATTGAGAACATGGCCTTCTCCAAGGTCCGTGTAGAGCGGCTCAGCGATGAGGACGCGCTCCGGTTCTTCAATGGACTCTACCGGGCAACGCTGCTGTCTCACGATGACGGCGACTGGTCGCGCGTGGAGGTCTTCCTGGACGAATGGGAAAGACAGCTGATCTCTAACGTCAATCCGAACGCGCTCTTCTTTGATGCCTCGCCTTGGACCCCGTTCACGAAGCTGCTTTCTAACGCGCGCGTCGCCCTACTAACGACCGGAGGCGTCTACATGAACGACTCACAGGAGCCGTTCGTGGACGACGACCCATCATTTCGCATCATCCCCTCCGCAACCCCCGCTTCTAACATCGGCATCTTTCACGAACATTACGACAAGTCAAACGCGGAGAAGGACATCAATGTCATCTTCCCGGTTGAGCCCATGCGGGAGATGGAGAAAGAGGGCGCTATCGGCTCTCTGGCGACAGACGCCTATGGGTTCATGGGTTACATCATCGGCGACAACATCCCACGGCTCATGGCGGAGACGGCGCCGCAGGTTGCGCGAAATCTTCTCGCCGACAACGTGAACGCCGCCCTCATCGGCACGACTTGACCCATATGCAATCAGTCCGGCGGGCTGATCGCGCGGGTGCTGGAGGAGCACGGCATCTCAACGGTGGTAGTCAATCAGGGGCTACAGCAGCCGATGCGGATAAAGCCGCCTCGCGCGCTGTACGTGAAGCATCCTTATGGCCAGCCCTTCGGCCAGCCAGGGAACATTGATCAGCAGCGAACAATTGTTGAGGACGCGCTGTCTCTGCTTGAGACGGTCACGGAGCCGGGGACGATAGCGCACTCGCCCTACCGTTGGCGCCGAGAGGATTTTGCCGCTATTCGAAGGCAGCGGGCAAGCTAAGCGGAGTGAACTGAGACTCTAGGGATCCTCTGCCCTAAAATACGCGCCCAAAGCCGGACCGCAGCTTTTCTTACGCCGGCTCGGCAGCGACCCTGGACCTGGAATCTTCCCCGTCTGCACGGGCGTACGGGAGTTGAGAAAGCTCCGACTTCAGGCGGCGGGACATCGGCCACATTGTGGATGCCGTAAGGCCGGCGCCTATGATTCCTCCTAGCAACGGGATCGCCTTGGCAAGACCACGCGAGAATGTATCCTTGGTAATCTTGACGCCAATCCAGCGCCCCACCCGTTTCGTCAGCACCTGCATGGCCTGCTGAGTGACTGCGCGTTGCGACCCGCGAGTCGCGGCTTGCTGCGCGACTCGCCCGGAAAGCTGCTTGAGCGCTTGCTGAGCGGATGCTGCGCCCATCATCGCGCCGATCAGAATCGTAAAGCGGGACTCGGCCTCTTCATCAATCTCGCCCTCATGAAGCAGATCCGGCCAGCCGTAGAGGTAGGCAAGCTGCTGAGCTGTGACGGTGAGGTGCCAAAAGTACTGCGCCAAGTCGGCCGGAATTGTCCCAAGCATGGCAAAGCCGCCGGGAATGCCTGTGGCGAATGAGATGCCTGAAGCGCGCGCGACGTGGCTCTTGATGAGAGAGTTTGCGCGCTCATCGATGAAATCAGGATCGACGCCGGCGGCCGCAGGGCGCGACGAGATAGCTAACTCGATCTGCTCCTCTTCGAGGGATTTCAGTTGAGACCGAAGGAATGCTTCACGCTTGACCTTGACTCCCGGCATGGCGACTGCGGCATGGAGGACGCGTCGCCATACGCGATCGTCCGTATTCGATTCAACTATTTCGAGAGTGCCGTTCTCTTCTTCAAGGGCGGCGGCTTCTTGCTCGAGTAGTTCACCGGCCATGGTGACGCCTCGCTTTCCTTCGACTTCTCAAGCCGCATAATACACGCCCTTGATCAGAAGGCAAACTAAATCAGTACGATCTGAACAGTCTGCCCCAGGGAGTCTCCAGCGCCTTGCGCGCGCGGCCTCGCCCGATGGCATTGTACCAGTATCCATTGAAGTAGAGATTGGATGCCATGTAGGACCACGGGGCGATGACCGTCCGCAAAAGCACGTGCTCCAGCCTCTTCAGCGGGCCCCAATAAATCAACTTTTGGCCCCTGCTGGCCAACGTTTCCTCGCTTGCCTTGAGATTCCAGTTGACCTCGGAGACGTCTGCGCCGACGACGTCGATCTCACGCGGGTCGCCAGTGCCCAGCCCGGCCTCGTGCGCAAGACGGATGAACTTGATGGACATCGGGTCGAGTCCCATAAGCTTGGCCGAAATTGCGTCGATGGCCACCTGATCGGCGGAGGCCAACAGGATGCTCTTGTTCTGCCATTTCATGGCGCGCGGGCCGGGCCCATCGCCAACGAATGTCCCATCCATCACGGCAAAGAGCCCGGGGTGAATTTCCTTCTGAATCGCCAGCAGGTCAACGAGGGTCTCGTGTATGACGGAGTGCGTCCAATGCCGCCTGTGATTCAACAAACCGCCGAATGCGTTCTTCATCGCTCCCGTCATCGTCGTAAAGACGTGGGTCTTCATTGTTGGCAGGTGAACGATGTTCTTGCCTGGAAAGACGGCTGGAATCGTAAGACCGTCGGGGAATATGTCCCCTAGTACTCGCATTTTCGAGGCCGGCTCAAAATGCATCCATTCCACGTCCTCGAGGTGCATGTTGGGAATGTCGTGCTTTTGAATCACCGGCAGGTGCTTGTTGTTGACCTCCCCAACCTTGGCATCCACGACGACCGTGCCGTTGTGCGCGGCAATCAGGTCATTGAATCCATCCTCTTTCAGCGTCTTGATCACGCCGTCCAGCTGCCACGGCGTGGTCGAAACGGCGGGGTACCAGAGCTGCCAGGTGATATTGATTTTCAGCAGCGTCGCAGCGGACGGATTGAGCGATTCCTGGTATCCGGCCAGTCGCATTACGCTGCCAATATCATCCAGAACCGTCTCCGGCGTCGTATACGCGACGGCCACGCGGGAGCGGGACGGCGGCCCAGACGTCTCCTGTGGAACCTCGGGTATGGTCTCAGTCATGCCAGTTCTAGCCCCATTTCTCGGATGACACGATCCGCTGTCTATACTTTAGCGGATAGATGACGGGATGCCGCACCAATGGACTCCATACATTACATCGACGCCCACACTCACGTTTTCGCGGACGCTGTCGCAGCGGACCGAGGCCCGTTCCTGCAAGCCGACGCCACCTTCCGCGAGATGTACACGGATGCATCGGCGCGGATCATCGGCTCGGCTGACTTAGTGGAATCAATGGATCAGGCGAGCATCGCAGGCGCCATTGCATGTGGATTCGGGTGGGGCTCCGCCGCCCTGTGCCGCGAGGGCAACGACGCCATAATTTATGCCGCTCAGCGCTACCCGGATCAGATTTCTGGATTCGGAACCGTTTCCCCCGGAGACTTGATGGCGGAAGCACTGCTAGAAATAGACCGTTTGGCTGATGCCGGGATACACGGACTGGGGGAGTTGCGCCCCGATACGCAGGGGTTGTTTGATTCATCAGACGCGGATGTGGATGCGCTCGCGGAGCGCCTGCGAGGTCACCGGATGGGACTCCTCCTCCACGCCTCCGAACCGCTTGGCCGCGTCTATCCCGGTAAAGGGACAGCGACTCCTGAACGCCTGTACCCCCTGCTTGAGCGCCTCGCAGGCATCCCCACCATCCTGGGGCACGCCGGGGGCGGGCTGCCATTTTATGCCCATCTGCTCGGCGCGGACGAGGCGCTTGCCGACGTGTACGTCGACACAGCGGCCATGCCGTATCTCTACAGACCTGCCGCCGTCCGCACACTGATAAACAGCATCGGCATCGAGCGGGTGCTGTTCGCTACCGATTACCCGCTCATGCCGCATGCTCGCGTCATCGAGTACCTGGACAAGGCGGAGCTTTCAAGCGCCGAGATTGAGCGCATCGCGTGGCGAAACGCGCGAGATTTCCTGGATCGCATCGGAGCGACGAATGTTGGACGACAGGGGCCGCCTTGAACGAAGGTCGGATCTTTCGGGCGTTCATCGCCATTGAGCCTCCCACGCCCATCCGCGCCGCCCTCCACAGCTGCATACGAGAATTGGCGGAGCGTGATCCAGACCAGTCCGTGAGATGGGTAACCGAGGACGGCATTCACCTGACGATGGCGTTCCTGGGACAGCTGGCTGAGGAGACGGCCCCTCGTCTACTAGGCGGGCTATCTGAATCGCTAGCGGACTGCCGACCATTCAAACTGCGCATTGCTGGGACGGGCGCATTTCCGGGAGGGCGACGGCGGCAGGGAGCGCGCGTCATATGGGCCGGCGTAGAGGGTGACACGGACGACCTGCGCCAACTACATACAAGGGTGCGGGACGCATTGGCGAACGCGAGGCTGCCGGTTGGAATTAGTTCGTTCACGCCGCACATCACCCTCGGCCGAGTGCGGCGGGGCAGACAATTCAGCCTTGGCGCACAAAGTTTGTCAGCAGCGGGCGCGGGCCAGGGGTTTCTTGTCACAGGCGTGAGCCTGATGGAAAGCCGGCTCAGTCGCGGACCGGCAGTCTATGTTCGCCGAGGGCTAGCGACTCTCGCCGGGTGAGGTCGCAGTCACAGATGGACAGCGCCGGGGCGCCGTCCGCGTCATTGACACCCGGTCTTGCTCTCCGTAGTATTTTTCATAACTCAAGACTCAAAGGCTGCGAACGAGATGAGTATGGGCCACAGGCATGGCCACAGAGAGCCGGGGATTGGTGAGAGCCCGGCGTCGTGACGGCCCAGAATGGACTCGGGAGCCGCGGACCGAACGGGAAGAGGGAAACCGATTTCTGAGTAGGCTTCGCCGGATTGGAGCCCCGTTACAGGCTCATGGTATACGCCCAGATCAGGTTGGTCCGGGAAGTACCTACTGAGAGTCCTCGCGTGAGAACGCGGGGGAAAAAGGGTGGCGCCGCGGATCCTTGATCGCCTACAGGACCCGTCCCTTGGTTGGGACGGGTCTTTTTTTGTTGGCAAGAGGGCGAACGGAGCGGAGAGGAAAGGCGGGAACAGAGATGGCGACATATTTTCCAGGCGAGGAGGAACTGCGCGCGATGCGCGATAAGGGAAACATCGCGCCAATCTGGAGAGACATTCCCGCGGACATGGAGACACCCGTGACGGCCTACCTCAAAGTGGCTCGTGAAGCGCCGTCTTTCCTCCTGGAAAGCGTGGAGGGCGGCGAGCGAGTCGCCAGGTACAGCTTTATCGGCACGCTGCCCACAAAGGTTCTCAAGACCGGCCCGTCGACGCCGTCCGGCAGCATTGACCCGCTGACGCTCATAGAGCAGGAACTCGCCAACAAGCGGCCGGCATCGGTGCCTGGCCTGCCCCGGTTCCTGGGCGGCGCTGTCGGTTACATCTCCTACGACGCAATCACCCATTTTGAGCCGCGCGTTCCGCGGCATGAACTTCCTGACCCGATGGCTCTGCCCGAATCCGTCTTCATGTTGACGGACACGATGCTCATCTTTGACCACGTTAAGCACGTCATAAAGGTGGTCAGCCACGCCTCCCTGGAGGGAGATGATTCGCAGATACGGGAGGCGTATGAGAAGGCAATCCAACGGATCGACTACCTGATTGAGAGATTGGAATCCGGCAGCGTCGAAGGCAACGCATGCCTTGAAGCGGGCCCCCAGGAGTTATACCGCAGCGAGCTGACCTCAAACCACACGCCGGAGTCGTTCATGCGGCAAGTAGAGGAGGCGCGGCAGCTGATCACAGACGGCGAGTGTATTCAAGTGGTTCTATCGCAGCGGCTCGCTCGCAAAACGTCCGCCTCCCCGTTTGACATCTACCGGGCCCTCCGAGCGCTCAACCCCTCGCCCTACATGTACTTCCTGGATATGGGTGATTTCCACATCATCGGATCGTCCCCGGAAATGCTTGTCCGCGTGGAGGAAGGCGTCGCCACGACACACCCCATCGCCGGCACGCGCCCGAGAGGCGAAACGCCGGAGGAGGATGCCGCCCTCGCTGAGGAGCTCATAACGGATGAGAAAGAGCGGGCGGAACACATCATGCTGGTCGACCTCGGCAGAAACGATATTGGGCGGATCAGCTTGCCGGGCACCGTTGAGGTGACCAAACTAATGGAGGTCGAGAAGTACTCCCACGTGATGCACATCGTCTCAAACGTTTCGGGGCAGCTACGGCCTGGCGTTGGGGCCTACGACGTACTGAGATCGACGTTTCCAGCGGGGACGCTGTCCGGCGCGCCAAAGATCAGGGCGATGGAGATAATCGCGGAGAAGGAGCCACACGCCCGCGGTCCCTACAGCGGCGCCGTCGGATATGTCTCCAATGCCGGCAACATGGACATGGCGATCTGCATTCGCACCGTTGTCATGAAAGACGGCCTGGCCACCGTGCAGGCGGGCGGCGGTCTTGTCTACGACAGTGTGCCCCGGTCCGAATATGAGGAGTCCCTGGCCAAGGCGCGGGGGATGCTCGCCGCCCTTGACGCGGCGGAAGACCTTACGAATGAACGCCTTGCAAAGACCGGCGCGACGAAGGCCTGAGGAGGCGCGGGATGATTTTTCTGCTTGATAACTACGACAGTTTTACGTACAACCTCTACCAATACCTAGCCGAACTTGGAGAGGACGTTGTCGTCGAACGAAATGATATGACGACAGTCGAGAAGATCGCCGAGATGCAGCCGGATAAAATCGTCGTCTCGCCGGGGCCGTCAAATCCCGCCAATGCCGGCATATCCAAGGATGTCGTGCGGCATTTCGGCGAGCGCTCCGTGCCTGTTCTGGGCGTATGTCTGGGGCATCAGTGCATCGGCGAGGCCTTTGATGGAATCGTCGCCGGCGCAGGCGAGATCATGCACGGCAAATCCAGCATGATTCACCACGACGGCAAGAGCCTGTTTCAGGGCCTGCCCAACCCTTTCGAGGCTATCCGTTATCATTCTCTGGCGATCATGCCGGACAGCGTGCCGGACGCGCTTGAGGTGACCGCCCGCACAGAAAACGGCATCGTCATGGGCGTACGGCACAGGGAGTACCCTATAGAAGGCATTCAATTCCATCCTGAGAGCATCCGCACTGCAGTCGGCAAAGACCTGCTGCGCAATTTCCTGGCAATGTGATTGAGGCGATACAGTGGCTCAAGATGAAATAGAAGGAACCGGCGCCCCGGCCGGCGGTCAGGGCTTCAACGCGCCCGCCACGGGCGCTTCAATCGGGTCCGGTCGGGCCGAAATTACGCCCAATCAGCGCATGGCGCTGCTCATAACCGCCATCGCTGGCCACGGCATCAAGCATGTGCTGAATTCGGCCTTCTTTGTGCTGCTGCCGGAGATGAAGGCAGGCCTGGGCCTCAACAACACGCAGATCGGGACGCTCTCGACGTTCAGATTCATCGGGGGCGGCGTCGCCAACTTTCCCGCGGGGTACATTGCGGATCGATATACGCACTTGCGGGCAATCGTGCTTGGCGTTTCGATTGCGGGAATCGGCATTACCGGCTACCTGGTGGGCATCAGCACGAATTTCTGGCTCGTGACTCTCTTCGCGTCCATCATGGTGATCTCTATCTCGATGTGGCATCCGGCGGCAATAGGTTCGCTCTCACGGCAATTCGCCCATCGGCGCGGTTTCGCAATATCCCTGCACGGCACGGGCGGCAGCGTCGGCGAGGCGGTCGGCCCGTTGGCGGCGGGCCTGCTGTTGGCCGTCTTTAGCTGGCAGGTGATCTTTCAGGGCAGCATCGTCCCATCCGTCATCCTTGGCTTCATCATCTGGCTGATTCTCAGGCGCATCCCGGCTGAAATCAGCAGCGCGATGACATTTCGGAACTACACCAAAGAAGTCGGGCAACTCCTGCGAAGCAAGAAACTACTGCTGGTGCTGCTCTTCGCCGGGGGATTCGCGGGCGGGCAGAGCGTGATTCTAACGTTCTTGCCCATCTACCTCCGAGAGGATCTTGACGCCTCGCCTCAGACTGTCGGTTTCTATCTCTCAATTCTGCAGGTAGCCGGAATCGCATCGCAGCCGCTGATGGGGTATTTCTCCGACCGCTGGGGACGCAAAGTAGTCCTCGCGCCGACGCTCGTGGTGCTCGGCATCGCCAACTACAGCTTGAGTATTGTTCCGGATGGGCTTCTGCTAATAACGACGCTTCTCGTCATGGGCCTCTTTGTTTACTCGCTCATGGCCATATTCCTCGCAGCGGCGACGGACCTGGTGCCCGGCGACATACAGGCGACGACTGTATCCCTCGTATTCGGCGTCGCGACGGCCGTGGCGGGACTAGCTCCGATCGCGGCAGGCGTCCTTGCGGATGTCTACACAATCAAGGCGACATTTGTCTTTGGGGCGGGCCTCGTCCTGACGACAGCAGTCCTGGCCTCCGTCACGCGGTGGGAACGACCGAGACTGTCAGCCGTTCAGAGATAGAGCGGGAATCGGGCTTGCAGGGCGTATGATGTCAGCATTGCGCCGACACTCGGTAGCGATCACTGTTGCTTGCGAGGCAGCCGCATGAAAGAACGTCTTCAGAGACCGCTGTTGATGGCCTTGATTCTTGGCGTGATTGAGGCCGTGCTCTTCTACTTGGCTCGAATTCTTGTTCGCCCCCGCCGCCCCATGCTCGCCTATGAGACGCCCGTTGATTCGTTTCCGGGGGCCGGCCTTGCGTCCGGGGAGGAATTAATGAGCGGAGCGCAGAACCTCATTCTGTTGACGCTGCGAGATGGCCCTGCAAAGGGAATGACAAACGCCGAGGTCGGTGCGGCAACGGGCCTGAATCCGCGACTCAAAGAGGGCCGGAACGGCGATGTAACTCGCTCCATTCTCCAGTCCCTGGCGGAGAACGGCCTTATTCTCAAGACAGGACAACGATACGCCCTGGTTGGTCCCGGAGCGGCTCCGAATGGCGGGATCAATGGCGCTGCCCCGGAGTCGAGCCGATGATTCGCGAGGCGATTGCTCACCTGATTGAGGGACGCACGATATCCCAAACCGAGGCTGAGCAGGTAATGACGGAGATCATGGATGGGGAGGCGACGCCAGCGCAGCTTGGAGCGTTCCTGATGGCCCTGCGAACCAAGGGCGAGGCCGTCGACGAAATAGCCGGGCTGGCTCGCGTCATGCGCGATAGGGCGCTCCGAGTGGAAACCCCCGACCCAGATTCACTCCTCGACACGTGCGGCACTGGCGGCGATGCCTCACACACGTTCAATATTTCAACCGCCGCCGCGCTCGTCGCCGCCGGGGCCGGTCTGCGCGTGGCCAAACACGGCAACCGGGCCGCCTCCTCAGCCTGCGGCTCCGCAGATGTGCTTGAGGCGGCGGGTGTACAGATAGACATCGACCCGGAGGGGGTCGCCCGCTGCATTGAGACGGCAGGCATCGGATTCATGTTTGCGCCGAGATATCACCCGGCAATGCGTCACGCCGCCGGTCCGCGTCGCGAGATTGGCGTCCGGACCGTCTTCAACATACTCGGCCCACTGACAAACCCCGCTCATGCCGGGCATCAACTCGTCGGAGTGCCAAGGCCCGAGCTCGTGGAGACTATCGCGCGCGTTCTGGGGGAGCTGGGGGCCAAGCGGGCCATCGTCGTTCATGGCGCGGACGGATTGGATGAAATCGCCCTCAGCGGTCCATCAATCATGGGCGAGTACAGCAACGGGGCCGTGACGCTGCGGGAGATCAATCCGGAGGAGTTCGGCCTGCATCACGCAGGCGTGGATCAGATCCGCAGCCAGGACGTCGAGTCCAGCCACCGAATCCTCACGAACGTCCTGAACGGGGAGCCGGGTCCATATCGGGACATCGTACTGATCAACGCCGCCGCTGCCCTCATGGCCGGCGAAGCCGCGGACGACCTTGCGCAAGGTATAGAGTCCGCACGTGAGTCCATCGATTCCGGCGCCGCGCGGCATCGACTTGATCTGCTGGCCGAAGCCAGCAACACAACGGCGGCCTAAAGGCGGGCTTCTTACTCGTCATTCCGGCGAAGGCGGGAATCCGGTGGGGCTCCCATTCCTGCCCGCAGCAACTTGTCTGTCACCCCGCGGAACCCCATGACCCGTCATTTTCTGGAACTCTTAGGGGTGGATTTCAGCCTTGCGGCGCTAGGACCGTTAAGAGAGTAAAGATCACGACGCTGACGCCCACTAGCGCGATGAATGCCACAAGGACTCGGCGCAAGAGGAACTTCTTGAAGCTCTCGCCTTCTTTGCGGCGCGCTCCTTCTCTGAGCTCCGCCTCAAACATGGGTCCCGCCTGCAATCAATCCCGCCGCTACTTGTGTGACTACGACCGGAATGCCGCGACCAGGAAGAGGCCGATTATCGGCAATAGGGCCAAACCCGCCCCGATGAGCAGAAAGACAAAGGCGCGCTCCAGGGTGATCGGCCTATGGTGACCTTCGGTGACATGAGCATGGCGCGCGTCACGATAGCGTTGCACGGCCTCTTGCGGATCCGGCTGATTCAGATTGGACATGTCCCAATTAGACATAAGACCTCCTCCGGTCCCGGCGCTGGCGCCTATTGAGTGGCATTATAGTCTTGTCTGCACTAGAAGCAAGGAACACAGCGGTATGACCACCGGAACATATCTGGACAAAATCTTGCCTCAGACGCGAGATGACCTGGACGTGAGAATAGCCGCCCAGCCTCTAAAGGAGGTCAGGGCGCGCGTCCGTGACCTGGAAGAGGCGCGGGATTTCGTCGGCGCGCTGTCCGAAGACCGGCTCCACCTGATCGCCGAGGTCAAACGAGCCTCGCCATCAAAGGGCGACCTCGCGCCGGACATCGACGCCGCCGATCTGGCGCGCATCTACATTGTGAACGGCGCATCCGCTATCTCTGTCCTCACGGACACGCCATTCTTCAAGGGCTCGCTGGATGATCTAAAAGCGGTCCGGGACGTATCGGCGGAATCGCGCACGCCAATCCTCCGCAAGGACTTTGTCATTGACGAGTACCAAATATATGAGGCGCGGCTGTGGGGCGCGGACGCCATTTTGTTGCTCGTTGTCGGACTCTCAGACTCCCAGCTTGAGGACTATCAGGGAATGGCAAATGAGCTTGGCATGGCGGCGCTCATAGAAACGCATGATGAGTTGGAGCTGTACCGCGCGCTTGAGATCAAGCCGCGCCTCATAGGGATCAACAACC
This sequence comes from Dehalococcoidia bacterium, assembly GCA_965237465.1. Taxonomy (GTDB): domain Bacteria; phylum Chloroflexota; class Dehalococcoidia; order UBA6926; family UBA6926; genus VXMO01. The sequence continues at coordinate 980,014 of OZ250138.1, forward strand.
GCGATCTCCACACCTTTGTGACGGACCTTGCAACAACGCACGGCCTCGCGCCGCGCGTCGGCCAAAGCAGCCGCGTGGTTGCCGAGAGCGGCATATCCGGCGCCGACGACGCGCGAAGCATGAGGGCAGCCGGCGCGGACGCGATTCTTGTCGGAGAGGCGCTGATCACTGCAGACGATACGCCATCCAAGGCTCGTGAACTGAGCTCTATCAGCACGTCGCGCCTTACCGGGATGGAGACCAACGTTCCGTCGGATGCAATTGAACAGACTATCCCCGGATTCGGCGGGGGCTTCCCCGGACTGGGCGGCGGTCTTCCCGGCGGAATCCCCGGCATTGGAGGGTTCGGCGAGCCCCGCTTCCCTGGCTTTCCTGGCGGCAGCGGCCCCGGCAATTCCTGATGGGACTGGCCATCAAGCTCTGCGGCAATCGCTCCGCGACCGATCTCCTCAACGCGGCAAACGCGGGGGCGGATCTGCTGGGGATCATCTTTGCGGACGCTTGGCGGCGTGTGCCGGTTGACCACGCCAAGGAGATGGTCTCAACACTTCACCGCGATTCGGACCACACGCCGCCGGTCGTCGGCGTCTTTGTGGACCAGCCCGCGGATGAGGTCAACCGGACTGTAGAGGCTGTCGGGCTGGACATGGTTCAACTCCACGGCACAGAGCTGCCCGAGTACTGGGCGCTCATAGAACGTCCCCTAATCGTGGCGCGGCGCATCTCATCGGCTCTGACGCCTGAAGAGACGGAGGCGGAGCTGACGCGCGTCTCCGACTTTGCCGAGCGACACAACTCGCTGAGCCTCATCGAGCCGCACGTTCAGGGCGAGCCGGGCGGCGCCGGCGTCAGCCTTGATTTTGATCTGGCTGAGAGGCTCGCGCGCCGATTCTCCTTCATCCTGGCCGGAGGACTTAACCCTGAGACTGTGGGCGAGGCAATCCACTTAGTACGCCCGTGGGGCGTGGACGTCTCAAGCGGCGTCGAGACGGATCGGGTCAAGGACCCTGCCAAGGTGGGACGCTTTGTCTATGAGGCGCGTCGGGCCTCGGCGCAAGCGGCGGGGTCTCGGACGACGCAAGAGGGGAAAGTGTGACCGTGGTTCAGACCGGCGCAGACGCATCGGCTCCGGGGCGTTTTGGGCAATTTGGCGGCAAGTACGTGCCGGAAACGCTGATGGCGGCGGTCACCGAGCTAGAGGAAGAGTACGCCGCGGCTCGAAGTGATCCGGCCTTCCTGGCGCAAGTCGACCACCTGTCTCGGACGTATGCGGGACGCCCGACGCCAATCTCCTTTGCGGAGCGCCTGACCGCCCACAGCGGCGGCCCCCAAATATACCTCAAGCGAGAGGACCTCGCGCACACCGGCGCCCACAAGATAAACAATGCCCTCGGCCAGATTCTCCTGGCGAAGCGCATGGGCAAAACCCGGATCATCGCCGAGACCGGCGCGGGGCAACACGGGGTCGCCGCCGCAACGGTGTGCGCACTGCTGGGCCTCGAGTGCGTTGTGTACATGGGTGAAGAGGATATTCACCGGCAGGCCCCTAACGTCTTTCGAATGCGACTCCTCGGCGCAGAGGTCGTGTCCGTCACAAGCGGATCGCGAACGCTAAAGGACGCCGTGAATGAGGCGATGCGGGACTGGGTGACGAACGTCGCGACCACTTATTACGTCATCGGCAGCGTCGTTGGTCCGCATCCCTACCCTGTCATTGTCCGGGACTTTCAGTCCGTCATCGGAATTGAGGCGCGCGGACAGATGCTTGAGGAGGCGGGCAGGCTGCCGAGTCATCTAGTGGCCTGCGTCGGCGGTGGCAGTAACGCGATGGGCCTCTTCCATGCATTCAGGGACGATTCCGACGTAAGAATGATCGGAGTGGAGGCCGCAGGACATGGTGTCGAAACCGGAAAGCACAGCGCCAGCCTTGGCATGGGCAAACCGGGCGTACTGCATGGATCGTTTTCGAAGATGCTCCAGGACAAATGGGGCCAGGTAACGGAGACGCACAGCATTTCCGCCGGGCTTGACTACCCCGGAGTAGGTCCTGAGCTCGCCTACTACCAGGAAACCGGGCGCGCAGAGTTCACAAGCGTCACGGATGACGATGCGCTGGCCGGCTTCCAGTTGCTGGCGGAGACGGAGGGCATCATCCCGGCGCTGGAGTCATCGCACGCGATCATTCATGCCTCGCGGCTGGCTGCCGACCTTCCTCTGGACGATCTGATTCTCGTCAACCTAAGCGGCCGAGGCGACAAGGACATCGCCACAGTTACAGGAGCGCTGGGCATAGACCTCTAGGGCTCGGCCCTCACGGCCTGCCCCCGTTTGCCGAACTTGTGATGCGTAGTCAACGACACAGCGAGAAAACGGCGCGCGATTTTTCGGCGGCTAAGGGCACTTAAAGACGCTACCCCCTGACATTCGCTCGGCCTCGAATGCTAGGGGGCAGCGCAGCGCGGGGAAAGCAGTGAGGTACAAATCAAATACAGCTTTGCTTCCCCGCGCACGAAAACACCATCCCTACTCTAGCAGGAAAGTTTGCTTTTTCAACTGCCCACTCAGGGAAGGGCCATGAGCAGAGATTCGAGGGCCAGGCGCGCATTGGCGTTCTGTCTAAGCCTCTTGATCGTCGCCAGGATCTCCGTCACCGCGCCCAGAGCCTCTGGTACGGAGACGGCCAGCCCGCCCAGCCGGTCGGATTCCTCCGGATCCGTCACCTCTTCCGGCGCACCCGACGCGACCAGCAACGCATCTCTCCAGACCCCTGCCCACACCTCGAGTCTTTCCAGCAGTCGTTGTCGATTGCTGTAGAAATCGTCCGCCATTTTCCCCGCCCGGCGCAGGCGGGCAGAAATAGTCTCTAAACGAGTCTCGAGGATCTCCTGCAGGGCGGCCCGACTCTCATCCAGCGGTGTCGTGTCACGCAGCAGCTCGAGGGCGGACTCAAGACGACCGCCGGAGATGCGGGCGTAGCGCGCCGCCTCATCTTTCCCTGCTCCGGCCGTCTGCAACGCCTCAGCTACAAGGTCAAACGGAATTGGCCGCAACGGGACAATCTGACACCGCGATCTGACGGTCTCAGGAACGCCATCCTCGTTGGCGGTGACGAGTATGAGCGTCACGCCCGGTTGCGGTTCCTCAAGGAGCTTGAGCAGCGCATTGGAGGCCTCTCGAGTGAGCGTGTCCGCCTCTCCTATGATGATCACCCGGCCAGCGGACTCGTACGGCTGGAGGTTGGCGGCTGTCTGCAACTCGCGCGTCGCCTCAATTCCTATTGATCCGGCGGCCGTCGGGCCAATGATCAGGACATCTGAGTGGACGCCGTTGGCAATGCGCCTGCAGTTTCGGCACTCCCCGCAGGGACGCTTTTCCTCCGCGTCGCACAGCAGCGCCTGACTGAATTCTTGCGCCAGCGCCATCGCGCCGACCCCAGCCGGTCCGGTGAGCAGATAGGCGTGCGACAGCCGATTCTGGTTGACGCTCCGGTCAAGAAACCGGATCGCCTCGGCATCAGCGGGAATTGTCCACGGCATAGTTCTTCTCAATGTGTTCGTAGATTGGAGTACGCGGCGAGGTTGCAATGCGACTTAGATCAAGAAATCGCGCGGCGGCGTTGAGCTGCGTGCGCCTGGGCTAAGACATGACGTCCAGCCTCAGCAGATCGCTGTATGTCTCGCGGCGACGAATCGTCTGCGCGTGGCCATGTTGTGAGATCAGCAGGACTTCAGGACGCGGATTTGCGTTGTACGTGGAGGACATCGCCAGACAATAGGCGCCAACCGTGGGAATGGCGAGGATGTCTCCTGCGGCAGGTTCCGGCAGACTGCAGTCCCGCACAAGAATGTCGCCCGATTCACAGTACTTGCCGGCAATAGTGACCGTGACCGTCTCGGGATCATTCATCCGAGATGCCAGCACGGCCTCATACTCCGACCCGTAGATCGCGGGCCTGATATTGTCGCCCATGCCGCCATCGACGGAGACATACGTCCGGATATCAGGCAGGACCTTTGTTGCGCCAACCGTGTAAAGCGCCACGCCGGCGGGTCCGACGATGGATCGCCCCGGCTCGATTGAGATCGCGGGCAGGTCAAGTCCGTAGATATCGCAGCCTTCGATGATGGCCCTGCTGATAGTCTCGACGTACCGGTCTGCCGAAGGCGCCTGGTCCGTAGTGAGATAGTTCACGGCAAAGCCGCCGCCGGGACTGAAGAGCCGCATGGCGAATCCGTACGCCTCTTTCATGCGGGAGGCGAACTCCATGGCCACGCGAATGGCCTCCTCAAACGGCTCAAGCTCAAAAATGGGCGAGCCGAGATGGAAATGCAGACCCGCCAGATCGACCCTGTCCGAGGCCATGGCCTGCTTGACTGCCTCCTCGGCCTGGCCCGTCTGGATTGCAAGTCCAAACTTGCTGTCCAGGACTCCTGTCGTCGTGTGGGTGTGAGTGTGAGGGTCTACACCTGGTGATACACGCAGCGAGATCTGTTGGGTCCTGCCCAAGCGCTCCAGGATTGATTCGAGGAGGGACAGCTCATGCAGGTTGTCCACCACGATCACGCCGATATTCGCCTCAACTGCGTGCTCTAGCTCCTCGGGTCCCTTGTTGTTGCCATGAAAATGCAGCCGCGCCGGATCAATGCCGGCCGCCTCGGTGACGGCCATCTCGCCGCCGCTGACAACATCAAAGCCGAGTCCCTCCTCCGCCAGGAGCCTGAATAGCGCAACGTTCGAGAATGCCTTGGATGCATAAACAATGGAGCTTTCCGCCGGATAGCGCTGATCGAGCGCGTCCCGAAACCTTCTCGCGGAGAGGCGCAACTGAGCCTCGTCGAACACGTACAGCGGAGTACCGTGCGTGGCCGCTAGCTCCACGACATCGATGCCGCCGATCTCCAGGCGGCCGTTTGGCAGAACAGCGGCAGACTCCGGAAAGACGGACAGGGCATCAATTCCACGCATTCGCGCATGCTCCTCTTGCAGTTACAGTTCCAACTCAGCCGATCAGATCGTGTTGCGTTGCTACGGCAATCGATACGTTTCGCCAGACTCGACTTCAACCGCCCTGCCCTCCGACACGAGCTTGATGAGATGGGCATGGATTTGCTCGCGGGCGGCGTTCCAGCGCCACTCCGGAAGGTTCGCCGGGCCGTAGAGCCGATCCCGCATGGCGTCAATGCCGGTCAGGCCATCCCGCAGGCAATCGAGAATGGACGCATCCCGAGCGTCCCGATGCGCAATGAGATCACGCAGTCGCGATGTCGGATCAGCGACGGGCGCGCCGTGAAATGAAAGCAGCAGGCGGGCGTCCAACGCCAGAAGCCTCTTGAGCGAGTCGACGTATTCCGCCATGCCGCCGCCCTCCGAAAGGTGCACGGCCGTCGTGCCCTCAGAGAGTACGCAGTCGCCGCTAAAGAGAACCAGATCCGGCTCAAGCAGGTAGCACATGCTGCCGGGCGTGTGCCCCGGCGTCGCCACGGCGCGAATCGTGCGGGGTGGGTCGCCGGCTATGCCAAACTCCTCGCCGCCATGCAGCGGTCCCCCCACGACGTCACCGGTGGATTCCGTTATCGCTTGGATGTCCGCGGCGCCCGCGGAAATTGTGATGTCGGGAAAGGCGCGCTGGAGGGCCGGCGCGCCTTCCGTGTGCTCGCCGAACCGATCTGTAAGCAAAAGGTCCTTTGGCGCTGGCCCGAATCCGCGGAGTCCGTTTATCTCGCCAATGAGGGCCTGCGATCTTTCCTCTTCGCCGTAGCCCGCGTCAATCAAGACGCCGCCGTCGGCGCCGCGAACCCAATACACGTGGGGCGAGTCCTCGTCATCCGGTCTCAGGGTGATGGCGAAGACGCCGGGGGCAACCTCAGTCATCTGATTCCTCCGCCGCCGCGATGGTACAGTCACTTCAACCGCGCGCCGCGCGAAACGACATGTGAGAATCCTAAGAAGACGCCCATGCGCGTGTCAACGCGCCCGTCGACTTAGCGACGGAGATCGATCAGCAACTGAACCGGGGGGAGGCCAATGACGCTCTTGCACACGGAAAGCGACCTTCGAATTCGCCGCCTGGAAGTGGGGAACTGGGGCAACAACTGCTACGTGATTACCGACCCTCTGCGAAATAGTTCCGCGATCATTGACGCTTCCGCGGAGCCGAACCGCATTCTGGAAGCCGTGGCGGACACAGAGGTCCTGTACATCATCACGACACATGGCCACTCCGACCACTGGGGCGCGTTGGCGGAAGTGGCCGCTGCTCTGCCCCAGGCAACAGTCGCAGCGTTGGCCGGGGACGCCGCGGATCTGCCCATAGCGCCGCAGCGCCTGCTGAATGACGGCGAGACGCTCCAGATTGGCATGACGCCACTGCGAGTCATCGCGACACCGGGCCATACGCCGGGTAGCGGCTGTTTCATCACCGGGTTCCATCTCTTTACCGGCGATACCCTCTTTCCGGGCGGGCCGGGACGCACAGCCGCCCCGGAGAATTTGCGGCAGGAAATCGCCAGCATTACAAACACGTTGTACGTGCTCCCTGATGAGACAATCGTCTATCCCGGACACGGCGCCCTGACCACCATCGGCGAAAGCAAGGCCGAGTACTCCGTTTTCGCGTCGAAGTCACATCCCAGCGATCTACATGGCGATGTCCTGTGGACGGAATCTTAGTCAGCGAAATACCCGCGTCGAGGGAATGCGCCGATGGTCGTCATTCACTACACTGAAGGGACTGATGCTGACCGAAACACTCGCCCCCTATACAAGAAGCGTGCTGCCCAATGGGCTGCGGCTTTTGACGGCTTCAATGCCGTCCACCCGCTCCGTTTCAATGGCCTTTTTCGTTGCGGCCGGATCACGCTACGAGCGCGAGGAGGAAGCCGGGGCTTCCCACTTTCTTGAGCACATGTTGTTCAAGGGGACGGATCGTCGTCCGCGGCCCCAGGACATATCCGAAACAATCGAACGGGTCGGCGGCTATCTGAACGCGAGCACGGATCGGGAGACGACCATCTTCTGGGCGCGCGTCGCCCGTCCACATTTGCCGCTCGCATTGGACGTCCTTTCTGACATGGTGCTCAATTCCACGTTCCCCATTGAGGAAATGGACAAGGAGCGCGATGTCATCCTTGAGGAAATGCACTCCTCAAACGATTCGCCCAGCCAACGGGCGTTCACGATGGCCGACGAGATGTTGTGGCCTGGCCAACCGCTCGGGCGCGATATTTGCGGTACCGAGGAGAGCATTCGCTCCGTCAGCCGGGACACGATCATGTCGTACATGCGAGATCAGTATGATCCGCCGCAAGTCGCCCTCGTCGTTGCCGGCCAGACTGACCACGCCGAGATTGAAGACCTGCTGCAGGGACGCCTGGACGGCTGGCCAAGAGGTGCGCCGCGACCTATGCAGCCGGCGATTGATGAATTACCCGAGAGTCGCGTGGCGGTGGAGTATCGCCGCACGGAACAGGCCAATATCTGCCTGAACATGCCCGGCTTGTCCGTGGGTGATCCGGACCGATTCGCCCTTGCGATGCTGACCTCGATCCTGGGCGACGGCATGGCAAGCCGCCTGTTTCTTGAGCTTAGAGAGCGGCTCGGACTGGTCTATGACGTTGACTGCACGATGGTGACTCTCCTTGACGCGGGAGAAGTATCAATCTTCGCAGGCAGCCAAGCTTCGCGCGGCGAGGAAGTCATTCGGGCCATCCTCAACGAGCTGGAGCGCGCCACTCATGGCGTAACGATGAGCGAGCTTGATCGGGCTCGCGAACTGACAAAGGGGCGCCTGCTGCTCCGGCTGGAGGACACCCGGGGCATCCTGAATTGGATAGGGACCCAGGAAATCATCGGCGGCGACATTGAGACTCCTGAGCAGCTCATTGAAAAGCTTGATGCCATCACGACGGACGATGTCCTGAGGGTTGCCCAGCGTTTCTTCACGCCGGAGCGCTATCGCCTGGCAGTCGTTGGTCCGTACCGGAGCGACAAGCGATTCCGAAAGCACATTGAGGGCCGCTAAGGGTGCAACGACTGAGGCAAGATCGTGTTGAGCAAACTCATGAAGCTTTTCACGGTGGTCGTCATCGCCGCCGTGATCTATGAAGAAATGCGCAAGGGGCCGGGCGTCGAACGCTGGCATGGCCGCGCGCTCGGATTCGTCCCGTATGACCTCCGACTGCCGAGCCTTAGGAGCATCCGGGAGGCCTACTGGAATCCGGAGGATCGCCGGATCTTTACGGGCAGGGTGGCGGGCATAGGCTGGGGAATCAACTTCGCCGCCCTATCAGACCGGATCAGCCGGCTGTAAGGGGAGCGACGGCAATACCACCTGTCGATTGCGTCCCATAGTGGAGCGATCGACGCCTCTCCCCGTTGCTGGATTCGCCTCGCCTCTGGAATATTTCTTGTCTTCAGTCCTGATTCAGCCATTGCGGCTGCCTTGAACCCGAACTGAAGCGCATCGGCCCGTGAGCGGCGCCCAGGATATTTTCCAGCCGAATCATGGAGTTATGTCATAGAATCACCTGTGTTATAGTCCACCCGAAGCCTGAACGGGCGGCTTCAGGGGGGATGGGGGGATAGCTGTGGTTACTTATGATGATCGGACGCTGAAGTGCGCGGAGTGTGGAACGGAATTCGTCTTCACCTCGGGGGAGCAGCAATACTATGCGGAGCGCGGTTTCCGCAATGATCCCAAGCGCTGCGAGGCGTGCCGAGTCGTGCGCCGAACGGACATGGCGCGCCGTCGCGAACCGGTCGAGGCCGGCGGTGCGGCGAAGGCAAACGGATCGCAGCGTCAGATGTACCCGGCGGTCTGCGCCGAATGCGGTCAACAGACTGAGGTGCCCTTTGAACCGCGCGGCATCCGGCCTGTGTATTGCTCCAACTGCTTTACGCGGCAACGCAATGCACAGCAGGGCCGCGACAGGCGGTAACGTATTGGGACAGCCGTTGGTTTCGGACGGGCGATGCGTCGTGGTGTGATATAAATGGAGATGAGGCGATGCGTTGGCCGATGGCCCGCGTCTTGAGGCGGTGAGCCCCCGGAACTAGGAAACAAGCTAGGAGGTTGGTGGCGGATGACGTACGTAGTCTTGCGTGAGGGAGAGAGCCAGGAGCAACTAATCAAGCGATTTCGCTCAGTCGTGGAGCGCTCCGGCATCCTGAGGCAGGCAAAAGAGAAACGCCACTTTATCACCAAGCAAGAGAGAGCCAGGCTCAAGGCGCGCAAGGCTCGGCGGCGACGGAATTAGCTCGTAATACCGGATTGGATTGAGGTTGTTATCCAATGACGCTACCCCAGTCAACGTCGGACTCGCCTCATGCGGGCAATGACGATTTCTCCTTCAGCGCTTTCGCCAGGCAGCCCTTCTATCAGGCGGAGAACCGACGCCTTATAGACCTGGTTGGGTTGCAGCCCGGCCAGCGTGTCATCGATCTGGCCTGCGGTCCTGGCTTGGTGACGCAGCTTGTCCTGGAAAAGGTGCGTGACGCCAAAGACGCGTGGATACTCGGCGTCGATCTCTCCACCCAGGCGCTCAACGAGGCCCGACGCGCATTCACGAACGTGGAGGGGGCCGCCGTCGAGTTTGTCCACGCCAGGGCTGAAGAGCTTTCCGATGTCATCAGTGATCGTGTGGACGCGATCGTGTTCTGCAACGCCATCCACCTGGTTGACAGCAAGGAAGACGTGCTAAATGGCATCGCGGCGGCCCTCAAGCCAGGCGGATCTTTCGCATTCAACAGCACTTTCTATTCCGGCTCCATCGTGCCGGAAACGGAGCCGTTCTATCGCCGATGGATGATGCGGGCGCTCCGGCTCCTCAAGTCCACTCATGGCTTAAGCCCGGACAAGACAAAAGTGGTGGCTCGGCAACAACTTACCGCGGACGAATACAAGGACCTGCTCGGTCGCGCCGGCTTCGTCGTCAAGCGGGAGCGGGTGAACGCGATTGAGGTCCCAATCGAGGGGTGGCTGGACATCTGCGCCTTCTCGGATTTTGTCTCCGGGGCCCTGCCTGGCATCCAGCTTGAAACGGCAAGCAGCGTCCTTCGCGAGGCTATTCGCGACACGTTCAGGGAGATGGAGTTGACCTTTGTCCCCCGAAACTGGCTTGAGGTTGTGGCCGTTCGCTCCTAAGCGACACACAGGCAGCCGCTAGGGCGCGTAGAACTTCCCCATGCCGCCGGACGTCTCTCCTCACGTTTTTCGCCAGATTCTTGGCGAATTCGCGAGCGGCGTCGCTGTTGTCACGACGCGGCATCGCGGCGAGGTCCATGGGACAACGATGAGCGCCTTTTCATCCGTCTCCCTGAATCCACCGCTTGTCCTCGTCTGCATAGACCGTTCGTCAGAGATTCATGACATGGTCGCGTCCAGCGCCGTCTTCGCAGTAAACATCCTGCATCAGGGTCAGGCGGACGTTGCTCAAGCCCTTTCCCTGAAGGGCACGCCGGAGCTCAATGCGGCGCACAAGCTGGTGTCGCTCCCATTCCATACGGTTGAGACAGGGGCGCCCGTCCTGGATGACCATCTCGCCTTCCTGGACTGTCGCGTGGAGAATGCAGTGGAAGCAGGAGATCATACCGTCTACATCGGGCGCATTGTTGAGGCGGGCGCAGGGAATATGGACGCCGGCGCCCTGCTGCACTTTCGCGGCCAGTACGGGGCCATGTCAGACGGCTCGTGACCGCGTGTCCACGGCCGTCGCGCGTATCAACTGCAGGCCATTCCGGCTGCGCCCCTCGCCTGCTGGCGCCAAGCGTCCAGAAATCGGATAGAAATCATTGGTCTGCAGGAACGGCTTCGCATTGACATGGACGTGTCGGCTACCTACAATTTGAGTTCGCGCCCCCCTTGCGGGGCGCTGGGTTTTGGTGTCCACCATCCCGCACGTTCTGGTTAGACGCGCGCAGCAGGGATACGAGCCGGCGCGTGATTCTGTGGCGTGTCGGCGTGGGACACGGACACCCAAGGGCGAACCATTAGGAATTTGCCGTGCGCATGGGCTCGGCCAAACGCGAGGACAGGGTTTAGCAGATGCCGACAGTGAACCAACTGGTGCGAAAGGGTCGCAAGCCGACTCGGACGAAGTCCAAGGCGCCTGCTTTGCAGGTCAGCTACAACGCCTTGACCAATCGCGTGGTGAGGAATCAGCCCTCCCCGCAAAAGCGCGGTGTTTGCACTCAGGTCAGGACCATGACCCCAAAGAAGCCGAACTCCGCGCTGAGAAAGATCGCCCGCGTTCGGCTGACCAACGGCACCGAGGTCACCGCCTACATCCCCGGCGAGGGTCACAACTTACAAGAGCACTCCACAGTGCTTATCCGCGGCGGCCGGGTCAAGGACCTGCCGGGCGTCCGCTATCACATCGTCCGCGGCGCCCTGGATTCCGGCGGAGTCAGTGGTCGCAAGCGGGGCCGCAGCAAGTACGGCGCAAAGCGGAACTAGCGACATGTCACGTCGTCGTCGCGCAGTAAAGAGACCCGTCCTGGCGGACCCCCGATATGGAAGCGTGTTGGTCACGCGATTCACGAATCGCGTCATGCAGCGCGGCAAGAAGAACACTGCGCGCGGCATCGTCTACGGAGCTCTCGCCTCCATCCAGGAGACCGGCGAGGATCCAATCCAGACATTTGAGCGAGCAGTCCGAAACGCAACCCCGCTCTTGCAGGTCCGCCCTCGGCGCGTTGGCGGGGCCACATACCAGGTTCCGGTTGAGGTGCGTGGAGAGCGCGGGCTAACCCTTTCAATGCGGTGGATCATCGATGCCGCCCGCGCCCGCAAGGGCCGCCCCATGCTGGAGAAACTGACCACGGAAATTCTTGATGCCTCGCACGGCCAGGGGAACGCAGTCCGCCGCCGCGAGGAAATGCACCGCATGGCGGACGCCAACCGCGCCTTCGCCCACTATCGCTGGTAATCGGACTGCCAGGGAAGCGCGAGAGGGAAACCAACAATAATGGCGGACGCAATTCCACTGGCGAAGATTCGGAATATTGGCTTTATCGCCCATATTGACGCCGGCAAGACCACTGTCTCGGAGCGTGTGCTCTACTTCACGGGGCGCACATACAAGCTCGGCACTGTCGATGACGGCACCGCGGTCATGGACTGGATGCCGCAGGAGAAGGAACGCGGCATCACCATCGTCTCGGCCGCCACGACTGTTGATTGGAAGGGACACACAATCAACATTATCGACACGCCGGGGCACGTCGATTTCACCGCGGAGGTTGAACGCAGCCTCCGCGTTCTTGATGGCGGCGTTGTCATTCTTGACGCAAATGCGGGCGTTGAACCGCAGTCAGAGACGGTCTGGCGGCAGGCCGACAAGTACCGTGTGCCCCGTATTGTCTTCATCAACAAGATGGACAAGATCGGCGCGGATTTCTTCGAGTCCGTCGACTCAATCCATCTCCGGCTCAGCGCCCTTCCCGTCCCAGTGCAGATCCCGTGGGGCCGCGAGGATGAGTTCAAAGGCGTCATAGATCTAATCCGACAGGTGTGTATTACCTGGAGCGACGCCGAGGGTATGGAGATGGTCGAACAGCCCATCCCGGCCGAACTTGCCGATCAGGCAGCCCGCTTCCGCGAAGCCATGATTGAGCGCGCCGCGGAACAGGACGATGACCTGATGATCAAGTACCTGGACGGCGAGGAACTCACCGAGGATGAGATTCGCCTGGGCCTCCACAAGGGCACGGTCAAGATGGCCATTTACCCCGTCTTCTGCGGTACTGCCCTGCGGAACAAGGGCGTCCAGCCCCTTATAGATGCAATTACGGAATTCCTCCCGTCGCCGGTTGAGGTGCCCCCCGTCACCGGCATGGATCCCCGGAATCGCGACGTCGTTCTTCACCGAGCGCCTGATCGGAATGAACCGTTCACAGCTCTGGCATTCAAGGTCGTCACCGACCCCTTTGTGGGCCGCCTCGTTTATCTGCGTGTCTACTCCGGATCATGCAATTCCGGCGCAACCGTACTGAACAGCTCACGGCAGGGGCGAGAGCGCCTTGGGCGTCTCATTCAAATGCATTCCAACCACCGTGAGGAGCTTGAGGAGGCAGTTACCGGCAACATCGTGGCCGCAGTAGGCCTCAAAGACACGTTTACCGGAGACACTATCTGCATCGGCTCCGATCCTATTTTGCTTGAGTCCATCAAGTTCCCCGATCCCGTGGTTTCCGTAGCTATCGAGCCAAAGAGCCGCGAGGAAGAGGAAAAACTCATCGACGCGCTCGTCAAGCTCTCCCAGGAGGACCCCACGTTCCGCTCCTCTCATAACCCTGAAACAGCCCAAACAATTATCTCAGGCATGGGCGAGCTCCATATTGAGGTTATTGTGGACCGCCTGAAGCGAGAGTTCCGGGTGGACGCCCGCACTGGCCGACCGCAGGTCGCCTATCGAGAGACAATCACACGCCCGGCGCGCGCTGAGGGCCGCTACGTGCGGCAAACGGGTGGACGCGGACAGTATGGCCACGTGTGGCTGGAAGTTGAGCCGCTTGACCCAGGGAGCGGCATTGAGTTTGTCAACAAGGTAGTAGGCGGCGCAGTTCCGCGAGAGTACGTCAGCGCCGTGGAGGCCGGGGCCCGGGAGGCGGCACAGAACGGCGCCCTTACCGGTTTCCCGCTCGTCGACCTGAGGATCAGCATTGATGACGGTTCCTACCATGAGGTTGACTCCTCTGAGATGGCGTTCAAGATGGCCGGCTCCATGGGATTCAAGGCGGCGATCGAGCGCGCTCGACCCGTTGCGCTGGAGCCCATCATGAAGGTTGAGGTTGTGGGTCCCGCCAAGTTCATTGGCGATATCATGGGCGACCTGCAAAGCAGGCGTGCACAGGTGCAGGGCATGGAGAGCCGCGGCGATCTCGGAATCGTAAACGCCTTTGTGCCGCTCGCGGAGATGTTCGGTTACGCAACGACCATCAGATCCGCAACGCAGGGGCGTGCGAGCTATAGCATGGAATTTGATCACTACAACCACGTTCCGCAGCATGTTGTTGAGACCTTGAACCGGCGCCCGGTCGGCGTTGGCGCACGGTAGTTTGGACAGCCTGACAAGATGACCACCGCAAGACAACGACAGAAGATCCGGATCACGCTCAAGGGATTTGATCATCGCCTCCTTGACGTTTCCGCCGTGCAAATCGTGGAGGCGGCGGAGGGCACCGGGGCGCAAGTCTCCGGTCCGATTCCCTTGCCAACGCGAATCAAACGCTTTACCGTTATCCGCTCACCCCACATCGATAAGAACTCGCGCGAGCAGTTTGAGATTCGGACGCACAAGCGAATCGTCGACATCCTTGACCCAACGTCACGGACCATTGATTCGTTGACGCACCTTGACCTGCCCGCCGGCGTGAATATCGAAATCAGCTCTTGAGTGTAAGACGCCAATGTTGACCGCACTGCTCGGAACGAAACTCGGTATGACACAGTACATCCATGAGGATGGGACGGTGTCCGGCGTGACAGCGCTGAAGGTTGGCCCCTGCACCATCACGCAGATCAAGTCGGCCGCCTCCGACGGCTATGACGCCGTACAGATTGGGTATATGGAGATTCCCGAACGGAAGATTACACGACCGCGACAAGGACACTTGGCGACCCGCGGAATTACACCGCTAAAACACTTGCGCGAGGTTCGCGTCCAGCCCGGCGAGACGCCGGAAGTTGGCGCCATCGTCACGGCGGATCAAGTCTTTGAGCCGGGAGAACTCGTGGATTTGACGGCAACGTCAAAGGGAAAGGGCTTCGCCGGAGGCGTCAAGCGATGGCACTTCCGCGGCGGCCCGAAGACGCACGGTCAGGGAGACCGATGGCGGGCGCCCGGGTCAATCGGCGCAGGCACAACTCCCGGCCGAGTCCTAAAAGGCCTCAAGATGGCCGGACAAATGGGCAACAAGCGCGTGACGCAGAAGAGCGGCCGAGTCGTGGCCATCGACGCGGAGCGCAACCTGATCTTCATTCGCGGCTCCGCTCCCGGCGCGGCTGACGGCATTGTGCTCATCCGCAAGAAAGCGAAGCACTGACATGGAAATCACTGTCCGGAATATTCGTGGCGAGGTTGTTGAACAGGTCGAAGTAAGCGACCTGCTTTTCGACGCGCCCGTCTTTGACGCGCTTGTCCATCAGGCGCTCGTCAGACAGCGGGCAAACGCCCGCACCGGCACGCACTCCACGAAGACGCGGGCGGACGCTCGGGGCGGCGGACGCAAGCCGTGGCGCCAGAAGTACACCGGTCGCGCGCGCCAGGGCAGCATCAGGTCGCCCCTGTGGCGGCATGGCGGCGTCGCATTCGGCCCCAAGCCGCGCGACTATCGCCAGGATCTGCCCGTGCGGATGCGGCGGCAGGCGTTGCGCAGCGTGCTGACCAGCAAGCTGGCGGACGCCGAGATTATTGTCATTGATCAATTCGGGTTTGACCGGCCTCGGACAAAGGATGTTTCAGCGGCGCTCTCTAGCCTGGGAGTAACAGGGTCAACGCTGCTGGTGACGGCAGAGCCGGAGAAGAATCTCATCCTCTCCGCGCGAAACCTTGACAGGGTCAAGACCCTTCCTGCCCGTTACCTCAACGTAGGCGACCTGCTCGCGCATCGCAGCATGGTGATAACGTTGGAAGCCGTCCGCAACGCTGAGGCGCTCTGGGCCAAGTCCGGCAAGAAGGCGGAGCGTTAGCCATGGACATACACCCGCTGGAGGTCCTGCGCAGGCCGGTGATCACTGAGAAGTTCACTGCGCTGCAGGACGTGAATAAGTACGCGTTTGAGGTGCATCGTCGATCAAACAAGAAGCAGATCCGCGAGGCCGTGGAATTAGCGTTCCGGGTGCGTGTGCGCAGCGTGAATGTCATGAACGTCAAGGGCAAGCCAAAGCGCGTCGGAGTGCGAACATTTTTGACCAAGCCTTGGAAGAAGGCCGTCGTCACCCTCCAGCCGGGCGAGCGTATCGAAGTGTTTGAGGGGATATAGGAAAACCGCGATGGCCGTCAAGACCGTTAAACCTACTTCTCCAGGACGCCGGGGCGCGGTTTTCGATGCCTTTGACGATATTGATAAGGTGCGGCCGGAGAAGACACTGCTGGAGCCGCTTAAGAGCCACGCCGGGCGCAACTCCTCGGGCCGCATCACCACGCGACACCGCGGCGCAGGCGCGAAGCGGTCCTATCGTGTAGTTGATTTCAAGCGCAACAAGCACAATATTCCCGCGTCGGTCGCCACAATCGAATACGATCCGAATCGATCGTCGCGGATCGCCCTGCTCCACTACAGGGACGGCGAAAAGCGTTATATCATCGCGCCGCTCGGCCTACAGCGGGGCGCCATTCTCACGTCTGGGCCTGCGGCCGAGGTTCGGGTCGGCAATGCTCTGCCCCTCGGCTCAATACCAACGGGCACAACCGTACACAATGTTGAGCTGTATGTCGGCAAAGGCGGCCAGATGGTGCGCGGCGCCGGAACGGGCGCCCAGGTCATGGCGCATGAAGATCGCTACACGCTCCTACGCCTGCCCTCCGGAGAGCTGCGACGCGTCCTTTCCGCCTGCTACGCCACAATCGGTCAGGTGGGCAATCCGGACCACAAGAATCTGGTGTGGGGCAAGGCGGGACGCAAACGGCACAAGGGCTGGAGGCCCACCGTTCGCGGAAGCGCGATGTCCCCGCGAGATCATCCACACGGAGGCGGCGAGGGACGTTCCCCCATCGGAATGCCCGGGCCGAAGTCGCCGTGGGGCAAGCCAACGCTCGGCAAGCGAACGCGTAGAAACAAGAAGAGCGATGTCTTCATCACGCGGCGCCGCGGAAACAGGCGTGGCGGGCGTCGGTAGAGAAGCAAAAGCAGAATTAGTAGAGCGAGAGTTGAAGGAATATGTCGCGATCCGTTAAGAAGGGGCCTTACGTGCATCCCAAGCTGATGCGGAAGGTAAACGTTGCCCAGCAGACAAGCTCGCGAGCCGTGATTCGCACGTGGTCGCGAGCCTCGACCATAGTCCCTGAGATGGTCGGCCTCAACGTCGCCGTACATGACGGCCGTCGTCATATTCCCTTGTTTCTTACGGAGAATATGGTCGGCCACAAGTTGGGCGAATTCGCGCCGACCCGCACGTTCCGTGGACATGTGCGCAATGAGCGACAAGCGCGGCGCTAGGCGGAGAGGAATCAGACAATGGAGGTCACCGCAAGCGTCAAGAGCATGTCGCTATCCGTCCGGAAGATGCAGGTGCTGACGCAGGGACTCCGTGGTCTGAGCGTTGACGCCGCGCTGACGCAGCTGCAATTCATGGCAAGCCCCTGGGCCAAGGACGTGGCCAAGGTGGTTCGATCCGCTGCCGCCAATGCTGAAAACAACTATGAGTTGGACCCCAGCCTGCTGCACATCATCCGCATAAACATCGGCCCTGCGGAGACGCTGCGACGCTTCAAGCCTCGCGCACGGGGGCAGGCCGGACGCCACTTTCGGCGACACTGCAGGCTAACCGTGATAGTGGATGATGAGGAGATGCGCTAGATGGGACACAAGGTCCACCCGTTCGGGTTCCGAATCGGCGTCATTCGTGACTGGCAGACACACTGGTTTGCTGATCGGCCGGAACAGTATCGCACCAACTTGCAAGAAGACATCAAGATTCGGGACCACATCGTGCGCAAGCACCGCGACGCGGCAGTCGCGCGCGTCGAGATTGAGCGCAAGGCAAGCGAAGTGCGCGCGCTGATTCATTCCGCGCGACCCGGCGTCGTCATCGGACGCGGCGGACAGCGCGTTGAGGAACTGCGCAAAGAGCTTGAGGATATGACAGGGAAGCGTGTGCGCGTCGACATCAATGAAATACGCCAGCCTGAGCTTGAGGCAACGCTTGTCGCGCAGAGCATCGCTGACCAGATACAGCGGCAGGTCTCTTTCCGTCGGGCTACAAGACAGGCGGTCCAGCGATCCATGCAAGCCGGCGCGCAGGGCATTCGCGTAGCCGTCTCCGGACGCCTGGGTGGCGCGGAGATCGCAAGACGCGAGAAGGCGATGGATGGCCGCGTGCCGCTCCACACTCTCCGGGCAGACATTGATTTTGGCCAGGCCGAGGCGCTAACCCAGATGGGCCAGATTGGCGTCAAGGTCTGGGTTTACCGCGGCGATATTATTACCGAGGCGACGCCGCAAGAGCTTGCCCGGCGAAACGCCCTGATCGCAGCTGCCCAGGCAACCGCCCAGGCTGACGCTGATGGGACAAATGGGGCCGCAGAGCCTCCCGCGGCGATAGCCGCTGTCGCTGTGGGAGCGCCGGAAACCGATGCCGCGCCCGCTGCTGTGGCGGAAACCCCTGCGACTGAGCAATCCGAGGCCGAGCCTGTTGCTGCGGCTGAGCCTTCTGCCCCTGCGCAGGCGGAGACCGAGCCCGCCGCTGCGGCAGAGCCTTCTGCGCCCGTGCAAGCGGAAAGCGAGCCCATTGCTGAGGCTGAGCCCCCTGCAACTGAACCGGCGGAACCGGCGTCCGCTGCTGACGGGGAGCCCTCCGCTCCTGAACAGGACGAATCTTCTAACAGTGACGACGCCAATTAACCTGGACGACTGAAATGCTACAACCTCGACGAACAAAATTCCGGAAGCAGCACCGCGGACGAATGCGGGGCATGGCGCAAAAGGGCAACACTGTCGCCTTTGGCGAATTCGGTATACAGTCGATGGAGCCAATTTGGCTGACAGGCCGCCAAATAGAGGCGGCGCGGCGAGCGATGACGCGACACGTGCGTCGCGGCGGCCAGATATGGATTCGAGTTTTTCCCCAGAAGTCCATCACGAAGAAGCCGCTGGAAACCAGAATGGGCGCTGGCAAGGGCAATGTCGATGGATGGGTGGCCGTCGTGCGGCCGGGACGCATCCTGTTTGAAATCGCCGGAGTGCCCGAGAATGATGCGCGCCGGGCAATGCGGCTCGCGCAGGACAAACTCCCCATCCGGACACAGATCGTCGCCCGCGAAGTGGAGTAACAACAATGGACACGGAAGAGTTGCGAGCGCTTGGCGATGAACAGCTCCAGGAGGAGTTGGAGAATACCCATCGCGAGCTGTTTAACTTGCGCTTTCGCGCCGTGACACGCCAGTTGGCAAACACCAGCGAGGTCGGCAAGGCGCGCAAGTCCGTGGCCCGAATAATGACAATCATGCGAGAGCGCCAGCTGGCCACGGCCGGTCAGGTAGAGGAGACAGCGTAGATGCCAGGCCAAAAGGCGCGTGTGGGACGCGTGGTCAGCACCAAAATGGAGAAGACGGTTATCGTTGCCGTTGATCGTCAACGACTCCACCGCCTGTACAAAAAGCCCGTGCGGCGCCAGACGCGTTTCAAGGCGCATGATCAGAACGGCGTGTGCGCAACAGGCGACCTCGTGCGGATCCAGGAAACTCGCCCGCTGTCGAAGGATAAGCGATGGCGCGTGGCGGAGGTGCTGGAGCGGGGGCAGGTCGTGGCGCTGCCTGATGACAGTGGAGCGGCAACCCAATGATTCAGGTTCAGACACGCCTGCGCGTCGCCGATAATTCCGGCGCCCGCGAAATCCAGTGCATCAACGTTCCCGGCGGGACGCGACGTCACTACGCCTCCGTGGGCGACATTATCGTGGCCTCGGTCAAAGAGGCCCAGCCAAACTCTGCGGTGCGCAAGGGGGATGTCGTGCGCGCCGTCGTGGTGCGTGTGGTCAAGCCGTACCGTAGGCCGGACGGCTCCTATATTCGTTTTGATGAGAACGCAGCCGTCATCCTCACGGAGCGCGATATGCCCCGAGGCACGCGCATCTTTGGACCTGTGGCGCGAGAGTTGCGAGACAAGAACTTCATGCGCATCATCTCGCTGGCGCCGGAGGTGTTGTAGAGATGGCGGCAAAGATAAAGAAGAACGATATGGTGTACGTCGCGGCCGGCAAGGACCGCGGCAAACGGGGCACAGTGGAGCGTGTGCTTCCGGATAAGAACAAGCTTGTGGTGCAAGGCGTCAATATCATCAAGAAGCACCAGCGGCCTCAGCCGGGCGTCCGCCAGGGCGGCATCATAGAACTCCCAAATCCGCTCCATATATCCAACGTCCGGTTGATCTGTCCTCACTGCGATAAGGCGGTGGGCGTCAGCTTTGGCAACCTGGACGATGGTCGGAAGGTCAGACGGTGCAAGTCATGCAACGAAACGATCGACTAATGGACGCATTCATCAAGGAGAGACTGCCCTACCCTGTGCCTGCAGGCGCGCAGGAGGACGAGCAGCAAAAGCCGGAGGAGCAGTCCACAGAAGCGGCCCCGCCGACCCGCGCAAGACGGGCATCATCCCGCGCGGCAGCTGCGGACGGAGATGCAGCAGCCACGGATGCGCCAACGCGTACGACACCGCGTCGGCGCCGACAGGCCGCCCCGGCGGAATCAGACGCCGAACCTCAGTCTGAACAGCCAGCGCCCGCCGCGATGCCTCGCCTCCGGCAAACCTATATGGATACCGTCGCCCCTGCCCTCATGCAGGAATTCAACATCAGCAATACAATGCGCGTTCCACGCCTTGCGAAGATTGTGTTGAATATCGGCGCCGGGGACGCTCGAGATGAGTCGCGCGTGCTTGAAGGCATTCAGAGTGACCTGACGACGATCTCCGGCCAGAAGCCCGTCGTCACCCGCGCCAAGGCCTCGATAGCGGGTTTCCACATCAGAGAGGGCAACACAATCGGCGCGTCCGTTACATTGCGCGGGGCGCGCATGTGGAACTTCCTTGATCGGCTCATGAATGTGGCGCTGCCGCGTACGCGAGACTTTAGGGGCGTTCCGGTGAATGCGTTCGACAAGCGCGGCAACTATAGCGTCGGACTGCGTGAACAGATCATCTTTCCTGAGATCGACTACAACAGGGTGGATCGCGTTCGCGGTCTACAGGTCAATATCGTGACAACGGCGCGAACGGACGACGAAGGGCGCCGACTGCTGGCGCTGCTTGGGATGCCCTTCGCCCGCGAGGAGAACCAGTAGCAGATGGCAAAGAAATCAAAGATCGCGCGATGGAAGCGCCCGCCCAAGTACCGCGTTCAGGCCTACAATCGCTGTCACGTGTGCGGCAGGCCCCGCGCCTATTACCGCATGTTTGGTCTGTGCCGCATATGCTTCAGGTATCGCGCGCTGACAGGACAATTGCCGGGCGTGCGCAAGGCGAGTTGGTAGGGAGGGAGTAAATGTCCTTCAGCGATCCAATTGGGGATATGCTCACGCGAATCCGCAACGGCCTGATGGCCCGCCACGAAACAATCGTCGTGCCTGCCTCCAAGACCAAAATCGCCATTGCCGAGATCCTTAAGCGGGAAGGCTTCATACGCGACTTCCGCGTGTTCAGCGGCCCGACGCCGCAGCAGATCGTCCGGATGCAAATGGTCTACAAGGAAGGAAACGACCCGGTCATTAACGGCCTCCGCCGCGTCAGCAAGCCCGGTCTGCGCGTCTATGTGCAACGGGGTGAGATACCGCGCATCTTTGGCGGCCTCGGGATCTCGGTTGTTTCGACGTCAAGCGGCGTGATGACAGGCCGGGAAGCATGGCGTCGTGGTATTGGAGGAGAGCTGCTGGCGTACGTCTGGTAGACATGCCAAATCAGCGCCACACTTTGCAAGAGAATAGACGGGACTAACAATGTCACGAATAGGACGCATGCCCATACCGTTGCCCAACGGGGTGCAGGTCACGCTGCAAGAGTCCCCCGCCGGCACGACGGCTGTCGTTAAGGGACCGCGCGGACAGCTGGAGCGGCAATTTCTTCCGGCCGTGCGGTTCGAAAACGACAACGGGACGATCAATGTCTACCGCGTGGATGAGGAAGACCGCAAGTCCGCGGCCTTCCAAGGTCTCTCGCGCGCGCTCCTCGCCAACATGGTGGCTGGCGTGTCGGAAGGATTCCGAAAGACACTTGAGATACAGGGCGCAGGGTATCGCGCCCAGCAGACGGGCGCCGGCATCACGTTGAGCGTCGGCTACTCCCATACGGTTGAAATGCAGCCGCCGGATGGCATAACAATTGAAGCGGAAACCAACACTCGCGTGCACGTTGACGGCATCGACAAGCAGCTCGTCGGGCAGACCGCCGCAAAGATTCGCGCCGTCCGCAAGCCGGGCGTGTACACGGGCAAGGGCATTCGCTACCAGGGCGAGCAAGTGCGACGCAAGGCCGGCAAGGGCGCTGGCCGGAGATAAGAGATGCCAAAAATCAAGACATTGCGCGAGGCGAAAATTCGCCGACATCTTCGTCTGCGGCAACGCGTCCGCGGCACGGAAGCCAGGCCTCGACTTTGCGTTTTCCGCAGCCTGAACCATATCTATGCCCAGGTTGTTGATGATGCGCACGGCGTGACACTGGCAGCCGCCTCTACGCAGGACAAGGATATTCAGGGAGAGACCGCCGGACGACGCAAGTCCGAGCGATCCCGCCTCGTTGGCGCGGCAATTGCTCAAAAGGCGCTCAGCGGCGGAGTCACCAACGTCGTATTTGACCGCGGAGGATATCGCTATCATGGTCGGATCAAAGCCGTCGCGGAAGCGGCCAGAGAGAATGGCCTCAAGTTCTGATAGGCGTTAGCAGCGCATAAGCGGAGAGACGATGACCTTAGGACGCACACGCGGAGCACGAGGGCGAACCCGTGAAAGGCAGCGCGATGCAGATCGCGAAACGGACGGGCTGACGGAAAGCGTCGTCACAATCCGGCGCGTCGCCAAAACCGTTGCCGGCGGACGACGATTTACTTTCAATGCCCTGGTTGTCGTTGGCGACGGCAAGGGCAAGATCGGCTATGGTCTCGGCAAGGCCAGCGAGGTGCCTCTCGCTGTCCAGAAGGGCAGCGCAATGGCGCGTCGTTCCCTTATTGACGTGGCGACTCTTGAAAGCAGTGTGCCCCAGCAGGTGGTAGGCCGATTCTGCGGGGCGCAGGTGCTCCTGCGGCCGGCCGCGCCCGGCACCGGCGTACGCGCCAGCGCGGCAGTTCGGGCAGTCGTCCAGGCCGCGGGCGTGCGCGATATCCTCACGAAGTCCCAGGGAAGCAACAACCCGATTAACGTCGTACAGGCCACTATCATTGGCCTGCGCATGATGCGCGATCCACAGGAAACAATGTCCTTGCGCCGTCTGGTGCGTGGCGAGGCGCCCCTGCCGGAGAATGGGGCCGAGGCCGCCCCGGAAACCGCCGACCAATCCATGGCGGATGCGCCATCCAATGTTGCTGTGGAACAGCCTCCCGTAGCAGCGGAGGAGCAAGACGCGCCCTCTGCTGCCCAGGAAGAAGCGCCTCAAGTGGACAGTGAGACGCCTGACCCGGATGACGAGGACGAGAACGCATGACAAAGGTACGCGTCACACTGACCAAGAGCCCCATTAATCAGCAGGCAGACCAGGTGAAGACACTGCGCGCGCTGGGCTTGAGGAAGATGGGGGACGCGCGGGAACACGATTATTCTCGATCAATACGCGGCATGATCATCAAGGTGCGGCACCTTGTGACGGCGGATCTGCGAGAGGAAGAGGGGGCTGCCGGCGATGCATGAACATGAACTGCGTCCCGCTGCCGGCTCGCACAAGCGACGTCGCCGCGTGGGACGCGGCAATTCCTCTGGCCGCGGCACATACGCAGGGAAGGGATTGAAAGGGCAGAAGGCCCGCTCCGGGAGCGGCCCGGGCGCCAGCTTTGAGGGCGGCCAGCTCTCGTTGGTCAAGAGGTTGCCGCATAAGCGAGGCTTCAAGAATCTCTTCCGTGTTGAGTATGAACCGATCAATCTTGGCAAGCTGAGCGATCTGCCCGCCGGAACAGAGGTCAGCCCTGAGGCGCTCCGAGAGCTGGGGATCATCAGGACAACGCGAAAGCCTATCGCGATCCTCGCGGATGGCGACATTGAACATCCCCTGACTATCAAGGCGCACCGTGTATCTCGCGTTGCTCGCGAGAAGATCGAGGCCGCGGGCGGCACGATCGATATGCTGCCCAAGCCCGTCATTCATCGGCCCAGATAAGACGGATCGAATCAGACAGTGAGTTACTCCACCGGCGCGCAGCGACAACAGTCGCGTCCCGCGCTGATCCAGGCGATGATCGATGCCTGGCATCAACCGGATTTGCGGCGTCGCCTGCTATTTACCCTGGCGATACTTGTCATTTTCCGGTTCATCGCTCACGTGCCCGTTCCAGGAGCCGATTTAGTGGCGCTCCGGCAGCTTTTCCAGAGCAACCAGCTGCTCGGTTTCCTTGATATCTTCAGCGGCGGCGCAATGCGCAACCTGTCCGTCGCCGCCATGGGCGTGTACCCATATATCACCGCCAGCATCATCCTACAGATCATGATCCCGGTAATCCCGCGCCTGCAGAACCTCGCGCGAGAGGGCGAAGCGGGCCGCCAGAGGATCAATCAGTTTACTCACTGGATGACCGTCCCCATCGCCGCGGCGTCCGCTTATGGGCAGCTTGTACTGCTCAACAGGCTTGGCGTACTGGACGCCTTGTGGCCCTACCCCGGCGGCGAGTTTCTCCCAACGCTCGCAATGATCGTAAGCATGGCCGGCGGAACGATGCTCCTCGTGTGGCTTGGCGAACTCATTACGGAGAGTGGGATCGGCAATGGAATCTCCGTCATCATCTTTGGCGGAATCGTCGCGGGCCTGCCGACGCTCCTTGGGCAGGGCGCGTTCGCGAATGACCCTATTGCCCTGCTCCTCGTGGGTTTCGTCGGACTCGCAGTGATCTACTTCATCGTCGTCTTTACTGAGGCTCAGCGACGCATCCCGGTCCAATATGGCCGAAGCGTGACGCAACGCGGGCGTGTATACAGACAGAGCGGCGCGACGCATATCCCACTCCGCGTGAACTCCGCCGGAATGATCCCTCTTATCTTCGCCTTTTCCATCCTCATCTTTCCGCCGACGGTCGCCAGTTATTTCCAGGAAGCGGACAACGGCGTGGTGGCCGGCATCGGCGACTTCTTTGCGCGCAATCTTGGGCCGGAGTCCTTTGTGTATTGGATGCTGTTGTTCTGGCTTGTCGTAGCCTTCACGTTCTTCTATACCATGGTGACCTTCCAACAGCAGAATCTGGCGGAATCCCTGCAACGCAACGGAGGGTTTATTCCGGGCATTCGACCGGGGCAACCAACCCACAACTATTTGGTGCGCGTGCTGACGCGAATAACGTGGGGCGGCGCGTTCTTTCTTGGGCTTGTCGCAATTGTCCCGTTCTTCTTACTGCTCGCAACCGGAGTCAATACGCTCTCCATCTCAAGCACTGCGCTGCTCATCGTCGTCGCCGTTGTCCTGGACACAATGCGACAACTACAGTCCCAGCTGCTGATGAGACAGTACGAGGGTTTCCTGCGATAACCGGACGCTCCCGGATCGTGATGCCGCGTGACATCCCGAGTCCATCGCGAATACTGCTCCCGCCGCAGAACACGCTGAACTGAGGAACGACATATGCGAATCATCTTGTTGGGCGCCCCCGGAGCCGGTAAGGGAACACAGGCGGCAACGCTCCATGAGGAATTGAACGCGCCGCACATCGCCACCGGCGATCTGTTTCGCGCCGCGCTGTCTCAGGGCACGCCCCTGGGCATGGAAGCCAAGTCATACATGGATCGCGGCGAGCTTGTGCCCGATGACGTCACCGTGCGGATGCTGTTGGAACGGATCTCCCAGCCGGACGCCTCCGGCGGCTATATCCTTGACGGCTTCCCGCGCAGCATCGGGCAGGCGGAGGCTCTCAGTTCCGCGCTTTCGGAGCGCAGCGAGGGCATCGACAAGGTGCTTCTGGTGGACGTCTCCGAGGATGAGCTGGTTCGGCGCCTGAGCGGTCGCTGGATCTGCCGCACGTGCCAGACTCCCTACCACGCGGTCAACAACCCCCCACGCTCCTCTGGAGTCTGTGACGCCGACGGCGGCGAGTTGTATCAGCGCGATGACGACAAGCCTGAAACGGTGATGAATCGCCTGACAGTCTACAAGGACCAGACGGCGCCGCTCATCGACTACTACGAGGGTCGACAGATCTTCACGCGGATAAACGGCGAGCAGGAGATCGACAGCGTTCGCGCAGACCTGCTGGCAGCCCTCAACTAATCGACAAGATCGTACCGTTCAATGACGTCCCGCGACCACCCGCGCACGCCCACCATTAAGTCGACGCGCGAGATCGACCTGATGCGCCAGGCGGGGCACATCGTCGCGGACGTGTTGGATATCCTGAGGGACGCGGCAAAACCCGGCGTTTCAACACAGGAACTGGACGACATAGCGCGACGCGAGATTCGGCTGCGCGGCGGCATCCCGTCTTTCTATGGCTATCTGGGATACCCTGCCCACATCTGCACGTCATTCAACGAGGAGATCGTGCACGGCATCCCCGGCCCGCGAGTAATAGCCAACGGCGACATTGTTTCCATTGACTGCGGCGCTATCTATGACGGCTACCATGGCGACTCCGCCATAACGGTGGCCATCGGCGACGTTCCGCGCGAGGCGCAAGACCTTGTCGAGGACACGCGGCTTTCAATGGCGGCCGGCATCGCCGCCGCGACCGTAGGCAATCGGCTTGGAGATATTTCTCATGGCGTTGAGGCGTACGCCGCGCCACGCGGCTACGGCATTATTCGTGAATACGTCGGCCACGGCATTGGAACGTCTATGCATGAGGACCCGAGCGTTCCAAATTATGGCCCCGCCGGCAAGGGACTCCAATTGAGGCCCGGTCTTGCTCTTGCCATTGAGCCCATGCTGACGCTCGGCGACTGGCGGACAATCGTTGGCCAGGATCAGTGGACGGTCTCGACGCGTGACGGCAGTCTGTCCGCGCACTGGGAGCACACGATCGCCCTGACGGACAGCGGTCCGGAGGTTCTGACGAGCCGTACAGGCAAGCCGTGATCTGGTAGAGACCGCTCAGCTATGGCATACTAATAGTTCGCGAATCGACAAAGGTCAGGGAAGGCATGGCGCAAAAGAACAAGAAGGAAACGATTGAGGTTGAGGCCACCGTGCGTGAGGCCCTGCCCAATGGCATGTTTCGTGTTCAGTTAGCGAATGAGCATCAGGTTTTGGCGCACGCCTCAGGGAAGATTCGCCTGAATTTTATCCGCATTCTCCCGGGGGATCGCGTACTGGTTGAGCTTTCTCCCTATGATCTGACCCGTGGCCGGGTGACGTATAGATTCCGGTAGCGATCGGTTCGCAGCGCTTTCCAACAACACAGTCAGAGAGACGGAATAGACATGAAGGTATCCGCGTCCGTCAAAGTACGGTGCAACAATTGTCGGATCGTCCGCCGCAACCGGCGGCTGTTCGTGATATGCGCGAATCCAAAGCACAAGCAGCGGCAAGGCTGAGCGAGAGGCGAAAATATAGGTAATGGTGCGAATTGCCGGAGCAGACATCCCGGATAACAAGAAGGTCGGCTTCTCTTTGCGCTATATCTATGGCGTTGGGCCCCATCGCGCGCAGGAGATCATTGACCTCTCCGGGGTCGATCCTGACCGGCGCGTACATGAGCTGACCGAGCAGGAGATGGCAAGGATCCGTGAGGCGATTGACCGTGGCGGATATTTGATTGAGGGAGACCTGCGACGAGAGATCGCCTTGAACATTCGCCGCCTGATCGAGATCGGAAGCTACCGGGGAGTTCGCCACCGCGTCGGTCTGCCCGTCCGCGGACAAAGGACGCGCACCAATGCCCGCATTCGGAAGGGCCCTAAGCGAACAGTCGCCGGAAGGCGCCGCACCACCACGCGCTAGTTGCCAGCAATTCACAAACGCCGCGGGGGTCTATCAGCCCCCTGCCCTGAATCAGTCCGACTAGCCAGAAGGAGATCACGACCCGCATGGCGCGACGAGGAAGACAGAGAGTACGCCGCAGAGAGCGCAAGTCAGTGCCGTTTGGCAGAGCCTATGTGTACGCCACGTTCAACAACACAACGGTAACGCTGACGGACCCAGTGGGGAATGTCATCGCCGCCGGCAGCGGAGGAACGGTCGGATTCCGCGGCTCGCGCAAGGGCACGGCATTTGCCGCCCAGCGCGCAGCCGAGGACACCGCCCGTCGCGGGATGGAGCATGGCCTACAGCACGTGGAGATCCGCGTGAAGGGACCGGGAAGCGGACGGGAGGCTGCGATTCGCTCCCTGCAAGCAGCCGGCCTGGTCGTTACAGCGATTCGCGATACAACGCCAATTCCCCACAACGGATGCCGTCCGCGAAAGCGGCGGCGCGTCTAGAGGAGCATTACTGAATGGCTCGATATACGGGGCCGGTTTGCCGGCTATGCCGTCGGCAAGGCATCAAACTCTTTCTCAAGGGCGAGCGCTGCTACACGCCCAAGTGCGCTATTGAGCGCCGGCGCAGCGCGCCGGGAGAGTCTGCGACGGGCAGTCGGCGCCGAAGGCGGCTCTCAGAATGGGGCATCCATCTGAGGGAGAAGCAGAAGGCCCGCCACGTGTACGGCGTCTTGGAGCGGCAATTCCGGCGTCACTATTCGGAGGCCTCACGGCAACGCGGCGCAACCGGAGAAAATCTCCTGAAGATTCTCGAAACGAGGCTCGATAACGTCGTGTATCGCCTTGGCTGGGCCAACTCCCGCAAGGAGGCGCGGCAAATCGTTTCCCACGGGCATCTGGCAATCAATGGCCGACGAGCGCGCACCCCCTCCATCCACGTGCAGGAAGGCGAGGAGATTACCTGGGTGCCTAGATCCGCGAAATCGACCCTGTACGAGATCGTGCAATATCAAGCGCAGCGGCGCACCGCTCCTGGCTGGCTCCAGATGGATCCGCGAGCCATGGTCGCCCGCATCCTTCGGCAACCGGAGCGGGGCGATATGGACATTCGAATCGATGATCGCCTGATCGTCGAGTTCTATTCGCGGTAGAGACAGCGGCGAGTAAACGCGCGATCGGAAGAAACCCGCAGAACTGGGAGGTCAGTCCTTGACGCTGATGACAGCATTAGAGAGCCCGATAGAATCCGATATTCGCCGCCTGGCGCCGGCAGTAACTGTTGTTACTGCGACGGAGTCCTATGGGCGTTTTGTCATTGAGCCGCTATCGCAGGGATTCGGAGTGACCCTCGGCAATGCCATTCGGCGTGTGCTTCTCAATTCCTTGCCCGGTATGGCGATAACCGCCGTCCAGATTGAGGGCGCGCAACATGAATACTCCACCCTCCCGGGCGTCCGCGAGGACATGGTCGATTTTCTCCTCAACGTCAAGGACATTCGTATTCAGTCCATCACCGGCCGGTCCGGCGTGTTGCGCCTGGAGATCGGCGGACGAACCGGCGCCATAACGGCAGGCGACATTCAGCCACACGGCGACTACACAGTCGTCAACCCTGAATTGGTCCTGCTGCACACCGACGGCCCGGACGCTCAGCTCTCCGTGGAATTTCACGTTGAACAGGGCACGGGATTCCGCGCCGGCGGGGGGCAACTTGAAGGCCCAATTGGCGTCCTTCCGGTCGACGCCATCTTCACCCCGATTCGGCGCGCAAACTTTGAGGTTGAGGCGACGCGAGTCGGACAGGTTACGGATTACGATCGACTTATTCTTGAGGTCTGGACTGACGGCGCCCTCAGCGCCCAGGACGCCGTTCAAAGGGGAACGCAGATCATCGTGGAACAGCTGGCCCCGTTCGTCGCCCTCGGGCAGTCCGGAGGCGAGGGCGACGCACAGCGTTCTGGGTCCGCCGTGCCGGATTCCCTGGCATCCGTGCCTGTTGAGGACCTACAGCTTTCCACACGAACGCAGAACAGCCTGCGCCGCGGAAATCTTTCCACAGTGGGCCATGTCCTGGAACGCTCCGCTCAGGAGCTGCTTGGTCTGAGAAACTTCGGCGAGCAATCCCTCAATGAGTTAGTGGAGAAGCTGCGACGAATCGGTGTCGCCGTGCCGGAAGATGGTGAAGATCGGGCGTGGCGCCGAATGCCGCTGGCCAGCTTGGCGCCTTCTTCCGGTCAAGAAGCTGAGTCGGGCGAAAACGCGGAAGACATTCCTGCGGGGCCGGCTGTCTACTCCATGCGCCCGGATGACGGAGTCGGCGAGGTGGACCTGACGCACTTCTCGCAGCGATCCTTTGGGCCGGAAGACGATGAGGATGATTCTGACGAGGACAAGGACTGAATCGGCATGAGACACCGCGTAGCAGGCCGTACGCTCGGGCGGAAGACCGCTCCGCGCATGCTGCTCTATCGAAATCTGACGCGAGACTTGCTGCTGCGGGAATCCATCGTGACCACCGAGGCGAAGGCCAAGGAGGCGCGGGGGTTCGCCGAGCGGATGATCACGCTCGGCAAGGACGGCAGCCTGCCCGCCCGACGGCGCGCCTTGCAGTTCATCACAGACAAGAGCGTCGTCGATAAACTCTTTCGGGTTCATGGCGAGCGCTATCGGGAACGACCGGGCGGATTCACTCGCATCACCAAGATTGGTCCGCGCCGGGGCGACAGCGCCCCAATGGTGCGGCTGGAACTCGTGTAGGCGGAGGCGAGAACGCCAGTGGACGCAACCGCCGAGCTAACGCAGCCCGCGTCGCCCGCTGCGGTCGCCCAAACGGCAACCGCAGCGACTGATCGGCTCGTTGTGCTCATTCTTGAGTATGACGGCGCGCGGTATCGAGGATTTCAGCTG
Source organism: Dehalococcoidia bacterium (assembly GCA_965237465.1). GTDB lineage: Bacteria > Chloroflexota > Dehalococcoidia > UBA6926 > UBA6926 > VXMO01. The sequence goes on from OZ250138.1 coordinate 1,010,669, forward strand.
CAGAGTCCCGGCATTCCGACAATTCAGGGTGCCGTTGAAGAGGCCCTTCTCAAGATGTCCGGTCACTCTATCCGCGTAGGCGCGGCAGGTCGGACGGACTCCGGCGCCAGCGCTCAAGGCCAGGTCATCAGCTTTCGCCCGCCGACCGAGCTCCCTCTCGACCGGTACGTGACGGGGTTGAATTTCTATCTGCCGAACGACATCAGCGTGACGCGCGCCCAAACGGCGCCGTTAAGCTTTGACGTAACCCGTCACGCTCGTTCACGCCACTATCGGTACACTATCCTGAATCGCCGTACGCCCTCCGCACTGCTGCGCGATCGGGCTGCGCACGTAAGAGACCGGCTGGATGCCACCGCAATGGCGGAGGCGCTACAGACGCTGAGCGGCTGGATGGATGTGAGGCCATTCACCGGCCCGCTCCCGCCGGACCGCAACCCGCTGCGCCGGTACGATTCCGCGACAGTCAAGCAAGACGCGGACATCATTACATGCGACTTTGAGGGCAGCGGTTTCTTGCCGCATCAGATCCGGCGCGTAGTTGGAGCGCTCGTCCGCGTCGGCGCGGGACAGATGACCGTAGCCGAGTTCCATCGTCTGGCGCGCGAGGGCGAGCCGGGCGAGGCCGCATGGACGATGCCGAGCGTCGGCCTCTGTCTGATGGGCGTACGTTATGACGAAGCACTATTGAGTGATTGAGGCGGAAGACGATGGCGCGAATTCGAACATACAGCCCCAAGCTGAGCGAGATTAACCGCGATTGGCGGGTGATTGATGCTGAGGGCGAGACCCTGGGCCGCCTGGCGACACGCATTGCAATCGCTTTGCGGGGCAAGGATAAGCCTACGTACACCACGCATATGTCCGTCGGCGACCACGTGATTGTTGTGAACGCCGAAAAGGTGCGCGTAACGGGCCAAAAGGAAAAGGACAAGACCTACTACCGCCACTCGCAATATCCTGGCGGACTCAGGGCGGTCACTCTGGCAACGATGCGCGAGACGCACCCGGATCGCATTATCCAGAAGGCCGTCAAGGGCATGATCCCGCACAACGTTCTTGGTCGCCAGATCATGCGCCGTTTGCACGTTTACGTCGGCCCTGAGCATCCCCACGAGGCACAGGTGCGCGCCGGCCAGGGCAAGGGAAGTCAGCGCAGACTCGCGCATACCGAGGCAATTCAAGCCGCGGAAGCAGCGCCAATCGCAGTCCCGAGCCGCCGCAGAAGGCGGCAGGCCGCCTCATCCGCGTCCCCGGACACGGAGCCCGAGGCAACCGCGACAACCGCAACGGAGGCCACAGTCGACGAATCACCGGCAACGCCGGACGTCGAGACGACCACGGCGGAGACCGTCGCGGATGATGCTCAAGCCCAGAGCGAGACTGCGGAGCCAACAACGCCGCCGGTGGCTGAGGCGGCCGATGAGGAAGGCGCTGAGGACACTAACGCCGAGGCTGGTGATGCCAAGGCCACAGAGAACGGCAGTGACGCCGAGGATGACGATGACGGAGGCCCCGCCGAGCGGCAGCAGTAATAGCCCCACCAACGGCACGGAGGAAAACGAACGTATATGACGACGGGAGAGCGCTTCTACCAGGGAACAGGTCGGCGAAAGCGGTCGGTCGCGCGAGTGCGCGTAACACCGGGCGCCGCGCAAGTCTTTGTCGTTGACGGCAAACCGCTAGAAGAGCGATTTCCGCTGGAGATTCACCGCCGCGCTATTCTACAGCCTCTGGTAGCTACGGACACACTGAGGCGATTCGCTATCAGCGCCAAGGTTTCAGGGGGCGGTGTTACAGGACAGTCCGAAGCCATTCGGCACGGTCTCGCCAGGGCCCTTATCGAGTTTGACGTCAACATGCGAGGCGTCCTGAAGGCGGCAGGATTCCTGACACGCGATGCGAGAGAGAAGGAACGCAAGAAGTACGGCCTTTTCCGAGCCCGCAAGCGCCAGCAGTATTCCAAGCGCTAACCGAGTGGACAGAGCCGCCGTCAGAAGGCGTGGGCCCTGTCCATTTTCTTGTTGATCGCCCCGTCAGGCGTCACGCCAAGAGTGTCTCGTTGGTCCGACGTATGTCGAAAACCGGCCACGCGCGCAGAGCCCAGATCACCGGCCACCCCGGATCGATACTGCTCGATTGAGAATCTCGAGTGAGTTAGATGCCAGTCAGATCCCGGCCGGCCCCTATTATCTTCTGGACTCGTTCCATTGACTGGGCTTCTGCGTAGATCCGCATGAGCGGCTCTGTGCCGGAAAATCGAATCAGCAGCCATGACCCATCTTCGAGGATGAACCGGAAGCCGTCTCTCGTGGAAACATCGGTGACGTCCATTCCGGCCAATTCACTGGGCTGGCCGGCTGCCACTCTCCCCAGCGCTTCTGCGCGCCGGGCTGCGGGAAACTCGAGGTCCAGTCGATCGTAGTGATGCGGGCCGACAGCCTCATACAGCCGGTTGACCATGCCTGACATCGTCCATCCTGTGCGCGCAAGGGCATCAAGGATGTAGAGGGCTGAGAGCACGCCGTCCCTCTCCGGCACATGACCGCGGAAGCCGAAGCCGCCGCTCTCCTCGCCGCCGATGAGCGCATCCGTCTCCATCATGCGGGGGCCCACATACTTGAATCCAACGGGCTCCTCATACACCGGCACACCGTAAAGATCGCCGAGAACGTCAATCATGCGGGAGCTTGTAATCGACTTCACCAGCGGCCCGCGCTCCCCACGAATCTCAAGCAAATAGTAGGCCAGCAGCGCAAAGAACTGCAGCGGTGTCAGGAAGCGGCCAAGCTCATCGATCCCACCCACCCGATCCGCGTCTCCGTCCGTTGCAAGTCCCACAGAAAACCGCGACCTGAGGACGGTCTCGCGCAGCGGTCCGAGGTTGTGAGAGATCGGTTCCGGCTGCCGCATGCCCGGGAATGCGGGGTTTTGCTCGCCGTGAATCTGAATGATCTCGGTTGCGCCGCCGTCCAGCACTTCCTGCAAATAGCCGATGCCGGCGCCGTACATCGGATCAAACGCCACCCGCAAGCCTGCCGATCTGATGCGTTCGACGTCCACCAGCGACCGCAGCTGCTCAACATACGCCGTACGTGGATCGAACATCGAAACAATGCCGTCCCGTCGCGCCTCATCCAGCGGCATTGTTGGCGGTGGTCCGGCCGCCTCAGCGGCATGAATCTCACTCTCGACGGCATCGATAATCTCAGGCGACGCGGAGCCGCCGTAATCGGGCTTGTACTTGAATCCGTTCCATTCCGGCGGGTTGTGGCTGGCCGTGACGATAATGGCGCCGGCGGCTTTTCGGGATACGACGTTGTAGCTGATGGTTGGCGTCGGCGCAAAGGTCTCGCAAAGAGCGACCGGCACGCCGTTGGCTGCGAGCACCTCCGCAATGGCGGCGGCGAATCGATCAGACCCAAAACGCGTGTCATACCCGACGATGATCCCCTGCTGAGTCGTGCCCTCATTCTGGAGATATTGAGCGACACCCTGCGCGCAGATTCGGACGTTCGCGAATGTAAACTCCTCCGCGATGATCGCCCGCCAGCCGTCGGTCCCAAATGCTATCTGCGAGTCTGTTGACGTGGTCAAGATTATCCGGCCTCCGATTAAGGTCTGGTCATGCGCCGAGCGCCGGCGCGCCTGGGTCCATGATCACGATGCGAGTTACTGAATCTACACCGCGATTCCATGCCTGGGAAATATCAACTCCTGCACACGACGCACCGATTCTCGCGCCTCGTCCCACACCCGGCTATCGTCTGCGGCTGAAAGCGCAGCTGGAGCGGCGTCGTTGAGCTGCCTGATGCCGTAGGCGTCCTGAAATGAAGCCGGAATCGTATCCGGCAACTCCGCTCCGGCCATGACAGCGTAATCCATCGCCCAGCAGCGCGCGACTGCTGACAGGTCATAGCCGCCGCCGCCGAGCGCAAGCCACCGGCCCGGCGAGAGTTTCCCAAGCTCCGCCACAACATTCGCGTGCCCAGTCAAGGTCAACCGAAGATGAGTGAGTGGGTCATCTATGTGTGTGTCTATTCCTTGTTGTGTCACGAGGACATCCGGCTTGAAAGCGCGAACCAATGGCGCAACCACTGATTCAATGACGTACGCGTAGGCTTCATTGTGCGTGCCAGGGGCCAGCGGAACATTAACGGCGTAGCCCTCCCCTGCGTCAGCGCCGTTTTCGTCCACATCACCCGTGCCGGGAAAGAGCGTGCGGCCGGATTGATGGACTGAGATCGTCAGCACTCGGTTGCTTGAAAGGAAGGCATTCTGCACGCCATCACCGTGATGAGCATCAATATCAACGTACGCGATACGCTCGGCGCCGAGCGACAGGAACCGCAATATGGCCATGACCGCGTCATTGAAAACGCAGAAGCCCGAGGCGAAATCAGGCCCGGCATGATGGTAGCCGCCGCCAGCGTTGAATACCGCGTCCACCTCGCCGCTCCAGACGGCCTCCGCGCCCGTCAGCGAAGCCCCCGCCGCGAGCGCAGCGGCTTCATACATGCCTTCCGATATCGGATTGTCGCCCCAGTCGCTGAACCCGTATCGGTGTTGCCGAAACAGGTCCTCGCCGCGACTAAAGGCCTGCACGGATTCTACGTAGTCGCGCCCATGGAAGGTCATGAGGTCTTGTTCGGAAGCCAAACGCGGCTCAAGCACAATTGCGTCCGGTCGCTCAAACACGCCGTACGCTTGCAGCAGTTCATAAACCAGTCTCAGCCGCATTGGCCGCAGGACATGGTCCTCGCGCAATATGTTTCGCGTCAGCTCCGGGCTGTAGAGAAATCCGGCCGTCATGCCATGCCCCCCACGGCTACGCCACTGCCCCATTCCGGGATATTTAGCAGGCGCCCCGATCCCATATTAGCGGGCTGCGGCGGCGCGGCGTGTGGGCAGGCTGAAACACGTTAGACTTCTATGACCATATCGGCCTGACCAATGGCAATGTCCCAGCCTGTTTCGGCGGCCAGAGCCTGTATCTGCGAGGTAATGTAAAGGTCGTGCGCCGGATTGCGATGAACAACGACGATGCGGGGGCGCCAGCCGGATATCTCGACCAAGGCCTCAATCTCATTTCGGAGCAACGCCGGCGTCAGGTGGCCATTCCGTGCAGCCTGGGCCTCCCCGTCGTTCCCGTAAGTTACTTCGGTGATCAGAAGATCGGGCGGGGCGTCAAGAAGACTCTCTGAAAAGCCCGGGCCTGTATCGCCTGTGTAGAAGATGCGGACGCCGCCGGATTCAACCTGGAAGCCCAGTGCCGGCGCCGTGTGGCGCGCTGCCCGGGGCGTCACGAGGCAGTCTTCGACCAAAACTGGTTGGTCGGCCTCAACCTCGTTGAATTGAACACGGGGCGTTCTGTCGGGATTTTCCCTGTCCTGGTATGCGGAGTAGATCACGTCATTCATCAGGTGTTCGCCGAGCGCTTGCAGAGTATCTCCAAGGCCATAGACGTAAAGCGTGCCGGCGGTCGGGGTCGCGTACGCCAGCGCAGGCAGGTCCCGAACGTGGTCATAGTGGCGATGCGTCAGAAAGACGTGGCGAATGCCGTGCAATTCATCAATGGACAGGGAGCGCGTCAGGCTGCCGGCATCAAGCGCAATGCGGCCATTAATGACCAGACCCGATAGGCGCGTTTCAGCCGATTCGGCGTTGTGCCCGCCGGTCAGTCGGACAATCATGGGGCTGATCCGTAAGTCGTAAAGAGCGCCGCGCGAGGGCTGGGGATTCAGGTCGTATCGGCGGCGGTTGTCTCGGCCGCGGTCATCTCTGCTTCGGTCGTATCGGCGGTAAGGGTCATCATTACGATTGGGTCTCTACCGGAGATCTCATGGACAAACGTCTCATTAGCCAGAAATCCATCGACGTAAAAGTAGATTGTCATGCCAACGTACCCTTGCTCAGTCGGAGGGTTGACGTGAAGGTTAGGATAAAATCCTTCGAACTCAACCTCTATAATGGGTGTAATGTATCCGGCAACACGCGCCTGTATGGTCGCGCCAACTGCTACTGGTACGCCGTCAACGAAAGCCCGCCCATTAAATATTCTGGGAAACGGAGGGATCGGGGGGATCGGTCCGGGAGGCTTCGGCGTATGCGGGTAAAAGATCTGTGAGCCCCGCTTGAGCTTTTCAATATTGGTGGTCAGAGAGGCAACTGAAACGAATATTCCGGACCCCAGCGAAGCCCCGGGGGCTACGGTCTGGTTGCGCAGGGAAACCATGCCGAGCACCTTAAGATTCTGGTCAAGCACGGGTGCCCCGGAGAAGCCTGCGCTGTAGGAAGAATTCACAAGGAAGTACTGAGCGTCTTCGTAATCACGCGAAAACGACACATTGCCTGGAATGGCTGCCGCTCCTGATCCTCCAGCCGCTGTGCCATCGTAGCCAACAGCAAACGCGTTCTCACCAATCGGGACAATCGGCGGATCCTTGAATGTGAGGGGCAGTAGGTCTTCTTCAACTTCGATTCGTACAATCGCGATGTCCCTGAATTCATCCCGGCCAACGACGACTCCAGTGAAGGCGCCGGCAGCCGGATGGATGAGGTCAACCTCCGTCACGGAAAGTGGAATAAGGTCGGAGGTCGTCATGATGAATCCATCGGGACTAATCACGAATCCCGTGCCCTGAAGGAATCCCGAGCCCAGAGCGTTTCGGGTCATGATGCGTACGGTGGCCGGTTCAGCCATCTGACGCACTTCTTCAAGGCTAAAGACGGGCCGCGGCGTTGCCGTGGGCGTTGGCGTGGCAGGCAGAGGCGTCGCAGGCATGACTGTTGGCCGCGGACTTGCGGTTGGCAGGGGCGTAACCGTTGGACCTGGCATCGGCGTCGGTGTATCAGTAGGCAGGGGCGTGTACGTTGGAATTGCAGTGACTATCGGAGGCGGCGCAGAGTCGCACGCGGCGACTCCCAGGGAGACAGCGGCCACGAGGACGACAAGTACCGCAAGGGCCTTGACTGATGGGCGCAGCGACGTTGAGATCGTGCGCCCAAGAGCCGGAATAAATGACATCAGTCTATGTGTCTCCCCTCATTTGGGTTCCATCTATCCGCCCTCAGTGGACGCTTATACTTGGTAAATGTCCGCCTTCGGCCGCCACGGCGCCGACTCTCCCCACACTGACTCCCATTTTACCGTACTTGTGACAGGCGGGACGGGCGCTCTTGGCTCCATTCTGGCAAATCGTCTGGCGAACGAAGGCCTTGCCGTGCGTGTCTTCTCGCGGAGGGCAACGGAAGCCGGTCTTTCGCCCGTTATCCTGCCCTTTGACGGCGACATCCGTGATCGGGCCGCCCTTGCAGCCGCCCTGAACGGCGTGGACGCAATCGTGCATCTCGCGGGCATCCTCCGCCAGTCAGGACGGACACAGACCTTCGATGGCGTCTTCCGCGAAGGAACGATTGCCGTAATTGACGCAGCGCGAAGGGCCGGGGTTCGCAGGCTTATCCACGTCACAGGGTTCGGCGCGGATCCCAATTCAATCGACGCCTTCACACGGGCCAGGGGCCTCGCGGAGAGAGAAACAGAATCTTCCGACCTCGAATGGACCATTGTCCGGCCTTCCGTCATCTTTGGCGTTCGCGGAAGCATGTTTGACCGGATGGCGAGGAGCCTCAAACAGACCGCTCCATTTGCGTTTGTCCCACGCAAGAACGGGATGTTTCAACCGCTGTGGCGTGATGACATCGCTGATAGCATCGTGGCGACGCTGCACGATAACGGCACAGTCGGCCGGCTGTATGTGCTTGGAGGCCCGGACGCCTGGGGCTACTCAGATCTAGTTCGGCAGGCCATGCGCCACCTGAGGCTGAAGCGCATCATCCTTCCTTTGCCCTCTCCCTTGCTGCTAGCGGGCGCATCCCTGCCCCGCATGATTGGCAAAGAGGCCATGGTCACTGCGTCGGAGTTACGGCAGCTGACCATGGACAATCGCACGGACCCGGATGTTCTCCGATCGACGTTTCACGTGGAACCAACGCGCCTGCAGGACAAACTGGATGAGACATTCCGCTTGTGACATCGGCGGATCGGTCACAGACGTTGGCAAAGCTCCCTTGGCCGGAGGGCATAGGCGATAGAATGGGAAGCACGGGGAATGATCGGCCGTAGTCAGCGCCGCCCCGGCAATTGAGGAATCGGGAGAACTGCAAAGCCATGACCACACGTTGGACTGGACGCTCACCGGTCACCAGGCGAGCCCCAGACGCGCCGCAAATGGATCCAAACAAGAGATCGCCGCCTCGTACGGCGGGGCGTCGGCGAGGCCGCGCGGGCTTGCGTCGTCCAGAGGAAGCGGAGGAGTTCCGGGACCGCCTTAGTCGCTTCAGCCCCTCCCGGGTCAGCCTGACCCTTCAAATGAAGCTGGCTCTAAGCGGGCTCTTTTTCGGCACTTTCCTTGTGGCGGGCGGCCTGTTTGTCGCGTTCCTCGGAACCGATGAGCAACGCGTTGCACAGTTCGGCCTTATCGGGGCCTTCATCATCAATTTGACGTCCAGCGCAACGGTTATCCTTCCAGCTCCGGGCCTGCTGATCATCCTCGGCATGGCGGAGATCATTGATCCGTGGCGACTCGGCGTCGTAACGGGCATTGCCGGCGGGCTTGGCGCCGGCACAGCGTATCTGGCCGGCGTGGTTGGCCGGGATGCGATGAGCGAAGAGAACAAGATAAAGATGCGGTTGACAGCGCTCTTCAACAGTCGCTGGGGCGCAGTGCTGCTCTTTATGGGGAACCTCATTCCGTTCGTCCCCGGCGATGCGTTGAGCGCCATCGCCGGTGTTTCCCGCTTTCCGATAGTACCCTTCTTTATCTACGTCACTGTTGCGACCATCATCAAGATGATTGGCTTCGCCTGGCTGGGACGCCTGGCCCCGGACATCGCGTCGACATGGCTGGGCTAACGGCAAGAAAGAGGAATTGGAATGAACATTGCGCTCGGGGCCGATCACGCCGGTTTTCCCCTGAAAGCCACCATTGCACAGCACATTCTGGCAAGCGGCAATGACATAGTGGATATTGGGGCGCATGAGATTCAGCCGGATGATGACTACCCGGACTTTGCGCTCGCTGTTGCGCAGGCCATCCTGCTTGGCGACGCAGACCGGGGCATCATCCTGTGCGGCAGCGGCGTTGGAGCCAGCATCGCAGCCAATAAGGTAGTCGGCATCCGGGCTGCTGTGTGTCACGATGCGTACTCCGCCCGGCAGGGCGTTGAGCACGACGACATGAACGTGCTTACGCTTGGGACACGAGTAGTGGGCTCCTCGTTAGCAAAGGTCATCGTTACGGCCTATCTAGGGGCCGCCTTTACGGGTGAGGAACGGCACGCGCGACGCCTGAGCAAGGTAAGCGCCATTGAGGCTGCGCACTGAGCGGCAATCCGGAACAAGAACGCAGAGGGGGAATAGTGACAACGCCTGACACAATGCAAAGCGAGCGCGCCGCGATTATTTCGAACGCCGTTGACGCGCTGCGGGATGAGCTGATCGGCATCAGCCGGGACGTTCACGCACACCCTGAACTCAACTATGAGGAGCGATACTCATCAGCGCTCCTTGCGGACGTCATGGAGCGACACGGTTTTCAGACGGAACGAGGCGCCGGTGGGGTCGAAACGGCTTTTCGCTCCACGCTGAACGGCGGCGCAGGGCCGGGACCAACCGTGGCTTTCCTGGCGGAGTATGATGCCCTTCCTGAGATCGGGCACGGCTGCGGGCACAACCTCATTGCGATCTCAAACATCGGCGCCGCGCTGGCCCTCAAGGACGTGATGGCGGATGTGCCGGGACGCATAGTCCTGTTGGGCACTCCTGCGGAGGAGGGCGGCGGCGGCAAAATTCGCATGATAGACGCTGGCGCATTCGCCGACGTTGATATTGCGCTTTCGTCTCACCCCGCTTCCAACCGAACGGTCATCCCAAACTCCATTCCCGTTGAGGAGAGTTGGAGCCTTGCGATGGTTGGATTCCGTTACGCCTATCACGGCAGAGCGGCGCACGCGGCCGTCTCTCCACACCATGGCATCAATGCTCTCAACTCCGTTATCCACCTCTTTACAGGAATTGACGCGATGCGCCAACACATGCGGGAGGACGTGCGCATTCATGGCGTCATCACGGACGGGGGGCGTGCGCCGAATATCGTGCCCGACTTTGCAGCAGCCAATTTCATGCTGCGCTCCCGTGACCGCGATTACTTGGAAGAGGTCGTCGAGCGCGTGCGCCAGGTGGCGGAGGGAGCGGCCACTCTAACGGGCGCCACGCTTGAGGTTGATGACGCCCACCCCATGTACGAGAATGTCCGCCCCAATGAGCCGCTGGCCCGGGCGGCCCGGCGCCATGCGGAAGCAGTCGGCATGACCGTGCATGATCCGCGGCCCGGTTCGCGGGGCGGCGCCTCAACCGATTTCGGCAATGTGAGTCAGCGAGTTCCCTCGTTTGCGGTCAGCTTTGCGGTCAGCGAAACGCAGATCCCCGGACATTCCATCGAGATGACGCAGGCGGCCATTTCGGACCTAGCGCATAAGAGCGCCATCGGCGTCGCAAAGTCGCTGGCGTTAACGGCATTCGACGCCCTGACAGACGAAGCATTCTTGCAGGCGGCACGGGACGACTTTCAGGCCAGAAACGGCGCCTGAGGCGCAGGACGGACTCCAAGACATGCCGACGACTAAGATCACGAACGCGCAATTCATCGTGACGATGAATCCGGGGCGCCGCATCATCAGCGATGGGGCGCTTCTGATTGAAGACGACCGCATAACCCAGGTGGGAAAGAATAGCGAGCTCGAATCGGTCGCCGCGGATCGCGTGATTGACGCGCAGGACAAGGTGATCACACCCGGCTTCGTCAATGGCCACATGCACATTTCCTACGCCCACGCGACTAGAGGCATCTTCCCCGATGACCTTAGCCCGCGCGACTACCTGACTAACGTTTTCGCTCTGCAAAGCTCCATGACGGAAGAGGAAGAGCACGATACGACTCTGCTGGGGATCACAGAGCTTCTTAAGGGAGGCACAACGACATTCGTAGACCCCGGCAGCACAAGATTCCTCGACGTCTGCATGGATGCCTATGAACTGTCAGGCTGCCGAATCATCGTGGGCCGCCAGGTGACAGATCAGACAAATCCCCTTAATCTGCCCGTCTATTCCACTGGAGCTGCCGTTGATCTGACAGCCGAGACCATACAGAAATACGACGGTCAATTGAACGGCCGCGTGCGGGCCTGGGCGATGCCCTTCTCCGCGGACTATTCCTCGCCGGAGTTGCTCAAGGAACTCAAAGGCGTGGCCGATTCTCTCGGGACGCGGATCACCCTGCACCACGCCAATGGGCCGGGCACGGTCCGCCAGTTTCTTGATCGCTACGGCGTCCGCCCGACCATGTGGCTTGAGGACCAGGGTCTACTGGACGGGAATGTCGTCCTGTCCCATGTGATTGGTCTTGATGACAAAGAGGTCGCGTCCATGGCGCGCATGCGGACGGCAGGCATCATCTGCCCGACGGCAGCCACAAAGATGGGATCAGGCCTGACGCAGCAGGGCATGGCGCCGGAGATGTTGCGAAGCGGCGTCACGCTGGGCCTGGGCACGGACGCAGGCAACAACTCAAACCTCATCGAAACGATGCGCTCCATGTATCTCATCGCCATCCTGTTCAAGGACGCCAGGAGGGACACGCGCATGGTTCCGGCGGAATCAGCGCTTGAGATGGCGACAATCGGCGGAGCGCAGGCCCTTGGTCTCGCCGACGAAATCGGTTCAATTGAGGTCGGAAAGCGAGCGGACCTCGTTCTGTTTGATACGCGACGGGCGGAGTGGCGCACCCTCTTTAACCCCGTCAATACCCTGGTCTACAACGCAGACGGTCGAAGCGTAGACACCGTCATCGTGGATGGCCGCATCGTGGTTGAAGGCGGCGTCCCGCTCTATGTGGACGAATGGGACCTGATTCAGAAAGTACAGCGCCACGGAGAATCAATGCTGGAGCGCACGGGAACGTCTTTCCCCTCGCGGTGGCCCATCGACTAGCCACGCTTGCTGCGCGGCCCTTTCCCTAGTCGGGGAGAGCGTCCTCTGAGCGCATCACTTTGGCCAGCAGGCCTATGCCCTCCTGAATCTCCTCCGGCGTAGGGAAGCTGTAATTGAAACGCGCGCGGCGAGTCCCCTCCCCGATCGGTGAGAACTGGGGGCCGCCGAGGTAGCGGACTCCCTGTTCCTGCGTTATCGGCTCCAGCCTCTGCATGTCCGTTTGCTCAGGGAACTCCGCCCACACAAACATCCCCGCCTTGGGCACAGTCATGGACACGAGCGGCCCAAAGTTCTCGCCCAGCGCCGCCACCATCGTGTCTCTCTTCTGTCGCATTCGCATATTCAGGTGGCTGATGCGGGAGTCGAGGTGATCTTCCAGGTATTTCGCGACAATCAGGCCGGAGAGGTAGTCATTCCCCACGTCCTGCTTGTACCCCGCCATCCGCTCCAGAAGCTGCCTATCCGCCGTTACCCACGCAACGCGGACGCCAGGGGTGATGATCTTTGAGAATGTTGCGATGTAGATGACGCGATCCGCCCCTCCGTCCAGGGAAGCGATTGCAGGCGGCATCTCATCGACGTCCAGCATCTGATCCACGTAGCAGTCGTCCTCCAGGATCAGAGTGTCGTACTGCTCCGCGAGAGCTAGCATTCGTTGCCGGTGCGCCAGCGGCATGATGGAGCCGTCCGGGTTCTGCGGGCTTGGAATTGTGTAGATGAACTTGGGAGTTACGCCCTTCGCTCGGAGAGCTTCCAGCTGTTCTTCCAGCAAATCCATCCGCATCCCGTCATCGTCGCGGTCCACCGTAAGAATGCGAAGACCGCGGGACACAAAAGTGCGCACGGCCCCCTGGTAGAAGAAGCGGTCCGTTATGATGGCGTCGCCGGGGTTCGTGAGGGTTTCCAGGGAGAGAGTAATTCCCTGGGCGGAACCGTTGGTGGTCAGGACTTCCTGGGTGGTTGGCCACGTGATGCCGCGATGCGCTGCCATCTTATGGAGGATAATCTCGCGGGTTCTGACGGGTCCGTACGTGGGCGGGTAGCGAGCGATGAGGGTTTTCTCCTCAGTGATCACTGCCCGAGCAGCCTCGGCCAGATCCTCGATGGGCATGACATCCGGCCCCGGGTTTGCCCCGCCGAAGTCATAGCGAAAGACCTCTTCCTGCCAAGTGGGTACAGGCCTCTGCGGCACCGTCCAAAATCGTGAATAGTCGACGCTGCCCATGGATCAACCGCCTTTCCTCCCCCACCCTGCGAGGCTGTAGAGCGCCGCGTTGAGCGGAGAGCACCATACAGCAACTTGTGATGCCGGTCCGCATGTGACCGGCATCACAAGCCGAAAGGTGCGCCTATTCGATGGGCCAGCCGTCTGGTGTCTCGCCGGCGTTCAGGGCCGTACGAACCGCCTCCGCGGCATCATCCGTCACCCATTCGCTCCAAACGTCCTCGTTGTTCGTGAGCCACCAGAGAGCAGAGTCGGCGACATCTGCATCAGGATTGTCCTGCTGCCATGCCACGACACTTGAGAAACGCTCGATATTGAACGTCCAGGCACGGAACATGTCGATGACCTCGGGGGCGCGCTCTGCCACGTCCGTGCGCACGGCGATAACGATCTCGGCGTTCCGAAAACCGCAGCCCATGTTCGTGTCCCAGCATTCCTGTGTGAACGCAGGCTCTTCAAGAGCCACGACGTCATTGAGTAGAGCGGCATCGTTTGTGCCCCACTGGTAGCCGAGCCACGGCTCGCTTCGCTCATAAGCGCCATAGAAGTCCGCATTCGCGGAAGCGCTATCACCGGGATGCACAAGCTCAACGTGATCTGACAGTCCGTAGGCCTCGACTTGCGCAGCATTGACAGCCTCACATGCCCAGCCGATTACGCAGCCCACTAGGCGCGCCTTGCCACCGGTCTCGGCTGTCGCGAATAGTTCCTTGAACCGCTCCTCTTTGAGATCCTCGACGCTATCCAGTTCAGGGTACTGCTCCTGCAGATACGCCGGGATCACGAATGTGGACTGCCAGTCCTCGCCAAGGCTATGACCAACCTGGAGGATTTCCCCGGCTTCCAGCGCCTCCACCCACGCGCCTTCCTGGTTGGGCAGCCATATCTCCATCGTTACATGTGTATCGCCGCGGCGCAGGCCCTGCAACAGAGGAAGAGTTGCGCCAAATACGACGCCCGTTGGGTATCCATACCCCTCTTCGACGATGTATTGGGCAATGCGGTTCTGTATCTGGGCGCTCGACCAGTTCAGATCACTAAAGACAATAGTCTCTTTAGGCGCCTCGACCGTAGGTTCTATTTCGTCTTCGCCTCCCCCGCAACCCACAACCGCCGACACCGCCAACACGGAAATGGCGAGAACAAGCACTGTCAGTTTTCTCATTTGAGTCTCCCTCCCCTACATTGTCCTCAATAATAGCGCATCTCAACAATTGATGACAGAACCAAATGGTCGTGGGCGCTTACCCGGCTGTCATCGCTTCAGTTCTGCGGGCGGCGACAGCCTGAGTCAGGCGGTCGATGATGATTGCGAGGAACACGATTGCAAGACCGGCAATGAGGCCGTTGCCCGGCTCATTGCGCTGTAGGGCGCGATTCACGTTGTCCCCCAGACCGCCTGCGGCCACAAGGCTGGCGATCGTCACCATTGCAAGCGCCATCATGGTTGTCTGGTTAATGCCGGCCATGATCGTTGGCAGCGCCATCGGGACCTGCACCTTTGCGAGTATCTGCCATGGTGACGATCCGAATGCACGCGCCGCCTCAACGACATCCGGGGAGACTTGTCGGATTCCAAGATTTGTCAGGCGGATCACCGGTGGCGCGGCATAGAGGATCGTGGCGAAGATGCCCGCCGGTTTTCCCAAGCCGAAGAACAGGATTCCGGGCAGCAGATACACGAAGCTGGGCATCGTCTGCATGCCATCCAGAATCGGTCTCATCAGGCGATCTGCCAGTTCGCTCCGGGAGCCAAGAATACCCACGGGGAGGCCGATAGAAACCGAGATTGCAACCGCGACAACCATGAGCGCAACGGTGTCCATCGTGTTTTCCCAAAGATCCATGAACCCAATAAACAAGAGGGCCAGCGCCGTAAAGGCCAGGAGTGGCCAGCGCCCCACCGCAAACGCCAGCAGACCCAGGGCGGCAACGATAGCGGGCCAGGGAATCCACGCCAGGACTCTCTCAATGTAGACGAGCGCGTATGTCACTCCTGTGCTCATGCCGTCAAAGGCCCACGACGCCGTTTGTGTCAGCCACTCAATCGTGCCGTCGATCCTGTCCGCCACAACTTCTCGGACGGACCTTGTCAGCATCACTGAGCCATCGTTTGACAGGTTACGCGAAACAGTCGTGGGGAACTCCATATTCGAGCCCCAGATGGCCAGGCAGGCGACCAGGACAACCGCGACAACTGCGAAGCCCATCAGCCAGGGGTGTCGTAGCGCGACGTTGGCTTGAGTCCGGCTAGAGATTCCCGAGGTGTCCGAAGTTTGTGGCTGTGTGACTTCTTCAGTGGCGGTCATGTTCTTCCCCTACTTGTACGCCGGCGGGAGCGCCGGTCAGCAATTCGCTGCGGCGAATTTGGCCGAGGAAAGCGCCGTTATCGCCCACAACCGCTACAGGACGCATTGACTGTTCGATGAGTGGAAGGATCTCCTCAAGCGTCGTATCCGGATCGACGACAACAGGAGGCAGGAACCGCGCATCCTCCAGCGTTTCCTTGCGCTGTCTGGCGAGGACCTCCGCCTCGTCCCTCGTGAGGATCCCCTGCAACCTGGAGTCGTTGTCGGTAAGGAATAGGGAATCGAGACGCATGCTTTCCATCAAGTGAATCGCCGCACGCGGGCCCTGGCGCACATTAACCACGTCCTCGGGGTCGCGCATGATTGCCCGCGCCTGTATAAGCCGAGTCGTCGACACATCGCGGACGAACTCTGAGACGTAGTCATCGCTTGGCAGCGCGACAATTTCCTCCGGCGAGCCTTCCTGGATGATGACGCCGTCTCGCATGATGGCGATGCGGTTGCCCAGCTTGAGGGCCTCATTGAGGTCATGAGTGATGAACACGATCGTCTTGTGCAAGTTGGCCTGTATTGAGAGCAATTCGTCTTGCATCTGTCGGCGTATGAGGGGATCCAGGCCGCTGAACGGCTCATCCATGATCAAGACGGACGGGTTCACCGCAAGCGCCCGTGCGAGGCCGACGCGCTGCTGCATCCCCCCGCTCATCTCACGCGGATAATATTGCTCCCACCCGTTGAGGCCGACAGTCTCAATCACCTCCTCAGCCACGCGTAGCCGCTCCTCCTTCTCTATGCCCTGAACTTCCAGGCCAAACGCGACGTTCTCCAGAACGCGACGATGTGGAAGCAGCGCGTAATTCTGGAACACCATCGCCGTTGTCGTGCGACGGAACTCGCCCAATTCCTGCGATGAGTACTGCAGGATGTCTTGCCCGTTGAAAGAGATGCGACCGCTGCTTGGCTCAATAAGCCTGATCAGCGTGCGGGCTAGGGTCGATTTCCCGCTGCCGGAGAGCCCCATGATGACGTAAACCTGCCCCTGATCTATCGTGAATGAGACATCACGCAAGGCAACGACGAGACCCAGTTCTTCCTGTATCTCCGTCCGGGACTTTTCCACTTGGTCAGGGTCAAGTGCCCGCTCAGGACGGCGACCAAAGATCTTCCAGAGATTGCCGACCTCTATCTGATATTCTTGTTCGTCCATACTAGGTGCTCCGGCCTACACGCTACCCGGTCTGGAGCAATCATCCCCTCCATCAGAAATTTGCGGTTTCTCTCACGGCGACGGTCAAGAACACACCCTACAGCGGTTTGGTCTGTTGTGGGAACTAGCAAAGCGTGGTCAGAACAGCCAACCATTGTCCCTTAGGTGGTCATCACCTTTCATAAAGTCCCGAACTGACATAATGCGCAAGGCTGCAACATCTCGACGGTACTGCCGCCGGTGGTCGTGGAAAGCCATGCAGTACTCTAAACCCGCTCTAGCGCGCCCGTCTATCAACCTCATCAGGCAGCGCCGCTCCTCCACGCCCCTGGTTGATGGCCCTCAGAGCGGAGATGTGGACAGCCGGCCTGCCGAGTACCGCGTATCACCGGCAGGACTCCCCTTCCCCCTTTTCTGGCATGCGCCCGAGCGCCAGATCCTTTCCTTATTGACGTCAACTTTCACGGCGCTTCGTTATGTCGTTGCTTGCGGGGCATCTTGGGCGCGTGGCATACTACCGCGAAGGTACGAAAGCGTGGCGGCGTGCCGCGTGCGAGTGCAAGATTATGGTTCTTTTGTGGAGGAAACAGATGATGAGCCGGTTGTTACTGGTCATCTTCACGATTGTCGCAGGCGTGACGGTTTTCGCAGCCTGCACTACCGAAGATGCGGGGGATCCGCGGGAAGACACGCTTGGTGTGATTCTGGACCGTGGAAATCTGGTCTGCGGCATCAAGGCTGATACACCAGGCTTCGGCGTCCTGAATCCGGACGGCACTGCCGATGGGAATGACGTTGAATACTGCCGCGCGCTCGCCGCAGCCGTTTTTGGCGACGCAACGGCCGTCGAGTTCAAGGAGGCCACGTCCGCCAACCGGTTCGAGCTGCTGTCGGCCAGTGAAATCGACGTGCTGATTCGCACGACTACATGGACTGCCAGCCGTGACGCCGACCTGAATGTGGCGTTCGCGCCGACGACGTTCTATGACGGCGCCGGCATCATGGTGAAGGCTGATTCCGGCGTTGCCAGCGTGAATGACCTTGCCGGCGCCACTATCTGCATCCTGGACGGCACGAGCACGCAAGGCGCGGTGTCCGACTACTTCGCGGAAAACGGCCTGACATACTCTGAGTTGACCCTGCAGGACAACGCTGCCATCCGCGGTTCGTTCATTGGCGGCCAGTGTGACGCTTGGTCCTCAGACAAGTCGCAATTGGGCGGCCATCAATTCACCTTGAAGTCCGACGAGAACCTTGATGCCGTCGTTCTGCCGGAGACCCTTTCCAAGGAGCCTTTGGGCCCGAGCGTCCGCGACTACGACTCCGAATGGGAAGATGTGGTCCGCTGGGTAGTCAACGGCATGATCATCGCAGAGGAGCAGGGCGTCACCTCCCAGAACGTGGACCAGATGGCAGCCAGCCCGCCGAATAACACCGTCGCCCGGCTCCTTGGGGTCGGCTTCGATGGCGGCGCGCCAAGCAACCTTGGCGTTGGCCATGGCAAGATTGAAGGTACGTTCATGCAGGCCGTGATCAAGCAGGTAGGAAACTACGGCGAGGCTTATGAAAGGACGCTGGAGGCCGTTGGCCTGACGCGCGCCGGCTCTCCAAACGCTTCATACACCGATGGCGGTCTGATATACGCCCCGCCAATGAGGTAGCCTGAAACCAGAATGACGCAAAGGCGCATGGCCCGCACAAAACGGGCCATGCGCCTCAATTTATTGCCCCCGATCTGATGAAGCAATTCGCCAGCAACATCTGGTACCGCGAGGGGTCTCGCGCCAGGCTGATCAATATTGTCGTTGGCGTAGCTGCGGCAGTCGTTGCCGTCTATTTGGTCTATTCGATCTTCTCCAACCTGTTTGATTTCCGGTTCATCACCGGTCCCTACGGAAGCCCGGACCGCAGCTCCATCTTTGCCGCGCTGGAGGTTGAGGCCAGCGACCCGCGATGGCTCGGCATGCTCAAGGGCGCAGGGAATACGATCGCGGTTGTCGTCTTTGCCATAGCCATGTCCTCGTTCCTGGGACTTCTGGTGGGCGTAGCCCAGTTGTCCACCAACCCCGTCCTTAAGCGGCTCGGGCGAACCTACGTCGATACTTTTCGAAATCTCCCCCTGTTGCTCATCATGTTCTTCTTTGCCTTTGGTGTTTTCCGGTCTCTGCCTCAGATAGAGTCGCGTACGGGCATTAACGGATTCCTATACATCAGCAACCGCGGAGTCGCCGTTCCGTGGCTTGAAGGCGCACATGCATATTGGTGGCTGTGGCCCATTGCTTTGGCAATGGCCGGGGCCATCGCGTTCTGGGTGCGCAGGAGGCGTGAACGGGAGGAAGAGCTCACCGGGCGCACAACGCGTGCCAACACCTGGGCGGTGGGAATCTTCCTGACGCTGGCGGTCGTCTCCTTCGTTGTCCTGGCGTTTCCGATGAAGCCAACTCTGCCGGAAATAGTCCAATCCGATGCCGGGTTTTTCGCGTACGCCAAGGGTACCCAGTTGGGACTGGGGTACATCAGCGCGTTGGTATCTCTGACGTTGTACTTCAGCGCCTTCATCGCGGAGATCGTGCGCGGGTCTATCCAGGCAGTCCCGCACGGCCAGGTAGAGGCGTCCGCATCGCTGGGGTTCACGGCGTATCAGCGATTCACGCTCATCGTTTTGCCGCAGGCGCTACGAACGATGATCCCGTCCCTCAACAACGAATATCAGAACACCAACAAGGACTCCACGCTGGCGCACGTGATCGCCTACGGCGAGATCGTATTGATCTCCAACCGCATCGTCAATAACGCAGGGAACCTGTTGCAGACATACATCTTCATTTTCATCGTCTTCATTGTGACCAACTTGATCATCACAACGATCATGAACACGATTAACCGGAACACGCAGCTGAAATGAATGTAGCCGCCATACAGAGGGACGCCATCGCCGATCGCGTCGCGTGGGCAAAGGCCAACCTTTTCAACAGCCGAGCCAACACGGCTCTCACCCTGGTTTCGCTGGGCGCGGCAGGGATCATTCTGGCGTTGGCTGTCCGATACGTGCTGTTCCAGGCCAACTGGGGCCTCGTGGCGCTGAACCGCAGACTCTTCTTCATTGGCAGCTACCCCGCCGACGAAACGGCGCGCATCTGGATCGCCGTTTTCCTTGTGGCAAGCCTGGTTGCCCTGACATACGGCATCTGGGCCGGGCGCCTGCGTCCGTACCTGATCGTCGTTGGCGTCGTGGCGACCATTATCCTGACATTCGGAATCGGAACGGAGGTGCGGATAGAGGAGCGCCAGTTTACGGAGGTCATCGAGTCGGCGGCCGGTCAGACAACCAACATCAGCGGCATCAATAGAGTGCTTGTGATGGATGGCGGGTGGGCGCCTTCTTGGTTGTATGCGCTATCACTCGGGCTCGCCGTGCCATTTGGCGCGACGTGGTTTCTGTTGGCGGGCGTGTTCGCCACGCTGGCCGGGGGAACCGTGGCTGGCAGGCGGCTAGCGAAATGGCGGAGCAGCCCAATTCTGCTGCAGGGCGTGGGTGCGTTGTGGGTGTTGATAATTCCCGCCATCGCGCTCCTCCAGATTGGCGTCTCCACCAACCACTGGGAGAGCGCTTTCCTTGACGTCCTTGTCTTCACGGTTGGCGGATTCTTCTCCTTCTTCATTGGGCTGGCATTGGCTCTGGGGCGGATATCACCCTATGTCGCCATCCGGGTATCCTCGGTCGCCTACATTGAAGTGATCCGAGCCGCGCCGCTCCTCGTATGGCTCCTCTTCGCGACATTCCTACAGGACGAGTTGGGGCCTCTGGGAGAGGCATTCAGCAGCATTGACCTCGTATATCGGGTTATGTTCGTGTTTGCGTTCTTCGGCGGGGCCTACATTGCGGAGGTCGTCAGAGGCGGACTGCAGTCCGTGCCGCGGGGACAAATTGAGGCCGCGCAAGCCACCGGGCTGTCATCGCTTCAGATGTACGTGTACATCATCCTGCCGCAGGCGATCCGGGCGGTTATCCCGGCCATCATCGGCCGATTCATCGCATTGTGGAAGGACACTGCGCTGTTGGCGGCAATCTCGCTGGTCAACACCCTGGAAAAGTCCAAGAAGATCCTGGGAGGCCAAACAGACATCGCCGAAGGCGCATTCTTCGAGATCTACATCATTGTGGCGCTAATCTACTGGGTGGTGTCCTACCTCCTGTCCAAGCTCGGCGACACAGCGGAATCAAGGCTGGGTGTCGGTGAACGGTAGAAGCACGTAAAGGGAGGATCGCAACCATGACGAAGATCAGCGACTACGAAATGGTTCATATGGAGAACGTGACCAAGCGATTCGGCAGCTTCACCGCGCTAAATGACATCAACCTGTCCATCGCGGAGGGAGAAGTTGTCGTCATCATCGGCCCCTCGGGGTCCGGGAAGTCGACGATCCTCCGCACAATCAACCAGCTGGAGCGCCACGACTCCGGACGCATCGTCGTGGACGGGATGGAAATCACGGACGATATCCGGACACTCGCCAAAATCCGCACGGAGACGGGCATGGTCTTCCAGCAGTTCAACCTCTTCCCCCACCTGACCGTCCTGCGCAACATCACACTTGCGCCGCAGAAAGTGCGCCACTTGCCCCAAAGGGACGCGGAGGCTCTGGCCTACCAACTGCTGGAGCGCGTGGGCATACCGGAACAGGCCGACAAATTCCCTGGCCAGCTATCGGGCGGCCAGCAGCAACGCGTGGCCATAGCTCGTGCTCTGGCGATGAATCCGAGGCTGATGTTGTTCGATGAGCCCACCTCCGCCCTTGACCCCGAGATGATCAACGAGGTCCTCAAGGTCATGGGCGAGCTTGCGGCGGACGGTATGACGATGGTCTGCGTCACCCATGAGATGGGGTTCGCACGGGGGGTGGCGGATCGTGTGATCATGCTCGACGAGGGCTCGATCGCGGAGGAGGGCTCGCCAAGCGAGTTCTTCACGAATCCGGAGAGCGACCGAGCGAAGCTCTTTCTGTCACAAATCCTGCACTGACCGGCCGAATAATACCGCTATAACGGCGCACACGGCAGCGTCACTGGGGGATGACGCCCAGCGCAGGCGAAATAGCGCCCACCCGGCCCCCCTCCGTCCGCTTGTCAGGCGGAAGGGCTATTCCGTAGAATGGGAACAGTCAATCGGCGATAGGGACGGCGCGGCGGAAACGTGCGCCTTTTTACTTAGCAACATCATCCACACTCTCAGGGGGCGTTAGTCAGTGTCCACGCAGAACGGGAATGCCGCTATGGTCGTTGAGGACCTCCATGTTGCAATTGACGGCAAGGAAATCCTCAAGGGCGTCAACTTAGAGATTCCCACGGGCAAGGTCAACGCCGTCATGGGCCCCAACGGCTCCGGGAAGAGCACGCTTGCCAATACGTTGATGGGCAATCCTCGCTATATCGTGACGGGCGGGCGGGTGCTCTTCAGGGGCGAGGACATTACAGCAATGCTTCCGGATAAGCGTTCCCTGGCCGGCATCTTCCTCGCGTCCCAGTATCCGGTGGAGATAGCGGGGGTCACTCTGATCAACTTCTTGAGGCAGATGGTGAACGCCCATCGTGGCGAAGAGATGCCGCTGGTTGAGTTCAGGCAAATGGTCAACAACAAGATGGACGCCTTAGGCATGGATCGCGCATTCGCTACCCGATACGTCAACGCAGGCTTTTCCGGCGGCGAGAAGAAGCGCAGCGAGATTCTTCAGATGGCTGTCCTGGAGCCGACGCTCGCCATTCTGGACGAAACAGACTCCGGCCTGGACATCGACGCCCTGCGAACGGTTTCGAAGGGCATTAACCAGCTGCTGAACCCAGAGATGGGCGTACTGCTGATTACGCACTACACGCGGATCTTCAATTACATTGAGCCGGACTCTGTTCACGTCATGATGGACGGCGCCATCGTCAGGTCGGGCGGGCCCGAGTTGGCGCACGATCTGGAAGAGCACGGCTATGACCTGATCCGGTCCGGGGCGGGCAGCGCGGCGGCGCCCGCGCCATAGCGTGACGCCATCGCCAAAGGCGGGACACGGTGACTGACCTGAGCAGTCAACTGGACGTTGACGCCATCCGGCGCGATTTTCCTATTCTTGCCCGCACAGTCCACGGCAAGCCGCTTGTCTATCTGGACAGTGCCGCAACATCGCAGAAGCCAGACCACGTTATCGACACGCTGGCTAATTTCTATCGCACTTCAAACGCCAACGTCCATCGCGGCATCTACACCCTCTCCGAGGAAGCCACGCTCGCTTACGAGACGGCTCGCGAGAAGACGTCAACGTTCATCAATGCCGGCGACTCAAGCCGGATCATCTTCACGCGCAACACCACGGAGTCGCTGAACCTCGTCGCCTATGCGTGGGGGCGCGCCAATCTGGACGCCGGGGATGAGGTTCTAGTGACGCTCATGGAGCATCACTCCAACATTGTGCCGTGGCAGATCGTATGTCAGGAGCGGGGCGCCGTCCTGCGTTTCATTCCCGTCCGGGATGACGGACGACTGGATCTTTCCGACATCGATTCTCTCCTGACGGAACGGACAAAGGCGCTGTCTTTCACCCACATGTCCAATGTGCTGGGCACAATAAATCCGGTGAGCGAGCTGGTGGAGAAGGCGCGGGCTGTCGGCGCAGTCGTCATCGTTGATGGGGCGCAAGGCGCGCCGCACCTCTCCGTGGACGTTCAGGAGATTGATGTCGATTTCTATGCGTTTTCTTCGCACAAGATGCTAGGCCCCACGGGCGTCGGCGTCCTGTACGGCAAGCCGGACATCCTTAATACAATGCCGCCGTTTCTCGGCGGCGGCGACATGATCATGGAAGTCAGCGTGGACGGGTTCACGTGGAAGGACCCTCCGTGGAAATTTGAAGCCGGCACGCCCAACTTCGCCGATGTCATCGCATTCGGCGCCGCCATTGATTACCTAACCGAGCTCGGCATGGATCGAGTGAGGCGGCATGAGATTGAGATCACGCGGTACGCTCTTCAGCAGCTGGAAGGCCTCGGAGAGGGCATCACAGTCCACGGGCCGAAAAATGTTGAGGAACGGGGCGGCGTCGCATCCTTCACCTTGGAGTCCGTGCATCCGCATGACATCGCGCAGATGCTTGACTGGGAGGGTGTGCAGATTCGCGCCGGACACCACTGCGCTCAGCCGCTGATGCGGCGCCTGAATGTTCCCGCCACGGCGCGCGCGAGCTTCTACATATACAATACGAATGAAGATGTTGATCGGCTGGTTGACGCGCTAAAGAAGGTAGGTGAACTTTTTGGCCAGCGGCAACCCTGAACCTCAGTTTGATGAGCTATACAGGGATCTAATCCTGGATCACTATCGGATGCCGCGAAACCGGGGCGTCCTTGATTCCCCGGACGCAGACCTGACTCAGCACAACCCCGTCTGCGGCGATGAAGTGCGGCTGACCGCCCGCATAGACGGCGGCGCGATAGTTGAAATCGCCTTCCATGGCCAGGGCTGCTCAATCTCGCAGTCTTCCGCATCCATGATGACGGAGGCCGTGAAGGGCCGCTCCCTGTCCGACGCAGCGCAGTTGGCGCAGAACTTTCGCGGCATGATTCAGGGCGACGAGATCAACGAGGACGCGATGGGTGATCTCATCTCCCTACAGGGCGCGTCCCGCTACCCCACGCGCGTCAAGTGCGCCGTCCTGGCATGGGACACCCTCCAGAAGGCCCTGGGCGGCGCTCATGGCCGCACAGACGTTGGCGCCAGCGATCCCGACTCAGGCGGTTAGTTTTCTCGGTTCGCGCAGACCCTGTTCGGCGCCCAGGCAGATCCGCCCGAGAGGCGTGATGGGGTTGCCAAGTCATCCCCGGCGATAAGGCATCTAAGCCAATTGAGCCGTTATTGTGGCGAGGGCCAGAATCCACCATTTCCTCCGCGTCAATCGCGAACCCGCTATATTATGAGAGTGAACCGGATGCGTCGCGATGACCACTGATGAATGAGGAAGGGTCGGGGTGATGGGAGAGGATGACAGAGACTCGGGCCAACGCCGCAGGGGCAGAATCGGCCTGTTGGAATTGTCTATCCTGGCCGCCGTCGTCACAGTTGCCGGCGCCATCATTACACTCGCGATCATTGGGGCATCAAACGGCTAGCGGACGCGGCTAGAAAAAGAACCGCTAAGCGCATCTGAACGGCGCGCGCCGTACCGGACGCCCGGCGGCGGGGGGGAAACCCCAGGATTCCGGCTCGAGCCGGGATGTCACACAGAGTGTCGCGTACGCCGGCCGATCAAACCGGAGGGGCCGTAGCTCAGTCGGGAGAGCACCTGCTTTGCAAGCAGGGGGTCAGGGGTTCGAATCCCCTCGGCTCCACCAAACTTGACGATAGACAGAACCGTCTTTGAGATGTGGCTGGCCCTGATAGGCTCGCCAAAATCTGCTACCGCATGAATGTGGTACGGCGGCATAGTGGGCGTTGTCGCCCATGCCCACAGCCCCTCGCACTGGACAACATCAAGAACCTTCGTGCTGAGGTTCAGGTTAGTAGTGTAGTCACTGGGGCGAGGCCGTAGGCAGAACGACGGCGCGACATCCGCCCCTTCCGCGATGAGGATGCGTTCCTTAACCTGTTCCGTGCCGGAGAGTGCGAGGTCTGCCGCGCCCGCCAGCGTGTGATGGACGATGAGCGCCTGCGCGCCGGACGCCTGCAGCTGGAACGCGATCTCGCGTTCGCGGTAGCGGAGTTGATGGTGGTGACCGTCGCGCCGGCCTTGAGTATGCCAAAGAAGGCGATCTCGAACTCGGCGCAGTTCGGAGCGAGGATGCCGACGATGGAGCCCTTGCCGAGGCCCATCGTCGCAAGCGCCGACGCGAACCTGCCCGAGTACGCGTCCAGCTCCGCGAACGTGAACCGGCGCTCGCCGTCCACGATGGCGGTCTCGTCTGGCCATCGCTCCGCTGACTGCGCCAGCAGGCGCTGCACCGGCTCCGGGTTGTACGGGGCGAGGTAAGAGCGGCTCATGGAGTTCGGCTGACCTGCGCGTCCAAGGTTCGGCGTGAAACTGACCGACCGGCCTGTACCAGTCAACGCAGGCGGTGAAAGGGGTGAATTGACTCCGGTGTGGTCACCTAGCGCTGCCGGAGGTCAAGGACGTTACGACCCGTCAGTACTGACCCGCCAGTGTGGGCGCTCCTCATAATTGGGCATGGCGGTGGTCGTCGTCGCCTTCCGCACGAAATATCCACTTCTAGGGCGCGAGGATGTCCCCTGGAAGGTTCTCACGGAGATTACCCCACCACCCGCGGTCCACTCCGTAATGGACCACGTATCCCCACTCCTCATCCTCCCTGATGCGGCCGGCAACTTGGATCCGGATCCGGCCCAGGGGAACCTGCTCGAAGACCTCGGCCGGTCCACGGACCCTCACATGCTGCACGTACTCTCCCCTGTCCATCTCCACGACCAGCTCGCCAGCGTCTCGCGACACCACATCTCCGGTAACGCTCACGCACTCGTCCAAGAACACATCGAGGATCGCAAGCATCGGCCCGGGTGGCGGGATATCTGGAGAGTTCGTTGGACACGGCTCCACAGCCGGTGAGGTCAGGTTGATGCCGACCAGCACCACAAGGCCCAGCGCTCCTATGCCGAGCAGGTATACAACCCACATGAGGCAGCCGCGTCCCCGTCCTCGCTCCGGCTTCTCCACTTGCGCCCGTCTCCTCCACAGCCACCGCACCAGGTACAGAGGCGAATAGAGCAGGGCACTGAGGTACCCGAACAGGAGAAAGACAACCACCGTCACCACGGGGAAGGCTATAAACAACATCACGATCCGCAACCAAGCTGGGATGTGCTCTACCCACTCGGCCGGGAAAATCCCCTCACCCACGGTTTCCCCCAAGCCGCTGGGCGCCGTCGAGCCCGTCCTCGTAGAAGCCTAGCAATCGCCAGTCCTGGTATTTGCCCGAGCCAAGTGGGACGGGACGCCAGACGCCCAATGGAGGCAGGTCACCAGCAGTAGCAAGTGAACACTTTGTGACTCGTGGCCGCGACGCACCCCTGCACAGGGTCATTGCAGTTCTCCTTCACGGGCTGCGGGTTGCCGCCAGTGAGGAGGACACCCCGGCCCGATTGCCATCATACGGGTCTCCGCCACTGCCAGCAGTTCTCTCGTGCGGGGCGGTGGCTTACAACACCACCCAGACCGCAAAGCCGGTCCTCCTTTCAGGCGGCAACCCGGCGTATGGGACTGCCTTCACTGCCTCAGCGCCCGCTGCCCCGCATTGATCCTTCCATGTAGGTGCTGTCGAGGTCGTAGAGTGAGCAAATGACTTCTCGGTCGTCTAGGCTTTCCCATGAATCCTGGGTTGGCGCGAGGGTAAGGATATCCAGACGGGAGTCGAAGAAGGGGAGCCCAACGAACTCGTCGAAGCGCTCCAGGCAGAGGTCCGCCGCCAGATCATTTACGCGAGCAGCGCCGGGGAACGACGCTCCATCGGGCTCCGCGATTGAGACAACCGCGTAAACCTCGTTCTGATGCGGGTCGTCGCATGACACAACCTCGACATCAGTAACCTCTTCGGATTCTTCATCGTTGAAGCAATCTCCTTCCGCGAGCTCGAAAACATTCCCCTCTCCACATCCCGCCAAAAGGGTCATTGCCAACACGCCAACAAAAACAATTGCCCGCAACATGGCTTCTCTCCCAAGTGTCCAGGATCGACCCGGTATTTGCTGAACCCTACACTAGCAATTGGCCCATCCCTATTCAAGCTTCTTGAGAAGGCCGCCAACATTGTGCCATCGACCGATTTACTGTCAGAAGGCTCCTGGTCCCAGCCACATCTCAAAACGGTTCTGCCCACCGTCCCAACAGGCCCACCAAACTACGAATGCCCTACGAAACAGAATTAGTGTTGCCGGGCGATACCTCAAAGCAGCATCAGATGAGCCAATGACATCGGCAACAGGAGTTCCATAACTTGAATCTGAGTCATATATGACCGATGAACCCCTCTGTGGTTGATCGTTACCGGCCCGCCGGCAGTAGGCAAGACAACGTTGGCCAGGCGGATAGCCCAGGATCTGAGGCTTCCCTTATTCGAAAAGGATGTCCTGAAAGATACTCTCCATGAAGCCATGGGTTCTGGTGATAAAGACTGGTCTCGGCAAATCGGAATAGCCGCGATCAACCTATTGTTTCTCACAGCCGATCTAATGTTGCGGACGGGGTCATCGCTTGTAACCGAGAGCAATTTCTACAAACAGTCGTCCTCCGGGCAAGCCGGTGAAAGCGCGGATAAAGCCAGGGCAAAGGTCGTGCAAGTACATTACTCTGCCCCTCCGGACACCTTGGTGACGCGCAATGCTGCTCGCCTTACCCCTGCCGGACTGCGCCCGGGTCACCGTGTGATGCCCTCCGAAGAACTATTGGGAGGAATTAGATCCGGGACTTGGGAGCCGCTGGATATTCCCTCAACGATCATTCATGTGGACACTTCCAGTTCCCTTGACTATACGAATATCCTGCGAAACATCTGCCGGGAGGCGCCCCATATTAGCCACACTGAACAGTAACGTTGCCCACGCGTGTTCCCTGCGGCTGCATCCCGCGGACAGTATGATAGTTCCGGCAGAACGACATGCTATTTGCATCTGACATCAGTAAAGGCTACTCAGGCAGGACCCTGTTCAGCGGTCTAACGCTAAACGTTGGCGCCGGCGACCGTATTGCGCTGGTAGGCCCAAACGGCTCAGGGAAGACCACACTCCTGGATATCCTGGCAGGCGATGTCGCCCCTGAAACAGGCAGCGTCTCCAGGCAGCGCAACGTCTCTCTGGGCTACCTCAAGCAAGAGCCTCCGTCGTTTCCCGACAAGCCTCTGCTCCAGGAAGTGCTGGACGCGAACTCGGAAGTGAATGCTCTCGTGGGCGAGATCTCCGCCACACGGGAGGCCCTGTCATCCGGGGGCGACCCTGTGCGTGAGAACAATCTCCTGGATCGCCTCGGCGCGCTTGACATGGCGTTGGAGGCCGCCGGAGGAGAGGATCGTGAGCACGAGGCCACAGCGGTCCTCTCAGGTCTCGGCTTCAAGCAGAGCGACTTTCTCCGGCCCATGAGCGAGTTCAGCGGCGGCTGGGGCATGCGGGCGGGCCTTGCCAGGATTCTGTTCAGGAAGCCTAATCTCCTGCTCCTTGATGAGCCCACCAACCACCTTGACCTTGATGCCAACCTGTGGTTTGAGAAGTACCTGGGCTCCTTTCCTGGCGGCGTGCTCGTAACCTCTCACGACCGCGCTTTTCTGAACCAGACAGCAACCAGGGTTCTTGCCATTGAGCCGGACGAGGTCGTGCTTCGCCGGGGCAACTATGACGATTACCTTGCGGCGCGTGAGCGCTCGCTCCAGCTAAAGCGGACTGCCTCCGCCAGGCAGGAGCGCGAGATGCAGAAGCAGATGCGCTTTGTGGAACAGTTTCGCTCCAAGGCGACGAAGGCCAGACAGGTGCAAAGCCGTCTGAAGCAACTGGAGAAGGTGCAGACTGTCACGTTGCCAAGAGCGACCAGGAAGGTCCGCTATTCGTTCCCGGCGCCGCCGCGCAGCGGTTCCGAGCCTATATCGCTGATAAATGTAGGCAAGGCCTACGGCGATAACGTGGTCTACCACGGCATGAACCTGACACTCTCCCGGGGCGACCGCGTTGCATTGGTCGGACCGAATGGCGCCGGGAAGACCACGATGTTGAAAATACTTGCCGACGTCATCCCGGTAGATGAGGGGGAAAGAAAGACCGGCCATAACGTCGTCACGACCTACTACGCGCAGCACGTTCTTGAACTCCTCAACCCACAAAATACCCTCCTTGGGGAGTTGCAGAAATCAGCGCCAATGGAGTCGGAGCAGAACCTGCGCGCCACCCTTGGCGGCTTCCTGTTCAGCGGCGACGATGTACGCAAGCCTATTTCCGTGCTGTCCGGCGGCGAAAAGGCTCGCGTGGCCCTGGCCAAATTACTGCTCCAGCCAAGCAACCTGCTTCTCATGGATGAGCCGACAAATCACTTGGACATCGCCTCCAGGGAGATTCTCGCGGACGCCCTTGGCGATTACCACGGAACTATCTGTTTCATCACCCACGATCGCACTCTCATACGCCAGATTGCCAACAAGATCGTCGAGATAGACGGCGGCCGGCCTGTGGTTTTCCCGGGGGGCTATGACGCTTACTTGTATCGAAAGCAGACCGAAACCGAAAGGGAGACCCCCAACTCAAATGGAAACCGTACGGACGACGAGTCGTTAGAACAGGACTCATTGAAGAGCCTTTCAGTTAGGCCGGTCGACACCGAGAAGGAGCAGCGCCGGTCGCTGAGCAAGGAGGCGCGCAGGCTCGCGACGCGAATTAAGGATATCGACGCCTCCCTGGCTGACCGCGAGACTCGCCTGGCGGAGTTGGAGGCCATGTTCTCAAGCCCCGACCAGTTTGACGGGCCTGCCCAAATTGCCGCCTCAGGGGAGCAATACCGCGTGCTCAAGGAGGAGACTCAGTCCCTTTGGGAGGAGTGGGAAAAGTTGTCCCTGAAGGCGGAGAACATAGACAGCATGTTGACCACGCTGAACACCCGCTAGACATGCGCAGCGAGTCTCGGAGCCTGGCAGATCTCCGTAAACGCCCACGAATTCAGTGTCTGCGGAGATGGACAATACCTCCCGGCTGTCTTACTACGGATAGCTCCAACACTGTTCCCTGACCCCACTCTGCGCCCTGCTTGATCCCATGCCTCGGCCCAGAGTCTGGACATTCTCATCCTGAGTGGCAGGGATCCACGCAATGGAATCCGGATAACAACCTGCGCCCAACGGCAGGATGAATAACCGTAGGCCAAATCAGTACGGCGCGTGCCGCATGGTAGGCCCGGCGGCGGGGGGAACCCCAGGATTCCGTCTCAAGCCGGGATGCCGCGCAGAGCGTCGTACGCCAGCCGATCTGATCGGAGGGGCCGTAGCTCAGTCGGGGGACGCCTGCTTTGCAAGCAGGGAGTCAGGGGCTCGAATCCCCTCGGCGCCACCAGACTTGACAAAATCTAGAACTTTTACTCTGTGCTTCAAGTTGGAGGTGTAGTCTTCGGCTTACGATGGTAGCTTGAGATGGTTCACAGATAAGACAATGGCCATGAGGCGCCGCATGCGATGTGGTTTCACAGACTGAGGTCGTTCTTGAGGTTGCCCAGGCGGGGCTCCGGCATGGCCAGCCTTGCGATGCTTTCCACCGGAGGAGGCGTTCCCGTCCGCCAGACCAAACTTGCGCCCGACGGTGTGGAGTTCTCCGAGGACGTGTCGGAGGCCAGGTGGGTGGAGGAGCGCCTGTCGGAATCGGATTTCTCGACGGTGCGTTCCCTGGTCCCAAGCGGGTTTCAGGCATACGCACGGATACTTCATCCCGCCTACCTGAACGACGATGAAGAGCAGCCCGTCAGATGGTCCACGGTGGCTTCGTGGACGGGACGGACCGTCCATCCCCTGATGCAGTTCCAGCGTGTCGCAGGTCTGCCCGAAGGCCCTAACGTCAATGAACCGGACCCGCCGTGGGGTTCACATCCGACGGTCGGGTCGATCCCGGAAGCAGAGTGCCGTACCCTGGTCGCAACGCTCAGGGGCTTCACCACAACCCCCGACATCTGCTGCTTCTGCCTTTGGGAAGGCTGGGGAAACATCGACACCCGCCTCTACAAGGCCGGTTCTCGTGTGAGAGCGCCGCACCGAGACCACCTGCTGTTCCGCGGTCCTATCGACGCCATCTTGGCTTTTTTTGCAGGTTGGCCTCGCCGGAACGCCTGGAGCAACTCGCCGAACATCTGGTGGCCGGCGGACCGAGCTTGGTGCGTGTCCACGGACATCGACCTGTGCTACACCTACGTTGGCGGGAGCTGGGAGTGCATCGAGGCGATACTGAACCACCCGGACCTGGAGGCGCTGCCCACGACCCTCGACGCGTCAACGTACCTGGTCAGCGACACCATCAACGCACCTGAAAGACCCGAAGGCGGCAGCGACTAGCAGCGTCTCCCCTCGCCCGTAGCAACAACCGCTCGCGGCGATGACGTGGGCGACGCGGAATGGCCCGCAACTCTTGCGCTGCAACTGGTTATGTGAAATGAACCTCGGCCCAGTGCCAGCCCCACAACATAATCGCTATTGCAGCCCGGAAGACCTCTCTGGCTGCCAAGCATTCGCAGGACTTCAACTGTCACTGCTGGCACGAAGACGAATAGGTCTTGGGGCCCTGAGCCGAACCCCCAAGTCCGGATACCCACAAGGACTCCCCATCCCGCCGCCGCGCCGCAGGATCCGTCTCATTCTCCCTCATGGCCACCCCCCCCTAGCGCGACTTCCCTGCCTCACCATTGTGCCGCACCAATCCGATCCACCAAACCTCAAAGAATGGCGTTCGATCCGTACCGGCAAGCACAGGCAGCGCGCCTCACGCGACTGCCGATATAATCAGGGGGCCGTAGCCCAGTCGGGAGGCGCCAGTTTTGCAAGCAGGGGAACAAGGCTTCAAATCCCCTCGGCTCCACCAATTTACGTCACTTGGGTGTCGCTGTATCTTGCGTGGATGAACAACGGGAGATTGTCGCCATCCTTGACGCCATTGATCGTAAGATCGATGTGCACCGGCGCAAGAGGGACGTGCTTGATGAGCTGTTCAAGGCGCTGCTGCACAAGCTGATGACGGGAGAGATACGCGTGGGGGAACTGGGGCTGTGATTCAGGGCAAGAAACGACTAGTAGACGACTCACTAGAGCGGCTTCTTGAGGAGGCAACGTCTACGTCCACCTTCCAACTATATCCAGACATCAGGTTATCCGCCGAGGAGTTTCAGGCGGTGTTCAAAGTAGGTAGCCTAGGTGAGTTCCCGAACGGGGTCATGGCTGAGCCAATAATCGACCCAACAGCGAGAATCCGACTCATTGAGTACATTCGAACCACATTTGCTAGCTATATCGAAGACGACCACATTGGCGTTGCAGCAACGCTGGATGTGAGCGATGTGCCAGCAATTTCAGTGGATGAGTTTGCTGGCATCCTCGTTCGGGCAACGGTTGCGCTTGGAATTGGACGTGTAGCTGACCTTGTCGCGGATTGGCTAGCGGGCAGGCCGCTGTCATACGAGACTCATGCAATTTTCGCAGGAGTCACCGCCGTGGGTCCGTTAGGCATAGGGGATAGAGTAAGACTCAGGCCAATCCCGACTGATGCGGCAGGATTTGATCCTGATTTGCCTCCGCGAGTGAAGAGATTATTTGGAGCAACTGAACTCTCCTCATTGGTCTATATGACTGACGTTTCGGTTGATCGAGTGTTAGATCACGTGAGGCCACTCTATAGGCCATCCGACGCCGAAGCGCAAAGTAGTGAATTGCTACGTGCCTCACAAGATGAGTTTGTACACCATACTGCGCTGGGGCAAGCCCTGTCACTTGCTTGCGACGCTCCTGCAGTGCCCATTGTGAACTGGCAAGACTATGAAGACCTTCTTCCATTCAATTCAGGGGGATTAGCGCCGACTTTGTTTCCTTACCGGCAGAATAACGAAGTGTTCAGTTCTCTCGCCTTGGTTTATTCGCATGTCTACGTGATCGCTGATCAACTCGCCCTTGCTGATAGGCTCATCGAGAAGCTCACTGCCGAGAATACTTCTCGATTAGGTTTGTACCTCCCAATTACCAAATGGCTTAACTCGAAGCTTAGTCGGCCGCGATTTGAAGACCGGCTCGTGGACTTGCGGACGGCGTTGGAGTCTTTGTTCTTGAGCGACGGAGAAGATGGTGAAATAACTTACAGGTTGTCGATCAGAGCAGCATTACGTCTTGCCGAAGATGACCAAACACGCCGGCAATACGTCAAGGACATGAAGAGCTTCTATCGTCTCGCTTCCAAAGCAGTGCATGGAAGGCATGTAAAGATTGATGACAAACACGGGCATTTGCTTGCGTTCGCGCAAGACGTCTGTCGCAGAGAAATACTCAGACGACTTGAGGATGGGAAGCGCCCAAACTGGGACGACGTCACGTTGGGGTTGATCAGTTCCTAGCCAAGCGCGTCTATTAGCCATGACCACCCTCCACATCGCTCAAGCCGCCACCGTCCAGTTTCCGCTGCTGCGGCTGCGAGGAAGATGCTGATGACCGTTAGCGATTCATCTAGACAGTTTCAGTGGCGAGACAAGTACGGGCTTATCTGGCATGGACATGTGGATGAAACTCCGTTTGAACTTATCTGGCGCATTAGACCGGAAAATCTAGGTGGACGATATGTGGCTTACGTGAAAACTCACTCTTTTGATTCTCACCAACAGTTGCCCATGGCTCACCTAACAGACGTGCGAGTCGAAAGGCGAATGGAGGACCGTGGCGTCGGGTCTATGCTGATCCGAAGAGTCATCGAGGAATGTAGGCGGCGTGGACATAAGGGCATTGAGGGCGACCTCAGCCGCAATGACAGTGACCATTTCGACAAGCTCAAGTATTTCTATGAGAAGTTGGGATTCACTGTCATTCTCTACGAGCCGGATCATCCCGACTATAGGAATCCGTGGGACGGCAAGATAGAGAGGACATTTAGTGAAGAATGACACCCTCGACTACTCCGTTGCCGGAGAGAGCCCCTTGGACTCTTGTCATCGAGGGGGAACCTTTGAGACTAGAATCGGGTAGACCTCACACAGTGTCAAGATGACAAGTCTCAACATCACTGAAGCTGCCACCGTCCAGTTTCCGATGGTTCGCCATGCGACGGAGATCGGGTGGAATGATCCCTCCTCTACAACCCCACCTCCAGCCGAAACGTTCGCAGTATCATCCCTCTAGGCCCGCCACCTTCGACCAACGTGCACTGGCCGTAGGCATGGCAACGATCCCTGTCCTTGTTGAGGGAGTTCCTACCCGCCGACCCTCTCGGCCAACTGTCCGGAACGGCAACCCCAGGCTTCCTCTCGCCCACCCCCCGCGCGTGATATGATCCTAGGTGCGGGGAACCCAATACCGAAGCTCTTTTCGCCCAGACTTTGAATAGCGGCGTCCGCCATGGCGGGCGCCGATGCATGTAAGACACCGGACGGTAAATGACTGAAGCATCCCAGACTCATCTCCGCAACATCGCCATCGTCGCCCACGTCGACCACGGTAAGACCAGCCTCGTTGACGCGATGTTGCGCTATAGCCACGTCTTTCGCCCCGATCAGCAGGTGGCCGATCTGATCATGGACTCGGACCCGCAGGAACGGGAGCGCGGCATCACCATCCTGGCCAAGAACACCGGGATCAAGTACGGCGATGTGATGGTCAACATTATCGACACGCCGGGCCACGCCGATTTCAGCGGCGAGGTCGAGCGTGTCGTGAACATGGCCGACGGCTGCTTGCTTGTCGTTGACGCTGTCGAGGGCCCAATGCCTCAGACACGCTATGTCCTGCGCATCGCCCTCCAGCAGGGACTGCGGCCGATCCTCGTCATCAACAAGATCGACCGGCCCGCCGCGGACGCCGCCGCCACGCTGTCGGCGGTGCAAGACCTCTTCCTCGAATTGGCGACCGATTCTGACCAGCTCGATTTCCCGGTGCTCTACACCTCCGCCCGCTACCAATATGCATTGACCAGGGAAGGCGACGCGCCGGAGGACATGGCGCCCCTATTCGACGCCATCGTTGATCGCGTGCCGCCTCCGATCGCCGACCCCGATGCCCCCCTGCAGCTGCTCGTGGCTGCGCTGGACTACGACAACCATCTCGGCCAGATCGCGGTTGGCAGGGTGTCGCGGGGACGCATCACGAAAGGCGAGCAGGTCGTGCTGATTGGCCACGATGCCGGCGACCCCTCCTACCGGGTGGAACGCCTGTTTACGTTCCGGGACCTCGCGCGCCACGAGATCGAATCGGCATCCGCCGGCGAAATCGTCGCGCTCTCCGGCTTGCGCGATGTTCGTATCGGAGACACCGTGGCCTCGCCCGCCGCGCCGGATCCCCTGGAGCGCATGAAGGTCGAAGAACCCACCGTGCGCATGACTTTCAGCGTCAACACGTCGCCGTTCTCAGGCCAGGAGGGCCGGTACGCGTCATCCCGCATGCTGTGGGGTCGGCTCCAGCGCGAGTTGCAGACGAACGTGGCGCTCCGTGCGGAGCGCACCGACAGCGCGGACGAGTTTCTCGTCAGCGGGCGCGGCGAGCTCCACCTCTCCGTCCTTATAGAGAAGATGCGCCGCGAAGGCATCGAGTTTCAGGTGTCGCGCCCTGAGGCCGTCACCAAGCGCATCGACGGGAAGATGTGCGAGCCCTACGAAACGCTCTTCCTCGAAACGCGCGACGACTACATCGGCGCCATAACAGAGGATCTATCGTCGCGCCTCGCGCAGATGGTTGATATGCAGAGCGACGGCGACGGCAACGTGCGTCTCAAGTTCCGACTACCGACCCGCGGTCTGATCGGCTTCCGTAGCTTCTTCCTGCGGGCCACGCGCGGCAACGGCCAGATGAACACCGAGTTTATCGGTATGGAGCCGATGACCGGCGCGTTGAAGAACGCCCGCTCAGGCGCCGTCGTGTCCACCGAGTGGGGCGTCGCCGTCACCTACGGCCTCCAAAACGCCCAGGAGCGGGCAGAGACATTCGTCGAGCCTCAGACGCCCGTCTACCAGGGCATGATCATTGGACGCCACAACCGCGAGCGTGACATGGATCTGAATGTTTGCAAGGAGCGCAAAATGTCCAATGTGCGCTCCTCCACACAAGAGATTGTCGAACGTCTTGAGCCCGCCGTGAAGTTCAGCCTGGAAGAGGCCCTGAGTTTCATCAACGCAGACGAACTCGTTGAGATCACCCCCAAGAGCATCCGCATGCGCAAGCGTATCCTCAGCCCGGACGAACGCTACCGGGTCCGACGCAGCCGCGCCCGAGCCTCCGTCTAGCCCACTGTTCCCCGGCGCTTCCGCAGCTATACGCCGAGTCTGTTTCCTTCAGGATCCTGCAACGCGCCGCTGCGGACACGAAACAATCGGGTCGCATTTGTCACTGACTCCACGATCACACTCTGCCCCGCGCGGGAGAACGATAGAGCCTCATTCTCTACTTGGTGGTCGCCAGCGCTAGCACGGTCGTGGAGCGTCGCCATGAGATCGGCGTTCTGCGCGCCATAGGCTTCTTCCGAGCCATGGAGCAGGCCGGCTTCCTGATGGAGTCGTCCCATATTTGGCCTTCCCTAACTCGTCAGACCTGACTCTTGCTATAGGGGTTGCGGATCCGCGTCCGACAACCCGGGCATGAGACTCACAGACCGGCTTGGGCCGAGTATGCCTCCCGACAAGCTGTTGGATCGAAACGGGCTACGCCGGCCGCCCGAACATTCCGTGGACAATCGTTCTGCATGTCTGGGTGTTCCTGGCAACCGTGGTGATTGCATCTGCTGTGGAGATGGTCGAGACCATGACCGTACTCTTGGCGTCCGGATTGACTCGAGGATGGCGGTCCACAATCGAAGGGGCGCTTGCGGCGTTATTGGTGCTTGCCGCCATTGTGGTCGTGCTTGGGCCCGCACTAATCTATCTGGTCCCTCTAAACACATTGAGATTAGTCGTGGGAAGCGTGCTTCTTGTTTACGGAATGCAGCGGCTACGCAAGGCTATTCTGCGGGCATCGGGCCGCCTCCCCTTGCATGACGAAGCCGCCATTTACCAGCGGGGATCCGTGAGATGCAGAATGGCGGCCCGCGCGCAGGAAACAAGAGGGACCCAATTGCCTTTACGATAAGCTTCTAAGGCGTCCTGCTTGAAGGCCTCGAGGTTGTGATAATAGTCATCAGTTTCGGGGTTCAGGAAGATCGACTGGGCCTCGCAGCCTTGGGCGCATTGGGTGGAGCGCTGCTCATAGCAACAATTGGCGCACTGCTTGCCAAGCCTCTCTCCGCTGTTCCCGAGAACACTCTGAAACTGGTTGTAGGGTTGATGCTTGTCGCCTTCGGGGGATTCTGGTTGGGTGAGGGCGTGCGCATAGAGTGGCCCGCCGGGGACTTATTCCTGTTTCTGATACTCGGATTCCTGATCGTGTACAGCCTTGTGGCTATCCGGGCAATCAAAACTGTGGGCTGGCCAATACAAAAGGAAGAGGCATAGATCATGATCAGTCGACTTAGGCAATTCGCCCTTTTCTGGTGGAATGTCCCGGTCGGCGATGCATGGGAGTTCGCGGTGAGCGGAATCATCGTATTGGGCGCCTTTCCTACGCGCTCCGCCACTCGCCCCTGGTGGCTGCAGTGATTGTGCCTGCCTCCATAGTTGTTCTCTTGAACCTCAGCGCCTGGATGGGACGCAAACGAAGTTCAGGCGTGTGACCGGCGCCTTGTGCACCTCACCCATAGTCGAGATGGTCCCAAGGCGCCTGCCAGGTAAGAAAGTCGGAGTCC
The DNA here is from genome assembly GCA_965237465.1 of Dehalococcoidia bacterium. Taxonomy (GTDB): domain Bacteria; phylum Chloroflexota; class Dehalococcoidia; order UBA6926; family UBA6926; genus VXMO01. The sequence goes on from OZ250138.1 coordinate 1,048,908, forward strand.
TATTCTCAAGCCAGGTTTCGCCGACGCCGCCGAATTGACGGTGATGACTGTAATGCGCGAGGGCCCCACGCAGCTTATTGAGCCGCTCGTGCCCAGTGCGGAATGGACGCCAATATGCCGTGTCGGAACGACGCTTAGTCGCCGGAAGATTCCTGTTTGGGCTTAAGCCTCTTATCGAACAGGTAGTACGCGCCGACTGCCAGCCCGGCCACAATAATCAACGACAGGACGAACACCACCAGGCGTCCGGAAAATGTGGTGACGCCGGCGTTGACGATCATGGAATTCAACAGCGCGATTGCCTCCACGAGAAGCCTGAGTCCCCAAGCGAGAGCCGCCAGCGTCAGAGCACCGATCAGACCCGCCGTCGCCCCTTGCACTACCTTGGAATCCATCATCCCTTGCCCCCATTTCACTCGCTCACGCCACGCAGATAGCGAGAATCACCATATGACAAGTGAATAATATGCTCGCTCCATATAATGCACAATATGGTGACTAAAATGAGGCGGCGCGTTGGCAGTTCGGCAGGAGCGGCCGGACGCGACATGTCGGCCAGAATGCTAGCGGCGACGGTGCAGCCCATCCGCCTCAGCTGCTTCTGCCTTACGAAAGCCGTGTAGACTCCGTACCGACGGGTAGCCGCAACTCCGGATCTACGGCAACGTTGCTAGCGAGGCATCAATGAGGTTCGTCAGCCTACCGATGGGAGCCGCGCTGGCGGCCCACGCCCTGGCCTGGGTTGCCGCAGTCTTCTTCGCGTTCGCGCCGACGTACTCGGGTGAGTCGTCGACGGCAGTGAATCGAGGCGCCGAGTCCGTGACCGAAACCGTCCGGTATACCCAAACGATGCTCGAGGCGAATGGTCCGGGTGTCATATTCTTGCTGCTCGTGCCGGTCCTGTTGACCGGTATCGCGCTATTGGCCATCCGGTCAGCTAACGACGGTCAGATGAGACGCGCAGCGTTCATTTGGGTCCCAACAGTGGCGCTGCTAGGATTGTGCGTCCTGGCGGTTATGTCGATTGGCCTCTTCTACCTGCCCGCAGCCCTCGCCCTCCTCACCGCAGCCATCGCCGATCGCATAACCCAGGACTCCACTGACGGGGCATAGGACGGCGCGCGCCCCAAGCTCGCAACACTATCGCCTCCGCTCGCCGCGCCTCTGCCGCCGCCGCGCGAAACGCCCCAAACCTCCCGTGCTACCCGACCGTGAACAAGGACAGGCTGGCGATGGCGTACACGCCGATCAGCATCCCCGCCTCATTCGTATTGGCGCCTTGTCTTTCCATCCAGGCCATCCCGGAATTCAGCGCTGCTAGCTATCACACCGGGACGATCTACATCGTCTCCAGCAGGTCACTGAGATGGAATCTGTGCGAGTAAGTTGACACGATCGGGAGGCTGCAGTGAATAAAGGCCAGAATTCAAAATACCAGAGCGCGATCACTCTAAAGCGGACGCGTGCAAGGCAGTTACAGAAATGCGACTCATGGGAGTTGCTATCAATCCCAGCGACGACTACTACCGTGAATCGTTAGGGATGATCAGAAAACCGTCTGGGTTTACACTCAACGCCTTCTGCTTGAGCTGCGGGGACTCACTTCCTAGCTGAAAGCATAGATGCCGGTCGGAACGACATGGCCGATGATCATTCCGCCAGCTCCATAAGCCATGTCAGCGCTTTAGCCGCCGGTATGTGTCGAGACAGCCCGGCCATCCTGGAATTCAGCGTCGGTTCCTTCTGCCTGTTCGCCATCGGAGTGGGCATGTATCAGGGCCGGAGCGAGCTCGTTCCCGACGGTTCCTCAGAGTAAGACCGCACATCGCCTCCGCTTGCCGCTCCAGCAGCGGCGACGCGCGGCACGCGCCATACCGTGCGCTCTACCCGACCGTGAATACGAGCAGGCTGGCGATGGCGTACACGCCGATCAGAACCCCCGCTTCAATGGTAATGACCCCTTGCCTGTCCTTCCTCGGCCTGCTGACGACGGCGAGGACGACCACGGCCGTCATGAGGACCGCGATGGCGCCGGTGAGGGCGTGAACCGGCGACACGACCGCCCAGATCGGCCCGCCGGTGTAGGCCACGTCGTCGAGGAATAGGACGAACCCCATGTTGAACAGGTTGCTGCCCAGCAGATTTGTGATCGCAAGCTCCGGAGCGGCGATGCGCAGGGCCGCGAAGGAGGTCGCAAGCTCCGGCAGGGACGTGGCGGCGGCCAGGAACTGCGTTCCCATGAAGCTCGCGTCCCACCCCATCTCGATCGCAAGATCATCGCTCACAAACGAAAGCCAGACCGCCGCTCCGACGACCACCAGTGCAGATACCGCATATATCACAATGCGCCGGGGAAGTCGCTCCGAGGCGTAGCGCTCGGAATGGTCGTTCGCCGTCCCGCCCTCGCCTGAGTCCGGCCTCTGCTCAAATAGATAGATCAGGTACATCGAGACGGCGAATCCGACGACCAAAACAAGCGACACCGGACTAATTGGCCACCCATTGAACACCGCTGTCATGTCGTGCAGAAGCACCGCCGCGCCGCCAAGGGAGATCACGATGATACCCAGGGTTCCCACCACGACCGACGACATGCCTACGTGGTTAAGGAGATAGCGCTTCCACCAGAAGATATCCAGCAGCCCAATTATCAGGAGGTTGAACAGGTTGCTCCCGAAGGCCCCGCCGACAGCCAGGTCCGGCTGCCCTACGATCGACACGGCGCTGATGCCTGTCCCCAGCTCTGGCAGGGATGTAGCCGTCGCGAGGAGCACCACGCCGACAAACGACCGGCCTAGCCCTGTCTTGATCGCGATAACGTCCGCCGATTTGGCCAGGAACAGGGACGCGCCCAGTATCACGGCAGCCGACACGCCAAGCTGTATCCAGAGAATTGCAATCGTCATACCGGCTTCCTACACGGCCCGAAGCTCATCGCCGTCGTGGAATAATACACTGCCAGTACGGCAACGCCCCTCCCCCAGCCGCCTCTCCACCGGATGCCTGTGCTCGGCAAACCCTCCCTGTCAGAACTTGAAATCCGCGTTATGCATAGGCCTGCCGGCATTGTAGGGACAGCATCGTAGAAGAGGCGCAAACGCTCTCCTGAAGATTGGCCGGGAAGCTCCTCCAACCCTGCCAGGCTGCTGCACAGTCTCCCCCCAACCTTCGCAGACTCAAGAGCCTGTACACTGACGTTCAGATTGGGAGCATAGGACAGGTTATGACAGCTTGCCCGTGACCAGTTTGCTAGACCAACCCGGCCCCACGCGACACTAGGGAGCAAAACGACGTGACTACGACTTACCGACGCCTTCTCAGATCACCATTCTGGCTTGGCCTGCTGCTCGTTCTTGTGCTGCCGGTCGTCTCTTGTGGTGGGCAGGAATTCGAGGCCGGAGAACTCGGGGCGGTGGAGGTCGGCCCCAGCGAGGCCATCCAGATTCGTTCGCTGGAAGTGCTCACTGGCCTCGGCGAAATTGGCGGTCCCCACCAGCGCGGCGTCGCATTGGCGGTGGCGGACTACGGCCCCATCAAAGGACACGATGTCTCGATGGGCGCCGGTCTCGACTCCCTTTGCTCTGAAGCAGGAGGCCTCGCAGCTGCCGATACAGTGATCGGCGATCCTCGGGTCGTCGGAGTCATTGGCACTACCTGTTCCGTGTCCGCAACGGCCGCCCTGCCAATCCTGAGCGAGGCGGGCCTGGTGATGATCTCCGCCAGCAATACCGCTCCATCTCTGACCTCCGATCTTCGCGGCAACGTCGGCGAAAACCACTATCCCGGCTACTACCGGCCCGTTAACAACGACCTCCACGAAGCGCGCGCGATTGCTCATTTCGCGTACGTCGAATTGTCACTCCGCAACGTAGCAGCCATCCACGACGGCGACCCCTACACTTCCGGCCTGACCGCCGCCTTCACCGCTGAGTTTCAGGAGCTGGGAGGCTCGGCCACAAGCGTCTCTGTCAGCAAGGGGGACACGGACATGGCGCCAGTCCTCGCGCAGATTGCGCCCGGCGCCCCAGACGGCGTCTTCCTGGTGCTCTTCCCTGACGAAGGCGGCCACATGATCCGTCAGCTTAGGCAGACTGCCGGACTTGAGGACGTGACAGTTATTGGCGGCGCAGGCGTGGTCACCTCCGAGTTTCTCGCCATCCCCGAATCGGAGGGCATCTACCTTGCGGCGCCGGACTTGAACTTCGGCAGCAATGCCAACGAGGCGACCGGCAAGACCTTCGACGATCTACTTGCCGGCTATGAAGAGCAGTACGGCGAGTCGCCAACGTCCAACTACATGGTCCACGCCTACGATGCGGCCACCATGCTGCTCCGGGCCATCGAAGAGGTTGCAGTCGTCGAGGGAGATACCCTCTACATCGACCGTGCAACCTTACGGGAGGCGCTGACCGGCTTGAGCGGTTTCATGGGCATCATCGGCGCCATCACGTGCGATGACTTCGGCGATTGCGGCACCGGCCGCGCGGAGATATCGCACCACACAGATTCCGGCATGACTGACATCTCGGAAATACCGGTCGTCCACCGCTTCGCCCCCTGACTAAGGGGACGGCAAGCCTGCACAGCGGTGGCAACAATGTGGTCAATGGCGGGCCCCGTCGAGGGGCCCGGTGGGGGAATTCGCCCCCCTACGGCACCAGCAGCGGGTGCTCTTCTGTGACGATCCAGGTTTCTGCGGCGAGGGCTGCTCGGAGAGGCTTGGGTAATGAAAACATGTGCCTGTGAGTAATGCCGTCGTAGTAGCGCAGGTCCCCGTTGACGCGGGCGGCGAGGGCATCATCCACGCGCTCAGGCGACCACGTCGACGGCCTCTCTTCCCCCTTTGACGCCAGCACAAAGCTCCACGCGCCGCCAAAGTCCGGGATCACCGGACTATAGCCGGACACGACAGGAAAGACAGTCCGGAGGGTATTGTGCAGGGCGGTAAAACCGCGGACAAGGTCGGTCAATGCCCCGGGATTAGCGCCCACGTTGTCCGGCGTCGCGGGTCCCGCCATCATTCCGGCGATGGCAGGGCCGGACTGCACGACGAGGGCGCCATTCTCGCTGAGTCGATCAAACGCCATCCGGTAGAACTCTTGCGTGTACAGGCGATAGGCCGGCCCGGCCTCCATTGGATCCACAAGGTCGAGGATCATGACGTCGAACGGTTCATCTGAGGATTCAAGATAGCCGAGGGCGTCCTGAAACCGCACCTCGGCGCGGGGGTCGTCAAACGATCCCTGATGCCACGACGGCAGGTGCTCGCGGCATAGGCCGACGACCTCTTCGTCGAGATCAACCATGACGACCTTCTCAACATCGCGGTGTCGAAGCGCTTCCCTGAGCGTCGCGCCCTCGCCGCCGCCGCCGATGAACACGCGGCGCGGCGCGGGGTGAAGAAGCATTGCCGGGTGGACAAGGGCCTCATGATACAGGTACTCGTCCGACTCGCTTGACTGAGTCTTGCCGTCCAGGCGCAGGACGCGGCCAAATGGAGCAGTATCCAGTATCTCCACCTGCTGGTGCTTGGTGCGTCCGGAATAGACGACGCTGCGGACGCGGGTCAACTGATGAAGGTCAGGGGTGACGGCCTCTGTAGTCCATTCGTCGCCGTATTGCCGGATGTCGACGGGCGCGCCGGCAGGCGCGTCCGAATGGGAGGTATCAGGCGGAAGAGACACCGGCCAGGCCATATTCGGCAGCCGCTTCCGCGCGGGCCGGAACTCCGAGCTGTCCGCGCTTAAGAGAAACGACGGAATGATCGCGGGATTCAAAGGCATCAGCGATTCGCTCGGTGGCCTCTTCGAGGCCGCTGGTATCGCCGCAGGTAAAGATATCGACTGCCGCGTAGCCGTGTTCGGGCCACGTGTGAATGCAGATATGAGATTCGGAGATTATGACAACGCCGGTCACGCCCTGGGGGCTGAACTGATGAAACGCGTGGCCGATGATCGTAGCGCCGATGCGTTCGGCTGTGTCGATGAGCGTCGCCTCAACCGTTCGCAAATCATTGAGGGCGTCGGCATTGCACTCACGAAGTTCCACCAGTACGTGCGTCCCTAGAGCATTCAATCTCACCTTCCCCCATCTTAAGATTTTGGCGTGACTAGCATTATATATGCCGGTTTCTCGCCTGTACAAGTAGCGCACTCGTTCACGACATTTGGGGCCGCGAGGGATTGGCCATCCTGTTAAGGTAGAAAAGGCGCGCTCCCCGTCCCCTTACCCGTCTCCCCCGCGAAAGCGGGGGCCCACGCGTCACCCATCCACCCCTCCGTCATTCCGGCGAAAGCCGGAATCCACGCCCAGGCGTCACAGGCCACGTCCTCAACTGTTGCCTGTCTCATATGTCTATGAAGGAGTACAGCAGCGCGCGTGGAATCCGTGTGAATAAGGCCGAAATCCTGTGGCCATTCGCCGCCCAGCCACGCCACGCCGCGATTCCTGACAAGGAAACGGCCCTCCGGTGTATCAGAGAGCCGTTTCGTCCCGGCGACTTTCCCCACCCCAGGGAAGCGCCTGTCTCTCTCACCATCAAGTTGCGCGGGAGATGGTGAAAGAAAAGGAGGAGTAACCCAAATGTACCGAACGAACGTTCGCTTGTCAAGCCCTTTTGAAGGTCTCGTCCGAAACTTGCCCGGATAGTCTTGCTTGCGAGACCTACACGGGCGCATAGTAGCGGCGCGAATGTTGCGCCCCTTCTGCGGGCGCGCCGTGCAGGGAGGACGTGCCATCATGGACTTCGGCTATTCCGAGCAGGACGCCGCGCTTCGCCAGGAGGTGCGTGAATTCGTGGAGGCCAACTGGAACTCCCCCTACGAATCCCACATTAACTCCGTCTATTCCTATGACGTCGATAGCCAGGAAGACGAGGTGCTGTTCCAGGAATTCACGCGAAAGCTCGCCGACAAAGGCTGGTACACCATGCACTGGCCACGCGAGCATGGCGGTCAGGCCGTTCCGTTCACGACGCAGATCGCCTACCGCGAGGAAATGGCCTATCGCGGCGCGCCCATCGCCGCGCCCGGATTCGAAGCGCCCATGCTCATGTTCCACGGGCAACCTTGGCAAAAGGAGTTCTTCCTGCCAAAGATCGCCAGCGGCGAACTCATCTCATGGTCGCAGGGCTTTAGCGAGCCCAATGCCGGCGCGGACCTGGCAAACATTCAGACCCGCGCCGTGCGCGACGGTGATGATTGGGTCGTCACCGGCCAGAAAATCTGGAACAGCCAGGGGCATCACCCCTGGGTCGACTGGGGTCATTACCTGGTGCGGACCGACCCGGACGCGCCGAAGCACCGCGGGATTTCATATCTGATCATCGACATGAATACGCCGGGCGTCGTGAAACGGCCACTGGTCGATGCGCTCGGACGGCGCAGGTGGAGCGAGATTTTCCTGGACAACGTCCGCGTTCCTTCCCGCAACGTCATCGGCGAAGTTAATCGCGGTTGGTACGCCGCCATGACAACGCTCTCCTTTGAACGCTCGCAGATCGAAGCGCCCGCGCGGCGGCTGCGCGACCTGGAGCGGTTCATCGACTACGCCCGCAGCGCCCGCATTGGCGATGACCGGCTCATTGACGGGGCGCGGGCGCGGCACGCGCTTGCCGACGCGCGCGTGCTCATCGAAACCGGCCGAATGCTCGCCTGGCAAGTCGCGTGGATCCAGAGCAAGGGAGAGGTTCCGATGATGGAGGCGGCATTCTCCAAGCTGTTCCACGATGAGATGACGCCCCGCGTGTATGAAACGCTGGCGCGGTTGCTGGGGCCGGACGCGGCCATGACCGTGGGCGAGCCCCGCGCGCCGCTGGGCGGATACCCCGCCGTGAACTCGTACCTGAGCTGGATGAACCGCTTCGCCGGCGGCGGCCGCGAAATCCAGTCGAACATCATCGCCCAACGCGGCCTCGGCCTACCCAGATAACCAACGGCGCTCCCACCGACCCCCGAGCGTAGCGGCCCAACACGAGTGAGAGTCGTGGCCGGAACGCGAATCGAAGAAAAACCTCCTCGTCATGGGGCAAGGTCGCCCGTCAGCTCGGGCGGGCAGTGAGCATCATGAAACCGGCTACGGAAACTGCTGCTATAGGCGTGAAGTCTTGCCCGCGAGACATAATCGGGCGCATAGTATCCGCGCAGAGCAGGCAAGGCCTTAAGCCCCGAGAGCGAATGGCAGCGGGAGACAGCGATGACAACACAGATTTCTCCTTTAACCGGACTGCGCGTGGTGGAGATCGCCGGCGCGCACATTGAACCTGTCGGCCGCCATCTCGCCGATCTGGGCGCGGACGTCACCCTCATTGAGCCGCCCGGAGGCAGCCCGTCGCGCTACATCGCCCCCCAGCCGGACCACCCCACATCTGAGCCCCGCAGCCTCTACTTCCTCCGATTCAATCTCGGCAAGAAAAGCATCGTCCTAGACCTTGAAACGCCCGCGGGTCAGGCCGTCCTGCGCGATTCGCTCCTGCCAGACGCGGACATCCTGCTCACGTCGTTCAACCAGCAAGAACTGGAGGCTCACGGCCTCGACTACGATTCCCTTACGCCCATCAATCAGAACATCATCCTGACGACCGTCACCCCGTACGGCCGCACCGGCATCCACGCGGGATTCGCGGGCAACGACTTCACAGCAGGCGCAGCGGGCGGCATGACGTTCATGGAAGGCACGCGCGACGGCCTCCCGGCAGCGCAGCCTCACTATCAGGCCGTGCAAATGACCGCCCTCCATGCCGCGTACGGAACGCTGCTCGCGTGGTGGCGCGTTCAGCACGGCGGCGGCGGGCAAGAGGTGGACGTCTCGCTCCAGGATGTCGTCGCGCATGAGTACTTCAATTTCGTCTTCTACGGCTCGTATGGCGAGATCGCTCAGAGGAAGGGCGGGCTAAGCGGCGGCCGCCCCACGAACTATTTCCCTTGCTCCGACGGCTGGATTCTCTTGTCCATCGTCCAGGCGAAACAGTGGGAGGCATTCGCGGAATGGACTCAGGACCCCCTGATCATGGACCCAATGTTTGACGACGCCGCAGTCCGCGCGGATGCCGTCGAGTTTCTGGATGAGCGCATCTCCGAGTTCACAAGCTCGATGACCGTCCAGGAGTTCCTTGATGGGTCGATTCCGCGCCGCCTGCCCGCCGGGCCGGTCAATAACATTCCCGGATTCATCAACCACCCGCACACGGTGGCGCGCAATGTGATGACGGAAATCGATGATCCTGAAATTGGTCCATATGCGTCGCAGGGGGCGCCGTTCCGACTGAGCCGCTCGCCGTGGGCCATCCGGGGCCCTGCCCCAACCATCGGCCAGCACAACGATGAGCTCCCGGCCATAACAGCCCGCTCCCACCAGAATGGAATGCGACGGCCGCCCGCCTCTGCCGATGCCTCCGCACGTCTGCCCCTGGAGGGCATACGGGTCGTTGATCTGACCAAGTCCTGGGCCGGGCCGTTTGGCGCGCGATACCTTGGGGACTTTGGGGCGGAAATTCTACGCATAGAGTCCACCAAATTCCCGGAGGGCCGGGTGATGGACCCTGACGGCGACCACGCCGCGTGGCTCCGCTCCAACACGTCGTATGCGGAGATCCACCGCAACAAGTATTCAATTGCCCTGGACCTGCACTCGGATGAGGGCAAGGATATCTTCAAGCAACTGGTCGCGGAAAGTGACATCGTCCTCGAGAACTTTCACTACGCCACGCTTCCGGGCTGGGGAATGTCGTACGAAGACTTGCGAAAGGTCAATCCGCGCATCATTGTGCTGAGCGCCCCCGGCTATGGGTATGAGGGCCCCATCCGCGACTACTTTGCCTACGGCGGCTGCATCGGCGCGTTCGCAGGACTCTCTGACCTGTGGGGCCACCCCGGCTCAGCGCAGAATGAACGCGCCAAGCAGGCCTACACGGACTTTGTCACTGCCGGCCACCTGGCCCTGTCCGTCATGGCGGCGTTGCACGAACGCGAAAGGTCCGGAGAGGGCCAGGGCATCGAGCTGACGCAGATCGACTCCGCGGCGGCGATGGTCGGCACGGCCATCCTTGAACACACCATCAATGGCGTCACTCCGCAGCCTATGGGGAACCGCAGTTCCCACGCCGCGCCGCAAGGCGTCTATGCCTGCATTGGCGTCGACCGTTGGGTGGCCATTTCCTGCGAATCAGACGACGAATGGCAGGCGCTGGCCGGACTGATGGGCAGCGAACTCCCTGCCGAATTACGTGGCCGGTGCGGGACAGTTGAGGCACGGCGAGAACGGCACGATGAACTCGACGCCGCGATATCAGCGTGGGTGTCCACGCAAACTCCCGGCCAGGTGATGTACGCCTGCCAGAAGGCCGGTATCAAGGCGGCCATCGTCGCGTCCGGCGAGGACCTGTATCACGATCCGCATCTGCGGTCGAAGGGATACGTCGTCGAGATCGACCATCCGTGGCCGGGCAAGCTCCAGCACCCGGGCATGACCGTCCGGCTAACGGAGACGCCGGGACAGGTTCGCCTGCCCGCCCCGCTCACGGGCCAACACACAAACGAAGTTCTCCATCGAGTGCTGGGAATCGACGCCGAGCAAGCCCGATCGTTAACGGAATCCGGCGTCCTCGTTTAAGGGACGCGCAAGGAGGACGGCTATGGATTTCAGATTCACTGAGGATGACGCAAGGCTCCGCGAGGAGGTTCGGTCTTTTGTCCAACGCGAGTGGAACTCTCAGGGACTGGACTCCTTCAGCAACTCCGTCTACTCCTATGACGTCCATCACGTCGAGGATGATGAGCGTGTCCACGAATACACGCGAAAGCTGGCGAAGCAAGGCTGGTACACCATGCACTGGCCGGAGGAATTCGGCGGCCAGGGCGCGCCGCTCAGCACAACGCTCGCCTATCGAGAGGAGGCCGCCTACCAGGGCGCGCCCGTCACGACCCCCACCTTCTTCGCGCACACCCTGATGTACTACGGCCAGGACTGGCAGAAGGACGAGATTCTTGGGGCGATTGCGCGCGGCGACCTGGTCAACTTTTCGCAGGGGTTCAGCGAGCCCAACGCCGGCGCGGACCTCGGCAGCCTGCAAACCCGCGCGGTGCAGGACGGCGATGATTGGGTCATCACAGGCCAGAAGATATGGAACACCGGCGGCCACATGGCGGACCTCGGCCATTATCTGGTGCGCACGGACCCGGACGCCCCCAAGCATCGCGGCATCTCCTACTTCATCCTCGACATGAAGACGGAGGGCATCACCCTGCGTCCCCTGTACGATGCCCTGGGCCGGCATCGTTGGGTTGAAGTCTTTCTCGACGGCGCCCGCGTGCCGTCCCGCAACCTGATTGGAGAGCTCAATCGCGGCTGGTACGCAGCCATGACCAACATGTCCTTCGAGCGCTCCAACATCGAGGCCCCGGCCTATCGCCTCCGCGACTTGGAAACCTTCATCAACTACGCTCGCGATGCTCGCTTTTCCGACGGCGGGACCATCCTTGAAGATCCCATTGCCCGCCACGTCCTGGCCGAATCGCGCGTCCTGATTGAAATTGGCCGCATGATCTCCTATCAGGTGGCGTCGATTCAGAACAAAGGCGAGGTCCCGGCCATGGAGTCGGCGTTCTCCAAGCTCTTTCACGATGAGATGACGCCAAACGTCTTCGGCGCGCTGAATCGCCTTCTGGGCGAGTCCGGCCAACTATCCGTCGGCGATCCCCGCGCCCCCCTCGGCGGCTACCCCAACGTCAACTCCTACCTGAGCTGGATGAACCGCTTCGCCGGAGGCGGCCGCGAAATAGAGCTAAATATCATAGCCCAACGCGGCCTGGGCTTGCCGCGATAACCACGGACACCCACCAAACATTGCCCCACTCGTCATTCCCCCCAATGTCATTGTGAAAGCAGCGCAACGCAGTGGGGAATCTAACGAAGCTGTCTACGACCCCAGCTCCTTTGGAAATCCAACACACCCAACCCGTCTCCCCGATCCCCAGACCCATCACACCCTGGCACCACACCCGTCTCCCCCGCGCAGGCGGGGGCCCATGCGGTGCGCACAACCGCCGTCCCAAGGGGCAACCGGATTGCCGCCTCACCACCCGTCATTCCGGCGAAGGCCGGAATCCATGACCCATTGCCCAACCAGACCTGCATCGCTAACCGCGGCATCCCCTCTCCCGCAGGGAGATCGTGCCACAGCGCGTCAGCGATTGATCTAATATAAGACTCCCGGGGCAACAGGAAAGATTCTAGTTAATTCTTCTGCTAGGAGCGACTTTAGTGAGCTCAACTGGCGCACAAGTCGATGCCTTGTCTGAAAAGTTGCGGGTGCTTCGAAGCCGCTTGGCAGACCATGAAAGAGTGCCAGCATATTTTATATTCACCGACGCGAGTCTTCGCGATATGGCCAACTTAGCGCCCATAACGCGAGACGCGTTTCGGCAGATTCGGGGAGTAGGCCCCCGGAAGCTTGAGCGATATGGACAAGAGTTTATTGATGTAATTCGAGCTCACATTTCGTCACTATCGAACCAGACCGCAAATTCGGAATTGGAATCCATATCCTTAGACGGGGCCGAAGAAGATTCGACTTCAGCACCCCCAATAGAGACCGTCGGACAAGAGGCGCACACCAAGCAGGAACTTGAGGCCAATATCGCCTCCGCGATGAAACCACGACGGGTGGCAACTATTCTCATGGCGCTGATGACTTGGACCGTAATGGCCTCCTTGTGGGTGGCAGATGAGTTGATATCGAAGATGCTTTACATTCGCTCCGACGAACGAACAGTCAGGCCCACTGAGAGAATCGAATGGCCTTACGAGTTGAAGAAGAAACTGCTTATACGGCAGAACAGTACCTGCGCCTATTGCGGTCATCGTCAATTCGCCCGCGCGTTAGAAATCGATCACATGTTCCCGGTTGTCCGAGGCGGATCAAACGATAGAGAAAATCTCCAGCTCTTATGCCACTGGTGTAATTTGCGCAAGGGAATGCAATCCGACGAGGAGTTCAGGGCTCGATATGCCCTCCTTCTCCCGTCGAAGCCACTGCCTCTCCCACGTCGACGCATTTCACAACGGGAATTCAGCGCAGCGACTCAGCGCACCAGTCAGTCCGACACGGTGCGAAAGTTCAGGAAATCACGCTTCTACACCAAGCGCGAGAAGATTCTCACAGGTTGCGCCGTTGTGTATGCATTCACTGCCTTGGTCATCTTGGTGCCGCTCTATTACTGGGGCTTTGAGGGACTCACACTCGGCTTGCCGGCGATAATATGCGGTTTTGCGGTTGGCGCTGGCATCTGGTTTAGGGCATACATGACAGGTGCGATAATTGAGGAAGAGTAACCTCCGACAGGGCACCCTTATTTCTGGGAACCGACCGTCGAGATCGCGCGCACAATGCAGGGAGGAGCATCACCATGACCACCGAACCCGAAACCTACATAACCCCACAAGTCCAGGCCTACATCGGCACGCAGAGCCCCCCGCTGGTCTCTCCACCCGTCTCTGAAAGCGAGATTCGCCGATTCGCCATGGCCGCCTATTGGCCCGAAGTGCCGCCGCGCCGCTTCTGGGACGCCGAATACGCCAGGACGACGCGCTTTGGTGGCATCGTCGCGCCGGATGAGTTCAACCCGTTCGGCTGGATGGTCGGACGCGCTCACATCGGCCCGCAGCCCACTCCCATAGACGATGCGCAAGCGCAGTTGGAGGAGGATCGCAATCTCCGGCCGCCCGGCGCGCCGGAACGCTACCTCTACGCCGGCTCGTCGTCCGAGTACCACGCGCCCATCCGTCCCGGCGACGTAATCACGTCAGTCCTCACATTCTCTGAGGTGTACGAGCGCAAGGGAGGGCTGGGTCTGATGCTGTTCTACGTCGTGGAGGAGAGGATAACCAACCAGAACGGCGAGCTGGTCAGGGTATTCAAGTCGAACAACATCTTGTACTAGCCGCGACGGCGACACCAATCACACGAAGGTTGGAGGCAAACAATGACAATCTACTGGCAGGACGTTGAGGAAGGCACGGAGATGCCTCCGTTCTCTCGCACGACGACGCTCATGAATTGGAACCGGTGGGCATCAGTGAACGACGAGTTTGTGCCGATGCACATGGACGATGATGACGCCCGCGCCAACGGTCAGCAGGCGGCGTTCGGCGAGGGGCCGCTTCGCTATTCGTACCTGCACAGCGCTTTGCGCGAGTGGATCGGCGACGAAGGCGACATTGTCTTTATCAACGCCCAATACCGCGGCATCAATTACAAAGGAGACACCCTGACGTGCTCCGGCCGCGTGACCGGCAAACGCGAAGAGAACGGCCGCCATCTGGTTGACCTCGAAATTGGCATCACCAATCAGCGCGGAGAGACCGTCACTCCCGGCAACGCCACGGTGGCCCTGCCGAGCCGGGACCAATGACGAACAAGAGGCGCGTCACCATCTACACAGATGGCGCCTGCACGGGAAACCCTGGCCCTGGCGGATACGGTGTTGTGCTCCTGTACGGGGGAAATCGACGTGAACTCAGTGGCGGCTTCCGTCTGACCACCAACAATCGTATGGAACTCCTTGCCGCGATTGAGGGGCTTGAAGCGCTCACGGAAACCTGCCAGGTGACGCTCCACAGTGATTCCCGTTACGTCATCGACGGCATGGCGAAGGGTTGGGCCGAGCGGTGGCGGAACAACGGTTGGAAGCGCAACAAGAAGGAAAAGGCTATCAATCCTGACCTTTGGGGGAGACTTCTCGAACTCTGTGGTAAGCACGAGGTGGAGTATCGATGGGTGCGTGGGCATGCCGGCAACCCTGAAAATGAGCGCTGCGACCGCTTGGCGGTTGCGGCCTCCAACATGAAAAAACTTCCAGTGGATGAAGGGTATGAATCGCCTTCAATAGTCCGGGGCAAATCGTAGCTAAGACAACGGTCTCGGTATGCGTAAAGGGACCCTCGCAATGGCCTCTTTGGGCAAGTCACCCGATCTAGGTTGTCGGAAGCGTGGCCTGACTACCCTTTGGCCCGCGCCCCGCACCACCCAATGGCGTATAGTGCCGTTGTGTGGAGATACCGGGGGACGGAGACGGTAGAGGGGGTAGCATGACAACGACTAACAACTTATCCCGGGTGGCGGCGATTATCGGCGTTGATGAGTCCGATCAGCTTGGGCATGTGCCCGACAAGTCTTCTCTACAGCACCACGCCGAGGCCGCGGACAACGCCCTCAGGGACGCCGGCCTTACCCTTGATGACGTAGATGCCCTGTTCTGCGCCGGCGTCGGCACAACGACCATCGCGGAGTATCTGGGCATCGTGCCCTCGTACACGGACAACACGTCCATCGGCGGCTCATCCTTTTTGGCCCATGTGGAGCACGCGATGGCGGCGATCAACGCGGGGCTCATCGACGTTGCTCTGATCACGCATGGGGAGGCCGGCCGCTCCACGCGGGGTCGGGCTGGTCGTGACCTTACCCGGCCAGGCTCCCAATACGAAGCTCCGTACGGCATCATGGGCGCGCCCGTTGCGTACGCAATGGCTTGCACGCGGTATATGCATCTTTATGGACAGGAACGCGTGCGACAGGGCATGGCGGACGTGTCCATCGCCACACGCAAGTGGGCTATCAAGAACCCCAAGTCGTTCGTCAACGACCCGACGTGGTTGGGGCCGATCGACGCCACATTCGATGACTACCACGAATCGCGCTGGATCGCGTGGCCGTTCCACATCATGGACTGCTGCCTGGTAACCGATGGCGGCGGCGCGGCCGTCGTCGTATCGGCGGACGTGGCGCGGAACGCGAGAAAGAAGCCTGCGTGGGTCCTCGGCTCGGCGGAGGGGCACGACCACGACATCATTAGCCAGATGCCGGATCTGACGCGCACGATCGCCCATCAGACGGGGCCCAAGGCTCTGGAGCGGGCGGGCGTGACGCACGACGACATCGACCTCACCATGATCTATGACTCATTTACCTACACCGTATTGACGACTCTGGAAAGTCTGGGATTCTGCGGGCCGGGTGAAGCGCCCGACTTTGTCGCGGAGCTGCGAACTGGCCCGGGCGGCGACTTCCCGATGAACACGAGCGGCGGCGGACTTTCCTACGCCCACACCGGCATGTATGGCATGTTCCTGCTCATTGAGGCGACACGGCAGCTGCGCGGCGAGGGCGGAGACCGACAGGTGGCGGACTGCAACCTTTCCCTAGTGCATGGCACCGGCGGGGAGCTGTCCTCCACCGCGACGCTGATCCTCGGCAACTCCTAACCCGTCATTCCCGCTAACCCGTCATTCCCGCGAAAGCGGGAACCCGAAAATTGCATAAGCTGAAAACCTGGAAAAGGAAAAGAGGCTCAATTTGACAACGCAACCAACGGCAGGCCCGCAGAAGCCCCTGCCCACTCCCACCCAGGAAAACGACTACTACTGGCAAAAGTGCCGCGAGCACGAGCTTTGGCTGAAAACCTGCAATGCCTGCAATACACCGTACTTCTACCCGCGTGACATCTGCCCGAACTGCCACTCCCGCGACACCGCGTGGATCCAGGCAACCGGGCGCGGGGAGGTCCACGCCTTCGCCATCGTCGAGCGTCCTCCAATGCCCGCCTTCAACGCAGAGGTGCCCTACGTCACAGGCCTGATTCGACTCGAAGAGGGCCCCATCTTCCCCACAAGAATTGTCGGCGTTGCCCCCACGCCGCAAGCGGTCGAAATCGGCATGAAGGGCACAATAGACTTTGAAGACGTCAGCGAGACGATCTCACTGCCGGTATTCAGGGTAAGCGGATAGGGAACGAGGCAGCTGTCTGCTCAGGGCAAGAGCCCGCCAAAGGATAGTACTCAGGCATAAGCCGGATACGTCTTGACCACCCGGCGACATAGCTGGGCATTCATTGACCGTGCGTGGAGAATGGAGCGGAAGACGGGATTTGAACCCGCGACCTTCTCCTTGGCAAGGAGACGCGCTACCACTGCGCCACTTCCGCTTGACCGACTACGCGAACTCGCTCAGAACGAATCGCCCGCCGGGCCGCGCCACCGCTCTCGAGTCCGCAATTCTAGCGTGCCGAGGGGCAGAGTTGAACTGCCGACACCGCGATTTTCAGTCGCGTGCTCTACCACCTGAGCTACCTCGGCCCGGCGAAACACGTGCAACCAAGTTTAGGTTGGAGGCGCCCGCCTGTCAAAGCAGCCGAGACGCCAGCGCACGGGATGAATTTGCCGCCCCCGGGCCGCTCCCGGCCCCAATCCTCGGCCCCAGGGTCACTCCCTGATCTGCTGGCCGGTCCGGCTGCCCGGAAGGTCGATTCTCCACCAACTGAGACCCGTATCGCGGAACGTCAACATTAGTCCAATTCAGGTTCGGCCGGATCAGGATTCGTGACCTCGTTACACTTATTAAACGCCGGTTGCGGCAGGCCGTACGGCTCCGCCGGAAATGAATGCCCCCCGGCGTAGTCGAGGGAGGGACGTTTCATGCCGGAGGCGCCGGAACTGGCCATTGTGCGTGAGGTTCTTGAGCGGCGGCTCGTCGGCGCTGAGATTGTGTCCGCCCGCGTACTGAGGCCTACCGTCGTCCGCTCCCTCTCCGCGGAGGACATCACGCGGGATCTCCCTGGCCACGCCCTTCTGGATGTCAGCCGCTACGGCAAGACGCTCACCTTCGGCCTCACGGGCGAGGCGGCCATAGTCGTCATCCCGATGTTGACCGGCGTCCTCCGATTCGCTACTCCATCGACACGCCTTGCGAAGTCGGTCTGTCTTGGCTTGCTCTTCTCCACGGGTGATGAGCTCCGTTACGCCGATGACCGCCAGATGGGCATGATTTACTACACGCATTCAAATCGGTTGAATGAGATTCCTCGACTTGAGGAAACTGGCCCGGATGTCCTCGATAGTCCGCTGAGTCTGCCGGAGTTTGCGGAGCGCCTGCGCCGATTCAGGGGCGAGATAAAGGGAATTCTGACGCGCGGCGCTCTCGTCGCAGGCATCGGCAACGCCTACGCGGACGAGATCGCGTGGGCCGCGCAGCTCTCTCCAGTTCGAAAACGGCATGAACTCTCGGAGGATGAGGTCGCCCGCCTGCATGAAGCCGTGTACGACGTCCCGCGTCGGGCAACCGATACTCTCCGCGGTTTGATGGGCGAGGACATCCATCTCAAGCCGCGCGGATGGCTCAGTGTTCACAACAAGGGCGGCGAGGCGTGTCCACGATGCAGCAGGCGCATTTCCGAAATGACCGCCAATCGGCGCATCACCAGCTATTGCATGACATGCCAGCCCGGTCTCCTCTTCCGGAACTAGATCAGTGGGGATGCGATGCTCCGGGCGACGCGCAGCATCGAGAGACGACGGTCGTCAAGTCGTCAGTGGGCACGGAATCCAACGAGGTCCGCCCACTATTGACATGCCGTCTCAGTTAGGGTAATTTGGGCGCATCTAAAGTAGAGGCGGACATAAAAGACGGCCTTAAGTGAGACTACGTATCATGACAACAGAATCACACTCCATCGACATCCTGGCCATACTCGAGAATCAAGGCTATCGCTCAACGTTCCCGCGCCGTACGATTGTCGAGTCGCTTCAGGACAGGAACGACGGCTTTACTGCCGATGACCTCGTTCGCGAGCTGCCCAGGATCGGTCGCGCGACCATATTCCGCACGATCAAGCTCCTGCTTGAAGCCGGCGTCATATGCAAGCTCAGCCTCATCAACGGAGAGCCTCGCTACAGTCTCTCGCAGGCGGAGCACCACCACCACACCATCTGCGTCACCTGCGGCGCCGTCGGAGAATTCCGCGCCGGGACGGTGGAGCGAATGCTGCGCATCGTCGGGGAGGAAATTGCCGGGTCCATCGTCGGGCACCGCATAGAGCTCTACATCAATTGCAGTGAATGCCTGAAGGCCAACTTCACCAACATGACGCCTTTGCATGCTCATGCGGATAGCTATCAACACGGAATGCCCTGACGTATATTTTTTTGCCCAGTAGTGAGATTGAGTATCATGACGCGTGAGGAATTCTCGATAGCTGTGAACCAGGCGCCCAAGGCCCGCAGAGCCCGCCTGAGCACACTTCCCGCCATCAGCCTGATTGCCCTGTTTTTTGCTTTCTTCGCTGCGTGTTCCGGCGCCGAGTCCCCAGCGGATAGCTCCACGTCTGACAATGCAGCGGGGCCGCCCCACTCTGAACGCATAGCCATCGTCACTACGACCACTTTCCTTGCCGACTGGGCGCAAGAGATCGGAGGGGATCGCGTTGAGGTCTTTAGCCTGGTTCCTGTCGGCAGCGATCCACACGGATTCCATCCCGGCGCGCGTGACGTCGCCCGCGTTGCGGAGGCGGACATCGTCCTCAGCATCGGCGAGAGCCTGGAGGGCGCGTGGCTAAGGGAGCTTGTGACGAATGCGGCCGCCTCAGATTCGCGCGTGATTGAGGTCACGGACGAGCTGGCATTGATGCCTTTCGGCGAGGGCGAAGGCCACGATGAGGATGACGCCGATGAAGACGCTGATCATGAGGAGGGCGACCCCGCCAGGGATGCCGAACATGATGAGGGCCAAGATGAGCATGGGCGCGAAGGTCTCGATCCTCACTTCTGGTTTGACCCGGTTCTCGTGCAGGTTGTCATTGATGACATAGCTGAGACGCTTACGACAATCGACACAGCGGGCGCAGCCGTGTATCAGGCCAACGCCGCTGCCTACAAAGAAGAGATTGATGAGCTGGACGCCTGGATACGGGCGGAGGCAGGCGCGATTGCAGAGGAGGACCGCCTGCTGGTTACATCCCATGACAGTTTCGGATACCTGGCGCGACGCTACAGTTTCACAGTCGTGGGCACTGTCCTCGGCGGAGGCACGGCAGAGTCAGAGCCATCCGCAAAGGAGCTGGCGCAGCTCGCGGACTTGGTGGAGGAGTACGGCGTGCGAGCTGTTTTTGGTGAGACGACTGTGACAGAGCGACTGGCCGCCTCTGTTGCTGAAGAGTCCGGCGCAGAGCTGGTTCGACTCTATTCCGGCTCTCTGGGGCCGGAAGGCAGCGGGGCGGATACATGGCTGGGTCTGATGCGGCTGAACATTCAGCGTATCGTTGACGGACTGACGCAAGACTCATGAATGGAATTCAAATGCACGAATCTGCGCGCATTATGGCGAAGGACCTGACCGTTGAGCGGTCAGGGTCCCGCATCCTCACTGACGTCAGCTTTGAGTTTGGGCCAGGAACGCTGGTGGGAGTGGTCGGCCCAAACGGCGCCGGGAAAAGCACGCTCTTTGAGGCCCTTACGGGCCGCATCCCTATCCACCACGGCACGGCCGTCATCGAGGCGGAGAGGGGCCTCGGGGACGGCCTCGTCGCTTACGTCCCTCAACGAGACAGCATCAATTGGCGGTTCCCCGTCACCGTTCAGGACGTTGTGATGATGGGTCGCACGCGAGCGACAGGCTGGCTGAAGCGCTACGGCAGGGCGGACAAAGCCCTATGCCAACGGAGCCTGGAGCGCGTAGGACTCTGGGATCGACGCTCCGCGCTTATGACAGAGCTATCAGGAGGACAAAGGCAGCGTGCCTTTGTTGCTCGCGCCCTGTGCCAGGAGGCGTCAGTCTTGCTGCTGGATGAGGCATTCAGCGGCGTAGACGTAGGAGCGCAAGAGGAGATTGTAGAAGTCCTGCGCACCTTGAGGGATGAGGGCAAAATCATCCTCATGGCGACGCATGATCTCTCCAACCTCGCCGAGCGCTTTGACATCTGTCTCTGCATCAATCGGCACGTCTGCGCCTGCGGTCCGCCGGCGGAAGCATTCACTCCCCAGGTCCTGGAGGAACTGTACGGCTCCCACGGCGTCGTATTTGCCCGCGACCCCCAGAACGGCCTCCCTTCGTCTCGAATCCCCGTTCAGGAAATGCACGACTGAGTGGTCGTGACCGCTGCCACTGGTGATTGACTACATTTTCGGGCCTTTCGAATACAGCTTCATGGTCCGGGCGCTCGTCGTGTCCGTCCTCGTAGGCGGCATGTGTCCGGCAATCGGCGCATACGTGATCGCGCGAGGCCGTTCCTTCATGGGCGATGCGTTGGCGCATTCGGTGCTGCCGGGCATGGTGGTCGCTTTCATGCTTGGATTCAGCCCCTTTGCGGCCGCTGTGCCTGCCGGCGTCGGCATCGCGGCGCTCATGGGTTATATAAGTCGAAGGACGGGTATCAGCGAAGACACGTCGGTCGGCATCGTCTTTGCCGGCATGTTCGCTCTCGGCCTCACCATGCTCTCTACCACGGAGGGTCTCACCGTCAACGTTGAAGACTTGTTGTTGGGCCAAGTCCTGGGCGTCTCATTGATGGATGTCTACGTCTCATTGGCGCTTGGCGCCCTCGTGCTCGCCGGCTTGTACGCCATACACCGCGTCGCCGTTTACACGACCTTTGACCCCGTGAGCGCGGAGGTCGTCGGCATTCGGGTCGGCCTCGTCGACTATGCGCTGCTGGCGTTGCTAGCGCTTGTAATCGTGATCGGCATTCAGGCAGCCGGCATTGTGCTCGTCATGGCCATGCTGATCACGCCTGCCGCGGCGGGCCATCTACTGGCGCGCCGTTTCGTGAACGGGATGCTTGTCGGGTCAACCATCGGCGCATCGTCCGCAATAATCGGTCTCTATGCCTCATATTACGCCGACATCCCGTCGGGCCCGGCGATGGCGCTGGTCGCTACCGCCGTCTTTGCGGTTGCCGCCGCTTTCAAACGCCGAACAATCTAGCGCTGACCCGTTATCGGTTTGACGCAACCGTTGTTCGCGACTATCGTGAGCCCGTGATTGACGAAGGGCAGCCGCCGCGGTCTCAAGGGCAAGCGCAGCGCCAACCGGCCTCAGACCCCTTTTCCGACAGCGCGTTTGAGGGCCTTGACCCTTCTTGCTTGCCTGACATTGAGCGACAGGCGATAGGCTTTGCCCATGAGGCAGGGGCAATCCTGCTCAGTCACTTCCAAAAGCCGCTGGAGATCGAATACAAGTCCCAAAATCGGCGCGATCCCGTGACGCAAGCGGACCGTGAAAGCGAAGACTGGCTGCGCGCCGCCATCGCCAGGGCATATCCCGACCACGGCATCGTCGGCGAAGAGAATCCGAACTCGGAGCACACATCGCCGGACTTTGTGTGGGTGCTTGACCCCCTGGACGGCACGACAAACTTCTTGAACGGACTGCCCGTATTTGCGTCCTCCATCGGCGTGCTCTACCGGGGGCGACCGGTCGTCGCGGCGGTATTCGCGCCAGGCCCGGAGGGTGGCGCAGTGTACTCTGCTCGGCGCGGCGGCGGGGCTTTTCAGGATGGTCGTCCCCTTGCGGTTGCTGAGAATCCGGAGCCCGAGCGCGGTAGGTTAACGGGACTCCCGTCCTACTATTGGCGCATGTGGGGTTTCAAGGACGGCCTGCGCATGAGGCTGGGCGAGATTCGGTCGCTCGGCTCAATCGCCTATGAGATGGTCCTCGCGTCACGCGGCACAATGCAGCTCTGCGTCTTTGGCCAGCCCAGGATCTGGGACGTCGCCGCCGGCGTTCTGCTCGTCACCGAGGCCGGCGGCGGCGTGCAGATCCGGTCGCCCGGGTCTCAGGCGTGGTCGCCTTTCACGTCATTTGGCGACAACCCGACTCTTGACCAGCTCCACGATTGGCGCGGGTCAATCATGGCAGGCAACAGCAAGGTGACCGATCATACGGGAGATCGCATGTGGCCGCGGGCGAGGCGCTGGTTTCGGTTCAAGCGTTGGATTGCCGAGAAGCGGCAAAGCGGCAAGCGGAGTCAATAGGGCCTCCGCCCGTCATTGACGGCCTACAGCGGCGGCCACGGCACGTTCCGATCCAGCCCCGGGAACGGATAGACAGGCTCCTCCAGCAGGAGATCCACCCTCTCTCTCAGCGCTTCTATCTCTTCATCAAAGAGGAGCTCGCCGAGGGCCGTCGCGCAATCGCCGCCGTCGGCAACCAGAGGTCGGAGCCGTTCAAGGTCCTGGACCAGCCGCTCAGGTATCGGCTTGCCCTCAAAGTCCCAGATCACCGTGCGCAGCTTGTAATAGACGTTGAACGTCAGGCCGTGATCAATGCCCCAGACATGTCCCGCCGGGTCCCTCATGCAGTGACTGCCCTTGCGATCCGCGTTGTTCGATACAACGTCAAATAGCGCGATGCGCTCAAGCGCCCCCCGATGCTCGTTGCGGAACGTAAAGTAGTTCTCTGCCGGGTTGTGCTCGACGCAGATCTGCACCGAACCGATTCCGTACGGCCCATCCCGCGCAATGGTGAAGGGCACGATGTCCCAGCCAAGCGCGCGACTCAGCACATACGCCGCGCATTCCCTCTGATAGAGCGTGCCCGGAGGAAAGTCCCACAGCGGCGCCTCGCCGCGTTGAGGCTTGTAGATGGCGCTGACGGATTCTCCGCCGGCGTCCAGCGTCGCTAGAAAGACGGCGTTGGAGCCGTACGGATGCTGGCGAACATCGACGAACGAGCCCTCACTAAGGATGCGCGCAATCTCCGTCCCCGGATCGCCGTATGCGTCAATCTCAGGCCGCTCCATGGCGTCGTCCCAATGACGGAATCGCGGCCAACATGCAGAGAGCGAACCCTGACGGGCCGCGCTTAGCCCGCGCCGCCCGCGGCCGGTGAGTAGTGGCCGTTCGACTGGGGGCACACGTGAAAGACGCCCTCATTAATGGCGCCGTGACAGAGCGGGCATCGAGGGCGCCCTGCTGAATACGCCTCTAGCGCCTGTTCGGACATCGCCTTGCTCTGCTGCAGCGTCGCCCAGAATTGCACGCGCGGCCGCCCATCCTCTCCGTCGTCAAAGTCATGCGCCTGGAATTCCATCACGTGGGCCGACTCGTCATAGCCCACCGACCACGTACCTGATTGAAATTCAAATGAGCGGGACGGCGAGCCTGGCGGCAGCTCCATCGCGCCCACAGCGCGGGATGCCGCCCCCTCGACGTTCTTTCTGACGATCTGCAGCAGCCGCTCGACGGACACGGCAAGGCGGCTCAGGTCTTCCTTTTCCAGCCAGAGGACGGCGGCGCCGCCCGGTCCCTCCGCCAGTATCCTGAATCGGCGATCGCCCGGCTGGCCAATGGCCTCAGCGCCGAACCGGCCAACCATGCCCAAATTGTGCGGCTCTCCTGAAAACGTCACGCGGCGCCCGCCCCAATCTCTGTCGCCACGGGCGAATCACGGAGTTGATCGGCCATCGCCGACACCTTGTCCACGTGCATCCTGCCGCGCCCCGACAGCAGCCCGGCGCTCAACCGACTAGCCGTCGTCACGGTGTCCCCGGACACGACCGCAACCGGCACGCGCAGCTCATCAACACGGTTCTGCACGTATGGGATGGGGCCCTGCCCGCCCGTGAGAATCAGTCCCTGGCAGCCCGTCGCCAACGCGGGCATCTGCAGATCAGGCCGGTCCCAGCGGGTTATCACAATCTTCTGCTCGGCCTGCCCGTAGTAATAGATGCCGCCGTCCAGAGCCAGCGCGCCCACCATGATGCATGACACCAACGCGTCCAGTCCCTCAGGATGCGCGACGACCTCCGCGTCAAGGTGCGTGACGATCTCACGCAACGTGGGAGCGCTGAGGATGCGATTCTGCCTGACTGCCATGGTCGGCGGCAGCCCGGCTGCGGCGAGCGCCGGGAGAATCTCCGTCTCGACAAAGTGCATACGCAGGTCTGGCGCGGCGTTGAGCACGATGCGGGTCAGACGGTCGCCATACGGCTCTGCCGCGGCGCGAATGCCGGATACGTCGCCCTCGCCAAAAGCGTATTCGTCGTACCACACGATAAGGGTTGTCTCGGCGTCCAGCGCCTCCGCCAGTCGGGCGTCGACGCGTCCCGCCTCAAGACCGAGGCCGTCAACCACAACGAGGGAATGGTCAGCCTCAAGAGAGCGAATTCCCTCCCGGGCGGCATCAAGGCCTGAATCAATGTGGGACGCGATGCCGTCAGCCGTCGCGATGCCGGGAATCAACGGCGAGTCCGCATAGGCTGCGTTTTCGCCCACCTGGGCCACAGCTCGATATGCCGCCTGGTCGCCGGCGAGGCTGGCCAACGCCGCGGCGAACACGGTCTTCCCCACTCGCGGCTCATTGGATGCAACGTAGACTCGGCGCATACCCCCGCCCATATCCGTTTGGTGCATGAAAGTGTATAGCATTCACGATTCTCCCCGCCAGATCGATCCCTGGCCATCCTTGAATTAGGCGTCCTACCAGGGCGCGCACGGTGGGACCATCCATGCACGTCTCGGCGAGGGAATGTAATGGCAGGCGTACCCGCGTCCGCCGGTC
Organism: Dehalococcoidia bacterium; assembly: GCA_965237465.1. Lineage (GTDB taxonomy): Bacteria > Chloroflexota > Dehalococcoidia > UBA6926 > UBA6926 > VXMO01. The sequence goes on from OZ250138.1 coordinate 1,074,229, forward strand.
GAAGTAATGTGGCGCATGGCGACTCAGCCGCTCGCAATTGCAGTCGATGGCCGCGATAATCAGGGTGTTGCGCGAGGCGGCTCGTCGCCTGCGCATCGTGACATTTCGCGCGCAAAATCGGCACAGGAGGCAAGCAGCACCACATGAGCGACCGCATCCGAATCGGAAACGTTGAGATCCTCGCATTCGTTGACATCGGTCCCATGGGCCGTGACAAGTCCATGCTCTTCCCGGATGTGACCGAGGAGGACTGGGCCCCGTACGCCCACACCCTGACTCCGGACGGCCTGCTGCCCTTCCAGATGGGCTTCTTTGCGCTCAGGGCGGGCGATCAAACAATCATTGTTGACACCGGCCTTGGCCGTGGGCCGTTTGAGACGATGGGCGGCATCGGCGGCCAGCTCATGGATCAGTTGTCCGGCGCCGGAATCGGCGCAGGCGACGTCACCCAGGTCGTCCTGACTCACCTGCACGGCGACCACGTCGGCTGGAACATCACGTGGGACGGCGACACCCCTTCCGCGACCTTCCCGCAGGCGACCTACGTAGTGCCGCAGGGCGATTGGGACTATTTCATGTCCCCTGAGGTCATAGTCAGCTCCCCCCACATGGAGCAAAACGTCATTCCTTTGCAGGCGCTGAATGCCATGCAGCTGGTCGGCGACGGCGACGCCATTACCACGGAGATCACGACCCTGGTGACGCCGGGCCACACGCCCGGTCATCAGTGCATCCTGATCAACTCCGGCGGAGAGAGGGCCATCCTGACCGGCGATGCCTTTAGCACCGTGGCGCAAACCCAGGAAACGTCATGGAACGTTGGGTTTGACGTCGATAAGCCCCAGGCGGCCATGACGCGCTCCTCGCTGATGCAGCGCCTGGAGGACGAGGGATTGACTGTCGCGGCGGGCCACATGCCCGTCGGTTCAAACATCGGGCGCGTCATCAGGGTAGAGGGCAAGCGCTCCTGGCAGGTCCTGTAAGGATCAGTCAGGTGGCGGGCGCAAGACGAAAGCAGGCCGCATCGTCCACAGGCGATGCGGCGATTCGCGTTATTCGTCTTCGGTCAGCGCGCGATTGTTCTCAGCGATCACGTCCAGTAGCGCCGCTGAAACGATCTTTATGCGCGCCTCAAGGTCGGCATGCGTGTCGCCGTGCTTGGTTCGCTCATTGCGGTCGGACAGCATGAGAACCGGGTTGTGGTTCGGATGCTCAGGATTCAGCGCATTGACCCATTCCTGGTTGTGCTGAAACACCAGCCGGTTGAATGTCGATTCAAGAGCCACGCGATCCATTCCCGCCATGTCGTTAACCTCGCTTTGCGTCTTAAGATTTGAGCCGTTGTCAGGAGCTTCCGCCGCCTGTCAGTGTATCCCCCTCATGTCGATTCGCCACGATGTGCCGCCCCATTACTGAGCATTCCAGCGGCGCGGAGGGGAAACGCAGCCGGATATCGCCGCTCTCCAATGCGTCCCATTGCCATGTGCATGGATCGCCGCGGGGTATAGGCATAGACGTAGTCCTGCGTTACCATGACGTGAATGACTTCATGCTGTTGCGAGTACGGGGAGCAGTTGGTACAATCGCACGGGACAGGAACGCCTCGCCCGATGCGATCTCGGCTTGGGCAGGCGCGTCTAATCTCGTTGCAAGTCGCCAACCGGGCGGCTGACAGTTGGGTCAGATAAGCGGGAGCGACTACAGCGCGGCTGCGGAAAGGAACGTACTACGTTTATGAAGAATGAAAATATACGCTCTGTTTCCTGGTTTGGCGGCGTTGCCCGCGCATATCTGACAAGCAACAGCAGGAGACTTTTCTTTATCGGCGTCGCGGCCCTGGTAGTGGCCGCCCTTTTCGCTATTAATGCAAACGCCGCGCCAAACTTCGCGTTTGGCGCTAGTCACCTCACTGAAACTCCCGTTCCCACAATTACCGCTTCCGGGACAATTGCGACTGTGAATCTTGACGCGGGCGGAGCGCCCCGCACCATCAATGTCGCCGGCGACTTTTCGTATGACGGCGACGAAGTCATCACTTACGCCGCAGAGTCAGACCGCCCGTTCATTGCCCGCGTCACTGTATATGGCAGTACCCTCAGAGTAGTCGGATTAACTACAGGCTACGCCACAATTACGGTTACTGCGACAGCAGGTGAGAACGGCGGGTCTGCGACACAGCCCATCGATGTTCGCGTGGGGGACGGTGCAATCTTCGAGCCCCCGACTCCGACACCAACCGCAACGCCTATCCCGCCAACGCCAACGGCAACGCCTGAGCCCACGGCAACACCGACGTCGACGCCAAGGCCGACAGCCACGATTGCCGTGCCAACGCCGACAGCTACGCCTGAGCCGACAGCCACGCCTGAGCCCACGGCCACGCCTGAGCCCACGGCCACGCCTCCCCCCCCACCGACGCCCACGCCAACGCCTGAGCCTGAAGGCGGCGGCATCATCAACGCGGGCACCATCATCTTGGCGCTCGTACTCCTCGGAATCCTTGGCGGCGGCGGATACTTCCTCTACATGAGAAGCCGCAGAGCTGGCGAGGCCGGTGAGGACGCTGGAGAAGCCGGAGAAGAAGAGCAAGACGACGGCTAACGCCTGAGGTCAGCTGAACCAGGCCTGACTCGATAAGAGAGGGCGCGGGGTCCACGGATCCCGCGCCCTCTTCTCTTTCTCCCCTGCCCATCCCCCACGCCTACCCGTCTCCCCCGCTCCTCACCCGTCTCCCCCGCGAAAGCGGGGGCCCATCCCACCCCTCCGTCATTCCGGCGAAAGCCGGAACCCATCCCCTACCGGCAACACCCGGCCGCCCGCAACGGACAACTCCACCGCCGCAGGTGGGAACGCCCTCCCAACCGTCATTCCGGCGAAAGCCGGAATCCATGCCGGCCTTGGGGCATACTGGCGCCATGACTAGCGATCAGCGACGATATCGGCTCCGTGCTCCATGCGTCTACATGATGGCGAGCAGGCCGAACGGCACAATCTACGTCGGCGTGACCAGCAACTTGGCGCAGCGTGTTTGGCAACACAAACAGAAGTTGGCCCCAGGCTTTACCGGCACATACAACGTGCACACCCTCGTCTGGTTTGAGCAGCACGAGACAATGGCAAACGCCTTTTCCCGGGAAAAGGCGATCAAGGAGTGGAAACGCGCCTGGAAAATCGCGTTGATCAAAGAGATGAATCCGACGTGGAGTGACTTGTACGCCGAAATCGTGTGACTGCCCAAGCTGGCCTTATTTCATCCGCCAACGCGCCGCTACCATAATTCGTCATTCCGGAATTCGTCATTCCGGCGAAAGCCGGAATCCAGGGGCGCTGCCGCGCCCCTTCGACATGTGGTCAGACGATACAACCCATCCGGCCCCTCCGTCTCCCCCGCTCCTCACCCGTCTCCGCCGCGAAAGCGGGGGCCCATCCCCGTCCCCTCCGTCATTCCGGCGAAAGCCGGAACCCATTCCCCCCGCCATGTGCCACCGCCAACACAAATCAACAAACGCCACAACAACCCCCGACGCCGGAACGCGGCGGACCGTTCCCTTCCATCAGACAACCCTGATCGCGAACATGAAAAACTGTGACACCCCCGCTTGACCCACGCAAAACACATGTCCTACTATCTCACCCCTCCGTCATTCCGGCGAAAGCCGGAACCCATTCCCCCCGCCATGTGCCACCGCCAACACAAATCAACAAACGCCACAACAACCCCCGACGCCGGAACACGGCAAACCGTTCCCGTCCATCAGACAACCCTGATCGCGAACATGAAAAAATGTGACACCCCCGCTTGACCCACGCAAAACACATGTCCTACTATCCCACCCCTCCGTCATTCCGGCGAAAGCCGGAACCCATTCCCCCCGCCATGTGCCACCGCCAACACAAATCAACAAACGCCACAACAACCCCCGACGCCGGAACGCGGCGGACCGTTCCCTTCCATCAGACAACCCTGATCGCGAACATGAAAAACTGTGCCACCGCCATTTGACCCGCGCAAAACACATGTCCTATCGTTCCTTCATCGACATCCCACCGGCGGCGCGGAACGTCGATATCCCCGCCGCCAACCACCATCCCGGGGAGTGCACAGGAGGGCGCTCCCCCAAGAGGAACGCTTCGCTGCCTGTATCCAAAATCACTCCTGGCATGCCATGGTCATGCGGTCGCAAAAGGCCGTAGACCCCATCTGACATGCCCGGACGCGCTCCGAAACCTCGATTCGGCGCCGACCTGTTCGAGGCATACAGCGTAAAACCATCGCTCCGTCGCAGGCGCCCGCCCACAGTGGCGGCGACGTCGAACTGCCGCAAGACAAAGACGTGGCATACCTGTCTTGTGAGGTCCCGAATCCGCTTGGCGCGCCATCGGCGCGCCGAGTGAAGGACGAGCTCTGCCCGACGCCATGCGGCGAAAGGCGGAGCGGGCCGACCCGTCCGGTGTCACAGCCGTGCCGGACAAGAGGAGGTCAACCCTGGAGAGGTCGAGCGGGCGCAGCAGAACCTCTCGGCGTGTCGCGTCCCTGACACGCCAACCCAAAAGGCCGGCCAAAGCGCGTCAACAGACAAGCAGCCGCAAACGGAACAGGCAGCGAAGCGTTCCCCACCGAAACCAGGCGAACTGAAATGCCCGCCCAACCGGAAATCGAACCAGGGAGGAGGCGCCGCAAACGTAGGAGAACGTCAGAACGTAGGCAACGCCATTGCGCGAATGACGCAGACGTATGACGGCGTCCGAGCCTGGCCGCCGTCATCCTGAGACTGACGTGCCGGATGGTCTTGGACGGTTCGGTTAAGACCCCGCCCCGGGGCTTGATCAGCCCTTCGCCTGGAGCGCCGCGTAGACCTTCTGGGCGGTGATGGGGAGATCGCGGATGCGAGCGCCGATGGCGTCCTCCACGGCGTTGGCTATCGCCGCGGCGGTTGGCGTGTTGGAGCTCTCGCCTGCCGACTTGATATTGTACGGCCCCGATCCCTTGGACGCCTCAACCAGCACAGTCCGCAGCTCGGGCACGTCGCGTCCCGTCGGTATCTTGAAATCGGCGAGCGATGCGTTGGAAACGCGTCCGCCCTCGTCAATCTCAAGCGCCTCCAGCATCGTGAATCCGATGGCCTGGACGACGCCGCCCTCAATTTGTCCCTGGTGAGATACGGGGTTGATGATTGTCCCCACGTCATGAGCCGTCGTGAATCGGACTATTTCAACGGCCCCCGTTTCAGGGTCGACGCGCACCTCCGCAATCTGGGCGCCGAATGACGTCATTGGCGAGGGCGACGTGTCCTGCACGTGCCCGCGGGCCACGACCGGCGCGCCGGCGCGGCCGACCAGATCTGCAATCTCAATGGACTCGCCAGTGCCTTCGTTGATCATTCGGCCATCGCGCGCGGCGATGCTCTCCTCCGACCATCCAAGCAGCTCAGCCGCGAGCTGTTGGAGCCGCTGCCGGGCGTTCGATCCCGCCTCGTGCCCGGCGACGGTGATCAGTCGTGTTGTGTGGCTGCCACCGATGCCGGAATCGGACGCGACGCTATCGGTATCGCGCGCCTCGACGTGGACGCGCTCCACCGGAACGCCGATTTCCTCGCTCACCACCTGCGCGAGCACCGTGTACTGGCCGGCGCCCTGCTCAAACAGCGGCGTCTCCACCGTTGCGTCGCCGGTATCGTGCACCGTGACAGTCGCGCTCGTTTCCCCGCCCGGCGCGCCGTGATCGGCCATGGCCATCCCGCGTCCGACGTACTGCGGCTTTGAAGCGCTGTAGTCAGCGGCCTCTACGGCGGCTTCCAGCGTCTCCCGCGCGTGCAGATCCTCAAAGTGATGTCCCGTTGGCGTCGATTCGCCCTCGTCGATCATGTTGCGAAGGCGAAACTCCAGCGGGTCCATGCCGATGGCGCGGGCCAGCGAATCCATGTGTGATTCAGCGGCAAAGATGGATTGCGGCTCCCCCGGCGCGCGATAGTGTCCGCCCGGCACAGTATTCGTATAGACCTGATATGAATCGATGCGGACGTGCGGGATGCGGTACGGGCCGCCGGCGAGATGCTGGGCGCCCACAAGATTGGCCGTCGGAACCGGCTTGAAGCCCCCGAACGCGCCGCTGTCCCAGTACGCCTCCGCCTCCCACGCCGCCAACGTGCCGTCCCTCTTCACGCCCGCGCGAATCCGCACTGCGCCGCCGTGTCGAGGATTCGCGGCCATCAGCTCCTCGGCGTAATCCATCACCATCTTCACGGGGCGGCCCGTGTCCCGCGCCAGGGCGTACGCCAGCGGCACGTCCATTGAGCTGCCCTTGCCGCCAAAGTCGCCGCCGATGTACGTCGGGTTGACCTTCATTGAGTCCGCCGGAATCCCATACGCCTGGGACATTTGCGCGCGCATGTTGAACGGGGCCTTGTTGCTGGCCCAGATATCGATGCGGCCGTCCGGCTGGATCTGCACGACGCAGTTGTGCGACTCCAGATACGCCTGGTGGTCCTTCGAGAGGGAGTATTCCGCCTCAACGACGACCTCGGCCCCGCTGAAGCCCTCTTCGATGTCGCCCTTGGTCCACACCTGATGCGAGAACAGATTGAGGTGGCGACCCTCGACGGGCGAGGGCAGGCCCTGATATGAATTCACGTCCGGGTGCAGAACGGGAGCGCCGTCCGCCCGCGCAGACGCCACGTCCGTCACGGCGGGAAGCTCCTCATACTCGACGTCGATCAATTCGAGCGCCTGATACGCAATATCACGCGATTCCGCGGCGACCGCCGCCACCTTGTCGCCGATGAACAGCGCCACGCCCTGGGCAAGGACGGGAACGTCATACAGCCGTCGACCGATGCGGACTCCCTTGACGATGTCATCATCGCCGGTAAGGACGGCGTGGACGCCGGGCAGGGCCAGCGCGCGGGAGGCGTCGATGCGCGCGATGCGTGCGTGCGGGAACGGGCTTCGGAGCGCCCTGCCCCAGAGCATCCCCGGCAGCGTGACATCCACCGTGAACTCGGCCGCGCCCGTGACCTTTTCCGGCCCATCCTTGCGCGCAACCGGCTTACCAACTGTCGTGAACGTCGTCGTCATGTGTCGTTTCTCCCAACTGGCCCGAGTCTGTGTCTATCTTCGGAATGTCTGGTAACGCCGCCGCGAAGGCGTCGCTATGCAGGCGTCGGACGCCTGGAGCATACAACCCAATAGTAGCATCGCAACCCCATCCGCCTTTCCCGGACCCACAACCATGAAGTCGCCGGTTTAGAGACGCTGGGCGGGCAGACGCGGCGTCTACAGGCGCGCAGGGCCCCTCAGTGACACTTGTCGCCTCGGTTCGTATGATGGAATTGCGCGGCAAACCTCATTCGGGGCTCGCCGCTGCGCAGCGCGGGGGAGACCCGAAGGGTTGGTCGCTCCCCAGAGGATTGGCGCCAAGCCCGTCGGCTTCGGGCCGCGCCCCGTCCGGAAGACACGCAAGACCGATCCAAGGACTGCTGAGAGTAGCCTCCTCTTCAAGGCGGCCTCCCGGCGTGAGGAGGCCTGGACAATGAACACCATAATCGGCGCCGCGACGAGGTCGCCCTTCCGGCGAGCCATTGTCGCCGCGCTTGCCATAGCGGCCATCGCCATGCTCGTCGCTGCTTGCGACTCTGAGCCGGAGCCGACCGCGACCCCAACGGCAATCCCGCCGACGGCGACGCCAACCGCAGCCCCCACGGACACGCCCGTCCCGACGGCGGTTCCGGCCCCCACAGGAACCATAGATGATCTTGATCTCGCCACCGCTACATTCGGCGACGTGGCGGCGTATCTTTCCGAATCTGAGGTCGCCTGCCTACGCGCCGAAGTAGGCGATGCTGTATACGAGTCCATCCTCGGCGTTCCCCTGACCGCGGTTCAGGACACATCTATGGAATTCCCCGTTGATTGCTTGAGTACTGAGAGCACCATAGCCTTGTCAGCCGGCTTCTTTTCAGCCGAAAGTGGTGGCCTCAGCGCCGAGACGCGCGGCTGTATGAAGGATATCTTGAGTGAGAATCCCGGCGCCCTCGGCATCGGCGGCGAGCCTTCCCCGGAAGAATTCCCCGCCATCCTCAGAGCCGGCATTCAGATGCAGCTGTGCATGACTGACGAAGAGGCAGCGACCGCGGCGGCCCTGACCGGCGATGGGCAAGCGCTGCCCTCGCCGGAAACCCTGCGATGCCTGGAGGAGGAACTCGGAAGTATGGATGATTTTCTTGATGATTTTGTCGCAATTATGTTAGGCGAGAATACGGACCCCGAAGCAGGCCTGGCGTTCTTTGCCGCAGCGATTGAGTGCAACCTCGAGATCCAATAACCACACTGAGACAGTTAGCGCCCAACTCCCGCGCCCCAAGCTTAATGCAGGGCGGCAGCTCGGCGAGCTATCGCCCTAGCCGGAACACGGCGGACCAGCCTATTCACTAGTCCGCGCCCTGCGCGAACTTTAAACTAACCGCCGCCGCCCGAAAAACCCGGCTCCGTCATCTTGGCGGCATCCAGGATATCAACCAGTGCCGCCTCGCCGAGTTCCGTTGTGCGCAGCGCGACTTGCCTGACCGTTTCGCCGGTCTGCGATGCCTCATGGGCGATGGCCGCGGCGGCGTCATAGCCGATGACAGGGGCGAGCGCCGTGCAGATTGCAAGACCCTGCTCCACCGTCTCAGGCCCGCGCGATGTCGCCTCGAGGCCCTCAATGCACTGTGCGCGGAAGTTGTCCGCCTCGGCGGCCAGGAGATCGATGGACTGGAGGATATTGTAGGCCGCGACGGGCATCATGACGTTCAACTCAAAGTTGCTGCCCTGGGCATCGGCGACGGTGACGGTGACGTGGTTGCCCATGACCTGAGCCGCCGCCTGGCAGACGGATTCGGCAATGACGGGATTGATCTTGCCCGGCATGATGGACGAGCCGGGCTGAACCTCCGGCAGCGCGATCTCGCCGATGCCGGCGCGCGGGCCGGAGCCAAGCCATCGAATGTCATTGGCGATCTTGAGCATGCTCACGGCAACCGTGTTCAACACGCCGCTCGCTTCCACAATGGCGTTCAGCGTGCTTTGAGCCTGGAAGTGGTTCGTCGTCTCGCGGATGCCCAGCCCCGTGGCGGCGGACAGGCGCTCGCACACGAGTCCGGCGAATTCTTCATCGCGCCCGATGCCGGTGCCGACGGCGGTGCCGCCCAACGGTACCTCGCACAGCTCATCAATGGCGTGGCGGAGCCTGCGTACGGAGCGCTCCATCTGGCCGGCATGGCCCAGAAACTCCTGGCCCAGTCTGATTGGCGTCGCATCCTGAAGATGGGTTCGTCCCGTCTTGATGACGTCCCAAAAGGCCTCCGACTTGGCGGCGAGCGCGGCTTGGAGCCGCTCAAGCGCCGGTATTAAATCATCGCTGATTCCCTGCGCCGCCGCGACCTGAATCGCCGTCGGGATGACATCGTTGGAGGACTGTCCGCGATTGACGTGGTCGTTGGGGTGGACGCTGCGCCCGCCGATCTCGCCGCCAAGCAGCTGAGCCGCGCGGTTGGCGATCACCTCGTTGGCGTTCATGTTGGTGGACGTGCCTGAGCCGGTCTGAAAGATGTCCAGGACGAAGTGCTGGTCAAGCGCGCCGTCCATGACCTCCTGTGCGGCGCCCTTAACCGCGGTCTCCATCTCCGGCGTCAGTCCGCCAAGCTCGGCGTTCACCTCGGCGGCGGCGCCTTTTATGAGCGCCAGTGAGCGAATGAAGCTGCGCGGGAATCGCAGGCCGCTGATAGGGAAATTCTGGACGGCGCGCTGCGTCTGGGCGCCCCACATCGCCTCATCCGGCACCTGCATTTCGCCCATAGAATCACGTTCAGTCCGCATAGAGACGCTTCCTCCTTGTTTTCATAGACATGCTTCGCGGCGCCAATAGGGTCGCGGCCATAAGCCATCACGCCCTGCGTATTCTCATAGACGTGCGCGCCCGTGACTACGAGTCCGCGGTTCCCAGTAATCATACAGCGGCCATTTGCGCGAGCACCGGGGGGCGACGCCAATACCGGGAACAACACGCAAGAGGACAGCGGCTATACAATCCCGGTCTGCGGACCGCCAATCTAACCGAGAAAAAACTCTCGAGAGATTTGCGCGCCGCCGGCGTACTGGGAGGCGAGGTGGAAGAGGCCTTGCTGGCTGCGGGCGGAGAGGCGGAGCGAGCCTGCCATGTCGCCGTATTCCTTGGCCAGCTGCGCGCGGGCATGTCGGACCGGGCCGGATTCGTCGGGACTCGGGAGAGCCGCATGAACGGCTACAGCGCGGTTCTCCAGCAACGAATCGCCCTCCAAATCCGCGACGGCAACAAGGAATGGCAAAACTGCCGTCACGATGATGTCCAGCGCGCGGCCCCGGCCGAGCAAAGCGCTTGGTCCGCCGCGCCGCGCTACGCCGAAGTCCCTATGGACGGCCCAGTAACCGGCGGCCGGCATCATAAGCGCATCAAGAAGGGCCTTGATTGCCTCTCGAGGCGATGCGGCCGTCCGCACGGCTTTCCTGAGCGCGTCCGCCGCGCCAAGACCCTGCAGCCACCGTTCCACAAGCTCGACGGCGAGGGCCGTCCTCCGCACCGGGTGGTTGTCCGGACGGACTCGAAAGGTCTGCCAGGCGCCGCGCGGCAGTGACTCCAAACCGCTGAATCGCGCCCATTCCGACTCGACGATCGACGTAAAGGCATCCGACATGTGGCGATCCTGCAAGTCGCCGCCGCCCATGTCCTTAAGGGAGGACTGGCGCCCGGCGGCCCTCTGGGACGGCAACAGCCCCGCCGTTCCGAAGAGAAGCCCCGAAATCCTCGCCTGGCGCGCTGCGCCTGACGGCGATCCGGCCGTCATGTCCCTCAAAGAAGCAATGGGCAAAAGCCGGGCGACCTCCTGAAAAGGCGTCACGTTTCTCGTGTAGCCGAGACCCCGGAAGAGGGCCTCATGGAGCGCCTGTTCAGCTCCCACGAGGGCAATATCGCCCTCAAGAGCCGCCGCCCTCTCCTCCAGCCGCGCATCCCCCAAGGACTCCAGCAGAGAATCCAGTCTTCTTTCCCGGTTTGACCGATCCCCTGGGTTTCTGGCCCCTGCTCCTCTGACGGCAGCCTTGCCTGAATCGCCGTATGCAGACACAAGGCCGGTCGCCGCGCCTCGACGATCACGTCGTTTCGCCGGCCGGGGAAAAATCTCCAGGATCGGCGCGCCCGCGATGCGGATCATCCCGACGGCATTGGCGACCACGTGAAGGATGACGCTGGCGAATGCCGGGTTCTCGTCGTGGCCGTGCGCAAACCAGTCTGATGCGCGGAGGTGCAGCTCAATATCGCCGCGAGTGAGGCGGCCGGGCTGATCAGACTCGCCGGTTACAATCAGCGCGTCCAGGAAATCCGGCCCGTCGCCCGTATTGCGCCGGCCCGGGTACACGACCTGCACGTTGGCGCCGGTCTCCGTGCGCAACTTCCCGGTCAGATACTCGCGAGCGTCCCAAGCCCGCGCCAGCGCCTCCTCACTTGGCCAGCGACCATCCGGCCCGGGAGTTTCGATAGTGCGAATTCGCGGGCCCTCTGCAACGACAGCCTGGACATCGGCGCCAAAACCGCCAAAGAGAAAATGCTCCGCGGCTGGAGTGTAATCGCCGGGGAGTTCGGCTATGGCAAGTCGCGCCTGGCCCGTGTCGTCGCGCGCCAGGCCGTTGCTCAGAAAATCAGAAAACCCAGGCTGTGGCTTACAGACGCCTTCCAGGAAGTAAACGCCCGCCCGCCACGACATCCTCTCTTTCGCGAAGCGGATGCCGTTCGGAAACCGTCTTTCGAGCACTCCCTGCAATGCCACGCGCCACCCAAATCCTTTCAGTTACGGCATCGCATCCGCAGCGGGTGACCGCGCCAATGCGAGCATCGCCGCGGTCAGGGCCTGATGTGGCCGTCTCCTACGATGGTCCACTTGTAGGATGTTAGCTCCCTCAACCCCATAGGTCCGCGCGCGTGCAGTTTGTTCGTGCTTATCGCCACCTCCGCGCCGAGCCCAAACTGTGAGCCGTCAGTAAAGCGGGTTGAGGCGTTAACGTACACCGCCGCCGCGTCCACCTCGTCCAGGAAGCGCGTCGCGTTCGCATCGTCTTTCGTCAGGATCGCTTCGGAATGCCCCGACCCGAATTCCGCTATGTGCTCCAACGCCTCATCCATCGAATCCACGACCTTGACGGCGGCGGTCAGCGATAGAAACTCACGGCCCCAATCGTCCTCAACGGCGGCGATCACGCGCGTCGGCGGCTCCGGCCCCATCAGGGCGAGCGAGCGCCGGTCCGCGTGAATCTCAACGTGATCCGCCCCCCACGCCCGCGCAATGGCGGGCAGCAGCCGGGGCGCTGCCTGCGCATGAACCAGCAGGGTATCCAGGGCGTTGCAGACGGTCGGCCTTTGCACCTTGGCGTTGTGGGCAATTGCGACGGCCTCATCGATATCCGCGCTCGCGTCCACGTACGTGTGGCACACGCCGATGCCGCCGGTGACGACGGGTATTCGAGCGTTGTCTCGAACGAACCGAATAAGTGTATCGCTGCCCCGCGGAATCAGAAGATCGATGCCGCCCTCATACGTCAGCATCTGCCCGACGATGGCGCGATCGGTCGATTCGATGATCTGCGCCGCGTCCGCCGGCAGGCCCGCCTCGGCGAGCGCCTCCTGCACGATTGCGGCGAGCGTCGTCGTAGAGAGGATCGCCTCCTTGCCGCCGCGCAGGATGATGGCGTTGCCGGACTTGATGCAGAGGGCGGCGATATCGATAGTCACATTTGGTCGGCTCTCGTAGACGGCGGCGATGACGCCGAGCGGCACGCGCCGTTTGCGGATCTGCAAGCCGTTTGGCAGAGTCGAGGCGTCAAACTCTTCGCCGATCGGGTCTGGAAGCGCCGCTGTCGCCCGAACGTCCGCCGCCATGCTGTGCACGCGTTCCTCATTGAGCAGAAGGCGATCAAGCAGCGTGGCTGACATGCCGTCCGCCTCCGCAGCCGCGTAGTCGATCGCGTTTGCCGCGATGATCTCAGCGGCTCGCGTCTTGAGCAGACTCGCAATGCCTTCAAGGGCGCGGTTCTTGCGCTCAGTTGAGGCGCGGGAAAGGGGCCGCGTCGCCGCCCGGGCCGCAACTGCCTTCCTCTCAAGCTCCGGAGATCGGACGGTGGTTGCGACCATGGCGGCAAGGGCTCCTATGCGTCAGGCTGACTTCCGAGGGGACTCAATAATCAGCTTATTCTATTCTATGACCGGCGCCAGAGTTCGCAACGCGAGGGCCTTGCCCACCCTTATATCAGCGTCATGTGGTCGCGGTGGACCATTTCATCCCCGGCGTACGGGGCGCCGGATTGGTCATCTGTGAGGGAATCCCGCACCTGCGCCGACTGCATTCCGGCTAGCCGCCTCATCACTGCGGATGGGTATGCCACGGCGCCCCTCGCAATCACCGTTTCGTCCGGCCCCAGTATCTCAACGATGTCTCCGGCCTGGAATTCTCCGCGCACTTCCCGGACGCCGACTGCAAGCAGGCTGGACGCGCCACGGCGCAGGGCAGTGGCCGCGCCCTCGTCAATGGCAAGCTGCCCGCGAACGAATAGGCTACCCAGAGACCGGCGTCTCGCGGAAGGGCGGCGACGCCCCCATGCGTGGAAGCGAGTGCCGATCTCATCCCGCTGAGCGGCCCTGATCAGCACGTCCGGCGCGTGTCCGTTTGCGATGACGACGGTCGCGCCCCATGACGTCGCCTCCTCGGCGGCCCGCACCTTCGACGCCATGCCGCCCCTGCCCTGTTCTCCCGGCATCTCCGCCGCCATCTCTTTAATCTCATCAGTCACGCGATCAACGCTTGTGATCAGCCGCGCGTCGGCATTCGACCTGGGATCGCTGTCGTAAAGGCCATCGCGGTCCGTCAAAAGGACAAGCAGATCAGACGCCATGACGTTGGCGAGCGCGGTGGAGAGGGAATCGTTGTCTCCGAGGGTCTCGCTTATCTCCTCCGCGGCCACGACGTCATTCTCGTTGACGATCGGCACGACGCCGAGGTTCAGCAGCTCGCGAAGCGTACGACGAATATTGGCGGCGGCCCGCCCTGACGTGAGGTCCGCTCGCGTGACCAGGGCTTGTCCCACGGTGAGGCCATTCTCGGAAAAGGCTCTCTCATAGGAGCGCATCAGCCGGTGTTGTCCTATCGCGGCCAACGCCTGGAGCGTGGTTACGCTTCGGCCCGCCTCGAGACTGCCCATGACGCTCCGTCCGACCGCTATGGCGCCTGATGTCACCAGGATGACCTGCGCCTGGGCGCGAACGAGCTCCGCCACCTGCCGCGCAATGGACGCGATGAGTTGCTCGTCAAGCGTGTCTCCTCCGCTCGTAAGCACGCCGGTGCCGAGCTTGGCGACAATCGAACGATAATAGGGATGCGCGGGCGGGCGCTGATCGCCGTTGGCCTGTGTGGAGCCGTCCACTTCGTTTCCTCTTGCGCTCTATGATGTCCAGAAAAGAGCGGGACGCACGATCTCAAGTATATCGGCTGTTGCAATCGTCATGCCGCCCAGCATCATGGTGGGATGAGCGCCATACGCGTCAATCGCCTCTCCCTGTCGCATTTCAGGAACTACGCCGTTCTGGACATGGCGTTGGCGCCCGGCGTCACCCTGCTCACTGGCGAAAACGGCCACGGAAAGACGAATCTCCTTGAGTCTCTGTATGTTCTGGCGACAGGTCATTCGCACCGAGCGGAGACGGACCGCGAGGTCATCGGCTGGAGCGCGGCGCGCGAGCCTATCCCGTATGCCCGCATCGCCGCCTCGGTGACCTCCGGCGACGGCGCGGAGCAAGAGCTTGAGTTTGTGATGCAGCTGGCGCGGCGAGGGGAGCCGGGAGCGCCGCCTCCCGCGGCGAGCGCTGAAGAGAGCCCTGGGCCTCCTGGCCTGACGAGCGGCGTTCTGCAAAAGGGGTACCGGATAAACGGCGCGCGACAGCGTTCCGCTGGCGCGGCCGGTCGGCTCGCCGTCGTGCTCGCGGGGCCGGAGGAAGTCGATCTCTTTGCCGGACCGCCCGCCGACAGGCGGCGCTTTCTGGACTCTGCGGCAATCCAGACTGATGCGGCGTATGCGGAGGCATCGCGGCGCTATCAGCGGCTCGTCACGCAGCGAAACGCCGGACTCCGCACGGCGCGTGAGCGAGGCATCACGGACCGCACGCCGGAGATGCGGGTCTGGGAGACCGAACTCATTCGCGTCGGATCATCGATGCTCGTCCGGCGCCTGGCCATGCTTGACGTCCTGCAGGTTGAGATGGTCGATGCCCATGCGGCATTCACCGGCGGAGACGGCACGCTGGCCCTCGACTATCGTTCCACCGTCCCCATAGGAGACGAAGACGGCATGGATGCAGGAGCGATGCAGGAGCGATTCTCCCGCGCGCTGGACGCCTCATGGCGACGTGATTCCGCAACGGCAGTCACCTCCGTCGGGCCTCACCGGGATGATCTGCGCGCGATGACCGGAAACGTTGACCTCGGCGTCTACGGATCACGCGGGCAGCAGCGGACCGCGGCGCTCTCCCTCGTGTTGGCGCAGGCCGCCTACATGGGTCGCGCGCTCGGCGAGGAGCCCGTGATCCTGCTGGACGATCCGCTTTCGGAACTTGATGCGGCGCGCCGGGAACGCGTTCTGCATCGATGCCTGTCGCCGGGCCGACAAGTCCTCGTAACGACCGCTGAGCCGGAACTCATCCCGGCGGACATCCGCGCGCAGGCATCCGTTCACGTGATCGAAGCTGGAACGGTCAGGCCAGTCGACATATCCAGCTAGACCCTCCCGGCGTCGCCCGAGCCCCCTTGGGGTTCAGTTCCCCATCGCAATGGCTCGTTCCTTTTGGCGTCCGGCGCCTGGGACCGGTTCCATGGCAGGGCAACCACCTCTAATCTCAGACGACGGCTGGCTTGACGGAAAACCCTCCGCGCGCTTGACCGAAATCGCGAATGGGCGTAGCTTTAGCTCATACTGTAAAGAGGGCTCAGGCATCTCGTTGGGAGGCTATGAAATGGCGCGTTTAGTCAGCATCGAAGAGGCGGGGAATCGTTTTCGTGACGGGATGCTCATTTCGACGACGGGCGGCAACGAGAGGTCATCAATGGCTCTCACCCGTGAGATTGTTCGGAGAGGCGTCAAGGACCTGACGCTGGTATTTACGCCTGCAGGCGGCATCAACGGCGACATGCTCATCGGCGCCGGCGCCGTGGCCGCGATTGACACCGGCTCGCTGACGTTTGGGGAGCGCGGTTTTGCGCCGAACTACCGTCGGGTGGCCAAGTCAGGAGGCATCGCGGCCCTGGACAGCACTTGACCCGTCACGCTCACAGGGCTCCAGGCTGGAGCCAACGGCGTGCCTTTCATCCCCTCCCGCGGCGTGATCGGAACTGACCTCGTCAACCTTCATCCCAATTGGAAGGTCATTGAGGACCCCTACAACGAGGGACACGATATCCTCCTGGTGCCCGCCATCCGGCCGGACATCGCAATCATTCACGCATACAAGGCGGACGCCAACGGCAATGTCCTTGCGACAGGCTACGAGGATCGCATGGTGGCGCAGGCCGCCGAGCGCGTCATCGTCACCGTCGAAGAGGTTGTTGACTACGATCTGTCCGAGGACCCGCGCGGCGGTTACCTGATACCGTGGCCGTTTGTGAACCATGTTGTCCATGCGCCGGGAGGCTCCCACCCGGGCGGCATGAGGCCGTACTATGACGCGGACAACGAGCACTTCCAGACGTATATCCAGGCATCCCAGACGCCTGAGGGCTTCGCGGCTTACCTTGATGAGTACGTCCGCGGGCACAGCGAAGCGGAGTACCACGACTTGGCGGCCCGCGCGGCGGTCACCGCCTGAGCCTGTGGGACGATCCGAAGCAACGCAACCACAGGCAACGGCATCCCATGCCATTTAGCGCCGAAGACTACACTATCGGCGAGTTGATGGCCGCCCGCATCTCAAAGGAGGTGCGGGACGATACGTACGTCGGCACAGGCGCGGCCTCGCCCGTGCCCATGTCAGGCGTGCTGCTGGCCCAGCAGACGCACGCGCCGGATATGATCTACGTGGCGATCGGCGCCGTGGATCCCGCCATGAGCCCCATCAGCGGCAAGGAGACCTTTGACCTTGCCCAGAGGGGCAAGCTGGACCTCTTCTTCCTGGGCGGGGCCCAGATTGACGGGCACGGCAACATTAACCTGACGACCATTGGCGACCATGACCATCCTGATGTCAGACTTCCCGGCGCTGCCGGCTCCGGGATGCTCTATTTCATGACGAATCGCATCATCCTCTTTCGCATGGAGCACACGCAGCGCGTCTTTGTAGAGGACGTTGATTTCATCACGAGCTCAGGCGCGAGCAGCGAACGTGTTGAGCGCCCCGGCGGGCCTTCTATGCTCATCACGAATATATGTGTCATGCGGTACCTTCGCGATGAGGCGCGCTTTGAACTGGAATCCGTTCACGCCGGCGTAACCGTGGATGAGGTAAGGGACAACACAGGCTTTTCGTTCAACATCCCAGAAACTGTGCCGGACACAGCGCCGCCAACTGCGGAAGATCTGGCGATCTTGCGCGGGAGCATCAAACCCAGGATTGCCGCGCAGTACCCCGGCTTCGTGACCGCCGGCGGTTTCGGGGGCTAGTGATTGCTGCGAGGGGTTGACGCATTTTCAGAGCGTGGCGAGAATAGTTTATGGGTCATGAACGATCCGCAACGGGGGTCATGAGGAGGCACGCAGTCGCGTGCCTCTTTGCGTATGAGGGCATCGTGCTGCCGCAATCAGGCGCCGCTTGCGCGGCGCCTCGTCATTTAATGCAGGGGAGTAAAGATGGTCGCCACGGACATCGCTGAGAACAGGGCGCGGACGGACTATGCGGACGTCATACCGGCGATGAAACCGCTGCGGAGGGCATACGGCTTTGAAGAAGTCGCCATAGTCCCCGGGCGCGTCACCCTCAATCCCGAACAGACCGATATCTCATTTGCGATAGCCGGCCGCACGTTTGACCTGCCGATCATGGCCGCCGCTATGGATGGGGTCGTCGATCCGACATTCGCAGCCGCATATTCCCGTATGGGCGGTCTGGCTGTCCTCAACCTTGAGGGCGTTCATGGCCGTTACTCGAACCCTGAGGATGTCCTCCAGGAAATCATCGAAGCTCCCGCCGACTCCGTGACAGCCACGCTGCAAAGGATCTACTCCGCGCCCGTTAAAGAAGAGTTCGTGGGCCAAACAATCGAAAAGATGAAGGCTCTGGGCGCCGTCGTTGCGGTCTCCGCCACGCCCGCAAACACCAAAGCTCTCATCGGCGCCGTTGTGGACGCGGGCGCTGACTATTATGTTTGCCAGTCAACAGTGACGACGGCGAGACACATCTCCAGGAGCCCCGTGGGCCTGCACTTTGATGAGCTCGTCAGCCGCATCCCGATCCCTGTCATTGTCGGAAACGCCGTCGGGTATCACCAGACGCTGGAGCTGATGGAGACAGGAGTTGCGGGCATCCTCGTCGGCGTTGGGCCCGGCGCCGCCTGCACGAGCCGAGAGGTGCTCGGAATCGGCGTCCCGCAAGTGACAGCGACAATCGAAACGGCGGCGGCCCGCAATGAACACCTCCGGCGAACAGGCCGCTATGTTCCGATCGTGACGGACGGCGGGATCCGGTCCGGAGGCGATCTGTGCAAGGCTCTGGTCGCGGGAGCAGACGCCGTGATGCTCGGCTCGATCTTTGCCGGGGCGGAAGAGGCGCCAGGCAAGGGGTATCACTGGGGCATGGCGACGCCGCATCCTGCGCTGCCGCGAGGGACGCGCGTTCGCGTCCAGGTGCGGGCAGGGCTTGAACGCGTGCTGTTCGGACCGACAGACCGGACGGACGGAACAGAAAACCTGGTCGGCGCCATCCACACGGCTATGGGCATGTGCGGAGCGGAGACAATCCGAGACCTTCAGCAGGCCGAGATGATCGTCGCCCCGGCCATCAAGACCGAGGGCAAGCAGCTACAACTGGCCGGCCAGGTCTAGGATCTGCTTCTACCGGAGCATTCCGGCCCGGGCTATTCGACGGATGAGATCGTAAAGGTCAGCGAGCCCGCGGGCGTATCGATTTCCAGCGTCTCCCCCGCCCTCTTGCCAAGGAGCGCGCCGCCGACAGGCGACTCGTTGGAGATGCGGCCTTGAGAAGCGTCAGCCTCGGTCCGTCCTACGATCGTCCAGCGCTCTTCCTCGCCGTCGCCGTCACGAACAAGAACCGTTGATCCCACGCGGACGGCGCCGTTCCCCTCCGGACTCTGCTCTTCAATAATCAGCGCGCGACGGATATTGTCTTCCAGGTGGCGTATGCGCCCCTCAAGGAATGCCTGTTCATTTTTCGCTGCGTCATACTGCGCGCTGTCCGTTATATCGCCAAGCTCCTTGGCGCGTTGGATAAGCTCCGCGACCTCCGGCCGGCGGATGTTGCGCAGCTCCTCAAGCTCCTCTTTCATGCGCTCAAGGCCCTCGGCGCTGATGTAGACGCGGTTATCGGCTTGAGTATTCTCGGTTGTCATGCGTTGCTCCAATCAAGATGGGGAACCGGCGTCGCCTGGAGCCGGACAAGATAACGTGAAGTCCAGCTAGTCTACTCGGCTTCCGTGTCTTCCGCCACAGAGTTGATCACGATTCCGGTGGCGAGTTTCGGAAAGAAGTACGTGGACTTCGGCGGCAGCCGCTCGCCGGCCCGCGCGGCCTCCGTCATATCCGTCATTGAGACTGCCTGCAGCAGGAACGCAGCCTCATATTCTCCGGAGCGGACGCCTGATACGGCCTCCGCCGTGTCGCGCGGATATGTCACCCAGCCCCGGCTCTCCGCCTCCTGCTGTCCCACGCCGAGAGCCGGGGCAAGTAGAACGTCGGTAAACACGCAGGGCGCAAGACGTCCCCACGCCTCGGAGTCCCCGCTCAGCAAGCCCTCAAAGATGCCGGAACTGGCCGGGCGCATAAGCTTGAGCACATCTCCGGGCTGCCCAATCATCGCCATCATCGGCCGCCCGTCGGGGGAGTCAGAAGCGGCATCGAACAGGTCAGCGACGTCTGCGGGAGCGCGTCCCTCAATGGAAATCTCCTCCAGGGCAAAATACGTGTTGACCTGCCGGTCGAGACGACCCCGCGCCTCCTCCGAAAGGTCCCGCATTAGCCGATGGTACGGCAGGCTGATCAGACCCGGATCATCCAACGCAGTCAGCGAGGTCATGATGTAGTCGGCAGGGCGATTGCCTTCGCCGCGCGCGTCCGATTCTTGCTCCTGGTATGCCATGGCGGTCTCATACCTGTGGTGTCCGTCCGCGATATAAAGGGGTCCGCCTATGCCGTTGCGCAGCGCCTCGACCTCGGCGGCGTCTGTCACAAGCCACACCTCATACTCGTCCCCGCCGGCAATGGCAAACGAAAGATCCGGTGTTCGCGCGGCGATCGTTTCAAGCGCCAGGCGCGCGGTTCCCTGATGATCCGCGTAGAGCAACATGACTGGGCTGATGTTGGCGCGCACCACGTTCATCAGCGACAGACGGTCCCGCTTTGCGGCCTCATGCGTATGCTCATGCGGGAGCACGTCGCCATCCGCCCACGGCGTCAACCGAACAAGCCCGACAAGCTCAAGCCGACTAACGGCGCGATCACCGTGACGAAAAGTATGTCTGACGAGGTAGAATCGCGGCGATTCGTCGCGCTTCAGGATGCCTGAGCCGGTCCATTCCCGCCATGTTTCCTCCGCTGCTCGATATGGATCGGCTGCGCCCGTCGCGGCAGGAAGCTCCAACCGAATGACATTGTGGTCGCTCGCCTCAATGAGATTCGTCATATCTGCCTGAGAAATAACGTCATACGGCGGCGCGGCAAGCACACCCATGTCGCCTGAGCGTGCCGGGTCAAAGCGCCAGCCGCGGAAGGGTCTGAACTCTGTGGGCGCCACGCTACATCCTCCCTGCCGAGAGGCCGGTCCCTTGCGGCGCGTTAATCGGGCGCATTACCCATTTGCCTCACATACGCCACTAGCTCCGGCAATGCCTCTCCTGTTGGCGCGCGCACAACAATGTCGCACGCGTCCGTCAAGGCAGTCTCATGAGGATTGATCTCGATAAGCGTGGCGCTGTTTGTCGTGCGAGCGACCTCAGGCAGCGACGCGGCCGGGTACACGATTGCCGACGTGCCAAGGATGAGCACGCAATCGCTCTTCGCGGCCTCGAATTGGCACCTTTGCAGGACGTCCGGCGGAATAGGCTCTCCGAACATGACTGTGTCTGTCTTGATGAGTCCCTTGCAGAGCGGACACTCGGGCGGCAGCGCGTCCACCGGAATTTCATCGCGCTCAAAGCGACTGACGCATTGGATGCATCGCAGGAGTGTGTGGTTGCCATGGATCTCAGAGAGGCTCTTGCTGCCCGCGGCGCGATGGAGGTTGTCCACGTTCTGGGTCACTGTATGCCGCAGAACGCCAATGCGTTCGAGGTCTACAAGCGCGTGATGGCCCGGGTTCGGTTGCGCAGAGTCCAGCGCCTCGCGCATCTCAGGCATCTGATTGCCCTGCAGGCGCTCCTCCCACCAGACGCGAGGGTCTTTGAGAAAGCGTCGATAGCCGAGGTTGTCCGGCTCGCCGTACTTGGTCCAGAGTCCGTCGGGGCCGCGAAACGTTGGAATGCCGCTCTCCGCAGACATGCCTGCGCCGACCAGAGCCGTCACGTAGTTCGCTTCGGCTACAGCCTGTGCGGCAACCGCCACGGATGCGCGAATTGAATCAGAGAGGCTCATTCAGTGTTCATTCCCCAGACGTGCGGCAAAAGGGTCGTCAATGGACGCCCCAATTATAGGGCATCCCCTCCGGCTCTCGCATCGGCTGCCGCATCCCGGATTCGGGCTTCAAGACGCTCGGCGTCCTGGCTCGACAGGTTGAAGTATTTCGCCTGCGGATGATGAAAGACGAGCGCGCTGACCGATCCCTCAGGCTCCATCATCATCTCCTCCGTCAGATGAACGCGTATGCCCTCGTCGGGGCGCAAAAATCGCCAAAGGATCTCCTGATCCTCCAGACGTGGACATGCCGGATAGCCAAATGAATAGCGTTTGCCGTGATAGGCCGCCCTGAAGAGGTCCTGTTTCGTGATATCGGCCGGATCGGAGATGCCCCACATGGAGCGCATGCGCTGATGCAGCAGTTCCGCAAAGCCCTCCGCGCCCTCCAGCGCAAGGACCTGCAGGATGTGGGAGGCCAGATAGTCGCCCCTCTCCTTCCATTCCTCTGCGAGCGCGCGCACGCCCGGCCCTACTGTCGTAACAAAGGCGCCCAGATAATCAGGAACGCCGCCGGTTTGCGGCAGCACGTAGTCGGCAAGACCAAGGCCCTCGCCCGTAGACTGGCGCCCGAATCGGAGTCGTTCCAGTACGGTTTGGCCGTCCGGGGACAGGATTAGGACATCGTCCTGGTCGCGCGCCGCTCGAAAGAATCTAAAGACGGCGCTCGCGCGAATATCTGGACGCTCAACCATAATTCGCTGCACGTCCTTCACGCGTTCGTGCAACTCAACCGCCCGCGGCTCTCCCTCGCTCAGCGCTTCCGGGAATCGCCCGCGATAACCGAGGTGACGCACATAGAGCATGGTCGGGTTGATGTAGGAAAATACCTCGTCCAGATCATGGTCTTCGAGTCTGTGTTCCAACAGGTCCGGGGGATGTGGCGGAGATGTGACCGGATCGATAATCGTGCGCGGCCGATCAACAACCTGTGGAGCCGTGGCGCGCGCCGCATCCTGCTGCCTGAGGTTGTCCGCCTCGGCCAGCAGCTCAGCCTCAAGCTGCGGGCGCAAGTGGTCTGATCGAATGCGATTGGCCAGATCGAGACCGGTCATCGCGTCCTGAGCGTATGCAACGAGTCCCTGGTATTCCGGCGCGATGCGCAGTCGAGTGAAACGATTACTCAGCGCGGCGCCCCCGACAAGTATCGGCGCGTCAATGCCGGCCTCCGTGAAATCACGTACGGTCTCAACCATCATCTGCGCCGATTTCACGAGCAGGCCCGAAAGACCAATCATGTCTGGCCTGTGTTCCAGGTACGCCTCTATGAGCTCTCCCGGCGGAACCTTGATGCCCCGATTGATCACGCGGTACCCGTTGTTGGAGAGGATGATGTCCACAAGGTTCTTGCCAATGTCATGGACGTCCCCCTTGACTGTCGCAAGCAGGATGGCGCCGCGGAGGCTCGACTCCGACGATTCCATATGCGGCTCCAGGTGCGCGACGGCCGCTTTCATCACCTCAGCCGACTCCAGCACTTCCGCAACGATCAGCTCATTGGCGGCGAAAAGTCGCCCGACTTCATCCATCCCGGCCATCAACGGGCCGTTGATCACATCCAGCGGCGGGCGATCCTCCAGCGCGATGTCCAGGTCTGCGGTAAGACCTTCCCTCGTGCCCTCAACAACCCTACGAGCGATCCTCTCGTCCAGCGAAAGCCCCTCCATGCGGAACTCGCCGTCGCCGACTGCATCCGCCCGCCGCTCACGGAAATGGGCCGCGAAGGCAGCGATGGGGTCATCTCCGCGCCAATAGATGAGGTCATCGCAGAGCGCGCGTTCCTCATCCGGTATAGAGGCATAGCGCACCAGACCGGCGGTATTCACGATGGCGGAGTCCAGTCCGGCCTGGACGCAGTGGTAGAGCATGACGGCGTTCAGAACCTCGCGTCCGGCCTGTGGTAAGCCGAACGAGACGTTCGAAATGCCGAGTGTCGTCTTGGCGAGCGGGAGCGCCTCCCTGATAAGCCGGATGCCCTCAATGGTCTCATCCGCCGATCCAATGTAATTCCTATCACCTGTGCCGACTGGAAAGGTGAGGGGATCAAAGATGATGTCCTCGCCGGGCAGGCCGTACTTCTGCGTCAGGAGGTCGTACGATCGTTGCGCAATCTCCAGCTTTCTCTCGCGGGTAACTGCCTGCGCCTGGTCGCGATCATCGTCAATGCAGCCGACGATGACGGCGGCGCCGTATCGCCGGGCAATGGGCGCAATCAGCGCAAACCGCTGCTCGCCATCCTCCAGGTTGATTGAGTTGATGATGGACTTGCCTTGCGTGCGTTTAAGCGCCTCCTCAATCACGAGGGCATCCGTGGAGTCGATGACGATCGGGGCCCGCGTCTTTCGCACGAGCCGCTCAAGGAACGTCGTCACGTCGGAAACCTCATCGCGATCGGGGTCTTGCAAGCACACGTCCAGGGCATGGGCGCCGTTGCGCACCTGATCCCGACCGATCTCGGAGGCCTCCTCAATGCTCCCATCGGCGATCAGCCGCTTGAACCTGCGGCTTCCGAGCACGTTTGTCCGCTCGCCGATGAGGACGGGCCGGGTGTCCTCATCAATGACCAGCGTCTCCAGGCCGGAAACGATTGTCTGGTGGACATCGGGAGGGACGCGAGCAGGTCGGTTTCGCGCAACGCTGCAGATTTGTTCAATGTGATCAGATCCCGTGCCGCAGCAGCCCCCCACCACATTCACCCAGCCAGCCGCAATAAACGAATCAATGACCGCGGCGACGTGATCCGGCATATCGTGATAGTTGCCGTCCTCATCCGGCAGGCCGGCGTTCGGGATGACCGCGACAGGGAATCGCGAAATCTGCGATAGCGTTCGGACATAGTCGCGCATGAACTCAGGCCCTGTGGCGCAGTTCATGCCGATCCACAGCAAATCCCGGTGCGCGACGGATACGTAGAATGCCTCAATGTCCTGCCCGGCGAGGATCGTGCCCATCGTTTCAATGGTGCACTGGACGGCGGCTGGCGCGCGCGTCCCCAGATCCGCGTTCGCGCGATCGATTCCGTCCAGCCCCGCCTTGACGTTCAGGGTGTCCTGCGACGTCTCCAGCAGAAGCACGTCAACGCCGCCTGAGATCAAGCCACGCGCCTGGATGCGGTAGTGCTCCACGAGTTCATCGAAAGTCACGCCGCCCGTAACGGAGATTGACCGCGTGGTGGGACCCATCGACCCAGCGACGAATCGAGGTTGATCGTCCGTGGAGAATTCATCCACGATTTCACGGGCGATTGCGGCGCCGGCGCGGCTTATTTCCTCCGCGCGGTCGGCTAGGTCGTACTCGCCAAGAACGAGGGGCGTGGAGCCAAACGTGTTGGTTTCCACCATGTCCGCGCCCGCGGCGAGGTATGAGCGATGAATCTCCGCGATAACGTCCGAGCGCGTGATGTTGAGGTACTCATTGCATCCCTCAAGGTCCGGCCCGCCAAAATCCTCCGTCGTCAGGCCGAGGCCTTGAATGGCCGTTCCCATCGCCCCGTCAAGCGTCAAGACGCGGCGGGACAACAGTTCCCGCAACCCCTCAATGCGCAACTCTGATTCTGTCGTCGTCGTGATGGCTCTCTCCGTCCGTCGACCCGCCTGCCCGCCCGTGCTAGCGCTCTCGTTTCTTATACAAAAGCATTCCATCCCAGACAACGACAGGCGGCGGCGATTAATATCCGCATTACTATTCTAGTGCCCCCTGCCATGGTTGGGGTGGTCGCGCCCAGGATCCCACGTCACGCAACCCTGTGCGGTACAATCGAAGAGCGCCCGGGCGGCATCTACGGCCGACTAGAGTCGGCCGAAAGGGGCCTGCGCAATTGCCCAATCGCGCCACGAGGCGGACCCAACCGCATCGCGCGCGCTGCGATGGGGCGACACGTGGGGCTGTAGCTCAGTTGGGAGAGCGCTTCAATGGCATTGAAGAGGTCAGGGGTTCGACTCCCCTCAGCTCCACCAAAATTTATTGTCGGTTCTCTCCCGACCATTCTAGCCCTACGGAGGATCGGCAATGCGAGTGGCTGAGAGCCGAAGAGGATCCACTGCAACTAGAATGGTTAGGGCAGAAAGTGAGCATGTTTGCCTTTCTGACTGGGGCAGGCGTGTCTGTTTAACCTTATGATCCACATTAGGTTTCCTGCGACCGAGTTACAGTAGAGACCAGTTAGTGAAGGACATGTCATACTCCCGCTTTTACCGTAGCGATCTACAGATTCATACCCCTGCCGACCGGCAGCAGGAGTATGGCAACGTAGGTGGTCGCGAACCAAATCCTGAGTTCGCCAATTCTTTGATGGAAGCGCATGCTGTAGCCGGCGTGGAGATTGTTGCAGTTACAGACCACAATCGGGTCGATTGGTACCCACTGCTCAGCGAGGCAGGTGAGAAACACGGAGTATCCGTCTTCCCCGGCGTCGAAATAAACGTGAATGGATGCCATCTAATTGTGCTTTGGGATCGAACAGGGGAAGACTATGAGCTCTCTCGTCAATTCCTTCAGAGTTTGTGGGCTCCTGGCCAGTCACCATTCACAGCAAACGGTGATCCGAAGCCGGTTGCGTCAGGGCAGGTGCTCGAGATTGCTAAGAGAGCCTCAGATCACCGCGCACTCGTCCTTGCGCCCCACGCCACGGCAAAAAACAGTGGGCTGCTCGCGAGAGGAGTGTGCAGCAACCGAAATGAAATCGCTCAAAGCGGGCGTGTGCTCGGATTCGACGTCTATGGAGACAAGATGGCTGACGTTCTTGGCAATCCTAGGAGTGTCTTCGGTGACGCTCCGCCAGCCTGGTTCATTTCCGGGGACGTGCGATCTTTAGACCAAATTGGGCATCGCACAACATACCTAAAGCTGGCGGACGAACCATCTCTTGAAGGGATACGCCAAGCGTTCCTAATGCCCGACACGCGGATCCGGTTTCCCAATGAGCTTCAGTCGGACTGGCACCATGCTTCGGGGGTTCAGTTTATCGAATCTCCCCAACCCGAATGGCCCCGTCTACAGAATGTTGAGATCGAGGGAGGGTTTCATTCTGGTCTAAAGGCCAAGCTTGCCCCCGGACTGAATGCCATTATTGGCGGGAAAGGTACAGGCAAATCTACCCTGATAGAGATCCTTCGATACGTTGTAGATGAGGGAGAACCTCTGGTTAAGGATGGGGGCGAGAACAGACGAGCCAACTTTAGAGCCAATGCTGAGGCGAGAATATCTATCACTAACTCCAGTGGCGAAGAATACGTCATCCACCGAAGTGGTGACGACTCGCCTGCCCGTTTGCTCCGCGATGGAAGCGACACGGAAGTAAGTGTAGGTCGCAGATTTGAAATTACCGTTTTTGGCCAGCGCGAACTGCAGGAGTTGGCCAAACGCGAGGATCGGCTGCGCGATTTCGTTGCGTCTCAGGCAGGCCCCGAGTGGGATAAGGCAGTAAGGGAAGAGACAGAGCCAATTGATAAACTTCTATCTGGCGACACTGAACTTAATGGACTTGAAGGGGACATCAAGCGAGCACAGGAGTATTCCGAAGAACTCACGGATATTGAAGAGCGTCTTCTGCGAGCCCAAGAGAAGGGTGCTGAGGGCTTAATCGAGGAATCGAAGACGTTAGCGGAGTTAGATCGCAACGCATCCGAAGTGCTCGGATGGCCCACCAAGGTCAAGGAAGCCGTGGACGCTCTTGGTAAGGCTCTGCCGGCCCCTGTACCGATGGTTCACAGATTGGCCCCTACGGCTCTGCAGGGCTACTTGGTTGGTTTGGAAGCTGAAGTGACAAGAACTGTGGATGGGCTGCGAAATGCGGTTGACATCATCGAACAGAAGGCAGATGCAGCCTCAGCCGAATGGAAGAACAATAAGCAGCAAGAGCGGCACCGTATCCAGTCGGAGCTTGCAGAGGCCGGCATTGCGGATCCGGGGGAACTCGAGAATCTCCAGGGACAGAAAGCTGAAATCGCTGACAACATAAGCAATCTGGAGGGCTCAGCCAAGCGAAAGGAGGAACTGCTTGCCGGGCGTAAACGGCAACTCCAGGTACTCGCTAACGTTAGGCGGAGGAAGTCCCGCCTTACTGAAAGTGCTGCAAAGGAATTGAGTAGTCGAGTTGGCGACCGCATTCGAGTGAGGACTGATCCAATGGCAAATCGGACTGCGCTGCTAGGCTTATTTAATGAGCATCTACGCGGACAGAATGTTCGAAGGTCCACACTTGAAGAACTCGTCAAACTATCGCCCTCCACCGTCGCTGAAGCTATGTTAGATGGGATCACAGCTCTGGAGAAACTGGGCTGCCCAACTTCTGCGGCAGCAAAGCTCGCCGAGCTGCCATCCTCTTTCGCGCGGTCTTATGAAGAGTGCGAGACCCCTGATGAAGTGATAGTGGAGATTAATCTTGGTGCAGCAGGGTCCGAGAGTTGGGCACGAATCCAGACTGTTTCGCCTGGGCAACGAGCTACAGCTCTGCTCGCTGTTGCCCTAGTGAGCGGGACAAGCCCACTGATAATCGACCAGCCGGAGGATGACCTCGACAACAGGTATATCTACGATGAGGTAGTGAAGGTTCTCCGCCAGGTTTGCAAGCAGCGGCAAGTCATTGTTGCCACGCATAACGCCAACGTTGTTGTACTCGGTGACGCCGAGTTGGTGCTGGCGCTGGACGCGAATGCTGGGCAGGCAGAGGTACTTGCATTTGGTGGCCTAGAATCGCCGGGAGTGGCCGACGCTACCCGCACGATCCTTGAAGGCGGCGACGAAGCATTTCGAGCGAGACATCGGCGGTATTTGATGCCGCAGGTCAGCCTGTAGCTATGGTTGCATGCCCCTTACAACCCCACCTTCCACCTGCAAATTCGCAGTACCTTCCGCGTAGGCCCACGAAGCACGTTTGAGGCGGCCAAGTGCCGAGTCCCATACCCCCCGCCCCGCCCCAACCTACCCCTGCCTCAGGTATACCCTCACGAGACGCAATTCGTTATAGGTCACCCGTTCCTGGAGAAACTCCCACGCGGGTCTGAGGAAGTTGGCGCCGCAGGTGTCGAAGGCGTTTTCAATTTCTTGTAGCCTATTGGCGTCCGGCAGCAGGTGCCCCAAGTCCAGGGTTTCCTCTTGGGCGGCGAGACGCTCTATGTGACCGATGATCGTGGTCTCTGCGATACCTCGTTGTTCGGCTATCTCGACGATCGAGAGCTTGCTGGACAAGAGCTCGCGTGTTTCATCATAAGTCGCTCCCAGTCGTCGCTCCGGTCGTCCTGTCTGCACGTGTCTGTCCGGCTCATTCGACTGTTGCTTTAGCGGCAGTCCATTGGTCTCTGCGTAGGCGCGAATGACCGCGAGAAAGTCGGGGCCATACTGCTCCAGCTTGACCGCGCCGACTCCGGAGATGCGGGCGAATTCGTCGGTGCTCTGGGGGAAGACTGCAGCCATGTGTCGGAGGGAGGCGTCGCCAAAGACCACGTATGGAGGAACATTCCGTTCGTCCGCGAGCCCTCTCCGCAATGTGCGCAACTCGTCAAACAATTTTTCGTCGTATTCAGTCTCGGCGTTGAGCACAGAGGACTGCCTGGAGGCGATCCTTCGCTCGCTTACACCGTCGATGGGCCGCGGCAAGGAAAGCGGCTGGCGTGTCTGGAGAAATTCCCGGCCCACCGATGTGACCGCCAGGGTCGGATACTTCTCATCGTTCGTCGTCAAAAGCCCCTTAGATTGCAGGCGCCCTATCAACTCTCTGAGCTGGGAACGGTCAAACTCGCGGGCGATGCCATGCACGGTCAGTTGATCATGACCCATCTCCAGAATGCGTTTCTCCCTGCCTCCTCTCAGCACCTGAATGATGTGGCCTGCGCCAAACCTCTCGCCGGTGCGGATGAGGGCCGAAAGGATCTTCTGGGCTATCTCCGTGGCGTCAAATTCTTCGCGAGGCTCCAGGCAAACGTCGCAGCCGCCGCAGTTCTCTCCGGCCGATTCTTCTCCCAAATAGTGCAGCAGGAACTGTCGGCGGCATGAGGTCAGTTGGGCAAACTCAACCATTCGCGCCAATTGCTGACGCGCCACTCGTTGCTCAGATGCGTCTTCAATCTGATCTATGAAGTAGTCCTGCTTCACCTTGTCCGAGTACGTGTAAAAGAGAACACACTCCGCAGGCAACGCGTCCCTGCCTGCCCGGCCGGTTTCCTGGTAGTAGCCCTCCAGGGACTTGGGCAGGCTGTAATGGACAACGAGCCGGACGTCCGGTTTGTCTATCCCCATGCCAAATGCGATGGTGGCGACGATAATCTGAGCCCGGTCGCGGACAAAATCCTCCTGTGTTCGACTGCGCGCCTCACTGCTAAGGCCGGCATGATAGGGCTGTGCGGGGAAACCCTGATTGGTCAGGTCGGCGGCCAGATCTTCCGTCTCCTGTCGGGAGAAACAATAGATGATGGCGGACTGGTTCCTGTGACTCTCCAGCAGGGACAGCAGCCGCCCCCAGGCATCGTTCTTGGGCCGCACCGCGTAGGTGAGGTTGCCCCGGTTGAAGCTGGAGAGGAACGCATGACCTTTTTGCAGGCCAAGCTGGCCGATGATGTCCTCGCGAACCCGCTCGGTCGCAGTGGCAGTCAGGGCAATCACTGGCACGGTAGGAAACTCGTCACGCAGCTGTCTCAAGTTGCGGTAATCAGGGCGGAACTCATGGCCCCACTCGGAGATGCAATGGGCTTCATCGATGGCGATAAGGCTTAGATCCAACTCATGGAGGAACCGACGGAATCCGGGTAGGGCAAGTCGTTCAGGAGCAACGTAGAGCAGCTTTACGCGCCCCTGCTTAACCTTCGTCTCCACTTGCCGGGCTTCCGAGACCGTCAGCGAACTGTTGATGAACGCTGCGGGAATGCCCGTTTCATTCAGGGCGTCCACCTGGTCCTTCATCAGGGCAATCAGCGGCGAAACAACAAGTGTGATCCCTCCAAAGACCAGGGCCGGCAGCTGGTAACAGAGGGACTTGCCGCCTCCGGTGGGCATCAGCGCCAGTGTGTCTCGAGACGCCAGAACATTGTCGATGATTTCCGACTGCAGGGGCAGAAAACTGTCGTAGCCGAAGCGGGACTTCAGGATAGATAGGGGGCTCTCGCGAGGGAGCATGGAATTGTCGACGCTACCTTGCATTGTCAACGTGCTCCGCCGGGGAAAGGAACGCAAGCCTTCCATCAACCTTAGCCGCGTTCAGAGGGAATACCATCACGATTGCATCCATCATCCCAATCCTAACAGGGTGATTACAAGGTCATGGACGAACCCCAAAGAAGCGCCCCGGGAGGCGAGGAAATGGCGCAGCCGCACGCTAGCTTATGTCTTGCGGGGTGTATAATTTCGGCATCGGTGCAGTGAGCGTTAAGGAGGGCTTAAGAATCAGCCACCACGGACTCGCTACAGGGGCGTCGGTGTTTAGAAACGTAGTGTCGCGCAGATGGAGGATACGATGACTATTACGAAGCTGGGTCGCTTTGCATTAATCGTCTTGCTCACGGCGACATTGTCGTTATTTGTCGCGGCCTGCAACGGGGAAGACGAAGTCGACGAGGCAGAGACGCCTTTCCGCATTGGCGTGATGGAGTCGCTCACTGGCCCCGGCGAAACGTACGGGACAGTAGCGAACCAGGCCAAGCAGATGGCCGCGGACGAGATCAACGCAGCCGGCGGCATCAATGGGCGCATGCTGGAGCTCGTCGTAGAGGACTCCAAGTGCAACGCCCAGGACGGGATCACGGCATATCACAAGCTGACGGACGTGGAGAACGTGAAGATCATCCTCGGAACGTCATGCAGCGGCGCAATGCTCGGCGTGGCCCCGTTGGCTGAGGAGGACGGCGTGGTCATGTTCTCAGGACTCGCCACCAACCCGGACATCGCAGACGCGGGCGACTACATCTTTCGAACGTCGCTGAACGATGCGCTGCTCGGCGTCCAGGCGGGCAACCTAATGTGGGCTGACAGCATCCGCACGCTCGCGACAATCTCAGAATCAACAGATTACGCGGAGGGCCTGAGACGCTCCATCACGGGACAGTTTGAAACGCTCGGCGGGGAAATTGTCGCAACGGAGCGATACCAGACCGACAACCAGGAGTTCAGGACACAATTGACGACGTTGTTCAGCGCGAACCCAGACGCGCTGCTGGTGGCGGCGCAAGCGGAGTTCAGCGCGGCTACGATCTTGAAGCAGGCGCGGGAGCTCGGCTACACCGGGCCCATCTACACTGACATCGTTGCATTGGGCGGGACAGCGCTGGAGGTTGCAGGCGACGCAGCGACGGGCGTCAAGGCGGTTATCGCCGACCTTGATCCGGCAAATACCAAGGCCGCGACGGTCCTCAGCAATTTCAGGGAGCGCTATGAGTACGTCACGTTGTCATGGTTCCTGGGGTCGGCGTACGACGACGTCTACATAACTGCGGAGTGCCTCAAGCAGACGGACAACGATCAGGACGCTGACGGAATGCGGGACTGCCTGTACGACATCACGTGGAGCGGCACGATCGGCGAGAATTATTCGTTTGATGATCGCGGCGAGGTCGTCGGCCTGTCCAACGTGGTGGCGGTAGTGTTGCCGCTAGCGGAGCGCACGGAGGAGAATCAGGGCTACCGGGTTATCGGCCCCGCCCCCAACTAATAGTCGCCGCTCGCGCCTCATGGTCTCCGATGCAGTCCGCTGCCTGTCGCGCCAAACATAATGCGCTAGTGCGAAGCGCCTCGATTAAAAGCCGGGGCGCTTCGGCAATCAGGCAGACTGTAGCGGAGCCACGCTGAACACGACGGAAAACGGCTTGCAGTAGATGACGACGCTCTGAATGGCGGAGACATCTACATCAGCCGGGATCGGGTAATTCTGGTCGCCCCTGTTGCCCTTTAGCGGACCAAGGTCAACGTAGCCCGTCTGCTTTACATCAGACGAGCGCGCTGGGTCCGGGTGGGGGGAGAGGATGACGTGGAGCGCCGGGCCGTTCGTCACATCGAGATTCTCTAGGCGCAGCAAGAGGCCGCTGCCGGGCGCAGAGTAGATTGTCGCCTGACCGCTCCCCCTGTGAAAGCTGTCTGCGTCGTGGAAATTGCCGAGCTTGACTGCGGTTGGGCCGTCCTGTTGCTCCATCAGGGCAGCCATGGCGGGCGCCATCATACTCGCGCCCTCCTCTATACCCTCGGTGTCCGACGCTTCTTGCATCATCCTGTACGCAGCCTCGAGGGCCCTCGCCTCCGTAACGCCGATGACCGTCACTGGCATATCCGCTTGAAGCATTGACCCGGCGGCGATCGACGAGACAGCCGGCATCGGCTCTTGCATGACTGGATCGTTCACCATGGCCATGCTGGCCATTACTTGCTCAACGTCAGATCTGTCCATGCCGTCCGGCATCACGGCCTGAGCCGCGAAGGGGAATTCCTCTTCCACCGTGACATTCGTAAACAGCGGCGAGGCCAACGACCAGGCGAGGAAGAGCCCAACCGCCAGGATAGGAGCACCGCCAATGGCAAATGGCGTTCGATGCCGCCACACGTAGAGATGCCACTCGCGCCAGACGGCGAGGGCCGCGAACGCGGCCATGACCACAATGGTTCCAAATCCGATGGCAAATCGATACTCATACAGGTTTGCCAGGGCTTGCTCTAGATCACCAAAAGTAGGCATTTGTTCTCAGTTTCCCTTCTCTTGTGACGTCACGCCTCGCGCAGACCGGGGGCCGCGCGTCATGTTCTGAATCCTGCTGCAATCAGTCATTGTCACTACCAGTATGCGCATTCATGACCGCTTGAAATGTCGACTGTGCGTATTCCCTGCCCGCGTCGCGTTCGGCAGCCCGCCTGCGATATCTGCCTCGATTTACAATGCCATCAGGGTTTTGACGCATGATGCTGAACCGGTTACTGATCACGCCCCCCTCGCGCCGCCGTCCCGCTAGTTTGGTCCTCGCCATGGTCATGCGCGACGCAACCCTGATGCCGCCAGTTCTTTAGGAACCTGAGGAGGTTGCAGCAAGTGGCTGCTGAGCACGACAGGGTGCGATATGAACTGGATGAGAATCCGCCCCTGCTTCTGACTATAGGCGCCGGGCTGCAGGCCGCTCTCATCATCGTGGCGCCCGTCATTTTGACCGTCGTCGTCGTGATGAGGATTGGAGATCAGCCGCAGAGCTATATCTCATGGGCGGTCTTTGCAGCGCTGATAGTCAGCGGAGCAACAACCGCTCTCCAGGCCATCCGAATTGGACACGTTGGCTCCGGACACATTCTGATCATGGGCACGTCCGGCGCATTTCTGGCTGTCTGCGTAGCTGCCCTCGTAAACGGCGGCCCGGGACTTATGGCCACCTTGATTGTCGCGTCCTCCATCATTCAATTCGTGTTGGCGTCCCGCCTCTCTCTAATGCGCAGACTCTTCACGCCCGTGGTCGCCGGCACGATGATCATGCTCATTGCGGTAAGCGTGATGCCGGTCGTACTGGACATTCTGAATAACGTGCCGGAGAGCGCGGCGGAGGAGGGCGCGTTGGTCGCCGCCGCGACAATCGCCGTGATCGCCGGACTGGTCCTGCGCGCGCCTCCCGCCCTGCGCCTGTGGTCCCCGGTCATCGGGATAGTCGCGGGCAGCCTGGCGGCGGCGCCATTCGGGCTGTATGACGTTCAACAGATATTCGACGCGCCATGGATCGGATTCCCTGTGGAAAACTGGCCCGGACTTGATCTGGGCTTTAGCGTAGATTTCTGGGCGCTCCTGCCAGCCTTTGCGATCGTGACGCTTGTGGGAGCAATTGAGACCATTGGCGATGGCGTTGCCATTCAGAGAATCTCCCGCCGGAGAGTCGCGGCGCCGGACTTTCGCGTCGTGCAGGGCGCCATCAATGCGGACGGCGTCGGCAACCTGTTCTCCGGACTTGCCGGCACGGTTCCGAATACCACCTATTCGAGCAGCATCTCCTTGACTGACATCACCGGCATCGCTTCGCGAAGAGTGGGCATCGCCATCGGCCTCATCTTCATAGCCTTCGCCTTCTTCCCCAAGATAGCTGCCGTAGTGATCGCCATCCCGGGTCCCGTCGCCGCCGCCTACCTCCTCTTGTTGCTGGGGATCCTGTTTGTGCAGGGGATGAGAATTGTCGTTCAGGACGGTCTGGATCACAGAAAGGCCCTGATCGTGGGGCTCTCATTCTGGATTGGCGCCAGCTTTACGACCGGCCGGGTCTTCCCGGACATCCTGGGCGAGGGATTTCTTGAGGTGCTTCTGGACAATGGCATGACGTCCGGAGCCATCGCTGCGCTATGCATGATGTTGTTCCTGGAATTCACGTCGCCGCGACGAAAGCGTCTGCGTGTTCCGGTGGACAATGACCTTTCCCCAAAGCTGAGCGCGTTCCTGCACGCATTCGCGGAACAGTCGGGGTGGAATGAGTCGGCGACCAGGCGTCTCGTCTTGGTCGGAGAGGAGACTTTGACGAGCTTGCTGGCGCCCAACGACGAGGCCGAGTCAACCAATGGCCAGCGCCGCCTGGTGCTTTCAGCGCGAAGAGAGGGCGCAACAGCGGAGTTGGAGTTCGTCTCAGGCGCGGCAGGAGAAAATCTGGAAGATCGTCTCTCATACCTGGGCGAGTCGGCCGACATCAATGACGAGACGGAGCTGTCCTTCCGACTTCTTCGCCACTACGCTTCATCAGTCCGCCACAGCAAGTATTACGGCGTCGATATCGTAACCGTCCACGTCGAGAGATCGGCGTAAGCGCCCACACACACGCCCTGCATCTCCCAGCGTTGCCCGGCATTGCGGCGAAAGCTGGATTTCGGACATCTCTGCGCCCTCGCATAATTCAGGCGATCCAAAAGTTAGTTTGCTTGACAAACTACTTTGCATCGCAATAAAATGTCCGTATTACAGTTTGCGTGGCAAACTAACCGGCCACGCCACGGCCGACAATGACCAAAGGAGGCGCGCGATGCAGGAATCAAACGGCGAAGCGGCAGCGCTCACACCCGAAGAGAGTTGGCGCTCCATACACGCGACGATGGACACTGCGCGCAGCTCCATGTACCTCGCCGGAACGGCGACGATAACGTTGCTTTGGGCCGCGATAGCCTCGCTTGGAGTCGGCTCGCAGTACGCCATCCTGACGCTGGCGCCCGAGTTCGCGGAGCGCAGCCCTTGGATTTTCGGGGTGCTGTGGGGCATCCTGGTAGTTCCAGGCATAGTGGCAAGCGGGTTCATCGGGCACCGCGCCGGCAGGAAGATCGCAGCCGGCGACGCCGCTCGCAGCGCTGGCATTCGGGTGTTCCTCTATTGGCTCGCGGTGGTTGTAGCGATGTTCCTCATTCCGGCGGCGGCGGGAATGTGGAATGCGGAAGACGGGAGCAGCATACCGGGCGTCACCGTGGGCATAGTGTCCCTGGCATACATCCTGTTCGGCATCATGCACCGTCCGGTGTTGGCGGCGGTGGGCGTGGGGTTCGCGGCGGCGTTCTACATTCCTAACTACCTCGTGGACGGCCACGAGGCCATGCTGGTGTCGGCGGCATTGATGGTGGTAGTGGTGATCCTGGGCGCGTGGCGGATACGCAGGAGCGGCATCGCATGACAAGCGAGGCCATTGCCCTCAACGAGACCATCCACCAGTCCACCCGATTGCAATTGATGACTATGCTGGTCTCCCTTCCGGAAACGGATCGGCTCGCCTACGGATTCATACAAAAGACGCTCGGTCTCACCGGCGGCAATCTGACGACTCATTTGCGAAAGCTCGAAGTCGCCGACTATCTGATTATCACGAAGGAGTTCCAGGACTCCAAGCCGCGCACGTGGATCCAGGCAACCGCAACCGGACGTAACGCATTCGCTGATTATCTTTCCAACCTGCAAAAAGCGCTCAGCTTGCCCGGGAGCGCGTAGAGAGCAGAATGCAACCGCGCGGCATCTCAGTGGAGTCACGTTTTCTCGGAAACGATGTCCGATGTCGGCAGCTGAACGGGCTCATGCAACGCTGGGCCGTTCTTGGGTCAGCAACCTGCTCGTAGTCAGCACTGCGGCTCCACGGCATTAGGCCGATCTGCAGCCCGGATCAACTGATAGGGACAGGACGCGCCGAACAGAGGCGAGCGCTCTTGTGGCAGCGCGTCTATCGGCCCATTGGGCGAGGCGTCAGCAGAACAACCTGTAGGGTTGCAGGTTGATTTGTTGGGGTGACGGACAACCGCTCCTGCGAGGCAAGGCTGCGAATGCCAAGCTCCTTCAAGAAAGGCTCCAGCGACGGCACGAACACCGATACGGTCTCCGCAGGCTGTGCCGCCTCTCCGGGTCCCTCCGTCTCGCCCTGCTCCGCATCCCCTGTCCCTTCTTCCTCGTCAACCGGCTCAATCGCGGACGCGGGCGTTGTTGTAACCGTCGTTTCAATCTCGCCGTCCCAGAGCATAGGGACGACGATCTTGGGGCTCAGTTGCGTCACTACCTGAGCAGCGAGGCTTGGAGAAAGCGCCTCCGGGCCGCCAACCGGCAACAGCAGCACCTCGGCCTCGCCTAACTCTTCCGTCTCAGCGGCTGTCAGCGCTCGCCTCAGGTAGCCAAGGTGACAGATGGAAACGCCATCGATCGTCATTGTGTAGGCCATGCCACCCGGATCCGGCACTGCATACTGTTCAGATTCCGTCGAGGCGCGGCGCGTCCGGATGCCGCGGATCAGGATTCCGGAGACCTCGTACTCACCTGGCCGGCTGACTGTAAAGGCATCCGAATCCTCATAATCCGGTTCTAGCGAATATGTGCTGAGCAGGACGACCTTGGCGTTAATACGTTGGCCAGGTCTCGGAGCAGGGTCCACAATAGCCGTCGCTTCACGCCCTCGAAGCTGGAACCCGGATTCGCCGAGATACGTAAGGTCCATAGCGTCTTTGGAGGCCCTTGCGCCTACGCGCGCGCGGCCGAACTCCTGCGTCCAATCAAGACCCACGCGCCGGGAAGGGCGCCTGCCGCGACGATCAGCTTCAGCGTGTCGCCTGGAATGAACGGCCACAGCCCCCAGTCCAGCGTCAACGCCAACGTCATGTTGTCGAAGGAGGCATACAGCCAGGGAAGGCCTATCGCATATATCAGGACGCTCCCTACCAACAGCGCCAGGGCCGTGCGCAAGGGTGATCGGTCCCAACCGCGCTCTGCGAGGCGGCCAATGGCGAATGCCGCCAGCACAAATCCGACGATGTATCCGCCGGATGGTATCGACCAAAACGCTGTTCCGTCGGCCCACACGGAGCCACCGGTGGCGCCAAACGCGACCTCGCCGGAAATGACGTCCCCCATTGCCCCGGCATACACGGGCAGACCTGCAATCCCGGCCATCATGTAGAGCAGAAGGCTTGCAAAGCCCAGGCGGCTGCCCAGGGCCGCGCCGGTCAGCCCGACGGCAAGGGTCTGTAGAGTGATCGGCACAGGCGTTCCCTCAATCGGGATACCAATGGATGCAAAGGCGTTGGCAAACCAGGATGGCGGAGTGAAGGATGCCTGGGCGGCCACCGTGACAAAAAGAGCGCCGGAGACAACGAGCAGCGCTGCGCGGGCGCGCGTCCCCATATCGGGAAGCGCAGCGTCGGCCAGAGTCGGAATCCGGGTCAAGTTTACACTCGCCACATAGCACCTCATTGAAAGCGATTGTCGATCAAGACCGGGGCAAGGAATCGCTCTTAATGTAGCAAGTCGGCCAATCTGCGGTCAACGCGTCAGGACGGCCTCGGCGTCTTGACACATTGGCGGCCCGCAAGTAGTCTGAACGGGTGTTAGCAGTCTCACCGTGAGACTGCTAATAGCTTCAGGGGGACGGCATAGCCTATAGGGCAAGCCGAGGAAAGTGCGAGAGAAGCAGCCTTATGACCGCCACATTAACACAGCGGCAATCGGATCTCCTGCGTCTCCTGGTGGAGCAGTACATTGAGACCGCAACACCCGTGAGCTCAAGCGGCATGGTGAATCGCCATGAACTCGGCATGAGCACTGCGACCGTGAGGAATGAGCTTGCGGAGCTGGAGGCCGGCGGCTATCTGGAGCGAACGCATACGTCCGCCGCCGCAATGCCAACCGGCCTCGCCTACCGGCACTACGTTGAGGTGCTCCTACCGTCCGTAGAGGTGCCGCCGGAACAGCAAGAAATGATACGTCACCAATTCCACCAGGTTGAGACAGGCGATGTAGCGCTTTGGGCGCGACTCGCGGCCTCTACCCTCGCTCGCCGCTCCATGGCCCTCGCCATTGTTACGCCTCTCCCAGGCGCAACAGACGACGCCAACAGCGAGCCTGTCGTATACGGATTAAGCCAGGTTCTCAGCCAACCTGAGCTGCTCGACCATGCCGACAGGATGCGCGAGCTCCTGGACGCCGTGGAAACCGGCCGGCTGGTGCCCGCGCTTCATCCGGACGACCTGCCCGCCGCCGGCCTGCGCGTCGTCATCGGGCAGGAGCACGAGGAGCAATTCCTGCACCCATATGCAGTCATCATGGCGACGTACGGCGCGACGCCTGCGGCAAGCAGCCGCGGCGCCGTGGCGGTGCTTGGCCCCACCCGGATGGATTACTCGGCAGGCATCCAGTCCGTTCGCTACCTTGTCGGGCTGCTGTCGCGGATGGCTTCATCCCTGCAGCAACACACGAACGCACGGAGGTACGTCTAAACGTATGGCGGAGGAAAGAAGCGCCGCCTCGGCGGACGCAGCGGCGCCTGAAGAAGACTCGTCCGCCCCGAGCGCTCCCGAGGAGACGCAGACAGAGCTTGAGGCCGCCTTGGCGCGGGCCGAAAACAACCTGGCGCACTGGCAACGAGCGCAGGCCGATTTTCAGAACTACAAGCGGCGGGCGGAGCAGGAGCGCGGCGAGCTGTTGCGGTTTGCATCCGCCGGCTTGCTTCTCCAGATCCTCTCAACAGTGGATGATCTTGAGCGCGCCCTGTGGTCCATACCGGCGTCCCTGCATCAGCTCACGTGGGTGGAGGGCATCAGGCTGATTCATCGCAAGCTGTTGGCGCAGCTGGAAAGCAACGGCGTCAATGAGATTGAGGCCACCGGACAACCGTTTGACCCGACGATGCATGAAGCGATCTCCCGGATGCCGGGCCCGCACGGACAGATCATTGAGGTGCTCCAGAAGGGCTACCTTATCCATGATCGTGTGCTGAGGCCCGCGCTCGTACAGGTTGGAGACGGCGCCGCGGACCGCGAAGGTAGCTCTCCGACTGCCGCAGAGCAGCAGAACGAGGATCAAAAGGACTAGCGGGCAGTCACCAGCCGAGAGTTTCAATAAACACGTTAAACAATAAAGAGGAGACCGGAAGACAATGGCGAGAGCTATAGGAATTGACCTTGGCACAACGAACAGCGTTGTTGCTGTTTTGGAGGGGGGAGAGGGCGTCGTTATCCC
Source organism: Dehalococcoidia bacterium (assembly GCA_965237465.1). Classification (GTDB taxonomy): domain Bacteria; phylum Chloroflexota; class Dehalococcoidia; order UBA6926; family UBA6926; genus VXMO01. The sequence continues at coordinate 1,114,502 of OZ250138.1, forward strand.
GACGCCTGAGGGCAACCGACTGACCCCGTCCGTGGTTGCGCTCAGCAAGAATGATGAGCGCCTCGTCGGGTTGGTTGCCAAGCGGCAGGCCGTAACGAACTCGGATCAGACGATTTTCAGCGTCAAGCGGTTCATTGGCCGAAAATTCAGCGAGTCCGATGTCCAACAGGACACAAAGCTGGCGCCCTATCCGGTGTTAGCTGCGCCCAACGGCGATGTCCGCGTCAAGATGGGCGACAACGAATACAGCCCGCAGGAAATCTCCGCCATGATCCTCCAGAAGCTAAAGGCGGATGCGGAGGCCTATCTGGGAGAGACGGTCACGGATGCCGTGGTTACCGTTCCCGCCTATTTCAATGATAGCCAGCGGCAGGCCACCAAGGACGCGGGCGCGATTGCCGGCCTTAACGTCCTGCGCATCATCAATGAGCCTACTGCCTCATCCCTTGCGTACGGCCTGGACAAGAAGGGCGAGGAGGTTATCGCCGTCTTTGACCTTGGCGGCGGCACGTTTGACATCTCCATCCTTGAGATTGGCGAAGGGACGTTTCACGTCCGCTCAACCGCCGGCGACACTCACCTGGGCGGGGACGATTTCGACAACGCGATCGTCGACTGGATGATCGATGAGTTCAAGCGTCAGGAGGCCATAGACTTGCGGGCAGATCGCAGCGCCATGCAGCGCCTGCGCGAGGCCGCCGAGCGCGCCAAGCTTGAGCTCTCTACCGTTGGCCAGACCGAGCTAAATCTCCCCTTCATCACCGCCGATGCATCCGGCCCAAAGCACCTGACCATGACGCTTACACGCGCCCGGCTTGAGACGCTATGCGCGGCGCTCGTGGATCGCACGGCAGGGCCGTGCCGACAGGCGATGGAGGATGCAGGCCTGACGCCGGCCGACATCAGTGAAGTAATCCTGGTGGGCGGACAGACTCGGATGCCGGCCATCCAGGAAAAGGTCAAGCAGCTATTCCGGGCGGAGCCCAACAGGTCCGTCAACCCGGATGAGGCCGTCGCCGTCGGCGCGGCGATTCAGGCGGGCGTCCTCACCGGCGATGTCCAGGACCTCTTGTTGCTGGACGTCACCCCACTCTCCCTCGGCATTGAGACCCTCGGGGGCGTCGCAACGCCCATCATCACCCGAAACACGACAATCCCAACGTCAAAGAGTCAGGTCTTCTCCACGGCGGGAGATGGTCAGACCAGCGTTGAGATTCATGTCCTTCAGGGCGAGCGGGCGATGGCCAACGACGATAAGTCCCTGGGCAAGTTCATGCTTGACGGCATCCCCCCTGCCCCGCGCGGCATGCCGCAGATTGAGGTTACGTTTGATATTGATGCCAACGGCATCATTAACGTCGGCGCAAAGGACCAGGCGACCAACCGGGAACAGAAGATTCGCATCGAGGCCGGCAGCGGCCTTTCCAGCGATGAGATTGAGCAGATGACCAAGGACGCGGAGGCCCATGCCGCCGAAGATGCTCGTCGTCGCGAGGAAGTCGAAGTCCGCAATATGGCCGACTCCTCCGCCTACGCAGCGGAACGGCTCCTTGAAGAGCACAAGGACAGCGTTTCAGATGACATTAAGTCCCGGGTTGAAGCCAAGATCGCCGAGTTGCGGCAGGCTCTCCAGCAAAACTCTCCGCTGGACGAGATTCGCAGCTTGGCGGATGAGTTGAACAAGCTTGTCATGGAAATTGGACAGTCCATGTACGCGCAGCAGGATTCGACCAACGGCGCGGACGGCGAGGCTCCCGGCGGGGAGGACTCCGCCGATGATTCCCGGACAGTCGAAGGCGAGTTTCGGGAAGTCTAAGAGACGCAATCGCACATGACACGTGAGCTGAACGTCGCGCATCCGGCGCTCGGAACCTTTCTCGGGCAGTTAGGCGGCGTCGCTGTCAGCGCGCCGGATCCCGTTTCGCGGATCCGGCGCATCATTGACCCGTTTCGCCACCTGCTCATGGAGAATTTCCTGCCGGATGAATATCGGGAAGCGCCGAGCGGCGGTATCAGTCGGTGGATTATCTACCGGTCCTCGGATCGGTCTCTGAGCCTCGTCGTGACTACCGCCGCGCCGCGTGTCAAGACGCCCGTGCATGATCACGGGGCATTGTGGGGTCTCAAGGGAATGTATCAGGGGGCCGGGCGGGAGACGGCGTACGCGCCTCCGCCGGAAGCAGACCCGGCCGGCAACGCCATAAAGCGCACCAAGAGGCGGCGACTCAAGGCCGGGGACGTCACCGCAATCATGCCGCCGGAGATGGACATTCACTCCACCGAAGTGACCTCGTCGATGCCGGCTGTCGTGCTGATGCTGCTCGCGTCCGGCCCCGGCTTGCCGCAGCGCCATGTGTACGACGTTCGACGCCACACGCGAATGCTCAGCAACGACGAATACGAGGATGCCTACTAGGTCTCGTCGCGCGGAGCTGCTCCGGTGGGGACGCCGGCTGCGGCTCCTGCCGTATCCCCCGGGCGGGGAGCTCGAGGAAAATTGGCCATACCGGGCCGCGGCCGCCGTATGGCCAGCGTCAACGGCGAGGCGATCAGCACCAATACCGCAAAGGCGATGAATACGGGCCTGTATGTGCCCAGACCCTCAAAGACAGTGCTGGCAATGAGCGGCGAGAATGCAAAGCCCGCCTCGCTCGTCATCGACAGCATTCCCTGCAGCGCGCCAAAGGAGTTCCGTCCGAACAAGTAGCCCTGTAGCGTCATGCGCGTCACAATCGTCGCGCCGAAGCCGACGCCCCACAACCCTAGGAAAGCGAATACCGTCCATGTCTGTGTTGCATCGACAAATGCCAGCATCATAACGGCCGCTGCCTGCATCGCGAATGCCAGGGCCGTCACGCGCTTCTTATCCCAGATGTCCGAGAGGAAGCCGAAGCCAAGTCTGCCGACGACCGTGCTCAGGGGCAGCAGCGGTAGATAGAATGCCGCCGATTCTCGTGAGAATCCCACGCTGTTCAGATACGGCACCCAGTGAACTTGCAGTGTCGCGATGGTGAGGAATGCCAGGCCCGAGCTTATCGCCATGAGCACGAACGCCTGCGTTCGGATTGCCTGCATCGCCGATATGTTCATTTCGGCGTCGTCTGGGAACGTCGAGCCCGCGGTCACCTCAAGCGGAGGAAGATCTGCGCCGTCCGGATACAGGCCGAGGTTCTCAGGCCGATGGCGGATGATGAACACCGCGAGTGGCATCAGAATCAGGAAGATAATTCCCACGATGAGGAACGAGTCACGCCATCCGACGCCATCGAACTGGAATCCTCCCCAATTGAGGCCATCGATCAACCAGAAGAACGGTGGGGCCATGAGTCCGGCGAACGCATACCCGAGCGTGTAGATGCCTAACGCGCGGCCGCGACTCTTCACAAACCAGTTGGCCACCGACGGCCCTACGGACAGCCACATGCCCGCCGAACCAAGGTTGGCCAACGAGAACCAGACATAGAACATCGGCAGGTTCGATACAGAATGAAGCATGATCAGGCCCAGCCCCATGAGAGCCATGCCCACCCCGATGATGGGGCGCGGGCCGATCCGATCAAATAGAGAGCCCACAAATGGCGCGAGCACCCCAATCGCTACGCCCATGATCGGGTAGGCGACTGTCACCTGGGTCTTGCTCCACTGCATCTCCTCCGTCATCGGATCGAGAATCAGGGTGAAGCCGTAGAAGAGAATCCCGCCCTGGAAGATATTCAAGAGGACGGCGGCAAGAACAATCCACCAGCCGTAGAAGATGAGCGGCTTCTTTCGCGTGAGAGCCTCGGCAGGGGACGCGCCGTTTGTCATGGACATCCATCTATCGTACGCCGTCCGTATATGGCGCGTCGGAGCAGCGGGGGCTACGCCGGATCAAATACGCCCGCGCCCATGTCGCGCTTGCTGCTACGCTTGATGGGTTCCGGATCTAACTACTGACTGTTACGCGCCCCAACAGAGCGCCAGGGAATTCGTACATGCAGCAACGCCGCACGTTTCGCTTGCCGACGCCATCCTCCATCTACTACGGATGGTGGATCGTCATTGCCGCGTTCATCATAGCTTTCATTTACAGCGGCTTCTTTTTCTACGATTTCACTCTCTTCGTGACCCCAATCCGTGAAGACATACCGGATGTGGGCGCGGCTATCGAACCGGCCTTCATCGTGGCGACCATTGTAGGCGCGGCGCTGTCGCCGGTTCTGGGCGGCTTCTTTGACAGGCGCGGACCAAAGCTTGTGGTCGGGGGCGGGATGCTGCTTGGGGCGGCAGGGTTCGCGATTATGGGTCTCATGACGGAGCCCTGGCACCTGTATGTTGGCCTGACGTTGGCGGGGCTGGGGCCAATCGTGTTCTTTGCCGGCGGCGTCTCGGCCGTCGTCAATTGGTTCAACCGCTTCAGAGGTCGCGCGTTGGGCATAACGGTGGTTGGGCTCGGGGCGGGCGGGGTTCTTACACGTCCAACTCTCTTGGTCATGGAGGAAATCGGTTGGCGGAATTCATTCCTCGTCATGGCCGTCGTCGTTCTCGTCCTTCTTTTGCCTCTGGCGTTCGTGCTACGGCGAACGCCTGAGGACCATGGGATGCGTCCCGACGGGGACGAGGCGGGCAATCCTGCCGACGGGGCTGCTGTGGAGGCGCCAATTGCGTACGGCCTGACGTTCACGCAGATTCTTCGAGCCCCCACATTCTGGATGATGACTCTGCTCATGTTCCTCTCTTTCTGGCCAATTGGCGCATTGCAGATCCACCAGTCGCCGTTCATGGAGTCCGTTGGCTATTCACGGCTTGCCGCCGCGGACGCAGTGGGCGCAATGGCCCTGGTCACCATTGTTGGCAGGATTGGGGGCGGTTGGCTGGCCGATGTTATAGATCCGAGGCGGGCGACGGTCTTTGCGTTGCTCTTGCAAGCCGTCGGCATTGCGGCGTTTGCACTGATCAAACCCGAGGCCAACTGGTATTTGATTTTGTTTTTCGTCACCTTCGCTCCCGGTTTCGGCGCAGTCATCGTGTTGCAGCCGGCCCTTCTCGCGACCTATTTCGGTCGGCGAGCGTTTGGAGCGGCACAGGGCGTCTTGTGGGCGGTGACGGCAACGGCAGTCTCATTGTCGCCCATTGTGGCGAGGTTATTCGATGAGAATCTTGGCGGGATGCAAAACGGCTTCTTTGTGTTCGCCGGGCTGAGCATCACCGCGATGATCCTGGTCTACATCGTCTTGCCGATTCCGGGCATCGTGCGTCCGCGTGAAGGATCAGTCATTCCACCGCCGGCACCGGTGGACACCGGTGCCGGCGATTAACACAGCCTGGCGGGGCGAAGAGAACCTAGTCTGCCGCCGGGGACCCGCTCGGCCTGCTTCCCGCTGCCGTTTGTTCGCCTGAAGTTTCAGTCCGCGCGGAGGGGGCGTCGCCCGGAGGTCCGCCATGTCCACCGGGCCCTTGAATCGTCTCATCCCGGCGTGTGCGGAGGGCCGGAAATACAGCAAGTATGACGATGCCACAGACAACGGCCGATAGTCCTGTCAAAGTGACGGCCAATGGCGCGCCGTACGCTTCCGCGATGACACCGGTGATGAGCAGCGCGAACGGCTGAAGCCCGAAGACGATCAGCCTGACACTCATCACGCGCCCACGCAGATAATCCGGCGTCAGAACCTGCACCAATGAGAAATTACCCGTCATGACCAGCTGGAAAAACCAGCCGGCGCCGGCGGCAAAGATTAACGCGATGATGAATGCGCCGGACAGACTGAGTCCGAGCAGGTCTGCGAACCAGGTAGCCTGCGCAAACCCGGCGATAAAGATCCCGACCCCAATTGTGCCGGCCACCAACCACGCCTTGAGTTGATTAACTGAACTGAACGTGGCGATCAGGAGGGAGCCAATCGTTCCGCCGATTCCGCCTGCCATGCCGAGATAGCCAAGTCCTCTCGGGCCGGCCTCCAGCACTTCTTCCGCAAAGACGGGCAGCAGAACCTGGTACGGCATTCCGAAGAACGTCGCGATGAACCCGAGGATGATGAGCCCCAGCAGGATTTCCCGCTGCTTGATGTGACGGAGCCCCTCGATGATGTTTTGGAAGACACCGTCCTGTGTCCGCATCGACTGACCCCACTGGGGCGCCTGGCCGAGCTTCATCAGGAGGAAGAGCGGTACGGAGAAACCCACCAGCCCCGCGCCTGCAAAAAACGCAAGGGCCGGGTCGATATCAAGTAGGAAGCCCGCTGCCAATGGGCCGGTCAAGGCTCCCCCGCTGAACATGATTGAAGAGAGTGCTGTCGCGTTCGCGATGTGTTGCGGTGGAACCAGGCTGGGCACCATGGAGAATCGGGCGGGCGAGGACAGGGAGAATGTGACGCCGTGGCCCAAGGACAACGCCAACAAATGCCAGACCTCAACGAGATCTGTGGCTACCAGGAGCGCGAGAGCGATTAGCGTGGCGAAGTTTGACGCCTCGCTGAACAGTAGGATGTGTTTGCGATTGAATCGGTCTGCGATCACACCGCCGAAGACCGAAAAGAAGAGAGAGGGGAACAGGGAGGCGGCGCTAACGACGGTGACCCATAGGTCTGACTGAGTGAGATCAAAGACCAGCCACCCACGCGCGATCATGAGCATGAAGAACGAAGTGATTGAGAGAATTGACCCGAACCAATAGTAGGTGTAGTTGATAGACCGAAAGGCGCGGAACGGGCCGCCTGACGTGTCCTGAGTTGCTCCGCCGCCCCATCCGCCGGGCGGCCCGCCGCCCGGTCTCTCCCCTGTCTGTGATGCCATCAATTCACCTTGCTAGCCCAAGCACAAAGGCCAACCGTTCGGGGGCCGAGCGAACTGCGCCGCGCCAAAATCCGTTTATCCTCAATGCCTGAGTATAGGGCTAACTGGCGTGATCCGTTCACAGGTTCGGCATAGTCTATGACTGTCCCACGGTGTGAAGCAGATGCATCAAGTCTGAAGGCAGTTCTTTCGTCATTTTTAGGACATCTGCAATGGGCGTGTAAGCTAACGTGCCGTCAACTTCACTGACCATGTGCTGGTCCATGCCTTCGTTGAGGCACTCCACAGCGGCGGCGCCGAGGACGGTCCCGAGGACTCTGTCCCTCGCCGTCGGCACGCCTCCCCGCTGTAAGTGACCCAGAACCGTTACGCGATAATCAACCTGGAGGCGGCCACTCAACCGTTGCTGCACCTGCTCGGCCACGGAGAAGGCGCCGCCGGCCTGATCTCCCTCCGCCACGACAACCAGTAGACTGCGCTTGCCGGAGCGCTGAGCGGAGATTAGCCGCCGACACAGCATCCCGATGTCCTCATGCTCTTCAGGAATGACTATGGCGTCCGCGCCGCCGGAGAGCCCCGCATAGAGCGCAATCAGGCCGCGTGTGCGCCCCATTACCTCAACAAAGAAAACGCGACCACTGGACTCCGCCGTATCGCGGATGCGATCCATCGCCTCGACAGCCGCATTAACGGCAGTGTCAAAACCAATTGAGGCGTCCGCGCTGGGAATGTCATTGTCAATGGTCGCCGGTACAGCGACGATCTTGCAGCCATGCTCCTCATGGAGCATGTGGCCCGCTCGCAGCGTGCCCTCCCCGCCGATGATTACGAGTCCATCCAGATTTGACGCTGTGAATTGTTCTGCGGCTCGCGAGCGACCCTCCGGCGTCTCGATTTCAGTGGCGCGGGAGGTGCCAAGTATCGTGCCGCCGCGTTGAAGAATGTTGGCGACGGAACGAGGACCAAGGCGGTGGAAATCGCCGTGCATCAGCCCATCGAACCCGTTCCGGACGCCCATGGTCCGAATGCCGATGGACGCGCCCGCCCTCACGACAGCCCGGATGGCTGCGTTCATGCCGGACGCGTCACCCCCGCTGGTGAGAATGCCGATCTGTCGCATAGCTGTTTGTTCGTCTCATTGTAGACGCGGCGTCAAGGCGGACGGGGTTAGGAGTCCTTGCCGAGTAAACGTTTGAGGATGGCCTTGCCGCCGGCGGTGTTGGGGGTCAGCCATCCGTATCTATTCTTGTTAATGGTGATTCCGTTTACCTCCTCGAAGTTACCCGGCAATGCGTGTTTCCAGTCATTAAGCCTTCGCATGATGATGAGGATGGCATTTCCGTGCAGAACACGGGGAACCACGCTGTCCTTGACATAGTCCAGAGCGAGCTTTGAGGACGGCAGTTTCTCCGCCCCTCCAACGAAGTCGCGGCTCCAGTATGCGGAAAGCTGGATGACAGCGAGTTTGTTGGCCACCTGCTTGAGTGCCTCAAAATATGAGAGCTTCTTCCCTTTCTTTATGCGCTCTATAGTCCTCCTTAACCTCTCGTACCAATGGCCGTTTGGGTCGAACGGGCCGAACTGGTCGGCCCAGTCCAAAAAGCGCACATCCATGCCCGCAAAATCCTGTCGCGCATTGGTAAGGAACTTCTTGTTCACCTCACTCAGGTCACGGTATGTGTATAAGGCAGGCCATGAACGAGGGTTGGCCATGAGTAGATAGATGGACGCGTTGGCCACGTTGCCCATGAATGGGTTTGGCGCCAGGCCCAGGTGCAGTCGATTTCCCCCGAACTTCTCACCTGTATTCGCCTCTTTCCAGTCCTTGTAGGTGAAGAGCTTTTTCTGCCACTTTCTACGGTTGCCCCGCAAGAACTTGGCATCGTCCTCTAACACATACCCAAAATCGGGAACGGCAAGAGGGTCCTGCTCGCTCCACTTTTTCCAGGTTTCCACAAGGTTCATGATTCACTCCCTTGTAGTTAGTCGCGCGCCAGTGCCCAGCCGCGGAGTTCAAACATGGCGGTGCGGGCTACGCGGAGCTTGAAGTCCTGGCGCTGCGCTGGGTACCTGCCTTCTCGAATCTTGTGGTCGCGTTCGTCAGAGATGCCAATGTAAGCCAGGCCGGGCTCCTTGCCCTCCAGCTCAGAGGGCCCGGCCACGCCCGTTATCCCTACTCCGACGGTTGCTCCGGACCGTGCGCGCGCGGCGTCAGCCATGGCGAGGGCGCACTCTCCGGACACCGCCCCGTACCGCTCAATAATTTCCGCCGGCACACCCATGGCGATCTTCATCTCATTCGTATATGTCACGAATCCACCGCGGAAATAGCCGGACGCGCCGGGCGCGTCCGTCAGAATGCCGGCGAGTTCCCCGCCGGTGCAGGATTCCATCGTCGCGAGAGTCATCGCTCGGTCAGCGTACTCGCGCTGTATGACGCCCTCCAGCGTGTCGTCGTCGGAGCCCCAGAGGTGCGCCCCGAGCCGCTCGCTAACGCCGTCCTCGACCGGCGCGATGAGTCCGGAGGCGTCAGCCTCGCTCCCTGCGCGTGCCGTGATGCGAATATGGATTCCATCCTGCTTTGCATAGACGCCAATTGTCGGATTCGTGCCGCGAAGCAGCTCGCCCAGCCGCTCATCGACTGTCGCCTCACTCATGCCGAATGTCTTGATGGTGCGGGAGTGGATGACGGCGTCACGGCCGCCGAGGAATTCGCGAATGCGGGGCATGGCCTCCTCCTCCCACATCCGGAACATCTCCCGCGGCACGCCCGGCATGGCGATGATGACTCTGCCGTCCCGCTCCACCCACCAGCCGGGCGCCGTTCCCCGCGGATTCGGCAGTGGTCGGGAGGACGGAATGAGCATCGTCTGTTTGAGGTTGCGCTCCGCCATCGCGATTCCGCGTCGGTCAAAGAATGCCCTCAACTCCTGCTCAAGTGTGGAATCTGGCGACAGCTCCTCGCCAAGGCATTGCGCTATCGCCTCCCGCGTCACGTCATCCTCGGTCGGGCCGAGACCGCCTGTCGCCACAACGATCTGGGAGCGTTCCAGCGCTTCCTCAAACACGCGAGCAAGACGGTCCTGGTTGTCGCCTACGGACGTTATGCGATAGTTGCCGACGCCAATGGCGGGAAGCAGCGCCGCGAGGTAGCCGGCGTTCGTGTCCGTCAGCGCGCCAAGGAGAATCTCCGTCCCTATGGAGATAATCTCGCCGCGCAGCACCTCAACATCATTGGTGGCCATTTGATTCACCCCTCCGGGCTCCCCGCCGTCGCCTAGCCGGAGCTCCCAATGCGATCACGGCGCGCCATTCCCGCTTACGATCCTATACTGTTAATCTATGTCGACAACGCCAGTGGCGGAAACATCCTGGTTTTTCAAGCGCTTTGTCCGTGCGGACCTGATGCGCAAACGTGACCGGTGAAACCTTGAGAACACAAGGAGGATCCAGCTCACTCGTTTCCCGCATGGCGCGCTCCGCCTTAGGCGATCCCCTGCTCTATGAAGAGCTGGCGCTCGACCCGGCAGCGATCCGCCAAGCGATCTTCGTCGTGCTGCTCATGGCCTCCTGTTTCGGCATAGGCAACGTTTTAGCATCCCTCTATGCCGAAGAGCCATATGGGCCGCTAACTGAGTTCATAACCCCCTCAAGCTGGGCTTTGCTTGGCTGGGTCCTGTCCGCTCTGTTCACGTACCTGATTGTCTCAACAATCAGCGGCACATCCGCGCCGGGGTTTATGGGCGGCACGTTCCTGCAATTCATTCGGAGCGTGGGCTTCACAGCCTCGCCAGGGCTGCTGTTGCTGTTATCACCCATTCCTCTCGTCGGAAGCGCGGCGTTCTTTGCCGCAACCATCTGGATGACGATCGCGATGGTCATCGCGGTAAAGAACACATTGGCGTGCAGCACCGTCCTTTCGATCATCGCCGTCGTTGTGGGCGCGCTCATTGGACGGGCAATCGCACTCATTGCCGTCGCATCCATATTCGCCTAAGCGCGGCACAGGACAGCGTGGATGACACAGTCCGATCAGGAGCCTCAGGCCGCGAGCGTAGAGTCGCCGCGCAGATGGAGCCGCGTCGTTGATGTGGTGGAGAACGGCGTGATCTATACCGAGGACGCGGAGCGGCTGATTCTCGCCGACGTGACGCTGCCAACGGATGCGGACCGCCGCGCTCAGGCCGAGGCATACCTCGCGGAGCTTGTTAGCGATACAATAGTGTTTTACCGGGCGATGGAATCAGATAGTCTGGGCCGACTAAAGGCGGAGGTGTGGGTTGGCAACGTCAACGTCAACGACGCGCTCCGTGCGCGAGGCTACTCAGTGTAACCTCGCCGGCGCTTCTGCGACTGTCCACAGCACTCCGAACTCCAACGGGAGCAATGTAGCCATGCGCCTAATACGAGGTGCGCGCCGCGGAATCTCAACAATGCTTTTCGGCAGCGATTCCGTCCGCATGTTGGACATGGGCGATGTAAACGCCTACTACCGCACCACAGAGGGTTGACCCGACGACATCGGCCTCGCAGTTCGCGATCTATACGGGTCCGCCGGCAACGACCGCCAATAGAGGACAGCTGCTAGCAGGTTCGGCGGTCAGGGCTATCGTGACCCGCCAGTCCGCAGCTTCCCGGCTGGTTTCGAGCTTTTCTCCTGCGCCACAGGCTGTCTTAAGCCATAGACCCTGCACCCCCCTCCCCACCTTTGCGTCGGCGGGGAAAACTAGGCATACTTGGGCAGCAGGGCTGTAGAAATCGTTGGATTGGGGCGCCGTACTGGGCGCCCCCGCCATCACAGGCAGTTCTTGATTCGGTCGGGGCGTAGCGCAGTTTGGCAGCGCGCCGCGTTCGGGACGCGGAGGTCCCCAGTTCAAATCTGGGCGCCCCGACCAATTTTAATCTTCGGGCGCCTGCGTGGCTGAGAAAGACGCAGGTTCGCCGCGTTCCGGCCCTGTCGCCACACCACCGCCCCTCCGTCATTCCCGCTCCTGACGAAGGATCTCAATGGCGGCACAATTGGCCCGCCCCGCTACGGTATTAGCAGCAGCTTGCCCGTAGTTTGGCGGGATTCGAGGCGGCGGTGGGCCTCGGCGGCGTCCTGCAGGGGGAATCGCTCCGAGATTCGGAGGGATAGCTTGCCGTCGGCGATCCAGCCCAGGACAGCGCTCGCGCGCCATTCGAGGTCTTCTCGTGTTGCGGTGTAGTTGAAGAGGGACGGACGCGTGAGGTAGAGGGATTTGGCGTTGAGGACGAGCGGGGCAATTGGCGGCACGACGCCGCTTGATTGGCCGTACATGACCAGGTAGCCGCGCACGGAAAGGCTGGCCATCGCGCCCTCGTAGGTCGTTGCGCCGACAGAATCATAGGCAACCTGGCAGCCCGCGCCGTCCGTGATGCGCATTACAGCCTCAAGGAAGTCGCCCTGTGTGTAGAGGACAACGTGGTCGGCGCCCGCTCCCCGCGCGAGCTCGGCCTTTTCTTCCGTAGAGACCGTCGTAATCACCATTGCGCCGCGCATCTTCGCCATCTGTATCAGCAGCAGACCGACGCCGCCCGCCCCTGCGTGCACCAGGGCCGTGTCGTCGAGGCCGAGAGGGTATGTGGAATGCGAGAGATAGTGCGCGGTCATACCCTGCAGCATGGCTCCTGCGCCCTGCTCGGCAGTGACGCCCTGCGGCAGCGCAACTAATCGCCACGCGGGAACCACGACCTTTTCCGCGTAGGACTTCGATGCGCCCGTGTACGCCACGACATCCCCGACCGCCGGCGTCGTGACATCCGGCCCAACGGCAATGACTGTCCCCGCGCCCTCGCCGCCGAGGATCGCAGGCAACTCTCCCGTGCCGTACAGACCCGTGCGCCCGTAGACGTCCATGTAGTTGATTCCGGAGGCCGCAAGCTGCAACACAGCCTCGCCCGGCCCCGCGACGGGATCGGTGACATCCGTGTACTCAAGCACCTCCGGCCCGCCGTACTGGGTGATCTGGACGGCTTTCATGCGTTTGCTCCTTACGTTCGATTGGTGGTGTGGCGGCAAAGTTGTGCCGCGCGTTAAGCAAGATTTCTCAGAATCCAAGCATCGCATAATTGGGTGTGCGGGTTATGGGGACTCGCGCGCCGTACGCCGCCTCGATGACATGAGTCGCTCAGCAAAACGTTAAAGTGCCGAAAGTACTCTGAGGTAGGTTTCGCCAGCCAGGGGGAACGCACCCGGTCAACTGGTTTCCACCGAGTTCTACTTGTCTTAGCTTCAAGGAGGCCCACTCCTCCGGTAACTGCCCGGTCAGCTGGTTACTAGAAAGGGAGATGAACCCCAGTCTTGTCAAATTGCCCAGTTCCGGCGGAATCTCACCAGTCAGATGGTTGACGTGAAGGTTCAATGTTTCAAAGTTCGTCAGGTTGCCCAGTTCCGCTGGAATCTCCCCGCTCAACTCATTTACAGGGAGGACCAATCTTTCGAGGCTGGTCATGCTACCCAATTCTGCCGGTATCTCTCCGCTCAACCGGTTGTTACTGAGCTGCATTTCTTCCATGTTGGATAAACTGCCGAGTTCCGGTGGAATCGAACCGCTCAACTCGTTTCGTGTGAGCCACATCTCTGTCAGGTTCGTCAGACCGCCCAGTTCCGCCGGTATGGCGCCGCTCAACCCGTTGTCACTGAGGTTAAAGTATTCAAGGTTGGTCAAGTTGCCCAGTTCACCTGGTATCGCACCGCTCAACTGGTTATGCCTGAGGTCCAACTCTGCCAGGTTGGTCAAGTTGCCCAGTTCACCTGGTATCACACCGCTCAACTGGTTATGCCTGAGGTCCAACTCTGCCAGGTTGGTCAAGCCGCCCAGTTCTCGGGGTATCTGTCCGCTCAACTGTTTATGCCTGAGGCCCAACTTTGCTAGGTTGGCCAGATTGCTCAGTTCCGCCGGTATCTCGCCGCTCAACTGGTTCCAATGGAGGCGCAACCGCGTCAGCTCTGTCAAACTGCCTAGTTCAGGCGGCAACATACCGTATAACCCAATGGACACGAGGCCCAATTCTGCGACCCGCCCCGTATCGTCTGTGGTTACGCCATGCCACTCTCCAAGAGGCGCCTCGGTTAGCCAGTTGTCGCTGCGTCGCCAGTAAGCTCCACCCATCGAGGTGTAGAGCGCCTCCAGCACGGGTCTGTCGTTTGTCGGCGTCGGCTCAGGCGCGACTGTTGCCGTCGGAATGGATCGAGGCGTTGCGTCCCGTGCGGGCAAAGCCGGCGCGAGCCGTGCGGGCAAAGGCGTGGCGGTCCGTGTGGGCAAAGGAGTTGCGAACCGTGTGGGCAAAGCCGGTGCGGTCGAGGTGGACACTGGAGTACCTGTCGTCAGCGGAACGGCGCAAGCCAGGTGCGCAGTCGAGAAAATCAGCGCAAGAAAAAGGAACAGTACCATCCGGCGCGCGCTTCCACCCGCCGCTTCGCTCGTCATCGGTTTGTATTCCGGATAATATCCATCCCCCGACCCTACTCAGGACCGATACGCAGGTCAAAGCCGGAGGGGCGGCAGGATCCCCACCGGGTACGCGAACTTGTGTCGGTGATTACCCGAGGTCGTTCAAGATGCGATAGACCTTTTCGGCTGTGATCGGCAGTTCATTCACTCTCGCGCCGGACGCAGCTGCGACCGCGTTGGCAATGGCGGGCGACGACAACACAATCGGCGTATCGCCAATTCCACGCACCTGATACGGACCGTGCCCAATGTCAGATTCCAGGACAACAACGTCCATTCGCGGGCTGTCCTTTTCCGTCTGAATCTTGTATTCGGCGAACGACGGATTAGCTATGCGTCCGTCCTGCTCCACAAGTTCCTCTGACAGCGCATGGCCGATGCCCTGCACGGAGCCGCCCTCAATCTGTCCGGTAAAGCCCATGGGATTGAGCACCCGTCCGGTCTCATGCGCGGCGGTGTAGCGAATCAAACGAACCTGGCCCGTCTCCGGGTCCACCTCAACCTCCGCAATATGCGCGCCAAACGATATATAGGGGCTGCTGTCGCCCTCATCGACGCTCACCTGGCCGGCCACGGGTGCTCCGGCTCGCGCGGCGATCTCCTCTAATGGGACCGCCGCGGCGCGACCCTCTCCGGACACTTTGCCGTCCCGAAACTCGACGGATTCCTCCGTCCAGCCGTAGAATTCCGCCGCAAGTCGCCGCAGATTTCGCTTTGCCTCATGGCTTGCCTCATACGCCGCCCTGCTCGCCACGCGCGCGCCGCGCTGTCCGCCAATGCCCCAGTCGCGCACGCCCGCCTCCGTCGACCACGCCTCCACTGACACACGCTCAAACGGCACGTCAAACTCTTCCGCGACGATCTGCGCGAGGATCGTGCCTGTCCCGACGCCCGGATCATAGGTCATGGTATTCACAACGATGCGCCCGTCCTGATGGATTGTGACGGCAGCCGGGCTATCAAAGCCGCTGTCGGACTGGCCATGCAGGGCGATGCCGCGTCCTACGTTGGGTTGCGGGGCGACGGCATAGTCAGCCGCCTCCGCCGCGGCTCGCAAGACCTCCTCGGCCCGCATGAGCTGATAACCCTCCTCGCCGGGCGTTGTCACCGGGCTCCAGCCTCGATCAGGATGGGCGTCGCTGGAGTCATGCACGACGTTGCGTAGGCGGAGATCAAACGGGTCCATGCCAAGCTCATTGGCGAGGTCATCGATGATAGACTCGCTCGCAAAGATTGACTGCATCAACCCAGGTCCGCGGAAGTAGCCGCACGGAACGGTGTTTGTATAAACCTGGTTTGACACGATGCGCACGTTGTCAACGCGGTACGGCTCCACCATTGAAGTGCGCAGCAGACCGCCGTATGCAGGAACGGGAGCGTACGCCGCATAGCCGCCGGTTGCGAAATAGCCGTCCGCCTCCCACGCCGTGATTGCGCCGTCTTTCGTTGCGCCGACGCGGACCCGGATGACTGATGGGTGGCGCGGATTCATCGCTGAGAATTCCTCCGCATAGTCCATCACCCACTTGACGGCTCGACCTGTCTTCTTGGCAAGCATGTAGCCGGCGACGACGCCGGTCGGGTCCATCTTGCCGCCGAACGATCCGCCGATGGGCGCAGGGTGGATGATCACGTCCTCCCGGGGCAGTCCCATCACGCGCGCCAAGTGCGGCCGGCGGCCCGTCGGCATCTGGCATGACATCCAGATGTGCGCCCTGCCGTCCTCATCAATCTCGACGACGCAGGCGTGCGGCTCAAGATACGCCTGGTGCACTCGCGGCGTGCGATACGTCCGTTCGACGACAACGTCCGCCTTTCGGAAGCCCTCCTCGGCGTCGCCCCACTCGTGGACCATCCGGCCGTACACGTTGCTCGGCTCATCAAGCCACTCGACGCCTCGATACGAGTTGAAATCAGGGTGGAGCAGCGGTGCGTCGGGCCTCGCGGCCTCCTCCGGATCCAGCACGGCGGGCAGCTCCTCATATTCAACGTCGATCAAGGCCAGCGCCGCCTCCGCGATGTCCTCATCGTCCGCTACGACGGCGGCGACCTTGTCTCCGATGAATCGGACACGATCGGCGGAGGCCAGGACAGGCTCATCGACATAAAGATTGCCTGCGCGCAGGTCCCCAACATCGTCGCCGGTCAAAACGCCATGCACGCCCGGCAACGCCAACGCTCGCGACGCATCGATGCTAACGACGCGCGCATGCGCGAAAGGCGAACGGAGGAACTTCAGCCACAGCGCGTTGGCGGGAGCGACGTCAAGCGCATAGCGCGCCTGCCCCGTTACCTTTTCCAACCCGTCCACCGCAGGCATGGCCTTGCCGATAACAGAGTGCTCCGTCGTCATTGAGATGTCCCCTTTACTCATACGTGCTGGCGCGCCCCACACAGGCGGAAACGAGAGTCTCCATCCCGCGGCGCTACCCAGATTGAGTCTAGCGCATTGGGCGAAGACAGCATGGCAGTAGAGACCCCGGCCTCCCATCATTCCCGACTTGATCGGGAATCCAGACCCGTCCGACATTCCCCAGGCGCATTCGGCGCTTTATGTGCCACATGCGCCGACGGGTAAAAGAGCTATTTGCATTGACAATGCAGCAGCACGAAACTAGTCTTGACACTAGTCCGTTTCTTCGCGGCAGGAGGAAGTATGGGCAAGACATGGAAGGTTCAGGACGCAAAGGCGAGATTCAGCGAGTTCCTCGAAGCCAGCCTCGTCGAGGGACCGCAAATCGTGACAAAGCGTGGCGTGGAAACGGCTGTCCTTCTTCCCATTGAGCAATGGGAGAGGTTGGAGAGGATGACCAGGCCCGATCTCAAGGAACTGCTTCTCTCATCGGAGGTGCGGACAGAGGACCTTACACCATCGCGCGGCGCGCTTCGTCTCCGAAAGCCCCCGGCCCTCGACTAGACTGTGTTCCTTCTTGATACAAACGTGGTTTCCGAACTGCGACGCCCACGCCCTCACGCTGCCGTCCTGGATTGGATCACCAATGTGCCGGCAGAGCAGCTCTTCATATCCGCCGTCACGGTCGGGGAGATTCAAGCAGGCATCGAGATTACCCGGGAGCAGGATGGCGCCAAGGCGGATGAGTTGGAAACCTGGCTCGACAGGGTTCAAGCGTCCTACAGCGTATTGCCCATGGACGCCACGACCTTCCGGGAGTGGGCGCGACTCATGCACGGAAAATCGAACACGGTCGCCGAGGACGCCATGATCGCGGCGACGGCCATTGTTCACAGGCTGACGGTCGTAACCCGAAACGTGAGGGACTTCGCCCCGCTTGGCGGAGACCTTCTGGACCCTTTCGAAGGCGGCTAGCCGCAGCGCCCATCGAGTAGCCGCGAGCCTCCTCTACCGGCTCACATGTCGCGATTCCAGGCACGCCACCCATTCCGCCTCGTCATTCAGGCCTTCGCCTGAATGACGAGTGTGGCTAGGGACGGTTCACGAGCCTTCGTCTGGCCGCGCCCCCATCCCCAATATCCCTCCTATCCGCCTTGCGGTCTCGCTGAAGTGTCTGACTTCATCCGACGTTAGTGGCCTGCCTAATATCCGATGTTCTCGATAGGAGAGCCACTTCTTGAGGACCTGGTAGCCACCCAGCTTGTAGTTCCAGACGGCAGCAGGGATGTTGCGCCAGTAAGCTTGATCATTGAGGTAGACATCGACTGTTTTATCTTCTGGTGTTTCCGCCGCATCACCCGTCTGATTCTCGTCGGCCCTCTGTGCCTGTACCGTTGTGCCGCCAAGCTTCTCTGCCACATCACCCATCGCGGCGAGCTCCCAATTCGTGTATGGACGATCAACGAGGCGGCCCTGCCCCGGCATGACCGCCTCGCCCTGGCCGAGGTGACCCCAGCCGGCCGTCAGGGAGAAATCGTCTCCGCTCATGTTTCGGCCTTCGACGGTGCTCGGCACGGCGATTGCGGCTATCTCGCGGCGCAACACGCCGGTGGTGACGCCTGGGACCGGGGTTTCGGAGTCCAGCAGCGCGGCAAGGTCCCGACCACGCGCCGCCGACGCCGCGAGTTTGTCCGCCGCACCGTCCGCATCGCCGTCCGGCCAGCCAGGCAGCGGGATGCGCGGCCATTCCATCCTCAGCGCCCCGGCGTTCACCTGGCGATACGCAGGATCGTGCAAGACCGCGAGGGCGTGATGGAACAGGTCCTCTACGCTCATGCCAAGCTTGTCGAGATAGCTCTGCGCCTCATGAGTTAGGTTGGGGCGGGCAGGTGACCCCGCAATGTCGTGTGTTCCAAGCATGGCGTCGCGGACCCAAACGGGTATATACGAGGTACTTCCGTCCATATGGTTGATGTCACCCATGGCTGAGGCCACTGGCGGGGGTGACCACTCTCGCCGCTGCTTCTGTGGCGTCACCAACCACAGGTTCCCTTGTAACACATGCGGCTTGTAGTTAGAGCGTGGACGATCAAGCAACCCGCTATCTGCCTCCCAATACAGCCACCGCGTATCGTACGGACGGTAGGCGTAGTGGATAAAGCCCGCGTCTGGATTAGGTCGTGGCATACCCGCCGAATCGAAGAAATCCATCATTCGCGCTTTCAGCCGGTCGAGGTCAACGTCTACCAGCAACGAGTCTCGGCTGGTCTTGACTCCTGGAAACGATTGTGGAAACAAATCCGGCAGAGCTGGCCAGTCACTCCAAGCCTCTTCCATCGTAATTCGTGCGAAGGGCAACCCAAGAGTCAGATTCGGCTCTAAGGATTCATAGACTTCTTCCGGCACTGACTCCGCTGCCGCCATCAGTTCCTCGTGCTTGTCTTCACCCCAAAGATCACGGACCCCAATAGTCGTCACGGGCGTGTGGGCAGCTTTGCGCACCAGCGTCGAGATGGCAGTACCAACTCGAATGCCAGGGGAGGAACCTCGAACGGTGAAAACACTCTCGTCGGCCTGACCATCAGGTGTCTTTCCGCCCCTACGAATATCTCCATGCAGATTGTCAATGCGAATGACATCGAATGCCTCAAGGTAGCGCTCGCGCATACCGGTGAAGGACAGCCCGTCCAACCATGAGTAATTGGAAATGAAGCAGACGACGCCCTGACCCGTCTTCTCAACTATGCGCCGCTCCGCCATGCGGAAGAATCGCACGAAGGGGTCGTTCAGCCCAGGCCCCTCCGGTCGTCGCACTCGCTTGGTTTTCTGATAGGCAGTGGAGAGTTTCCGTTCCTCGTCCTCAGCCGTTTCGGCGAAGCCGTTATAGGGCGGATTGCCCAGGATAACCAGAACCGGAGTGTCCTGCTTCACCCTATTTGCGCGGTCACGCTCCTCCTCAAGTTCGGGAAACGGCAGCGGTTTCTGCACCTTTGGCTCCCAACCCGTCAATGCGTTCGTGAGAAAGACACCCGCGCGTTCCGTCCCGTCATCCGCGAGTGGAGCATCGAGGGACTGCATCGTGAGGCCGACCTGCAGATGCGCGACAACGAACGGCGCGGGCATGATCTCAAAACCAAACACTCGCTCTGTGGCGGCCTTCTTGACATGCGCGCCAATCGATGCGCCGTAGCCCTTGCTTTCAAGGTTCTCGGCTATACGCCGCAAGGCCTCAGCAAGGTACGCGCCGGTGCCGCAGCACGGGTCGAGGATGTAGACGTTCTCAGCGGCCAGTCCATCCTCGATGCCCAGATCATCCTTGAGGGCGCGGTCAACGCGGGCGACCATGTAGCGCACGACCTCGGGTGGCGTATACCAGACACCAAGCTGCTTGCGCAGGTCCGGGTCGAAGGCCTCCAGGAACGGCTCATAGAAATAGGGAACGGCCTCGCCCTCGCTGAATTTGTCGAAGAAGGCGACCCTGTCAACACGGTTGAGCGCAGCCGCAGTCCAGTCCAGCACCTCGTCCAGACCAAGGGGCCGCAGCTGGCCGGGATCGGATAGCTGCTGGAACAACGCCCGCAACACGGGGACGCGGAGTAGCCAACCCGTTTCGTGCCAGTTGAATGCCTCGGCGGGCGAAGGAGTTTTGCGCGCCCAAATGACCCAGGCGGAGAAAACGCCGTAGAAGAGCGTCTGCACAAGCGTGGAGCGAAAGAAGGCGGTCCCGCGATCACCTTTGAATTGCACGCCCAGGGCCTCCTCAAGCGCCGACCGTATCGCCGAAAGGGATGGTGCGTCACCGGCTGCCTCAACGCGCGCCAGACCGTCGCGAGCATAGGATGCCAACAGCCACGCCAGGTCCTTCGGTTCGGACAGGGAGGCCCGGTGGGAGAGCAGCGGCTCAGGTATTCACCAAGACTTGCGCCGACTTGGTTCGCAAATGCGCGCGGCTTCTCCAGTTTAGATTCAAAATCAGAGGCGGATTCCGCCAATCGGAACGTCTCCAGCTTCACGGGATTGCCCGCGGCGTCCTCGCCAAGCAACACGAAGTCGCGCGTGTTGGTCACGAGAACCAGTCGATAAAGTCCCCAATATCGGCTGACCTGATCATTGTCGGCTGTTAGCCAGGCATCGTCTGTGACCGGCTTTACTTCCACCACGCCGCAATCGGGAAGCTGTCCTTCTCTTGGCTGTCTCCTCTGATTCTGCCTGGCAATGTATAGGCCGAAGTCGGGATGCCCTGCTCCCTGTTGCGCCATGTTTGACACGCCATAGACCCTCGGCTTGAGCGTTGCGCCTACAGCGTCCAGCAAGTTGTTTAGCGCCGTGTAGTGGGAAAGCTCCGGCGTCGCTCCGCCGGACGCCCGGGTGCGGCGCAAGTCCTCAAGGTAATCCCTGACGGCAGCCGTTAGTTTGGATGTCATTCCGGCCATGTTCGCCTGACTGTTCCTCGAATGGGGCTCTTTCCATCCCGTCCAAAGCTAGGTTACCCGATGGACACGCGTGGATGTCGGCACGCCACTCTTTCCGTCATTCCGGTGCTTGACACCGGAATCCATTCCCCCGACGTGGCGCGCCGAGACCAGGCATGGATTCCTGCCTTCCCCAGAAGGGACTGCGGCAGGGCTAAATGGCTTGCAGACACCCCTACCGATGGCGCAAGATGAGCCTCGGCGGCTCATGAATGCGCCGCAGCAAGAGGGGACATTCACCACGATAATGGGGGGACACGATGGCCGACTTTGAGGGGATGATTGCGGATATTACGACTGTTCAGGGTTTCAACGGGGATAGCATCTCCGCCTACTTTGCCAGGCCGTTGGGGCCGGGGCCGTTTCCAGGCGTAGTCCTGATCCACCACGCTCCCGGCTGGGACGAGTGGTACAAGGAGGCGACGCGCAGGTTCGCGCATCACGGCTACCTGGCGATCTCGCCCAACCTCTATGAGCGCGAGGGATCCGGCAGTCCCGATGACGTTGCGGCCATGGTCAGGGCAGCGGGCGGCGTGGCGGACGCGCAGGCCGTCGGCGACATCGACGGCGGAACGCGCTTCCTCCGATCCCTTCCGCAGAGCAACGGCAAGGTCGGCGTCTTTGGCACCTGCTCCGGCGGGCGTCAGGCCTACCTCGCCGCAACCATGGCAGGCGGTTTTGACGCCGTCGTCAACTGCTGGGGCGGGCGCGTCGTCATGTCGGATGAGGAGAAGTCGGAGAAGATGCCCGTCTCTCCCATCGACCTCACGTCCAACCTGAACGCGCCGATCCTGGGTCTGTTTGGCAACGACGACGCAAATCCCAATCCGGACCACGTCAATACGCTCGAAGAGGCGCTCAAGGCGAACCGCAAGGACTATGAGTTCCACCGATACGACGGCGCCGGTCACGGTTTCTTCTACTACGACCGCCCCAACTATCGAACTGAGCAGGCCATCGACGGCTGGCAGAAGCTCTTCGCCTTCCTTGAGAAACATCTCGCCGCCTGATTGGCCGGAGAGACCTCAAGACATCGAAAGCCAGATGAATAGGAGCGTAATTACATGTGCACCTGGATTGTCCAGACAGCCAAGATGACAGGCAAAGGGAAGAGCGCCGAGGGCTGGATCCCCCTAACAGACGCCAATGTGTGCTATGACCACCCTGCCCACGCGTTCATGGAGCACAGCCTCAATATCGACTTTGTCAATGAAGCGGCCGGCCCCGATGCGCGCGTAGCGGTTGAGATCAGCGCCGAATCAGCGCGCAACCTTGTCGCGGCCATCCTCGCCGCGCTGGAAGAAGGCAGTAAGGAGCACGCGGAGCTGGCGGTCGCGCAAGTCACATAGCCGAAGACGCGGCGAGGGACGTGTTGGCGCGAGGCATCGCGCCCTGACCATGGGCGGCGGTTTCCATCCATAACGGTGGAGCTACCGGACTCTGTGGCGTCGCCGATATTCTGCGCGCGCGAGGCTGCCCGATAGCGTCTTCACAGGTATTATGTGTATAGACGCAGCGACACGATCCAATGCGTCGGCGGTGAGTGAAAGGATGATGGAGATGGCAAGCGCGAATGGGAACGGCGAGCGAAGACTGGAAACAGCTACTCTGGGCGGCGGCTGCTTCTGGTGCCTGGAAGCCGTCTATGAGCTGGTTGACGGCGTCGACAGCGTCGAGTCAGGGTACGCCGGCGGGCACGTCATCAACCCGAGCTATGAGCAAGTCTGCACGGGCACGACGGGCCATGCAGAGGTGACACAGATCGTCTTTGATCCCAGCGTCGTTTCATTCCGCCATCTGCTGGACATCTTCTTCACGATCCACGACCCAACCACGCTCAACAGGCAGGGCTACGACGTCGGCACGCAGTACCGCTCCGCCATCTACTACCACGACGAGGCTCAAACGGAGCAAGCGGAGGAGGCGATCAAGAGCCTGACAGAGGAGCGTCTCTGGAACAATCCCATCGTCACAGAGGTCACGGCTCTGGATGTCTTCTACCCGGCGGAGGAGTATCACCGGCAATACTTCCGCAACAATCCGAACGCCCAGTATTGCCAGGTCATCATTGAGCCAAAGGTCGCCAAGTTCCGGGAGAAGTACCTCTCCGGCCTCAAGGCCTAGACGCCTGTACGGCCAGTCGTATCGGAGAGCATCAGGAGGTCACTATGAGCACAACGGACAACGCGCAGTATCGCGACAAGCTAACGGACATGCAGTACCACGTGGCCCGCGAGAAGGGCACGGAGCCCGCCTTTACGGGCATCTACTGGGACGAGCATGAGCCCGGCATATACCGGTGCGTCTGCTGCGAAACGCCGCTGTTCCGGTCCGATGAGAAATACGATTCCGGCACCGGATGGCCCAGCTTCTACAAGCCGCTTGAGGGGGCAGTCATCAAGGAGGAGACTGATAGCTCCTTCGGCATGGCGCGGACCGAGGTGATGTGCGGCAACTGTGACGCGCACCTGGGTCACCTTTTCCCTGACGGCCCCGCCCCCACCGGCCTCCGATATTGCCTGAACTCAGCTTCCCTCAGCCTCGACAAGAAGCAAGACCAGGCGCAGTGAACATCCACCTCAGGACGCTATACTGCGCGGGAAACGGAGACACAGCATCGGTCTCGAAAGGCAGACATGCCAGCTAGCCTGAAGGTCCCCACCGCAATGCGCCGCATAACCGAGGGCGTTGATCGTATCGACGTTCCCGCGGGACCTCTCGCCGAGGCCTTTGAGCAGTTGGAGGCGAGATTTCCCGGCATAAAGTCGCGCGTTCTGGACGACGCGACGGGCGATATCCACCCCTTTGTCTCCATTTTCTTGAATGACAACGACGTTCATTACCTCCGCGGCCTTGAAACCATGGTGCGCGACGGCGACGAGATCGTTATTGTGCCCGCGATCGCGGGCGGAGAGGCATGATCCACCGACGCCGACGTCGTTCCCACTTGACCGGCGCGTTCATGTGGTCGGCGCTGCTGATCCTGGCAGTCATCCTGTTAATTGCCTCACACAGCGACGACGCGCCACGCCGCTAAACCCCAGGAAAGTCTCGCCGGCCGAAACGGCCCATGGAAACGGCGGCGCCCCTTCATCGCAATATGCGCGGCGCCGATGTATCGCCTCGGCGCCCTGTCCAGTCAGTGCGCCTACGGTGTACTTGCGCCGAGCCCCACAAAGATTCCGGACGAGATCTAACCTTCATCCCCCCGTGTGGCGCCGTCTCGCTCTAGTGTCTCAGACGCGGCAGGTCGTGGACGAATTGCAAGCACGGACATTCCAGCCATCTGCACAATAAACAACGACTGCGGGCCTTTGTATGACCCGCAGTCGTCTGCGATCGCGTTTCTGTTCGGCGACTCTTCTGGGCGCCTACTCCGGCGTTCCTAAGTCAAGAATCCGTCGGGCACGAACTCCGGACTTATGACTCGCCGGCGTCATTCTGGCGCCGCTGGTCGCCGTGTGTCCGCCTCACCGCCAAGTCGGCCGCTTTTGGCTATGCCGTCAGCGAGCCTTTGTGACAGCGAGGCCTCCGTAAGGGAACTTCCGTGTGACGTACTCTGCGTACAAACGCGTCATGGTGTCGTCCCTCCTTTACAGTGGCTCCCGGGGCCAATCGGGGTCTGGATAACCCCTATGCGCAACACCCTACGCACGCCGTGGCGGGCTGTCAACATTGTGTTGACTTTCACTATGATCGGCCCGTCCAAGGACCCGCCGCGCGTCAAGATGGGCTTGATCGGCGCGGTCTGACCATGCCGTTGCAAAGTCGGTCTGAAGCCGTAGGTCTCGCCTTCAGAGGGGAAGATCTAGCGGTCTTGGCGGACGGGGCAGCGCTCTGCCCTCCACCCCGCTCCTCGCTGCCCCTAGATCAAGCTCTTTGACTGGCCGCCGTCTATGTTTATCGTTGCGCCCGTCAGGAATCCCGCTCGCTCTGAACAGAGGAAGGCGATGAGATCGCCCACCGGCTCCGGCCAGCCGAATCGTCCCATCGGCAGGTTGTTCTCAATAAAATCCCGTACTACCTCTGGCTCGTTCTGCGTTTGGAATCGATCCCAACTTCCAGTTGGAAAGGCGACGGAGCCTGGGGCGACGGAATTGACCAGAATCCCATCCTTCCCGTAGGACAAGGCGGTGCTCTTCGTCAGGGCGATCAGCGCCGCCTTTGTCGTCATATAGGCGACGCCGCCGCCGTGCTCGCGTCCCCAGATGGAGGACACGTTGACGATGCGCCCCCACTGCCGCTCCTGCATGCCGGGCAATACGAGACGGCTCAAACGTGCCGGCGCCATGACGTTCAACGCCCACAGGTCCGACCAGTCATCCTCTCCTATAGCGAGAACGTCCCCCCGCCGACTGGCGCCGGCGTTGTTGACGAGAATATCGACGTTGCCAAGCTGCCGCGAAACGGCATCATGCAATCCCTGGAGAGATGCCGGGTCCGTCACATCCGCCGCGATGCCGCTTGCGGCCGGCGCTCCGGCCTCCAATAGTTCTGGCACAACGGCATCCAGCGTCTCCTGCGTTCGGGCGCAAATGGCCACAGACGCCCCTTCCTGGGCGAGGCTCAAAGCCGCCTGCCTGCCCAGCCCTCGACTGCCTCCGGTCACCAACGCGACCCGTCCCCCGATTCCGAGATCCATTCGCTATTGCTCCTTTCGAGCAGGGCCTACATGCCCTCAGAAGCCAGGGCGGCCAGGTGACGCCACACGCCGCCTACGGCAGCCTGCGCCCGTGTACCGCTCACCAGCTCCCTGAAATGGGGCAGTTCCGCCGTCGGAGGCTGAGCATGACTTTCCGCAATCTGTTCATCGGTAATGCGGGCGTGATCAGGACCTGCGGCGGCGTAGGCATACCAGTTCATGCGCGCCTGCTCCTCAAAATGAGCCATGTTCATCACTGCATCTCCAGTGGACGTCCCGACGCTGACCGCGCCATGGCCCTGGAGCGTCAGGACAGTCGCGTCGCCGAGGGCCTGGGCGACGCCGGCGCCGTCCTCTTCCGTCAGGATCAGTTTGCTGTGGGGATACACCGGCACGGGCTGCTCGACAAGCTTCATGCCTTCGCGACACATCGGCACGAGCGGGACACCCAGAATGCCCATGACAATGGCAAAGCGCGGGTGCACGTGGACAATCGACTGTACATCAGGACGCGCCTTGTATATGCAGGAGTGAATCTTAACCTCAAAGCATTGGGTGATGCCCGGCGGGCCGCCAATCTTGAAGCCCTCCAAATCGCAGACAACCATTCCGTCCGGCTCGGCGCGGGCGAGCGCATCAATCGCGTATCCACGCCCCTTGACGACGAATGTGTCCGGGCTCTGAGGCACCCGCATGCTCACGTGACCGAGCGAGCCGAGTACGCCGGCGGCAAGGCCGGTCTCCGGCAGCACGCGATTGGCGATAGCCACCTCTCGCTTGACGGATTCCAACTGAGATTCCGATGCCATAAGATCCTCCTACATGAACTGCCCTTTTCGGCGCGCGCAACCGTACTTCGACAGCGTCCCAGCGTTCCGTTATGTGCGCCTGCTCAAGACATTGCTTGCGGCCCCCGCGCCGACCTGAGCACGCCCAGCAGCCGCAGTCTGACAGAATCGTACGGGCGCAAGCCGCCAAGCGTCCAGTATCCGGACAAGCGCCGACTGGAGTAGTCGTTAGTGCCCGTTACCGCACTTGATCTCTATAATGCGGAGCATCGACGGCGGCACTGCGCAACACTCTCGCGACGGTCGCAGCGGGGTCGCGCCATCGGATAGCTGCTGAGACCACGCCGAGAGGGTCCTCCCCAAGAGCCGGATCGCGGGATTGATCGAAGGGCAGTAATTCGATGATTCGAGTGAGCTGCAGCAGCCTGGGTCTGGCCATGTTGGCGGCGCTCATTGCGTTCCTGCTGGCGGCCGCTTGCGAGGCGATCGAGCCGGCTCAGACGACAGCGCCGAATACGCAGCCAACCGTGGAGCCATTGCAAACGTTTGTGCCGACAAGGATTCCGACGCGTACGCCGACGCCAGTTGCGGGGCGAACGCCAATTCCACTTTCGACGCGATTGCCGACTTCAGTGCCGATTCCCTCGTGCTACACCCCACGAGGTCTTGATTCGACGCCGACTCCCCTGCTCCCTATCGCCACGGACCGTTCAGTGCTTATCACCCTTTATGAAGCGACAAACGGCGTGAATTGGAATTTCAATGATAACTGGCTCACGGACGTGCCTCTTGATGAGTGGCACGGCGTTACAACAGACCAAACCGGCCGCGTCATCGCCCTTGACTTGCAGGACAATTGCCTTGTGGGGGAGATACCGCCGGAGCTTGGGTCACTGACCAGACTGACCATCCTCAACCTGGGCGGACTTCCCTATTGGCGGGGGTCGGCGCTGGGGGGAGGGACAGGACTAGACCTTTCCTCTATCCCACCCGAACGTCAACACAATATCTTGCGCGGGTCAATCCCACCCGAATTGGGGAAATTGGTCCAATTGCAGTATCTGGTGCTGGGGGGTAACATACTGCACGGGCCAATCCCGCCTGAGCTGGGAAACCCCCGCAACCTGAAGGAGCTGCATCTCTTCGCGAACCGCCTGACAGACATGCCGCCAGAGCTTGGCAGACTGACCGCCCTTGAGTGGTTGACTGTCTTTGATAACTCGATAGTCAGCATACCGGCGGAGCTTGGCAATCTAAAGAGCCTGGGGCATCTGTCCCTCTCTGAGAATCAAATCTCCGCCATCTCGCCGGAGCTCACCAAACTCGCCAGTCTTGAGTGGCTCGACCTGGCCAGAAACCAGCTCACTGGGCCAATACGCGCCTATACCTCGAAGACAACCAACTAACTGGTCCCATCCTTCCAGAGTTCGGTGACCTTGCAGCCTTGCAGCGCCTGTCTGTGTCCCGAAACAAGTTGACTGGGTCGATTCCACCTGAACTCGGCAGACTACGAGACCTGGAGACTCTCCGGCTTTCTGAAAACCGCCTCACCGGGTCTATTCCCCCGGAGCTCGGCGACCTGGATAACCTGACAAACCTTGATATCGGGGCGAATTTGCTGACCGGACCTATCCCAATGCATTTGGGGCGTCTCGCCAGCCTGAAAGAACTCTCGCTTAATGACAACATGCTGGCAGGGTCTGTGCCGAGAGAATTGGGCGACCTCGGGAACCTCTGGCTGCTATACCTTCCCGGAAACGCGCTAACCGGCTCGATCCCGCCGGAGTTCGGCAACTTGACTGAGGCGTAGGGAATCTACCTGGATGAAAACCTATTGAGTGGGCTCATTCCCGCCTCGCTAGGCAGACTCAGCAACCTGCAAGCGCTTGGGTTGGCGGACAACAGACTCACCGGCCCGATACCTGCGGAGCTGGGAAGACTCGCCAGTCTAAAGACTCTACGGCTTGCGAAGAACGAATTGACCGGGCCTATCCCGCCGGAAATCGGCTTATTGAGCAAGATCGAAATTGTAGACGTTAGCGACAACAACCTGGATGGATCCATCCCAGCTGAGTTGGGCCGGTTGCCCCCCGATGCAAGCATCCACATAGAGCGGAATCTCCTGGAGGGTTGCATCCCCCAACACCTTGAGAGGGAAAGGCTTTCGTGTCCACTCCGAGGGCCAACGGGGCAGCGTCAGTAGGCTCATGTATTGCAATCAAGACACGTAGTCACGTTGTCGCGATGGTCGCCTACCGTCTGCGCGAACACTCGTCGCGGGACTTACTCCCACCCACGAACCACTGTCCCGCTCCTTCCGCACAGTGCGACACCGCAGCGAGTCGGCTTAACAAGTAGCAGCGGGGGGCTCGGTGGATGGGGGCGGGCGAGGAAAATAGCGGTCGGGCCGCCATACTGCCCTCTATGGCAGCTCGGCTACGCCTTCGTTCCAGTCT
This sequence comes from Dehalococcoidia bacterium, assembly GCA_965237465.1. GTDB lineage: Bacteria > Chloroflexota > Dehalococcoidia > UBA6926 > UBA6926 > VXMO01. The sequence goes on from OZ250138.1 coordinate 1,143,462, forward strand.
TTGGCCATATCTATGAGGTCTCGGAGGGGGGTTCCCCCTACCTCGCTGTCAACGCTGGGGGCGATGAGGCGAGTTGAAGCTGGCTGGCTGTCGCCGATGGCCAGTAGCAAGAGGGAGTCGACAATGGCCTCTCGCATCTCCCAGCGGCTGCCGTGCCGGAGCAGGGTGACGGCGGGCCTGAGCACCGCCTGGATGGCAGTTGCCTGCAGATCGTCCTGCATCCAGTAGTGCTGTTCCCGAATATCAGCCTCTTGCGCATTCCCGCATTCCTCGCAGTGGAACTGCGCACGGTCCCAGCCGGCGTCATAGCTTGTCGCGCCCCGAATGGCCCCGCATGAGCGGCACTCCACGCCTGCGAACCGAAGAGGATCGTCCGCGACCTCTGTGCCCGGCGCGGCCTCTCGCAGCGCCTCTTGAATCTGTGACGGGGAACGCAGAGCGAGTCTGAGCACGGCTCGAAAACCCTCTTCACGCGTAAGATCGGACGAGCGGACAACTTCCACGTCGATCTCGGGGACGGTCAGCGTCAATTCGCGCAGATGGGCGTCAAACAGGGCTTCCCAATGGAGGGCGCGAGATTCGTCGCAGGTCTCCGGGTCAGGCTGCCGACGGTACGTGCGTCCGGCGGGCGTGAGATTGAACGGGTGGCCGGGGAGCGCGATGGCTTCGTCAGAGGCCCAATCGGGGATCGCATAGCGGACGGATAGGCGCGCGTCACGGTCTCGCTGCCGAAGGCGTTCGGCAAGGTAACCGGGATACGCAAGCATGCGCAGTCGATCCCCTTCGGACATTGCCGCCATGGGCACTTCTCCGGCATAGACGACATCACCCGCCTGGATAGTCTGGCCAATCTCACTGAGCCCGGCGGCGTATCGGTACAGCCCGGGGGTCGTCAACGCGATTCATGTCCTTTCTTGTCCAGCGCACTCAACAGGTCTTTGGCGCGTTTCGCAAAAAGCCTGCCGCAATGGCGGGTTTTCATGTGGTTGGCCTTAGACGCGCAGCGTTAGAGTAAGACGACAAAATGCCCCTACGCAGAGTCGCTGCTGCAATCCTGCGCCTACTTTCCGCGTGGCGTGCTCGGAGTGATTAGCGCTCAATCGGCAGACCGACGCCGCTGCCCCACTCCGTCCAGGAGCCATCGTAGTTCCGGATGTTCGGATAGCCGAGCAGCTCCTTGAGGACGAACCACGAGTGAGAAGAGCGCTCCCCGATGCGGCAGTAGGCGATGACATCTTTATCCGGCGTCACGCCGCGCCCGCCGTAGATCTCATTCAACTCATCGGCGGACTTGAAGGTAGCGTCCTCATTGACGGCCTGCGCCCAACCGATGTTGACGGCGCCGGGGATGTGGCCGCCGCGCTGGGAGCCTTCTTGCGGCAGATTCGCCGGGGCAAGCAGTTCCCCGCTGAACTCCGCTGGAGATCTGACATCGACCAGGACGGCGCTTCCCAGGCTTGCGCGGACCTCATCGCGCATGGCGCGGATGGATGTGTCCGGCTCCTTGGCCGTGTAGGTCTGCGGCGCTTGAGACGGAACATCCGTGGTTGTTGGGCGATTCTCCGCCAGCCACTTGGCCCGACCGCCGTTCATCAACTGCACACTTTCGTGACCGTAATACTTCATCTGCCAATAAGCCCAGGCGGCAAACCAGTTGTTGTTGTCGCCATACAGGATCACTCGCGTGTCGTTTCCAATGCCTGCGGCGCCGAGCAGGCTCTCAAACTCGTCCTTATCCACCACATCGCGGACGACCGACTGCTGGAGTTGCGACTGCCAGTTCCAACCGACGGCGCCAGGCGCGTGTTCCTGTTCGTAGGCCGTCGTGTCTACGTCCACTTCAACCAGACGAACCCCCGGGCTGTCGAGATTCTGCGCGACCCATTCCGTATCAACCAGTGCGTTCGGATTTGCGTAGTCAGCCATTTTTTGTGCCCCCATTTTTGTCTCTCTCACAGGAGAAACCTAGCCTGCGATAGAATCTCAGTATTCACGATGCAACGTCAAGGGGCGGTGGTAGCATGAAACGCGCGGCGGGAACGGCATTTCTGGAAGAGAGGCTACGGTGCAACGGACGGTTCTCTATGACGAACACCAGGGTCTCGGCGCGCGCATCGTGGAATTCGGCGGGTGGGAGATGCCGGTCCAGTATGCGGACGGGGCGCTGGCGGAACATGCGGCGGTCCGGGGCGGCGCAGGCGTCTTTGACGTCTCCCATATGGGACGCATTCGTGTGCGGGGCGACCGGGCAGGCGAGATGCTGGATACGCTCATAACTAGCAATGTTGTGAAGCTCCGCGTCGGCCGCGCCCGGTACGGCCTGGTCTGCAACGATGACGGCGGCATTCTTGATGACGTCGTCGTGTTTCGCTACGGCGAGTCGGACTATCTCGTTGTGTGCAACGCGGCGAGTTGGGATGGGATCACCACGTGGATGGCGCGCCAGGCAGAGGCGGGAGGCTACGGCGCCGCCGCCATGATCACCCACCAGCGCGACGACACTGCCATGCTGGCCGTCCAAGGGCCCTGGGCGATCCAGGCGCTGACCCCCATGATCGATCATCCGGTGGGCGATCTTGGTCGATTTGCCTGCGCAAAGACGCGTGTGGCGGGCGTTGACGCGCTGATCTCCCGCACCGGATATACGGGCGAAGACGGCTTTGAACTAATCGTGAACGCCGAGGAGGCCGTCAATGTGTGGCGCATCCTGATCAACGACCACGGAGTTGCGCCATGCGGCCTTGCAGCGCGTGATGTGCTTCGCATTGAAGCGGGACTGATGCTGTATGGACAGGACATGGACGAGTCCGTGACTCCTCTGGAGGCCGGGCTGGAGCGTTTCGTCGATCTGGAGAAGGAGTTTCACGGCGCCGACGCCCTGCGCGCGCAGGCGCGGAACGGCGTCTCCAGGAGGATTACCGGCCTCGCCGTCCCCGGCCGATCTGCGCCACGCCATGGCTATCTGGTGCGCACGCCGGACGATAGGGAATCGACCATCACGAGCGGAACCTACTCCCCGGAGCTTGGATCGTCCATCGCGTTGGCCTATCTGCCGGCCGAGTTTTCGACGCCGGGTGTGGAGCTGCAGGTTGACATTCGAGGCCGAACGGCGAGCGCCACGACTGTCGCGCTGCCTTTCCGAACGTGACTTGGGACCTTTCCCTCTCAAGGGATCGGTGCGCCGGCATTGCCCGTTACTATAGTTATGACAGCGTCGCCCCGCGTTTTCGGGTGACGTCAGTGGGGGGTAATTGACATGCCATTTGATCCGTCGGCCCTGCGGTACAGCCGCGAGCATGAGTGGATAGCGCGGGACGAGAACGATGAGAGTTCCGCGACGATCGGGATTACGGATTACGCGCAAGGCGAACTGGGCGACGTCGTCTACGTGGATCTGCCCCAGGTCGGAGCGGAAATAACCCAATTCACGCCGTTCGGCGAGATCGAATCCGTGAAGTCCGTGTCCGATTTGTTTGCGCCTGTAAGCGGCGCGGTTGTTGAGGCGAACCCTGCGCTGGAGGACAAGCCGGAACTCGTCAATGAGGATCCGTATGGAGAAGGGTGGATCATCCGCATAACCGTGAGCGATCAGCGCGAGATCCACAGCCTGCTCTCCCATGACGAATACCAGGCATTCCTAACGGAGCTGGCGCACGGTGAGTAGCCGCCGTTCAGCGGCGCCGTTCGTCCCCATGACGGAGGACGATCGCCGGCACATGCTCGATGTCGTTGGCGTCGGCGACGTCGATGACCTGTTTGCCGATATTCCCGCTGAGTACCGCAACGTCCCGCTTGAACTCCCTCAGGCCCTCTCTGAACACGATGTCCTGGCGCACATGCGTGAGCTTGCGGCGCACAACGTGGCGCCGGACGAAACGCCGACATTCCTGGGCGGCGGATTCGCGAGACACTTCGTGCCGAGTGTCGTCGGGGCGATTACGTCGCGCGGAGAGTTTCTGACCCCCTACACGCCCTATCAGCCGGAAGCGAGCCAGGGCATTCTGCAGGCCTTGTTTGAATACCAGACTATGGTGTGCGAATTGACCGGCATGGACGCCTCCAATACCGGCATGTATGACGGCGCGAGCGCCCTGGCGGAGGCTGCGCTTATGGCTTGCCGCCTGACCCGCCGCCGCACGGTTGTCGTTCACGAAAGCGTTTCACGCATCTACCACGCCGCGCTAGAGACATATGCGGGGGCGCAGGACATTTCTGTCATAGACGCCATCGATGCGGCGGGCGACGCGGAGCCCGCTTGCCTGATCATTCAGCAACCGTCATACCTCGGACTCATTGACCCCGACCCGGACGCGCTGGCGACCGAGATTCATGAACTCGGCGGACTGTTGGTCACGGCAGTGGAACCCGTTTCGCTGGCCCTGATCCGGCCACCGGCGGACTATGGCGCGGACATCATGGTTGGCGAGGGGCAGCCGCTTGGCATCGCGCTTGGATTCGGCGGGCCTGGAGTCGGCCTGTTCGCGTGTCGGAAAGAGTTCCTGCGGCAGATGCCCGGGCGAATCGTCGGGCGCAGTGTGGACGCCGACGGCAATGATGCCTTTGTGCTGACCCTCCAGGCGCGTGAACAGCACATCCGGCGCGAGCGAGCAACATCCAATATCTGCACGGCAGAGACACTGGCCGCAATCGCCGTGGCGGCGCATGTCGCCGCGCTGGGTCCTCAGGGATTGCGCGAGGTCGCCTACAACTGCTATCAGGGCGCACGCGGCGCCGCCAAACGAATCGCTGAGCTGCATGGGTATGGCATCCATGGAGGACCGGACGCCTTGTTTATCAAGGAATTTGTCGTTGAGTGTCCCATGTCGCCGGCAGAAGTAAACAGACGACTGCTGCATGAACATGGCATCGTCGGCGGCATTGATGTCTCTGATCGTGCGCAAAATGGCCTGCTCCTGTGCGTGACGGAGGTCACGACGGCGTCCGATATTGACCGCCTGGTAGCAGCCCTCGCGCGGATTAACGGAACGGACGAGCCGGCCCGGTCGGCGGCAACGCCGGACGCAAACGTGTCTTTATCCGCCTGGCCGGAAGTTACTAGGGCTCCGGCTGGCGCCGCGGCGATCCTCGCAATCGACAATGTCAACAAGAAGCGCACGCCGTTGCTGCTCGACATTTCACGGCCCGGTCGGCGCGGCGTAACGACGCCGAAGTCACCCGTCGCGGCAACAGCGCCGATGCTTCCGGCATCCCTTCTGAGGACAGAACTGCTCTTGCCGGAGGTCAGCGAGCCGGAGGTTATCCGGTACTTCACACGAATCAGCCAGTCGAACTACGCCATAGACACGACGTTCTATCCCCTCGGCTCATGCACCATGAAATACAACCCGCGTGTGAATGAGGCCGTCGCAGGCTCGCCAGGATTCGCCGATGCTCACCCGTACCAGCCCGCGGAGACCGCGCAAGGCACGCTTGAAGCCCTCTACAACCTCCAGACGATGCTGAAGGACATCGTGGGCATGGACTCCACCAGCCTGGCGCCCTCTGCCGGCGCTCACGGCGAGTTGACCGGAATGCTCCTGTTCCGGGCGCACCATCGCACACGCGGCGACACGCAGAGAACTGTAGTCTTGTCGCCGGACTCCTCCCACGGCACCAATCCGGCTTCCGCCGCCATGGCCGGTTTCACTCTCGTGACCGTGCCGACGGATTCGGTCGGCAACGTGGACATAGACGCCCTGAAGGCATCGCTGGGCCCGGAAGTGGCCGGGATCATGCTGACGATGCCGACGACGCTCGGCCTCTTTGACCCCCGGACGGCTGAGATTTGCCGCCTTGTGCATGAGACAGGCGGCCTGGTTTACGGCGACGGCGCGAACCTGAATGCGCTGCTCGGCCGCACGCGGCTCGGCGACCTTGGATTCGACATCATTCACATCAACGTCCATAAGACCTTTTCCACTCCGCACGGCGGAGGCGGACCCGGCGCCGGGCCCATCTGCGTTAGAGAAAGCCTCGCGCGATTCTTGCCCACCCCGCACGTGGCCCGAGACTCCCAAGACGTCTACTACCTGAATGAGCCGGAGGAAACGGTGGGCCGCATAGGCTCGGGTGCAGGAAATATTGGCGTGCTCCTGAGGGCGTATACCTACATTCGAATGCACGGCGCCGAGGGCCTGAAAGAGGTCAGCGGCGCCGCCGTGTTAAACGCGAATTACCTGCGCGTCCGCCTGAAGGAGGCCTATTCCCTGCCCTATGATCGCCCGTGCATGCATGAGGCCGTCTTTTCCGCCACATGGCAGCGCCGCCAACATGATGTGCGCGCAGGCGACATCTGCAAGCGGCTGCTCGACTACGGATTCTATGCGCCAACCGTCTATTTCCCGCTCATCGTTGACGAAGCCCTGATGATCGAGCCGACAGAAACTGAGAGCCGCGAGACCCTCGATGCGTTCATTGATGCCATGACATCCATCGCCCGTGAAGCGGTGGAAGATCCGGAAAAGGTGCGCGGCGCTCCGCACACGACGCCGGTACGACGCATTGATGAGGCTCTGGCCGCCCGCCGCCCCGTCCTAAGGTGGGCGGAGAGGGAGTGATGACTAGGTATGGCCCTTCTAGTTCGGCGAAAGCTGCCGTAGGTCAGCCGTCTTGGATTCGAGAACGTCTACGAGGCTTATACGGCGCTTGATTCTGCCTTCGGCCATCCTTAGGCCCACGGATGCAGAGGGTCCAACAGGGCCGAGAAGCGCCCCGATGTTGTTGTAAACAGAGGCTTTCCCGATCCTTCTCGCCCCCCGCTGGAATGACTCTCTCACTGTAGAGCGCCCCGCGAGAACGTTTCTTCCCTCGAAAACTCCTGTGACAAGTATGGCGAGGAATGGGACCGTATCAAGCGCAATCTCGCTGGCGTTGTCGACGATATTGTCAAATGTTGTGTCACTCAGTTCGTCCAGCTGTTCCCGAGTTTCGCTCTCTATAGCGTCGAGCGACATGCCGGTACTCAACATATCGTCAGTAGCGCCGTCGATCTCACCGGGTGTTGCGACTCGAATGCCGGGATACTTATCGAGCGCATCCTTCACGTAAGAGAGGCGCTCCGTAGCCTTGAGTTGGATTGATTCAGCGACCATGCCATCTTCATTGACTATCTGTAGATCCCAGCCCGGCTGCGTCGGAGATTCTCCCAGGACGGCAGTCTGCCCATCTTCCAGTTGAATGTCATCAAGTCTCTCTCCGGCGTTGAGGCGGTCGCGCACAATCACCTCAAAGTACTTCCCTTTGCCCCCATTGACCAAGCCCTCTAGTTCTTCTTCTGATCTGCCCCTCAGAGAATCTGGGTCGAGATTCGGGTATTGGAGCTGCAATGCCTCAAGCAACTGGATATTGGCATCCGGCTCAAGTCCGAGGTCAATAAGTGAATCCGTTGACGCGTCGGCAGCGAGTGCCCCAACGTCCAGAACTTCGCGCTCATTCCTAAGTCGATAGTCTCGCGCCACCTCAAGCAAGGCGTCCCGTTCTTGAGCCGCATATCGGTTTGCCACCGTGCCAAGTTCGTTGTTCGTCATCAGGCTGCGACCATGACCAGCGCAACAACGCCGAGTATCAGCGCCGCCAGAGCCATGCCTCCAATTAGAAAGGTCAGCGGAGAGGGAGTTGAATTCGCCGCTACACTGGAACCTCGCTGCGAGGCTGCAATGTCTTCTAACCGCTCAAGTCGCGCACGCAATTCAGTTTGGTCCTGATGCACACCAACTATGGCGGTTGTGGCTGCGTCGGTGAATTCTTCGAACTTGCGGATGTCCCCGCCCGTTAACACATCGGCGGAGCGGACCGCGCCCTCCCTTATGGTTCGACTGACACCTCGAACCCTATTCGCTAAACCTCTGCCATCCTCGTCTTCAACCTGATCTTCGCGGTTGTCTTCTGTAGTCATATAGGGCACTCCCCCCTCGATGCCATTTCCTCCGGTAGATTGTATATCGGCCGCCAAGCCTCCCGGAATCCCGTCCCCGCTTTCCTTGTTTGTGGCAGGGTTAGGGTATGGGGGAGATGAGGCCCTTTGGCCCACCTGAACTTGGCATCAACATCGCGCCTATTGGCGTGGGCGCTTGGCCATGGGGCTCCCGATTCTATTGGGGCTACGGGAAGAGCTTTGGCGAGGATGACGTCCGCGCTGCATTCCGCGCCTCGCTCTCCGCTGGCGTGTCGTTGTTTGATACTGCGGAGCTGTATGGCCGAGGCGAGTCGGAACGCATTCTTGGCCGACTGCTGCGGGAACGAGCCGCCGATCTGACATCAGCAGCAGACAGCGGCGGCGTAGAGCCTTTCATCGCCACCAAGTTTTTGCCGACCTCTTGGCGCGTCCGGCCCGGAGACCTGGTCCGGGCGCTCCGACGCAGCCTGCGCAGGCTTGGTGTCGAACAGGTCGATCTCTACCAAATCCATTGGCCTATTCCTCCCGCTCGTCTCCGCGTCCGCCAATGGGTTGGCGGACTTATTGAGGCGCATCGCGAAGGGCTTGTTCGCGCCGTCGGCGTCTCCAACTTTGACTCCGATTTGATGCTGCGCGCGCATGAGCAGTTGTCGCGCGCGGGTATGCCGCTGGCGTCCAACCAGCTGCCGTACAGCCTGCTTGACCGGCACATTGAAGATGAGGAGCTGCTCGAACTATGCGGCGAGATGGGCGTGACCGTCATCGCCTACAGCCCGCTGGCTGAGGGGCTGCTGACGGGAAAGTACACGTCGGATTCCCGTCCCAGCGGATACCGTGGCTGGCGACTACGCAAGAAGGTCCTTCAGGCGCAGCTGATTGTGCAGGCGCTCCGAAACATCGCCGTGGAACGCTCGGACCGCACACCCGCCCAAATCGCCCTGAGATGGCTCATGCAAAAGGGAACCCTCCCAATACCGGGCGCCAAAAACGAAACACAAGCGCGAGACAATGCAGGTGCGCTGGGATGGAAACTCACGGGTTCGGAGATGGCCGCACTGGACGAAGCGTCCCGTGTCAAGTGACGTGGATGCTTGTAGCGACATGTCACTAGTCCGTCGCATACGGGGAGGCGGACGAACGGAAACCCCCGGTGATTCCCAGCGGTGGGCTGCTTACACCATCGTTGCGAATCGCCCCGTAACCTGCTGCTAGACTCGCTATACAGAACCCAAGATCTGGAGACGCCACGTGGGGAACGGGAGACTTTATCTGATATGACCGTATCGCCAGAGACTCTCGCCGAGCTTTCTCTTTCCCAGTACGAATATGAGGAAATCGTCAAGCGGCTTGATAGAGAGCCGAATGACGTTGAACTCGGCATGTTCGGAATCTTGTGGAGCGAGCATTGCGGCTACAAGCACTCGCGGCTGATCTTGAGTCTGTTGCCGAATGAGGCGCCGTGGGTCCTCATTGGTCCTGGCGAAGAGAACGCCGGCGCCGTCTCAATCGGTGATGGCATCGCCGTCATCATGAAGGTTGAATCACACAACCATCCCTCGGCGATTGAGCCGTACCAGGGCGCCGCCACGGGCGTCGGCGGCATCATCCGCGACATCTTTAGCATGGGAGCGCGACCGGTGGCGCTCTTGAATGCCCTCTTTTTCGGCCCACCCGAGGACCGCGCGCGCAATCGTTACATCTTTGAGGGCGTCGTCGCCGGCGTTGGCGGTTACGGCAATTGCATAGGCATCCCGGACGTCGCCGGTCAGGTGACGTTTGCGCCGTCGTACTCCGGCAACCCCCTCGTCAACGCCATGTGCGTGGGCATCGCGCGGGAAGAGGACATCGTGCGGGCGAATACCGGCGGGGCGGGCAACGTCCTCCTTCTCGTCGGCGCCGACACGGGCCGCGACGGCATCCACGGCGCAACGTTCGCATCCGTCGATCTCTCGGAAGAATCGGCAGAGCGCCGCCCGGCCGTGCAAGTTGGCAACCCGTTCATGGAAAAGCTCGTACTTGAGGCCTGCTTGGAGATAGCGCAAGCCGGCCTGTTGGTCGGGATGCAAGACCTCGGCGCCGGCGGTCTCACAAGCGCTGTTATTGAATGCGCGGCGCGCGCTGGAACAGGCGTGGACGTGGACGTCGCGCGAGTGCCGCGGCGCGAGGAAGGCATGACGGCCTATGAAGTAATGCTGTCCGAGTCACAGGAGAGAATGCTGCTGATCGTCCCGCCGGAGAACGTTGACGTGGCCCGCGCGGTCTGCGACAAGTGGGATCTGGCTTGCGACGAGATCGGCGTCGTGACAGAGGGCGAACGCGCCGTGATCCGTGATGGCGGGACGATAGTTGGCGACATGCCCATTGCCGGGCTCACGGACGCGCCAGTGTATGAGCTGGCAGGCGCGGAGGACCCTGAAATTGCGGCCCTCCGTGAGCGTGACCTATCCGACATCCCGCCGCAGCCCGCTCCCTGGAATGACATTATCCTCCGCATGCTCTCCGCCCCCTCGCTGGCCAGCAAGCGCCCGGTCTATCAGCAGTACGACCATCAAGTGGGAAACAACACCGTTCTTGCTCCAGGACAGGCGGACGCCGCGGTGCTGCGGATCAAAGGGACGACGCGAGGCATTGCCCTGACCATCGACGTCAATCCCCGCGCCTGCTATCTGGACCCATACCGCGGGGGCGCTCTTGCAGTCGTTGAGGCGGCGCGCAACCTCTCGTGCGTTGGCGCGCGGCCGCTGGCAATTACGGACTGCCTGAACTTCGGAAATCCGGAGCGACCGGCCGTCGCCTTTCAGTTGGAGCAGGCCATCAGGGGCATGGCCGATGCGTGCCGCGCGCTGAACATCCCCGTCATCAGCGGCAACGTCAGCCTCTACAACGAATCCGCTGACGGCGCGATTTACCCGACGCCCACCGTCGGCATGGTCGGCGGCCTGGACGATGTCTCCGCGCGATGCTCGGCGGGGTTCGGCGTCGAAGGGGACAGAATCATCTTGATCGGAGCGTCTGAGGCGGCCCTGCCCGCCTCTGCCCTGGGAGGCAGCGAGTATCTGGACCGTGTGCATGACTCCGTCGCCGGCAGCCCCGGCCTTGACCTTGAACAGGAGGCAAGAGTGCAAGCTCTTGTGAGAGAGGCCATCGGCAATCGCCTTTTGCGATCCGCCCACGATGTCTCCGATGGCGGCCTTGCTGTGGCCGTTGCGGAGTCCTGCGCCATTGGCGGGAATGGCGCTGAGCTGAACCTCGGCCTGGTAGACGGCGATCGCGTTGATGCCGCGCTCTTTGGCGAGCCGCCGGCCCGCATTATCGTTTCCCTCGCCCCGGACAATGTTGAGACGCTGCGCGAACTCGCAAAGAACCATGCCGTGGACATAGTTGAACTTGGAGCGGTGGGCGGCAGAAATCTTGGGATTGCCGGGCTTGCCGAACTGTCGCTCGAGGTCATCACAGAGGCGTGGGGCGGGGCGCTGGAGTTCAGCTAGAACCGGCGCTCACCTGCCGGATTGCCCGCCGAGTCTAGGCGAGAAATCTCGGATTTTGGCCCTCGGTATTTTCTATTTCCCTTGGCAGGATTGGGCGCTGCTGCGTTACTCTATGTTGTCGCGGGGGTGACACATCTCTGGCGGCGCTCGCCCGCGCTCCTATCTGAAAGCTTGACAAAAAGAAACATAAGTGCTATTCCGACACTGCATGAGGAGATCGCAATGAAGGTCGTTTTGATTGATGAGGTCCCAAGCCTGGGAATCGCGGGGGACGTCCGCGATGTGAAGGACGGTTACGGCCGCAACTTCCTGATCCCCAAGCGTTTGGCAGTCCTCGCCACGGCGCAGGCCCTGGCGGGCGCCGACTCGCGGCGCAAGACGGAAGTCGAGCGCCGGACAAGGCTCAACATGGAGATGGATAGCGTCGGTCAGCGTCTCGCAGAGGAGCGCCTGTTCATCGCCGTGCGGGTCGGCCCCGGCGGCCGACTGTACGGAAGCGTGACAACCACGGAAATTGCGGATGCGGTCAATGGGGCGATGGGCGTTGATATAGATCGGCGCGCCGTCTTGCTCCAGCAGCCAATCCGCGAGCTTGGTCAGCACAAGACCCCGGTCCGCCTGGCCCCTGATGTCATCCCGGAAGCGACAATCACGGTCTACGCCGAGGGCACGGACCCGCAGTCCCTTGAGGACACCGCAGAATCGTCTGACGACGCCGTAGAAACCACTGAGCACGCCGCCGCCACGGATTCGCAGGAAAACGCCCCAATGGGCAGCGAGATGGAAGCGGAGGCTGAATCCACTGAAGTCGACGCTGAGGCCGGCGACGACGAGGATGAGAACTAACGCGGCAAGATAGTGCCCGCCGCCCAGCGTGTTCACCACCGCGCCGGCGGGCGTAGGGGTGATGCGTGTACACCGAACAGTTGCCGCCGCATGATGATCAGGCTGAGGAGGCCGTCCTCGGCTCCCTGCTGATTGATGGCGAGGCCGTTTCAGGCGTCCAGGTCATCGTCCAGTCAGCGGACTTCTTTCGGCAGAAACACGCCTGGATCTATGACGCTTGCCTGACCCTGTTCGTGCGCAATGAGCCGATCAGCCAGGTCAGCGTCGCCGATGAGTTGTCTCGCCACCGACGCTTGGAAGAAGTCGGCGGGCTCCCCTTCCTCAGCCACCTCATCGCAGTCGTTCCCACGTCCGTCTACGCGGAGAATTTTGCAGGCGTCGTTCGACGGCTGTCCGTCCATCGTCAGCTCATCAGCGCCGGCGGCCAGATTGCGGAAATCGGTCATCGAGCGGAGGACGACGCCGATGAGGCCCTTCAGCAGGCTGAAGAGCTTCTCTATCGGATGCGCCTTGGCCACACGACGCGGGACCTTGAATCGCTCCATGATGCCCTGGACAAGTACGTCGAGGAGAGTGAACAAGCAGGGCTCGCGCGTGTTGGCGGCATTGCAAGCGGCTTCGTCGACCTCGACCGCCGACTGGGAGGCGGCTTTCAGTCCTCTGATCTGGTGATCCTTGCCGCGCGCCCGGGCGTCGGCAAGAGCGCCTTTGCTCTCAACGTCGCCAAGTCTGTCACATCCACCACGCGCCCGGACGGCAGGCTGCGCGTCGTGGCGTTTTTCAGCCTTGAGATGGCAACGGAGCAGGTGATAGAGCGCCTGTTGGCCGGAGAGTCCGGCATCAACTCCACGCGTATACGAACACGCATGTGGACCGACCATGAAGAGGCGGCAATCATGAACGCAGTGGGGCGCCTGGCTGATTTGCCGCTCTACATTGATGATTCCGTGACGCTCGGCCTTGTCGAGCTTCGATCAAAGGCGCGTCGCTTACACCTGGACGAGGGGCTGGATCTCATCGTTGTCGACTATCTCCAACTGATGAGCGGCGCGAATTTCGCGGGGAACCGCGTGCAGGAGATCAGCGAGATTTCTCGTACTCTCAAGGCGCTGGCGCGGGATCTCAACGTGCCGGTGTTGGCTCTCTCTCAGCTATCCAGGGCGGTGGAAAACCGCCCCAGTCACGAGCCGCAGCTTTCCGATCTGCGTGAAAGCGGCGCTATTGAGCAGGACGCGGACGTCGTCATGTTCCTGTACCGCGCGGATATGGTCTATACGGGCGAAGAATGGGAAAGACAGCATCCGGATCAGGAGTATCCGCGCGGCGTCGCGGATGTCATCATCTCCAAGCACCGCAACGGTCCCACGGGGCGGATGCAAGTGATCTTTGAAGAACAGACAACCACATTCAGAGACGCCGCCCGCGCGACCGGAATAGGTCCAGACGGATACTATTAGAGGCGTGCGGCAAGAGATGGCCAGGACTATAAGGGCTGGGGGGCGATGCTCATGCGCGGCATGAAGCCGTTTGCCGGATTTCCCTCGCCAACAGAGGCCACGCCCGTGCCGGAGGCGTTCTATTCAGAGATCCTCCCGCGCCTGACAAGTCTCGCCGAGGCCAAGGTTTTCCTGGTCGCCCTGCGACGCATTCGACGCCGCAAAGGCGCAATCCGGTGGGTTACTGCAAGGGAGCTCGCATCAGCTCCGGAGATGGGCGGCATAGCCGAGACTGCGCCGCCGGACAGGGAGCGCCCGATCCCAGATGACGCCGCGGCCGAAGGCTCTCAGGTTGAATCGCCCGCTGCTATCCCGGACGCAATGCATGCGTTCGCAGACGCGCAGGTCTTCCTCTCTGTGCCGCTGGATGATGGCGACGTTGCCTATTTCCTGAATGATTCAGAAGGTCGGCGCGCAGTTGACCGCATCCTGGCCGGAGATGCCTCAATCGGGCTCGCCGCCCGGCGAACCGGACAAACGAGCTCGTCGCAAGAGTCGTCGGCCGGCGAGATATTTCAGCTCTATGAGGACACAATCGGCCCGGTGCCCGGAGTCGGCATGGCCCAGGAGCTCTCGGAGGCCGAACAGGAGTATCCTGCGGCGTGGATCCGAGAGGCTTTCCTTGAGGCCGCGACGCAGAACGCGCGCAGTTGGGCCTACGTGCGGTCGGTTCTCCGCAACTGGAGGGATAGGGGTAAGGGAGATGGAGAGACTAGGCGACGCCCTGCGAAGGACTATCGAGGGGGACAATACGGCAAGGTCGTCCGCTGGCGTTGACGCTCGAACCGGCGCGTTCCCAGAGCACGCGGGCCAGGAAGAGCCGGATGATGATCCAGATTCGCGCTGTGCCGTCTGTGGCGGCCTCGGATGGGTAAGCCGTGATCTGCCGCTGGACAATCCCGGCTTTGGACTGGTCTCGCCCTGTGTTTGCCGCGCGGAAGAGCTGGATAGGGATAGATTCCATCGGCTTCAACGCTACGGGCAACTTGAGCCGTACGCGGGCGTCACGTTTGAAACGGCCGAGATTAATGGCGACCGGCTAAACGGCGCGAACGGACGCGTCTTCGCAGAGGCGCTTGCCGGGGCGCGTCAATACGCGGCTGCTCCATCCGGCTGGCTGGTTCTGCATGGGCCGTCCGGCAGCGGCAAGACTCATCTGGCCGCGGCAATCGCCAATGATGTCATTCAGCGCGGCTTGCCCGCGCTGTTGGTGTCCGTGCCGGATTTTCTCGACTATCTGCGCGCTGCGTACGCCCCTGTTGCCGATGTCCCGTTCGATTCCCTCTTTCAACAGGTGCGCGAGGCGCCTCTACTGGTGCTGGATGACCTGGGTGCGCAAGCCACCACGCCATGGGCTCAGGAAAAGCTCTTTCAGGTTCTGAACCAGCGCTTTATCGAGCGACTGCCCACCGTCATAACGTTGAGCAAACCCCTGGCGGAAATGGAACCGCATCTCCTCAGCCGCCTGACGGATCCGACCGTGTCTCGCGTCCTTGTCACGGGCGTCGCAAGCAGCCGTCTGCGTTCTGCGGACGCGCTTGACCTGCCCCGCTTCAGCGAAATGAACTTTGAAACGTTTGACTCTCGCGCCTATGACAAGCTCACAAAGCATCAGCACCAGAGCATCGAAGGAGCTCTGAAGACAGCCCTCGCTTATGCGAAACAGCCGGACGGCTGGCTGATGTTCTCCGGCGACAACGGCGTCGGCAAAACGCATCTCGCGGCCGCGATAGCCAACCATTGCCGCGGCGCCGGGCTCGAAACTCTCTTCGTCGTCGTACCCGACCTTCTCGACCATCTCCGCTACACCTTTGGGCCGGTCAGTGACGTGTCCTACGATGAGCTCTTTGAGGGAGTCCGCACCGCGCCCCTCCTCGTTCTTGATGATCTGGCGGCGCACGCGACGACTCCCTGGGCGCAGGAAAAGCTGTATCAGATCATCAACTATCGATACAACGCGCGCCTGGCGACAGTGGTCACAATGAACGTCTCGCTGGATGAGTTGGCGCAGGATGAGCCGCGTGTGGCGTCGAGGCTTGCCGATCCCCGGTTCAGCATCGCATTCAACATCGACGTGCCCAACTATCTATTGCGACAAGGCATGACGCAGCCTCTGCGCCGCCAACCTGAGTCTCGCAGGCAACGCTAGAATTGCAGCATGACGACACCCTTTCGAGCGCCATGCATCTTCTGTGAGATCATCGCAGGCCGGGAGCCGGCGGACGTGTGGCATGAGGATGAAGAACTAATCGTTTTTCGGAACCGGCTGAGGTGGCTGCCGATCCAGCTGCTCATCGTGCCGCGAGAACACAAGACGCAGGACGAGTTCTGGAAGGACGATCTTGGCAAGGCGGCCTCGCTAGCGGTTGAGCTTGGAAACAAGCACGCCCCCGGCGGTTTTCGTGTCCTCTCCAACTTTGGCCCCGATGCCCTCCAGAGCCAACCCCACGGCCACCTGCATTTGCTTGGCGGGGCGGCGATGGGCGTCTATGTGTGATGATTCGCACAAATTCGGCATTTCCTCGCAGCGTGGAGGGCATGCGGCGCGTGGATCTCATTCTCGCGCGCGGGGGATTGACAACGGTTTCTGGCCGCGTGTACCGTTCGTTCGTGACGCGTCCTTAATTCTTCCCTCAAGGAGCCACTGATCCGTGACGGAAATTGATCCTCTGCAGCTAACAGCCGCAGACTGGGACCAGGTTGGAGCCACGCTTGGGTTCCTCTGGGTCTTCTGGCTGTCCGTTGTTGGGGCCGCGATCCTGCTGCTTACGGCCCACGCAATCATCCCCTCTCTCACTACAACGGGACACCTTGGGCCACAGTTCGGTCGAATTCGTCCCGTGATCTATGTCATTGCCATCGTCGTTGCCCTCGTGGCGGTTTACGCCTTCGCGTCCTTCGTCAATGAGTCCAGCGTGTTGCGGACCATCTATGTCAAGGTATGGATATAGCCCGCCATGTTGCGACGCGCCGGCAGTATTCCACGACCAATCATCGCCATACTTGTGGCGATGCCTATCGTGCTAATTCTTCTTGGGGTCGGCGGATATTTTGCGGGCCCTGCCGCGCTAAACGCCATTTATCCGACGCCTGAGAATGAAATGGAGTTCCCCCACGACTTTCATGTCACGTCTCTAAGTCTGGAGTGCGAATTCTGCCATCGCGCCGCGGAGACATCCCGCACAGCAAGCGTGCCCGCCGTTGAGCAGTGCATGTTCTGTCACAAGGCCGTCGGCACAACAAAGGAATCTCTCGCTCCGCTGCGGGCGGCGTGGGAGTCCGGCAAGCCGCTCAATTGGATTCGGCAGCATCGCCTGCCCGATCACACGCAATTCAGGCATGAACCCCACATCACTGCGGGATTTGAGTGTTCGGAATGCCACGGAGACGTGGGAAGCATGACCCAGGTTGAGCAGGTGCGAATTCTCAGGATGGGAGACTGCGTCGGGTGCCACAAGGAGAACAGCGCCCCGACAACATGCTCTACGTGCCACTCATGATGAAAGCAACTACGGAGGCGGACGCGACTCGATGGATCTGACCAGGCGAGACTTTCTTAGGGTAGCCGGTGCCACTTCTGTGGCAGGCGTGCTCTTTGCGGGTTGCGCCATCCCGGAAAGGGAGCTCATTAAGCAGAGCCCCCATGACCTCCCTGAGGACCTCGCGCAGGGCCTGGAGGACATGTATGCGACCGCCTGCGGCTCCTGCATGGAAGGTCACGGCATCGTCGTCCGCGTGGCCGAGGGACGCGCTAAGAATATTGCTGGGAACCCGGACCACCCGCTTAATCGCGGCGGTCTATTCCCTGGCTGCATCGCAGGCGTGCAGTCTCTCTACAACCCGGACCGGTTTGCAGGCCCCATGGTCGACGGCTCGCCCAGGAGCTGGGACACCGCCATGACCCGCCTCAATGAGCTCGTATCTACAGCTATCCCCTCGCGCACCGTCCTCATCACGCAGCCCAACCGGGGTCACCTCGGAGCGGTGATCAAGGACCTCGTCGATGGCGTCGGGATGCAGCACCTCCAGCTGGAGCCACTGGAAACCACGGTTATCCGACAAGCGGTCAGGGATGTCTTTAGGCAGGACCGCCTGCCGTTCTTTGACATCGCCAACGCGGGCAGCGTTCTCTCCATCGGCGCAGATTTCCTTGAGTCCTGGCTCGCGCCAATCCACTACAGCCGCGCATTCGGCCACTTCCTGCGCGGCGATGGACGCAGCCGCGGAACCCTCATCCACGCAAGCTCTCGATATTCCATGACGGCGGCGAACGCTGACACGTGGCTGCCCATTGCCCCCGGACAAGAGGGCATGTTGGCGCTCAGCATCGCCTATGTGCTTATTCACGAAGGCCTGGCTAACGAAGCAGCCGCTCACGCGATGACCGGCGGGCAGGGCGAAACCGCCCTCGCCGCCTACAGCCCCGGCGCCATTGCCGGACAACTCGGCGCAACGCCAGGCGTCATCGATGAGGCAAAGATAACTGAGCTGGCGCGTAACCTTGCGTCCCACGGGCCGGCGATCGTTCTCGTCGGAGGCGCGAGCATCGCTCAGCCGAACGGTCTTTTCAACGCCCGCGCCGGTCTGATTCTCAACGGCCTTCTCGGCAACGTCGGACACAGCGGAGGCGTGATTTTCAATCCGCCTGCCCCTCTTCCTGAACTCAACGACATCCCCGCCCCCGCGAGTTTTGCGGACTGGCGCGCCTTGCGAGACAGCCTGAACCGCAACGAGATCGATCTGGTCCTCGTGGATGGCGCCAACCCCGTTCATACGCTGGTGTCGCTCAATTTCGGCGACGCGCTGAGGCAAGTAAGCGAGATCGTCAGTTTCTCGTCCGAACCGAATGACACGACCGCTCTGGCAACTGTGATTCTGCCGAACCAACATTCTCTGGAATCGTGGGGCACGGACGTCGCAGACCCCGGCCCCGGTTTCGAGGCGTTGACGGTGCAGCAGCCGGTCGCGGCCCCTCTCCTGAACGAGAATCGCGACGCGGTTTATGACTCTCGCTCCTTTGGCGACGTGCTTATATCGCTTTCGGAGACTATCGGAATTCGCCGGAGCACCCAGGGCACGTCCATGGAGGAGGTGGTCTTGAACGGCCTCAGCCGACTCCATAGCGCGAACAGCGGCCAGGGCTCCGTGCAAGGCTCAACACTGGCGGCGTTCACAACCGGTGTACTGCAACGCGGCGGCTGGTGGAATATGGCCGCGCGGTCATCCGACTCCTGGAGTCCATCGGCCCTGGCCCTTAACGCCGCGATGGCGAATATGCCCAGCGCAAACGAGGAGCGTTCAGGGACCTATCACCTCATCCCGTTTGCAAATTCCCCCTTGGGCGACGGCACAGGATCACACCTCCCGTGGGCTCAATCCGCTCCCGATCCTGTTACATCAATGGTCTGGCATAGCTGGGTGGAGGTAAACAGCCGTGAGGCTGCAAGGCTCGGTCTCCGGGACGGCGACTTGGTTGAACTGCAATCAGGGGCAGGCTCGGTCGAGGCGCCGGTCTACTTTCACCCCGGCATCCCGCCGAACGTTGTCTCCGTGCCGTTTGGACGCGGCCGCGTCGACTCCGGCCGTTACGCCGAGGGTTTCGGCATCAATATCCTCAACATCATTGAAAACATTGAGGTTGCAGACACGGGCGCGCTCGCTTGGGGCGCGACATCAGTGACGATCCGGCCTCTGGGCCGTCGCGTCCGCATGGCGCGGATGGAAGGCGGCTTCACCGGCCAGCAGCTTGAAGGAACACACATCATCCAGTTGGAGAACATGTAGGACGGCCCGGACGGCCCGCCAAACGCACGAATAAACCAGTGATCAAAGGGCACAGATACCAACTCGGGAGAGAAATGCGATGACGATGGCGAATTACAAGTGGGGGATGGCGGTCGATATCGACGCATGCACAGGCTGCCAGGCCTGCGTCATCGCCTGCGCTGCGGAGAACAACCTACCTATCAACCTGGAGCGCGATTTCACTGAGCGGCGTGCCATCGCCTGGATACGCATTGAGCGCTACTGGGAAGGCGAGTACCCGAACGTAAAGGCCCGCTTCCTTCCCGTCTTGTGCCAGCACTGCGGCAACGCCCCGTGCGAACCCGTCTGCCCGGTCTTTGCCACGTACCACAACCCGTCCGGGCTGAACGTTCAGGTGTACAACCGCTGCGTCGGCACGCGCTACTGCGCCAACAATTGCCCGTACCATGCCCGCTTCTTCAACTTCCGCCGCCCCACGTGGCCCGAGACGTACCACAACTATCTGAATCCGGATGTCACGGTCCGCGAGCGCGGAATCATGGAGAAGTGCACGTTCTGCATCCAGCGGATCAACGCAGCCGTGCGCATCGCCAAGCGCACCGGAGGGGACGCGACAGAGCATTTCATGACCGCGTGCGAGCAGGCCTGCCCGACGGACGCTCTCACTTTTGGCAATCTGAATGATCCGAACAGTCGGGTATCTCAGGCATTCGCCGACGAGTCCCGCGCCTACAAGCTCCAGGAGGCCATTGGCACGGAGCCCAACGTGCGGTATTTGAAGGGCGTAAGCACCGGGGCAACTGAAACCGCCGCGGCAGGCGCGGCCCACTAGAGACAACACGAAGCAAACAAGCAGCCGACGATAGGCTCGTCGGCGAGGAGAGGATGGAGAACACCCACAACGATCACGAGGCGCCGGGCGCCCCAGCGACGCAGGAAGAGCTGACCGAAGAGCTCATCCATCAGGCGCGTCAGACGGGCGCCGCGATGCGTAACGCCATGCTCGGTCTGGCCGTGCTCGGCGTGCTGGGCGTCGTCGCCGCAATCTGGATGTGGATTGGCGGCACGGACGACCACACGCGGTGGAATTACTACGCTGTCGCCTACTTCTACGTTTTCTCCCTCGTGATGGGCATTCCAATTGCCGGCATCGGCTTGCGATTCGCCCGCGCCCAGTGGCGACGTCCCACAAGCCGCGCGGCTGAGCTATTCGCCATCTCTGGACCGGTGCTCTTGCTGTTCTTCATCCCCATCATGGCGGCGCACCCCGGCCTGGAGGGCCGCAACAGCCTCTGGATGGACTGGCAGCTGGGACCGTGGTTGCCTGACCTCATCATGCTCTTGTCCCTGGTGCTCACCGGACTCGGTTTCCTCTATACGTCAATCCTGCCTGACCTGGCCGCCGTGCGAGACCACGGCAGCGGGCGTTCTCAGGCGATAGCGCGGATTCTCGCCCCGGGTTGGTTCGGAACAAAGCGACAGTGGTCAACCCACAAGTCTGCCCTTGGCATCCTGGGCGCGTTCTACATTGCCTCATACGCTATGACTCACACCGTCCTGGCGACTGATTTCGCCATGGTCCTAGTGCCGGGCTGGAAAGACCCCATCTTCCCCGCATTCCATGCCGTCACCGGCTTACAGATGGGGCTCGGCCTCTTCATCATCGTCCAGTTCGCGCTGCGCAAGTGGGGCGGGCTGGGTCGTTACTTCGCCCTTGAGCAATTCTGGGGGTACGGCCGTCTCCTCCTGGCCTTGACGCTTTTCTGGTTCTACTTCTGGTGGAGCGGGTTCATCCTGTTCTGGTATGGGCGTCTGCCGCATGAGCAGTCCGTTATCGCGCTCCTCATCTTTGGCGATCCATCAGTTGAAAGCCTGCTTGCGAGGCCCCAGCTGTGGATGTTCGCCGGGGCCATCGGCCTGTCATTCATTGGCGCGCTCCTGCTCATCATGTGGAATCCGGTGCGGCGCAGCATACTCGGACCGGCAATCGTCGGAGTCGTCATCGTCATCGGAAACTTCTTTGACCGGCTACGCATCTATTCCAACTCGTGGTCGGTTGAGCAAGTGGGAGGGCACGGATTGGAGGAGGTTCCGTCCGTAGGGCTCCCCGGGATTGCCGAGATTCTGGTCCTGGCCGGAATGTTGTCTACAATCGCGCTGTTTGTGTTGCTGGTTTCCCGATTGGTGCCGTTCGTTTCCTTGTGGGAGACGCGGGAGGCGCTGCTGCTGCGCGTCGTGAGGCCGTTCGGCGTGGGTCATGCGCACGTCGTTGGAAAGCCGGATTAGCGGAGAGACGGAGATATGCAAGACCGACCGGTCCTGACGGCCAGCCAGATCAACGACGAGTTGCTCTGGCCGGTCTTTGAGCTGCGGAAGCGGCATGTGCTTGCGTTTCTACCGCCGTTCCTGCTTGTCATGGCGGGCGCAGTCGCCATCACCATCCTCATCTGGCAGGGCCTGTGGATAACCGGCCTACAGCGCCCGGCCTTCTGGGGCTTCTTCATCGTCAACTTCGTGTTCTGGATCGGCGTTAGTCACGCAGGAACGATGATCTCCTCGATCCTGCGTCTAACGCAGGCGGAGTGGAAACGGCCCATTACACGCGCCGCTGAGGTGATGACGGTCTTCGCCCTCGTCACGTCCCTGATTCACCCTGTAATCCACGCAGGGCGTCCGTGGCGCATCATCTACTGGCTGCTGCCTTATGACTTCTCTCGCGGCGTGTGGCCGGACGTCCGGTCGCCGCTGATTTGGGACCCTGTCGCCATCACGACATATCTGACAGGAAGCATCTTGTTCGTCTTTACTGCGCTTATCCCGGACTTCGCCATCATCCGCGATCGAAGCACCGGGATGCGGCGCACGATTTACGGGATGCTGGCGATGGGATGGCGCGGAACGCCCAGGCAATGGCGGCTGCAGGGCATCTTTGGCATCCTGATGTCCGCGCTGATCCTGCCCGTCTTCGTGTCCGTCCACAGCATCGTGTCATGGGACTTTGCAGTCTCCGTCGTGCCCGCGTGGCACGTCACGGTGTACGCGCCATACTTCGTGATTGGCGCCGTCCACTCCGGCGTGTCCATGGTTCTGACGCTGATGGCCTTGATGCGATGGATATTCAAGCTAGAGAACTTTATCTGGGAAGATCACTTCGACGCCGTTGGCCGGTTGCTGATCTTCATTGCGACGGCTTGGCTGTTCTTCTTCTTCCTTGATTTCGCATTCTCCTTCTACTCAAGGGAGGAACAGGAGTTGGCAGTGATGGAGCGGCGGCTATTCCAGTGGCCCTTCAACGCCATCACGGTCATCATGGTGCTCACCTCATACGTGATTCCGATTCCGTTATGGCTCAATAGACGCGTTAGACGCAATATAGCACTGATGTTTTGGACCTCCATCCTGGTGAACATCGGGATGTGGCTGGAGAGGTTCTTCCTCATCATCCCCGCCATTGAACGGAAACAGGAGTTGACCTTCTTATGGGCCAATTACGTGCCCAGCCTTACGGAAAGCGTCATCGTGCTCGCGTCATTTGGAATGGTGGCGATGCTGCTGGTCATATTCGCCAAGCTCGTTCCATTGGTCCCGGCGTGGGAGCAGAAGGAGGGCCAGGTCTTCCGTGAAGAGATCCGTATAGGCGACGCAGTCGTCCCCGCAATCGTGCGGGAATCAGAAGAGCCGCGGGCCTGGTAGGCGCGCAAGTCAGGAGCGGATTCGATGGCAAACCGGAGTGTCTTGGGATTGTACGGCGACGCGGACACCGCTGCGGAAGCCGCGCGGCAGTTGCGCGATGCCGGTTTTACGAGCGATGACTATGAGGTGATGACGGGCAACCCGTACCCGGAAGGCGCCTTTGGCGAGCACGTCAAAAAGAACAAGCTCTTCCGTTTCTCCCTCTTCGGGGGATTTATTGGCTTCGCCACGGCATTCTTCTTCGTTTTCGCGACGCAGACCGCGTTCCCATTGGTGACAGGCGGCAAGCCGATCCTCGCGATCCCGGCCAGCATGATAATCATGTATGAGTTCACGCTGCTGCTCGCCATGGTCTTCACGGTGATCGGCGTCGTCTTTGAGAGCCGCCTGCCGCGCATGAGCGGCCCAGGCCCGCTCTATGACACTCGCATAACCTTGGGATACATCGGCCTCCTCGTAACCGTCGACGAAACCAGGATCACCCTCGCGGGGACGGCTTTAGAGCAGGGCGGCGCGGAAGACATTATCAGGGAGTAGTCCGGCGCCAGGATCAAGGACAAAGAAGGCAGACAGGCGTTGTAATGCAGACATGTGAGAACAGGTGGGCCTGGCGATCAGGCCGAATTGGCATTATGGCGCTTGCCGTATTGGCCGTCGCCGTTATCGCTCTCACAGGCTGCTCCACAGGCGCTTACCCCGTGGACTACTTCCAGGAGATGCACTACTCCCCCGCCATTCGCAAGCAAGAGGGCCCGTCCATGTCTGTGGAGCCGGGCACGGTTGCGTTCCGCAGCGGCGGCGACTATGGCGAGGATCTGAACGCCGACTTGCGGCTGGAGCATTTTGACCTCATGTCGGATGAGGAGCTGACTGCCATTGAAGAGATGCCCATCGTTGTCACACAGGAGATTCTTGAGTACGGGAATTTCCTGTTCCAACGCAATTGTTCCATGTGTCACGGCGCGGCAGGAGACGGCGATGGACTTCTGCAGGTTAGTCTGGCCTTCGAAAACGTGGGCGCCAACGTCCCCAAGAATCTCACTGAGGACGATACACAGGCCCGCCCGCCCGGCGAGATCTACATGATCCTCGCCAGAGGAAACGGCGATTTCCCTGTGCCGTCCGACGCGTCCAACCCCGCCGCCTATGAGTCAATGACGACGATGCCGCCGTTTGAGCAGCTCCTCTCCGCAGAGGAAAGATGGATGCTGGTCGCACACATCCGCTCTCTAAGCGAAAACTAGCGCCCCCGACAATCGAACCCCTGCTTTCGCCGGAACCCTGAGTGTCGGAATGGTATTCCCGCTCCTTGCGCCGTAAGAGCGTGTTCTCGAGGGGGTCCGACGTCTCAGAGTGGTGCCCCCAACCGCTGATACTAGCGCGCGGGCTCGCCCCGCTCCGCCCCTTTTGCCTCATCCCATAGCGCGTCCTGCGCCTCTAATGGCATCGCGGCGAGGTCTTGTCCTCGTTGTCCTGCCAAGTCTTCCATAGCGCGGAACCGCGTGACAAAACGTCGATTCGCGTGGCGGAGGGCTCCCTCAGCGTCAATGTCCAGCCGCCGCGCAAGGTTTACGAGGCTGAACAACAGATCACCCATCTCCCATTCCTGATCCGAGATTTCTTCATGGACCTGCGCCGCATGGGAATCCTCCACAACCGGAGAGGCATCTGCCGTCGGAGTCTCGCCCGGCCCCTTTTCCAGGGCTTCGACTAGTTCCGTCGCTTCCTCTGCGATCTTGTCCAGGACTCCGCCGACATCCGGCCAATCAAAGCCCGCGTTCGCCGCCCGGCCCTGTGTGCGTTGCGCGTATGTGAGCGCCGGCAGGCTCCCGGGCACGCCCTCCATCACTGAAGCTCCGTCCCTTTCTTCCACACTCTTGAGCACCTCCCACCGCGCTGCCACCTCATCCGCCGTGCGGGCGGTCGCATCGCCAAAGACGTGCGGATGCCGACGGACCAGTTTGCGCACCAGCCCCTCAATCACCTGGTTGATCGTAAAGTTGCCCTCCTCCCTCGCGATCTCGCTGTGGAGCGCGACCTGCAGGAGAACGTCTCCCAGCTCTTCACGAAGGCCCGGCATGGACTGGGCGTCAATCTCCTCGACCGCCTCGTACGTCTCCTCAATCAGGTACGGCGTCAACGATTGATGCGTCTGCTCACGATCCCACGGGCAGCCATCGGGGGCGCGCAGCCGAGCCACGATGTCGACCAGCGTGCGAAAGGCGCGCTGATCATGTTCCCAGGACAGCATGGGCAGCCGAATGGCCTGGACGTCGGAGTCCCCGGACGCGGCGAGAGCCAACGCGTCGCCCAGGTCAACGAATCTCCCGTCTCCGCCCTCCACGGTGCCGTTCCTTGAGATGATCTCCGCCTGGCAGTCAGCCGGGTATCGCCCTGCAAGCAGGGCGGCGTTGTATTCGGACAGCGGAAGTAGCATCAGGGTGGGCATTTGGGGGTCAAGCGCGTGGTCGAGATTCTCAGCATTACCCAAGAGGATCGAGAGTCCCGGCGCGCCGGGCGTCCCCGCTACAGCTTTCCGCGCCTGCTCGGCTGTGAAAGTAGTGTCAGCCACTGGAAATCCTCCTGACGATAGACCAAAGGTGTTTGCGCGCCGCTCCACGCAGCCTCAGCATAGGCTGGGATCAGGCGCGACGCCATTGGCTCGCACTCGATGCCCGTTCTTGCTGGAGCAAGCGGCCATTGCTAGACTGAGATATCGGCCTTTTGGCGTAGATTGATTCAACCTGCGCATCGCCAATGGCAATCGCCTGAGATGCCAAGGGGCCTCCAAGCCGGAGGCGTTGCTGTGGCCGATGGCGTGGTGGGTGTGGCCTAGTCGGTTAAGGCACCAGGTTGTGGCCCTGGAGATCGTGGGTTCGAATCCCATCACCCACCCCACGCGCCTCTTTTCTAACGACATTGACTAAGCCCGGCGCTTTGGCGCCCCGCCCGGCGTGCATCAGACCACAGTCCCTGTACTTGCCTCCGCATAGCGTGGCGGCGTGGGAGGCCGCAGGAACAGGATTATAAGAGCCGAGACCACGAAGAACGCCAGGAAAATCACAAATGCGGGTCGATACGATCCCATCAGATCAGATATCAGGTTCATTGTCAGCGGGCCCGTCGCGCCGATGCCAAACGTCACGACGAAGCCGAGCGATCTCACGGAACCGAGGCTGAGTCGGCCGAAGGAGTTCGCCCACAGGACCTCTTGAGTGACGCCGAGGCTCGTGATGCC
Organism: Dehalococcoidia bacterium; assembly: GCA_965237465.1. Lineage (GTDB taxonomy): Bacteria > Chloroflexota > Dehalococcoidia > UBA6926 > UBA6926 > VXMO01. Next base: position 1,169,883 of record OZ250138.1, read on the forward strand.
CATTCCGTAGATGATGAGGGCGGCAAAGAGGAATACCACGTTATCGGCGGACAAGAACAGAACTGCCGCGATCGACTGCAGGAAGAACGGCAAGGCGCGCACCCACCCGAGATACGCCTTCTCCGCTAGTAGGCCGACGGCAGGCAAAGTGGCCGCCATTATGATTGCCCGCGTTGTTAGCGCAGCGGCGACAACGCTATCGACGTAACCCAGGTCCTGTAAGTACGGGGCCAGCGAGATATTGATGCCTTGAAACGCGTGGCTCGCGATGGCAAAACAGCCGGTGATAACCCAGAACGCGGGCGTGCGCAGGGCCTCTTTTCGCGTCCACAACGGCTCCCGCGCCGCTTGCGCCCTTTGCGTTGTCGGCGCAGCGGCGTGTCCCGATTCCGGGGCGCCTGACGCTGGAGGGGATTCCACGGGCCCATCGTCCGTGTCGCCGTCCGGCCTCAGGCCCAGGTCCTCTGGGCGGCGGCGCATCAGAATCGTCGAGGGCAGCAACACCACGATCCACGTGATGATGGCGAAGATGAGAAACATCTCTCGCCAGCCGTATTCAGCGATCACATAGACGGCCACGGGGATCATGATTACGTTGCTAATGCTTGCGCCCGTGGTGGAGATCGCAAGCGCCCGACCGCGCATTCGAATGAACCAGTTGTTGATCGCCACGCTCGTCACAAGACTGCCCATCAACGTGAAGCCGACGGCGGCGATAATCCCTCGCACCAGATAGAACTGCCACAGGAAGTCGACGTACGTCACGGCGACGAGCGCGGCGCCCGCAATCAGGGCGCCGGTAGGCAGGAGTGTACGCGTGCCGAAACGGTCAACCAGCGGCCCGATGAGCGGGGCCGTTCCCGCCTCTACAACACGGGAGATAGTCTGGACTGTTGCTATCTGCGTGCGACTCCACCCGAACTCGCTCTGAAAGGGTTTGAAGAAGAGGCCAAGCGTCGATGAGAACTGTTCGGCGTACGCGAGATGCGCCATGAACGAGGCGGCGACGATATTCCAGCCATAGAAATAACGGCCCTGCTTGCGCGGCGATCGTTGGGGATGGCGCTCCGCCGATTCGTCCTCCTTATGCGGCTGCAAGACGCTCCCTGCCCCGCCTAAAAGTTCGCCCAATGGCGCGCGGAATCGCGTTCGCCTGAGGGCTGAAACACCACGGGACCGCTAATCCTCCAGCGTCCCAATGCAACGCATCCCTGACGGTCAATTGATCTCCCTGTCCATATAGTCGGACCAATGGCCCGACAAGTCCGAAGCACGTCCCCCCGCGTCGCTTGATTATGCCGCGATTCGCAGGAGCGCGCGACACTTTCGCGCCTGTACGCCTCAATACCGAGCGCAGCTTATCGACGGCGCGGGTCACTGAAACGCTGCATCGAGCCGCCAATCGGCAGTAGAATGGAATCCGAATGCGCCCGTAGCTCAGTGGATTAGAGCATCGGTCTTCGGAACCGAGGGTCGCGGGTTCGAATCCTGCCGGGCGCGCCACACCCTTTCACCAGTCGCCTGCCGTCGGGGCTGATCCCGCGCCTGCCTCCGATGCGCTAAAATGAGTTTCGCGCTTGTTGCGCGATAATGGGGTACGTATCACCATGGGGGCGCGCCAGGCTGGCAGGCGCCCATCGCCACAGGGAGAGAACAATACCATGGCAACAACCACGACGACCACACCAACCGCGGCGCCTCGAACTGGCGTGTTCACCCCCCAGCAGGTGCAGCGTTATAGCCGACACATCATCATGCCGCAGGTGGGCAGCGCCGGGCAGCGCAAGCTGATGGACGCCAGCGTGTTGCTCGTCGGCGCGGGCGGGCTTGGCTCGCCGTTGGCGATGTATCTGGCCGCAGCCGGCGTCGGCAAGCTCGGCATCGTCGATTTCGATGACGTCGATATTACCAATCTCCACCGGCAGCTCCTCCACGGGATGGACGACATCGGCCGACTCAAGGTCGATTCCGCCGAAGACACCATCCGGACCATCAATCCGGACGCGGAGATCGTCAAGATCGCCAAGCACATCAACTCCGAAAACGCCATGGAGATCGCCGCGGACTTCGATATCCTCATCGACGGGACGGACAACTTCCCGACGCGCTACCTCATCAATGACCTGGGCGTGCTGATGGACAAGCCCGTCGTGCACGGCTCCATCTTTATGTTTGACGGCCAGGTGACCACGTTCCTGCCGGGCCAGGGCTGCTATCGCTGCCTGTATCCCGCCCCGCCGCCGCCCGGTATGGTCCCCTCCTGCGCGGAGGCCGGCGTGCTTGGCGTCCTGCCCGGCATCATCGGCTCGCTCATGGCGACGGAGGCCATCAAGCTCATCCTGGGCGTCGGCAAACCCCTGGTGAACCGGCTGCTCATGGTGGATGCGCTTGATATGGACATGCGCACCGTCAAGATTCGCAAGGACCCGGACTGCCCCGCCTGCGGCGACAACCCAACAGTCACAGAGCTCATCGACTACGAAGCCTTCTGCGGAATGCCCGCGTTCGAGTGAGGGGCGGCGCGATCTAGCTTCTTCGCGACGTTCTGCGCCGTCGCAAGGGGGAGTCGACTCACGTCGGATGTTATCGGGGCGTCAATTCTTCCTACGTCGCTGCCCGCGATTCTTCCGACGAGTGGATTCTGAGGGCCTCGACTGTCTGCCAAGAAAATTATTCTTCTTGTCTTCCGCAACGAAGTCGATGTCAGCTTGTGACGGTATGCGAAAAGAGAACTTCGTATTTCCGTCTCGATTCGTTACAGCAAAGTCCCCGCTGTTTATGATGTCCATTCCGAGAAGCACATCAACGTCGGGCAGCACTGCCTTGGCAACGCGTACACCGGGAACGCCCACTCCATTTGGCAGTCCAATGTTAACGAGAAATACGTCTACGTCTTCAGTCGTCCCTTGGGCATGAGAAATGGCCGCAGTAGCAATCGGCCTGAGCCCACAAGTATCGACAACTCTTTGGGTCACCATACTTAGTGTGGCACCTGTGTCCCAAATCGCTTCGAATTGTCGCAGTTGAGGCTGCGGGTCGTTACTCTCAGGATCCCACGATTCCGATACACCGCAAGGGCTACGGAGGACATTGATGAGACCTCTGTTTGAGGCAATTGTGAAGCTAAGGGGCTGTCGCTGCTGGGCTATGAGGCCACCACACTAGGGGAGACAATGGTCGCGGTATATGCCTCATCCCCCTCACTCACCCTCTGAACGAGGAAGGTTCCCAATTCGTGGCTCTTCTTAGCCTCTGTGACGGCAGCAAGATCATTCTCGAACACTCCGAGCACCTTGCCATCCTTGATCACTACGACTTTGCCGTCGTACTTGGCAACCATCTCAGCCTGACGGGAACGGTAGAAGTCAAACTCTTTCTTGAGCACGCTAGTCATAGTGCCCTCCCGGGCAATTCTATATTCCCCACTCTTTATGCGGTAGACGCTATCCTGTCACCTTGCTGCCTTGGCTATGATACCTATTAGACAACCCCCCGTCATCCCCCGCGCTCCCCGTCGCCGCAGGAGCGGTGGCAACTCCCAGCGGATGCTGTAGGCCGTGCTCTAGGCCGGCATCACCCCTAAGCTTGGCTATGCGAATGTGGCCAACGCGATAAACTAGGCATGGCGGGCGCGTCTGGTGTCCGCGGAAATACGAGCGTACCTGAGAGGCCCCCGTGCCCACGTCCAGCATCCTTGAAACAATCGGCAATACGCCGCTCGTTGAACTTAAACGGCTTCAGCCCAAGCCGGGCGTGCGGCTTTTTGCCAAGTTGGAGGGGCAGAACCCTACCGGCAGCGTCAAGGATCGCATCGCCAAGCTGATGGTGGAGGACGCTGAGGCGGACGGTATCCTCGGCGATGGGCGGATCATCCTGGAGCCATCCAGCGGCAACACCGGCGTCTCACTGGCGATGGTCGGGCGCTACAAGGGGTATGACATCACCATCGTCCTTCCGGACAACGTGACGGAAGAGCGGCAGATGCTGATTGAGTCGTATGGCGCGAGCGTCGTATTCAGCGACGGGCGTTTAGGCACTAACGGCGCAATCGAGGCGGCGCAGGAGATGGCCGCGAAAGAGCCTGACCGGTACATCATACTGTACCAATACGGGAACGAGGCCAACCCCCGCGCTCACTATGAGGGCACGGGCGAAGAGATCATCCAGGAGCTGCCGGAAGTGGACACCTTCGTGGCGGGCCTGGGCACCGGCGGCACGCTCACCGGCGTCGGACGGCGGCTGAAGGATCACGATCCGGATACGCGTATCATCGCCGTCGTCCCGCACCCGGAGGAGCGCATTCAGGGCCTCCGTTCACTGGAGGACGGGTTCATCCCGCCGATCCTGGATCCGTCGGTCCTTGACGGTCAATTCATCATCACGTCGCGTGAGTCCTTTGAGAAAACGCGGGAGCTGCTCCATGTGGAGAGCATCTTCGCGGGCATCTCATCGGGCGCCGTGCTTGCATGCGCCCAGCGCCTGGCGGAGCGGATGGAGAGCGGCGACATTGTTTGCCTTTTCGCCGATGGTGGCTGGAAATACCTCTCAACCGGACTGTGGACGCGACCGCTGGATGAGATTGACGCGGAGATGGGCCGCAAGATCTGGTGGTGACGCATGAGGAGCCCGGATTGGTCCGGGAACAGGAACGGCGCGGAAATTCCATGCTTTCGTTTGCCGTAATAGCAGCGGCGGTTCTCGCGACTGATCAGGTCAGCAAGCTCCTCATCGTCAACAACCTGCGGCCCTATCAGTCGATACCGGAGACGGGGCTGCTGCGGCTGACGCACGTGACAAACAGCGGCAGCGCATTCGGCCTGCTTCAGGGGCAAACGGCATTTCTCGTCCTGGTCAGCATCATCGGCGTTCTTGGCGTGCTCTTCTACTACCGCGCCAATGGCCGGGAGAGCGCCCTGCTTCGTTACTCCCTGGGCCTGCTCCTTGGCGGGGCGCTGGGCAACCTGACTGATCGACTGATCCGCGGCGAGGTCGTTGATTTCATCAACGTTCAGCTCTGGAGTAATTTCTATTTCCCCACGTTCAACGTGGCCGATTCCGCGCTGACGATTGGCCTTGGTATGCTCGCCATCTATGTGCTCCGACAGCGCGCGCAGGACAAGCAGCGAGATAGAGAATACGTCGTGGAGCGCGCGTCTTCGCAGCAGGAAAGCCCTGCGCCGCCGCCGGATGATCCGCCCCCTGCTGCTGAGAACACGACTGATCAAGACAATGACATCGAAGAACGCGCCGACCGCCCAAGTGACGCGGTCGATGTCGATGAGCTTGTCGTGCAGGTTCCGACAACTGTTACCGAGCGTCGCCTCGATCGATTTCTGACCGGGCAGCTTGATGGCGTGACACGATCCGCCATTGGCCACCTGATTGAGGCGGGTCTCGTGACGATCAACGGCGAGCTGCCGCGAAAAAGGGGCCACTCCGTTGACCCGGGCGACACGATTGTCGTCACTGGGCCGATAGCTCCTCTGGAGCCTTCGGCGCCCGCGGCGGAACGGCAGCCGCTGGCCATCCTCTATGAGGACGATGATCTGCTTGCAATCAATAAGACGGCGGGCGTCGCCGTCCACCCCGGCCCGGGCCACCGAACAGGCACAATCGTCAACGCGCTGCTGGGCCGCGAAGGACCGCTGTCCGCAGCAGGCGGGGAAGAAAGGCCTGGCATCGTCCACCGCCTGGACAAGGACACATCCGGCGTGATGCTCATAGCCAAGACGGACGCCGCACACATGGCCCTATCGAAACAGTTTCAGTCGCGATCTGTTGAGAAGGTATACGTCGCGCTGCTTCGCGGAATGTTGACGCCGGAGAGCGGGACCATTGAGGCCGCCATCGTCCGGGACCCGCAGCATCGGCAGCGCATGGCGGTCGCCGCGACAGGCCGTGCGGCGGTCACGGATTACCGAGTATTGGCGCACATGCGCGGCTTCACACTTGTGGAGGCGCAACCGCGCACGGGTCGGTCGCATCAGATACGGGTCCACTTCGCGTCTCTCCGACGGCCGGTCGCCGGCGACGTCATCTATTCGCGCGGCGGGAGAGACCCTGTGCCACGGCTGTTTCTCCACGCGCTGTCCGTCACGTTTGCTCATCCGCGCGACGAACGGCCCATCTACATCCGATGCCCGCTCGCCGATGACCTCGCCGAATGTCTTGAAGGGCTGACGGAGAGTTCGCCGGAGGCGGCCATAGTAGCGTCGCTGCGATAGAATAAGCCCAGCCCCCACCGTGGGGCGACGCATATTATTCGCCACTTGCAGGAGAACCCATCGACTATGCCTGACGACCGCCCGACTGCAGTGCGCACGCGCTACGCTCCAAGCCCGACAGGTGATCCGCATGTCGGCAACGTGCGCAGCGCCCTGTTTGCGTGGCTGTTCGCACGGAGTCAGGGCGGCGCCTTTGCTGTTCGCATCGAGGACACGGATCAGGAACGACGCATCGAGGGCAGCGAAGAGCGCATTCTCGACTCTCTCAAGTGGCTTGGGATCGAATGGGACGAGGGGCCGGACATAGGCGGCGACTATGGCCCGTACGTACAGTCGCAACGGGTCGAAATGTACGGGGAGGCCGCTAGGCGCCTCGTGGAAATGGACGCGGCGTATTACTGCTATTGCCAGCCTGATCGGCTCGACGCCCTGCGGCAGACGCAGCACCGCCGCAACCTGCCCACAGGTTACGATCGGCGTTGTCGCAACCTCCGCGAGGATGAACGCGCCAACCTTGAGGCGGAGTACGGCGATCGCCGCGTCGTGCGTTTCAAGGTTCCGCTAATAGGACGCACCACGTTTACGGACACGGTGCGGGGCGATGTCACGTGGGAAAACAGGCTCATAGATGACTTTGTCATTCTTAAGTCGGACGGCTTCCCCACGTACCACCTTGCCAACGTTATTGACGATTGCGCGATGGCCATCAGCCACGTGATCCGCGGCGATGAATGGCTGGCCTCCACCCCGCGACACGTCCTGATTTATGACGTCCTGGGGTGGACTCCGCCCGTCTTTGCGCACTTGCCGCTTATTCTCGGCTCGGACAGGACAAAGCTGTCCAAACGCCACGGCTCCGTATCTCTGCTGGACTATCGCGACGAAGGGTTCCTGCCGGACGCCATGCTGAACTTCCTGGCGCTGCTTGGTTGGTCTCTGGATGACAAGACCACGCAGATGAGTCGCGAGGAGTTGATTGCCGGGTTCTCGCTTGATCGCGTTTCTGCATCGCCGGCGATGTTCGACCGGGACAAGCTGGAGTGGTTGAACGGCGTTTACATCCGCGCCCTGCCGGTTGCCGATTTCGTGGAGCTTGCCGAACCATTTCTGGACCAAGGGCTGCCTGCGGACATCGCCCGCCCCCTGGACGCGGCGCTTGTTGCCCAGGCCGCCGCACTGACTCAGGATCGGGCGCGACTGTTGTCCGAAATGCCGGAGCTTTGCGACTTCTTTTTCACTGATGACGTAGAGTTTCCGCCCGCGCTGATCTGGGCCGGAATGGGCGACAAGCAAGTGAAGGAGATGGTCGATTCCGGCGAGGACCTGCGGGGCATGCCCCTGCCGGAGGACGCGCCGACGGTGGCCGAGTGGCTTCGCGCAGCCGCAGATGCGATGGGAGAAATCTCCCTCTGGGAGCATGACGCAATTGAGGCGCGACTTAGGTCGCTGGTGGAAGAGCTGGGGACATCAGGGCGGCGGCTCTTCGGCGCCGTGCGCGTGGGGACAACAGGTCGGACGGCGGCGCCACCTCTTTTTGTGACGCTGGAGGCCCTCGGCAAGGAACGATCGATCCGTCGGCTTCAATCTGCCGCGGGTTTGCTCCTTGACACTGAATTGGCGCCTTCGTAGCATGAGCGAACGCGGCCCGGTGGTGTAGTTGGCTTAACATACTGCCCTGTCACGGCAGAGATCACGGGTTCGAATCCCGTCCGGGTCGCCAGAGCAACGTTTTGGATCGTAAAGGTGTGGAGCCACGCCCCCCCGGCGTTGAGGTCAACTATTCTATCATGCTCCCGCCAGGCAGACAGATAGCCAATCAATGACCAATCTGCACGACACCGGCTTTTCGGCGCGGAGACTGAACGGCCTCGCCGCGAGCGGCGCACAGTAGCCTATGCCAACACCCTACCTGCTCGGCATCGACGTCGGCGGCACCCAGACCCGCGTGGCCATCGCGCGCACGCCTCGCAACAAGATGCAGCGCACGGCCTTCGCCTCCCCCGCGGAGGGCGACCCCAGTGTTCTCATCGAGAAGATTGCAGAGGCTGCAGAAGAACTGACTGTGGCCGCGGACGGTGTGATTGTCGGGGGCGTCGTGGCCGCGGCCGGGACAGTCGATACGGAGACCGGCATCATCGTAGAGTCTCCGAACCTGCCGATGGTGCGAAACTTTGCCATGGCGGAGGCGCTAGCGGCTCGACTCGGGACACCGATATCTATCGAGAATGATGCGACGGCAGCAGCGCACGCAGTTCACAAGATGGGCGTGGGGCGCGGCACGCAAGAAATGATCTATTTGACCATCAGCACCGGCATCGGGGGCGGAATTGTCACGCGCGGCAAGCTAAGCCGTGGCGCGGCAGGGGCGGCGGGCGAGTTCGGTCACATGACTATCGCGCTCCAAGAGGGCGTGCAGTGCGCGTGCGGACTTTCAGGCTGTTGGGAGACGATGGCGTCCGGCACGGCGATCGCCCGCATTGCGCGAACGCGAATGGAAGCCGGCGAGGAGTCCAGCCTGATGGAGCTGGCGAGAGAACGCGGCCATTACAACCTGACGGCGCGGGACGTATTTGCGGCAGCTGAAGCGGACGACGCCCTTAGTCGGTCCGTCGTCGATGGGGCGGGCAACGCGTTGGGCATCGGCCTGGCAAACATCGTCAATATCTTCAATCCCGAGTTGATTGTCTTGGGCGGCGGGCTTGCGCGAGGCCAGGACGAGTTTGTGAAACACGGCATCAGCGTGGCGAGGGAGCGTGCATTCGACCTGCAGAGCCGCACGGTGCGCTTTGAGGTAACGGAGCTGGGCGACGACAACGGCCTGCTGGGCGCCCTGCTCCTCGCTCGAGAGAACGCCGCCCGCTCAGCCCGTCAGTCCCGCGGAACGGGATAAGAGAGAGCGCCTGATGGAGGGAATGGCCCACAAGGGGGCGCATCTGGATTACGTCAGTGTCACGCCAACAGGGTATGATCCGGCCCGTGAGTACCCTGTCATCATCCTGGTTCACGGATTCGGCGCGAGCATGTATGACCTGGCGGGGCTCGCCCCCGCATTCGGCGAAACCGGTTACGTCTTTCTGTGTCCCAACGGGCCCATTCCTCTGGATATCGGCGGCGGGCAGGTTGGCTTCGCGTGGACGACGCCGGGCGGCTTCAACGATGAGGCGGAGGCGCAGCGGGCCGAAGAGGCCTTTGGGGCCTTCCTCGAAGAGGTCGCCGAACCGTACAAACTGCGGCCCGGCAAGGCGTTGCTGATCGGGTTCTCGCAGGGAGGGAGTCTCAGCTATCAATACGGCCTGACGCATACTGAGACGTTTGCCGGAGTCGTCGTCCTCAGCTCATCGCTCTCGCACCCGGACCGGCTGTCGGAGCGCCTGCCCATCCTGCGCACTCAACCCGTCTTTATCGGCCACGGACAACAGGATCCCGTCGTTCCGGTTGAGAGGGGCCGCGAGGCCAGCGCGCAGCTGAAGGAGTGGCGTTACAACTCCGTGTACCACGAATTTGAAGGCATGGCGCACGAGATCAATGATGCCGAGCTCTCCGAGCTGACGCCGTGGGTGTCCAAAATCCTGCCTCCATACGCCGGCGGCATCATCCTACCGTGACGAGCATCTCCCACGGACTAAGAGGGACCGTGGGGCAAGCTACAGGCTAGCGCGGGCAATCGAATGCGTATCGGCCTGATCTCCGATACCCACGTTCCTGAGGCGGGAGAAAGGCTTCCCGCCGAGGTGTTTGATCTATTGGCCGGAGTCGACATGGTCATGCACGCAGGGGACATGCACATTATTGCCGTCCTGGATTGGCTTGAGCGCATCGCGCCGGTCATCGGGGCGCGCGGCAACGGCGATGGCGATGGATTCCGCCCGCCATTTCCCGACGATGATCCGCGTGTAAAGCACGCCCATGTACTTGACCGGGACGGTGTTCGCGTCGGTCTAATCCACGGATTTCCGCTGCCGGATGAGGCACCGTGGATCACGACGGAGACGCTCATGGACCGCTACTTTGGCGGCCCCGTCGATGTGATCGTCTTAGGAGACACGCACGTCGCCCACATTGAACGCACTCCGGCGGGCGTGCTCTTCGTCAACCCGGGCAGCCCGGCGCTCCCCCGCAACATCCGCGAGCCGGGAAGCGTCGGGGTTCTGACTCTTGAGGACGGTCAGGCGTCAGCGGAGATCATGCCGCTGACCTCCCTGGCGTTTTAGAAAGCTAGGTGGCCATTCCGTGACTACTGGGGGCAAAGCCCTGTAAAATGTCGGGGCTGTGGGACGCTATTCGGGGTCCGCTGCGCCGACCGGCTTCCACTGCGGGAGCATCTCGCCACCGCGCTCCTCGAAATAGACCTCCACCTCCATGTCTATCTCGACGTCCTCAATGGGGATGCCCTTGACGTTGCCATTCATGCGAACGTCCTCATCCAACGTGATGACGGCATAGATGTAGGGCACGTCTTCATTGAAAGCGGGGTGGCCGGGTTGGTACACGACGATAAAGCTGTAGATTCGCCCCTTGCCGCTTACAGTCACCCATTCGAGATCGCCTGACAGGCAGGCGGGGTCTCGCTCGCGGGGGTAGAAGAAACGGTTTCCGCAGGTGCGGCATCGCTGAATCGTCAGGCGACCTTCTTTCGTCGCCTCCCAAAAGGGAGCCGTAACCTGGTCCGGAATCGGAACCGGCTTCTGAAGCACTTGTCCCTCTGTCATTGCCCCACTCCTCTATTCCAGCCGCCTGCTGCCAATATACATACGCTTGCGCGAATACTATCGCCTACACCATACCACACGACCCAGCGACCGGAGCATCCGGCGGGCTCCGTGCAAGCCCCTCGGCATCTCTCTCAAAGTGATACCGTCAGTGATATGAACGCCGAGCAGTTTGAGGAGCTCGTTGAGAGGGCCATGGAAAGCCTGCCGCCTGAGATAGAGGAGAGGCTGGACAACGTCGCCATCATCATTCAGGACTGGCCGACGCGGGAACAGATGGAGGACAACGACATCCAGGATCGCCGTTCGCTGCTGGGACTCTACGAGGGGGTTCCCCTGGTCGATCGGGCCGGCTATGGCATGGTGGCGCCGGACAAGATCACCATATTCCAGAAGCCCATCGAGGCCCTTCGCCTGGGTCGCCGCGAGACCGTCGAGGAGATTCGCAGAACCGTGCTGCATGAGGTGGCCCATCACCTGGGATTTTCCGATGAAGAGCTTCACGAGTTGGGGTATGGCTAGAGCTGCGCGGAAACTCGAATAACGATGACTCTCTCCCTGGACAGCAATAACGCGGCAGCCATGCACCGGCGTCTGAACGAATGGTACATGCGCGCGGGCCGCGACCTGCCATGGCGCCGGACGCGAAACCCATATCAAACGCTGGTGGCCGAGTTCATGCTCCAGCAGACCGGCGTCGCTCGGGTGTCGCCAGCGTATGAGGCCTTTCTGGAGCGCTTTCCGACTGTACAGGCGCTCGCCAATGCCTCGGCCGCGGACGTCATTCGAGCGTGGAGCGGTCTCGGCTACAATCGGCGCGCCATCAATCTGCAGCGCAGCGCGCGAGCCATCGTCGATGACTACGGCGGCAGCGTGCCAAGCGATCCTGCGACGCTGCAAAGGCTCCCCGGCGTCGGCCCATACACTGCCGCGGCCATCGCTTGCTTCGCCTTTCAGTGCCCCGTCGCCGTGATGGACACGAATATCCGCCGAGTCCTGGGCAGGCTTATTCTGGGCCGCCACGACATTGACGCCGCCACCGGTTGGCGCCTGGCGGAAGCCATAGTGCCGCAGTCCGGCTCAGAGGCGTCCTCATGGCACCAGGCGCTGATGGACCTCGGCGCATCCCTTTGTTCCGTCTCAAAGCCCACGTGCGGCGATTGCCCCGTGAGCGAGTACTGCGCCGCCAGGTCGCTGTTTGCCGGCGCAAGCTCGCCCTCAATCGAGTATTCGGAATTGTCAGACACTGTGCCGCGGCTCAAGGTAGCGGACAGGCCGCAGGCGTCGCGGCAGGGATGGATCGGGACGAATCGGTACTATCGGGGGCGCATCGTTGAGGCGTTGCGGAATCACTCGAATGGGGCGCTAGCGTTGGGTGCGCTGGGGCCTCAAGTGCGCGATGACTACACGCCTGCGGAACACGTGGATTGGTTGCGAGGTCTACTGGCTGGCTTGGAGAGCGATGGACTTGTGGTGTTGCGGGATGAGGCAGTGGGGTTTCCTCCGTAGGAATGGATTAGTTTTCTTGGGCTCTCCTGTCAGCCCAGATCAGTTGGTCGAACATCTCACGATAGTCTTGCAGTGTTGACGCGTCTTCGAGCACGACGTGTTGCGCAACTGCTTCAAAGACATAGTCCTGGTCTAGACGGTCCTTTGACAACGGATAGTCTCTGTTGATGACCATAGTGCGGCTGCCATCATCATTTCGGCGCCATTCTGTCCGTGATGATCCTAGACCCAATTCGTCGTAGTCCACTCTTGGTAGTTGGCTGGCAAGTCGACGAAGTCGACCCACTGCGCTATCCGGGGCAACAGTTCTAGGCTTCCTTTCTGATCCTGTCCCTTCGGAAGCCTTGTTTGGATTGGTGCGGGGTTCGGCCTTTGTTTCGGGTCGCTTCCGACCCTGGGATTCGTTTGTCCCAGTGCCGGGAAGGGCGTCGCCACCTGGCTCCAGCGCCTCAAGCAGCCTAATAGCCTTTAGTACTCGCTCTAGCGCGCTGTTGGCCCACTTACGTTCTTCACGCGTAGCGCTTCTTGCACCTGCGATGCTATTGAGCTGGTCAACTACAGGACGCATCCTGTCGTGCAAGAGATTCTCCACTGCTTCCCAAGCTGCGCTGTCTCTTGGCCAGCCATCCTTAAGTTGATTCGGAGTAAGCACGTCGCCACTGATCTTGATCTCCCCATAAAGACGCGCCAATGGGTTTCTCCCGGCCAGATTGTGCCGAAACTCCTCGCCTTGCGTGATTTTTCGCCCATTGAATTCGGTTCTAATTCCCGCCGGAATGCGAGGGTAACGGTCAGGAAGTCGATCGCGATCAATGGCTCCGACCTTGCCCTCAACTCGCACCCCGAGAGCCACCATGATGGCAGAGATTCTTGAAGGATCGATGGACGTTGCCCATAGAATCTCAATCGGAGGGACTACCACACCGTTCAAACGTATCACGCACTGGTTGTCATGAATCAAAGTTCGGTACGTCTCAGCGAGTGTGTCCTTGAGGCGTCCGACCTCATACCTATGATCCTTTAGGGCCTTGAGTGTGACTCGTGTGAACCCTATCCCTTTTTCGGGCCCTACGTCGGGCCATCGGATCCCTGACTGATTTGACTTGCGGATCGGGGCGCTGTCCAGAGCTTTCGTCCGACTGCCCCACCTTGAGTCTAGGAACTCCCATGCAGTATCCTGGCCAGCCTTGCAACATAAGATCTCTAGACTTTCGGCGAGATAGATAGCAGCTAGCTTTCCGCCGATGTGATACTGACCAATATCCGTAGCCGTGTGATCGTCGCCTTCGCCCCAGCGAATCCACTCTTGCAGGCCGGCTTCGTTCATGCCTTCTCCACCCTGATCAAGGATGCTGATCATGTCTCCCTTCTTATCAATGGATACATCGATCGTCAGTCGACGCCCTCGACGCTTGTCAAATGGGTTGTCAATCAATTCCATTAGTGCTTCAGCCACAGATTTGTAGTTGCTTGCTGCGGCCCGCAATGCGCTGCGGCCTATGGATTCGGTAATGGTTGCCATGTGTCTTTCTTCAATATGTGGCTCTTGTGTCAGTTCTTGGCTACATAAGTACCCCGCCCCACGCGCTTGAGACGGGGATCGTTGTAATATCGTGCCAAAAGCGTGTTTGCGGGATCCTGCCCACCAGCTGACACGCCAAGATTTGCAACATCCGCATAAATCTTCCGATAATGTACAGGGGCCCCACTCTCCCTCAGGTACCCCACAACAAGGTCGGCATCCGCTGTTCTCTGTTTTGAGGATGTTGGCTTGGTCGGATGCGCAGGTGTGCCTAGCCTCCCCTCTTCCTCACCAACCTGGAGGAGGCCGCGGAGATGAGTGACAGCCTCAGCTATATCGTCATATTCTTGTTGAAGCTTAGCTAACTGGTCGCCACGCTCCCTTAGAGATGCTTCTAGCCGGGTGAGTTCAATTTGGGCCTGACCATGAAAATCATTCCCAAGCCACGATTGGGTGTCAATGTCAACATTGTGTGCCGCCATAACCACTGTACCTCCTAGTGTCAGATTGAGGCCCTTGTGGGAGGGAATACGGTTTGTGTCAAGTGTTCAAATAGATTATTTGTGAAGCAATCGCCGCATTTTGGCAACTATCTGGATGTACCGGGTGGGGTGGGGGCTTCGTGCAACTCATTATGTGTTACCGCCCTCGCAGCTCTTCCCACCCGCCGGTCGATAGCCAATGCTGCACGTCCGAAGCTAGCCGCACCCACGGATCCCCGATCTGCTCAAGCTCCTCGCGGGAAAGCTCTGTGTAGGTCTTGCCGAACTGGTCGAAGTGCCAGAGGCTTGCGACCCAGAAGCCTTCGATACGCGTGGAGGACGGCGAATACCTGATGACGCCCGTTGGCCCGTGTGTTTCCCAGGTGCGGAGGACCCCGGCTGGTTCTGCGATTGCCAGGGCCTCATGCCAAGAGGCGCGCCGATCCGAGGGGTCATCAAAGGGTGCCATCAACGACAGTAGGTGCGCGATCCTGTCCTCGTCAGTCGCCTCAGGCCCCGCAGCGCGCCGCGTCAACAGACTGTCCCAATCCGGCCCGAGCGCAGGTATCTCCATGCCTCCATCGCTGGCGATCGCGAGAGATCCTGCCCGCCGCGCCCAGGCCAGCGCCTTCGCCTCGGCAATCTCCCGATGGGTGCCTCCGTTGTCCTCTGGCGGCGGGTCGGCTGGAGAGAAGTCGGCCACATCCAGAATCTTGAATGGCCAACCTGCCAGGCATGCTCGAAGTCGAGCCGACTTCGCTGGGTTGGTTGATGCAGGCAGGATGGACAGCGGCGCAGAGTCCGCACTCAAAAGCGATCGCCCTCCGACTCTCGTTGGTCGGGTTGCGCCTCGCGGCGGGCGCCCAGGTAGAGCCCGACAGCGACGATGATGCCGCCGAACACCGGGGCCCACTCCAGCGCGCCGGGCGGCAGGCCACTGTACCGCAGGCTAAACAGGATGAGTCCAGCGCCCAAGACGACCGCGCCCAGTGTCATCAGGCGTCGCTCCCAGCTGAACAGAACCAGTCCGATGGCAATGGCCGCCGGCAGGGAGCCTACGACGATTCGGACCCGATCCCACCCGTCCAATGACAGATTCGTCAATCCATCGGCGTCTATCTGCCCGGTTGCCACAATCCAGAAACCAAGACCCAAGCCAAAGCCTAGGCCTGCGCCAACCACGAAAACGGCGGCGCGATAAAAGAAGGAGCCCAGGACGAGCAGGATGATGCCCGAACCGCCGGACGTCGTCAGGAGCGCTGTGCCCTCCAGGGCCAGGAGGTCCGGCCCAAAAATGAACACCAGCGCCCCGCCGGACACGCCGGCCGCGAGGGCGATGACGAGTCTGTACATGTAATAGCCCAGCAGGCTGAGAGCCAGGCCAAGGAGGATGGACGGGTACGCAATGTACCAGGGCAGGTCGGCCGGCAGATAGACCAGCGTCAACTCATCAAGAATGGACGTCCCCGTCGCGAGATCGGGGCCGATTGCAGTCTCGCCCAATCGGTCCTCCTACCCTCTTTCTGCGCGCCCCGTTCGGGGAGCTGTGCCTCTATTTGCTATGGGGGTGCGCCGCGCGCCGCCCCAATTCACTCCGGCAGTTTCACGACTGCCTGGCCTGTCTATGACGCGGTGGCCGCGGCGGGGGATACTTCCGGCTTCTTCGATTTGCCGTTGCCCCTTCTCTTTGGCGCTGGTGGTGCGTTGTCGTTGTCTGCTACGGTCTCCGTGGTCTTGGCGCGCCCATTCAGGCGGGTCGCCCTGCCCCGTTTGCCGTTCTTCTGCGGCTGTGTCAGCCGGTCGCCCAAGGTCTCTCGCAAGAACATGCCAGTGGAGCTTTCCTCTATGCCCGCGATGGCCTCCGGCGTCCCCTCGGCAACAAGCAGTCCGCCCCGCTCGCCCGGCCCGGGGCCAAGGTCAATGACCCAATCGGCGTTCTTGATCATATCGAGGTGGTGCTCAATAAGGAGCACGGAGTTGCCGCCGTCGACAAGGCGGTGTAGGACGCGGAGCAGCATTTCCGCGTCAGCAAAGGATAGGCCCGTTGTTGGCTCATCCAGGATATAGAGCGTCTTGCCGGTGGCTCGCTTGGAGAGCTCCGCTGCAAGCTTGACACGCTGCGCCTCGCCGCCGGAGAGGGTCGTGGCCGGCTGCCCTAGGCGCATGTAGCCGAGACCAACGTCCTGCATGGTCTTGAATTTGTTGGCGATGCGAGGCAGCGACTCAAAGACCTCGACAGCCTCTTCCAGCGTCAAGCTAAGGACATCGCCGATGCTGAGCCCCTTGAACTTGATCTCCAGGGCCTCGCGATTGTAGCGAGCGCCTTTGCACGTATCGCATGACACCGTCACGTTCGGGAGGAACTGCATCTCAATGACCTGGTAGCCCTCGCCTTTGCAGGCCTCGCAGCGTCCACCCTTAACGTTGAAGGAGAATCGGCCCGGCCCGTAGCCTCGCATCCTCGACTCCGGCATGGAGGCGAAAAGCTCGCGGATTGGCGTAAAGGCCCCGGTGTACGTCGCCGGGTTTGAACGGGGCGTCCGACCAATGGGCGATTGGTCAATATTCACGACTTTGTCTATCTGATCAAGGCCGTCCACGCCGTCCGAGGCCCCCGGTATATCCTTGGCCTTGTAGAGGGACTGAGCCAGCCGCTTGAACAGCACCTCATAGACCAGCGTGGATTTGCCCGAACCTGATACGCCGGTGACGCAGGTCAGAAGTCCAAGCGGAATGCTGACATCAAGGTTCTGGAGGTTATTCTCTCTCGCGCCGCGGACCAGCAATTCACGTCCCTCTTGCGGGGCTCGCCGCTTATCCGGCACGGCGATGGTCCGTCTGCCGCTGAGATACGCGCCTGTCACCGAGGCATCAGACGCGCACACGTCATCCAGCGTGCCCGACACGACTACCTCTCCGCCGTGTTCTCCTGCGCCGGGACCCATGTCAATCACGTGATCGGAGGCGCGCATCAGGGCCTCGTCATGCTCAACGACGATAACGGTGTTGCCGAGGTCTCGTAGTCCCTTCAGGGTCTCAATGAGTCGCTGGTTATCCACAGGGTGGAGGCCAATGGAAGGCTCATCGCAGATGTAGACGACGCCCATGAGGCCGCTGCCGATCTGCGTGGCAAGGCGAATTCTCTGACCCTCGCCTCCGGAGAGTGTCGCCGCCGTCCTGTCCAGGGTCAGGTATTCCAGGCCCACGTTGACCAGAAACTCCAGTCGGGCGCCAATCTCCTTGAGGATCTGCCGCGCAATGGTTGATTCGCGTTCCGACAGCGGTCCGTCAACCATGTCGGCGAGTCGCTCAACCCATTCCAGCGCGCGATCAATGCTCTGCGCGGTCGCGTCAACGATCGTCTTGTCGTCTATCCGCACTGCAAGGGCCTCCGGGCGAAGGCGCTTGCCCTCGCAGGCGGCGCAAGGCCGGCGGGCCATGAATCGTTCAATCTCCTGCCGCTGGTTGTCGGATTCCGTCTCCCGGTGGCGCCGCTCCAGGTTGGGGACAATGCCCTCAAATGACGTCGAGAATCGGACAACCCGCCCTCGCCGGGTGCGATGCCGCACCTGAATCTTCTCGAGTTGCTCCCCTTTGCTCGGACCGTAGAGAAGAAAGCCAAGTTGATCCGGGGTCAGATCGCGGACCGGCGCATCCATTGATGCGTCGACCATGGATGTCGCCGTTCGCAGGATCGATATGTACCAGCCCGCCATCGTGCCGGAGCGCGCCCACGGCGTCACTGCGCCCTCGGCCAGGGTCAGGTTCTTGTTCGGAATGACAAGGTCCGGATCCATCTCCAGCTTGAAGCCAATTCCCGTGCACTCAGGGCACGCGCCATGCGGGCTGTTGAATGAAAAGGTGCGCGGCGCGATCTCGCCAAGCGAGACGCCGCAGTTGATGCACGCAAACTGCTCGCTGAAGAGCTCTTCCTCGTCGGTGTCCGCGTCAAGGGTCTGAATGACGCCCGAGCCCAGCCGCAGCGACGTCTCAACGGAATCCGTCACGCGGCCCCGAATCTCCCCGCGGTTCTCAGGGATGACGAGCCTGTCAACAACCACCTCAATGGTGTGCCACTTCTGTTTGTTGAGCTGGATATCCTCCGAGAGGTCCCGGATTTCGCCGTTAATGCGCGCCCGCACGAATCCGCCGCGCCTTGCCTCATCCAGCAAGCCGTAGTGCTCACCCTTCTTGCGCCGCACCAACGGGGCCAGGAGCATGGGGCGCGATCCGGCCGGCAAATCAAGGATTGCATCGACAATCTGCTGCACAGTCTGACTTTGAATGGGGCGGTCGCAGTTGTAGCAGAAGGGATGTCCGATGCGGGCATAAAGAAGGCGGAGGTAATCGTAGATTTCGGTGACAGTGCCCACGGTTGACCGGGGGTTGTGCGAGACGCCCTTCTGGTCGATCGAAATGGCGGGCGAGAGGCCCTCAATGTAGTCGACGTCCGGCTTCTCCATGAGGCCGAGGAATTGCCGGGCGTAGGCGGAGAGGGATTCAACGTATCGACGCTGTCCCTCGGCATAGATCGTGTCAAAGGCAAGCGAACTCTTGCCGGAGCCGGACACGCCGGTGATGACGACAAGCTTGTCGCGCGGGATAGTGACGTCGACGTTCTTGAGGCTATGCTCGCGCGCGCCCTTGACATGGATAACGGACGTGGACATATGGGGCCAAACTCCTTCTTGCCTACAGCCCTCAGTCTAAGCGCGCCGCGCCTGACCCTCAACCATGCGGAGGTGCGCTGAGGCCGCGCTTCTCGCCCGTTTCCGGCCTTCGGTCAAAGGCAGGGCCGTTGGCTTGCGCGGGGAACGAGCGGATAGCTACACTGTCAGACAGGCTTGGGCGCTGTGCTCGCGTCTCGCGGGCCGACGAGCCCGGAGCAAGATGGCGCCGCGGCTACTCGTTGCGACGCGCTGTCGAAAGCGAATTGGCGCCAAGCCATAGATCCGCCGATGGGGCATTAGCTCAGGTGGTTAGAGCGCAGTCCTGATAAGACTGAGGTCCCTGGTTCGAGTCCAGGATGCCCCACCAGATCTTCATCTTCGCCGACCCAGCCGTCGGCTATTGCATGGCAAAGCCTTCCCCCTAGGGATCTCCCAGTGCTTGTGGGATTATCATAGGGGGCGGTAGGCACTTACCATCATTATCAATCACAGGAGCCTTGATGACTGAACAACACGCCCTCCTAGCGACGATTCTAAGCCTTATTGAAAGGAGAACGGAAGGGCCACATTGGGATTTCAAGTTTCAGCATCAAGAGAACAGCGCTGAGTTAATACACGACGTCCTGTGCCTTGCCAACGTGGACTATGCTGGGCCACGTTACATAGTATTTGGGGTTGAGGACCAGTCATTCATGCTGCATTCAGTAACCAACACACCGAACCGCAGAAGTCAGGCCGACATTGTCGGTCTCTTTCGTGACAACTCTAGTAAGTTCTTTCAATCCAGAACTCCAACATTCTACCTAACAGAACTTCAACACGGCAGCAAGTCATTCGATGTGCTAGCCATCGAAGATGAGCCACACAAGCCATACTATTTGGTTGAAGACTATCATTCCAAAGGTACACTGGTGCGCGCTCATCACATCTACACGCGCATCGGTGACACTAATACTCCGCTACCGGATACTGCACCTCCACATGAAATAGAGCGAATGTGGCGCGAGCGTTTTGGCTTAGACAAGCCACCGCTGGAAAGAGCCAAGCGATATCTATTGGAACCCGATGCATGGCTACCAGTGAGCGAGGACGAATTCATGGACAAAACCTTCTATCACAGAAACTTTCCTGAGTTCACCCTGAGAGTGGCTGAAGCAAGCGAAGTAGTTGCAAGGCGCGAAGAATGGACGCGTGGTGAGATTCGTACCGACAACAATGCCGCCGGGTACTACAAGCTCTACTATCATCAGACACTATTGAATCGCACTCGCTTTGTTATCTTTGACGACCGAAAGAAATCGATGGTGGCGCCGGACTGGAAGCCTCGTGGAACCGGACGATTCTACTTCTATAGAGCAGACAGCGCGGCTTACGCCCTTCAGAGGTTCTGGGTTGCTCACGAGCGCGATGACGATTCTACGACACTTAGAATTCGTGGTGAAAGTGAGATACACAGCGAATCTAGGGCGTTGTGGCCAAAGGGAATGAGAATCCCCGTTCTACAGACTGGAGAGTTGGAAGGCTTTCTTGGTCCAAAGGAGGAACGTACCATACTCTGTCAAACCAGTGACGAAACCGAGCAGTATCAAGTCTTTGTTCGCAACCAGCTTGACTTTGAAGAGTGGCGCAAGAGGTGGGCAAGGATTCAGAGGTAGCGTCAGAGACTTGGCGCAATTGCCACCGCGTAATGGGCTCGGCGAAAATCGTGCCACCTGAGAGGCATTCTCCAACCTTGCTAGATATCGTGGACTAAGACACCAGCTAGTAGGCGATACAGGATCGTGCGCCGATAGGTGCAGAGGCCCGCCAGGGTTGGGAGCAGGTTCCTGCTGAGCGGGCTGTTCAAGTGCGGCGTGTGTGGCAGCCCTTCTCCTCCAACGCCTCATCAGGCCTCGGTCCGGTCGTCACCGCCGCCGCTGAGGCAGCCAATTGGGGAGCCCCCCTCTTCCCCCTCATGGCCAGTCGGCTCAGCATTGGGGCGTTGCCGCCACAGTATGAGTTGCGTTATGGGCCATTCAGGGGTGGACTCAGCCCTACGTTCCGCATATCCAGGGGCGCATACTCGGCATAGTCTCTCCCGGGATCCGGACTGCCTTTCTACTGGAAGGGGCGAGGGAGCCGCCCTGCCTCTCCGCAATCAAGAGAGTGTGGCAGCCTTAGTGCAACTGATGCAGACTTTGACGCGGGTGGATGGTCAGTGGCCACTCCCTCCCCCTGACAAACCCTGACAGGGGCGCATATCGTAAGCGATGTGCTCGATGTCCGTAGCGTCGGTGTTGTCGAACAGACGGCCACTGTAGGGGCCATAGTTCCTGCGCTTGGTTGAGTCGGCAAGTCGTCAGCCCGTCCCCGGCCTTTGCCGACTTGCCGGGTTGGCAACTTCACCTATTTCAGATCAACTGTTTCGGTAGAGGCAAGGTCGGACACAGCAGCGTCGAATCGCTCCAGTGAGTTGCGCAAGTACGCTGCGGCCCGCTCGCCTTCGTAATTGCAGTAGCCTCCAGTGATTATCCAGAAGACAAGGATTTCGAGCATCGAGAGCCGGTAGTCATACAGGCATTCTTCGAACGTGTAACCCCTGACCCCATTGTCCACCAGGATGGAATGGTACTCGCCCAGAAGGCCCAACTCCTCCTCCCTTCGCCGCTGCGGAGGGAACGCTTCGCTGATGAAGGTGGCGGCATCGTAGGCGCCGCGGCCTCTTC
The DNA here is from genome assembly GCA_965237465.1 of Dehalococcoidia bacterium. Classification (GTDB taxonomy): domain Bacteria; phylum Chloroflexota; class Dehalococcoidia; order UBA6926; family UBA6926; genus VXMO01. Next base: position 1,191,704 of record OZ250138.1, read on the forward strand.
CACAGAACTCCCAATCGAAGACAACCACCGACTGGGCGCCCGCAGTTGTGGGGAAGAAGCAATTGTCGAGCCGGTAGTCTCCGTGAACAATTGTCCTGGGGGGCGTCGTGAGCTTGGCCTTTATCCTACGGACTTCCGGGGCCAGACGGTCCCCCAACCGCCGCAGGCCTCGGGGCATTCCGCTGCCGGCCTTCTCCAGCAGCGACCTCCACGCGCCGGCGTATATCTCCTGGTAGGCGCCCGATTCGGCTTCCTTCAAGGGCATCCAGGACAGACGGTCCAGGAGCGGGCTGTCCCACCAGGATGCCTGGAACCTGGCCAACCGGCCTATGCAGCGGCGGGCCTCCTCCATGGAGCAGCCGGCTAAGCTGTCGCCCTGCTGGGCGTAGCTCATATCCTCCAGCAGCAGAACGGTGTCCCCGGTGGCTGGATCCATTCCCCGGTAGTAGCTGCGAGGAGTTTCCAGGTGGACGCTGTCTGCCAATTCATCGTAGAACCTGACCTCTCGCCGGTTCTGTCCTAGCCTGTCGAAGACCATCCTCAGCAGAGGGTCTGCCGATGGGAGCTTGGCAATTACGGTGCGCGGCAGGTTCGTGGAGTCGGAGTCGTATTCAAGCGTCAGCCGGAACAGCTGGTTCATGAAACCCTTGCCGTCGGCTATGGTCTCAGCCGAGCATCCGGTCACAGATGGGCCGACCGGTTCCCCGCGCCCGTTGAGGGCCTTGGTCAACCAGCTGGGCGTGATTTCCTGAAGGTCTTTGGGAACTTTCAAACTGCTCATCTAGGCCATGCAGCCGTCTGATCAGCCCTCGGAGAAAAAGAGCCCCTCACTTCATCCGTCCTTCCGCGCGAAAAAGACGCAATGGTCCATGGGCTTGGGGTCCTTGAAGTACATGACTCCTCCCAGTTTCACTCCTTCTGCCGGAATCACCCTCAAGTCCCGTTCCTCCAGGATGCCCAACACGTCATCTACATCGTATAGCTGGAAGGTCCTTTCAGCGCCGTAGTCCCTGTCGTAGACCGTGGCGGCCCCGTTTCCGTACTTGAACATCAGCTGGAGGACACCGCCTGTCCTCAGAACCCTCGCAAATTCCGGCAGGGTGGTCCCCAAAGCGATGGTCGGCTCGATATGCTGGATGACTGCGTTGCAAACTACGAAGTCGTAAGAGGCGTCCGGGTAGCTGAGGGGCTCGCGGAGGTCGGCGACCGACACCCTTGAGGCGATTTCGGGGTGAAGCCTGCGCGCCTCTACGATGTTCTCATCCACGGCATCCACCCCATGGATGTCGTACCCCCTCTGCCAGAAGAAGAAGACGTCCCGTGCCCCTGCGCCACAACCGGCGTCCAGCCCCCGGCTCCCCGGCGGGACAAGTTCCTGCAGACGGTCCATCAAGTCGGTATCCCCTTGGAGCCCAGGGTGGGAGACATCGCTGTAAACTGACTGAATGAAGTTGCGGCTCACCTCGGCGTAACGCTGCGCATGACGCCTGTAAAAGGACTCGGAATAATCAGGGCCGTTACTCATTGCTGGACCGTCGCCCAACAGGATGGAGAGTCAGGCGCGAAAAAGGTCAATGAACTGTCCGGTCATAAGCTTGGGTGCATGCGCCGCCAGGTACAAGGCGCTTGCGCCACCTCTTCCCTGGTTAACCATTCAGGGTCTCCGTCAGGATTGTAAGCCCGGGCCATATCAGTATCCACCCAGTCGGGATTGATGCCATTGACGCTGATGCCGTAGGCACGGAGAGAGTTACCCAGGGAGGCCGTGTAGCCAACAACGCCCCATTTAGATGTCGCGTAAGCTCCGTAATCGCCATCGGGCAGCCGGCCGGATGACGACCCGATGTTGATAATGGCGCCCTGCTCCCGCTGCATCATGTGCGGCAAGACCGCGGGGCGCATCAGGTAGGTCCCCCGCAGGTTTGTATTCATCATCTCGTCCCACTGCCCCATCGTGGTGGCCCATACGGGGGTGTCATAAGTTAAGACGCCGACATTGTTAATCAGCAGGTCAATGCGGCCCCACTTCCCGATGACCTGCTCCACCACCCGAACTGCGTCATCCTGCCTGGTCACGTCCAGAACGAATGCCTCCGCCTCCCCACCTCCGGCGCGTATCTCGTCGGCCGCCCGCGTAACCCGCTCCATGGCTCGTCCAGTTACTATGGCCCGGGCCCCTTCGCCGGCGAAAGCCCCGGCTATGGAGCGGCCTATGCCTCGAGCTGCGCCGGTGATCAATGCCACTTTGCCTTCCAGCAACTACGCTGTCTCTTCCCTCCGAATGCAGGCTGCTCCAGCAGAATCCCGTCAGCCATGGGCGGGGGTGACCATGGCTCCCTGTCTCAATCAAATAGTAGCAGACCTTGGTGAGCATCCCAGGCCCAACCACATCTCGAAAATGGTTCTGTCTACCGTCCACTCAGGCCCCCCACTTCCCAAAAAGCCTCACCCTATTGCCAACCCGGCCTTCAGGGCGCCCGCCACCCGCACGTCGGCAACCTCCCCAATAGATGTCTTAGGCTCCGCTCAGGTCTCCACGGGGGTTCGGGCTAGTCGTCCCCGCGGCCGCTGAGGTAGCCACCTGGGGAGCCGCCCGTCTTCCTCTTGATAGCCGGTCGGCTCAGCATTGGAGTGTTGCTGCCATAGTATGAATTGCGTTTTGGGCCTCTACAGGGGTGGGGTCAGCTATACGTTCCACATACCCAGGGGCGCATACTCGGCGTAGTCTCTCCGCGGGATCCGGACTGCCTTTCTACTGGAAAGGGCGAGGGAGCCGGGCTTTCAGATGGCTAATGAGAGTCGATGAACTGGGTTGATCTGGCGATCATTCTGGTCCTGGCAACAGCCGGGTTAGTGGGCTTTCTCCAGGGGGCCTTGAGGTTGGTGGCGCTGTCCATCGTGACGGCCGCTGGCGTGGTTCTAGCCAAGCGTTACGCCGGACCGGCCTTGGACGCGCTACAGGGACTCTTCGACGACGGAGGGAACAATGGCCCAGCGATGGTCATCGCGATAATCGCGATGACCATCGTGGGTCGACACTCCTCTATTTTTGCTGGCGGCGGCTGCAGGCTATTCCCGCGGGCAACAGGGCCAACCGGCTGCTGAGGATAGTATGGGCAATGTCGATTGCCTTCCTCCTCCTGTCAGGCATCTTTGGTCTGCAGGTATATGAAGTCGTCGATCTGGGGGAGGAATACCCGGAAATCGTCCGCCAGATCGACGAGTCGATGCTGGCCCCGTTTCTCGCCGACAGGTTCGACAAAGTCATGCGCGGGGTGTTCGTCCCCGATGACTGGGGTCAAGGGCTTTCGGGATCCTAGGGCGCACTGTCCGCGAGGACGTGTGACAGTTGGCAGCCTTCTGAGGCAGGATCTGCGGAGGCAGCCGATTGGGCAGCCGGTCACTATGAGGTCGACTCAGCAGCCCGCGATGCAATGTCCCGGGCCACTGCTCATATCTGTTCGAGACGCTTTAGTACCTGCAGAAGGGCCCGCGGATTGGCGAGGATAGCGCATCCCTCTTCGGACCGTCGGCCCCCGTCTCGCGGGCCGACGAGCCCGGAGCAAGATGGGGCCGCGGCTACTCGTTGCGACGCGCTGTCGAAAGCGAATTGGCGCCGCGCCAAGCCATTGATCCGTTGATGGGGCATTAGCTCAGGTGGTTAGAGCGCAGTCCTCATAAGACTGAGGTCCCTGGTTCGAGTTCAGGATATCCCACCATAATTTGACTTTCGGATCTCTCCTGTACGATTCAGCCGCGCGAAGCGCAAGTTGGAGGTAACACAATGGCCGGTGAGACGTCCAAGAATTCGGCGACCGTCCCAAAGAAGGCTGCCCAACCGCGAAAGGCGGTGGCCAACTCACCAGACCATGTGAGCGCATCCAAGCGGATCGAAAAGAAAATCGCGGACTTAGGCGAAAGGCTGCTTAGGTAGGGTTCCCATCAGGGCCGTATGTCCCCCTGACTGCTGACGCCGTTCCTGCCCTTGTTGGGCTAACGTAGGAGATGGTACAAATATCGCGAGATAGACCAAAGCAGGAAGATCATCGGACTACATCATGGCAAATACAGACCATATTGCTTGGATCCGTGAAGGCGTTGCGGCTTGGAATGCACGGCGTGAACAAAGCGAGTTCTGGCCCGACTTTGAGGGAGCCAATCTTCCCGCAATATTTCAAGGGCCTTCCTACAGTCCTGCGTCAATTCACCTTGGTACATCACTGGAAGGCATAAATCTGCGGAATGCGTCTCTCCGCAACGCCAACCTGAGTGGACTCAATCTTGCAAAGGCGGACCTTACGGAGGCTCAGCTACAGGGAGCTAGCCTCGCAAGCGCCGATCTTCGCGGGGCAACACTTTCAATGGCCAATTTCTCGGCCACTATTCTTCTCGCGGCCAAACTCAATAGCGCGAGCGCTGTCGGCACGAATTTCGCCAGGGCTAACCTTAGCGGAGCTTGCTTGGATGATGCCAACCTTAGACAAGCCAGTTTCGCTGGAGCGAATCTTGTAAGCGCAAGCATCAAGAAAGCCGACTTGAGAGATTCGGTTCTTGCAGGCGCAGACCTGTCGAGCACCGAGCCCTGGGAAGCAATTCTGTATGAACATTCCGAACCCAAGACAGCGGGACCTTCCCTGTTGGCGGATCAGGTGGGAAGTGTTGGAGAGTTGATAGAGATAGCAAATTGCCTTACACAGCATTACAATCCACCACCAGAGCAAACGGATATCGAAGCTTCTTTGCTCTACTTCCGTGGAGAGGTCCTCGCCACATGGGAGCTAAGACCATCCTCAGCGAGAACTCCCTCTCCCCAACAACCAGATATCCGGGGTAGAGAGGGCGAGATGCTGCTCGATCTGATGTCTCGCAGGCCAGGGGAGTTCAACCAAATAACGTCGGCTCTATCGCAATGGGTACTCGCTCAACATCACGGACTAAAGACATGATTGCTCGATATAACACGAAACCCGTTGGTCGCCCTATTTTCAGCTTGTCATGATTTCTCTTCTCAAAGCAGCATCAGTGACAAGGATGGCGTCCTCCACGTCTTTGTTGTGCCAAGACACATGGTAAAGGCTTTTGACAGCGATTCAATTAGCGTTGTCACCAGCTTCGCCAAGCTTCCTTTCATTGAGCAAGAGATAATCCTGGGGAAGCGTGCGGAAGCCATAATGGAAAATGTGCAGCGGCTGGGACGAAAGCTGCCTATGCGATTCTACAGCAGTTACCACGAGTTCTTAACCCGTCTTTATCATTACATAGGGTGGGAGAAGCCGCATTTCAAGGAAAGGATCGACCCTCGGGATCTGTACAAGGTATTCGTTGTAGAGCCGGAACAGTCTTTCGAACGTGTCAGAGCTCAGTCAGGAGCTTTTCTTGTTTCAGCCTTTCATCAGCGCTTTGAGCCGACCCACATCCGAGAATAGAATTGTGATACACCAGTCTACGAATACTACAAATTCCGAATCCCGGCCAAGAATAAGGAAAACATTCTACATGAATTGCAGCTTCTCGGTGTGGCGCGAGAAACCCTGCTGCCAGGACTCGACGAAGCCGCACAAGCCGTCATGCAGCGGCATGGTAGATGAGGGCGTAACGGCCTTCGAGGAATTGACGCAAGCAAGTTGGGCATGGCTGGCTGTTTAGAGGCCACTCCCCACCACTGACAGACCCTCGTGGGGGCGCGTATCGTAGGCGGTGTGAAGCTCTACGTTGGCGTCGGCGTCGGCGTGCTCAGCATCTCGTTGGCCGCTATCTTCATCAGGCTTGCGGACGCGCCTCCTCTCACAGTGGCGGCATATCGCATGTGCATCGCCGCCATCGTCATTGGCGTCGTGGCGGCAAGCGGCGCGCGCGGTCAATTCAACACTATCCGCAGGGCGGACTTCCTACTGCTCGCCCTTTCCGGACTGTTTCTCGCCGCGCACTTCGCCCTATGGATCACGTCGCTATCCCATACATCCGTCGCGAGCTCCGTTCTGTTGGTGACGACGACGCCCGTGTTCGTCGCCGTCGCGGGCCACGTGTACCTCTCTGACAGGCTGGGATGGCTAACAACGCTCGCCATCGTCGCCAGCATCGCAGGCGGGATCGTCATCGCGGCGGGCGATTGGGCTGAGGGCGACCGGCGGCTATTCGGGGATGCGCTGGCTCTTGCTGGAGCGATTGCCGTCGGAGGCTACCTGCTTATTGGTCGGCGGGTGCGCGGACGCATCCCCACACTGCCCTATATCGCCATTGTCTACGGTGTCGCGGCGGTGGCTTTGCTTGTTGGGGCTGTGGCGAGCGGCGCGCCGATGCTGGGCCTCCCTCCGGAATCGTATTTTTGGATGGCGATGGCGGCGCTGGGGCCGCAGGTTGTTGGCCACTCACTGCTGAACTGGGCATTGGGTTACATGCCGGCGGTCAACGTGACGCTCGCGGTGCGTGTAGAGCCGGTCCTCGCAGCACTGCTTGCGATTCCGGTGCTGGGAGAGATTCCGGCATGGACGGCGTTGCCAGGCGGCGCCCTCTTGTTATTCGGCGTCTATCTGGCTATCCGCGGCGATGCGCTTGAGCGTTCTCCAAGAAGGGACTGACGAGTCAGTCCCTTCTTGGACCCTGTTCGCGCAGACGTTGACGATGTCCAGCTCGCAGTTGAGCATGGCGGACAGATCGACGTCCTGTCTCCTAATCGACACTCGCGCGTCGACCGCTGCTGGCATGTGGCCTGTCATTCTTTGACCGTGTTGTCGTCCATCCGCCTCTTGTGTGACTAGCAGGAAGAATCGTCGGGGTTCATGGCAGTTGGCTGCACAATGAGCCCTCCATAGACATCAAGCACGGCAGAATTAGGCAGCTCGCCAACTGGAACCCAACCGATCCGGCTATGTTCCTCCGGGGCCGCGTTGATCGGTTCACCCTTCCATGCTGAGATGGCGAAGACCATGATATCAGCCGGTTCAACTGGATCATGAACCGTGTCAAGCAAGCGGAACGACTCAATCTCTACCTGAAGTTCCTCAAATGCCTCGCGCCGCAACGCATCTTCCGCGGACTCTTCTCCCTCGACAGGGCCCCCAAACAGGTCCCACACATCCGGATGAAACCACCTTAGTTGTGACCTCTTGGCCAGCAGCACTTTGCCGTCGCTTATCAGCGCCCCGGCCACACACCGTGCGGCAGAAGTCCTTCCTTCACGTTGCTCGCGCTCAATGTCTCTCGGCCTCTCCTTGTATTTCCCGCGCCATAGCATAGCCGCCGGATTGCGCGAGCCATGGCCGCCCCTTAACGGTCCCCCGCCACAGGGCCGGAGCCACAATCTACCGATTCACTCCCGGTATCCCGCCGTCGACGCAGCCTGCAAGGAATTAGCGGGGCAACCGGCCCCTATCCCATCCAACATCTCTGCGTCGGCGCATTGATAACCTGATCTTGCCTGCTCTCTGAATCCGCTTATGCTACCCTTGCCAGACGACCCGAATTATCGCGTATCCAGTGAGGAAACAGATTGAACTGCCCACGTTGTGATGTCGCCCTGACCGAAAAGACGTTCAAGGGAATTGAAGTTGACCATTGCCCCGAATGCAAGGGCCTCTGGCTGGATTTCCATGAAATGGACCAGCTTGAGGACCATGCCATGGATGAAGATGATCGCAAGGGGTTGATGGAATACTCCCGCCGAGAAAGCGACATATCGTGTCCCAGCTGCCACGAGGTCATGGAGACCTTCAACTACCGGGCCCACAACCTGCCCATTGACCACTGCAAGAACCAGCACGGTTACTGGCTCGACGAGGGCGAGGAGAAGAAGGTCCTGGAAATGATGGGGCAGCGCGTCCAGGACCTCAAACGTTCCTCTTCCGCTGAGGAACGGTGGGCGCAATTCATGGAGCGCGGCGGCACTCGCTCATTCCTGACAAAGGTCAAAGACCTGTTCAGGGGCTAATGCCGGAAGCCTCTGTAGAATCTGCCGTACGAAAGCAGGCAGAGGGCCAACAGCACAATCAACAAAAAGACCGCCAGCGAGTATGAACGTGCTCAGCGTGGCTTGTGTCGTAGGTGTCACGCCAAGCGTTACACTGTCTCTGTTATGACTAGTGAACAGCTAGCAGTCGAAGCGCAACGAGGCGCGGCGCCGAACGCCATCACCTTTGAGGCGCTGGAGGCGCGACTGCGCGAGCAGTTGATGCCGGGAGACCGAATCACGCTGCTGCGCGCCGCCTTCGAGACGGCTGAGCGTGCGCATGACGGCCAGTTCCGTAAGTCCGGCGAGCCGTTCGTTTGCCACCCACTTGAGACGGCGCTCATCCTCACTGACTTGCAGATGTTGGATACGCCCACGCTCCAGGCGGCGCTGCTGCATGACGTGGTTGAGGACTCTCCGATTACGCTTGATGAGGTGCGCGAGCAGTTCGGCGGCGATGTGGCCGGTCTTGTGGACGGCGTCACAAAACTCTCGCGGTTGTCCGAGCAGCCCCAGCAAACAGCAGGCGGGGCCGATCCCCGCCCGATGCTCCCCACGAACGCCGGCGTCTTTCAAGCGGAGAACCTGCGCAAGATGTTCATCGCGATGGCGCAGGACGTGCGAGTTGTGCTCATCAAGCTGGCTGACCGGCTCCACAACATGAGAACGCTTGGCGCGCTTTCCGACGACCGCCGACAGCGCATTTCACTGGAGACGCGGGACATCTACGCGCCGCTGGCCCACCGCCTCGGCATCTACAGCATCGAGTGGGAGCTGAGCGATCTGGCTTTCTCTCACCTTGAACCGCAGCGCCATAGACAGGTGGCAAATCTGATTGCCTCCAGGCTGACGGAGCGGGAGAGGGGCGTCCAGAAAGAGCTGCGCATCTTAACGGACACGCTCAAAGAGAATGGGTACGGGGGCGTTGAGGTTTCTGGCCGAACAAAGAGTATTTACAGTATCGCCCAGAAGATGGAGCGGTACGAGCAGATGGGCCGCCGCTTTGAGGACATCAATGACCTGCAAGCCATCCGCATCATTGCGCCGGACGTCCAGGGATGCTACGCCATTCTCGGAATCGTGCACGGACTCTGGCGGCCCCTGCCCGGCCAATTCGATGACTATATCGCCAACCCGCGGGAGACCGGCTATCAGTCGCTCCACACGACCGTCTTGACGCCGGAGGGCGATCCGCTGGAGGTGCAGATACGCACGCCGGCCATGCACCAAACAGCGGAGTACGGCATCGCCTCCCACTGGCGGTACAAGGAAGGCGTGGCTGAGACCGGACAGTTTGATGAACGCATCACGTGGCTTCGGCAGCTGCTTGATTGGCAGCGTGACGTGATTGGCGCTCAGGAATTCGTAGACCAGCTCAAGCAGGATATCCTCGCTGACCAGGTCTACGTGTACACGCCTAAGGGAGAGATCAGAGAGCTGCCTGCAGGCGCCACCCCGCTTGATTTCGCCTTCCGCATCCACACCGATCTCGGCTATGGCACAACCGGGGCAAAGGTCAATGGGCGCATGGTGTCCCTCAGCTACACGCTCCAGAACGGCGATACCATTGAAATCGTCTCTTCAAAGGCTCCAAAGGGCCCGAGCCTTGACTGGCTGAACCCGGACCTCGGCTACGTCCGAACCGAGTTGGCGCGCTCAAAGATACGCCACTGGTTCCGACTTCAAGAACGCTCGGAGAGCGCCGCGCGCGGGCGCCAGTCTCTGGAGAAGGAGACGCGCCGCCTGGGCATTTCGCTGGATCCGGAACGACTCGCGACTCTATTTGGTTACCAGTCCGGCGACGATTTCATCCTCGCCCTGGGCACAGGACAGGTGGGCGCCAATCAGATCGCCGCCCGGCTTGCGCCTCCCAAGGAGGAGCCGGACGTCATTACTGTCCGGCCTTCCGGTGGAATGTTGAGCGTTAACGTGCAAGGCTTGGGGGCAACGCCCGCGCGGTCTGCGCGCTGTTGCCGGCCGATGCCCGGCGAGGAGATCATCGGCTACGTCACCAGGGGACGCGGCGTCACTGTGCATCGAAGCGACTGCCGCAACATCCGAAACGAGGATGAGCCGGAGCGCCTGATGGAAATCAGTTGGCCGGCCTTTGAGCAGCAGTACCCCTCGACAATCGTCATCATTTCCCAGGACAGAGTGGGCTTGCTGCGAGACATCACGACCCTTGTCTCCGCCGATCACCTGAACATCACGGGAGTGCGAGATAGACACAATACGGATCGTACAGTTACGATAACCCTTACGGTTGAGGCAAGCGGCCTGCCGCAGGTGAGTCGCATGTTGTCCCGGCTAGAGGCCCTCCCGGGCGTCATGAGCGTCTATCGGACGTCATCACGACCGGCCCGCGCGACCCGACAAACCGCGACTAAGGCCTCGCAGTCGGAACGGACTATCGCAGATCATTAGGCCCTCCGACCTAACGAACGAAAACGAGACAGACGAAGGAGAACCCGCAAGGTGGCCAAGGGAATATCGGCAGCAAAGGCGTTTCGGCGTTCACTCAAGCGGCGCGAGGTTAATCGACACCGCAACCGGACTATCAGGACCTTGATCCGTCACGCCCGTGAATCCGTTGCAGTCGGCTCCCAGGACGCGCAAGATGCGGTCAAGCAGGCCGTCGTTGCCCTTGACCGGGCCAAAGGCAAGGGAACGCTCCACAGCAAGAATGTGGATCGCCGCAAGAGCAGGCTCGCCCGAATGCTAAACAAGTCCAAGGCTGCCTGAGGCCTTTCGGCCATTGGCCTCCCGACACGCTCTGGCTCTCTCAGCCGCAAGTGATGGCGCGCCAATCGATGCGCCGCGTGGCCGTCTAAACGAGATGACAGTGAGCCGAATGGCAAGCTGTCACGATACTACCGTGCTAGCCGTAGAGGCGCCGCCGGACCGAATGCTGGCAAGCGGCTTCGCATGGGCCTGAACGTGCGAACGCGCCCTATGCTTGGTATACTTCCGCTCAAGTCTGACTCCATGCCGGGGTGGCGGAATGGCAGACGCGGCGGACTTAAAATCCGCTTCTCTAAAAGGGAGTGTGGGTTCGAGTCCCTCCCCCGGCACCCCATGAGTTGCTACGAGAGCGCCTGAGGGCGAAGCGCGGCGAGCAAGCATGACCAGAGACAAAGTCCGAATCCTCCATACGTCGGACGTCCACATAGGCGCGTTCACGGAACGCTGGTCGCCCAAGCCACGCAAGTGCCTGCGGGCGTTCAAGATCGTCGTGGATCGCGCCCTTGAAGAAAAGGTGGACGCCGTGCTCATCGCGGGCGACTTCTTCGACCACAACCGCATCAAGGCGGACATCGCGGAATACGTAATGGAGCAGCTTGAGCGCCTCCCCATGCCGACAGTCATCCTGCCGGGAAATCATGACCCGCTGGATCAGTCATCCGTCTATTGGCGCATGGATCTGGAAGGCCGCACGCCCAACGTCTATCTGATCAAAAACGCCGAGGGAGAGACTGTCACGTACCCGGAGTTGGGACTGGCCGTCTGGGGCAAGCCGCACGTCAGCTATGACGATGTCGGGCTTTTCCCTCTTAAGGAGCCTCCGCCGCGGGGGCCGGAGCCGTGGCAGATCGCCATCGGACATGGCCATTACGTGCGAGAGCCTGCGGATGCCGGCCGTTCCTACCCGATTTATCCGGATGAAATCGCTAACTGCGGGCGTGATTACGTCGCCCTCGGCCACTGGGACGCCCATATGAACATCAGCCATGGCGATGTGGTCGCCTACTATCCGGGCTCTCCGACATGGGTTGGCCTTTCATCCATCGTGGAGTTCTCGGACCCGGACGGCGCCCGCGACATTTCCGTCGCGTCCTTTGCCGTCTCCCCGTAGCGCCTGACCTGGCCTGGCGCGCCACTCGCCTTACGCCTCTGTGCGCACGCCCCCGCATCGGGACGCGGGCAGATCAACGGTCATCCAAGGACCGGCGAGACCCTAGACTGCAATGGCGAATTCGGCAGTACGGTATACTGGTTCAAAGCCGTTTTTGAAACGGTTTGAATTACCCAAGTCGGTCAGACACTTTAGGAGGCAACCCACGGCACCCGAGACGACAGCAACACCCACAGCGCCCACAGATCCGAATCGAACGTGGCGGAACGGCGCAGAGCGCATCGCTATATTTATCGACGGCAGCAACCTATATCACGCCCTTGAGCAGTCCTGCGGTCGCACCGATCTCGACTTTGCGGCGTTCATTCAATGGATAGCTGGCGAGCGTCCACTGTTTCGTACGTACTACTACAACATCATCCAGGATGAGAAGCGGCGCCCTGCCGAGCATCAGCAGCAGCAGAAGTTCCTGCAGGCCCTGTACCAGATCCCGTACGTGGAAACCCGCTTTGGGACTACGCGATTCCGGGACGGACAGGTCGTGGAAAAGGGCGTGGACATCATGCTGGCCACGGATCTGCTCCAGTACGCCTGGCAGGACTACTACGACATGGCAGTGCTTGTGTCTGGAGACGGCGATTTCGCTTACGCAATCCAGACGCTGAAGAATATCGGCAAATACGTTCAGGTGGTTACATTTGAATCCAACCAGTCCCCTGATCTGTGGCAGACGGCGGACGTCCGCACGCTCCTGACGCCGGATCTCCTCAAGCAGGAGGATCTGTGGATGAGCAAGGAGCCGGTCAGAAAGCGCCGACGTCGCACAACAAGCGGTGCGTCCAGCCGCTCTTCAAACGGGAGGTCCGCCAAGCCGAAGGAACTCGTTGACGCTGATCAGGGCTAAGGGCGCCCGGCCTGCGGTTTACCAGGCCTGACCATCGGGCAATTGCCCCCAGGCCTTAATCGTCAGGATGTCGATACAAACTGTGACGGCAGAATCTCTCTCGCTGTCGCATCTTCCCACGGGTAGAACGTGCCTTCCTGGTTCAGAAGCGGGAAGTCCGAACCTCCGGTACGGAAGACGGCCACGCCGCCTTCCGTGCCGATCCACAGGTCCCCATTGCTGTCCAGCAGCATCTCATTGATTCTGTTCGAAGGCAGGGGAGTGTTCTCCGCCGTGAAGACCATCCACAACTTGTCGTTGACAATCCCGTTTAGACCGCCGTCCGTCCCAACCCAGTGGCGACCATTTTCCTCGTCCTCCACGAAGGAACGCACAAAATCATTGGTGAGCGCGCCGCTGCTCCGGTTGAACTTGGTCCAGCGCTGCCCATCGTAAACGGCCACTCCATCTCCGAGTGTTCCAAACCACATCCGGCCCTGACTGTCCTCAGCAGAGGCAAAAACCAGATCCGTCCTGATGTCGGCGTTTTCCGTCCGAATGCTGTTCCAGATGCCGTTATCCAGGACATTGATGCCCTGCCAATGCGTCAGCCAAATGCGGCCCATAGAATCCTCAGCGACGACGCTAATGATGTTCGTGTTCAGGCCGTCGCCCCGGTCATAGAGCGTCCATTCGCCGTCCTCCAGAACGGCTGCGCCGAGTCCCGTCGCAAGCCATACGCGATCCTGGCTGTCATAGAAAATATTGAATAGAGTGTTGCTTGGTATGACCTGCTCGCCGGCTCCTCCGCCGAATCGGTCGTACTCTATCCATTCTCCGTTCGAATACACGGATCCGCCGCTCAGTGTCGACATCCAGATATTGCCGTCTCGATCCTCCGCAAGGCCGTTCACGTATCGGTACGCAAGGCCGCTGTTGTCCGGTATAAAGGTTTCCCACGCGCGTCCGTCAAACTTGGCGACGCCCCGCGAGGTGCCGACCCAGATATTGCCGGCGCTGTCCTCTAGTAGCCCGTACACGTTATTCGCCGGCAAGCCGGTTTCGCTCGGGAAGAGGTACTCCCACGTATCGCCGTCATACATGGTCACGCCGCCGCCGAAAGTGACGATCCACAGCAGACCTTCGTCATCAACGTGCAGGTCCTCAATGAAATGGTGAGACAGTTTTTTGCCTATCACTTGCATGGGTTCGGAGAAGGTCTCGCCGTCAAAACTTACCAGACCTGCCTCGGATCCAATCCAAATAAGCTCGGAGGCGTCGCCTGCCTCGTCATCGAGCGTCTGGCTTGTCAGCGCAGTGACAAAGTTTGAAGCGAGGCCGGTCTCGATTGTGTAGGGGTCTTCTCGCCATTCGCCGTCCTGCTTAAGCACACTGACGCCGCCGCCGTAGCCGCCAATCCAAATGTCGCCGGACTCGGCCTGCAGGAACGCGCGCGTCTCGTTGGCCGCCAAACCGCTGTTCTCCGTTGTGTAGGCGGTCCACCCCGCCTCCGAATCGAACACGCCGACACCGTGCTTTGTACCGACCCATATCTTGCCTGACGAGTCTTCATAGAATGTCCAGACGTACTCATTGGGCAAGCCGTCCGTTAGTTCGTACGATGTCCATTCGCCGTCTTCTAATACCCGGACTCCGTCGCCCCATGTTCCAACCCATCGGCGGCCCTGGCTGTCGAGATAGAGCGCCGAAATGTACTCTGAATCGAGACCGAGCTTGTCGCCCTCATCAAGGCGGGCCCAGCCTCGATCCGAGGCAACGGCGATGCCCTCGGCCGTGCCGACCCAAACTCCGTCCTGCGGGCCATCGACGAACGATGTTGCCTGGGCCTTGATCTCGCTGTTTGTGGCGTTATACGTCGCCAGGGCGCCATCGTCATACAGAGAGGCGCCGTTATCCCGTCCGGCGAACCACATTCGGCCGTGCTTGTCCTGGTATCCCTCAGTGAGGTGCCAGCTAGCTATGCTCGTGGTGTCAGTCGTATAGACGGTCCAGAGGTCGCGCTGCACGTAGTCCTGTCCGGAAAAGTCGAAAACGCCAACTAGCGTCAACAGGGCGACCCCCGCCAGCGTCAGGCCCCGCATCGGATTCACTATCAGTGTCCTCCTGCAGACTCGCCACGGCCGCCAACCAACGGTGAAAATAGCTCGCGCCAACCGGCGGCGCGCAGCCCAACCACGTTAAGAACACAGTGTAATGCACTTGGACAAGAATGACCCAGTGGCCAATCCGGCCGAGGGCCATTCGAGCGATGCCTGCGTGCCGCCTAAGTTGTCTGAATGCGCTGCGTTGACGCCCGTCCCTGCCGCTCCTATTCTGAGGCAACACCTTGTCCCCTTATGTATTGGGGAGGAAGAAAAGACATGACACAGTCTGCCGGAAGCGTGGGCGCCCTTGACGGAATTACCGTGCTGGATCTCTCCGGCCCCGAGGCTCAGCCGTGCGGCCGGCTACTTGCCGATCTGGGAGCGGATGTCATCCTGATCGAGCCGCCGTCAGGCAGCCTATCGCGCCGGATCGCCCCATTCGCCAATCACGCCGCCAATGATTCTCCGGGGCCCGATGACAGTCTCTACTTTGTCCTCTTCAACGCCAACAAACGTGGAATCGTGCTTGATCTTGAAGCCGAAGACGGGCGCGCCCGATTCCGCGACCTCGTCAAGACGGCCGATGTTGTTCTGGAGTCTGGCGCGCCCGGGCGCATGGAGTCCCTGGATCTGGGCTATGAGGCGCTCGCTGAGATAAATCCAGGCATCGTCATGACCTCTGTCTCGCCCTTTGGTCAAACCGGTCCATACCGGGACTTTCTGGGCGCGGATATCGCCGTAACGTCCATGGGAGGCACGATCTATTCCGAGGGCGAGCCGGAGGGACCGCCCACGACAATGCCCCGCTACCAGTCCTATCAGATGAGCTCCATTCACGCCGCATTCGGCACGGTCATTGCGTTGCGGCATCGCCGCGCGAGTGGACGCGGGCAGCGCCTCGATGTCTCCATGATGGAGGCCCTGGCCCATATGAACATGAATCTGGTTCGCTATTCCTCTATGACAGAGGTTTCGCCAAGACGGGGCAGTCGCGGCACAAACGGGCCCACCCAGTATTTCCAGACAGCCGACGACCAGTGGGTGCAG
Source organism: Dehalococcoidia bacterium (assembly GCA_965237465.1). Classification (GTDB taxonomy): domain Bacteria; phylum Chloroflexota; class Dehalococcoidia; order UBA6926; family UBA6926; genus VXMO01. Next base: position 1,207,537 of record OZ250138.1, read on the forward strand.
CTCGCCCTGACGACGCCGCGACAGTGGCAGGCGCTCGCGGCATGGATTGATGACCCAGAGTTGCTTGAACCGCGCCTGGAGGAGCTCAGTGCTCGCGATAGCCTGTCTGACATGATCAACGCCAAAGCGGCGGCGTTCATTCGCAAGCTGACTGCGGAAGAGTATCTGCGCGTGGGATCGGAGAAGCACGTCACGATCGCCCCCGCCAACTCGCCACGTGATCTTGCAGAGCACCCGCACGCCGTGGCATACGATTTCCTGTCTCCTTTGGAGCACCCTGTTCATGGGGAAATTAAGATGCCCGCCGGGCCGGCCGTGTACCATGGCACACCTCTCGCCGTGCGACGTCCCGCGCCCATGTTGGGCCAGCACACGGCGGAGGTTCTTTCAGAGGCCGCGTCGAGGCGTCCTGCAGAGCGGAGCGTCACCGGAACCCGGGTGAGCAATGGCGGGAGCGAGCCGGAGTCTCTGCCGCTTGCTGGTCTGCGCATCCTCGCCTTTGAGCGTGTATGGGCCGCCCCGTTCGGCACCCGCTTTCTTGCCGACTATGGCGCAGACGTCGTCAAGGTGGAATCGACTCGATTCCCTGACGGACGCGTTTTTGACCGCGAGGAGAATCCCGTGGCGTGGCGCAACACAAACGCCAGCTACGGAGAGAACAATCGCAACAAGCGGTCCATCGCCATAGACCTCCACATGCCGGAGGGGCAAGATCTGTTCAAGCGTCTCGCTGCAAAGGCGGATGTCGTCGTCGAAAACAACGCCCCGGGCGCGATGGAACGTTTCGGCATCGCCTATGAAGCGTTGCGAGAGGTCAACCCCAACATCATCATGGTCAGCTGTCCCGGGTACGGCGCGGCGGGACCGATGAAGGATTTTGTCGCCGTCGGTCAATGCCTTACGTCATTCACCGGCCTGGGTTACCTGTGGGCGCAGCCGGGCTCCCCGTGGCCCGCGAGAGCCAAGAATGCCTACCCAGACTTCATCACCGCCGGCAACCTTGCACTCGCCATCATGGCGGCTGTCCACCACCGGGATCGCACGGGGGAGGGTCAATTCGTCGAGATACCTCAGTTCCAGGCCGCCGCTGCCGTCATTGGCCTGGCCTTCCTTGAGATGCAATTCAGCTCCGATCCCGTAGCGCCGTGGGGCAATCGAGACCCCAACGCAGCTCCGCAGGGAATCTACGCCTGCGGCGGCGGCGATCGTTGGTGCTCCATTTCCTGCCCTGATGATGGCAACGCGTCCTGGAAAGCCCTCGCCGCCGTCATGGGCCGCCCTGAGTTGATCGATGACCCCCGATTCGCCACGTTCGCCGACAGGCAGGCCAACCATGACGCCCTCGACGAGGAGATCACCGCGTGGACTCGAACACGCTCCGCCCATCAGGTGATGTACGCGTGTCAGCGCGCGAATGTCGCTGCAGGGGCTGTCGCAACGGGCGAGGATCTTTACAGAGATCCTCAGCTCCGCTCCCGCGGCTACATCGTGGAGGTTAACCACACTGTGCCGGGCCGCCTTGAACATCCGGGAATGACTGTGAATTTCAGCGACTCGCCCGGCGCCATACGCCGGGGCGCCCCCACGCCCGGCCAACATACCCGCGAGGTCCTCGCCGAAGTCCTTGGCCTCTCAGAGGCCGAGCTTGACCAATACGAGGCCTCTGGCGCGCTGAGCTAGGGCCAAAGGCGTGTCGCTGGGCTGCCTGCCGATTAGAAGACGGGCGCGGCCATGACTGGCCGGCGAATCCCCCGACAAATGACCGTCGTGCCGGCCTACCGGCTTGAGGGACACTTTGCGGATCAGGCGCTCAATCAGGTTGAGCAGCCGCCGATGGACGCTTTCAAAGAACGGCTCCGCCTCTATATTCGTCGCCTGCTTGCGGGAGCCGATGGCTCATTCATAGACATCGGCGAGCGTTGGACGATGACCCAGACGGGCGATCCTGACCTTAACGCGTTCATACGCGCAGTCAACGCGGCCGATGCCGCATCGCCGCGCGGCATCATCGAGGACACGTTGATCCGGTGTTCGGAGGCGCTGCCGAGGCCGGATCTATCGGCGAGAATCGTGATCCTCATGGGCGACGGCGAGAGCCGCGGGCTGGCACAGGCCATGCAGTATGTGAACGGCGTCAGCCTCGGGGCCCACACGACGCTACTATTCCTGTGGCCGGCCCATCAATGGAGAGAGACGCTGGCGTACACGACCGCGCATGAATACGTCCACCTGGTGCGGAATCGGCTCTTCCCCAGGGGGCTGACGGGCGGGCGCATGATCTACATCAAGAACGATGAGCCGGACACGCTGCTGGACGCTATGCTCAGCGAGGGTCTGGCGGACACCTTTGCCGGCGGCATCATTCCGCAGCATCACCCGCATTGGACCACCGCGCTAACGCCGGACATTGAGCGCGCTGTCTGGCCGCAGGTGGAGCGACGCCTGGACGATACGGACCCCCAGGAGATACGCCGCTACCTTTTTGGCGATGGCGATCGCGTTCCGATCTGGACAGGCCACGCCATTGGCTACGCCATCGTTCAGTCATATATGCGCTCCCACCCGGACGCCCGCATTGCATCCGTGATCAGCATGCCAATCCGCGCTCTCCTTGAGGAAAGCGGATACACTCCCGGCCTCCGCGTCCCAGACGAAGAAGCCTGATACGTCGCGGATCAAGCCTTTCCCAACCGGCAACGACGATTCCCTCACGCCGAGGCGGCAACCCGGCGACACTCCTCAAAGAAAACGAGGTCAGGGAGGGGAGGCGTTACAGATCCTTACTGACGTTTTGTTGGGCTACTTTCACCCACGATGATGGCCGAATCCAAAGCCGCCATAATGTCGGCCTTTCATCCCGCCAATGCCCAGATCATCCGGCGCAGAGTCGTACCACTCCAGGTACTCGTCCGCCTCTTCCTGAGTGATGTCTCCATCTTCGACGGCCGCATCAAGCCTCTCTTCAAGTGCAGCCCGGTGGGCGGCCTTGAGGTCTCCCCTCATATCGTCGCGAGCCTGATCAAATGCGGCCTGCACCGTGTCCTCGTCCTCGTCCAGAATCTCTGCGACCCTTGAGACGAGGCTCTGAATTGTAATCGTGGTCCCGTCTGTGTGCCTGTCCGACGATGACACCTGAGCCATCACTGCTACAGCGCCGATGCTCACGCTGAGCGCCGCAGCCAGCGCGCCCACAATCAGAAGTACTCGTTTTCTCATACGTCCTCACTCCTTAGCAATTGATGTGGCGCGCCGACCTCATAATGCCCGGCGCAGCCATACGATAGGATCGTTCTAACCGGTCAAGAGAGATAACGCGCCTCGGCTTACAAGGGTTAGCCCCGCCCGCCAAAATAACGCGACGCGGCACCGGCGAAGATCGCAGTCATCACAAGAACTCCGAACGACGGCGCAAGGACCCGTGCAAAGGTAGGGAAGCCGGACCAGGACGGGGACGACGACTCAACAACCCAGCACGTAGTTGTACGGCTGGATCAGGCCAGGGACGGCGACTCATCATGCCCGCTCGCAGTTGTGCGACCGGACCAGGCTAGGAACGACCACGCAACAGCCCTCCTCCCAGTTGTACGGCCGGACCAAGCCGGGGACGACCACGCAATAACCCACCGCTAAGAATTCCTTGACCGGCGTTAACACGCTTCACTAGAATGAGCGCAAGAGGCGGGCGCGAGCCGGATGTCCGATAGAGAGGTCATCACGCGCCGCCACTGTCGATTGCGGTGGGCGGTTAGCTCAGTTGGTTAGAGCGCAGCGTTGACATCGCTGAGGCCAGAGGTTCAAGTCCTCTATCGCCCACCATTTCTTAGTCTTCGAGTAGTGCTCATAGCGGCAGTCAGGGTCTCGCCCACCTGGGCCGTGCCGGTGATGGCAGGCATACCGGTGGCCGCCGAGTTCGGCGGGCCCGGAGTGACCAACTCCACCCTCTGGGACAGCTTCCTGCCGTCACTTGTACAGACTGCTCCCCGCGCGTCGCAGTCCGTGGTGACAGGGAGCGACACAGTCACGTCCGCGTTGCCGGACGGCTGCACGGCGATCTCCCATCGGACGTCCTTGCCCGGTTCCAGCCTCCGCGCATTGGCAACCGTGCCGCCCGTCACAGTGAAGGCGTGGTCCCGCAGGGTCACGTAGCTGAAGCCCGTCTTCGGCGTCTCGCTGAAGCGCAGCTCGAAGGTGAAGGTGGCGCTGCCGTCGTGGGATGCTGGCGTACTGTGGACGCTGGCCGTAAGCGGAGATGGCGCAGCGGCCACCGTCGCAGTTGCTGCGCTGGTCAGGGATTCTGCGTTACCCGCGTCGTCGGTGAAACTGACCCGGACGCTGATCCTCTGCCCGACTTGGGAGGCGGTTGGTGTGTAGCTCGAACTGGTGGCGCCAGGGACATCCGTGCCGTCAGCCAGCCACCGGTAGCTGAAGGTTGCCTTGGTCAGACCGTCAGCGTCGGCTATGGCTGTTGTGGCGGCGGTCAGGGTCTCGCCCACCTGGGCCGTGTCGGTGATGGCAGGCGTACCGGTGGCCGCCGAGTTCGGCGGGCCCGGAGTGACCAACTCCACCCCTGTTGACAGCATCCTGCCGTCACTTGTACAGACTGCTCCCTGCGCGTCGCAGTCCGTGGTGACGGGGAGCGACACGGTCACGTCTGCGTTGCCGGACGGATGCACGGTGATCTCCCATCGGATATTCTTTTCCTGCTCTAGACGCTCTGCATTCACCACCTCGCCGCCCGTCACAGTGAAGGCGTGATCCCGCAGGGTCACGTAGCTGAAGCCCGTCTTGGGCTCTTCGCTGAACCGCAGCTCAAAGGTGAACGTGGTTGAGCCGTCGTGGCTTGCGGGCAAGGCCGTGAAACGGGCAGTGAACGATGCGGCTTTGCCGGGGAACCTGTCCCGCGAACTCTCGGCGCTCTTGCTCTCCCCGGGCGTTTTGCTACGGGAGCTCGTAGGGGTGTCCGTCGCCAGGGACGCAGTCTCGTGGAGGAGTGATGCATCCGCAGCCCACGTCCGGCTGCGGATCGTCCCGCCGTTCAGAGCCAGGCTGTTCGCCGGCACCGTCAGGGAATTCTGCGACCCGTCGGCCTCGGTCAAGGTATAGCCGAAGACGAGCGCGGAGGCGCCGCTGCCCCGGAGATATGCGGCGCTGCGCAGCTCGGAGCCCCCCAGCCGCAGCCCGATCGAGGGCACACCATCCGCTGTCCCGACCGTGACCGGCTCCGTGAAGGTTACCGTCACCTCCACCGTCTCACCAGGTGTCCAGAGACCGTCCGTGCCTGCCTCGCTCAGGGTTGGCGCGCCATCCGGGGATGGCGCGGCCACCGACAAAGCCGGGCATGGGTCATCGGTCGATACCGAGATGCAAAGTCTGGACCTGGAGACGGGGTCGCGGAACCCGCGAGCACCCTCACCCCCTCTTGGCATCTGCCATAGATCCAGCCAGTGGGGTCCGTCCGTGCCGGACTGCACCTGCAATTCGCGCTCGACGTACCCGGAGTCGGCGGTTTCCCACGTGACGAGGAAATCGAGCAGATTGCCGCGCGATGTCCAGAAGGAGAACCCGCCGTTGCTCGTGTACGAGCTGCGCAATTCCACAAGGCTTGGCGCGGATTCTCTTCTTTCCTCGCTTTGGTCGTGGACTCCGCTGACCCGGATCCGGTACTTCAATGCGGTGTTCGGTGTCCCCGTTGTGGTGCTTGTGCCATCCGGAAACTCGAGCCGGATCAGAACGTTGTTCCGGGAGGCGGCGCGCGTTGTGCCGTGCGCCGGCGGCGACCACGGGCCGTAGACCGGCGCATTGGCGGGGCCGTATCGTGCGCGCGCCCGCACCTCGTAGGTGGTCCTTGCCTTGAAGCCCCGCGCCAGCAGGTGGGTGTCCGGGACGTTGAAGATTGTGCCATCAGAGAGCCTGCCATCGGCCGCGACCACGTGGAAGGACACCTCGTAGGAATCGATTGTCCTGCCTCCCGTGCCGCGCGGCGCGTGCCAACGCGCCAGCAGCACGCCGCTCGCGGTCGCGTTCGGCAGCGACACGGACGGCCGCGACGGCGCGTCACGCGCTCCCGACTGGTCGTCGGCCTTCGCAACTCCGTCGTCGACGGGCGTCGCCACCGGGCCGCCGATCCGGATCGCGCGCGGGTTTGCGTGTGATGCTTCCACGTGCGCGGCGTTGAGAATCGACCTGCCCGGCGTCTGCAGGCTACTGGGGGACACCACCATCATGGCGTACGGCGCGTTGTCATCGCTCGCGAGCGTATAGCGGAACGTGAGCGTGCTTGAGCCGCTGCCGGTGGTGTAGACCGCGCGCCTGGCCACCGTGTCGCCGAGTAGCAGTCCGACTGAGGGCGTCCCATTCGCGGTGTCGACCGTGACCGTCTCGTCGAAGGTGATCGACACGTCCACGTGCTCGCCCGCATCCCAGACCCCGTCCTCCCCCGGCGCGGCAATGGACGCGCCCGTGGCATCGGGCGTGGCGGCCGGGGCTCGCCCGCCGTCCACGCGTTGCGAGAACCACAACACACCGAGGTGGTTGTTGGTCAGCTCGGCCGGGTCGGTCGTGCCGTGGAAGACGATCGAAGCGCCTCCGCGCAGGAACAGGGCGGTCATTGGCTGCGCCGTGCCCACTCCCCGGGTGATCGTGATGCCGACCTGTGCCCCGTCCTCGGCCTGGACGACGTAGCTGAAGACCAGCGTATTGGCGCCGCTCCCCGTCTCGTAGCGCGCCATGCGGATCCGGTTGCCGATCGAGACCCGCAGCTCCGGAATCCCGGTCACGTCGACCGCGCCGCTGAACTCCACGGAGAATCGGATTCGCTCCCCCCGCAGGTAGGCGCCGGCGCTTGCACTGGGCGTGGAAGACACCCACATGCGGGTGACCGAAGGCGCGTCGGTGGCGAGCACGGTTCCGCCCACCGGGTAGCTGGAGCTCGCGTAACGGTAGTTTTGTCGCGCGTCCAGGGTCGGCGGCGTTTCGTTCAGGTAGCGCTGATAACGGACCTCCACTCGCAGCCTGACCTGTTTGCCGAGGTCGGCCGCCTGAAACGTGTAGGCCGTGCCGGTCGCGCCGGATATCTCCGTCTCGGTCGCGCCGTCCACGCGTACCCACTGATATCGCCATAGCTGCTGCGCGCCCATCAGGGTATCGCCGCCGTTCGTCATGGAGCCGAGCGTCGCCCTCAGCGTCTCGCCGACCTTCGCCGCCCCCTCGATCCCCGGCTTTGCGTTCCCGGGCGCCGTCAGCAGCGTCGAGCCGTCGCTCTTCGAGCCGTCCACGCGGTGCGAGGCGGGATCATAGTAGACGGCGTGCGGATCGCTGTCATCGGGGGCCTCGAGGCTGGCGCTGTCCGGGGTCGCGAGGACCGCGTCGACCAGCAGATCGCCGTCCTGTTCCAGCCTGGACTGGATCGACCCGCCGTTGAGCGACAAAGCGTTGGCGCCCCATGAGATACCGTCGGCGTCTGCGTCGCCTGACCGCACGCGGTAGGTGAACCGGACACGGCTCAAGTCCTCAGGAGCCTCGGGATAAGCCAGGTCTGGAGGGACGCGATCGTAGTCATCGAAGTAGGCCTGCCGCAACTGCGTGCCCACCATGAGCCCGAACGACGGCAGGCCCGTCACAGCGACCGAACCGGAGAACGAGACCACGGCCTCTATCGTCTCATGCCGGCCATACGTGTCGGCGACGTCCTCTCCGGCCCGGGTCACACCCGGGGCCGATATCACGTCTATGCCCATGACTTCGATGTCGTCGCCATCGTCAATGATCCAGACGCGGCCCCAGCAATTTTCCACGTGCGTGTAGTGAAACGGTCCCTTGACATCACCTGAACAGTGAACGGTGAGAGGCATTTCACCTGGCGCGTGGATCAGATTGAGGTACAGTTGCTCCGGGCGCTCGAATCTTGTGTCGTCCACCGTCCGCAGCGTCGTGGACGTCCACGCGTAATACCCGGCGCCGTCTGCGATCCAGTCCAATGGATTGAGTCTCAGTTTCACGGACAATGGCCGATAGTCGTCGTTGACTAATGCAACGTCTTCCCTGGCATCCAGTGCGATCCTGATGACCGTCCTGGGCTTCAGGACACCGTCCGCCAGCCGGGCCCGCACGAGGATCTTGGTGCTTGCGCCTTCGACCACCCAGTGCGTGCCGTCCATGTGAGCACTCATGGGGTTCGGAGGCAGCGGCAGCATTTCGATAGTGGAGGCGTCGCGGGGCGCCGACGCCGGCCGGTACCCCCGGCCCTGCGCCACGGTCACGGTCATGTTCCCGCGAACCGACCCCGGGAGAGGATTGGTGTACAACACCTTCAATGCCGACGCCTGTCCCGCGGGGATCGTGACAGTAATCTTCCCGTCCCTCTCGAACACGTATGCGTCATCCTGGCTGATCTCCAGGCCCACCGTCAGTGCGCTCGACGAGGCGGCTGAACGGGTCAGCCTCATCTCCGGATGAGCTACCCCCATCATGTGCTCGGTGTGGACCGACTCGATCGACACCACCGGGGCCGTGCTGTTGTTAGTGACGGCCCTGCCCTGAATGGAGGCCAGGTCGTTGCCGCTCACGTCCTGGATGGGATCGGTATCGGGCTTGGCATAGTCGAGGGTCACGGTGTCGCCCGCAGCCGCGGAGCTCACGAGCTTCAGCGTCACGGTGGACCCGCTCACGGTCACGCCGTCCGTGGACGCCACCGCGACCGTGCCGCCGTGGGCCGTCACCGTGAACGCGCTCGCGTCAGGCGTCGAATCGGTGTCGAGGTCCTCGCTGAACGTGAGCGTCATGGTGTACCCGTCCTCGGCCAGGACAGCGGAACTGAGGGTCGGTACGGCGGCATCCACGGGAGAGCCGCGGAGGCGCATGATCATGACCTTTCCGGTCACATCAGAGTACCTCCATACATGTACGGAATTCAAAAGAAAATTCAGCTCCAGTGCTCCAACCCCGTATCTGAGCTTGTTTGCGATGGTCCATCCGACCACGCTGCTCTCGCTCGTGGCGGTTGTTGCGACGAAGGCGAGCGGAATGCCGGGGGCGGCCCCGGCATCCCCATGACTTTCGCGGGCGGCTTTGCCTTTCGATGAGCTGACCGTGTTCAACGAGCTGGCCGTGCTCTTGGCCCGAAAGGTGGATCTGGTATCTTCCATCAGCACCGCGTACGAAGTGGTGGGTAGCAACTTGAGCGGTTCACTCAACGTGAACGTGTCTCTGGCTTCCTCGAGATTTGCCGGGCCATCCGCCGTCGCAAGCCTTGAGTCAGGGTCTCCACCGCTGTTCAGGGAGAAGATATGCACCGCCGGATTGGATAGTGTAAACATTCGAACATCCGGATCATCGGCGTCGCCGATATCGGTAGTGATACTGTGCGGTATAACCAATATGACCGAGGTCAGGAGGTATCCATCGGGATGGTTGCCCGTAGTGAACACCTGGTAGTACCGATAGTCCGTATCTCCGTGAGTACCATAGGTATGTATTGTTGAGATTGAGCCACCCAGGGTGGAAGCAACCACAACGTTGCTCACTAGGCTTTGGGCAGGCGGCCCCGCTTGCCTGGGCTGCTGGGCGTATATCACCTCCAGCACCGCAGCCATAAGGGCAACAAGCACTATGCACCCTGTTACGGTGTATCTCAAGACAGTCAATATCAGCATCTTCCTTGGCGCGCGGATATTCGGACCGCGCGCCAACTGGTGCAGCACAGGTATATTAGGGAATTATATACTTGAATCCCGCGTAAAGCATCGGAACGGTAGCATCCTGCCATACGCTGGGTCAAGGACGATTCCGCGTCGATCGATGGTAATTCCCTCGGCGATCTGAAAGCTGAGCCCTCTGCCCCAGCGGCGTACTATCCTCCCCCACTCCCAAGCCCTCACGCTCAATACCCGACCTCGAGAACCTCAACTTCCTTGATGGTCTCTTCCCGGGTGAACCGCCATATGCCGATGTGCCCCCGGAGGAGGTCGCCGTTGACGTCCCAATCCAGGGTTCCACCGGCGCCCTCGAAGTTGATTTCCTTGCCCTCGCGGAGCAGGCGGAGCGCGTCGGAGATGCCTTGTGGAGTGGCGTAGACTGTCTCGCCGGGCGGGGTCGCGATGGAGCGAAGCCTGTCGCGGATGGCGGCGCCGTCTAAGCTCCCCGCCGCCTCAGCCGCCAGCATGATCGCCATTGCGGCGTCATACGTCTCCTTCACGTACGTGAGGATCGGCTGGTCGCCGTACCTCTCAGCAAACGCCGCATCCCACTCTTTTCCAACCTCGCTGGGAGGAGGCGGCGACCCCGCTGTTCCGTACATGCCTCCAAGATGTTCGCCGCCGATTTCTTCCGCTATACGGACCCTCTTGGCGGCATCCGCGAAGAGGAACTGGCTGTAGACGCCGGCATCAATCGCTTCCTGAACGATAGCCTGCGCAGCCGTCCCAAAGTCGATAACCACCAGGGCCTCGGCCCCGGCCCCCGCTGTCTCCCTGAGCGCAGCAAGGTATGAGGTTTCGACGGTATCGATGCTGACGCTGATTATCGTCCCGGTCCACGCCGTCTCGAATGCCGCCGCCAGGCCTCTCCCATACGGGTCATCACGGTATGTGAGCCCGACGTTTGTGAATCCGCGGTCCCGTGCAAGCTGCGCGAGTATCGGGCCTTGCGCCGTGTCGGACAGCGCGGTGCGGAAGAAGAAATCGTCATCCGCGGCATCCGCGAGGCGCGGCGCCGTAGCCGAGGGGCTGATCGTCGGGATCTCCGCCGGTCCGGTCACCTGTTCGGCGATGGGCAGGGAGGCGGCGCTGGAGTTCGGCCCAACGATGGCGTGAACTCCCTCGTCCTCCACGAACCGTCTGGCGGATTCGAGCGCAACGTCCAGGTCGCGGGGCGCATCCGCCGCGACGCTCTCGACGGACCGTCCGAGTACTCCGCCATTGGCGTTGACCTGGGCAATGGCGAGTTCAAAGCCGCGCTGCCTGCTGGCCGAAGTCTCAGGAGAGCCCGAAAAATCGAGCAGCAGCCCTATCTTCAGCGGGACATCGCCCGTGGGCGCATCGTCACTGGCGCACCCTGTTGCGCCGAGAAGCACTATTGCCGCCAGCAATCCAACGACCCCTAATCTGATCGGCATAGCTATCTCCGAGCGGCTCTCGCCCTTGTTCGTGTCCTATCTGTCGATATCCGCAGCCTGATAGTACATTCTCCCTATGAGCGATGGCAGCGGACGCCGGACACGGCCATAGCCGAAGCATGAGTATTGGCTACGGCATACGTGAACGAGAGGACTTGCGCGAAAGGCAGGATGAGAGCCTTTCCCCACGCTCCCTACTCGGCGGTTTTCCGGCGGATGGTATAATCCGTAGCGACGTGGCGCGGCCTAAGGGTGGGCCGTTAAGCGCCCGCCTGTGTGGGGCGCTCCGATGAGTCGTGATGGGGGTACAGGCATGCCAGATAGCGTCCTTGACGTTGGCCAAATGCCGGCGCGGAATCTGACAGAAACGGAGAAGCAGCAAGCGTCATTGCTGTGGTTCTCTGAAATCGACTCCGCCGATCTCGCGCTCGCGGGCGGCAAGGGCGCCAATCTTGGCGAGATGTCTCAGCGCGGCGCGCCGGTCCCGCCCGGATTCGTCGTCAGTGTGGTCTCATATCAGCGATTCCTGACCGACAACGGCCTTGACGCCTTGATCCGCGCCATTCTGGACAACCTTAACGTACACAATTCAGGTGAACTTGTGGCCGCCGCAGCCAAGGCCCAGAACGCCATCAATTCCGCGCCGCTGAAACCGATGCCATTCGTTACGTGCAGGGCTTCCGATGGCCTCTTATCAGAATTGCCCCGTCATGCCAATATGCCCACATACAGCATGTGGCGAAGGTCGCAAGATGCTCTAGTTGCCTTAGCAGGGTAGAATGGAAGTCACCGCAACAGCGGGTACATTGATTAGGCGCATCCACCACAAGAAACTGGTCCTGGTTTTGGTCCTCCCAGTAATAGCGATGCTCACGATCTCCTCGACTGCTTGGGCTCTAACGAATGGCCCAATACAAACCAATGACGGCGGCGACGACTACGGCATTTCTCATTCAAGCTCGGTTTACTACACTAAACAACAAACCCCCTTCATTGCGTGGGTAGATAGAATCTACTATGGCGGGAGGAAATACCACGTTACGTTTCCCTTTCACACTTCGCTATGGAAGCGCAACAAAACATACTACAAAGAATGGAATGGCAGTCGCTGGGTCACTGAGAGACGAGTAAACGCGCCAAGTTGGCTAAACACGGGTACGCCGGGCCTTATCTACTACAATGTAAATAACGATGTTACGCTTGAGGGTGGTGCATTAGTCAAACAAAGATTAAAGTACAGGTACTATATCCCCGCTCCCAATGAATTCGGCGAATGGGTATTTAATGTAATAGTCGAATGGAACGGGAGCTACCACAGCCACTACCTTGAGTGATACCTTCCATCCTCATACAAGAAGCGGAGGCGATGCAAATGAACAGATTTAGAACAATGGGGCTGACATCAGCTCTCCTAGTTGGGGTAGTATCGGGCATTGTAATTCTTGGGGCTTATATCTCGTTCGGCTTTTCGGCCAATCCGAGCGGAGTCGGAACTAGTCCGAGCGATATGCCGCCAATGACTATGATTTACGAAGTGGATGGGGATTCCTATAAAGTAGGGGATCGCAGTATCCCTGTTTACAAGGAACTACGCCGCCTTGAATACGTTTCGAAGACCAACTGGATTGACACCGTAATCGAATCTCCCTCTGTCAACCTCGGTCGTTACGGAACCCGGAGCGCTGTGGGCTCCTACACAAGGCTCGAGGGAAATACTATCACCGAGTTTGACGCAATCGATGGAACCACCGAGGTGGACACAGTGGCATCCGATGCAGTTTTCCTACCCGCTCGCGCCTTTTCCTATGGTCTGTTGTCTCGCAACCTTTTCGACACCGATCCGGACATCGCACGATCTGCGGTACCCTCTGAGGCGAGTGCCTGCGTCAACGGAGAATGTGAAGCAGCAGCTCCTGCCTTGCGCTATACGGGAAACGGCGTTGATGTCGTGATCTTGGACGTTGAGTCTGAGTCCTGGATGATCCCGTTAAAGCTCGGAGACGAATTCTTGGTCAAATCGATTGATATCCAGTCGGCCACAAGTGGGGGTGCCACCGACTAATTCCGGAAAAGTGGCAGTGTCGAACTTCAAGTCCGGTTTCGGCGAGTGAAGCGGAAGCACGAACAGCCGGATGCCGCGCTTTGCGCATACCTGCTCGAACTTCCCCTGGAACTCCGAGCCTCCGTTCAACGGAATCGCTTTGAGCGGGAACCGCAGCCGCTGCTGCATTGCATCCAGGAAGCGGAGCGCGCTTGCAGCTGTGGCCTGCGTGCCCACTTGGGGCGTCCCAGCGGGAGACCACGTCGCGCGCGGTGCGGGAAGGGAAAGTGCTTGAGCACGACGCCAGGAAGGGCCGCAGGTTTGCAGATGCCCCCCGCCACGCTCCCTATTCGGCGGTTTTCCGGCGGATGGTATAATCCGTAGCGACGTGGCGCGGCCTAAGGGTGGGCCGTTAAGCGCCCGCCTGTGTGGGGCGCTCCGATGAGTCGTGATGGGGGTACAGGCATGCCAGATAGCGTCCTTGACGTTGGCCAAATGCCGGCGCGGAATCTGACAGAAACGGAGAAGCAGCAAGCGTCATTGCTGTGGTTCTCTGAAATCGACTCCGCCGATCTCGCGCTCGCGGGCGGCAAGGGCGCCAATCTTGGCGAGATGTCTCAGCGCGGCGCGCCGGTCCCGCCCGGATTCGTCGTCAGTGTGGTCTCATATCAGCGATTCCTGACCGACAACGGCCTTGACGCCTCAATCCGCGCCATTCTGGACAACCTTAACGTACACAATTCAGGTGAACTTGTGGCCGCCGCAGCCAAGGCCCAGAACGCCATCAATTCCGCTCCATTGTCCGCCGATCTTGAACGGGACATTGCGGAGGCATACCGCGCCATGGGCGAGGGCCTTGTCGCCGTCAGATCATCCGCCACTGCCGAGGACTTGCCGGACGCCTCTTTCGCAGGTCAGCAGCGCACGTTCCTGAATGTCCAGGGCGTCGACCAGGTGTTGGAGACTGTCAAAGGCTGTTGGGCCAGCCTTTTTGAGGCGCGCGCCATCTTCTACCGCGCCGAGCAGAACTTTGACCAGTTCGCAGTTGGGATCGCCGTTCCTGTGCAGCGAATGGTGCAATCCGAGATATCCGGCGTCATGTTCACGGCGGAGCCGAACAAGAGCGATCGCTCAAAGGTGTTCATCGAAGCGGTATACGGCCTCGGCGAAGCCGTCGTCTCAGGTGCGATAACGCCGGATTCATATCTAATCGAAAAAGACGGCCTCAAAGTGCTGGAGAAGCGGCTAGTCCCGCAGGGGTGGATGCTGACGCGCAACCCCAACACCAGCGGGTCCGAAGACCTCAACCATGAGGTGGATGTGCCAGAGGAGCTTTCACGGACGTACAAGCTTTCGGATGAAATGCTTGCTGAGGTCGTCCGTCATGGCCTGACGTTGGAGGAGGCATACCAACACCCGCAGGACATCGAGTGGGCCATGGAAGACGGCGTCTTTTACATTACCCAGACGCGACCAATCACCACGCTTCAGAGCGTCGGCGAGACCGAAGGTCTGGAGGTCGACGTAAACGCGCACCCGCTGCTGCTTCAAGGCACGCCGGCCAGCCCGGGCAGCGCCGCCGGTCGCGTAATCGTTCTTCCTCGCATCGCCGAAACATCTCTTGATTTGCTTGACAAGGTGATGCAGGGCGACATCCTCGTCACGGAGATGACCACGCCGGACTACGTGCCGGCCATGAAGCGCGCTGCGGCCATCATTACGGATCACGGCGGACGCACGGCGCACGCGGCCATCATCTCGCGGGAGCTTGGCATCCCCTGTGTCGTCGGCTCCGGCTCCGCAACGACAACGCTAACTGACGATCAGTTGGTCACCGTCGACGGCGCCACGGGGCGCGTCTACGAGGGCGCCGCGCCCGGGGCCGGAGCGATGAGGGACTCGGACGAGGAAGCCGCGAGCCTGGTCACAAAAACGAATGTCTATGTGAACCTAGCTGAGCCGGACCTTGCTGACATCATCGCTGCGCGAAACGTAGACGGCGTGGGGCTGCTGCGCGCGGAGTTCATTGTGGCCCGCATCGGCGAACACCCGCGGCAAATGATGGAAGAAGGGCGCGGGCAGGAGTTTACTAGCAAGGTGGAGGAGGGTCTCCTCAAGTTTGCGGCCGCGTTTGACCCTCGCCCCGTCATTTACCGAACAACTGATTTCAAGACGAACGAATACCGAAATCTTCGCGGCGGCGACCGGTTTGAGCCGGATGAAGAGAATCCCATGATTGGCTACCGCGGGGCCGGGCGCTACGTGAAAGAGCCGGACCTCTTTGCCCTGGAGATTGAGGCGGTCCGGCGCGTGCGGGCCAAGCACCCCAACCTCCACGTCATGATTCCTTTCGTCCGAACGGTCGATGAGTTGATTCACACAAAGGCGCTCCTTGAGCAGTACGGACTGCGGCGCGGCGACAATGGATTCAAGCTCTGGATGATGGCGGAGGTTCCCTCCAACGTCTTCCTGCTGGAGGAATTCATCAACGTCGGTATTGATGGAGTCTCAATCGGGTCCAATGACCTGACGCAGCTCGTGTTGGGCGTTGACCGCGATAGCGCCATCCTCGCCGAAGAGTTTGATGAGCGGAATGAAGCCGTCATGCGCGCCCTGGAGATCATCGTCACAACTGCGGCGCGGCGCGGCATCACGTGCGGCATCTGCGGCCAGGCCCCCAGCTTCTTCCCGGAGCTCACGGCCAAGCTGGTCGAGTGGGGCATCACGTCCGTCAGCGTCTCCCCGGACGTTATCAACCACACGCGCCGCATCATCCATGAGGTTGAGACCGCCCGAGCCACCGTCTGATCCTGGCAAGTGAGGCGCTCGCCGCCTCCATGGCGGAGCATTCTCCCGGACACGACCCTTGAGTCGACGGACGCGCTGTGGCCCGGCTAAGGATCAATCGGCAGAGCGATAGTAACGCCGGATGGCGCCTGTGCGTTACACTGGATATTCGTAACACGGGGCGCCCAAGGCACAGGGATCATGATTGAAGCGCGAGGCCTGACCAAGTACTACGGCGATTTTCCGGCCATTGAGGACGTCTCATTCACCGCGGAACCCGGCGAGGTTGTCGGGTTTCTCGGCCCGAATGGCGCCGGAAAAACAACCACGATGAGGATCATCACCGGCTTTACGCCGCCGACGGCCGGAACGGCCATCGTGGCGGGTTTTGACGTGCAGGAGGAGCCGCTTGCTGCCCGCGCCGCCATCGGTTACTTGCCCGAGACCGTGCCCCTCTACACAGACATGACGGTGCGTGAGTATTTGCACTACATGGGCGAGTTGCGCGGCATGCGCAAGGCGCAGATTCGGGGCCGTGTGGAGGACGTCTTTGGCCTCTGCCGGCTTGAGGAGTACACGGACTCGCTCATCAGCAAGCTCTCAAAGGGATACCGGCAACGCGTCGGCATCGCGCAAGCTATCCTGCATGAGCCGCCGGTGCTCGTCCTGGACGAGCCGACCATCGGCATCGACCCTCGGCAGGTCGTTGAAACGCGCCAGATCATTCGCGGCCTCGGCGGCGAGCATACGGTCATCCTCTCTACGCATATCCTCCCAGAGGTCAGCATAGTTTGTGATCGCGTGCTCATCATCCATGAGGGACGCGTTGTCGCAATGGACAGCGCTGAGCGATTATCCGCGCGTCTGGGAGGCGTCTCCCGCGTGGTGATGGATATCAGGGGGCCGCGGGATCAAATCGAAGAGGTCCTTGGCCAGGTTGAGGGCGTCGTCGGCGTCTCGGTCTCAGACGCTGGCGGCATGCAGCAGTTCGTCGTGGAATGCGAAAGCGATCGAGACCTGCGTGTGGAGCTGTCACGGCGTGTTGCAGAGAGGGGCTGGGGCCTCATGGAAATACGCGCCATGGGCCTGAGCCTGGAAGAGATATTCCTGCGCCTAACGACCGAGGGCGAGGAGACGGCCGCTTGAACGTCCGCACCCTCCGTACGATCTGGCTTCGTGAGCTGCGATCGTACGTCAACTCCCCCAACGCCTGGGTCATCGCAGCTATATTTCTCGGCCTTACCGGCCTTTCATTTGCCCTCAGCGTCACAGGACGATTCCCGGAAGCGACAATTCGCGGCTTTCTGTTCGGCCCCATCGGGCCTATCGGCGCGTTCTTTCTGACGATTCTCATTGCGCCGGCCCTCACAATGCGCCTCCTTGCGGAAGAGCAAAAGCTGGGCACCATTGAGCTGCTTCTGACGGCGCCCGTGCGCGACATTGAGATCGTCCTCGGCAAGTATCTTTCCGCCCTCACGATTCTTGTAGGCATGTACGCGCTAACGCTGTACTTTCCGGTTCTGCTCTTTTGGTTCGGTGATCCGGACATTGTGCCCATCCTCACCGGATATGTTGCGCTGCTTCTTCTTGGCGCCGTCGCGCTTGCGGTCGGACTCTTGGGATCCGCCCTGACCGCCAATCAGATTGTCGCAGCCGTTTTCTCACTGGCTATCCTGCTGGTGTTGTGGCTCTTCAATGCCACAGCGGCCTTGGGCGACGCCGACGCCGCATGGACGGACGTCGTCACGTTTCTCGCCCTCGGCGAGCACATCCGTGATCTCGCATTCGGCGTATTTGATACGAGAGACATCGTCTATTTCCTCTCATTAGTTGTCTTTTTCCTCTTCCTCTCCGTCCGGGCTGTTGAGACCCGTCGCTGGCGGTAGGACGTTCATCAATGCGTGATCGATTGCGCCTGTCGGACAGCGCCGCCGAGGACATCGGCCTTGCGCTGATTGTCGTCGGAGGCGTGGCCGTTATAGGCGGCGCGCTTATCTACGGGGTCATCGCAGAGCTGCGTTCGTGGGCCCTTGCGCTGATTCTTGTGGGCGTGCTAGCTCTCCTCGTGGGCGGCTTCTTTAGTCGCGCACAGGTCGCGCGCGTCATTGCGACGCGACAGGGTCGATACGGGCTAAATACGGTTGTCATGATCGTGGCGTTCACGGCGCTTCTAGCGCTGATCAACATCATCAGCACAACGGTCAACACGCGCGTCGACCTGACCGCCAACAGGAGCTTCACGCTGGCCACGCAAACCCAGCAGGTTCTGGACGATCTGGCGGAGCCCGTTGAGGTGTTCGGATTCTTCACGCCGGATGACGTGGCGGGCGCCTCAGCGGACGGCCTCCTCCGCGAGTACGCGCTTCGGAGCAATAACTTTACCTATGAAATAGTGGATCCGGAGACTGACCCCGCAAAGGCAAGCCGCTTCTCTGTGGATCAGAACGGCGTCATCGTTTTCGCTAGCCGGGATCGCGTCGCGCAAACGACTGACCTAACAGAGCAGGCATTTACGACGAGCCTGCTGCAGGCAACCGGCACGCAGCTCAAGACCGTGTGCTTTACGACCGGTCATGGAGAGCTCAGCGTTCTTGGCACAACGGACATCGGCATGAGCCGCGCGAGAGAAGCGCTTGAGCGTGAACTCTATATCGTGCGGGACTTTGGCTTCTCCTCCTCTGGGCGCGTGCCGGAGGAATGCTCAGCCGTCATCGTGGCCGGGCCCACTCGTGACATGACAGCCGAAGAAGGCAGTGTAGATGAAGGCGTCCTCATCAGGAACTATCTGGGCGGCGGGGGGAACATCCTGTTCCTCTTGACGGAGGACACGCCCATAACGTGGCTGACTCTCCTGTATGAGGCAGGGATCGGCGCGGGCGGCGGCGCAATCGTTGATCCGGGCAGTTTTGCCCAGCCGGACGTGACGACGCCGACAATCCGGCCTGAAGGTTACCTGCCCAATCACCCAATAACAGGACCCCTGATTGACCGATCTCTGGTGACCTTTTTCCCTCTTGTCACCCGCGTCGCGCCTCTGCCGCCCGGGCTGGCCTTCCCCGGCTCCGAGGTTTACCCGCTGGCGTTCACGACGGACCGCAGTTGGCTTGAGAGGGACATTGAGAACCTTTCTTCCCCGCGGTATGACACTACGGTTGATCTGCGTGGGCCGCTCGCCATCGCTTCGGCGGTGGAATTTCCGGCGGCTCTTGAAACGGGACGCATCGTCGCAATCGGCAACACATCCTTCGCGTCCAACCAGTTCCTGAACTCCGCCGGGAACGTTGATCTCTTCATGAACTCCGCCAATTGGCTGACAGAGCAGGAGGCGCTTATCGGCATTCGGGCGCGACTCAACGCCCCACGCCTTCTGGTTCTCACGCAGCGGGAAGCCAACTGGATATTCTATTCCGGCGTCGGCGTTTTCCCGGCCCTGATGATTCTCGTCGGCGGCTGGACGTGGTGGCGACGCCGCTAGGGGACCAGGCAGCCATGGCGCCGACTGCCAATCTCCAACTCAACCTATGAATTTTCGACTGTCGCTTATTTTCGTTGTCCTCGCAGTCGTTCTTGGAGGCTACCTGCTGCTCGGCCCGGGCCTGGCTCAGCCGGAGGCGACGGATACGCCCACCAGCCAGGAGTGGTTCTACCTGGTGGACGACTCAACTATCAACAGGCTGGACGTGACGTATTTTGGCGATTTCAGAGTCTTCGTCCGCGACAGCGAGCGGCAGTGGCATTTGAACGACGTGGACGGCCAGTTGGTAAGCGAGGAGTTCAGAGGCACGCCGTTCCTGGCCGGAGGCGCCCGCACTCCGCGCCTTATCGCCGAGGACGCTGACGCTGAAACAGCAGCCATTTATGGTCTGGATGACGCGAAAATAAGGCTGCGCCTCTACCTTGAGGACGGCCGCGACTACACTGTCCTCATTGGAGGACTGACGCCGGACCGCATTACGAATTACGCCCGGATTGAGGGAACACCGGGAATCTACCTGCTTGACCGCACGTGGGGAGAGCACATGGCCCGCCTCATTACGGAATCATCGATCTTCTTGAGCACGCCTACTCCAATGCCGTCCGCGGACTCATAGCGACCTCGTTTCCGCGCGGATCACTTTGACAACACCGCGAATGCCGGCCTAACGGGTCCGAAACGCAGAGCGCAACGGCATAAGATGCGATGAAATGGATTGAGTTCAGCGTTATCGTGAGCGGCGAGACGGCGGAGGCGGTCTCCGATCTGTTCTCGCAATACGGCCACGGCGGAGGCGTCGCCATCCAGGAGCTTGAGCCGCCCGCCGAGCTGCTTGTGGGGCCTCAGACCCTCAGCACATCTCGCCAGGTTCGCGTCGCGACGTACGCTCCTCTCGGCGATGAGACGGATGCCAGCGACACAGGCGACGGCCGTGTCATAGCAACGCGGCAGGGCTTGCAAGAAGGCCTGGCCTACCTCTCGATGATCAGGCCGATGGGATCGCTTGAAGAGCGCAGCATCGCGGACGAGGACTGGGAGGCCGCGTGGCGTGACCACTTCCACGCGCATCGAGTCGGCACCCGAACGGTTGTTGTCCCAACGTGGCGGGAATATGAGCCTGAGTCGGACGATATAGTCATTCACCTTGATCCCGGAATGGCCTTCGGCACCGGACTACACCCCACGACACAGCTTTGCGCGCTGGAGCTGGAGAAGCGGGTCGTCCCGGACATGACCGTTCTGGATGTCGGCTGCGGCTCCGGCATACTCTCCCTCATCGCTGGTCGGCTCGGCGCGTCCAGGGCCCTGGGACTGGACATAGACCCTGTTGCCGTGAGAGTAGCCCGGGAGAACGTCGCCCTCAATGGACTTTCCGATGTGATTGAAATCAAGGAAGGGTCGCTTCCCCGAAACGGGCAGGATCCTCTAACGGTGGTGCAACGCGATTGGCCGCAAGGAGTCATCGCCGCGCAAGGATGGGACATCGTCGCGGCAAACCTCACTGCGGACGTGCTGGAGGAGCTTGCGGGGCCGCTTGCCATGGCCGTGCGCCCGGGCGGCCTGCTGGTCGGCTCAGGAATCATCGCGGACAAGTTCGATCAGGCCGCATACGCTCTCATGGACGCCGGGCTGCGGCTCATTGACGGCGTCTCCGATGCCGGCGGCGATTGGCGCGCCATCGTCCTCATGCGGCCTGGCAGCGATTGGGCGGTTCGCGCATGACACGCATCCGCTCCGTTCTGCTGGACATGGATGACACCCTATGTGATTCAGAGGGCCTGACGGCCATTCGGCTGAAGGCCGTGCAGCAATCGCTCTCGGGCTCTGTAGAGCCGACGCTGCTCAACTATGTGATGCAGGAGGCGCTGTCCTGGGACTCCATCGGCGTGCCAGGCAAGTACCAGAATCGAATCGCGCGCATGGCGGAGCAGCTGGGGCTGGACGAGGAAGCAACCAAAAAGATGCGCGCTGTGTACAATACGGTGTTGATGGACAAGTTGCGCTTGTATGACGGCGTCGAAGATATGCTGGCCTGGCTCAGAGACCGCGTCAGCCTGGGCCTCATCACCAACGGACCATCGGAGCTGCAGAGAAGCAAGATCGATCTTCTTGGCATCGAGCCCTATTTTCGATCGATTGCAGTAGGCGGTGAAGTCGGCGCTTACAAGCCGGACCGCAAAATCTTTGACCACTGCCTTACTGAGCTGGGCGTCTCAGCGGACGAAGCCCTCTATATTGGTGATCGTACGGAAGCGGATGTCGTCGGCGCTCGAGACATGGGCATCATTGCTATTCGCATCCGCAAGGCATACCCTTTCCCGATGGCGGATGACCCGGCCCCCGATTTCTTTCTCGACCACGTGACCGAGTTGCCCGCACTGATGATCGACCAGGGATGGCTATCCCCGGGGAGTGGGGCTGCAACGACAGGCATCGCAAGAGAGCGAGGTGGACCATGAGCCAACCGCCCGATGACCGAAGCAATGAGAACGATGCGCCAAAGAGTGGATCCCAACAGCCGGAGGATTTGACGCCCAATACCGGCTCGACTCCGAATGAAGGCCACGCCGAAGGAGGAGAGAGCGCTGCGCCCGAGAGCGACGCCCAGGCGGAAGGCAAGCGCGGCGGCCTGCGAGATGAGATTGAGGAGATACTGCGCGACCAGGGCGAAGAACCGGTCATGCCGCGACGACCCCGAATGAGCGGCAGCCGTTCGTTCTCAAACGTGGGCGGGTTGTTGGCTCGGAGAAGCGGGCCTGCGCCCACGGACGCCGGAAGCGCCGCATCCTTTATGAGGGCCTTTATGAACGTCGGCTTTTACTTTCTTCTGCTGCGAATTGCCATGGGCCTCGCGGTCGGTTTCATAGCATTCCGAATCCTGGGGCCGCGGGCCATCCTGCTCTTAATCGTTATCGGCCTGGTGATCGCGGCGGTCACGACTGCCCGCCTTATGCTTCAACGCTCGCGAAATTAGCGCCGCCGGATAGCACTCGGTTTGCCGCGGGGCGGCGAGTGGAATGCGTTGGCCACTTGTCTATTGGCGCAGTCCCGCTCGGCGGGACGCCCATCGGCGTGACAGCAGATTGACTATGAGCCGGTTGAAAGTGGCACAATGGCGCAAGCGAGCGAAATAGCGGGGGCTTGACTCAAAGCGAGGGGAACCAATGCCACGAGGACTTGAGCCGGGCACGCTTATGTGGGCCGTCGGCTGGGACGTGCTGCTTGGAGACATGCCGGAGGAGGCGGACCCATCAGGCCTCGCCACCAGGGTCGCTGAAGCCATTGAGGCTCGCGCCCCACAGAACTCATATGTCGCGCGCACCGCGTACGCCATGGCCGCTGCATTCGCCTTGCCCTACGCCGCGTGGCTAGGAACCAAGTGGCTTCTCAGCGCCGCCGGACTTGTCCATCAGGCCATCTATCGCGAGGCCGCGACAGCCCTGCTCAAGGGGGCGATATCCATTCGAGGCGGCGTGAACGCCCTGCGTGAGGCCACAGAGCCGGACTCAGCCGATTCCACTCCGGATTCCTCAGATTCCGAGGTTGAACGTCTCATACGCGAGGCCGGAATGCCTGAAACCCTCGCCACAGCGGATCCGCAACTGCGACGTTCCCGCGCCCTGCGAACCCTCGGGAACGATTTCCGTGACGGCGTGGTTGGGCCATTGCTCTACTACAGCGTCTTTGGAATACCGGGAGCCGTCGCATATCGAGTCGTCAAGACGCTCAGCGGGCGATGGCGCAGACTTGGTGAGGACCCTCTCGCGCAAGCAGCGAGACGGCTGGATTCAGCCGCGACAGTCGCGCCGGCCGTCGCGAGCAGCCTGCTGCTTTCTGTGGGCGCCCAGTTCACCGCACAACGCGGAGCGGAGGCTTGGGACGCCAGCCGCAAGGAAGCGCGGGAGCGCGGCGGCAACATTGAGACGGGGTGGACGGAGGCCGCAATGGCGGGCGGGCTTGGCGTACGACTGTCCGCCGACGAAGCCACGACGGAATGGCCAAAAGACACGAACCCCGACGGCCGTGACATCGACGCCGACGATATGGACCACGCCCGGCAACTATTCTGGGTCTCCACCGGCGGGGCCATCGCCGCCAGCCTGGCCATAGTCGCCCTCCGCAGCGTCATCGCCCGCCGCCGCCGGTAGGGGGAAGCTGTCACTAACGCCAAGAACGCGTAATGGGCGCCCGCCTCTAACGCCAAACCCGCCTCACCCCGTCATTCCGGCGCCTTTTCCGTCATTCCGGCGAAGGCCGGAATCCAGAAGGTGCTATTGCAAGCCAAGATCATTGACACGGCGGTAGGCTGGTATATCGTTGTATGTGCGAGGGTCGGGAGTTTCCTCTTGCGGAGGTGACGACTGACCCTCTTCTTTGCTTATTTAATTAGTGAGCACCCGCCCTCCCTGCACTCCTTCAAGTGGAAGACCCTCATGGCGGCTATGTGCGGATGACGCCGTTTCGCGTTGCAAACAACAGATAGCCAACGCCTGCTTGCAAGATAGGGATACCCTCATCATTTGTCGGAAAGTTTGGTGTCGACCAGCCGTCACTAAGGCAGGTCTCATACGAAGATCCTTCTAGAGGGTCTGCGGAGTCAGGTTTCCACATGCGAATCATCTCCCACCCATCATCTCCCAAAGAACTCAGGTACTCATCGACACGCATTGACTCTCTACCTGCAAGTGGAGTGAATCCAATTCCATTCCACCCAGTCGTCACCTCGTAATATGAACGCTCGACCTCCTCGTCAAGCTTCGCGAGGGGAACTGACCAAATGCCGGGCTTCGAGAAACGGACGAAGTAGCTCCGACCATCACCAATCGTCGAAAGTGTGCCATCCGGATGCCGATTTTCTTCCACCCTCGCAAATTCCCATGCTTTTGTATGGTTGTTGAGGCTCCATACTTCCGTTACATCGGTGCTAGCAAAAAAACTGGCGATGGCAGCGGTTGCTGGACGACTGGGGAATGAAATTAGTCGCCACTCTGGAGAACCAAATTGTTGTATGAATCTCCGCAGGTTTCCACCGCTGTGAGCTGATTCTTCTTCAATTCGCGACACCAATTCTTCCGGATCCGTGACCATACGCTGGTGCCATATCCCCAGTTTCTCTGCCAGCATTTCAAGCCAGTGTTTGGCGGCGAACACCTCGGCGGACGGCGTCAAAAACTTGATCGCATTTATTTGCGAGAGCACTGCTTCTTCAGATGCGAGTGTCCCCGTGTTGGCAAGCCAAGACAGAACTCTGCGGTATGAACGCCCTTCATGGCCTGCAGCATACGGCTGTTGCCTACTTTCAGCCGCCGCGTCGCACCCACACATGCACGGTTCAAAATTCCATGGGTTCACGCTATCTCTCCCAGAAAAACTGGAGAGTCCCGTAAACCGGAACCCTCCTAACGACGCGCTCCTCCGCCCAACTTAGCCTCTTGGAGTGGGCGGGGCACGGGCGCACTCACACTCTACGGATATGGGCTTTGAAGATCAAAACAGCCAGCTGCGCGACGCAACAATAAGGTAAAGATTACCGCCCTGCCTTACCTCAGCACACCCTTCTCTTCCAGTTCACCGCGCCTCTCAGCGCTCAGCCCCAGGATCTCATCGTAGACGTAGTCGTTTTGCTGACCCTTTAAGGGTGCGGGTTGGGACGCATCGCCCGGAGTCTCCAGCAGGTTTACGTCGATGCCCTGGTGCTCCATGGGGCCGGAATCCAGGTGGTTGGCCTCCACGATCGCCGCAGGGCGGCTGCGGAGGTGCGGGTCGACATACAGTTGCTCGCCGTTCGCAACGTAGGTTGCCGGGACGCCGGCGCGCTGTAGTATCCGCATGACCACTCGCGGCGTGTGCTGCTGCGTCCATGCTCCGATGTGCGTATCAAGCTCTTCCTTATTGGCGATGCGGCCCTCCATCGTGGAGAATCGCTCGTCCTGCGCCCATGCCGGGCTATCCATAGCAGTCGCCAGACCTCGCCACTGATCCTCGTCATGAACCTCTATGGCGCACCACTCGTCGAAGCCAATGCACGGGAAAACGCCATGCGGAGCCGCATACTCGCTAAAGTTGCCAGCCGGCGCCGGCTTGTTCCCGTTGATCATGTAGTCCATGTAAGCGACGGTCAGGAGGTGCGCGCCGCCTTCAACCTGCGCAAGCTCAATGTACTGGCCTTCGCCCGTCCGGTCCCGGTATTCCAGCGCCACCGCGACGGATAGGGCTCCAAAGATGCCTGCAATGTAATCCGGAAACGGCATCTTGATGCGTGTGTCCATTGGCGCGTCCGCGTGTCCCCACATGTTTGTGATGCCGGACACGCCCATGATCTGTTGTCCATAGCAGAAATACGTGCTGAGCGGCCCTGAGTTTCCCATGCCGGGCATTGCCGCCATGATGATGTCCGGTTTCACCGCCCGCAAATCCTCATAGCCGATGCCGAGCCGGTCCATCACCGTCGGCCTAAAATTCTCCACCACCGCATCGCTATCGCGCGTCATGTCCTTGACCAGTTGCACGCCCTCCGGCGTACGCACGTCGATTGCCGCGCTGATCTTTGCCCTGTTCAGGTCCTGGAACGTCGTCTGGCCGGGGGTACGGTTATCATCGAGGTCTTCCGATTCCACCTTGATGACCTCTGCGCCGAAGAAGCCAAGGAACATCGTCGCCAGGGGCCCTGCGAACGCGCGTGTAAAGTCGACCACTCGGATTCCGTCCAGCGGTTTGACCGCATCAGCGGTGGTTGGCACCTCAGACGCGCCGGCCGGGACTGCCGCCTGAGGCGCCGACTCAAGCTCTTGCAGAACCTCCTCGGTGTGCTGGCCGAGGAGAGGGGCCGTGGACCGCGGACGCCACGCCGTCTTGCTGAATCGCAGCGGGGGGCCTGCCGTCTTGTACGCGCCGATGACGGGGTGCTCCATATCGATAAAGAACTCCCGCTCGCGGGCGTGGGCGCTGTCGGCGAACTCGGCCGGCGTCAGCACGGGAACGATCGGCATCCCAATGGCCTGCCCGCGTTCGGCCACATCATCGCGGTCGACCGTCTCCATATATTCCTGGACGAGCTGGTCGATCACCTCGCGATTCTCTTGCCGCACCTCGCGCTCCCACCACATCTCGTCGGAGAGCACCGGGTGATTGCCCATAAGCTCCGTGGCCATGCGGCCAAAGTGATGCCGCATATAGATGGAGAGATTCACATAGCCGTCGTCACGCGTGCGGTATGTGTTCACCGCGCCAAAGGCGGAGTGATGACCCTCCCGACGTGTGATGAGGTTCTGATGCGAGTAGCGAGAGATGTAGCTGTGCTGGGCCCACAGGCTGGCCTCCTGTCGGGAGACGTCCACGTGTTGCCCCCTGCCGATGACGCGCCGCGCGCGAATCGCCAGAATCGTCCCATATAGCGCGTGCATGCAGGCGAGCTGGGAGACCATTTCATAGGGCGCCATCACGGGCGGCAGGCTGTCATCGCCATTGCCGAACATCATTCCGGCGCCTGCTTGGGCGATGAGATCTCCGCCGAGATACGACGCATGCGGTCCAGTCTGCCCAAACGCCGTGATTGACACATACACCAGGTTCGGGTTGACCTGCTTGAGGTCGTCATAGCCGAGACCAAGCGAAGCCAAATGGCCGGGCCGAAAATCCTCAACGAGGATGTCGGAGCGCGCCGCGAGAGCGATCACGGATTCTCGATCGCCGGCGTCATTGATGTCCAGCACGACGCCGCGCTTTGACCTATTGGCGTGTAGAAAGCGGAGGCTGCGCTCCGGGTGCGGCGTATTGCCGGCAAAGGGCGGCAACATGCGGGCCGGATCACCGTCGGGCGGCTCCACCTTGATGACGTCTGCGCCGAGGTCGCCAAGCGACCGCGCGCACGTCTGGCTCAGGTATGATGTCATATCAAGCACCCGCAACCCCTCAAGGGGCCACGGCAATTCATTCTGGGGCTGCGTCGTCATTCGTCACCCTCGTCACTGCCATTCTGTAAAGAAACGCCGTAATTTGATCCCCACCAAATCAGGTCCACAGTCGTTTGTTCCACCAGTTCAACGCGTACGCCGAGCTGTAGTTCCTTGAGTTTATCAAGGAGCGCGTCACCGTCCATAAGGTCGATGAATACTGCGCCTTCCCGTGTAGCCTCGTCGCGTGCATTCGGCGTGAAAGTCCCAGTTGTCATCAGAAGACCGCGTTCCGCTTGCCTGCCCAATGATCCTCGAAACTCGCGAACAACAGGCGATCCAACACTGCCCCTATATCTCTTGCACTGAAAGGCCACGGGGACGCTAATTATTCCCTGGATTTGCAGGATGCCGTTTCCGTCGATGCCGCCGTCGCCGCTCTTGCCCGATACGTTGACTTCCGTAAAGCCGGAAGATCTCAACACGCGCTGGCATAGTCTTTCAAACTGGCCTGGTTCCATTGACTGAAGCAGCTGCAGGAGACCGTCACGCCAACTGGCGTCCTCAGGCTTTTCAAGATCCGGCGCGTCGTCTGTGTCCCCTGGGGGCGGCTGTAGATCGGACGGCGCCTCGCCCCGTCCCCGTTGCTTTTGGCGAACGGCGTTCTGGTAGCGCCGCCGCACTTCCTGGGGGTCAACAGTCCCAATGGTTGAAGCTTCCGCTGTGAGCGCCCACACGCCCCGGGAGATGTTTTCGAGATACCCACTGAGTCCGAGTTCAGTTCGTGCCCAGTTCAACCCAACACGAAAATACGACTGTCCAGCAGGATTCGTTTCGTTCAGGGCGTCATCATCGATTCTCATGCGTTCGATGACGCCGCTCTCAATCTCGGACGTGGTAGCGCTCCCACCCGAATCCCGCACCTCCTGAAGGATTGGGTTATACAGCAGTTCCTTGCCATATCGCGAGCGCCTATCTTGTTGAGCCTGTTCAGTCATTATCCGGCAATCTACGCGCTAGGGCTGCCCGCACGACAACGCCGTGCGGGCAGCCCTAAATTGTGGCTTCGGTTTTCGCGGCCCGCCTTACGGCGCGCGGTTCGGGCGCGCCATCTGCTCCTGAGCGACCTTGTCTTCCTCGATGAACTGATCGTTCATGTACTGGAATCCGGCCCTCATCCCCTGCTCCGCCGTCACGCGGTTCACGTCCTGTAGGCCGTGCGGCAGTTCCTCGGCCGTCGCGGAGTAGCTGACGGACGTCAGGTTGGACGCGTACTCCATCGCCTGGAATAGGCCCTGGCGATCGTAGTAGTAGTTGATGGCCCTCTTGTTCAGCGCCGTCGACGCAGGCGGCAGCTTGGAGATCGTGTTGGCCAGCTGCCACACGCGCTCATCAAGTTCGTCCGTCGGCACCACGTCGCTCACCAGGCCATGGCGCAGCGCGTCGTCCGCCGTAATCATGGAGCCCGTGAACGCCATCAGCTTGGCCTTCTTCATGCCGACCAGTTCCGGCCAGACCATTGGCATCAACATGCTGGCGTAACGCACCGGCGGGTAGCCGAAGAGAGCGTTATCCGCCGCGATGGTGATGTCGCAGTGGCAGGCGAGCTGACCGCCGCCTGCCAGGGTGAACGAGTGCACCTGAGCGATGATGGGCTTGGGGTTGTCCCAAATTTCCCGGCGATACATGTTGGCCGGGCCATCGTCGAGGACTGCCTCAACCGCCGGGCGTGATCCGCCCCGGCCCGTCGTCTGCACGTTCATGTCATATCCGGCGGAGAATCCTCGACCGGCGCCCTTGATCACGATGCATCGGACATCGTCATCATTGCGCCCCTCAATCAGCGCCTGCTCAAGCTCCACGAGCAGCGCCCGACTCAGAGCGTTCAGCCGCTCCGGCCTGTTCAGCGTGATATAAGCGACCTTGCCGCCCGCGGCATCGCGCGTCTCATAGATAATGTTCTCGTAATCCGCCATTTTCATCCCCCCCAAAGTCCTATCGCCATTCAAGGCGCAATGCACACAAACGGCCCGCAGCCTCGATTACCGAGACCGGAACCCTGCTTAACAAAGGGAGTGTGGACGCGCCAAGCCAAGGGTGTCAAGCAAGTGCACTCGTTCGCTACATATGGCACAGAAGGGCCATCCCCCGCCCCCTCCGTCATTCCGGCGAAATCCGGAATCCATGCTCGGTCGTCAATCGTTTAGCCCCTTTCTCCAGCGTGTAGCCACATGCCGCCGCCCGTATAAAGACATCCCCCCACTCTCGTCTTTCCGGCGAAAGCCGGAATCCATGCTCGGTCGTCAACCGTTTAGCCCCTTTTGTCCAGCGTGTAGCCACATGCCGCCGCCCGTATACTTGCTGGCAGGATGACATGCTGTTTCTGATTCTTGATCTCCTTCGCGACGACATTGGCCAGGCCATCCGCCTCATCCCATTTATCGTCACTGCCTTGGGAATCGCCCTTCTCATCGCCCTGAGCGTCCATGAGTTTGGCCATGCCTGGATGGCGAGTCGACTCGGCGATGAAACGGCGCGCTCGCTTGGCCGTCTTACGCTGAATCCGCTTCGGCACCTCGACCCTGCAGGGACATTCATGTTTCTTGTTGTGGGATTTGGGTGGGGCAAGCCCGTCCCCGTTAATTCCTCCATGCTCCGGAACGGACGCCGAGGCATGGCCATGGTCGGCTTGGCCGGTCCTGGATTCAACTTCCTCACCGCAGTCCTTTTCGCCTTCATCTTGAGGCTCTATGATCCGGACTCCTCAATCAGCGGCTTGAGTATTTCGATGGACCAGATCAACGCGCAGGGCTGGGCAAGCTTGCTGTTGAGATTCACCGTCTTCTATAACCTCATCCTGGGCATCTTCAATCTGATTCCTCTGTTCCCCCTTGATGGTTCGCAGGTGGCGTTCGGCATCGCGCCGCGGAATATAGCCAGGCTGCTGCTGCGATTTCAGCCGTACGCTCCGACAGTTCTGTTTGCCATCGTGGGAATTGATCTCATACTGAGGTTGGGCATTCTCTGGAGCATCATCGCGCCGCCCGTCAGAATCGCGAGCAGAATATTGGTCGGCCAGGAGTTGATTTAGTCAGGGCGGGCCGGGAGTCACGCACATGGCAACATCGCCTCATCGCATCGCTATCATCGGCCTTGGCCAGATTGGCGCGTCCATTGGCCTCGACATTCGCGGCCAATTCCCGGGCGTCGACATCGTCGGGCATGACAAGGATCCTGAGACAGCGGGGCTTGCCCGCAAGCGGGGCGCCGTCGACATAGTGGCCTACACGCTGCCCGGCGCGGTGGAGGATGCCGCCATCGTCATTATCGCCGTGCCGGTCACTGCCATGCAGGACGTCATGAATACCATTGCGCCCCACCTCTCGGAAGGCGCTATCGTGACGGACACGGCGTCCACAAAAGCAACCGTGCTGCAGTGGGCTGAGGAGATCCTGCCGGAGACGGTTGATTTCGTGGGAGGGCATCCGATGGCCGGCGTGGAGACGCCCGGCATTGAGGGCGCCCAATCCGAGATGTTCCAGTCCGCGACGTGGGCCATTATTCCCCTCGCCCGAACCTCGTCGCCATCAATCAAGACCATCGTCGACCTGACAAAGACCCTGGGCGCAAAGGCCTATTTTGCTGACCCCATTGAGCATGACAGCCTCGTCGCCGCCGTCAGCCACTTGCCGATCGCGTTGTCCATCAACCTGATGCGAACGGTGACATCATCGCCAAGCTGGCGAGAAATGGCGCGCATGGCTGCTGGCAGCTTTCGCGACGTGTCCCGCCTGGCCTCCGGCTCTGTCGAAATGCACCACTCCATCTTTGCCACCAACAAGGACTTCGTCCTGCACTGGATCGATTCTTACGTTGAGGGCCTTCAGGAGCTCCGCGCGCTCATTGAAGAGGGCGGGGATGGTCTGCGCGACGCCCTTCAGGCCGCCTATGACGAGCGCGACACGTGGGTGCGCGGGCGAGTCGGCGAGACGGATCAGGACCGCATCTATGATGAGGTGCCCACCGCCAGCGAGAGCGCCATTGGCGTCTTTGGCGGGGATCGCCTCGCTCAGCTCACGGGACGTTTCCGGCGCGGCCGCAACAGGTAAGTCGGCGACGATTCTCCTGCAATGACCGCCGTACGCGTCACGTCCCCGTCGCGACTGGAGATGGAGGTTCAGCCTCCGGGCGATAAATCCCTTGGCCATCGCTCATTGATCCTGAACGGCGCGGCAAGGGGCGAGGCCATCGTCACGCGCTTTCCGCGAGGCGGCGATACCCTCTCTACGCTAAGGATCATGCGCGCGCTCGGCGTCCGCATAACCGAGCTTGAGCGGACGGAGGAGGGGCGCGCCTCAACTCTCCGGGTCCGTTCAGACGGCATCCGGGCGTTTTCCGAACCGGATCGCGTGCTGGACGCTCGCAACAGCGGCACAACGATGAGGCTGCTGATAGGCCTCCTTGCAGCGGCGCCCCTCACAGCCCTTCTCACCGGCGACCGCTCCCTGCGAGGTCGGCCCATGGGGCGCATCGTTGAGCCCCTGAGGCAAATGGGGGCTCAGATATGGGGACGACGCGACGGCGCTCTGCTGCCGCTGATGATCAAGGGCTCGCCGCTAAGAGGCCACCTGCATGAGATGAACGTGGCCAGCGCCCAACTCAAGTCCGCGTTGCTGCTTGCGGGCCTTTCGGCCGAGGGCAAGACAACTGTGATAGAGCCCGCCCCGTCGAGGGACCACACGGAGCGCATGATGACGGCCATGGGCGCTCGCATACACAGGGAAGATACGGCGATTGAGATCGAAGCGGGAGACATGATCGCCACTGACATAACCATTCCTGGCGATATCAGTTCCGCCGCGCCGTGGCTTGTCGCCGGTCTTGTCCACCCCAATGCCCGCATTGCAGTCAAAGGCGTTGGCGTCAATCCGACGCGGACGGGAATCCTGGACGTGCTGGAAGAGATGGGCGCGAAAATGTCCATCACGAATCATACGGAAATTGGCGGAGAGCCACTGGCGGACATCACGGTGGAATCCAGCGAGCTGAGGGGTGTTGACATTGATGGGCCCATCATCCCGCGTCTGATTGATGAGCTGCCCGTTCTTTCGGTGGCGGCCATCCACGCCACGGGCGTCACCCGCATTCGCGATGCAGCCGAGCTGCGCGTTAAGGAGACCGATCGGATCTCCTCAACTGCCTTAGAGCTGTCCCGGATGGGCGCGACGCTTGAGGAATTGCCGGATGGGATGGTAATCTACGGCGGCCAACCCTTGGTGGGGGCAGTTGTTCAGAGCCACGGCGACCATCGTCTGGCGATGACTCTGGGTGTCGCGGCGATGTCGGGCCGTGGGGAAACAATCATTGAAGGGGCGGAATCTGTTAATGTCTCGTATCCCGATTTTTGGCGATTGGTCAATGCCGCCGACGCCTGAGCGCATCCATCTCACATCCAGGGCAAGAAGGACAGCGCCATGATGGGGCCTGACGTTATCCATATCGGATTTGGCAACCACGTCATCATGAATCGCGTGATTGCGATCGTCTCGCCCGGGTCCGCCCCGACGCGACGGCTCATACAGGAGAGCCGGAGCCGCGCCGCCGTGATCGATATGACCAATGGCCGCCGCACGAAGGCCGTGCTCATAACCGATAGCGGTCATGTGGTGCTGGCCCCGATCAATCCCGAGACAGTCGCAGGTCGACTCTCCGCCGTCCGCGGGCACCGACCCGAACCGGCCGATCTAGACGACTAACTCGGCGCCGCCGACCATGCTTGTGGTCATCTCAGGTCATTCCGCTGCCGGCAAGGACTCGTTGGCCAACAAGTTGATTGAGGATCATGGGTCTGAGGTCGCCTTCGCCGTGACGGCGACCACGCGCCCTCCGCGGCTGCAGGAGCGGGACGGCATCGACTACCACTTTGTCAGGCCTGATTCCTTTGCGCGGATGGAATCCGTCGGGGAACTGCTGGAATCCGCAACGGTTTACGGCTTCCGCTATGGCGTGCCGCGCGCGTCGGTGCGGGAAGCGCTTGAGAGGGCGCCCATCGCCCTCGTCGGAACGGACGTGCAGGGCGCAAGCTCCATTAAGAGCCTCATTCCGCAGGCGCTCCTCATTTTTGTCACCGCCCCCTCTATCGCCGACCTTGAACGCCGAATGCGCGCGCGTGGCGGCGTGGACGAAGAAGCCGTGGCCCGTCGACTGGAGCATGTGGAATCCGAAACTGCATTCCAGCAGGAATTCGACTACACGATCGTGAATGAGGACGGGCAGTTGGACGCGGCGGCGGACAGGCTGTGGGGAATCATCAGGAGCGAGGCTGCGCGCCCTGAGCGCCAGGCCCCCCATATCTGACCCTCGGCAGCACGCATTGCCTGCCTGAGGCTAGCTCCCTATGCCCGGGGTTGATTAGCCTGGGGACGCTTCTTGGCCGGAAGCGGCGGCGTGTCGAATCATCGCGTGGATCCGCAGCATTTCTTTGTCGGTTCCGGACGGATACGAGTACGGCGTGATATGCGCGCCGCCAAACGCCGCCACAACCTCGCTGTGATCGTCAACGACGAAATCAGGCCGCGCCGTGACGCCAAGCCTGGACAGCTGCGCCCAGTGATCGTACAGCGGCTTGACGAATATCCCGCTCACAAATTCGTCCAGGGCGTTGGTCCGCACCTCGTGGTGTCGCATACCCACGCCTGACCAAATGTAGATATCGTGGCCCTCATCCTTGAGCGCCTGGAAGACCTCCTTGACGTGAGGTCTGAGCGCGCCCTCATAGGAGATCAGTGTGTAATCAACGTCGAAGAAGATATTCATGCGCCGGGCTAATCGTCGTCATCGCCGCCGTCATCATCATCATCGTCGTCCGCCGCCGAGAGCGCAGTGTTCGTCGCCTGCGGAACTCTCGCCTGCGGTCGGCCGCGCCTTCGAGAGCTCTGCGAGGGCAGATTGAGCGCAGCTTCATGCAGGTCTGCCAGTTTCTTTGCGTCCGCGCCGTTCTTCACCTCAACCGTCACGGCGCCGAAACCCATCTCTCGCAACGACTCCAATTCTCCCGCGCCCCACTCAAGGGACGCAGGTACGATCAGCTCGCC
This sequence comes from Dehalococcoidia bacterium, assembly GCA_965237465.1. Taxonomy (GTDB): domain Bacteria; phylum Chloroflexota; class Dehalococcoidia; order UBA6926; family UBA6926; genus VXMO01. The sequence goes on from OZ250138.1 coordinate 1,241,936, forward strand.
GGACAAGCGACCGGCCACCGCCGCAAGGCTCAGGGCGTGGCCTAGACTCAGATCCGTCTCTGTCGCCATCTCGACGAGGCTGCCCTCAAAAGGCAGGTCATCAACGGCTCGCAGCCACTGATCCTCAGAGCCGACGGGGACAACGCCGAAATAGTCCATCGATTCATCATTCAGCAGTCGGATGGGCGTGCCGCCCACGGTGAGCGCAACGAAATCACAGCCGGACTCTTTGAGCGTCGCGAGCAAGTCCTCCGTCAAGGACTCCACCTGCACGCCCCATGGAGTGGAGCCGATGCCGGCGGGCGGCAGGCCTTTGCCATTCGTCGCTGCTCCTCCGCTGACGATGACGAATTCAGCCCCGGCCGAAACCGCAGACTCAACCGTTGCCTTCTTCGCATCCATGACGGACGCGATGATGACGAGAGCGGGTATCCGCTCACGCGAAACGGGGCTGAAGCCGAACGGCCGAGCGGGCCCGGAGGCAGCCCGCTCCAGTCGCTCAAGTAGCTTGCTCACCGAATGATTATACGGCCTTGGCGCCAGGTTTCGACGCCAGCGGCTCAGGAAAGTTGGCCGCGAGCCCGCAACTCTGAGGGAAGGAGGGCGGCATAGACCACTTCATGCGCCGGCGTCTGCACGCCCAATTCAATACCCTTGCGCACGATAACTCCAACCTGCGCCTCAAGCTCAGACGGGCGGCCATCCGCAATATCGCGCTGCATTGATGCGGTGGAGTCGTCAGGCAGCCCGTCGCAAAAGCGCATTGCTGTCTCTACAGCGCCCTCCGGCAGCGAAATGCCTGCTGCCGCAGCCACAGATGCGATCTCGTTCATGCATGCGTGAAGGAGCTTGCGCGATTCCGGGACTGACCTTATCGGGCCGATGGCGCTGCGGGTCGCGGCGCCGACGCCGCCAAGCGGCCCCACAAACAGCAGCTTCTGCCACAGCGCTGATCGAATATCATCGCTAACCGTCGCGTTTACGCCGGCGGCCGCCAGCGCGTCCGTAACTAGTTCCACGCGCTCAGTCCGGCTGCCATCTAGCTCGCCAATGGCAATCGTTGGCGGCGGCCCCGTGTGACGGGCGAACCCCGGCTCTACGACTGTCGTGAACAGGCGACACGTTCCCCCGGCCACGTGTTCATTGCCCAGGGAAACAACCAGTTGGTCCGGCGCTTCAACGCCGTTCTGTAGTGGAATGACCAGCGTGTTCTCGTGCATCAGCGCTGCTAGCGCCTGCGCGGCCTCGGAAACCATCCAGGTCTTAACGGTCACAAAGACGACGTCCGCTGGCCCCACCTCAGCGGGGTCATCCGTCGCCAGGAACTCGCCAGGCGCAAGCCGCGCATGGCCTGTGGGGCTTTCGATGCGGAGGCCGCTAGATTGGAGTGCCCGAAGGTGCTCGCCGCGCGCTATCAGGCTGACGTCATGCTCCTTCGCGGCGATGAGCCGACCTCCAAAGTAAGCGCCTACAGCTCCCGCGCCGAACATGGCGATGCGCATCGCCGCTCACCTACGCCGTCCCGAACTGGCGATCCCCGGCGTCGCCGAGGCCCGGCACGATGTACCCTCGTTCATTGAGGCGCTCATCAAGACCGGCGATGTGGATGCGCACGTCGGGGTGATTCTTCTGTAGCCGCGCAATTCCCTCCGGCGCCGCAATCAGGCCCAGATAGCGAATGCTCTCGACGCCCCACGACTTGAGCAGGTCGCACGCAGCCGATGCCGAGCCGCCCGTCGCTAGCATAGGATCCAACAGGAGGCACGCCTGAACGCCCGGCGCAATGGGCATGTTGGCGTAATACTGCATCGGCTCCAGGGTCCGCTCATCACGCCGCAACCCGATATGCCATACCACCGCGTCCGGCATCATCTCCCAGACGCCCTCCACCATGCCCAGACCGGCCCGTAAGACGGGCACCAGTCCAATGGAGCCGCGCAGCCGTTGGCCCGGAGCCTCTGCAATGGGCGTCATGACTGGGGCAGGCTCAGTGGCCAGATCCGCCGTCGCCTCATAGGCGAGCATCAGGCTGATCTCACGCACCAGTTCACGGAACTTCCGGGCCGGCGTCGAGACGTCCCGCAACTGCGCCAGCTTGTCCTGAACAATGGGATGGCCGGACACAAATACACCGGCGGGCGAGGGCTGGCTCATGGAGATAGTGTAGCGCTTGAGAAGAGTTTGCCTGATAGAATCGGCCCAGTGGAGGCTGGCTTATGAACCAGGATTTTGGCGAATTGACGGACGTGGATCTGCGAGAGGCGTGGCAGAGCGAGCCGGCCGATTTCACGCCTTGGCTGGCGGAGAATTTGGACAGGCTTTCGTCGGCGCTCGAGATTGATCCGCTCCTGGAACTGATTGAAACGGAAAAAGCCGTCGAGGAGTTTTGGGCTGATATTGTCGCTAAATCTCCAGCCGACGGGAAAGTTGCCTTAATCGAGAATCAGCTTGAGCGTTCCGACCACACTCATCTTGGGCAGGTTCTCACCTACTTGGCAGGGACTGAGGCAAAGATTGTCATTTGGGTGGCGCGCAAGTTCGCAGAGGGGCATCTTTCTGCTATTCGGTGGTTGAACGACTATACCTCAAGCGAGTTCGCGTTCTTCGCCGTTCGGGTGAGGGTCGTAAAGATCGCTGAGTCACCCTCTGCGCCTCTATTTGATGTGTTGGAACGCCCTAGTGATTGGGAGCGAACGATCCGCTCAAATGTAATCCTGGGCGAAAGTGAATTGACGAAATTCCGGCGTGAATTCTGGGAGCATTACTCAGACAGACATCCCGACTACGAAATTCCCGAAGGATTCAAAGATAGCAATAGGTACGACTATCTAGAGTCGGCTGAACTTTACATTGCCCGATATATCGCCAGGGGATCGGTCGGGGTCTATATTCGAGGCAATTGGAGCGAACCCACTGAGGAAGTAGAGTCGCGAGTCGGTAAGTGGGTCAGGGAACTACAGGGTCTTGGTGCTCAAGAAATCGAAGGTGAACGGAACGTGAGGCGGTATGCCCTCAAGTGGATTAGGCTTGACACTCGCAATCGTTCCAATTGGCACGAAATGGCAGACTATCTCCATGAAACGGTCGGGGCGTACCGCCATGTGCTGGAGAGTCCACCGCCTGAGACGGTCGGCACTGGCCAATCGGGCTAACACAGAGCGTTGTTTAGCCCTGCTAAACTCAATCGAAGGAGTTGAAAACCTACGATGAGCAATCTTCCCATTGACCTGCCGTCCGGCAAGCAGGGCCGTGTGCTATCTGGCGCGCGGCCTACAGGGCGTCAGCACCTCGGCAACTACTTTGGCGCGCTAAAGAACTGGGTGTCCCTTCAGGACCAGTACGATTGCTTTTACTTCGTCGCGGATGTCCACGCCCTGACCACCGTGGAGGACACGCAGGACCTCAAGAACAACACGCGCGAGATGGCGCTAGACTGGCTAGCCGCCGGCCTTGATCCGGATAAGAGCACCCTCTTTATTCAGTCGCGCGTGCCTGAGGTCTTGGAGTTGCACGCCTACCTGAGCATGGTGACGCCGATGGGCTGGGTGCAGCGCGTTCCTTCCTTCAAGGAGCAAATGCGCCTGCATCCTGAGGGCCTCAATTACGGGCTTGTCGGCTACCCCGTCCTCCAGACCGCGGACATCATCATCTACCTCGCGGACAAGGTGCCTGTCGGGCAGGATCAGGTGCCTCACGTTGAGCTATCACGCGAGATTGTCAGGCGATTCAACGGCCAGTTCGGCGAGGTCTTTCCGGAGCCGGACGCCCTGCTTTCCGACACGCCCAGCATCAAAGGCACAGACGGCGAGCAGAAGATGTCAAAGAGCCTGGGCAACCACATTGAGCTTGCAGCCAGCGCGGAGGACACCCTGCAGCGCGTGATGTCCATGGTCACCGATCCGCAACGCGCCCGCCGTTCCGACCCCGGCCGCCCGTGGGTCTGCAACGTTTACGCCCTGCACAACATCTTTTCTTCAGACGAGTACCTCAAGAGCGTGTATGAGCAATGCACCACCGCGACGATTGGCTGTGTCGAGGACAAGCGCGCCCTGGCCGACGCCGTAAACGCATATTTCGAACCGTTCCGAGAGAGCCGGGCCGAGTATGAAGCACAGCCTGATCTTGTCGAGGATGTCCTGGCGGAAGGCACGAAGCGCGCCCGGGCCATCGCAATCCACACGATAGAAGAGGTGCGTGACCGCATCGGCTTCTTCTAGCCGATGACAACTCAGGACATCCTGCCACTCGCCGCTTCGGGCCGCACGGCGGAAGAGGTCATCCGGGAGGCGGCCCAGTATGCCGGGCGCATCCATCTCCAGTACTTTCGCGGCGACAACTTCGGCGCGCGAGAAAAAGGGCGCGCCGATGTCGTCACGGATGTCGATATTGCCATTGAGCGTGATCTGCGCGACCTGCTGACCCGCGAGTTCCCAGAAACGGGATTCCTGGGAGAGGAAACCGGGGAGTCGGCGGGCGCGTCGGACTATATATGGACGGTGGACCCCATCGACGGCACGGCGAATTTCGTGCGGGGTATTCCGCATTTCGCAACAACCATCGCCCTCCTCCACAAGGGCTCGCCGGTTCTCGGCATCACCTACGACGCCATCCGCGACGACACCTTCTTTGCACAGTCTGGAAAAGGCTTCACGCTAAACGGAGCGCCGATCACGCCGAATTATTCCGAGGCCATAGAGAACGCAACGCTTGGCTTTGATATCGGCCCTGAGCAGGACCTCAACGTGCGGGCGTTTTCCATCATTCAGGCGCTGCTGCCAATGCACCGCGTCAGGCTGCTGGGCTCCGGCGCGCTGGGATTCGCCTACGCGGCCTCTGGACTAGTTGATGTCTACTTTCACCTGGCGCTAAAGCCCTGGGACGTTGCCGCCGGCCTCCTCTTCATCCAGGAAGCCTCGCCCGATGCCACCTGCATAGACTTCCATGGCGCCCCCGCCACCCCCAACAGCGTCAGCTACCTCGCAGGAGCAAGAAACCTACTGGAGCGCGTGCGTGAGGCGTAGGGGAGATGACCGGGATACCTAGCACTTTCCATCATTCCAGCGAGGCCGGGGCTCTCTAGAACCCGTCATTCCCCCAAGCCACCCGTCATTCCGGCTTTCGCCGGAATCCGTGGGCGCCCGCAGGCTGAGACTGACCGCGGCTTCTAGTCATTGCTGCTCGGACCCGCCGACATCGCTCCAACTGAGTCCAAGCTGGAGCACTGCCGCGCGTATCGTTCCGATTTTTGGGTCCCTTGAGCCCCAATCCGGGATAACCGAGCTCTGCCCGGAAGCAGAGTTGATCCATTTTCTGTGCGAGCCTCTGCTCCTGCGCGGCAACTCGCTGCAGCCGAGTTGCTCAAGGCGTCGCGCAAGATCACGATATCTCACGCCATAATCAGTGTGTCCAAGGTAATGGGTTCCCCAGACACGGTCGGATACAAGCCTGCCGGAAGCGCGCGTCCCATGTCTTCATAGAGCTCGACCACGGCGCGCACTGCATCGGGCACATTGGCTAGCGCTTCGCCAACAGTATCGCCCTCTGTCACCAGTTCCGGCAGCAACGGCGAAGTTACGGTGAATCCACCCTCCGGCTGAGGACTGAGCACGATTGTTATCCGCACGGGCTGCTCTTCTTGAGCCATCTGTCCGCCTCCGTATCCGCTGACTGCACTCACGACGACCCGCTCACGTTCCCGCTGCCTCAATACTCACCATTGTACGCCGCGCTCCATCACGCGCCGCCTCTCAGCCCGTTCCCTCCGTCATCCCCTAGTCCACCCGCCATTCCCGCGAAAGGGGATTCCAGCACCCTCCAGATTAAGTCGCCAGTATTTCTGTCCCCCAAATGATCCCTCACAAGTCGCTTAACATTTAGTGGCGCCGTGGCGATAACCATATAAGAAACGCCGCAGACCACCGCCGTCGCCAGACAGTACTGTCTGTTGACAATTGACAGGCGACAAGCGATCATGTGGCGTGATTCGCTCGTTCAGGAGCCGGGATCTCAGGGATCTTTATAGTGGCCGAGGATCATGGCGAGTGGCGCCGGCCCATGCATTGAGACTGAGACGTATCCTGGGTGTGCTCGACCAAAGCCACACGCCACAGGATATGAACATTCCAGGGTTTCGTCTCCACGCCCTGGCGGCTGAATTCCGCGGACACTACGCAGTGTCCGTGTCTGGAAATTGGCGAGTAACGTTTCGATTCGAGGATGGCGACGCAGTTGATGTCGATTATCTTGACTACCATTGAGGAGGCGACGCAATGCCAATGAACAAACCCCCCCATCCGGGAGAGATCGTCAAGTGGGAATGTCTTGAGCCACTGAGCCTGACTGTAACGCGGGCCGCGCAAGGTTTGGGGGTGACGCGTCAGGCACTCTCCGACCTCGTGAACGGCAAAGCCGGCGTATCCCTCGAAATGTCCGTGCGCCTCTCCCAGGCGTTCGGCTCCACACCGCAGACATGGCTAGGCATGCAAACAGCTCATGACCTCTGGGAAGCCCGGGAACGCATCTCCCAAATCAACGTCGAGCGATTCACGCGGGAGTGAATAAGGGGAATCTATATCTCCCGCCTGACGCTTGCAGCCTCGGGCGCGATACATTACCGGCATACCCGCCCAAAATGACCCTACAGCAGTTGCCTGTCTCTTGGTCTCGTCGACACCATATATTTGTGAGAGAAGAAGTAGACTTCGTGACAACCAAACAACCCATCGGAGGCAATGTGTACCAGTGGATTGAACAGGGCTTGAGTCAGGTTGCGCAGCAAAACCCGCTCGAGCTGGATGATGCGGTCCTTCCGTATCGGGTTGTGCGCGCAGACATCCTTAAGGCGATGGATGATAACGGCACAGTGCATGTTCCCGACGGTCTCGATTCACTGAACAAGATCAAGAATCACATTGACGACGACGTTGCATCACAGGGTTTCACGCAGTCGAGACTGTTCTGCATCCGCCAGGAGATCATCATCCCGGATGAACATCGAGACCATCTTCGACCATCTGATTGGCAGGACATCGAGCCGGAGTGTGCGCGAAGAGTGGCGTTAGCCCTTGACGCGTTCGTCGGACAGCCGGCTCGCTCGGCCAGGGATGTCGGCGGCACAGTCACTGTTTCATGGCCATACCGCGCAACGGTCGACACGGATCCGAGCCCACTTGGATTCGGAGAGGTCCGAATCGAACCACTGTCCCCAAGTCATGGCGCCAATAGCATCGAAATCCAGACCGGCGCGACCGTGACGGCAGTCGCTGACATTTGGATCGTAGAATTCGAGCGAAACCATTGGGAAGGTTCTGAGGGCGTGGATATCCTCCACGTGCGTTCATACTTCGGGCTCGGCTTTACCCCCGTGTAGAGGTTCTGGCCCGAACCCCGCCCCCTCCCACAAAAGAAAGCCCCCCGCGCCAAATGGATTTGGCGCGGGGGGCTTCGTCAGCAGGTTGGTTCCGCTGAGTTCTGCGGTCTAGATCTCCATTGCCTGCGCGACGCGCTCGCGATGGTAGTCACCATCACCGAAGGAGACCTCCCACGCCTTGAGGCGGCGCGTGAATAGCTGGAGGTCATGCTCCTGCGTGAAGCCGATGGCGCCGTGGCACTGGTGCGCCGTGGCGGCCACTCGCTGCGCGGAATCACTGACCCACGCCTTCGCCGCGGAAACCTCCAGGTCGGACGCCAGGCCCTCGCCGAGTCGCCAGATCGCCTGGTAGGTGATGAACCGGGAGCCGTCGACGTCCGTCGCCATATTCGCGCAGTAGTGCTGAATGGCCTGGAAGGAGCCGATGGGTCGCCCGAACTGCACGCGGTTCTTGACGTACTCAACCGTCATGTCCAGGACCTCTTGCAGCGCGCCGACCATCTGGCAGCAGCGCAGCGCGGCGCCCTTCTGCAGCAGCAGCCGCAGCGTCGCCCAGCCCATGTTCGCTTCGCCGAGGACGTTGTCCGCGGACACCGAGACGTTGTTGAAAACAACTTCGCACTGGTTGTCGCTCGCGATGGTCTTCAACTTGTCGATGGAGACGCCGCTGCTCTTGGCGTCAACCAGGAGAAGCGTGATGCCGTCCTCGCCTGAGCCGCCGCTGCGGGCCGCTACCAGCAGGTAGTCGGCTGCGTGGGCGTTCTCAACGAACATCTTCGTGCCATTGAGCATGTAGTTTCCGCCGGACATTTCCGCTGTGACATTGATGCCTGCGGCGTCTAGCCGGGAATACGGCTCAAGGATAGCGGCTGTGGCAATGAGATCGCCTGCGGCGATCTTGGGCAGAAACTCAGCCTTCTGCGCATCCGAACCGGCATCCAGTATGCCGACGGTTACCAGGGCGGTGTTGAAAAACGGACCAGGCATCACGCCGTGGCCGACCTCTTCCAACAGGATGCCCAGATCAACCAGATTCTGGCCCGTGCCGCCGTGCTCCTCAGGAACAATCAGGCCAAGCCAGCCTACTTGCGCAATCTTTTGCCACATTTCTGAGGTAAACCCGCGCTCATCCTCCTCCATGTCACGGACGAACGTTCGCGGCGTCTCCTGCTCAATGAAATCCCTGGCCATCGATCGCAGCATTTCTTGATCTTCAGTCAGTCCCAGATCCATGTTCCCCTCCTCCTGTCGTTCTTTCCATTCCTCGTGCGTTCAGCGCCCAACGCGATGACGCGTGGGCCGGGTTGTCGTGTTAGCTACCGCGGCAGGCCGAGGCCTCGCTGCGCGATAATGTTCTTCTGAATCTCCCTGGTGCCGCCGCCGATGCTGGTGCCGATGCTCTGCCATCCGCGCGCCGGCATGAAATTGTCATCCGGCAGATTGAACCGCGTGCCGTTGGTCGGCAGCAAATTGCCGTAGCCGTCCATGATCTGCGCCATGCCCCGATACATTTGCTGGAAGAGTTCGTCTCCCGTCGCTTTGACGATGGACGATTCCTTCTGTGGAATCATCCCTTCGCTCTGCATCCAACCGACCCTGTAGCAGAGGGATCGAAGCGTCTCAATCTCAACCCGCCAATCTGCAAGACGGTGTCGAATCTCGGCTCGGTCAGTCGGCGTGTCCCCGCCCTCGTCGCGCACCCTCGTCGACCAGTCGATGAACTGCTCCAGGGTTCGCAACAGTTGCGCGGGCCGCCCGATGTTGGAGCGCTCAAAGGAGAGCGTGGTCATTGCAGCGTACCAGCCCCGATTCTCGTCGCCGATGATGTTGTTGGCCGGCACGCGCCAGTTCTCCATGAAGAGCTCATCCCAACGATGATTACCCGTGCCGTCCTTGATGCCGCGCACCTGGATGCCGGGCATATAATTGCCGTCCTCATCCTTCAGGCGCGCCAGCAGATACGTAATTCCACGGTGCTTTGGAGCGTCAGGGTCCGTTCGCACGAGGATATGAATCCAGTCGCTCCGGTACGTGCCCCAGATCTTCTGGCCGCTTACGACGTAGTCATCGCCGTCGCGGACGGCGCGGGTCTTGAGGCCGGCGAGATCGGATCCCGCGTCCGGCTCAGAAAAGCCTTGCGAGAACTCGATGTCCGCATTGGCGATCTGCGGCAGAAAGAGGCTCTTCTGCCAATCCGCGCCGTGAACCATGAGCACGGGAGCAACGAGGCCACCGCCGAGCGATGCCGGCGCGTCCTCATACGCCATGACTTCCCGGTACGCCAGTTGCTTCTCAATGGAGGCGTCCTGGCCGCCATGCTCACTAGGCCAGTGCATGGTGTACCAGCCCTTCTGCACCAGCTTCTTGGCGAATTGGCGAGCGACTTCATGCCCTGCCTCGCGCTCGCGCTCCTCTCCATGCCACCCGGCCAGCCCGCCGGTCAGATCATAACCGGGGTTTTGCCACTCCTTGCGGACAAAATCCTTGGCCTCATCTCGGATCGCCTGCGCTTCTTCTGTAAATCGGAAGTCCACTGGCCATCTCCTTGCGTGTCCTCTCCGTTGACTCTCTACGCCCTACAGAAACTACCGCGGTAGTCCAAGGCCTCGCTGGGCGATAATCTGGCGCTGCACCTCGGTCGTGCCGCCGGCGACGCTCAGTGTGCCGGACATGAAGGCGCGATTATTCAGGAACCCCTCGTTCGGGAGGTCGATCCCTTCCTGCGTGGGCAGTAGATTGCCGTATTCGTTCAAGCCTCTCGCCAACGTCTTCATAGTCTTTTGATATTGCACGTCCGCCCACATCTTGCTCATGGACGATTCCTTTTGAGGAATCTCGCCGCGACTCTGCATCCAACCGACCCGATAGGCGATCATCCGCAGCGTCTCAATCTCGACGCGGAGATTGGCGATCTGATATCGGAAGGTGGCGTCATCCAGCGGGCTGCTGCCGTGCGAAGCCTTCAGCGTGCGGCAGAAGTCGAGGTACTCCTCAATCTGCCGCTGCATTGTGGCTGGCGCCTGGATGTTAGAGCGCTCAAAAGAGAGCGTTGTCATGGCCGTATACCAGCCCCGATTCTCCTCTCCGAGGATGTACCGCGCCGGCACGCGCCAATTCTCCATGAAGAGTTCATCCCAGCGATGACGACCAAGGGCATCCGGTATCTCTCTGACCTGCACGCCTGGCATGAATTCGCCCTGCGCGTCCTTAAGGGGTGCGAGGAGGTAGGTGATGCCGCGGTGCTTTGGCGCATCGGGGTCGGTGCGCACTAGGATGTGAATCCACGGATTGCGATACGTTCCCCAGATCTTTTGGCCGCTAATCACGTAGTCGTCGCCATCGCGGACGGCGCGCGTCTTGAGCGAACCCAGGTCCGAGCCCGCGTCCGGCTCCGAGAACCCTTGTGAGAACTCCAGGTCCGCGCTGGCAATACCAGGGAGAAACTCCTCCTGCATCCACTTCGGCGCGGCAAGCATAAGCACGGGGGCAACAAGGCCGCCGCCGAGCGACGCCGGAGCGCCGGCGTATGACATCGCCTCCCGGTACGCCAACTGAACCTCAATGGAGGCGTCCTGGCCGCCGAACTCCTTGGGCCAGTGCATTGTCCACCAGCCCTTGTTGACCAGCTTCTTTTCAAATTGATTAATGGCCTCTTCGGCCTCATCCACCTGGTGGTGCCAATTCACAAGAATCTGGGTGTCCCAGTTTCCGGACTCCCATTCCTTATGGGTAAAATCGATCGCGTCTCGCTGTATCTGCTGCGCCTCCGGCGTAAATCGGAAGTCCATGTGGACGTTTCCCCCCCTTAAGATGCGGCCCAAAAACGCAACCGCCCCTGCGGCGCGTCAGGTCGCTCCCCATGTCAACGCGTGAACGATAGCACGGGCGCAACACAACGTAAAGCCTGAATCCATACATAGGCCAGATTCGGCAGACTGGCGTCCCTTCTTGTTAGCAGCGCGGATGCAACGCCATACTGGCGCATGGGCGGTCCGCTTGCATTCTTTAACACCTTTGCAGCGGTGATTTCCTTTGCCGCCGCGGCAAGCTACGTGAACCACCGCTTCCTGCGCCTGCCGAACACGGTGGCCCTGATGGCTATTGCCCTGCTTGGGTCTCTCGCCCTTGTCGCCGCCGGCGCTTTCGGCATTTTCGACACTGAACAAGCGGAAAGCATCGTTGAGTCCATTGCCTTTGACGATGTGGTGCTTCACGGCATGCTCGGCTACCTGCTCTTTGCGGGCGCTCTCCATATAAACCTAGCGCAGCTGCGCACCGCCATCATGCCCGTGGCGACCTTTGCGACCGTGGGGGTGCTGATCTCCGCGGCGACCGCCGGGACGCTATTCTATTTCGCCGCGCGCCTTCTTGGCTTCGATATTCCGTTCATCTACGCGCTCGTATTCGGGACGTTGATTGCACCGACCGATCCGGTCGCCGTGCTCGGCATCCTGAAGCAGGTGCGGGCCCCGCGCAGCCTTGAAACGACCATCGCCAGCGAATCTCTCTTCAACGATGGCGTCGGTGTGGTCCTGTTTCTCACTGTCCTAAGCGTCGCCGTCAGCGGACACGATCCGAATTTTGGCGAAGTTCTGGCGTTCCTGACGGAGGAAGCGGTGGGCGGGGCGCTGCTCGGCCTCATTCTGGGAGCCGGCGTGCTGGTCTTGATGCGCGGGATTGACGTCCATCAGGTAGAGGTCCTGATGACGCTGGCGTTGGTGTCAGGCGGGTATGCCCTCGCCACGGCATTGCACTTCTCCGGGCCCATCACCGTCGTTGTCGCCGGCATCATCATCGGCAACTACGGCAGAAGCATCGCGATGTCCGAGACCACGCACGACTATGTTGATCGTTTCTGGGAACTGCTGGATGAGATCCTGAACGCCATCCTGTTCATCCTGGTGGGCATTGAGGTAATCGTCATCAGCATCACTGGACCGCTGATTTTTGCCGGCGTTCTGTCCGTTGGCGCAGTTCTGTTCGCGCGATTCGCGAGCATTGCGGGGCCCGTCACAGTCTTTCGCCTCATCGGCAGCGGACGGTTCGGCCCGGGCAGCATACGCATCCTGACCTGGGGAGGCCTGCGGGGAGGCATCTCCATCGCCCTGGCCCTCTCAATCCCCGCGTCCGATGAAAGGGATGTCATACTCACTGCCGCCTACGTCGTTGTCGTATTCTCCATCCTCGTCCAGGGCCTAACCTTCGGCCCGCTGGTTCGCCGGTTGGCAGGAAGCGGCGAGGGAGAACAGGTAGAGGGCGAGGCTCAGGAGTCTGGCGGGCACTAGCTGGTTACGGTAGAGGTGCGCCCGCAGCGAGACACGCCTCAGAAGACTGCCCCGTCAAGTTGGCGGGGCGCATTTGGGCGAGGCGAATGATGGGCCTCTTGAGTACGGCCAATCACTGATCCAGAACGCCCTGGAGCAACGAAAAGCGCCGACCTCCTGCCGTGGCAAGAGGCCGGCGCTGAAGTACGTCTGTGGGAGTGAGTGCCCGCCCCTACCTCGGCAGACCCAGTCCACGTTGGGCGATGATGTTGGGGCCCAGGGCCAGTCCGCCGCCGCCGCCGAAGCCCGTCGTCATGGATAGCGCGTAGTTCGTGCCGTACTTGCCGTTACCGGGGGCGCGACTCTCCCCCTTGAGGAGCGCTGCGTAAGGCCCGATGGCCTTCACCAGCGCAGGCCAGAACGTGAACTTGGCCGTCGCGAGGGCGCGATAACCGGAAATGGCGCCTTCCGCCTGCGGCACCTGCCCGTTCGCCTGCATCCATGCCACGCGATACGCGAGCATCCGGTCCGCCTCAAGCGTGACGCGGGCATCTGCCAGTCGGTGTCGTATGAGATCGTCCTCCAGCGGCGATTCCCCATCGAACTTGACGCCGCGCATCTCTTCCAGGTAGCGATCAAGCACGCCGATGAGACGCGCCGCGCCGTCGATGCCAGTCCGCTCGAAGTTCAGCGTCGTCATCGCCGCGTACCAGCCGCGATTGACCTCGCCGATGATCTGATGCCTCGGCACCCGAACGCCGTCCATGAACACCTCGTTCCATCGACGCCGCCCGAGCATGTCGTAGAGAGGTCTCAGGGTGATGCCAGGCATCTGATTGCCATCATCATCCTTGAGCTGCATGGCGAGATACGTTATGCCCCGGTGCTTTGGCGCTTCGGGATCAGTCCGAACCAGCACGTGATACCAGTTGGCGAAGTGCGAGCCGGACGACCATATCTTCTGGCCCGTCACGACGAAGTCATCGCCGTCTCCCACGGCGCGCGTCTGGAGAGATGCGAGGTCAGTTCCCGCATTCGGCTCAGAGAACCCCTGCGCCCAATTGACCGTGTTGTCGCGCATGCCAGAGAGGTACGTTTCCTTCATAAAGTCCGTGCCATGTATCATGATTGCGCCTGCGACGTTGGCCTGCGGCTGCGAAGCAGGGGCATTGTGATAGGCCAACTCCTCTGAGTAGACGAGCTGACGGGAGATGGGGGCGTCCTGCCCGCCGTATTCCTCCGGCCAGGCCATCAGCCAATACCCGCGATCAATCAGCTTTCTTTGGAAGTCCTTTGCGTGATCCCGCGCCTCGGGGTTGTCAAAGTCATACGACCACACGTTCATCGCGTAGGCGTCGTAGTCCTTTGGGTCCCATTCCCGGGAGAGGAACTCGCGGATCTCGCCCCGGAAGGCTTCATCTGCGACGTTTGTAGAGAAATCCATTAGTGCACCTCCATTAATGGCGCATGCGATTCTCGATTCGTTTGCGAGCAGGGTAGCACCGCCAGGCGGCGCGGTAAAGCGATAGTGTGCGAGCGCAGTCCCTGAAACGGGCCGTCTCGCCCCTGAGTGGTCCGCCGTCTTATGACGTGGCCCCAATGATTGTGCCCATTATCGTGAATGTCACGACGTGATACCCGGCGTTGATGAGGAAGAGCGTCGTCGACTTCCTCTCAAACAGGTACGTAACGCCCATCGCCGCCGCGACAAACGCGACGCCGACGGACAGGCCGACCCGCAAACCCTCGACGATGGTGGCGTCCTGCCCAATGATGAGCGAAAGCACGTAACTCGCGATGAGCAGCAGGACGAAGGATCCGCCAAAGATCTGGAGGAGCGCCCCTTGGTGATCCTCATCCGTGAATCCGTTCTCACGCATCCAGGGCTTGGCAAAGAGAACCGGCGAATACCAGGCGCCGCCAATAACGAAAGCAACAACCGTGGCGGCAATGATGCCAATGTAGTTAAGGTCTGTGTTGAACTCCATCGCGCCTGTGTCCTTACTCCACTCCCCTGTCGCCGATGCACCAGTGTAGTGGATGGAGCGATAGGGGAGTTGGACGCTTACTAGCAGAATCTTTGGATCAGGTTGTACATTTGTGCCATGACAACTCGATCCGGCCAAGGTGATCGATCTCACGAGAGCATTATCAACGGAGCGCTTGCACGGTTATGGGCAGTGCGCGGCAATCTGGACGCGGTTGCCGAGACGCTCCACGGCGGCAGACAACCTGACGTCATCGTTCGCCACACCACGGGTCCCGTAATAGTCGAAACCGAATTCGCGCCTGCCGCAACCGTAGGAGCCGATGCCCTGTCGCGGTTGGGCATGGTAATCAATGGACGGACAGTACAGAACGTTTATGAAGTTACTGTGCCCTCAGCTCTCCGCAGAGCCAATCAGAGGCACTTGGCAGATCGCCTTGCCACAACGCAACTGACATGGCGAGAATGGCGGATCGATGGCACGTCCGGCCCGCGCATCACGGGAACCGCCCTGGAGCTCGGAGTGGCGGTCAGGCGCGTCACACCGCCCTCGGGCAATCTCGATGAAGCGGTTGAACTACTTGAAAGAGGGGCGAAGCGAGCGGGGTCGAATCTCTATTCACGGCCGGGAACGTTGATTAGGACTGCCCGGGTATTTGACGCGTACCCAAATGAAGAAGCGGCCAATATGGCAGGTCTCGTCATTATCAACGCGATGGTTTTCCAGGAGCGCTTGGCAAGCGCAAGTCCTGAGTTCTCGCCCGTGGCATCCGCCATGTCCGGCGGCGCCTTTTCTCGCATAAAGCTGCTACAGGCATGGGATCACATCCTGAGCATCGACTATTACCCCATTTTCCAGATGGCGAGAGACGTTCTCACGCAGATTGCCGGCGACGCCGATGACGATCTGGAAACCTATGACCTACTTGCCGACTGCGCCCAAACGGCGGAGCGTTTGTTAGCGTTAGGCGTCGTTGGACAGCATGACCTTGCGGGTCGAACATTCAACCGGCTGGTGGCTGAGCGCAAGCTATTGGCCGCGTACTACACCAGCGTTCCGGCCTCCATCATCTTGGCTGGCCTCGCGCTCGCGCCGGAACGCTGGGATCGCGTTTCCTGGGGCGATGAGCAGGGTGTCGCGCAGTTCTCGGTGGTTGATCCGGCCTGCGGAACGGGCACACTGCTCATGGCGGCGTATCGACAAATCGTACAGAACTACGCGGCATCCGCCCAGTCACCCGAGATCGATACCGGTATCCACAATCTACTGGTTGAGCAAATCATTCTCGGAACGGATGCCGTTTCGGCCGCCATTCATATGACTGCCGCCACGCTCGCGGCCATGTCGCCCTCCGTCAGATTCAGTCAGATGCACCTTCATACCCTCGACTACGGCATAACGGATGGGGCCGTGCATTTTGGCTCATTGGATTGGCTCGTGGGCGACGCCCTCCAGTCCTCCGTTTCGATGACCCGAGAAAGCATGAGTGGCGGTGGCTCCACAAGCCGCTTTATTCCGCGCCCGACCGCAGATTTAGTCATCTGCAATCCGCCATACATACGGCGGGGAAGCGATGGCGGAAAGGGGGAGGCGCTCGCGCGAGTCTTTGACTTGCCGGAGGGGGATCAGGAGTCACGGGCGCGCCTTGCGCAAGGGACATCCACGCTGCTCAAGGGGACGGCGGCGAACCAGATGGCAGGCCACGGATCCTCCTTTACTGTGCTGGCCGACCGTCTTGTAAAGCCTGGTGGGAGAATTGCACTGGTGCTTCCGGTGACTGCCCTGTTTGGCGAATCGTGGCGCGAGATTCGCGCGATGTTGGCGGCGCGCTATGAAATCGAGTTCGTCGTCTCCTCTCACGATCCCGAAACGCAATCCATGTCGTATGACACGAATATCGCGGAAACGCTGGTCGTTGCTCGCCATCTGGCCGACGGAGAGAAGCCATCAGGCAGGGGGCGCTTTGTGAATTTGTGGCGCGCCGCCCGGCGGGAAACCGATGCGCTAGCCATTGTGGGAGCCATCAACGCAGCCGCGCAGCCACCTGCGCTGCAATCCGATGGCCCGCCCGCGGGTGGGTCACCTCTGATGGTCGGCGGCGAACAATTGGGCGAGGTGGTAGACGGCCCGGTCGGCGAGGATGGCTGGACAGGGGCGCGTTGGCGTCGATCGCTAACCGGCCAGATTGCGACCGGTCTCAAGAATGGCTACCTGGCAAATGCGGAGACGGGAAGCACTATCGGCGGCCGGTTACCTACTGCGCCAATGGCCGAAGTAGCGGACATTGGGCCAGATCACCGGGTTATTCGGGGCTCTAACGGCGCTTTTGAAGGATTTCACGGGAGCAACAACGAGGCACAGTTTCCAGTCTTGTGGAGCCTGGATTCACGAATCCATAATGGAATGGTTGCCGAGCCAAATGCTTGGCTTATTCCAAAGCCAAACAGGCCGCATGAACGCTTATGGGCCCGCTCTAGCACGCTTCAGTTGACAAGCGACATCAGATACACGTCTCAACCCATCATGGCAGTTCGAACCCCCGTCCGTGCTTTGGGCGTGAGCACATGGTTCTCTGCCCGCGTACGAGAACTCACAGCCGAGCAGTCAACATTGGCAGAGGTCACTCTCGCACTCTGGTTGAACTCTACGCTCGGCTTTCTGCTTCATGCTGACCACGCCAATAGAACTCAAGAGGGCCGGGGCAGGGGCAACCGGGGAATGCTGGAGACGATGTCGACCCTGGCTGTGCGGCAGTTGCAACAGTGGCAGTTGGATGCGGCGGAATCAATCTGGCGAGAATTCCAGGGCCGAATGTTCGATGCGTTCTACCGATGTGCCGTCGATCCTGCGCGTATTGAGTTGGACGAGCGGTTAGTCCGTGAAGTGTTGGGGCTGGGCGAAGACGCAGTTAGCGCGGTGGCCCGCATTCGCGAACTCCTTGCCACTGAGCCGTCTATTCACGGCTCAAAAGCGCCTGAGATTCCCGAGAACCATACCGGCAGGGCCGCGCCCACTCTCATGCGGGAGGGTCAAGCCGCTTTTGGCGATATCGGACAGTAGTCTCGTTCCTACAATGCGGATGGCCTCTCCGTACTTCTAACTAACGTAAGTTTGACCGCCTACAGCAAACGTCCGCCGAGACGCCCGGATTTCGGGCACTCAGCGGGCGTTTGGTCTTAGCGCTGTCGTCTCGCCGGTCGTCTACCTCGGCAGGCCCAGGCCCCGCTGGGCGATGATGTTCGGGCCAAGCAGGATGCCGCCGCCGCCGCCGAATCCCAGCGAAAGGGAGATGGCATTGTATGCGCCGTAGTACCCGTTGTGCGGAGCCCTGTCCTCGCCGCGGTTTAGGATGCCGTAGTCGCCAATGATCTTGGCGAGCATGGGCCAGAAGTGCAGCTTGGCGGTCACCTGGTTCCGATAGCCGGAGATGGCGCCCTCATGCTGAGGCACGTCGCCGCGCGCCTGCATCCAGGCCACGCGATTCGCCAGCTGCCGGTCCGCCTCAATTGTCACGCGCAGATCCGCCAGCTTGTACCGCACCATCGGATCGTCAAGGATGGGCGTCCCATTGAACGTCGTCTCCCGCAGCAGGCTGATAAACCGCTCCAGGATGCCGATGTGCCGAACGGGGCCTTCGGTGCCGGTCCGCTCAAAGTTGAGCGTCGTCATGGCTGCGTACCAGCCGCGATTCACCTCGCCGAGCACGTACTTCTTGGGCACGCGGACGCCGTCCATGAAGACCTCGCACCACCGCCAGCGACCCATCATGTCGTAGAGCGGGCGAAGGGTCAGTCCGTCCGGACGGCTCCCTTCCTTGTCCTTGAGGTTCATGAGAAGGTACGTGATTCCCCGGTGCTTTGGCGCCTCAGGATCTGTCCTGACCAACACGTGGTACCAATCAGCGAGATGCGCGCCGGACGACCAGATCTTCTGGCCGGTGATGACAAAATCGTCGCCGTCCTCAACCGCACGAGTCTGGAGTGAGGCGAGGTCCGTGCCGGCGTTCGGCTCAGAAAAGCCTTGCGCCCACTCGATGTCGCCGTTGGCCATCTGCGGCAAGAACTCCTGCTTCACTTCATCCGATGCGTGGAACATGAGCGCGCCGGTAATGTTTCCAGCCGGTGAGCCGGAAGGGGCGTTGGCGTAGGCCAACTCCTCCTTGTAGATGAACTGCTTGTTCATTGGGTAGTCCGTGCCGCCGAAGTCCTTGGGCCACGTCATGGTGTACCAGCCCTTATCGACGAGCTTCTTCACGAACTCCTTGTCATTGTCCCGGGACTCCTGCATGTCAAAGTCCCACGAGCGGACGGCCATGCTGTGGCCATCAAATCCCTTGCTGTCCCAGTTGCTGTTGATGAAGTCACGCACTTCGCTGCGAAATGCCTGATCCTCCGGATCGTCTCTAAAATCCATCAGCCTTCCTCCTCCACCCCGCGTCCCCTGTCAGTTACCCGCACCGATCACGAACGACTCGACCATAGTCCGGAACGCCTATCATTGAGCGCACTGTAGCACTGGGCGCCCAAGCGGTAAAGGGGCATCGAACACGCCACTCTGCGACGTCCGGCATCAGTCTGCCGGCAACACCCGGCTCACTACTAGTCCGCCAGGGCTATGCCGGCATCACTAGCCATGAGTGAGAGGAGCGACAACAGTATGCGGATTAGTGGCGCACTCAAATTGCAGGTGCCAGCGGGCTCGCGCTTCCCAATAGGCCGCGCGATTCAACGCATCGCGACGCTGCTCCTGCGTCCATCCGGCGTAATCGAATGACGTTACGTCCTCCGGCCCGTCCCGGTACCACTCCTGCCGCGCCCACCACTCCAACGGCGTCTGAGTGCCGCGCTCATTCTGACCGGTCAGAGCTCGATTGCAGTCAAAGCATGCCTCAACCAGGTTCGCCAGGTGGTCGCACCCTCCCCGGTCTATTGGCACGACGTGTTCCCAGATCGGCTTGCGTTCGGCATCGTCAAACGGATCGGCGCAGTAAGCGCACTCCGTCCAGACGCGCTCCATCATGGCATCTGTTCTCCATCGTCTGCGACGCTGCGGCCAACGCGTGTGTTCATCAGATGTCTACTCTCTTGGGACAAGAAGTCCTACCGAGGCAGCCCAAGACCTCTCTGCGCAATAATATTCCTCTGGATCTCCTTTGCGCCGCCGCCGAACGTCCTGCCCGTCGAAAGGTAGTGGTTGGCGCCGACGTATCCGCCCAGAGGCGTCAATCGGGCCGGGCCGCCGGGGATGACTGTTCCCAAGTCGCCCATCAGGCGCGATGCCGTGCGGAATACGCGCTGTGTTGCCTCTCCTGCCCAGACTCGGGCGAGAGAACCCTCTGCGACCGGCATCTCGCCCTTCGTCTGCATCCACGCGACGCGGTAGGCAAGCATCCGGCCAAGCTCAATGTAGACACGCAGGTCAGCCATCTCATGCCGCACGATGGGGTCGGCGGTGAACGGCTTGCCATCAATGTTGGTCGTTTGCAGGTAGTCGAGCACCTTCTCCCACTCGCGCAGGAGAGACGCAGGGATGTCCACTGAGGCTCGCTCAAAAGACAGCGTCGTCATTGCCGCGTACCAGCCTCGATTCAACTCCCCCACGAGGTTGCGGGCAGGCACCCGCACGTCCTCAAGAAACCACTCCGACCAGCGCCGCCGACCTAGCATGTCATACAGAGGACGAAGCGAAATGCCGGGACTTTCCATGTCGATCAGGAAGTAGGAGATGCCGCGGTGCTTGGCGGCGTCCGGGTCTGTGCGCACAAGGATGTGGCCCCACTTGGCGCGGGGATGATGCGCCGTTGATGTCCATATCTTCTGGCCGTTGATGACAAAATCGTCGCCGTCTGCGACTGCGCGGGTGGTTAGCGAGCCGAGGTCGGAGCCGGCATTGGGCTCAGAGAATCCCTGTGCGAACTCAAACTCCCCGTTCGCCAGGCGCGGTATGAAGTATTCTTTCTGCCAGTCTTGGCCGTGGATCATTAGCAACGGCGCGACAAGTCCGCCGCCGAGGGCCGCGGGCGCGCCCTGATAGGCCATTTCCTCGCGGTACACCAGCTGCCGCTCAATGCCCGCGTCCTGCCCGCCAAACTCCTTCGGCCAGTGCATCGTGTACCAGCCCTGCTTGATCAGCTTCTGCTCAAACTGATGCTGGAGCCCCAGCGCCTCATTGTCGTCAAGGTGATAGGACGTGTTCATCGTGGAGGTCAGATCGAAACCGTGATCGTCCCACTCCCGCTGAACGAAGTCCCGGATCTCCTGCCGAAACGCCTCATCTTCCTGTGAAAAGCGGAAATCCATGACTCAACACCCCCGTCGCCGCTAATTGTTCAAGTTGCTCAACGTGTCTGTAACGCGCTCATCATACAGCGTGTGGCATACGTGCGGCATGACTTGAAATGTCAGTTTGCGTGGACGCTATCCCGATCTTGAGGGATACGGGTCGGCCACGCTCCGCTGGGCCTGAATGTCCGCAATTGAGTCGCCCGAGAAGGTCTTGTCATGCCGCAAGCTCTTGACGTATGTGAGCGCATCGACGATTTCGTCATGGGTCAGGGTGTCGCCGAACGCCGGCATCCCGCTCTTGAAGCTTGGGGATCCAGGTATCGCCCCTCCTTCCCGCACTATGCGGTGGAGGACGCCATCGGTGTAGTGCCACGTGTGGCCATCGCCGTTCAGGGGCGGCGGGCGCAAAGTGCCATCATCGTTTCGGATTCACCAATCCGGGGGGCCCTGCCCCACAGCGCCGTGGCATACCGCGCAATGCATTTCGAATGCGCTGGCGCCGGCATTTGGTGAGGTGTTGAAGTCAATTGAGGATTCATCTCCCGAATCGATCCTCTCTGAGTTATTCCAACAGGCGCTTACGGAAACCGCAAAGACGACGAGGAAAACAAAGCCCAGGTAAGAGAGGACGTGAAGACGGTCGTGTGTGGCCGTCGTCATGCTGCGATCACTAAACGCCAAGCAGTCCCTCCTGCGGTCGTATCCATGGTGCGGACTGGAAATTCGCCAACAAGTACTTGGCGCGCGGCAGGGACGCCCCGGCCAGCGGTACGTCGATCAGCACGGGCGCTTCTTGGGCCAAAGCCTCCGGCAACAGGGTTGCAAGTTCGCCTGGGTCATTCGCTCTCATCCCACCCGCGCCGAATGACTCGGCAAAGAGGACAAGGTCTGGATTGTGCAGATCTGTTCCGTACGTGCTCCCAAACAACTCATCGAGGTCGCGGGCAACGTTGCCGTACGAATCATCCCGAAACACGATGGTGTCCGTATTGATCCCATACTGTACGGCGGTGGCTAGCTCCGTCGCGTTGAACATAAAGCCGCCGTCGCCGGTCACGCTACAACCGGCGTAGATGGTCGCGCCGTTTTGACGCCAAGCGCAGCGGGAAAAGAGTAGCCAAGATTGAATGAATATCCTGCATCGATGTAGGTCTTGCTGCGATTAACCTTGTAGTGGGTTCGTGAATAGTAACCAAGTTGCGTCACGTCCCATGTGATGATCGTGTCCTCCGGCAACGTGGTCCACATGGCCTCCAGGATGGAATATTGCGGCTCCTTTTGCCGAATATCGTAGTAGCTGATGAGCCGGCGGGTGACCATAACAGCCTCGTCAGGCGACGGACGGCTTGCCGCATCCGCCTCGGCAAGCATGGGCAACAAAGCCTCAATCGTGGCGCGAGCATCGCCGTGCAGCGGCAACGTATTGGATTGAACTCTGGTCAGCTCTGAGTCGTCGATGTTGATATTGATGAGCGGCGACGATTCTCCCGCAGGATTGCCGAGCGAGAACCGCGCGCCGATGCCAATAACCAGGTCCGCGGAGGCCATCACCTCAAACAGCTGGTTCATCTCATCCATCTCAGCGCGCAAACCAAAACAGGAGTCGTAGGACAGCGGATGGCTGTCCGGAATCGTCCCTTTGCCGCCGCTGGACGTGACCACGGGGATATTCGTCGCCTCCGCCAGGCGAAAGAGGGACTCCTCGGCATTCGACTGCGCGACGCCCCCGCCCGCATAGATGATGGGGAGGCGCGATTCCATGATTAGACCAACAGCCCTGTGCAGGTCATCCGGGCTGGGCACGATGTGCGAGAGAGGCGCCGGATCGCGCAGTCGCACCTCTTCCCGCTCAACTCCGGTCTCAGGCGGCATTTCTATCAGCACTGGTCGCGGACGGCCGGAGCGCATCTGTCGAAATGCCTCCGTCACTGCGTCCGGAATGTCCCGCGGGCGCAAGACCTGTCTGCGCCACTTGGTGACAGGACGAACGACCTCAGATTGATCCAGAACCTCGTGGACGGCTCCGATGCCTTTGCCGATCTGCGCGCGCGGAATCTGGCCGACAATCGCCAGGACCGGGGAGGACTGGGCGTACGCCGTTGCCAGCGCGGAAGCGGCGTTGTAGGATCCGTTCCCGGCACGAGCAGGACGACGCCGGGCTTGCCGGACACGCGCGCATACCCATCCGCCATGTGGGCAGCGCCCTGCTCATGTCGTGTCGTGATCAGGCGTATTGAGGGTTCGTCGCGCATTGCGGCGATGGTGCCGAACATGTGGATGCCCGGTATGCCACGACCTCTACGCCTTGCCGCACCAGTGACGCTACCAGGGCCTCTCCACAGCTCATGTTGGCCATTGGAATGATCCACCTTGTGCTGCGTTCCCGAGGCCAGGCGCCGACCTGTCCCTTAAATCATGTCCCAGAGCCGCAGAGTCACAGGGCCGCGAGGGTTATTCGTAGTCCTCGGCCGGACCCAGCAATCTGTAGAGCCTGTCCTCCGTGCGTTCGGCCGTCGGCAGAACCTCTACAAGCAGCCTCGAAAGACCCACAACCTCGCCGTTAGCGTCAAAACTGTAGTTCTCGCCGATGGCCCCTGTCCACGTGATGTCGTACAGGCAGTCGCGGAAACCGTCCGCGTCTTGATCACTGTTCGTTTGTCCCAGACATTCCGCGGCAATGTGCACGTCGTCGTACGCGGAGCCAAGATGCCAGGGAAACGCCACATATCCATAGAGTTCCCTGAAACTGGATAGAACATCTTGTGCGGTCTGGTTCGCCGGGTCCAGATCAGCCGTGATGGCCTTAATTCCGGTGGCGGCGTCGCCTGCGATCCTCAGTGAGGTTGACCCGACCGAGATGTTTTCGGCGTATATCGGACCCTGATAGCCCAGCTCGCGTGCTTGCTTGATGATCGCCCCGGCCGAAAACTCCGATTGCGGCGCGATGTGCAGCGCGTCTGGATTCGAGGCGAACAGCTTCGTAAGCGGTGATCTGAAATCCAACGCATCGGACGCGTACCGCTCCTGCGCCGCAATAACGCCGCCGCGCGCCTCAAATTGCGCGACCGTTGCGCGTCTCACGCCCTCCGCGTAGTCGGTTAATTCGGTAATGGTCGCCAGACTCCGAATGCCGTCGGCCCACAGGACGTTTCCCGTTGCAATACCAACGTGCGTATCGCTGATCTGGGTGCGGAAGATGTAGTCGCCGGCGTGGGCGATCTCCGGGTTGCTCGCGAGTCCGGAAAAGAGAATCACGCCGTCCGCCTCCGCCAGCGGCGCAGCGCCAAGCATCGCGCCGCTGCACGAAGGGCCGAGGATGATCGCGACGCCGTCCACATTCGTCAGCTTATTGTAGGCGGTGACCGCATCCTGGGCGTTGCACTTGGAGTCCTCAACGATGATCTGCAGTAGACGCCCATTTATGCCGCCGGCAGCGTTGATCTCATCCACGGCCATCTGTTTGGCCTGGCTGGCCACGGTGCCGTAGGTCTCACCGGTACCGGTGAGCGACTCCATCACGCCAATCGTAAAGGGCCCCTCTTGCGGATCATCAGCGCCGTTGCAAGCCATGACCAACGCAACACCCGCCAGCGAAACGGCCACAATAGCAAGAATCAGTGCCTGGGGTATTCGCATTTGGCCTGTCTCCGGGGCGTACCCCTATCCCGCGTGCGGCCCCGGCGCCCACTCACTGTGCAGCGTGGCATACATGCCTTGAATCATGCTGGCGGTTCCGCCAAGGAGCCGAGAACTGGGTATCCCAATAAATTGCGGGCGGAGGAGCGCAAGTCTGCTCTCTCCCCCCGCGTATCTTCCGGGATATCGAGGGATTACCTCGGCAGGCCGAGGCCTCTCTGCGCGATGAGCCCGGGCGCCAACAGGATCCCACCGCCGCCTGCATAGCCCGTCACCATGGACAGCGCGTAGTTGGTGCCGTACATGCCATTGTCCGGTGAGCGCTTTTCGCCCTGCAGCAGTGCGCGATAGGGACCCATGATCTGACCCAAGGCGGGCCAGAAATGGAACTTGGCCATCGTGGAACCGTACAGGTTCGCGACCAGGCTTTCGGTCTGCGGCACTTCGCCGGACGACTGTAGCCAGATGAGCCGCAGCGAGAGCATCCGCCCCGTCTCCACCCGGATCCGCAAATCCGCCAGCTTATGCCGCGTCAGTGGATCATTCAGGATCGGCTCGCCATTGACCTTCAGATTGCGGGCCATGTCGGTGAACTTGTCCAGCACAGCGACGAAACGAGCGCCTGTGCCGCCTGCCCGCTCAAAATTGAGCGTCGTCATGGCGGCGTACCAGCCCCGGTTCACCTCGCCGATGACCTGGCGCTTGGGCACGCGCACCTCATCCATAAAGACCTCGTTCCAGCGCCTGAGGCCAAACATGTCATACAGGGGTCGGAGGGTGATGCCGGGCATCTGGTTCCCGTCATCGTCCTTGAGCTGCATGATCAGATAGGTAATGCCTCGATGCTTCGGAGCAGACGTGTCCGTTCGGGTCAGCACGTGGTACCAGTTCGCGTAATGGGAGCCGGACGACCAAATCTTCTGGCCGGTGACGACGAAGTCATCTCCGTCCTCCACGGCGCGGGTAGTCAGGCTGGCGAGGTCAGTTCCGGCGTTGGGCTCCGAGAACCCCTGCGCCCAGTCGATCTCATTCGTGGCCATCTTGCCGAGGAACTCGCGTTTGATGGACTCATCGGCATGGTACATGATCGCGCCGGTAATGTTGGCGCCAGGTCCGCCCTGCGGAGCCCCCGCGTAGGCGAGCTCATCGGCGTAGATCACCTGCTTGGTTAGCGGCGCGCCCTGTCCGCCCCACTCCGTCGGCCAGGCCATCGTCCAATAGCCCTTTTCCGCCAGCTTCTTCTGGAAGACCTTGGTGTCGGCGCGATATTCGGCGCTGTCAAAATCATACCCAAAGACATTTAGATCAGTGTTGTAGTCCTTCGGGTCCCATTCCTTCTGGACAAACTCCCTGATCTCCTTCCGAAAGGCTTCATCTTCCTGCGAAAACGTAAAATCCATTTGGCTGTTCCTCCCCCGTAGCGCGGTCCGTGCCGTACGCCAGACTCCGAGCCGCTTAAGCGGCCTGACTTCCTAAAATGGTCGCCGTCAGCATACCACGAGCGTGCCTGTCTGTCCGACCCGAGATAGGTGGGCGCAACTGCTATTGGGAGCCGTTCGGACCGGACACGAGAGTCTCCACCTTGTCGACGAACTGGGAGACTTGATCGAGGTTCGAAGCGACCTCGTTTCGGTCCATTCTTCCTTCGTAAAAGTTCATGTGGAGTTCATTGGCGATATAGAACTGTATCCTTAGACCGTCTTCGTGCGCCTCTGCCACAAGGTCGCGGACGGCAGCGAAGAGTAGTCCATGGCTTGCGTGATCCAGACCGCGCGCATCCGCGGCTGCCTTGACAATTTGGGCGGCCGCCCCCCAACCCTTCTCCGAGGCCTGCCGCAAATCGTCCTTCGCCAGCTCCTCGTAGGCCTGGCTCAGAAATCTGCGTCCCTGAGTGGCGTATTCCCCAACCGCGCCGTTCTCGTTCGTCATTAGAACAGTATAGGCGACGAGTGGACGCTTTGGCGCTCAGCTTTGCGATGTTGGGTGATCCGGAGGCAGGGGCCAAACACTGGGATTGTTCCGCAGCCACCGGCATACTCGCAGATGCTATGAATCATCACCGAAAACACCACCCTCGAGGCGCATATCGTGAAGCTGACGATGGACGGCCACGCCGTTCCCTGAGTCCGCGACCTTTATGTGGCGCACCTTGTGTTTACCCAATTGGAAGGGTGGCGCGATCCGCTCATGCCGGAATGATAGGCGCAATGGCGGGCACTATCAGACGATCCGTCAATACACACACTGCCTACCGAACGCGGAATTTCTTGCGGCAATGCTGGCATTATGTCTGCGAGTAGAACTGCCTATGTACGCAGATCGCTGCTGTCAACAGCGTCGGCAAGTGAATCGCGCCGAGCCACCGCTACGCGGATTCCGCGTGCAGACGTGGGATCGAATGCGTCAGAAGGATGGCGCGGGGCAACAATTGCGAGGAGGAGAACGGGCACTGGATAAGGACAAGCCCAAGGACATGACGGTAGGACAGACAATCGTAGGCTGTCTAATCCTCATCGTCTTGTTCATCCTCGTCGTTCTCACGGGCGCGTTCTGTTTCAACGTCGGCCCGTTCGCGGATCAGCCGGAGCCTACGCCAATACCATCCCCGACTCCCATGCCTTCTACGCCCGTGCCAGAAAGGCATGTTCTCTCTGTTGAAGAGGCTTGCGAATCAGCGGACGAACTGCGGAATCGGCTAGCGGCGCAAAGTTTTGGGATAGGGGCAGCATGGGCGCTGTCGCAAGGGACGCACAGCGCATCATGACAGAGGTTCCTTCTGTCGATTCGCGCTGGGTCTCATTCATCGATCTATGGATCGTCAATTCCGATGATCTGGCCGCCTCCGCGCGTTCTGGCATCAGCGGCTTGACACCTGAGCAGCTACTAATCAATACGGGATGGAGCGCCGTCACGGCGACAGATGCTATGGACGATATGGGCCTAGAGCTTGCCTACATCCCACTCGCGGGCCACATTATCAACTACGCGGATGATGGGGGCTTTGCCGACCTTATCGACATTGGGCTAGAGACGTTTAGTGTCCGCTGTCACTCTATGGTCGCAAGGCATAGAAACTGAACTGTATCGCCGCAAATCATCCTTCACTAGTACCTCATATGCCTGGTTGAGGAATCTGCGGCCCTGTTCCGCGTAACCGTTGCCGTTTGTCATACCGACAGTACAGGCCGCTCAGTCATACACGGCAGACCATTTGACTCGACGGAGTAGAGGAAGAATCGTATACTGGTCAGTCAGCGCGGCATACCAAGGGCTCGCTGCGCGATGATGTTCTTCTGCACCTCGCGAGTGCCTCCGCCGATGCTTAGCCCCGTCGCGAGGATCGAGTTCACGCCCATGAAGCGCCCGGCCGGCGCATTCTTGTCCTCAGGCCGCAGCTGCCCGTAATCATTCAGTATGGATGCGATGCCGCGATATATACCCTGGTGCAGCACATCTCCCCACAGCTTTGTCTGTGACGATTCCTTGACAGGAATCTCTCCGCGGGTCTGCATCCACGCGACGCGGTATGAGATCATGCGGGCGACCTCAATCTGCATCCGGAACTCGGCCAGCATATTCTTGACCCGCGTGTCGGCCAGCAACGGCTCCCCGTTGACCTGCGCCTGCTTGGCGTAGTCCACGAACTCCTCCAGCGTGCGGAGCATTCGCGCCGGACCGCCGATGTTGGAGCGCTCAAAGGACAGGTGCGTCATCGTTGCGTACCAGCCCCGATTGACCTCTCCGACCATATTTCGCTTGGGCACCCGAACCTCGTCCATGAAGACCTCGCTCCAGCGGCGGCGGCCAATCATGTCATGCAGGGGTCGCAGGACAATCCCCGGCGATTTCATGTCAATGATCAGGTAGGTCAGGCCGCGGTGCTTGGCGGCTGTCGGATCGGTTCTGACGAGCGCCTGACCGTAGTCGGCCATCTCCGCCATGGACGTCCATATCTTCTGGCCGGACACGACGTAATCGTCGCCATCCTCCACCGCACGCGTCTGCACGCTTGCGAGGTCGGAACCGGCGCCGGGCTCTGACAGGAGCCGGCAAAACTCAATCTCCGCCGTTGAGTAATTCGGCAGTAGTTCGTCCCTATGCCATTCGTTCCCGTGATACATAAGGACGGGACCAACGAGGTCGCTGGCGCCGGACGACGGCGCGCCCCAATAGGCCATTTCCTCGCGATAGACCAGCTGTCGTGAGATCGGCGCGCTCTGCCCGCCGAACTCCTCCGGCCAGTGGAGCGTCCACCAGCCCTTCTGCGCCAGCTTGACCTGCCATTCCTTGACCAGGTCAATCGCTTCGTGCGTGTGCAGATCGTACGATGCGATGGACGCGCCGACGGAATCGTAGCCCTTGGGGTCCCACTCCGTCGTAACGAAGTCTCTTACCTCTTTCCGAAAGGCCTCATCCTCATGAGAAAATTTGAAATCCATTTGAACTTCCCTTCCGCTTGCCTGGTCATTCGGCGCCGGGCGATGCCGCCAATGCAGGCAGCCCGTGTGTCGCGGGGTTCTAGAGCGACACAGCCAGGCAGGTCACCGTGCGCAGAATTCCACCGATAGTGTGGATCCTGCTCGCGACCAGGCTGCCTATAGTGTTCAGATCTTCCGCCTCAATCGTTGCAATGACGTCGTACGGGCCCGTAACCGCGTCAACAGACGTCATCTCCGGAACCGCTCTCAGCTCCATCACGACATCCTGTGTTCTGCCGACCGATGTTTCAACCAATATGAAAGCGCGTGTGGCCACGTCCCCCCCCTAAAATCGACGTCCGTATACCACTCCGAAAGCGGCTTATTCTAGGCGCGGGGGCCCTGATATGTCAATCATGCGGGCCCCGTGCCGAACCGTCCCGTTAGATACGTCGTCACCGCCTCCAGGTACTCTTCGGGATGCTCCTCAAACGCGCTGCTGTGGCCGCCTCTCGGAAAGCGACGGAGCGTCGTTTGCGGATTCACGGCGGCAGCGGCGATGCGCTCGGAATGCTCCACTCCGATCCGTGAGTCGTCTTCCGAGTGGATCAGAAGGACAGGAATGTCGATGTCCCTGATCGACTCTTCCGCCTTGATGGATGAGAGCTTGATGCCGTAGCGCAGGCGAGCGATGATCTCCATCGCTGGCTGCAACACGTTCACCGACCATGCGGGGAGCGGCGTGCGGCCCGAAACCTCCGCGGCGAACAGATCATTGATGTTGGCAAAGGCGCTGTCTACGGCGAGGGCGCGCAGTTGCGGCTCGTCGTCGGCCGCCATCAACGCAGCCACGCCGCCCATTGAGAAACCCAGGACACCGATTCGTTCCGGTCCAACGCCGTACTCTTCCTGCACGAGATCAAACGCGCCAAGGACATCGAAGCGCTCAAAGTATCCGGCGGACATGATCTCGCCATCGGACTTTCCATGGGCGCGCAGGTCAAACAGCAGCAACGAGAATCCCGCGTCGCGTAGGCTCTGAATAAGCGGCATGTACGATTCCGGCTCGCGGACGCGGCTGGAATCAAGGCCATGCACAAGGATCAGGGCCGGCGCGTCCAGTGTTCCGCCATCGGCCCTCTGCCCAGCCTCGGCGGGTATCCACCACCCGTACAGGTTGAGCGCCGAATCGCCTGCGTTTTCAGTTGTGGCGCGCGGAGAAAACGCGACATCCTCATAAAACATTCCATAGTCTGCCGGAGTTGCGTCAACGATCTCCCGCTCCGCCACGACGGCCATGCCAACCATCGTCCATGCGATAGCTATGTACAGGAATGCGAGCGCCAGGAGCAGTACGACGCCCGCGAGGACGCGCGGACGTGAGAGCCTCATAAGACGGCTATAGAGCCGTCGCCGCCGTTGGTCGTCTCAGCCTCGGCCAACATCTCCACCCGCACCTCGTCGCCCGCCTCAAGCTGCCGAACGTCCTCCGGGCAGATGGCGAGTCCGTTGGCGCGCGCCATTGCGGTGAGGATGTTGGATCCCTGCGGGCCGGACAGCCGCGCGTGAGGTCTGCCATCCTCCGCCGTATAGACCCACGCGCGAGCGTAGACCCTGCGTCCGTCCTCATTGTGGATTGGCTCATCAAGAATCGCAGACATGGACGGCACGTCCCACGTCGTGTGGCCCATCATCTTGCGCAGCGCCGGTCGGGCGAGCATGTGAAAGACGACCATCGCGCTGACAGGGTTCCCAGGCAAGCCAAGATGCGGCACGCCCCGGTTCCATCGGTCATCATCAGCCCCGCCTAGTACGCCAAACATCACGGGCTTGCCGGGCCTCATTCGGACGCTCCACACATCCACGTCTCCGTGCGAGGTCAGCACCTGCTTGACCAGATCGTAGTAGCCGACGGACACGCCGGCGGAGGTGATCAGGAAATCGGCGTGGCGCGCCCGGGCAATATGTTCCTTGACTGAATCCTCGGTATCGCGAGCGATTCCAAGTACCAGCGGGACGGCGCCCATCTGCTGGACAAGCCCCTGCACTGTGTAGGTGTTGATGTCATAGATGTGTCCGGCTGATAATTCGTCGCCGGGTGAGGCCAGTTCATTCCCTGACGCCATGATCGCCACGACCGGCCGCGGGTAAACCGGCGCGCTCTTCCTGCCGAGCGAGGCAAGCACGCCAAGATGCGCCGGGCCCAAAACCGTGCCCGCAGTGAGAACGATCTCTCCTGCCTGCACGTCCTCGCCAGCCGCGCGAATAGATGTCCCGACACCGGGCGACGCGTGGATGCCGATAGTGGCCAGGGAGGAACCGTCGCTTCGACGGGCTTCCTCGTCCGTGTCCTCAAACCGAACAATTGCGTCCGCGCCGGGCGGCGTCGGGGCGCCCGTCATGATCCGCACCGCCGTCCCCGGCTGCACGGCGGGCTCGGGAGGCGCCCCCGCCGCAATCTCGCCTATGACCGGCAGCGCCACTGGCGAATCCTGCGTCGCTCCCGCCACGTCCTCCGCGCGCACCGCGTAGCCATCCATTGCGGAGTTGGGCAGCGGTGGGATGGAGATGGTCGAGCGGACATCCTCAGCGAGCACAAGGCCGTTCGCGTCCGACAGCGACACGTCCTTGGGCGGCAAAGTGTTGATCCGCCGGAGCACGCGCTCTAGAGCCTCCTCGACCAGAATCATGGGTGATTGCGTCATCGTAGCGCCGCCATCAGTGGGGTCATTGGGGCTTTTCGCCTCCGCTTCTTGGTCCAGCCGGCGACTTGGCGCGTCCTGCCCGGCCTATGACCTGAGCGTCGCGCCGGTCTCCCGCGCAAGCTTGTCCAGCAGCTGCGTCTGCGCCACATCCACTTCATAGTCCGTGAGCGTACGCGTCGGAGATTGCCACACCATGGAAAATGCCAGCGATTTCTTGTTAGGCGGAACCTGCGGGCCCTGATAAACGTCCACCAGAGCGGACCGCACGACTGTCGGAAAGTTGCCCACGATGTCGGCGACAGACCCCGCGGCGGAATCCGCATCGACGATAAGCGCAATCTCCCGGTGGACGCCGGGATATCTGGACACCGGGGACCACGCCTGATCTCTCGTGTCCCGATTCTCCAGCGCAGTGAGGAGGTCTATCTCGTACAGGACAACCCTCGGGGAGCGGACGTCCAGGGTGGCCAGCGTATCCGGGTGCGCCTCGCCAATGACTCCCAGCACGTGGGCGCCATCCTCAGTCATGACGTGTGCCGTCCTTCCATGCGCAAGAATGCGGTCCTCAGCCGGCGTGTACGTCGCCCGTACGCCTATCTGCGCAAGCAGGCTCTCGACAATTCCCTTTGCGTCGAAGAAGTCCATCTCGTCCGGCGCTGCGCCTTCCGCGCCCAGCCACGTCCGATCCTCTCTCGCGCCCGCCAACACGCCGCACAAAATCGCGCGTTCCTCCGGTCGATGGCGCGTCCCGCGCGGCAGGTATACGTTGCCGATCTCAAAGAAACGATATGATTCCCGCGCGCTGCTTCGCTCATTGGCGGCGAGCGTCCTGAGAAGGCTGCCCCGCAGCGTTGTGCGCAGGTACTCCTGGTCGGGCGACATCCTGTTCCAGACCCGCAGCGGATCCAGGGGGGCCGTCCCCGGCATTGTGGCCCGCAGCAAATCAATCGGGACAAGTGGGTAGGAGATGGTTTCCTGGTTGCCCAGCCGGACAAGCGCATCGCGCGCTTCGTCTTTCAAGCTCGTCAGGGGTTCGGGCCGATCCGCCTCAGCCGATGTCGGCAACAGCGTGACCGGAATGGCGTCATAGCCGACAATCCGCGCCACTTCCTCTATCAGATCATCAGGAATGCCAATGTCCGAGCGCCAGTACGGCGCCGTCGCATCAATCGTATATACGCCGTCCGGGCCGTCCGATGCGCTCACGTCGAAGCCAAGAGACCTCAACGTCCGTTCGGCGATGTCCCGTCCCAGGTCCGTGCCCAAAACCTGGCGCATCCGCTCTGAGGTCAGTCTGACTATGGGCGGCTCTCTCCGACCGGGCCACGCGTCAGCGATGCCGTTGGCCGCCGTCCCGCCGCACAAGTCCACAAGGAGCTTGGCCGCGCGACGCAGTCCCACAGGCGGTATCGTGATCGGCAGGTTGCGCTCGAATCGCTGGGACGCCTCGGTGCCGCGCTTGCCGCCAACTTCTATGCGGTGTCGCTGTACAGTGCGGCGAGTCCCCGCAAAATCAAATGACGCCGACTCCAGGATTATCGTGTTCGTCGACTCCGACACCTCGGAATTTTCGCCGCCCATGATCCCGCCCAGGCCCACCGGGCCGTCCTGATCGGCAATCACCAGGTCTTCAGTCGTCAACGCATGCGTCCGCCCGTCCAGGGTCGTGAGTGGCTCGCCAAGCGTGGCGCGCCGCACGATGAGGCGTCCGCCGGCGAGCCTCTCGCGGTCGAATGCGTGGAGCGGCTGCCCGATCTCGAGCATCACATAGTTGGTAATGTCCACGACGTTGGAGATGGGGCGCACGCCGGCAGAGCGCAGACGCAGCTGCATCCACCCCGGCGCCGGCCCGATCTTGACGCCCGTGACCAGCGCTGATGTATAGCGCGGAGCAAGTTCCGGAGCTTGTAGGTCGACGAGATCCGAGGTCTCGGTCTGCGGCCCCGCCTCGGCGTAGTCCAT
The DNA here is from genome assembly GCA_965237465.1 of Dehalococcoidia bacterium. Classification (GTDB taxonomy): domain Bacteria; phylum Chloroflexota; class Dehalococcoidia; order UBA6926; family UBA6926; genus VXMO01. The sequence continues at coordinate 1,275,562 of OZ250138.1, forward strand.
TGAGGGCGCCCGCACCTCATTGCCGGTAAGGGCCGCCACCTCCCACGCCACGCCAAGCATGGACAGGCAATCAGGCCGGTTCGCCGTTACCTCCACGTCAAGGATCACGTCGCCCAGATAGTCTTCAAGTGACGCTCCGGCCTCTGCATCGTCCGGCAAAACCATGATTCCACCGTGATCGTCGCCAAGGGCCAGCTCCCGCTCGGAGCAAATCATGCCCTGCGACTCGACACCCCGTATGCGCGCCGCCTTGAGCGTCTCCCGCTTGCCCGTCTCCGGGTTGATCAGGATTGCGCCAACGTGGGCAAGGGCGATCTTCTGCCCCCCCGCAACGTTCGGCGCGCCGCACACGACCTCCAGCTGCTCGTCGCCTGCGTCAACGGTAGCGAGCTTGAGCCTGTCAGCATTCGGATGCTGCCGCAATTGCGTGACGTGACCAACCACGACGTGATCCCACTCGCCGCCGATCTTTTCGATTCCGGAAACCTCCAGCCCGGCCATGGTAAGCCGATGGGCGAGCTCTTCCGGCGTCAGGTCAAAATCGACGTACTCCCGCAGCCACCTCAGGGACACGCGCATTGCGCCATCTACTCCGTCCGCCCGCTCCCATCGTCGGGCGCGTCCTCGGCGGCGGCGCCAGACTCTTCCGCATCGTCAGAGAGCGAGTCGTCCTCAATATCGTCAGTCAGTTCAGCCGGAGGCGCGAACCCGCCTATGGGGCCAAGACTTGGGCCCTCGTAGTCGTGATCATGCTCCTCGTCTCCGTGGTCATGATCCTGCTCTTGACGGGCGATCGCGTCCGCAGTAGCCATATCCGCCGGCGCTGCCGCGTGCCGCTGAGTTATGCGGAATTTCGGCGGCCTGTGAGAGGTTGACCGAACGAGGTAAATGCCCCCGCAGGAGTGGCAGTGAAAGCGATGCGGGACGAGGTTGGACGCAAGCTCGCTATGCCCCTCGTAGTAAACGAGCGCATTGCAGCTTGGGCAATTCTGCTGGGTGGGTACTGCTCCGCCGTGTGTTGTCATTTTTACGCTTGCTTCCGAGGCCCGGACCCCGATTATGCTCTCAACATCGACATCATTGCGTTTTCGCTGTCCTGAATCTCACGGACCAGCCCCATGCCATCCTTGACCGACATGGGTGACAGCACTGACCGTTGCGTGTCGCGCAGCGCGTCTCCCAGGTCCAGGAGCGCCTGTCGCTGCGCCGGATCATCAACCTTCATCGTCGCGACGCCTACGCATCCCAATAGTGCCCCAAACTCCTCCGGAGTCAGGCTGATCTCTATATTCAGCTTGTCCGCCATCGTGTCCTCCTGCCGATTCCGTGTGCTCTTTCCCCGCTTTGCGCTAACCCGTGCCCTGTATGGGCCTAAAACTGCTCCAGGAACCGTAGATCATTTGCGTAGAAGTGGCGGATGTCATCAATGCCGTGCCGCAGCATCGAGATCCGTTCCGGCCCCATTCCGAATGCGAAGCCCGTATACACATCAGGATCATACCCCACGCGTCGCAAGACCTTGGGGTGAACCATGCCGGCGCCCATGATCTCTAGCCAGCCGGTTTGGCTGCATATCCGGCACCCCTCGCCGCGACACGCAAAGCAGTCGATGGCCACATCCACGCCGGGCTCAACAAAGGGAAAGAAGTCACATCGAAAGCGGACGCGACGGTCAGGGCCGAACATGCGACGCGCAAACGCGTAGAGCGTCCCCTTGAGGTCGGCAAAGGTTATCCCGCGATCAACCGCGAGGCCCTCCACCTGGTAAAAGATCGATTCATGAGAAGCGTCCGTCGCCTCGTGCCGAAAGACCCGCCCCGGAACCAACACGCGCACGGGGGGCTCTTGGCGCTCCATGATCCGCACCTGCATTGGCGAGGTGTGAGTGCGCAGCAGCATCGGCCTCATTCCGGAGTCGTCCTCTACGTCCAGCCACAGCGTGTCCCATTGATCACGGGCAGGATGATCCGCGGGGATATTCAGCGCCTCGAAGTTGTAGTATTCCCACTCAACCTCGGGGCCTTCAACGACGTTGAACCCCATCGGCCTGAACGCCTCAATGATCTCTCGCAGCGTCTGAGTGGTCGGATGCAGACGTCCTGCGGCGGCGGGTCGGCCGGGCAGTGTGACGTCAATAGCCTCAGCCGACAGGCGTTGCGAAAGATTGGCGTGCTCAAGCAGGGCCCGACGCTCAGCGTATGCCGAGTCCAACGCGCGGCGCACCCTGTTGGCGAGTTGTCCCGCCTCGCGTCGTTCTTCCTGCGGGAGGGCGGGCAGCTGCTCTAACAGCCCCGGCAGCCTACCCTGCCGGCGGCCCAAATAGGAAACGCGCCAATCCTCAAGGGACTTAACGTCGGTAACCTGCGCGAGCTCATCGTTCGCCAGGGCTTCAACTGCAGTGAGTTCGTCAATCAGTCCGGGCATATCGGCAGGTCCAGGTCAAATGGACACGAGGCGCAAAGCGTGTCTAAAACGGAGCCTCAACGCCCTCAAGTATAGGCCCGCGCCCATTCCAGGGTCAACGAACGCGAGTCGCTTTACTCCTCTAGCTCGATGCGCCGCACGTCCATGGCGGCCATCGCTTGCGTCATCCTCGACTCCGATTTGATGTACAGCTCAAACTCCTCCGGAGTCATGGCGGAGTGCCTTATGAGGGCCTTCAGAGCCCCTCTCTTGAACGCCCCCGTCCCCGGGACCTCCGGCACAGTGAGCACCGGCGGCCTCTCAGGCTCATCTCCGCTCTGCTCCCTCGCGCCAATATCCACTTCTATCTCAACCGTCTCGCACGTCAGGGGCAGGCCATCATCTGAGCGCGCCGCCAGAATCTCATACAGCTCATCGCCCAGGTAGTCCACCGAATCGGCGGGCGGCGACATGCCATCTTCTTCCCAGGCTGTCAACGACTGGGAAATCGCGGCCCGTATGGCATCAAGGGCGTCCTCCCTCGTATTCCCTTGGGAGACGCACCCCGGCAGCGACGGACAATGAACGGAGTACCCTCCGTCCGCTTCGGGCTCCAGAATGACCGCATAGTGAGCGCTGCCCATACCGGTCTCATTGTAGCGGTTGGCGGAACCGCCACGCCTTGGGAAACTTGATTCTGCGGCGCTATCGGCGGGAAAGAACCGAAACGTCCGCGACTACTCCAAAGTGATCGGACAACTGGCCCGTTCCCCCGACGTTGCTGATCACACCGAGTGACTCGACTGCGAGATCGTTGCTCACTGCAATGTGGTCGATAGTCCTGCGTCCGTTCATGCCGAGCCCGGCAGTCACTACCGTCATACGCGACGGCAGGGCCGCCGCAAGCGCGGAGCGGAGTATGATCGGCGCGCCAGATTGCCCATACCGCTGGTTAAAGTCCCCCATCAAGATCAACTGCCTTTTGGGGGCGCGCCGGAGAAATTCCTCCAACCCCGCTATGTACTGTTCATGGTCTCCCCACATGCGTTTGGGATCGGCGCGGCGCGTTCGCGATGCCGACCAGGGGATGCAGATCCCGATAACTGTCATGTCGCCGACTGATGTGTGCGTGATGCCGGACACAAAGCGGCCGGGCGGCATGGAATCGATCCCCATATCGTCAATCTGACGCCATGGCTCCCCCGACCACAGGATGACCTTTCGTCGGGCCGGCCTGCCGATTCCATAGCCATAATCGGGCCGCGAGCAGATGACGTGGCCATGGCCCGAAAAGAGATCAACGTTGGCCTCCGTGAGGCAGGCAACCTCAGGGGCATGGGCGGCAATACGGTGCTGAATCTCAGGCGTGCGCCGGGACCTTGACGTCGCCCACTGGAGATTCCAATTGACAATTGTTACTGTCACATCTGCAAGCCCTCGTGCGACAGTATGGTCGCTCGGCCGAGGCGTGATCCGTGTCCCTCCGCCTTGACATCACTCCGTCCGCATGGACGTTGGGCCGAATTCCGCCGCGCCACGGTCCGCGCAACATTCACTCGGAGGGCAGGGCCTCCGCCGGAAAGACGCGCGACGCCTGCCACGCTGGATAAGCCGTTGTCAAAAGAGACGCCACATACGACGTCACGACAATGACCGCCACCGTCACCCACGGCACGTTGAATAACGCGCCTTGTACGCCCAGATCCTCGACGATGTACCCCGTGACCTGTATGGAATTGTCCTGCATTCGGTCTCCCTGGGCGAATAATAGAGCCTCTCCACAACCTCAGTGAGACTCAATCACAACGGCTTGTGATTCATATATCGCATCTCGGCGGGTATCCTGCAAGAATGGACGTCGAGCCGAAATCCGTAGCGCCGCCCCCTGGAGGGCGGCGCCTCTATTACGGGTGGATCATCGTCGGGACGATGTTCATCGTCTCCCTCGCTCAGACGGCGATGTACAACCCCGCCCTCAGCATCTTTCTCAAGCCGATCACCGAGGAGCTCGACTGGTCGCGCTCCACATTCTCAATCGCCATCGGCATTGGAAACATTGCGGGCGCCGGGCTGGCCGTTTCCATCGGGCCAATTCTCGATCGTTATGGAGCGCGGGCGCCCGTCTTTCTCGGCTTCCTCATCTTGGGCGGCGCTCTCATAGCGCTCAGTTCCATCTCCGAACTCTGGCATTTTTACGCCATCGTCATCGCGAATCGCGCCCTCATTGCCGGACTGCTCTCCATCGTGGCGGGTGTCGTCGTCTCCAAGTGGTTCGTCCGACGACGCGGCCGGGCCATGGCATTTGCGGTCACGGGCCTCCGAGTCGGCCAGGCTATCGTTCCGCCCTACACCACTTTCTTTCTACTCCAGTACGGCTGGAGGACTGCCGCCGTCGCCCTCGGCGGATTCGTCTGGGTCTTGACCCTCGTCCCGGTCATCCTCTTCTTGCGTCGACAGCCGGAGGACATGGGCCTGCGGCCTGATGGCGAAGACATGCCTGACGAGAGCGTTGATGGCCCAGGGGACGGACTGTCCGCCTCACGCTCCGAAGAGGTTTCCTACACATTGAAAGAGGCGCTGCGCACGCCCGCTTTCTACCTGATCCTGTTTGCGACCAGTGCCCTGGCGTTCAACATCGGCGGCCTGAACTTCAATCTCTTTCCGTTTCTGACCGATCAGGGACTGTCGAACGGGGCGGCCGCCGGAATCCTCACCACGTGGTCAATCGTCAGCGCCGTCGGCTCCATCGGCGGGGGATTTATCGCGGAGCGGCTTCACGTTCGATTCGTCATGGCCATCGCATTCGTCGTCGCCACTGCCGGCGTCGTCGCGCTCATCTTCACGCAGAGCATCACCGTGGCCCTGATATTCGCCGCCGTGCATGGCCTCTCATTCGGCGCGCTCCCCATGCTCATGCAGCTGGTGTGGGCGGATTACTACGGGCGACGGCATCAAGGCGCGATCCGGGGTTTTGTCACACCGGCTCAGGTCATTGTGCAGGCGGGAGGGCCGATCGTCGGCACGCTTGTGTTTGACCTCATGGACACATACATCCCGGCGTTTATCCTGTTTGGCGCAATATATGTGGCCGCAGCCGGCGCCATGCTGCTTGCCAAGCCCCTCAGGACGCTCTCTGACTAATCGTTCAGGGCGACCTATATGATTTCTTACGCTATCTCTCAATCAACATCCAGTTCCACTACTCTTCGCCACTCCTCAATTAACATCCGTTTCCAACCACTAGGCGGCGGCCATGGCACTCCCCAGGAAGCGAGGGTTGAGCGCGCAAATCCCGCAGCCGGCGTCATGTTGGCGTCTCTCTCTTCAGGTGAGATTGCCTTGGGCTGCCAGTCCATGCATGGCCTCTTAGCGGACACAGATAAAGACCCCTTTGCGGCGAACGCGGCAAAAGCGGGTCGGAGATACCAACACGCATCCACCCCGTTCAAAGTCACCATATCGCATTACCCAGAACCACCCATAGATTCAGATCTTAGGGCGGTGGCGTCGGCATCCAATATAACTTTGTTGGACACATACATCCCGGCGTTTATCCTGTTTGGCGCAATATATTGGCCGCGGCCGGCGCCATGCTGCTTGCCAAGCCCCTCAGGACGCCGGTCCGGTAACTCCCAGCCTGCTCGCGCTTGTCTGTAGACGGCAACGCTCCTAAGCTTGAATCGTCGCTAAGAGCCCCCCAAGGCCGCGCCTTTACGGCCGCCAATTGAGCAGGACAGGACAACCATGACAACCGACAGCAATCAGCGGTTCACCCTCCTTCCAACCCACGTCAGGCCGTCTCATTACGCGCTTGAGCTATCGCCTGACCTCCAGAACGCTTCCTTCGCAGGCGAGGTCGCCATCGCTGTGCTTGTGGCGGAGATAACGAGTGAGATTGTCCTGAACGCAATCGAGTTGGAGCTTGCATCCGCGTCTTTTGCGCCGCGAGGCGGCGAGGCAACGGGCCCGTCGGAGATCACCTATGACGAGGCCTCAGAGACAGCGACGCTTCGGTTTGCAGACCCGCTGCCCGTTGGCGCAGGAACGCTGTCCATATCGTTCACGGGAATCCTCAATGACCAGCTTCACGGCTTTTATCTCAGTACGTTTCGGGATCAGACCGGCGCTGAGCGACTCATGGCCGCGACGCAGTTTGAGGCTGCGGACGCCCGCCGCTGTTTCCCGTGCTGGGATGAGCCGGCCATCAAGGCCACGTTCCAGGTTGATGTCATCGTCCCTGAGGGATTCGCGGCCATCTCCAACACCCTGGAATCAGCGCCGGAGCCTGCGGACGGCGGTCGGCAGCGTATTCGATTCAGCGCAACGCCCATCATGTCCACGTATCTCCTGGCCTTTATCGTCGGCGAAATGGAGGCCATCGAGGCCCGCTCCGCCAACGGAACTCTCTGCCGCGTCTGGGCAACCGTCGGACAGGCGGAGCGAGGCCGTTTCGCGCTTGAGACCTCCGTGCGCATTCTCGACTACTACAACGACTATTTCGGGGTAGACTACCCGCTGACCAAGCTAGATCACATCGCGCTGCCGGATTTTGCCGCGGGGGCGATGGAGAACTGGGGCGCGGTGACGTACCGCGAGGTGGTGTTGCTCTTTGATCCCGCAAGCTCCTCCCCCGGCACGCGCCAGCGCATCGTGGAGATCATTGCCCATGAGATGGCCCACATGTGGTTTGGCGACTTGGTCACCATGGCCTGGTGGAATGATCTTTGGCTGAATGAGAGCTTTGCGTCATGGATGGCGACGAAGGCAACGGACACGCTCTTTCCTGAATGGGACGTCTGGACACAGTTCATTGCCGGCGACGTCGCGCCCGGCATGAGCCTTGACGGCCTCGAAAACTCGCATCCCATCGCGTCCGAGGTGCGAGATCCGGCCGAGGTCAATCAGCTGTTTGACGCAATCAGCTACGAGAAGGGCGCGTCCATACTTCGAATGCTTGAGCAATACATCGGGTCGGACGCCTTTCAACGCGGCATTGGCGTTTACATGTCAACCTTCGCCTACTCCAATGCCGAGGGCGTGGACCTGTGGCGAGCCATGGCGGACGCCTCCGGTCAGGACATTCCCGGAATGATGGATTCGTGGGTCACGCAGGTGGGGTATCCCGTTGTTACGGTTGAAACCGCCCGGACGGCAGGCAGCGCCTCCGTCTCCCTGACGCAGCGGCGTTTCCTCTACTCCGGTCCCAGCGAGGATCAGACCCTCTGGCACGTCCCCGTGCGCATCATGACGGAGAATAGCTCCGAGGAGGTCGCCTCGCTGTTCACGGGGCGCGCCGTCTCGGTTGACGCTCCCGGTGCCGACGGCTGGATCAAGGTCAATGCGGGCGGCACGGGTTTCTACCGGGTGCAGTATCAGCCGGAAGACCTGACGCGCCTCACCGCCGCCGTCCGGGAGGGCGCGCTCTCAACTCCTGATCGCCTCACGCTCCTTGAGGATGCCTACGCCCTGCAGCGGGCCCGCCATATCCCTGCTGCCCAGTACCTGGACCTCGCTGAGTCGTACGTCAACGACCAGGACTACAGCGTCTGGAGCGCGCTGGCGTCGCAGCTCGGCGCAATCGAATCGCTCTCGCGGGCAGAGCCATATCTGGACAGATTCCGCGCGTTAGGGCGCAAGCTGACTGAGACCGTCGTGCGATCCGTCGGCTGGGAAGCGCCCGCCGATGAGCCGCACCTGCGCACCTTGCTCCGCACTGTGGCCCTGAGCGCGGCGGCAGGCTTTGAGAATTCCGCGGTCCTGGACGAAGCTGCGGCGCGCTTTGCGCGTTTCCTCGATGATGAGTCGTCGCTCAGGCCGGACCTCCGGGCCCTGGTCTACAACCTGGCCGCGGAGCGCGGGGACGCCGACACGTTCGAGACTATGCAGCGCCTGGAGCGTGAGTTTGACCTGCAAGAGGAAAAGGTGCGGATGCAGGGCGCGCTCACGCAGTTCAGCCGGCAGGATCTCCTGCAACGCGCGCTGGAGATGTCACTGGATCAGCAGCAAATACGCGTCCAGGATGCGCCCCGCATCATGATGGGCGTCGCGGGCAACATTCACGGCCTAAACCTCGCCTGGGCATTCATGAAGGACAACTGGCCGGAGTTTGAGCGACGCTACGCGGGGGGCGGATTCGCAATCATGCGCCTCGTCTCTATCACCAGCGGGTTTACGACGGCGGAGGCCGCGCTAGACGTCGCCGCCTTCTTTGAGGAGCACCCCGTTCCCTCCGCTACGCGTGCAGTCCTGCAGTCTCTTGAACGCATCGAGCTCAACCGCAAATGGCTTGAAGCCAACCGCGCCGATCTGGACGCCCGACTCACATAGGCAAAGAGTTTCTCACTGCCAATCTGAAGCTGGCACGCGTCGTCCGACGCAAGGCCCGTCAGGGCCGGGAACGCCTCAGGCGGACATGGCGCGGCTGGAGGTCAGCAAGGCGCGGGACGCCGCCCTACTGGAACGTGATTTCTGGGGCGCGGATGAGATCGACGACCTCATCCGTGTGGAAAACTAGACCGTTGCCGGGTAGGTCCCCTCTCTGCGCATTGCTGCGCCGAGTGAGGCTCTCTATACGGCGTACAGGGTCAAACGGCCCTTTGAGAGGACATCGCCGACATGTTTCTTAATGGTCTCCAACATGTCGAAGTCGTTCTCCGAAACGAACGTAACGGCAACGCCGGTGTTGCCAATTCGGCCGGTTCGGCCAATCCGGTGGATGTACTCCTCCAGATTGCCCGGCATGTCGTAGTTGATGACGTGGGATATCTCCGGGATGTCTAGTCCGCGCGCCGCGACGTTTGTCGCCACCAGCACGCGCAATGCCCCGGATCTAAAGGACCGCATTACTGCCTCTCGCTGATTCTGGCGCATGCCGCCGTGGATCGGCTCCACCCGGATGCGGGAGTTCTGGAGGCGTCGCGCCAGGCGATCAACCCCAACCTGCGTCCGGCAGAAAATCAGCGCTTTTTCTTCCCCGAGGTCGGTTCGCAGAAACTCTTGCAGGCCGGCCAGCTTATCCTGCTGAGCCACCTCGTAGTACAGCTGCTGAATCGTGTCCGCGGCCCCTGATTCCTTGCCGATGCCTATCCATACCGGATCACGCTGAAAGCGCTCAATCATGCGGCGAATGAAGCTCGGCACTGTTGCAGAGAAGAGTGCAGTCTGTCGTGCCCGAGGCGTAGCCCGCAGGATGCGGATCATGTCCTCCGCGAAACCGATGTCCAACATCTGATCCGCCTCGTCCAAAATCGCGATCTTCACGCCGCCCAGACGCAACGTGCCTCGCTGCATGTGGTCCTGCACGCGCCCGGGCGTCCCGACGACAATCTGCGGCGAATCCTCAAGAGCTTTGAACTGAGTGTCGATTCGCTGTCCGCCGTAAAGGGTGACGACTTTGATGCCACGATGCGTGGCGAGCCGGGTTAGCTCGCCCGTCACCTGCACCGCCAACTCGCGCGTTGGAGCCAGCACAATGCCCTGCACCTCGCGGCTCGTCGGGTCCAGCATTTCCATCATCGGGATGCCGAAAGCCGTCGTCTTGCCGGTGCCCGTCTGAGCACGACCAACGACGTCCCGGCCTTCAAGCATTGCCGGAACAGCCTGCTCTTGGATCGGCGTAGGCGTCTCGTAATTCATGTCATTGAGGGCAAGCCGGATCGGCTCAGAGACGGAGATCGAACCAAATGCGTGGGACCGCTCCAGCGGCCCCGCCTGCAAATCGACTACCGGTCGCGGAGCGCGAACACGCCGCTGACGTGAATCGTTCCCACCGACTCCATTCGTGGACGTCGGTCGACTTCTTCGGCCATCAGTGGGTCTGTCTTGCACGGCTTGACGCGATCCATTCGCGCCGTTGCCATTCCTGCTCGCCGGACGATTCTCTCGGCCATCGGCAGGTCCTTCTTGCACGGCCTGACGCGATCCGTTCGCGCTGCCGTCATTCCTGTTCGCCGGACGATTCTCTCGGCCATCGGCAGGTCCTTCTTGCACGGCCTGACGCGATCCGTTCGCGCTGCCGTCATTCCTGTTCGCCGGACGATTCTCTCGGCCATTGGCAGGTCCTTCTTGCACGGCCTGACGCGATCCATTCGCGCTGCCGCCATTCCTGTTCGCCGGACGACTCTCTCGGCCATCGGCGGGTCTTTCTTGTACGAACTGTTGTGCGGCGGGCGCTCCTTGCGGCTTATCCGAAGGGCGCCGCCTCCGCCGGGGCCGCTTGCTCGTCGGCGCGCCGTCCGCATTCCCCTGCGGCGCAATGCGCCGTTCCGAGGGGGCCTGTTGCGGGAGTGTCGGCGGCGAGGATGGTTCTGCGACGGTTGTTGCGGCCGGGGGCCGGTTGACGTTCATGCTATTGATAATGCGACGGAACATAGATGCCTCAGGAAGCGGAAGGGCCGCCCTTTGAAGGCGGCCCTTGGCTTAGTCGGTTGGCGGAATCCCGCTGGGCGGGAAAAACAGGTTGGGAATAGGCGAACGTAAGGGTCATTCTAGAAACGATTCGCACTATGATTCCTGAAGCAGTCTGAGCAGTAAACGGGGCGATCTCCGCGTGGCTGGAACGGGACTTCCGCTTCTTTATTGCAATCTGCGCAGATGACTGTGTACATGCGTCGCTCGCGGCGCTCATATCCACCGCCGCCACCGCCGCCACCGCCAGCTGGCTGTCCACCGGTTGCGCCGCCAGACGTATATGTGCCGCCGACGTAGCCGCCATCCTTCTCACGCTTTCGCGCTGCCCGACAGTCGGGACAACGAGTTGGCTCCCGGCTAAAGCCCTTGCTCGCGTAAAACTCCTGCTCTCCGGCTGTGAACACAAACTCGTTTGAGCAGTCCCTACACGAGAGCGTCTTATCGGCCATTGTCATACCAGTATTCTCCTTCTTCCACCATCATTACTCCAACGAACTCCACTTCCCCATGCGCCGCCGTTTCGAGGCCAATCGAACCGGACAAACGCCGACCACCCAAAGGGTGTCCGACTGGGGTGTCTGAAGACTGTTTGCGGGATTACGGCCGACTCAACACGTGTATATGAAAATCGAGATGCGGTAGTGTCCCAAAATCAGTTGACAGGCGCAGTATAGCAGATCAGAGCCGGAGCATGTATATCGCCAAGCGTTCTCGCTTGCCCACACGTCAACCTTTCACTAAGCTTTACACATGAGCGTTGGCGCCCGCAATAGTCGCCCTCAGGTCTGCCAACAGCAGGTTTGGCTGAACAATACGCGCAAGAAAGGACACGAAAATGGACTTTCGATTCTCACCCGAAGATGAACAGCTGCGTCGAGAAGCGATTGAGTTCACTCGGCAGGAATGGGACGCCAGGGGCAAGGGCGACGGTCAGGGCATTTACTACGCCCTTTCCTGGGACCACGAGGAACATGAACTGGAGTCCATGATCAACGGCTTCGAGAAGAAGTTGGCGAACAAGGGCTGGTGGACAATGCACTGGCCGACGGAATTCGGCGGCAAGGCGGCCGGCATCGAGACGCAGATGGCCTACCGAGAGGCCATGGTTTACGCCGGCGCCCCTGCCACGCTTGGCGGCGGCCTCGTCGCGCCCCTCCTGATGGTGCACGGCTCCGATGAGCAAAAGGCTTACTTCCTGCCGCGCATGGCAAACGCAGACATCTCCTCCGTCTCGCAGGGATTCTCTGAGCCGGACGCCGGGTCCGACCTCGCGAGCCTGCAAACGCGCGCCGTCCTTGATGGCGATGACTACGTGGTGAACGGCCAGAAGATCTGGAGCACGTACCGCGCGGAGTTCATTCACATCCTCGTCAGGACCGACCCTGAGCAACCCAAGCATCGCGGCATCACATATTTGCTCGCCCGCCTCAAGGATGAGGACGGCAACTACATGCCCGGGGTAACAGTCAACGCCATCCCGGATGCCCTGGGCCGCCACCGATGGGACGAGGTTTTCTTTGAGAACTGGAGAGTTCCTTCCAGCAACATCATTGGCGAGGAGAATCGAGGCTGGTACGCCGCAATGACCACACTCAGCTTCGAGCGCTCCAACATTGAGGGCCCCGCCCTGCTGATCCGCATCATGGAGGACTTCATCGATTACGCGACGCGGCTGCGTGAGTTCGGCGAAAGCCCGCTGGACAACTCCGTCGTGCGGCATCAGATCGCCAACCTTCGACTGGAGGTCGAGGCGATGAGAATGCTCTCATACCGCGTCGGCTGGATGCAGAGCAGGGGTGAGATACCCGTTCGCGAGGCGTCCATGACCAAGTTCTGGGGCGATGAGCTGACCCAGAAGGTGTATCGCTTCTTTTCACGCGTGCTCGGCGAATACGGGCAAGTGCTGCCAACCACTGATTTGCCGGTAAGGCTGCCGGTGGACGGCTTCCTGAACTCCAACGCCTTCAGCACCATCGGCGTCAGCATCGCCGGCGGCACAACAGAAGTCCAAAAGAACATCATCGCCCAACGCGGCCTGGGTTTGCCAAGGTAGTTGCGGGAGATAACTTTCGAATGCAGCGGGCGGGCCTAAGGCCCGCCCGCTTTGGTTTTGTGGCGGTCACAGTTGACACACCGCAAGATTCTTCATATATTCACCCAAAGGGTGAAGGTTGGAACTTTCCTTTCGTCGACGTAACTTGCAGCACCGCTATGAAGACTCAAATCAGGCCATCCAAGAATGGGGGCCAGACGTCGGCAGAAAGTATATTGCGCGGGTCAAGCAACTCATTGCTGCGCCAACCTTCCAGGATGTCCAGAATATCCGCTCGCTCAGGCTACACGCCTTGAAGGGAGACAGAGATGGACAGTTTTCAATCCGGTTGACGGCCCAGTGGCGACTCATTGTCGAACAGGGCGCCACGAGGGAGAGCCTCATCATACGGGAGGTGACGAACCATTACGACGACTAAAGCGCCACGGCTTCATTCGGACCTAGCTATTCCGCCGGGCGAGATACTTGCGGAAGAGATTGAGGCAAGAGGGATGACTCAGAAAGAGCTTGCTACGCGGCTCGGCAGGCCTCCGCAGGTCATCAACGAGATCATAAATGCAAAGAAGGCGATTACGCCGGAGACAGCGCTTGGTCTGGAGACTGCTCTTGGCATTTCTGCCGGGTTCTGGATCAATCTTGAGGCCGACTACCAGTTGACCTTGGCGCGGCAACAGGAACAAGAGAAGCTCAAATCCAATCTTGCCCTTCTCAGTCAATACCCAGTCTCGGACATGGTCAGGAGGAGGTGGATTGAGCCGGCAAAGGACAGGCTGAGTAAGCTGGATGCTCTCGCCAAGTTCTTTGGTGTCGCACTGCCAGAGCCAAACACTTACCAGGAGGCAGTGGGGTTCCGCATGACTGAAGCGGCGCGAGAGACGGTGTCTCTCGGCGCACTAGCCGCATGGCTGCGTCAGGGCGAGATTGTTGCTGAACGGGTTGAGACCAAAGAGTTTGATGTCTCTCGTTTCGAGACTATATTATCTCCAATCCGGTCAATGACAACACAGGATCCGCAGGACTGTTTTCCTCAAATGCGGTCTCTATGTGCTGAGGCCGGTGTTGCGCTATGTGTTGTGCCAGAGTTGCCAAAGAGTGGCGCAAACGGCGTGACCCGCTGGCTTAATGATGGAACGCCGGTCATCCAGATGAGCATCCGGGGGAAATACGCCGACATCTTTTGGTTCACTTTCTTTCATGAAGCATGCCATGTGATTCGGCACAGGAGACAACGACGGGTGATCATCCAGGGCGATGCAACCGATCCCGACATGTCAGGCATCGAAGATGAGGCGAACCGCTTTGCGGCCGACTTTCTTATTGCTCCGGAACAGTGGGCTAATTTCTGCACAGAGAACAATTTCGGAGCGACGTCTGTGAGAGATTTCGCCGATTCTGTCGGCATAGCGCCTTTTGTAGTAGTCGGTCGGCTTCAAAAGGAGCAATTGGTTCCATACAGGTCACTCAGCTCACTAAAGAAGCGTTACAAGTGGCCGACGGACTGACCCTCCCCTACATCCGCTCCCCTCGCAGCAAAGACTCCGCCAGGTCCAGGTCCTCTTGCGTGTTGACGTTCATCATGGAGCGCAGGTCGGGGTCGAATGTCGCGAGGCGCGCCTGTTCCACGTACCAAACGCGCAGGCGGCGCAGCAGCGACTGGATGCCCGGTCTTTCCTGCTCCTTTAGCAGTCGCTCCGCGTCGTGAGCGCATGATTTCCTGTACACGGCGTGGAGCGTCTGCGGAACCTGATTGACGCGCGGGACAACTGCGCCATAGAGGCCTACGGCATCCTCCTCCATGATTCGCAGGAGAATGGTAACCAGCCAGGAATTGAGCAGCGGCATATCGCAACTCGCGGCGAATGTGAGGTCGTGCGACGCTGCGTCCAAGCCGGTTTGCAGTCCGCCAAGCGGCCCGCGCCCCTGTTCTGTATCCGCCACCCATCGGGCGCTGTCGGGCAGCTCCACGTCCTCTCTGCCCGTCCTGTCGCCGACGATGATGATCTCCTCGCAGGCAACGGCCAGCGCGTCCGCGGTGCGTTGGAGCAAAGGCACGCCGTCCACGGCGATCAAAGCCTTGTCGCGGCCCAGGCGCGTACTCGGCCCGCCTGCCAAGATCAGTCCGGTGGCGGTGGGCGCTCGAAGAACGTTGTCCATACGATGGCGAAGGGCCGGCTAGAACGCGGGCCCGTCCGATAGCGGGAAGGGCATTGCGACACTCGGGTGCTTCTCTCGCAGCTGTCGCCACGCTCGATGCGCTATCTCTTCCGCCCGCATCAGGATGTCATCCTCATCAACGTGCAGGAGTTTGCCGTCCCGCATGACCCATTGCCCGGCAACCATCACGGCCTCTATGTCTGACGCCTGCCCATTGTTCACAAAATCGGGGACGAGCCGCAGCACCGGAACCATGTGGGCGCGGCGCAGGTCCGTGACGAAGAGATCCGCCTGTTTGCCAACCTCCAGCGAGCCGAGAGTCTCATCCATGCCCATGATGCGCGCGCCGCCAATGGTCGCCCAGTCCATCATTCGCTCGGGTGTTGGGCTGAACGGGTCGTCCCTGCGCACTCGCTCCACGAAGTAGCCGGTGCGCACTGCCTCGACCATATCCTCTGCCATGTTGTCGGTGCCGATGCCGATCTGACAGCCTGCCTCTTCCAGGTCAAGGGCTGGTGCGGCCGCGCCGCGACGCGCGGCGATGGCGGGGTTGTTGGACACGCCGGTTCCATGCCGCCCAAGAGCCCGGATCTCCGATTCAATGATTTCGCGGCAATGCGCCACGACGAGGCGCGGCCCCAGAAACTCGTTCTGCTCAAGGTAGTGGGCGGGCAACACGCCCCACGCGGCCATCACTCCCGCGACTTCCTGCTTGCTCTGGGAGAGGTGAATCGTATAGCCGACGCCTCGCTCTTCAGCAAGTTCTCGTGAGCGGCGCAACATGGCCGGAGACACGGAGTCGGTTGTGGACGGGGCGAAATAGACCGTCAGGCGGCCATCGGCCTTGCCGTGCCACGACTCATAGGCATCAACGGCGCGCTGGTAAGCAGCCTCGGCGAGTTCTTCCGAGAAGTCCGATGATGACTTGAGGAGCGTGCCTGCGCTGATCACGTTGTAGGTCACATCTATCATCGACTCAGCGAGCACGAACCGAGCGCCCGTGTCTGCCAGTTGCTGAGCATAGGTGGATACGCCGCGACCCTGCTCAAAGAATGTCGTCGTCCCGCTGCGAATGCCCTCAATTGCGCCAAGCAGGGCCATGACCTGCATCTCTTCTGCAGACAGCATCGCCGAGACCTGCTCTGGAAATCTCAGCGGAGAGGGAAAGCCGAGATCCTCCAGGATGCCGCGGCTCAAGGTGGCGGTTAGGTGCGTATGGCAGTTGAAGAATCCCGGAAAGACAGCCTTGCCGCGGCCTGAGATCACCTCTGCATTCGGATATGCCTGCGCCACCTCATCGCTTGGCCCGATTGCGGCAATGTTGCCATCGTCTCCAATGGCGATGGCTGAGTTGTATTCGATGCGCCCATCTGCGGCGCACGTCACGATAATCGCGTCCAGGATTACAGTGGCCATTGTCCATCCTCTCAGGGCCCCGACACGGAGAGCGGAGACGTCGGGGCGGTTTCTACGCTTGTGTCAGAAGTCGCAGCGCTGATTCGATGTGCGGGGCGTCGATTCCCGCCGCCGCAAGCATGTCCGCCGATTTTCCTGATCCCGGCATGCCCTGCACAGCCAACTTGACGACCCTTGGCGGCGTCGCGTTTCCGGCGTATGCGCCCAGCACTGCATCGCCGATGCCGCCTTCCATCCAGTGATCCTCAACCGTGACTATTGTCCCCGTCTCGGCAGCCGCCGCCTGGAGAGTGACCTCGTCGATGGGCTTCACGGAATAGAGGTCGATGACGCGAACCGCGATGCCATCCGCGGCGAGATTGTCCGCGGCCTTAAGCGCCTCGTGGACCGTAATCCCCGCCGCCACAATTGTGGCGGCGTCGGCGTCAGATGATCGCAGCACGCGCGATCCGCCAATCGGGAACGCCTCGTCTGGCGAATACAGGACGGGCGTCGCCTCGCGGGTCGTTCGGATGTAGGAGATACCGCGCCAGTCCGCCATTTGCGTTATGAGTTTCGCGGCCTGATTGGCGTCAGACGGGTAAAGAACGGTGCTTCCGTGTACGGCCCTCATCATGGCTAAGTCCTCCAGCGCCATCTGGGACGGGCCGTCCTCCCCAATGGACACCCCTGCGTGTGAGCCGGAGAGGCAGATGCTGGCGCGGCTCACGGCAGCCATGCGGATAAAATCATATGCGCGGGTCAGGAACGCGGCGAACGTCGAAACGAACGGCGTCCAGCCCCGAACCTGCATTCCCACGGCTGCGGCAACTGCCTGCTGCTCCGCGATGTAGCACTCAAAGAATCGCTCCGGATGCGCCTTTGCAAATGCGTCGGCGTAGGTTGAATTGCTGACCTCGCCGTCAAGGGCGACGACATCTCCTCGGCGGGAGCCCAGGGCCGCGAGTGCATCGCCATACGCTCGACGCGTTGCCATGCGTTGCCCTTCCTCATACCTGGGTAGGTCGCCGGCCGGATTCACCGCGAATACGTGTGCCGGCTGATTGGCCTGAGGGATCGGCACGGACACTGTCGTGTTTGGACTGCCGCCGAGCTCTGTTATCGCCGCCTCGGCGTCATCCAGAGGGCGCCCATGGAAACCCTCTTTGTCCTGAACCGCTGCCACGCCCTTCCCCTTCATCGTTTTCGCGATGATGACTGACGGTTGCCCGGTCGTGGCGGCAGCCTCACGATATGCTCTGTCAATCTGGCTCACGTCGTGGCCGTCAATCTCAATGGTGTGCCATCCGAAGGCGCTCAGTCGGCGGGCGAACGCCGAGGTATCCCATCCATACATGGTCTCGCCGCGCTGGCCAAGTCGATTCACGTCGATGATTGCGGTCAGATTATCAAGCCCCCAGAGCGCCGCGTGTTCAGCGGCCTCCCACATGGAGCCCTCCGCCATCTCGCTATCCCCGCAGAAGACCCATACCCTATACGGCAATCGGTCAAGCTGCTTGCCTGCTAGCGCGATTCCCACTGCAATGGGCAGTCCCTGCCCGAGCGATCCCGTCGCGACGTCAACTGTTGGCATATTCGGAATCGGATGCCCCTCAAGGCGGCTCCCGGCCGTCCGATAGGTTAGAAACTCCTCCTCGGATATCACTCCCGCCGCCTTGAGCATGCTGTAGATCAGCGGCGAGGCATGGCCCTTGGAGAAAACAAGATGGTCATTATGGGGCGCGTCAGGGCGGGACATGTCATAGCGAAAATGATCGCTGATCAGGACCGAGGCCAGGTCCGCCGATGACATGCTGGAAGTGGGATGACCGGATCGCGCGGCCTCCGCCACGCGGACGGAATCGACCCTCAGTTGCCGCGCCAAACCTTCCCACGTTGCAACATCTCCCACCGGAAGTTCCTCCTATGATTTGGCCTGCGGATAATCTCATAATCCCTGAGATAGCGTGCGCTGTCTACCACAGAGGAGTGGGCGGCATCGCCCGGCTCATCGCCCATTGCCTATGCCGCTTGCATGCGGGGGGCGATCTGACTAATGAGTCCGTTGACCACGCCTCTTCGCCGCCGCCATAATGTCGCCACGTAGCATGAGCATTCGCAGCATTGAGGGTCGATCGCCCAACATCCACCCCACCGCTTGGATCGCGCCAAATGCCTATCTCATGGGCGATGTCGAGGTTCAGGAGGGCGCAAGCATCTGGCCCGGCGCAGTTCTTCGCGCCGAGGGCGGCAACATCATCGTGAGACGCAACGCGGCCATCATGGAACGCGCCGTCATTCACGGCGGGGGCGTTGGCGCAATATCACGCACCACGGAGATCGGCGAGAGCGCCTATGTCGGCATCGGCGCCATGGTCCACTCTATGGGCGTCGGCAGATACACGCGCGTCGGCGACAACGCAACCGTTCTGGAGGCTGCTACCGTTGGCGAGTGGTGCTGGATTGACCCTCGCGCCGTCGTCCTGCCTCGCGCCGTCATACCGCACTACTCGCGCGTGACGGGTATTCCCGGACTGGCCATGCGATCAATCAATGAAACCGAGCAAAGGATACTCTCCGTTCAGGGCCACAATACAAACGCCCGCGCCGCAATGAATCGCACTACAGAAGCGCTAGCCGGAGGTTCGCCAATGATCCGAACTTTGAATGGCAAGTCCCCAAAGATCCACCCCAAGGCGTGGGTCAGTGAGGCCGCCTACGTCGTCGGCGACGTTGAGATCGGAGAACAGTGCACCATCTTTCCCGGGGCTGTGCTTCGGGGCGACGCGGGCAAGATCACCATTGGGGATCGCACCAACATTCAGGACAACGCCGTCATCCACGCAGAAGGCGACATCACTATCGGCACGAACAACACCATCGGCCACGCCGTGACCTTTCATGGCCGCCGGCTTGGCGATCACTGCCTTCTCGGCAACAACTCCACCGTTTCCGAGGGCGCGGAAGTCGGCGATTTCTGCGTCGTCGCGGCAGGAGGGGCCGTCGCCCCGGGCGCGATCATCCCGGATGACTCCTTTGCGGCCGGCGTGCCTGCGGAGGTGTTGTGGCGGACGGAGCCCGAGCGTCGCGCCGCGATGGAGGAGCGTGGCGGCGATTATTACGCTCAGCTGAGCGAAGCCTATCAGGCCGCGGGCCTGGGCTCCTGGCCGCCCGGCGAGAATCCGCCCACCTAGTCCCTCAAATTCAGACGGTCTGCGGCGCTTGGCCGCGGAGTGGGAATTCCACAAGTCGGACGCCCACGCACAGGTCATCAGCCGCGTTCACGACAAAAAGTAATTGGGCCCCGGCATTGCTGCCGGGGCCCAATCCGTCTTGGCCTTTGCTTTGTACGGAGCTTAGGCGTTGAGCCTTAGCCCTGGAAAGCTTACCGCTGCGTCACTCAAGCAGGTACGTGTGCGCGTGGCGGTAGAAGTTGCCGTACGACTGAGAAGGTACTGTCGGCATCACGCCGGCGACCTTATCCGAGAAAACAGGGACGGCCAACTGGAATCCGCCGAGCGAGCGCACCTGATCCCTAAGGACAATCTCCCCCGCCTGCCACGCCAGCTCTCGCCGCGCCTCGCGGTCGAGCTCTACTGACTGCTGGTCAATGATGATGTCAAGCTCCGGGTTTGAGTACCGTCCATAGTTCCGGTCGGAACCGGAATAGAAGTACTCATAGAGGATGAAGTCGGGATCAAAGCCGCCGATGTAACCGGCGTGTCCTGCGAGGTCGAAATCGCCGTTGCTCACGGACGTGTAGTACAGCGCAGTCTCCTGCTGTTCCGCAGATGCGTTTATTCCTATTGCATTGAGGTCCTCAATGACCGTCACGACGTACTCCGCATAGAACGGGGCATGGGTGATGGCGACCGTTAGGTCATCGTCCGAGTAGCCCGCGTCGGCAATGATCTGCCGGGCTCGCTCCTTATTGGCGGCTGGGTCGCGGAAGTCGTGTCCGGGAATCTGCTGAAGCCGATCCTCTGGCATGGCGAAGTAGCTGGTTGGGAGGAACGGGCCGCCGGTGCCCAACGAGATCCAGCCGTTGTAGCCCAGGTCAATCAGCTTCTGCCGATCAATTGCCAGGCTGATGGCATCACGCATTTCCTGGGTATTCCAGGGCTCGCGCTGGAAGTTGGGGACCACGGAGAACATCATGCCGGGATGGGCTGCGGAGCCCCACTTCTGGCAGACGTTGCACTCGCGCAGAAGGAGGTTCGCGCGGGCGCCGCTCCATGAACCGGCGCCGCCGCCGATGTGAAGCCGGCCTGCCCGAAGCGCAGTGACCTGCGCAGAGTTGGGCAGAATGACGACTTCGATGCCGTCAAGGTACGGAAATGGTTGATCCCAGTAATCTGTCTTGCGCTCAAAAACCATCCGCTCGCCCGGATCCCATCTCGCCATGACAAAAGGTCCGGTGCCGATGTTAGGAGCATCGCGCATCGCGTCCGTATCGTTCTCATACAGGTGCTTGGGCTTGATGACGTTATACGGCAACGCGATCACTTCAAGTAGTGACGGCTTTGCCTTGGACAGCGAGAACACTGCCGTCAGGTCATCCGCGCACGTAACGTCGCTGACCGCCGAAAAGTGTACGGCCCGCGGGCTGCGGTTGAGTCCCGCGCCTGTTCGGATAGTGTTGTAGCTCCATGCTACGTCTGCGCACGTAAAGGGAACGCCGTCCGAGAACTCAATGCCGTCACGCAAATTGAATGTCCACTGACGACCGTCCTCTGACTGTTCCCACCCAGAGGAGAGGTCGGGAACGATATTCCAGTAGTCCCCGTTAAGGAAGTCCTGCTGGTTTCCCCAATCCTGATGCGACAGGAGCATATTTGCGATGGGGTGGTTATAGTGTGGCGCGCTGCCTGCGGCCTCTTCCCAGTTGCTGAACGATGGACCCTCAGCGGTAGTGGCAATCGACAGGACGCCGCCCATGCGGGCATTTGCATCAATGGGCACACCGCTCACGGAATGATCCATCATTTCGTCATCCATGGAATCACTGGATGATCCGGTTTCCGCGCCGGTGCTGGTCGATATCGGCGCCGCCGTGGCATCTTCCGCAGCCGGGCTACACGCCGCAGCAAACACAAACACGGTTGAAACCATCAGCGCCAGAATCAGTAAAATAGATCGCTTGTTCATACAAAAGCCCCCTACCCGCTATTCTTCACTAATTGGCAATAATGATTTGTCACGGCGGCGGCGTCAATACCTAGCAACACAGGGGCAACCTGAAACAGGCCCCCTTTGGTCAGTAATAACGCCGCGCCACCCTTGCAGCAGAATCCCGGGCGGCTCTCATGCGGCCTCTGGCCGTTCGCTACATCTGCTCCGGGGCGTTCATCCCCATCAGGCCCAGGGAGTTGCGGAGAACCGTCTGCACGGCCTGCGCCAGGCGCAACCGGGCAAGGGTGACGACCGGCGTCTCGCCCAACACACGGTGTTTCGTGTAGAAATCATGGAAATCCGCCGCAAGCTCAAACGTATAGTGCGGCAGGTGGTGCGGCTCCAGATTGCGGGCGGCAGTTTCTACCACCTCGGGAAAACGCAGCATCTGTCGCGCCAACCTGATCTCCGCTTCCTCAGTCAGGACGTCGTAGTCCGCCTCCGGCTGTGTCGCATCCGGATCAAGTCCGCTCTCCCGGGCATTCCTCAGGATTGATGCGATGCGGGCGAATGCGTACTGAATGTAGTAAACGGGGTTGTCCGGCGCCTCTTTCTTTGCCAGGTCCAAATCGAAATCTACGTGGGCATCCGCGGAACGGGCCAGGAAAAAGTACCGGCATGCATCGGGACCGACTTCATTGATAACCTCTGCGAGAGTGATAATGTCGCCCGTCCGCTTTGAGACGCGGACAACCTCATCGCCCCGTCGAAGCGTCACCAGCTGCACCAGGATGAATTGCAGCCGTTTCGGATCCACGCCGAGCGCCTTGGCGACAGCCTTCATGCGCGGCACATGGCCCTGGTGGTCTGCGCCCCACACGTTGACCACCATCTCAAATCCTCGCTGCACAAACTTGTCGTAGTGGTAGGCGATGTCCGAAGCGAAATATGTGGGCGCGCCCGTTTGCCTCACCAGCACGCTGTCTCGCTCATCTCCGAGCTCCGTGCCGGAGAACCACACCGCGCCCTCGCGTTCCGCCGTGTAGCCGTTCTCCTTGACCAGGTTCAGCGCCTTGTCGTACGTCCCGTCTGCAAACAGGGACCGCTCGCTGAACCACCTGTCAAAACTCACGTTGATGCGGTCCAGGTCAGAGCGAATCATCTCCAGCATCCGGGACATGCCGATCTCGCCGAGCGCCGCGGCCCCATCCTCTCCGGCGTAGGCGTCCCCATACTCGTCCGCCAGATCCTTGCCAAGCTCGACCATGTATGCGCCGTTATAGCCCTCGGATGGAAACTCCGCTTCTCGCCCGAGCGCCTGCATGTAGCGAGCCCATAGGGACTGAAAGAACGTGTCCATCTGGCTGCCGGCGTCGTTGACGTAGTATTCCCGCTGGACTGAGTAGCCGGAGGCTTCAAGCAAATTCGCCATCGTGCTGCCCTGGACGGCTCCGCGACCGTGTCCCACGTGAATGGGGCCCGTCGGGTTGACGCTCACAAACTCAACCTGCATGGGAGCGCCGCCGCCCGTGTCGCCGTGCCCAAAGGTCTCCCCCTTCGAGAGGATCGCCCCGATCTGCCGCACTATCCAGCGAGTATCCAGCGTGACGTTGATGAAGCCGGGTGCAGCGACGGTAACGGAATCGATCTCATCTCGCTGGGGAATGCGTTCACGCAGGATATCCCCGATGGCGATTGGCGACATCCTGGCTGCGCGCGCCATCTTTAGCGGCAGGCTTGAAGCGTAGTCGCCATGATCCTGATTCTGCGGGCGCTCGATGGCCGGATCTTGATGCTCAAGAACAGGCAGAGCGCCATCGCGTTGCGCGCTGCGCAGCGCCTCGGCGAGCATCTCGGCAATGGTTTCTTTAATCATAAGTGTACTTGGCAGTATGCCATGCCCTGCGCATGCTCAGCAGAGTCGAGTCTGCGCGGGATTCATCCGCCTTCCGGGGTCTCGCTGGCGCGACTCCAGAAACGGTCCAGGGCTTTTCGTAGCGGTCCGTTTGCAGGGTCCTGCAGTTCCGGGTCTCTCCTCGCCGCCTCAAGAGCATGGTTGCGCGCCTCCTCAATGAGTGACAAATCGCCGAACGTGGCGACCTGCAAGTCAGGTATGCCGCTCTGGCGTGTGCCCATCAGCTCGCCCGGGCCGCGCATCCTGAGATCCGCCTCAGCAAGCGCAAAGCCGTCTCGGGTGGACTCCATGATGGATAGGCGTTCCTGGGCCTCAGGCGTTTCGGACTCCGAAACCAGGATGCAATAACTCTCCTGAGTGCCGCGGCCAACGCGGCCACGATACTGATGGAGCTGCGAGAGGCCGAATCGTTCCGCCCCATCGATCATCATCACCGTCGCGTTCGGCACGTCAATGCCAACCTCAACGACCGCAGTCGACACCAGCACATCAACGCTTCCCTCACGGAATGCCTCCATCACGGCTTCTTTATCCCTGGGCCGCATTCGGCCATGAAGCAGGCCGACATTCAGGTCCGGGAAGACATCCCGCGAAAGCCGCTCATGCTCCGCGACCGCCGCCTTGGCCGCAACCGTCTCCGATTCCTCAACAAGCGGACAGATGATGAATGATTGGCGCCTCTCACCGGCCTCTTTCCGGATGAAACCGTAGGCGCGGTCCCGCTCATCCGGAGGCACAACGGCGGTCCGTAATGTCGGACGGCCCGGCGGCATCTGCTTGATAGTTGAAACATCCAAATCGCCATAAATGGCCAGCGCCATCGTTCGTGGTATGGGCGTCGCCGTCATCACCAACAGGTGCGGCTGCAGCCCCTTGTTCCTCAGCGACGCGCGTTGCCCGACGCCGAATCGGTGCTGCTCATCCACCACAGCCAGCCCAAGGCTCCTGAACTCAACGGCCTGTTGAATGAGCGCATGAGTCCCGATGACGATATCAACATCGCCCCGCGAGATCAGGTCATGCAGCTGGGATTTCGCGCCGGCGCCCATGCTGCCCGTCAGCAGGGCCACC
Source organism: Dehalococcoidia bacterium (assembly GCA_965237465.1). Taxonomy (GTDB): domain Bacteria; phylum Chloroflexota; class Dehalococcoidia; order UBA6926; family UBA6926; genus VXMO01. The sequence goes on from OZ250138.1 coordinate 1,300,074, forward strand.
CGCAACGGGCGATCCGCGAGGATTCCCTGAAAACCGCGGTAGGGTCCGCCGTCGTTGGACTCTCGATTGTTTTGACTGAAGATGCTCGTAAGCGTGCGGAAGTGCTGCTCGGCCAACACCTCCGTTGGCGCCATCATGGCCCCCTGGAATCCATTGGCCGCGGCGGTCGCCAAAGCCAGCGTCGCCACCACGGTCTTGCCGCTGCCGACATCCCCCTGCAGAAGCCGCATCATCGGCGCGCTCTTGCCCATATCGGCCAGCACTTCTGTCACGGCGCGATTCTGATCGTCCGTGAGCTCAAAGGGGAGGGCGCCAACAATGCTCGCGATCGCATCATCCTTGCGCGGAATGGGCGAGCCGAGCTCCAACTGCTGCTGCCTCCGCCGCCTCAACAGGCCAAGCTGGAGAAGAAAAAGCTCATCAAAGGCGAGGCGTCGGCGCCCGCGCTCATCCTCGCCGAGATCATCGGGCTTGTGTATGAGTCGCAGCGCCTCTTGCAGGCCGGGAAGGCGCGCCGATCTGATGACATCCTGCGGCAGGAACTCCTCCACCAACGGGAAGGCGCGCTCAGCGGCGGGGCCGATCAATCGACGCATTCCGCTCTGAGTGACGCCCTTTGTCAGCGGATACATCGGCGCCAGATCACCCGGGCCAATGCGATCGCCTGCGCGCAGCTCCTCGTACGTGTCCACCGCGAATTGAGCCCGTCCTCGGTACTCCGCAAGCCGACCGGTGAGCAGGAAGCGGGCGCCCTGCTTGACGATTCTGCCAATCCACGGATTCCCGAACCACACGACGGACATGTGCGCCGTATCATCGGTGACTGTCGCCTCAACACGGAGCAACTGACGGCCTGATGTGTAGCGGCCCCCTGCCGCTCGTTCCACCCGGACGGCTACGGCCGATTGTTCCCCAAGACGAAGCTCCGAAATCCGCGCGACGGTCAGATAGCGACGCGGAAACGCCCAAAGAGCGTCGTGATACGTGGTGATGCCGAGCTTCTTGAGTCCCGCTTTCATGCGAGGCGGCGCCTCCAGCAGCTCATCCAGCGAAGACACGGGCACAACTTTGTCTGTCCTCTTCGGCGCGGCGCCGCGGCGGGAGGGGCCGCTTGACCTCGGCCCACCCGTCCGTTCCGGCGGCGCATTGGGAGCCTCACGGGGCAATTGAGGGGCAGCAGTTCTTGCCGCCGCAGCGCTTTCCTCGCTGGCCCTTATGGGAGATTCTCGATCCGCCGCGGCAGCCGTCTCCGGTCCTGCCCGAGGAGGCGATGGCTCCTGTGGCGCCTCCAGCGGTGGTCTCGGCCCAGTGGCCCCCGTCGTTGCCGTGGCTCTCGACGAACTGGCCGTCGGTTCGCTCTGCGGCGGCGAAGGGTCGGCATCCGGCGGCGCGCCCAAACGGGTTAGCGTGTCTGCTATCCAGGCGGCGCGCGCCTCTTGATCGAGGTCGCCATAGGAGGGCACGGTCACGTGCGCCGCATCCAGGACCCGCCCAATATCCGGGTCCTCAAGCCACCGCTCGAAAAAGGCGTTGAGGCCGCCAAACACGGCGCGGTTAGCGTGACTCTGTCTGCGTTCCAGCCGCAGGACGTTCCGAATTGCGTCCACTTTACGCGCCACGCGGTCATCAAGCGCGGGAGCAGCTGTAGGCTCTTCGTCGTGTGGGGGGAGTGGAACGTCCTCTCGCGGAGCGGGGGTGGATGGAGGCGCGGGCCTGACGGCGTCTTGAAGAACGGCGTCAGTAGGCTCGGCGTGCGGGTCGCCGTCTTGATCGGGCTGGGAGGGGCCGACTGGCAGGCGGCCCTGCGTCATGGCCGGTTGTCCATCCCTTGGCCGGGCGGCAACACGAATGCGACGCCTATGCAACCCGGCCCGGCATACGTGCCGACGGCTGCGCCGATGGTATAGACGGGAATGTCCTCCAGACCGAGACGCTCAGAGGCTCTCTCGGCCATCTCGCGGGCTCGCGCATGGTCCGTGGTCGACGCAAAGGCGACGCGCTCCGGCGCGCCGGACTCATACACGAGAGCCTCCAACCGAGCGTGGGCTTTCTGACGCGAACGAACTCTTTCAAGCGGGTGGACCTCGCCGTCACGAAACTCCAGCACCGGCTTGACGCTCAGCAGTCCGCCGAGGAACCTTTGCGCCCGTCCGATTCGTCCACCGCGCGCCAGGTACTCCAGCGTGTCCACCGCAAAATAGAGGCGCGTTCGGCTCGCTGTGTCCCGCGCCCAGGCGGCCAATTCTTCCAGTCCAATGCCCTCGGATGCGCGGGCCGCCGCCCTCTGCGCCAGATCGCCAAGGCCTATTGCCACGCTTAGCGTGTCCACAATCTCGATGACGGCGTCCGGTTGTTCGCCAAGGACTATATCCCGCGCCAGCAGGGCCGAATTGTACGTGCCGCTCATCTTTGAGGAAATAGTCAACCCCAGAACCGGTCCATTCTTGGCTAGCGGGCCGATGACCTCCGCGAAATCCTGCGGCGACGGCTGAGACGTCCGCGGCATCACGTTGCTGCTGATCAGGCGCTGGTAGAACTTCGCTGGAGTAATGTTGACGCCGTCGCGATAGTGATCGTCTCCGAAGAAGATGTGCACGGCCACGATCGACACGCCGAGACGCTGCGCGTCATCCGGCGCAATATCGGACGTGCTATCGGTTACAACCTGCACCTGACCGGTGGCGGCGCTCACTCCTGCCTCCCCGCTCCGCTGCCCGACGACGGCCGGGCGGCGCTCCGAGCGGCCCTACTCGTACCGACTCCAGTCGACGTTTGACAGCACGCGCTTCGCGTTGTCCAGGAAAATCTTCTGCCGCACGTCGTCCGAAATATCCAGGTCCTTAAAGTCCCTCAGCCATCGCTCCAGGTGGAGCGCCTGGAAGTCGGAGCCGAATAGCACCTTGTTCTGAAGGCGCGTCTGCATCTCTCGAATGAGTTCCTGCGGGAAGTACCACGGGGACCAGCCGGAGATGTCCATAAAGATATTGGCCTTATGCACCAACATGGACACCTGTTCCTCAAACCAGGGCCACGCGGGATGCGCCAGGATGATCTTCAGCTCAGGAAAGTCCGCCGCGACGCCATCCCACCAAATGGGGTTCGAGTACCAGAGCTTGCGACCGCCGCCGCCGGGCAGGCCGGAGCCGACGCCATTGTGGCCGCTGTGCGTCAGGATCGTCAGGCCGAGTTCCTGCGTTTTCGCCCACAGCGGGTAGTACTGCTCATCATGGGCATAAAAATTCTGGCCCGTTGGAACGAGCTTGATCCCCTTGGCGTCAAATTCGCCCACGGCCCGCTCAAGATCCCGTATCGCCTGCTCCCCGCGATTCGGGTTGACCGAGCAGAAGGGTATCCAGCGCTTCGGCGCCATCTTGACGACCTCCGCAACCCAATCGTTTGGATTCGGAGATTCCGTGTCGCCGGGCTGCCGAGTGTCCGTGGGAAGCAGCACGCCGACGATATCGTGTTTCTCATAGAGTTCGACGTACTGCTCCGGCGTTTCAAGATCGGGCTCAGTGCGCCGGAAATACTGGCGCATCTGCTGGGTTTGATCCCGCGTGCGACTCTCCGCGGCCGCTCGGGCAGCCGGGCTTGTGGGCGGATGGACATGAACATCGATGGCCTTCATTGCCCCGCTGAACCTCCTCCACAGTCGTTCGTACGATGCTGTGGGCAGAATGGCAATTCAAAGCCAATGTGTCAACGCGACGAGGTGGGAGCGGCATCTAACCGTGACTCTTGATTGCCGCCTCGTCATGCGATGCCGTCCGGCGGGTGGAGCCCATACTCTAAAGGCCTACAAACTCGGCCACATAGGCGTTAGTTGTCCCGTCGACCTCCCCGCGCAACTGTCCCGCGCGTCACGCTGCGCGACGTGACATCCGCCGGCGCTCGGCGGGAGAGGGGGCAACTCTGAGGCCCCATTGGATTTCGCGCCGCATCCGCGCCGGACCGTGATCGACGACGGCGCCCTGCGTCCCGGCCGGTCGCATCGTCTCCTTGCGAGTTCCCCGTCTAATCTTTGTTGTCATTAGATTCCCCCCGTGTACCTTCCTCATCCGTTCCCTGCGCCACGGCAATGGCGCTGCAATGCCAACTAAGAGATCATGCGTTCTTCTACTATGATAGTACGTTTGTTCCCATTTGCAATAGCGCCATGGAGATTTGGCAGAACGTGGATGAGCGAACTGGCTGGCGGCGAGGCAAGAGCCGCGGTGCGTTCGCCGACCGGTGCGCCCCTATACGGATATGCAGACGCGCCCGCCAACCATAGAATGGTGAATGTGCCTAATCACGATGCACGACAGAAAAAGCTGTCGCTATGAGGGAGTTGCTCCGTTGATAGATGTTCAGGGAGTCGCCAAGAGATATGAGATCGGCGCGATAACTGTCACGGCGCTGGAGCATCTGGATCTCCATGTCGACGAAGGCGAATTCATCGTGGTTCTCGGCCCCTCCGGCAGCGGCAAGACCACGATGCTCAACATGATCGGAGCGTTGGACACGCCGACCGAGGGAAACATTACTGTGGCGGGTCGGCAGGTGACCGGCGCATCGCGCTCTGAGCTGTTCGACTATCGCCGCACGACCGTCAGTTTCATCTTCCAGAGCTTCAATCTCTTCCCGGGACTCACCGCGCGCGAGAATGTCCAGTTCGGAATTGATACGGCGCGCCGGGGCAGCAACGGCGCTGCCAACGCCGTCGATGTGCTCAATGACGTCGGACTTGGCGAAAGAGTCGCCCACTTCCCTCACGAGTTGTCCGGCGGCGAACAGCAGCGCGTCGCCATAGCACGAGCCCTCGCAACCCGAAATCCGGTCCTGCTCGCCGATGAGCCGACGGGGGAACTGGATTTCACGACCGGCGCCCAAATCCTGGAATTGCTTCAGCGGCAGGCGGAAGAGGGCAAGACGATCCTCGTCGTCACCCACAACAGGGAAATCTCGCGCATGGCTGACCGCGTCATTGAGGTGAGCAGCGGCAGGATAGTACACGACGGCCCTCCGGAAGGCGGCCGCTTGCCCATCGAAGATCTCCACTGGTAGGCGCGGGCGTTCCAATGACCCTCCGTCTCCTCCTCACGTGGTCGCTGCGGGACCTCAAGTCCCGCTGGATTCAAGTCGTCACAATCGCCCTTGTGATCGGTCTCGGCATCGGCAGCTTTGCCTCGTTCAATAGCCTGACTGCCTGGCGCATCGCATCCAATGAGGCAAGCTTCGAAGCCACCCGCATGTACGACCTCAAGCTCAGCTTGAGTGACGGCAGCTACATACAACAGGGTCGCCTTTCTGAAGTCGTCGACGGCATCCCGTCCGCGAACAGCGTCATCGGCATGCAGGAGCGGCTCATCGTTCCCACACTCCTTGAGGTCGTAAGCGAGGCCGAGAAAGAAAGAGCAAAGGAAGACCCCGGCGCGGACCCGGACGGAATTCTTCTCTTCCCCGGTCGGATCGTTGGCATGGACATCTCCCAACCGGAGGGACCGGACGTCACCCGGCTGCACATCGTCGAGGGCCGAAACCTCACCCCCGCGGACGCCGGCGAGCCCATAGTCGTCCTCGAGAGCAAGTTCGCATCAACGCACCAATTGCCTGCTGAGGGACAGGCCCGCGTGGCGGGCGGCAGGCAGATTTCCTTTGTCGGCCATGCGCTTGCGCCTGAGTACTTCATCGTCCTAACGGAGGGCGGCGCGGTCTTTGCCCACTCCCAGTACGGGGTCATGTTCACCTCGCGGGAAACAGCACAGGATCTTGCAGAGCGCCCCGGCATGGTGAACGAACTCGTATTGCTGCTCGATGATTCCGCATCCCGCGAAACTGTCATCGCCGAGCTGGAGCAGGCCATTGCCGACGCGCTCCCAACGTTTGGCGTCAGCGTGACAGAGGACATCGATGATCCGATCTATCGCACCATCACCGAAGACGTTGAGGGCGACCAGCAATCCTCCAATGTCATCGCCCTCTTCATCTTTATTGGCGCCGTTTTCGCCGCATTCAACCTCACCACTCGCATGGTGGAAACGCAGCGACGGGAGATCGGCATTGGCATGGCTCTCGGCGTTCCTCGACGCCGGATTGCGCTCCGCCCTATCGCAGTGGGCGCGCAGATCGCCATCCTTGGCATCCTCTTTGGGCTGGCGGTTGGGTGGGTCATCGGATGGCTGATGGAAGGCGTCATGACAGAGTTTATTCCGCTGCCGGTCTGGGAGGCCCCATTCCAATTTGCCATCTTTGGCGCCGTCGCCGTCATCGGAACGCTGGTCCTCCTCATTGCCATCGGCTACCCCGTCTGGCGAGCCGTCAACGTGGAGCCCATCGACGCGATTCGAACCGGACACCTTGCCGCGCGGGGCGGCGGACTGGCCCCACTCATGACGCGCCTGCGCATCCCCGGCGCAACTTTCGCTCAAATGCCCTTCAGAAACGTCGCCCGCGCGCCGCGCCGCGCCCTCCTGACGATCCTCGGCATCGCCGCCGCCGTCGCCATCACCGTTTCCCTCGTCGGCACCCTGGACGCCTACGTCACCGCAATCCGGGATGGTAGGGATGAAACCCTCAAGACGGCCGCGGAAAGACTGGAGGTTGATCTCATCTTCCCTATTCCCATTGAGTCCGAGGTCGTCCGCGGAATTGAAGAGTCGCAGGCCATCGCCCAGGTTGAGCCCGGGCTGCGCGTCGGCGGCTCAATTGCCAGCGATCAGGACGCCGAAGGATTTGACGTTCTTATTCGCTTCATGGAATTCGACAGTGATATCTGGACTCCCACAGCGATTGAGGGCGCTCTGGATTCCCAAACGCGTGGGGTTGTCCTCGCCGAGAAGGCCGCGTCGGACCTGGGTGTGACCGTCGGTGACGAAATAACCCTCACCCATCCCGTGAGCGAAGGATTCGCCTCCTTCTCTCTCCGGGAAACCCGCCTGCCCGTCCTGGCCATTCACCCCTTCTATCTCCGCACGTACGTTTATATGGACATGCGGCACACAGACATCCTCAATGTGACGGGCCTGACGAATCGCATCACTGTCATACCCTCGGAAGGCAACACGCTGACTCACGTCAAGCAGGACCTATTCAATATCCAGGGCGTCGTATCCGTCGATACCGTCGCCGCTGGGGCGCAGCTGGTCGAGGACCTGCTTGACCAGTTCATCAGCATTCTGCGGATTATGGAGGCCATCCCCCTGTTGCTGGCAATCCTGATCGCCTACAACACCGCCAGCATCGCCATGGATGAACGACGCCGCGAGCACGCCACGATGGCCGCCTACGGCGTGCCCTACCGCACCATCCTCCGCATGGCCGTCATCGAGAGCATGATTCTCGGCATCTTTGCCACAATCGTCGGCATCGTCGTCGGCATTGGCCTGCTGCTCTACCTGCTATTCGTGATATTGCCTGCGTCGCAGCCGGACTTCGGCATCTCAGTCACCTTCACGCCCGCGTCGGCGATCATCGTCATTGCGTTCGGCATCCTCGCTGTCGCGGCTGCCCCGCTCCTGACGGCCCGCAAACTCCGGCGCGAAGACATCCCCGCCACCCTGCGCGTCATGGAATAGGGCCTGGTCGGACACATTCTGCGTACACGCCTGCCCTTGAAAGGGCGCCCGGCTCAGCGAGAGGAGACCCCATGAGGATGATATTGGCCATCGCCCTGATTCTGGCCGCGGCGGCGGTGGCTTGCGCCACTGCCGAACCGGATGGGGCGGCCGCCACGCCGGATGCGGCGGTTGCGCCAACAGTGGCGGACAACATCGCCCTCATAGAGTTCCCGTCCTGGGTCGATGAATCTCCCGCCATGGCGCAGGCCATCGCATACGCCACAACCATAGCCAGGGCCAGGGTGGCGTCAATATCCTCCGCGACGAGCAATTATCCAGACTATGGTCCCAGGGCTGAGCTGACCTACAATTTCGAAGTGGACGAGTACCTGAAGGGAGATGGCGACGATGAATTGGTCGTCGTCAGGGTAAGCGTACTCACACGCGACGCATCTTCTGGTGCGTATCTCTTCAGGACGGAGAGCGAGGCCCGGGAACTCGCCGAACTGTGGCTCATTGAGGCCCAACAGACAACGTTGTTTGGGCAGGATTCAATTGTTCTGTTGGGCCCCTCGGGACTGGAAGGGTCTCATGCATTCATTCAGGCCCCCAGTGATCAGAGTGAGGCAGCCGGCGGCGTCCCAACCTATGGCGAATCGTGGCTCATTGCTCAAAGGGATGCACTGTATCAACACCGATTGACGGACGGCGAACCCGAGACGATTTCCTTGTCAGATTTCAGCGATCGAATCAACAACATAGAACGCCTTTCGACCGGGGGACTGGATAACTGCGTCGATTTTGCGGTGGGCCTCAGGACGTGGGTGAGGAACCTGGTTGAGGGCAGGGACTCGAACTATCCGGACGGGGTCAATTTCCGCAAGTTCTTGCTGACGGTTGGTTCAACCGGAGCCACGCCTCCGTACTACCCGGAATTGACAGTCGTACGACCGCCCTACGAGACGCCACGCTTCAGTCACTATTGGCTGGACGGTCTGGACAAGGATCTGTTCTCTCTTGAAGCCGGCAGCGATTTCACCACAGTCGAACGTCTGCACATGCTCCACAATCTAGCCGCTGGGGAATATAGAGTGAACGTCAACCAGGCGCACATGTCCTTGCCGTGCGCGCTCCCCTTCTACTACGACCCGGATGCCGACTCCTGGCAGGTGTCGGAAACAACAGAATGGGTCATAACCGTAACCGACACCCAATAGCAAGAAAGCGGCCCCGCTGCAACTGGGGACGCGCAAGCTGCGCCGAGCCGCCTCGCCCGCCACCCCCCGCAACATGCGTAGGGATAGCTAGACTGGCTACGTAATGCAGACACAGGATTCATCCGCACGGTGGTTCTACGTATACTCTCGCTACAGATATGAGGGGCTGGGTGAAAGGTAACCTCATGAGGCTCATATCGACCATAGTCCTGATCCTGGTGGCAGCAGCGACGTCCGTAGGCTGCTCGTCTGATGCCAGCCCCACGCCGACGGCCACTGACGCCCCATCGCCCGCTGTATCTCCTGTCCCTGCCGTTTCGCCGATTGCCCGCTCCACGCCGACGGCCGTTGGCGCCCCTTCGCCCGCTCCTGTAGTTTTGCCAACTGCCGCGCCAACACCAGCGCCCACGGCAACACTGGACGATACGCCTGCGTCGGTGGGCGAAATCGTTATAATTGAATTGTCGCCCTGGGTCGAAGAAGCTCCAGCGATGGCCCAGAACATATCAGGCGCCGACGTTATCGCCACGGCCAGGTTGGTTTCGCTTGACTCCGCGACACGACCAGCCGGTTCCTGGGGTTACGAAGCCGAGCTGATCTACAGGTTCGAGGTCATCCAGTATCTGAAGGGCAATGGGGGTGATGAACTGGTCGTCCGCATGACCAGTGGACCCAAGTACATTGCATTCCCGGATTGGCTCGACCATAGGACAGAGAGCGAGGCCCGGTCCCTTGCCAGCACATGGCTGACTGAGAACAGATCGAAAAACCCCCTAGGTCAGGAACCGATACTCTTCTTAAAGGGGAACGACCAGGAAGAGACCTACCGTTTCAGCGGCTCCACAGACGGCCAGGGCAACGGAGGCTACCCAGTCATCGGCCGGACGTGGCTGCCTGAGGACCAGGATTCCCTATATCAACACAAATTCTTGAATGGCGAATCGGCTACGATTTCTTTGTTCGATCTCCGTGCCCGCATTGAAGAGATGAGCCGCTTACGACAAGAGGAGCACTGGAGCTGCATTTCCTCAACGGTGGCGAACATGTCCAATCTGCAGGACAAGGTGAGAGGCGGGTACCGCATATTGGGCCTTGGCGGATACTACGAACCATCCCCCAAACCTCAATTTGCCCTCGAAATGGACACAAACGGCGATTACACCCAGCCGTTTATTGTACGGAGGCCACCCTATCAGACGCCCAGATTCAGCCACTATTGGCTGGAAGGACCGGACAAGGATCTGTTTGAGATGGACGAGTCCGACGACTATGGCATCCATGTCGAATGGCTGAGAGTTTTAAGGCCTCTCCCGGTAGGCGAGTACAACGTCTTTGTCGGAGAGTTCCACAGTTCGCTGCCGTGCAATGACTACTCAGACGGCAACTGGAGAGTTTCCAACGAAACCGAATGGTTGATTAAGGTCACCGAGCCGGAGTAGCGGAGCACGGGCCGGGCAGCGTTGCTGCCCGGCCCCCAGGCGTTCCGACTTCCGCTACCCCCCGTTCTTCTCCTGCAACGCCGCGTAGACCTTCTCCGCCGTGACAGGCAACGTCGTAATTCGTACGCCAACGGCGTCTTCGATGGCGTTGGCGATGGCCGGCGCCGTCATGATGTTGGTGTGCTCTCCGATGCCGCGCACGGCATAGGGGCCGTCTCCGACGTCGGACTCCAGGACGATCTCATTCAGCTCAGGCAAGTCCCGCATCGTTGGCAGTTTCATGTCCGCGAATGAGGGATTGGTGACGCGGCCCGACTCGTCGTAGACGGTCTCCGTCATCACCGTCTCGCCGAAGCCATACACGACTCCGCCCTCCAGTTGCCCGTAGAACGCGACGGGGTTCAGGACGCGTCCGGTCTCATGGACTGCGGTTATCTTGAGCACCCGCACCTCGCCTGTCTCCGGGTCCACCTCCACCTCCGCAATCTGCGTGCCAAAGGCGGTGTAAGGGCTGGCCCCCTCCTGAATGTCCACGCGTGTGACGACGGGTCCGCCGGAACGAGTCGCGATGTTGGCCAGGGAGATCCGCTCGCCCGTGTCGTTCACGACGTCCCCGCCCTGCAAGGTCAATCGCTCCTCATCCCAACCCTGGAACTCCGCGGCCAGCCGCTTCATCTTGTCCGCCGTCTCGGACGCAGCCTTGTGGCCGACAGTGCTGGTGACACGCGCGCCACGGCTGCCGCCGATGCCTTGCAGCGGCCCAATCTGATTTGTCGAAAAGGAGAGAGCCTGCACGTCCTCGGGGGATACGCCGAGCTCCTCAGCTACGACCTGCGTGATTAGCGTGTACGTGCCGCCGCCAGTGTCAAACGTGGAGAAGTGGGCGATGATGGCTCCGTCGGTCTCGATAGTCACCTGCGCGGCAGCCGCGCCGCCTCCTTGCGAATGGTGGCCGGTGCCGATGCCCCGGCCCACGTTGGCAGCCTTCGGTGCGCTGTAACCGGACTCCCGCAGCGCCTCCTCCAGCGTGGTGTCCGCGCGCATCGCCTGAAATTCGTCGCCGGTCATCAACGCCTCTCCGGCGTGGATAATGTTCATCGTCCGGAAATCCGCGGGGTCCATTCCGATGGCCCGTGCGCACAGATCGATGTGAGATTCACCCGCCCAGAGCCCTTGCGGCATTCCCGGAGCCCGCGCAAATCCACAAGGAACAAGATTGGCGTACGTGTGCGTGATCTCCATCGCGACGTTCTCGCATCGATAAGCGCCGCCCATCTCAAACACGCCGCGTAGCCCGTTGGGGATCGGCGCGTAGGAGCTGTACGCCCCGACAGCCATGAATGCCTCCGCCTGCCACGCCGTGATGGTGCCGTCGCGCTTCACGCCCGCCCTGATGCGAATCTCGGATGGATGCCGCGGGTTTGACGCCATCAACTCTTCCGAGTAGTCAAAGACCAGCTTGATGGGCCTTCCTGTCCGTTGGGCAAAGAGACGCATGATGTAGACGCCCGTCGCATCCGTCTTGCCGCCGAATGACCCGCCGACATATGTAGAGTTGACCACAATCTTCTCCGGCGGCAGGTCCAGCACGCGCACAAGCTCGCCGACGTTCGCCATCGGCAGCTGGCATGACATCCAGATCTGAAGGGTGTCGTCCTCCTCGATGTCCACCAGGACGGAGTGCGGCTCCAGATACGCCTGGTGCTGATGGGGAGTCGTGTACGTCTCCTCCACAATCACGTCCGCCTCGGCAAAGCCTTTCTCGACGTCGCCGCGTTCGCGCTCCAGTTTCACCAGGACGTTTGTGGGCGTCTCCTGCGGGCGAACGCCCACGTAGTTGTTGAAATCAGGGTGGAGAATGGCCGCGTCCGGCTGCGCAGCCTCGCGGGCCGACAGGATTGGAGGCAGCTCGTCGTAGTCCACCTCTATCAGGTCGAGCGCGCGCTGCGCGATATCCTCATCGTCGGCGACGACGGCCGCCACCTTGTCGCCCACGTACATGACCGTGTCCCAGCAGAGGGCCGGCTCATCCTTGAACGTGGATCTGTTTGTGCGAATGCCTCGCACGTCCTCGCCGGTCAAAACCATGTGGACGCCCGGCAGCGCCTGAGCCGCCGATGCGTCGATGCGGGTGATGCGCGCGTGTGCAAAGGGGCTGCGGAGAATCTTGCACCACAGCATTCCGGGCAGCGCCTGATCCATCCCGTATTTACCGCCGCCGGTGACCTTGTCCGGCCCTTCCGCGCGCGGCGTGGCGCGGCCCACACTGTTGTATTTCACAAGTTCAGTCACGGTAGCTACCCCTCTATTGATTTCACTGTTTTCGTTGTCCCGTCTGCCGACTATCAGGGACCGCGGAAACCCCGACGTTCCGCGCCCCAATAATACCCTAGCGCCGCCTTTGCCCGCTCCCCTCGGCTACCCCGCCTCGAGCCGCGCCACCCCGCATCCATTCACCTGATGGACTCGGCCATTCTCACAAGCTCCTCCGTGGTCAAGCGGTGCCCCCGACTCCTGATTGAGAACACCTTGTCGCCGCTTCTGAAGTAGAGTACACGGGCCGCGGAAGGATTCCAGAACGCCTCCCTGTCCTCCGAATTGGCGCTGACAGCCGCCCCTCCCCGGATCACGTACGCCGATTCACCATTGACCGTGATCGTATCGGTGAATTCGATAGGCGCCCACGGATTCGCTCCGAATGGGTGTCCCTCCACGAACAGCAGCTCATTTATGCCGCCACGGTACGTGATCGATATCCATTCAGGCGTGGGCGCCTTGTACAATCGCGCTCTCACGAATACAAACCTTGGCGGGATGTACCCGACGTACTCGTTTGCTTCTTCCTCCGAGAGCTCGACGGACTCGACATTCTCATACAAAAAGTCGCCCGGCTGAGCTGTCGGCAGGTCTCTCTCCGACAACTGCAGAGCGTGGCTGATCAGCGCGTCAACCGGCATCAGCTGAACCGTCAGAGGCAACCTCTCTCCGGCAACTGCGGCGGCAGGCGCAAGAACAGTGACGACAGGTGGAGGGGTCTTGGCAACAGGCGGTGGATTGTCGCTAGTCGATGAGTCGCCGATCTCGCAGGCAGCCGCCAACAGGCCGGCCAACAAGACAAGACCGCAAATGGCCGCGATCCCAAGCGTCCTCAGCATCGGAACACTCCGTCACCTGCCTTCTCTAGCTGTCACGGTGTTCTCAGGGGGTCTCCCCATGCAACCTGATTCAGCAAAGTACGAATGAGATACAAATATGTCAAGGAGCGCCTCGCTTGCATGGACGCCGTCGACTAGATGCCGAGAGAGAGTTGTCCGCGTTGTGAGCCGGCCGCGTCGCCCTGCTCCGGCTGATCAAGCGCCGGCTCCAGTGATGCCAGGCCGAGGCCAATAAGGCGAAACTCTCGCCGGGGCCCCAGCTCGCGGCGGAGTAATTCATCAGCAATCCTCAGCACCACCGACTCGTCGTCCGTTGGGCTGGATAGAGACTGCTGCCGGGTGAACGTCGTGAAATCGGCCAGCCTCAGCTTGAGGCGAACCGTGCGCGCCCGCAGGCCCCTGTTTTGCATCTGTCGCACAACATCTGTTGCCTGCTCACGCAGTAGGCCTAGCAGCGTCTCGCCGTCGCCGGTGTCCGTGCTCATCGTTGTTTCGCTGCTGATGGACTTTATCTGCCGCTCATCCTCAGGGGTAAGTTCGGTGGAGCCGATTCCCAACGACCGCTCCTTGAGCCATACGCCGCGTCTACCGAATTCCCGCGCAAGCCAGTCATCGTCGGCTTCGGCAAGCTGTCCCATCGTTCTGATGCCCCTCTTATGCAGGGAGGCAAGCGTGGCGGGCCCCACGCCGCTGATGAGCGAAACGTCCAATGGCGCCAGGAACTCCTCCTCGGTGGCGGGCGGAACCAGCAACAGGCCGTCCGGCTTGCCCACTTGGGAGGCTACCTTGGCGACCGTCTTGGTGACGCCGCCGCCGATGGTGATAGCCAGACCGGTCGTCCGGCGCACGCGCATGCGAATCGCCTTGCCGAGGTCCTCCAGCTTGTCTGGCGAGGCCGCGTCCGTTACGTCCATGTAAGCCTCATCTACGGAGATCTGCTGAACGTGCGGCGTGACGCGGCGGAGAATCGTCATGACCTGGCGCGAAATGTTTCCGTATCCGCCTTCACGATGAGATACGCGAATGATGTCCGGGCTCAGCCGCAGGGCAGTGGCCATTGCCATGCCTGAACGAGCTCCATGCGCCCTCGCCTCATAGGAGGCCGCCGCCACGACGCCACGCCTTTCCGGCGCCCCGCCCACGACGATAGGCTTGCCGCGCAGGCGCGGGTCATCCCGCTGCGCGACGGACGCAAAGAACGCGTCCAGATCCGCGTGGAAGATATATCGCCACGGGCGCGGCCACTCGCTCATACCACCCCGCAGGAAGCCTGCTCCGATTCCGTCCTACCTGCGCACACCCTGGCTAGGCGGGCGCACCATCGTCAACACAAGCACCCCGCTCACCGCAAGCGGAAGAAACAGCGCCAGGATCGTGACTCGATAGTCTCCGGTTGAGTCATAGACCCAGCCAACAAGGAGCGGAGAAATGATGGAGCCGATTGCGGATGTGCCTGCCTGTATGCCCATGAGTCGGCCAAAGATCGCTCTGCCCCACAGCTCGGCCTGCAGCGACAGCCGCGATGGCGTCGTCATGCCCCAACCTATGCCATGCACCAATCCGTATAAAACTGCGTCCTGCAGGCTGTCCGTACGGAGGAACAGAAAGACGCCGACGAGCTGCAGCCCCATGGCGGAGGCCAGGACCATCCGCTTGTCGAACATGTCTGACAGGAAGCCGGAGGCAAGGCGGCCCGGGATGCCGCCAAGCGTCCATATCAGGACCGCCAGGCCGGCCTGCGGGGCTGAAAGCCCAAAGGTCTGGAGCGCAGGTATCTGAAAGATGACGAGCGCCGAGAATCCCATCTGCTGTAGCGCCAGGGCCACAACGTACTGGTAATAGCTTCGGCTCCGCAGCACCGCGCCAATGAGCATGGAGCCTTCCAACTCCGGGCCGGCAGGCATTATCGAGCCGTCAGCCGCCAATGCAGGCGGATCGCCGTCCGGGCGCATTCCGTATACCTCCGGCGCGCGCCTCATGACCAGCGACAATGGGATGCAGATCGTCCACATCGCCAGGCCGACGCCCGCCATCGTGTATCGCCAGCCCACCATCTCAATCAGCTGGACGATGCCGACGACAAGCAGACCGGCAAACCCAGGACCGAGAAAGAGGAAGCCCAGCGCGCGTCCACGCTTCCGGATGAACCAATTGGTCACCGCCGTGCTGACGACCAGAAATGAACCTGCGCCAAGTCCGAGCGCCAGGAATATATAGGCCGCATAGAACTGGAAGAGATTCTGCGAAAGCGAGACGAGGATGAAACCTGCGCCGCCGACAGCGAAACCCGCTATCAGAACGACTCGCGGGCCAATCTTGTCCACAAGGAACCCGACAATGGGGCTCATGATGCCCGACTCGGCGCGTTGAATTGAAATTGCGGCCGCGACAGCCGCTCGGCTGCCGCCCGCGACAGAGTCGGCTATCGGATTAACAAAGGCGGAGAATCCGTAAAAACCCACGCCGGTCGTGAAGAGCATCAGCAGAAAGCCGGATCCAACTATCCACCAGCCGTAAAAGATCCGTCGCTGGGGGGGTGTCTGGACCGTCATATTTACTCCGATGCTTCTGGCGTGAGAGTGGACTCGCCACGACGCTGTGTCAATCTGCGGGGCGGCCGCGAGCGTGGACGCAACCACCTGCAATGTGTAGAGGCCGTGCTTTCCCATCCGCGCCTCCGTCATTCCGGCGAAGGCCGGAATCCACTCACCGGCTCAATAAGGCCACCACGCAACCAACCCCCGCACTCAAAAAACTGTAAGGTGCCTCACCGCGGCTGGGGGTGAATCTCGCCCTTTCCCCCATAACTCACCCGTCTCCCCCGTTTCCCCCGCGCAGGCGGGGGCCCATGCCACACGGCGGGACGGCCAACTACCAACACCCTCGCCATCCGAGGCTTATTGCGTTACTGACACATAAACCTACACTTAGGCCCATGAGACTCCTCGTGAAGCCAAAACGGACGTTATTGGTAGTGGTGCTGTTCAGCCTTCTCGCAATCGCGGCGAGCGCCTGCCAAGTAGACGATTGTGACACTACTACACATTGTTACGCTTATGGTCCCTGCGGCTTTGGCACCAGCCATGCAGAAACGGGGCGGCGACAAGAGAATGTCCTAACCTGGACGCCCGGTGGTTCACAATTGGTCGTTAGCCACGAAGAGGTCATTTGGATAGTTGACGCCACAGGTGAAGACCTGAGGCGTATCGTTGATGCGAATCCCGGACATGAACGATTTCTCTCCTACGGACTGCACGCCGCCGTAGCTCCGGACTCGTCTTCAATTGCTTACACGGTCTGTAAGTATGGCCCCGAGGATACCAAGTATACTGGCAGGGATTTTGGCTTGGGATATGAAATCGAAATCGTCGGACTTGACGGCAACAATCCGCGATCATTGACCAAGAACACTGGTTTTGACAACTTTGCGGTTTGGTCGCCGGACGGTAGCCAAATTGTGTTCATTGGATCAAATTATGGGATTAACCCTGTTAGCTTGTCGCAGATATGCCTTGTTTCTGCAGACGGTTCTCAAAGTGAGGATGATGAACACGACGTAAATCCCTGTGGGCAGGGAACGGCGCTTCCGGTTCAGTGGATGAATCACAAAGTGCCGGAACCTTTAATAAGAGAGGTGCTATACGGAGTCGCACTTTTCCCGCCAGCATGGTCGCCAGATGGGGACGTCCTTGCGTTCCTGGCTTATGAAGACCCTTACTACGGAGCATACTCGGCTTATTGGATTTCAGTTGGCCGGCTGTCCACGCCTATTTTGTATGCCGTTCGAACTGATGGATCGGACCTGGCCAGAATCGGCCAAGCTACGGCTCCGCCTACAATGTCGCCGGACGGTCAGAAAATGGCGTTCGCCAACAGCGATGAAACCGGAACAACTATCTATAGCGTACGGTTTGATGGCGGTGAACGTCGAACGTTGTGGAATAGTGGAGTCGAAGGGTATGCGGAGCCGATCTCCCAAGTGTCGTGGTCACCCAGAGGTTCAGAAATCCTCTTCATTTCTGAACACACATACCTGGTGGATTCGGACGGCAACGACCCTCGCCGTTTGAAGGGCATCCCGGCGGACTATGACGGAGTTCGTCCGGCTGCTTGGTCGCCGGACGGATCACGGATTGCTATCTACAGTCCGGACAGCGGACTCATCACGATATCGCCGGATGGAACCGACCTACGCGTCCTCCTCGAAGTTGATGATGACGAGTTCCGCCCATTAGCTCCAACTCCACTAAATGCCACAACCGAAAGCCTGGAGCGCTGAATAGCAGCGGAGGTGGTTGATCTATGACGGCACGTGTCGGCAAAGCCCACCCCGTAGCTGCGCCGGACCCACGCGGGAGGCGCCAGGGGCTCAGAAAGACCGCCGACGCCTAGCCAACCCTTCCGTCATTCCGGCGAAGGCCGGAATCCACCCACCGGCCCATCGGGGCCACCACGCAACCAACCCCCGCACTCAAAAGTCCACACAAGTCCAAGCGCGAACTTGAAAATTCATTCCACGGATATCAAGAACGGATACAGCGGTTGGCCGCCGCTGACGGCCTCTACCTCCACCTCATCCGAGCACACGGCCTGTACGGTCTCCGCCGCAGCGTTCGCCTGCTCTTCCGTGATGCCCGCGCCGTAGTACAGCGTCACAAGCGCCTCGCCCTCGGGCCCAATGCGCTCGACCAGCGTCTGCGCGACCGCTTCAGGCGTCGGCCCGGACGTTACGAGGTCTCCCTCAAGAAGCCCAATCGGCTGGTCTGCCGCGTACGTCACGTCGCCTGCCTGCCCGTCACGAACGGCGTACGTCACCTCCGCCCATCGCAGCTCCTCGACGGCCTCCTGCATGTCAGACAAATTGTCCTCGACGGACTCGGTGGCCACGTACGTGAGAAGCGCGGCGATGCCCTGCTGCACGGAGGCCGTCGGCAACACCGTCACGGTCTTTGTATGGGCAAGTTCTCGAGAGAGCTCCGCCGTTGCGGCGATGTTCTTGTTGTTGGGCAGGATGATGACCGACGACGACGGGATCGACTCGACGGCCTCTGCGATCTCTTCCGCGGACGGGTTCATGGATTGCCCGCCCCAAATGATTGATCCCGCTCCGAGGCCCCGCATGATCCGTACGAATCCGGGGCCGGACGCGACCGATACGACGCCGCACACAACCTCATCAAGGTCCTGTCCGTGACCCGCCAGGAACTGTTGATGCTGTTGATCCATGTCGCGGATGGAGACCTGCTCCAATTGGCCCATTGATCCGGCCTCGGACAGCACATCTTCTGGCGTCGACGTGTGCAGATGAACGCGAATCAGGTCGTCGCCTTCAACGATGGACTCTGATTCGCCATAGAGCGCCATTGTCGCCCGTACAGTGTCGAGCGGCTGCGAGGGCTCCATCAGGACGAATTCCGTGCAGTATCCCCACGCCTCCTGCCCCTGCCCAGCCAGCCAGCTCGCGTCTATTGGCGCAAGCTCGCGCGTCTCCAGCGCCGGCCCCGGATCGGAGTTGGTCAGGCCGGCAAGCGCGCCGCGCAGGATGACGGCTATGCCTTGCCCGCCGGAATCCACGACGCCCGCGCTCTTCAGCACCGGCAGCAACTCCGGCGTGCGAATCACGGAGGCGTCGGCGCCCTCGACCGCCGCCGTCAGCGTCTCGACAACATCCGCCGACGCGCGCGCCGCTGCGGCCTCCCCCGCCTCTCGCCCGACCGTCAGCATCGTGCCCTCAACTGGCGCGCTCATGGCCTTGTACGAGGCAGATGATGCGGACTCCAACGCCCGCGCGAGCGCGGACCCGTCCATGAAATCAGCGCCGGCAAGGCCTTGCGCAAAGCCCTTCAGATATTGAGAGAGAATGACGCCGCTGTTGCCTCGCGCCCCCCGCAGCGCTCCCTGGCCGACGGTTGCCGACAGAGCGCTCACGGTTCCATCGCCCGGCTTCTCACGCGCGTCGCGCAGCGCCGTCTGCAGCGTCAGCATCATATTCGTTCCCGTATCGCCATCCGGCACTGGGTAGACATTCAACGCGTTGATCGCGGCAATGTTCTTTTCCAGCCAGTCTGCGCCCGCCTCCAGAAGCGCCAGAAGGCCGGCCCCGTCCATTGCGCTCGAATCGTTTCCTTGAGTACTCACCACGTAAGTCGCGCCTCCTCGACCCTTTGTCGCTTGCGGGTGCCCGCGCCGATTCGCGTGTATTCTTGCCCGGACCGTGAGTCTCTGGTAGCATACGACTTCCGGCGAAACCGTTGCGCCAACGGCTGCGCCAGCAAGCAGAACCCTATCTACACAGGCAATCTACTATGGCAAAATGTCAACTCTGCGGACGCGGCCCGCAATTTGGGAACAACGTCAGCCACTCTAACCGCAAGACGCGGCGACGGTGGAACGTCAACGTTCAGGCGATATCGACCTATGACGAGGCCGGCATTCGCAAGCAAGTGCGAATGTGCACGCGCTGCCTGCGCACACAGGCCAAGTCCAAGGCCTAACATCCCGTAGGCGCCTTCACCCGTCTCCCTCGCGCAGGCGGGGGCCATTCATCGTAAAGCGCGCCACCCAACCCGGCATCCCGCGCCAAGGCTTTCCGACTGTCATCCATTGACGGCGGGGTCCCCTCACATCCAGAACGGGCGCCGACTCATCCCGCTTCGAGACACTCAATCGGCCCTTAATTTCCCGTGCTTAAGCATCTGATTTAGGGCTGCGAGATGATAGAATAGATACATATGTTGCACCCCTCTTGCGTGGTTTCGCCTGATAGCCCGTCGGCCCGGGATGGAGGCGCCTAAGCATGGTTGAGCGTTCCGTAGCCCTCGAAAGCCAGATGCGGACGTCGTATCTGGATTACGCAATGAGCGTCATCGTCTCGCGCGCCTTGCCGGACGTGCGCGACGGTCTGAAGCCGGTTCAACGGCGTGTCCTTTACGCCATGTATGACCTGGGGATGCGTAACAACTCCCCGTACCGCAAGAGCGCCCGTGTTGTCGGCGACGTGATCGCCAAGTACCATCCCCACGGCGATTCCGCGGTCTATGACGCCCTCGTGCGCCTCGCGCAGCCCTTCTCGCTGCGTTACCCCCTCGTCGATGGCCAGGGCAACTTTGGCTCGGTCGATAAAGACCCCCCTGCCGCCATGCGTTATACGGAAGCGCGACTCACCTCCATCGCGGACGAAATGCTCGCCGATATCGACCGCCAGACCGTGGCGTTCCAGGAGAATTTTGACGGATCGGAGCGAGAGCCTGTCGTCTTGCCGGCCCGTCTCCCGAATCTCCTCATCAACGGCACGACCGGCATCGCCGTGGGAATGGCGACCGAAATACAGCCCCACAACCTCACCGAGGTCTGCGATGCAATCCTCTTCGCCATCAGCCGATGGCAGGAAACGCAGCAGGGCGGCGAGTTTGATGCAAGCCTTGAGGAACTCCTTGAGTTCATCAAGGGACCCGACTTTCCCACTGCCGGAATCATCCGGGGAACGGAGGGCGTGCGTCGCGGATACGCCACGGGCCAGGGCAAGGTCATAGTTGAGGCCCGCGCGGAGATCCAGGATCTCGAGGGCCGCGCACAGCGATCCCAGATCGTCGTCACAGAGCTGCCTTATCAGGTCAATAAGGCGTCGCTGGTTGAGAAGATGGCGGAGCTGGTGCGCGGCAAGAGGCTGGACGGCATCAGCGAGATCAGGGACGAATCTGATCGCGACGGGATGCGCATTGTCATTGAGCTGCGTCGCGATGCCGCCCCTGACATCGTCCTCAATAACCTCTACGAACAGACGCAAATGCGCCATTCGCTCGGCATCAACACACGGGCGTTGGTTGACGGGCAGCCGCTCATGCTGCCGCTCAAGCAGATTATTTTCCACTTCATTCGTTTCCGACGAGAAGTCGTCATCAACCGGACGCGGTATGAGCTGCGGCGCGCCCAGGACCGCGCCCACGTCCTTGAGGGACTGCGGATCGCGCTTGACCACCTGGATGAGGTCATCACAGTCATCAGAAACGCGGAATCCGCCGACGCGGCGCGAATCACGCTGATTGAGCGCTACATCCTCTCGCAGCGCCAGGCCCAGGCCATCCTGGACATGCAGCTGCGCAGGCTGGCAGCCCTGGAGCGACAGGCAATCCTGGACGAGCTGGAGGAACTGCGCTCACGCATCGCGGAGCTGGAGGGCGTCCTTGGCGACCCAGGGCGGATTACGACCATCGTCCGTGAGGAAATCGAGGAGCTCAAGGAGAAGCACGGCGACGAGCGGCGCACCGAGATTGACGAGAACGAGCTCGGCGCGCTGCGCCGCGAGGACCTGATCCCTCATCAGGAGGTCATCGTCACCATCAGCAGCCGGGGCTACATCAAGAGGGTGTTGGCCTCGGCCTACAGGAGACAGCATCGAGGCGGTAGAGGAATCACAGGCGTAACGACCCGCGAGGAGGACATCGTCCAGCATTTGTTGGTATGCGATACGCACGATACTCTCCTGTTCTTCACCAATCGGGGCCGTGTCACGACACTGCGCTGCTTTGACCTGCCGGCAGAGGCGTCACGCACTGCGCGCGGCATTCCCGTCGCCAACCTGTTCCAGGGCAGCGCGCTCGCCCCGAACGAGCGAGTCACAACCGTCATGGCGACATCCGACCTCTCTGAGCACGACTACCTCGTATTCGCCACACGAAAGGGCGAGGTGAAGCGGACGCCGCTGGAGCGATTCGTCCGCATCCGCAGCACGGGCAAGAAAGCAATGGATCTAGAAGAGGGAGACGACCTTGTCAGCGTAATCCTGGCAAAGGAAGAGGATCAGGTTATCCTCGTCACCGAGCAGGGCCTGGCCATTCGTTTTCCGATAAGCCCACTAAGAGCCGCATCGGCAGTTTCTGGCGGAGTGCGCGGCATCAGGTTCGGTAAGCGTGGAACGGTCGACAACGTTGTTGCCGCTGTGATCGCAGACCCGGAGAAATACCTCTTTGTCATCACCGCGCACGGCTACGGTAAGAGCACCCGCATGGGCACCGGCGAAACCATCGAAACGCCGCAAGGCCCCCCCAGAACCGACGGCTATCCAATTCGCCACAGGGGTGGAATGGGCGTCGCCACCTTCAAGGTGCGGCATGACAGGCACAAGAACACCGGATTCATCGTCGGCCTCGCAGCCGCCACGCGTGACGAAGAAATCATGCTGATCTCCAGGAAAGGTATCGTCATCCGCACCACATTGCGGGACGTGCGGCCCAGCGGACGAGACACGAGCGGCGTCCACGTCATGCGGCTGGAGCAAGATGACGAGGTCGTAGCGATCGCGCAGTTCCCGGAGCCGGATAAGTCCGAGCCCGCCGCGCCCGCGCCCCAACTCAACGGCAGGGCGAACAGCCGCGCCAACGGCAGCGCCCCGGCGCAGACACAGCCCGAAGCCCAGGCAGACCCAGACGGCCAAGCGGAAACAGACGCCCAAACCGAAGACACCGCCGAGCCGCCAGAAGACGCGGAAGAAGACGCAACCGTGGAAGAGGACATAGTTGACTCCACCGAAGACGTGGTGGATGAGAATACTGAACTTACCGAGGACGGGGACGAGGACGATTAGGAAGAGGAGTGGTTGCCTAACTCCAGGGCGCTACTACTCCGCAAACAACTCGCGGTAGTAGTCCAGCGTCTCCTCATCGTAATAGAACGCGTCCTCGTCCCACTCCATGTCGGGCCAAGGTGGGTCGTCTAGCTGGATTATCTGGCCGCTTATCTGAATGGCCTCGTCGTGGTGAGTGTTTCGCAAATAAATATAGGCTCCGTCATTCACTATGCAGGTGCGGGTTATATTGCGCCAGCGACCAGCCCCACATGAATATGAATCATAATCGGCGTCCCAATAATCATCCCAACTCACGCGCGCGCTCAAGACAACCATTTCAAAGTCTGGAGAATCTTCTTCTGCGCTAAGATCGATCAAATACCTTCCCGTTTTGCACAAAGGGAAACCCCACGCGTAGCCTGCGGCCAAGTGCTGCGAGATGTCTCGCTCAACTGCGAACCGCGTCTCTGTTGTCGGATACATAACATTGTTCGGGTCATCACTGTGGCCGTATCCAAATGCGTGACCAAATTCGTGCCAAAGGATCTTCTTCACTGTGGTTGCGTCAAAAGCTTGCCACTCATTTTGACAATTTGTGCTTCCCAAGCATACATGGAGAACGGTCTGATGGATGGCTAGCCCAAGAATGTGATCGCCATAATCTCGTACCCACCTAACGTTAATGTCAGCGTCAAACCTCCATAGGGTTCTGGAAAGTTACGCGCCATAGGCTTCCCAACCCTCTAGTGAATCCACGATATCGTCCACTGCATCCTCGACGCCTTCCGCAGCGTACCAGGGCAACGGCTCAATATAGAATTTTAGCTCTCCGGTCGCGATGGCTTTGATCGTCGTATTCGTGCGGGCCAGTTCGAGAGCCAGTGCTTTCTCGGCCTCGATCTGCTGATTTACCAGGGTCTCCTCTGATCCGAGTAATTGCGCCTCCGCCGTAGCCCTCAACTGGACCTCCTGCTCGGAAAACTGCCCAGTCTCTACAGCGCCAACTTCTGCCTCTTGCCGCTCCGCCTCCGCAACAGTCCTTAGCCGGGCTTCCTGTTGAGCGAGCTGCTCCGCTACCTGTCGCTCCGCCTCTGCGGTCGCCCGAAGCTGAGTCTCTTTTTCGGCGAGTTCCCTGGCCGCGCTCTCATTCGCCTGGGCCGTCGCGCGCAGCGCTATTTCCTGATTCGCCCGTTCCACAGCCGAATTCGCGGACTCAATCGCCTGATTGCGCTGCGTGGCTCCTGTCACGGCCTCCGCCTCAGCGGCGACTCGCGCGTCGTGTTCCTCCGTGAGTTCCGTGGAAAGACCGAGGCCCCACAGGAGAATCAGGCCAGCGATGAGCCCGAATACCACCGAAAGTATTGCGCCCCAATTCGGACCTGAGCCGCCGCCGTGCGGGTCACGATAATTTGGCGGCTCGTCCGCTAGCCTGGAGGGCGCAGTTGGAGGCATACCGGGCGCCTGCGTTTGCCCACCCGGATTGACAGGGCGTCCCCGCAAGGTAGGTCCTGATTCTGGATTGTCAGGTATTCGACCCATTGGTCAAGACTGCCACTTACTAGATCTAAGTCGCGATATACATCGGCTGATTGTTCTTCAGGGTTTTCTCCAGCCGTCCCTGTTTCTCAAGCAGTCTGACAGTCTGCCGTATCTTTGGCATGTCCACTCTCTTAACGAATTTGCCGGATATCTTCTTTTCCGTGCGCGGTATGGAGCAGTATTCAACCATGTCCTCCAGCAGCACGTCTTCATCGTCAGGGAGTGGTTGGGCGGGAAAGACGAATGTATGGCCAATGTCGCTGTCAATGTCCTCACCGAGACGGAACTCCAAGTGTGAAGCGTAACGCTCCAGTAATTTCCGGAGTCGGGTGCGGATGATGCCCCCTTCGCCCGTCGAGCCGTAGCCGTGAATAATCTCAATGGAGCCTGTCTGTTTCTCCGAGAGGAATTGGTTGTAGTTCTCGATGAAGATTGCCTTGGCCTGCTTCCACATGTATTCGTGCAGGTCCAATCTGCTTTCTGCCATAACCCCTACTCGCTCCCCAACTCCTTCAACCCCCATAACACCCGCTCCGGCGTGAACGGCGTCTGGTGCAGTCGTACTCCTGTGGCGTGATAGATTGCATTGCCGATGGCGCCTACAGGGGTGACCAGGGGAATCTCACCGACGCCGCGAGCCCCGTGCGGGCCGGACGGATTCGGCGTCGAGACGATGACAGCTTCTATCATCGGCACGTCCGTCGTCGTGGGCATTCGGTAGTCAAGGAAATTTGGATTGCGGATGATGCCCGTCTCCGGATCAACGTCATAGACCTCCCACAGCGCCCAGCCGATGCCCTGCGCCGCGCCGCCCTGCATCTGACCCTCCACGGCGAGGGGATTGATGGCGTTTCCGGGGTCCTGGAAGATTGTGAATCGCGTTATCGCAGACCGCCCCGTCTCGGTGTCCACCGCAACCTCAGCGATGGACGCTGCGGCCGTCGGCGCCGCCGGCAGACCCGTCGCCATTCCCACGACCTTGAGCTTGCCCTCCGGCTCATCCTCAACGGCGGCCTTGCACGCATCCTCAAGGCTTACGCGCCGGTCCGCCGCATCGCGGGCGATGAAGATCTGATTCTCGTAGTCCACAAAGTCCGGCTCGACGCGCAGCAACTGGGCCGCGACGGATCGCAGCCGCTCCAGGGCGTCTTTCGCCGCGAGCAACACTGCCGTCCCTGTCGTCAATGTAGTGCGGCTGCCGAACGATCCGTCCGTGTGGCCGACGGAGTCCGTGTCGCCGCTGCGCGCGCTGATCTGGCTCATCTCTACGCCCAGCTCTTCCGCCGCAAACTGCGCCATCGTGGTGCGCGTGCCAGTCAGGTCTACGGAGCCGGTCGTGACCTCGAATGTCGCATCGGCGTTGACAATGATCTCCGCGCTTGAGGTGAGCGTCGCGCCGCCCCAATACGCCGCCGCGAATCCGCGTCCGTGACCTTCAGGCACGGGATCGGTCCAGGCGGGGTGCTCTTTGGCGGCGAGGAGGATCTTCTTGAGCCCCCATACGGGCATCGTCAGCCCGTTCGGCAGCGGATCGCCCTCCTCCGTGACGTTCTTCAGGCGGATATCAATCGGATCCATCCCCAGTTCCTCCGCCAATTCGTCCATCACAACCTCGGTCGGGTAGTTTCCTATTGGGCCGCTTGGCGCCCGATAGGCCATGGCGACCGGCTTATTCGTCACCACGTCATAGGCATCGACGTACAAGTGCGGAAAACGATAGTGAGAGGCGCCGGTGAGAGCCGCGGTCGCGGAGTGCGTGAAGCCCGTCATCGCGCCCGTGTCGAGCAAATAGCGACCCTCAAAGGCCGTGACCGTCCCATCCCGCATCGCGCCGATCTTCAGGCGAATGACATGCGCGCACGTCGGACCGGAGGCCCGAAATACCTCTTCGCGCGCCAGCGTCAGCTTTACTGGCTGCTTTGCCTTCATCGCCAGCAGGGCCGTGACAAACTCAACGCCCAGTCCGGCCTTGCCGCCGAACCCGCCCCCGATCTCCAGCGGCACAACGGTTATCTGTTCCTGCGGCAGGCCGAGGATGATCGACAGCGTGTCCCGGAGGTTGAAGCTGATCTGGCTGGAGGAGTAGACCGTCATGCGGCCGTCCTCTCCAATCTCCACCGTGCAGGATTGTGGTTCCAGGTACCCCTGATGCACCGTGCCGCCTCGGAACGTCCGCTCAAGCACGATGTCAGACTCCGCAAGCCCACGCTCAATGTCGCCGCGACTCAGCTCAACGCGCCGCGCGATATTGCTCGGTTTGTCTGATGGCCCCCCCGCGAACTCCCACGTATACAGATCATCGTGGACCAGAGAGGAATCGGGCTGAACGGCGCGCTCCACGTCAACCACGGGCCGGATCGACTCATAGTCAACCTCGATAAGACCCGCCGCCTGTTCCGCCGTCACAGGGTCATCCGCCGCCACGGCCGCCACGGCCTGCCAGTGGTAGAAGACCTTGTCCTCCGCCATCTGCATCCGTCGTTGATCACGCGGGGTCATCGTGATCTCCCCGCCGACGGCCTGATTGCTCATCTCGATGTACGGAAAATCTGCTGACGTGACAACGGCGCGCACGCCAAGCAGCGCGATGGCCTTTGACACGTCGATGCTGCGTATTCGCGCATTGGCGTGGGGGCTGCGGACCATCTTTCCATACAGCGTGCCCGATGCCTTATGATCCGCGCCGAACACGGCGGTGCCGGTCAGGCGCTCCCCGCTATCCACGCGCTGCACGCCGCGCCCAACAATCCTCGTGCCCTCTTGTCGCGTTTCGGTCATATTCGTTGTCCTCCGAAATGAACAGGCTTGACGCTAGAGTCGGAGTTGTTCGAGAAGTTCATCAAGGCTTAGGCCATGGTGGGCAGCAACGGCCTTCAGAATGTCCGACAGTGTCCCGACCTTAACCGCGCGATGCACAGGGATAGCTACGTGATGTTCACCGTTGATAGCTGAAGTAACGTACAGGTGTGACCCTCGTTGGCGGACACGTTCGCAACCAAGACGTCGCAGTGCCCGCTGGAGTTCTGCGCTGCTGACGTCTCGGGGTACGCTCACCGCGCCAGTATCTCATCCTTGACAAAGTGAAGCCGAATGACCTTTGGCGCTTCCATTGAGTCGTCGAAGTAGACATCGACTGCCTCACGAACGTTGGGGCGCACTTCGTCAAGCGAATCCCCTTGCGTAAAGATGTCGAATCCGAGGGTAGCCGCATTGTAGCCACCGTCGATCTCGTCCTCCCTGACAGAAAATATGATCTCCGAATCGTGCATTGCCATAACTGCGTCCTCTCTTGCTAACGGCATTGTACCCGCAGAGGTTGCGTTTGGCTGTGCGCACTCCGGCTGCTTTGCCGCTATAACATGTATCGTAGAGCCTGGAAATGGACAGACGCCGTCCACCTGGAGATACGAGCGAAATGACCTTCAACCCCATTGAGAATGCCTCAGTAACAACGCCAAGGGGCTTTCGTGCCGGCGCCGTCCACGCCGGCATCCGGTCTGATACGCCGGAGGATGTCTTTGACGTGACAATCCTCGCGACGGACGGCGAGACGACCGGCGCGGCAGTCTTCACGCAGAATCGCATCACCGCCGCTCCCGTCATCGTGAGCCGCGAGAATATCTCCAATGCGGCCCCGCGCGCTATTGTCGTTAATAGCGGCAACGCGAATGCCGCCGTCGGCGAGCAGGGAATCGTGGATGCCCGCGAGACGGCCAACATAGTCTCCGCGAAGCTTGGGCTGCGCGCCGACGAGGTTCTCGTCTGCAGCACCGGCGTGATCGGCGTTCCGATGCCGATGGACGTCATGCGGCGCGGCATCGAGGCCATCGAGCTACACGCGGAAGCCGGCCATGACTTTGCCTTCGCCATCATGACGACTGACCTGCAGCCCAAGGAGAGCGCGGTAACCGTCGAGATTGACGGTCGGACAGTCACCGTCGCGGGAGCGGCCAAGGGTTCCGGCATGATTCACCCGGACATGGCAACCATGCTCGCCTTTGTCACGACAGACGCCGCAATAGAGCAGGATTCCCTGCGCCGCATAGTTGAGCGGGCCGCCGATCACTCCTTCAACATGATCAGTGTTGACGGAGACACGTCCACAAATGACACGTTCATCGTGATCGCGAATGGGCAATCGGGACATGCGCCGATTTCCGGCGGAGAGAATGAGGCGATCATCGAAGAAGCCATCACGCACGTCTCCATGGAGTTGGCGAAAGCCATTGTGCGGGACGGCGAAGGGGCGACCAAGCTCATAGAAATCAACGTCGTCGGGGCCCGTTCACATGAAGATGCGCGCCAGGCCTCTCGCGTCATCTCAACCTCTCCGCTGGTCAAGACCGCCGTCTTTGGCAACGACCCCAATTGGGGCCGCGTGATGATGGCGCTGGGGCGCAGCGGCATTGATGTTGAGGAATCGAGGGTCACGCTGCACTTCAACGACATCTGCGTGCTGCGTGATGGCCGGGCCATTGCATTCTCTCGTGAGGAGGCCATCGAGCGCATGAAGCAGCCTGAAGTGCGTTTCGACGTGAGCCTTGGGCTCGGCGAGGGCACCGCAACAGCCTGGACCTGCGATTTCTCCTACGAATACGTGCGGATCAACGGCGAGTACACAACCTAACCCGCGCTCTCGCGCCGAAAACCCCCTGCATCTCTTACTCTGGTACCCTTGGGGTTGACCGACAAGGCGAGCAAGCGGAAGCGGGCATGGCAGATTCGAAGCGAATAGTTGTCAAGATCGGCGGAAACGCCCTTGGCCCCCAAGACACAACATTTGACGACCTCGTCGCCGTGCAAAGGCAAGGCGTATGGCCGCTTGTCGTGCATGGCGGCGGCTCGCAGATCACGCAATGGCTTGATCGGCTCGGCATTGAGTCATCATTTGTCCGCGGTTTGCGCGTCACGAACGAGGACGCGCTCGATGTTGTCACCGCTGTCCTCTGCGGCGTCGTTAACACGCGCATCGTCGCGGCGCTTGGCGCAGCAGGCGGACGAGGCGTCGGTCTGACCGGAGTGGATGGCGCAATCATCGCTGCCACGGTGCAGGATCCGGAGTTGGGCCGCGTCGGCGAGGTCTCCGCGGTGCAGACCGATCTCTTGATTGGCATCATGCACCACGATTTCATCCCCGTCGTCTCCCCGGTGTGCGTTGACGAGGCCGATCCGGCCAGGGTGCTGAATGTCAACGCGGATTCCGTAGCCGGCGCTCTGGCCGGCGCCCTCGAAGCGGAGCGGGTCATCTTTATGACCGACGTGCCGGGCGTGATGGACAAGGATGGCGCTGTTATTCCTGAGCTTACCGAGGAGCGAGTCCGCTCGCTCATAGCCGAAGGCGTCATCACGGGCGGCATGATCCCTAAGGTAACGGCGTGCCTGAAGGCGCTGACCCACGCCGGGGCCGCGCACATAATTGACGGCCGCGAGCCGGGAGCGCTGCGGAGAGCCCTGGCCGACGAGTCGGGCACGCGCATCCTTGGCGCGGCGCATGATGAAACGCCGGAACTGGCCGCGACATCAACCGGAGTGCGAGCGTGAGCATCCTCGACGATTTTGAGCGGCGTCAGCCGCCGCGCCTGTCCTCCATCCTCAACTGGGTCATCCCGCTTGGAATGCTGCTGCTGCTGTGGATCGGCGGCTCCATCTTTGCCAACATCTACGTCGACTGGCTCTGGTTTGACAACCTCGGTTACTTGTCCGTCTTCACGACGATTCTCTGGACGCGCGTCATGCTCTTTGTTTTGGGCGCGCTCGTGTTTGGCGCCCTCTTCGCCGCCAACGTGATCCTTGCCGAGCGTTACTCCCCGCACGGCATATCGCCGGACGCGGCGCTTAGCATCCCGTTGGAAGCGCTGACGTGGGCGCGGCGACTGGTTATCATCGGCCTCATCCTGGCGGGCGTGCTCCTTGCCATCGTCTTCGGCGCCGCGGCGTCAGGATACTGGGAGACCGCGCTCCGATTCACAAACGCGGTGACATTCGGCCTGACGGACCCGCTGTTCAATCGCGATGTGTCCACCTACCTATTTGACTTGCCCTTCTATCGATTCCTGCAGGGATGGGGCCTTGGAATCGTCATCGTCAACGCCCTTTTTGCGGTGGGTATCTACGCCATCAACTTTGCCCTGGGAGGATTTCAGTTCAGTGTGACGCCCATGCTGCGCGCGCACCTATCAGTCATTGGCATCCTCTTCTTCCTGCTCCTCGCCTTTGGGTACTGGTTGAGCGTGCAAGAGCTGCTCTATTCCTCACGCGGCGCGGCGTACGGCGCAGCCTACACAGACGTCACGATCAGGTTGCCGGCTCTGCGGTTGCTCATTGTCGTCAGCATTGCTGTCGCGGCTGTCCTCGCGGCCAACGCCTTCATGCGAGGGCAGACCTTGCCGCTCGCCGCGGTCGGCGTGTGGTTCCTGGCCCTCACGGTGGGGACGGGTCTCTTGCCCGCCGCAGTGCAGCGCTTTCAGGTGCAGCCGAGCGAGTTCGCGCTCGAGCAGCCATACATCCAACGCACCATTGAGATGACGCGCGAGGGATTCGCCCTAAACCGCATTGAGCAGGAACAGTACGCGTCAAGCACGGACAACCTCTCCCGCGACATCGTCGAAGACAACCCGGGCACATTCGACAACATCCGTCTGTGGGACCATCGGCCCCTGCGCGACGTCTACAATCAGATCCAATTCTTCCGTCTCCAATACTCCTTCCTCGATATCGACATAGACCGCTATACGATCGACGGCGATTATCGCCAGGTGATGGTCGGCACGCGCGAACTGGTGCAGACGCAGCTGCCGACGCAGGCGCAGACGTGGGTGAACAGGAAGCTGCAATTCACGCACGGGTACGGCGCCGCAATGAGCCCGGTGACGGAGTTCACGCAGGACGGCCTGCCGGAGTTCTTCCTCAAGGACATCCCGCCGGAGCCCGTCGAAGGCGCGCCACACATTGACGTGCCGCAGGTCTACTTTGGAGAGGCCACGGACGATTGGGTCATCGTACAAAGCAACACGCCGGAGTTTGATCACCCGACGGACGAGGATCCCGTTTACCTGTCCTATGAGGGGCAGGGCGTGTCCATCAGCGGCCTGATAAGCCGCGTGCTCTTTGCGTGGCGCTTTGCCGACCTCAACATCCTCATCACCGGCGAGACCACGCCGGACAGCCAGATACTGTATTTCCGGCATATTCAGGAACGCGTCGGTCATCTCGCGCCTTTCCTTTCTCTTGACGCCGATCCCTATCTCGTCGTCGCCGACGGCAAGCTCTATTGGATTCAGGACGCGTACACAACCAGCGATCGCTTCCCCTATTCCGAGCCGACGCAGGCCGGTTTCAACTACATCCGCAATAGCGTCAAGGCCGTCATTGATGCCTATGACGGCTCCGTGACTCTCTATATCGCGGACGAAACCGACGGCATCATCCAGACCTACTCCAGCATCTTCCCGGACCTGCTCAAGCCCATGAGCGAGATGCCTGAGACCCTCCGCAGCCACGTCCGCTACCCGGAAGACTTCTTCAGCGTGCAGGCGGACAAGTATCTGAAGTTCCACATGACAGAGCCGCAGGTCTTCTACAACCAGGAAGACCTTTGGGGCTTCCCGAGGGAGCTGTTCTTCGGCGAGGTGTCCCAGCTCATGGAGCCTTACTACCTCATCATGCGGCTGCCGGAGGCGGAGCAAGAGGAGTTCGTGCTCATCATGCCGTTCACGCCGGCCAGCAAGCCCAACCTTGTCGGTTGGCTCGCGGCGCGCAATGACGGCGAATACTACGGCTCGCTTATCTCCTACACGTTCCCCAAGGAACGGCAGATCGATGGCGCGCAACAGGTTGAGGCCCGCATCGACACGAACCCCGACATCTCAGAGCAATTCACCCTGTGGAGCCAGGCAGGCTCAGCCGTCTTGAGGGGGAATCTGCTTGTTATCCCCGTCGGCGGGAGCATCCTCTACGCCGAGCCGGTCTACCTCCAGGCTCGCGATATCCAGTACCCGCAGCTCACGCGAGTCGTCCTCGTTCAGCAGGGTGAGGAGCCGGTCATGCTGCCCTCGCTGGATCAGTCGCTGAACAATCTGCTCGCAGGCCGCGGAGGAACCACGGCCGCTCGCCCCTCCCAGGACCAGGAATCAGACTCTGAAGGACGCTTGGTAGGCACTGTGCTGCAAAGGCTTCAAGGTGAGTTGCTCAGACTCCGCGACTCCGCAGTCACGCTAACAGAGCAGATTGAGGACCTCGCCGCGACCCTTGATGAGCTCATTCAAGCGGAGCCGGAAGAGACGCCCACCCCCGTCGCCCAGGCGTAGTAAACATCGGCGTCTAGCAGCCGACTACAGCGCCGCGCGTTCCGATCCGGGCCCGCGCACGAGCCGAAGCAGGTTTGCCGCCTCGGCAGCTGTGACGCGATACCACGCGCCGCGAGGGGACAATAAGCGCTCCGCCCGCCTTCATCGCTACCCTCCGCTCTTCCCCCCCGAGCGCATCTCTCATCACAATCTCTAGCGCGCCCCGAAGTAAGAACAGAAGCGCGTCGCCGGACGGATGGCGCTGCCATTCCTCCCAACCGGAGGCGATGTGAATCGCGCCGGCCGGCCAACCGTTGGAGAGGTGGTCGTTACCCGCAGGCGTGCCCTGCAGCGGCTCCGGTATATCGACGGACGTGACCACATCGTCATCGCGCAGCGCTGCGTACGTGTTGAACAGGCTGAATGGACAATTTTCGCCGCCGGGTTTGCCCTGGGCGCTTGCCATCCTGGATGCTCCCTACCGTCCATGTCTCTCAAGCGCTACCATGAACCGTAGTTGACAGCGTCGGCTTAAGAGGCGCGACGTCGATTGAAAGAGCCATAGCATACCCCGATGGAGCGCAACCAATGACGACATCCAAAGACTGGCAGGCCGTCGAGGCCGAATACTACATGCAGACCGTGCGGCGCGTGCCGGTTACCCTCGTTCGCGGGCAGGACAGCACCGTCTGGGACGATCAAGACAGGGAATACCTGGACTTTGTGGGCGGTTGGGCAACCGCCACGCTCGGCCACTCCCACCCGGCGATGGTCAAGGCAATCAGCGAGCAGGCCGCCACGCTGATACAGACCTCCAACGCCTTTTATACGATCCCGCAAATCGAACTCGCGCAGATGCTGATCGACAACTCCTGCATGGATCGCGTCTTTTTCTGCAACAGCGGCGCGGAGGCCGTTGAGGGCGCCATCAAGGTCGCTCGGCGCTATGGCGCCCTGAATCGAGACGGCGCGTTTGAGATCATCAC
The DNA here is from genome assembly GCA_965237465.1 of Dehalococcoidia bacterium. Lineage (GTDB taxonomy): Bacteria > Chloroflexota > Dehalococcoidia > UBA6926 > UBA6926 > VXMO01. The sequence continues at coordinate 1,333,798 of OZ250138.1, forward strand.
GGCCCTGGATTCATTCCATGGACGCACGATGACGACCGTCGCGGCCACCGGCCAGCCGCACTACCAGGACGGATTCAAGCCCCTGACGCCGGGCTTTGTCCACGTGCCGTTCAACGACTTCAATGCCATACAGGAAGCGACGACTCCCCGCACAGTGGCCGTCATGCTGGAGCCGGTGCAGGGGGAGGGCGGCGTCAACGTCCCCGACCCGGGCTATCTGACTGCCGTCCGGCAGTGGTGCGATGATCACGGCCTCCTGCTGATCTTTGACGAGGTCCAGACCGGCATCGGCCGCCTCGGCAGCCTCTTTGGCTATGAGTCATTCGGCGTCGAGCCGGACGTCATGACCCTGGCGAAGGGGCTAGGCGGCGGCGTGCCGATCGGCGCATTCCTGACCAAGGACCATGCGGACAGCCTCACCTATGGCGATCACGGCTCCACGTACGGCGGCAACGTTCTCACCACGGCCGCCGCCCGCGCCGTCATCAGGACCGTCCTGGAAGAGGACATCCCGGCAAGGGTTCGCGTCTCCGGAGAACGCCTCATGAGCGCGCTCAAAGCCATGGCGGATCGCCACGCGGCTATCACAGAGGTGCGCGGCATGGGCCTCCTCGTGGCAATCCAATTCACCGAGGAAATCGCCGGCGACCTGCTTCAGGCCTGCCTGGAGCGCGGCCTGCTCGTCAACCGCGTTCGCCCTAACGCCCTGCGCCTCATGCCCCCCCTCACCATCTCAGACGAAGACGTAGACCACGGCGCCGCAATCCTGGAGGAAGCCATAGCAGCCGTCGCGGGGTAGTGAGAGCCTCACCCTACGAAACGCCGGCGCGAAGAATTAGAAAGCAGCCTAGAATGGCGGCCTGAATCCGTCTTTGCCCTCGCCGAGGTCTGGCAGCCTGGCCTCCAGAATCTTGTAGCTCTTGCGGTAATGCTCAAGATACTTCTTCTGGAATACAGAGACCTCGCAGTGTAGCTTTTCCGCCATTAGTTCAGACGCTACGTCCCTTGTTGATGCAATGAACTTGCCGCTGTTGAAGTGGAACGGCTGCGCGATGAACTTGGTGACACCCGTCTCAAGCAGGTCGTCGGCGAATCTCTCTGGTTCTTGCACTGCAAGCAATGGCGTCATGGTGATGCAGGTGTCGATGCCCTGCCTCGCCACCTCTGCAATCGCGTTGATTCGTACGCTGTTCGACGGGCATGACGGTTCGAAGGTCCTGCGAATATCCTCATCGTCGGTCGTGACAGTCATGTTTACTTGCACGCGCCCGCCCTTGTCTTGAATTGCTGCGAAGAGATCGCAGTCGCGGACAACGTCAGGGCTCCGGGTCTGTACGACAAGCTTGGGCTGATGGCGCTCCGCCAGCACCTCCAAAAGTCGGCGTGTCAATCCAATCTGCCGTTCGACGGGCTGATAAGGGTCCGTGACGCTGCTCATGTAAATGGTCTTGCCATCCAATGAGCCGACCTTGCGCTTGCGAAGGACCTCTGGGCCGTTCTCCTTGACTGTTACCCACTTCCCCCAAAGATCCCGCAATTCAGCGCTGCGACTAAAGAATGCGGCATAGCAGTACGTGCATCCAAAGAAGCATCCGCTGTACGGGTTGAGCGTGAAGTCGTACTCCTCCATGAAGCCTGTGGCGCGCGTCAAAATCTCCCGAACCGATTCGTACTTGATTTCAACACCGCCGATCATCTCCGGCCCGGTGACAGGCTCAGAATGCGGCGTCGGAATACCGGGGAGGGTTGGCTGTAAGGTTTGTCTGGCCACTGCTCCTCCTCTCATACACAGAGTACACGTACCGAAAACCATGGGAGATCCACGAGGTCGGGTGCAAAGTCAAATAACTACGGGCAAACGCGAGATCGTCCGGTTGCGGGGAGTCAATATGTGGCTGTACGTAGCGTCCATAGAGTTCTTTTCGCCATTCATAGATCTTCCCAAACACGCCTGCTAATAGAAGATTCGGCCCTGCCTCAGGATTTGACAGTAATGAATATTGTTCCTGCGGAGGCTCATACATGTGTTCCGCACTATCCGGATTGGCCGTTACCAGCACAATTTCTGGCCTCTGATTTATCAATCGACGATCAATCGCTGATTTGATTGCTGTACCTACCTCACCCGGATACGCTGCGTGCAGTACGGTCAGCCAGTTGATTGAGCGCGGGTGTGGCGCTTCAGGCGCTCGATGTCTTAGTCTTCCGCAGGCTTCCCTCTGTCCAGCCAATTCACTGTACGAGGACTCATCGCTGATTTCCCTACGAAAGCTGCTGTACAATTCCAGACCTAGATCCCACATCTCACCACTGTCGTCGTGGCTATAAATAGATGGGGTTGGGAGTTCCTGACCAGCCTGTATTGACTCTGCTATCGCCAACATATAGCCGAACTGCATCGCAAAAGGCCCACAACCGAAGTCCTGCACATGCAGTCCACGATCGCCTTGAGCCAAGGGGTTGCAATGCTGTGGAACAGCCCCCTGTGAGCGTGTAGGCCATGTTGATGTGTGTGGGCTGATGCCAGGCTACATAGAGGGTAGAAACCCAGGGGTTGTTATAGTCGGGTGGAATCCCTTTTTCGAGGCCCTGAAGGTCTCTGAGACCCTTGACGACCTGAGTTGCCACTTTCTCTCCGGGGACGCCCGACGTTAGCATCTCAGTTCTCCGTGCCAGCACGTCCGCCATGGTCGTATCCAATGCACGCGTTAGTTGTGTCAGGCTTGCTGCATCCATGCTAGGGCTTCGCTAGGTGGCAAGATAAAGACGATTAGGACTTTCGAACAATTGTACCACATATTTTGTCGTTTCGTCGAGGTGGACGTCCAACAACTGCCCCAACCAGACTCCAAGACCTCGCCTACTAGAATCAATGGACACAATGACATCCCCCGCCCGCACCCGTCTCCCCGCCAACAGGAATCCACAAACACATCAGCGGGCGCCGACGCCGGAACGCGGCGGACCGTTTCCTTCCATGGACCAACCTTGATCGCGAACATGAAAAACTGTGCCACCGCCATTTGACCCGCGCAAAACACGTGTTCTACTATCCCCACATCGACATCCCACCGGCGGCCCGGAACGTCGATATCCCCGCCGCCAACCACCATCCCGGGGAGTGCACAGGAGGGCGCTCCCCCAAGAGGAACGCTTCGCTGCCTGTATCCAAAATCACTCCTGGCATGCCATGGTCATGCGGTCGCAAAAGGCCGTAGACCCCATCTGACACGCCCGGACGCGCTCCGAAACCTCGATCCGGCGCCAACCTGTTCGAGGCATACAGCGTAAAACCATCGCTCCGTCGCAGGCGTCCACCCACAGTGGCGGCGACGTCGAACTGCCGCAAGACAAAGACGTGGCATACCTGTCTTGTGAGGTCCCGATCCGCTTGGCGCGCCACAAACGCGCCGAGTGAAGGACGAGCTCTGCCCGACGCCATGTGGCGAAAGGCGGAGTAGGCCGACCCGTCCGGTGTCACACCCGTGCCGGACAAGAGGAGGTCTACCCTGGAGAGGTCGAGCGGGCGCAGCGGAACCTCTCGACGTGTCGCGTCCCTGACACGCCACCCCAAAGGCCGGCCAAAGCGCGCCAACAGAAAAGCAGCCGCAAACGGAACAGGCAGCGAAGCGTTCCCCCGGAGACCACCAACAACCGGAACCCAAAGGAGTCCCACAAACGAACAACCCAAACACCCGCCCCCTCCGTCATTCGGGCGGAGGCCGGAATCCACAACGCCCCAACATGTCATCCCAAGCGCAGCGAAGAATCTAAAGACTCCGCTGTGCCAACCAACCCCAACCGCGAACCGAGAAAGGAACCCCTGCTAGAATCAAACGAAACCCATTCACGAATACGGGGGCTCAATGCCAGACAAACTTATCCTGGCCTATAGCGGCGGACTCGATACATCCGTCGCCGTGCGATGGATCCAGGAGAACTACGGCTACGACGTCGTTACTCTGACGGCCAACCTCGGCAACGTCGATAACCTTGAGGAAATCCGACAGCGGGCTCTGGCCGCAGGCGCCGTCGGCGCGCACGTCGCCGATGTCCGCGATGAGTTCATCCGCGACTTCGTCTTCCCCGCGCTCAAGGCCAACGCCCTCTATCAGGGCGTCTATCCCATCGCGACGGCGCTCGGCAGGCCCCTCATCGCCCGCCTAATGGTAGAAGCCGCCCGCGCCGAGGGCGCCACCGCCGTCGCTCACGGCTGCACAGGCAAGGGCAACGACCAGGTCCGCCTGGACGTGTCCGTCGGGGCGCTCGCCCCCGATCTCAAGGTTGTTGCGCCGGCGCGCGAGTGGGGCATGACGCGCGTCGAGGAAATCGCCTATGCCCGCGAGCACGAGATCCCCGTCCCATCCACGCTCGAAAAGCCCTACTCCACCGACGACAACCTGTGGGGGCGGAGCATTGAGGCCGGCGTCCTGGAAGATCCATGGGCGGAGCCGCCTGAGAACGCCTACGAGTGGACCCGCGCCGCTAACGAAACGCCAGACGAGCCTCTCTATGTCGAGATCCACTTTGAAAAGGGAGAGCCGGTCGCCCTCGACGGCGGCGAGACTGCACCCGTCCCGCTTGTGGAAACACTGTCACGCATCGGCGGCGAGCACGGCGTCGGACGCATCGACCACATTGAGGACCGCCTCGTCGGCATCAAGTCGCGAGAGATCTATGAGGCGCCCGCTGCAACGATCCTCCTGGCGGCCCACAAGGCCCTGGAGGGCATGGTGCAAACGCGCGATCAGGCCCGTTTTGGGGAGATCGTCTCGCGCGAATACGCCCAGCTGGTCTATGACGGCCTTTGGTTCAGCCAGCTGCGAGAGGATCTCCAGGCGTACGTGGAGGGCAGCCAGCGGGCCGTCACCGGCGATATCCGCGTCAAGCTCCACAAAGGCCACGCCACCGTAGTCGGGCGCAAGAGCGACTACGCCCTCTACCAACACGAACTCGCCACCTACGACGAGGGTGATGTGTTTGACCAGTCCGCATCCCCCGGCTTCATCCACCTCTGGGGCCTCCCAATCCGCACCCAGGCAAGGGTGAGGCCCAGCAAGTAAGGCGCGCGCCACGCCCAAAGATTGTCCTGCGCGCAGCGGTGCCTTGTAGCGGCCGTGGGGCGGACACGGAAAGCCCTGCCACTCTATCCGCTATCCTGTTCCTATGACTAACTCTGCAGGGATGGATGGCGGCGGCGAGGGGATCAGTCCGGCTGACTTTCTAGCCTCGTTGTCTTTTGACCGGAGGCTGGCGGCGCATGATGTGCGCGGTTCCATGGCGTGGGCTCGCGCGCTTGGACGGGCCGGCGTGCTGACCGGCGAGGAGACGCAGGCCATTCTGGCGGGCCTGGAAAGCATCACCAGTGAGCTGGAGTCAGGCGCGTTTCCCTTCCGGCCTGAGCTGGAGGACATCCACTTCAACGTCGAAAGGCGCCTTATTGAAATCATCGGGCCCCTCGGCGGCAAGCTGCACACGGGCCGGTCTCGCAACGATCAGATCGCGACGGACACCCGCCTCTACGTCAAGGACGTGATCCGCGATTGCCTCGACCGGCTGAACGCGTTTCGTCGCGCCCTACTTGATGCCGCAGAGGCAAATGCCGATGTCATCATGGCTGCCTACACCCACCTACAGCGGGCGCAACCTGTATTGCTGGCCCACCACCTGCTGGCGTACGTAGAGATGGCGGAACGGGATGCCGGCCGCCTGCGTGATGCGTACGCACGCGCGGACGTCATGCCCCTCGGCAGCGCCGCGCTGACCGGAACGGCGTATCCCATCGACCGCGAGGCTCTGGCCGCCGATCTCGGATTTGCCTCGGTTAGTCGAAACAGCCTGGACGCCGTCGCGGATCGGGATTTTATCATTGAGTTCCAGGCGGCCGCCGCCTTGACGATGGCGCACCTGTCTCGTCTCGCAGAGGAGATCATCCTGTGGTCGGCTGATGAGTTTGGCTATGTGAGAGTCGGCGATGACTACTCCTCCGGATCCAGCATCATGCCCCAGAAGCACAACCCGGATATTGCGGAGCTGGCGCGCGGCAAGGTGGGACGCGTCATCGGCGATCTCGTCGGCATGCTGACCACGCTCAAGGCCCTGCCGTTGGCTTACAACCGTGACCTGCAGGAGGACAAGGAGTCCCTTTTTGACGCCGCCGACACTCTGCTGGGCAGCATCGAGATGATGGCCGGCATGGTGGCGAGTCTGGAGTTTCGGCCTGCGACAATGCGCGCCGCAGCGGAGGGGGGATTCCTCCTTGCAACAGAGCTTGCCGACTACCTGGCCGCGCGGGGCGTTCCGTTCAGGGAGGCTCATGGAATTGTCCATGATCTGGTCGAGGCCGCCCTGACCGAGGACAAGCAGCTGCGAGACCTGACGCTGGACGACTACCGTCGCGCCTCACCCCACTTTGGGGAGGACGTCCTGACCATCTCGGTGGAGACAGCCATTGCCGCGCGCAACACCATTGGCGGCACGGCGCCGGAACGGGTGCGGGAGGCGCTGACCGCCGCCCGCGCCCGGCTGGAATCGGACAGCGGCGTCTGACTGCCGCGAACGATGCAGCACACGCCCGCCATCAAAATTGCGCCATCGCTCCTGGCGGCGGACTTTGCCCGCCTCGGCGAGGAGACGGCAGCCGCGGCCAACGGCGGCGCGGACTATATCCATGTTGACGTGATGGACGGCCAATTCGTGCCGCCCATCACTTTCGGCGCGCAGATGGTCGCCGCCATCAAGGCCCATGCCGGCGGCGCCCCGCTCGACGTACACATGATGATCAATGAGCCTGAGCGTCACGTGGCGGCCATGGCGGAAGCGGGAGCGGACATCATCGTCGTGCACGTAGAAGCCTCAAAGGACCTCCGCGCGACGCTCGCGGCGATCCGAAGCCACGGCGCGCGCCCAGGCATTGCCCTGCGCCCGGATACGCCGCTAAGCGCTGTTATGGATGTATTGGATCAGGCGAACCTCCTGTTGCTGATGACCGTACAACCGGGCTACGGCGGCCAACCGTACATCGAAGAGGTTGAGCAAAAGGTCTTGGAGGCGCGAGGCATCATTGACGACCGAGGCCTCAACATAGAGATCGAAGTCGACGGCGGTATCAATGAGCGCACGGCCGCGCGGGCCGCCCAGGCCGGCGCGCACATCCTCGTCGCCGGTACGGCCATCTACGGCCTACATGAGCCCGTCAAAGACCGCATCGCCTTACTCCGGCAAATTGCGTTATCGGGTCTGACAAGTGGCTAGCGCTCGACTGTGGCGATGCGCCGTTCTTGATCGCGTATGCCTCACTTAAACCGGACAGTGAGCTTTATGCGGGCGCGTAGGGGTCGTTTGATAGTGCTTCAGCCAAAAGGCCATATGCCAAGAATCCAGAACAGTACGCCGATGACAGGAAGCCATATCGTGGCGATAACACCCCACCCTAAGGGGGGATATCTTCCTGTAAATGCGAATCGGAGAGTAAAGTGTAGTTCGTCAATTATTCTGCCGGCAGGCAAGAACAATAGCCAAGTCCAAAAAGACGCATCGAATGATATTGCCAATCCTAGGGCAAGTCCACTCAATAGACCAGCCACGATCCATCCACCCGCTATGGACTGCTGGTGCAACTCTGAGCCCGAAGCCATACTGCCGCTCTCTAGCTGGGCATTAACTCGGACTGCCAGTGAGCCAAAAATCAGAGCAACTAGCACACCAGCGACGAGTCCGCCAACAGTGCTTCCTATCACAACAAGAGCAGCTATCATAATGAGTGCGTTCTATCCGCCTTCGCCAACGCTGCCGCAATCTCCTCCAGCGCCGACGTATCAGCCTCTGCCAGGCTCGCGGCCTCAAGCGCCGCGACCGCATCCGCCGTCCCAATGCGCCCCAGCGCCCATGCGGCGTGACCTCGCACAATTGGCGAGTCGTCGTGGCGAAGAACACGCCTAAGAGGGCCTACCGTCGTCGGGTCTGCGATGTTGCCGAGCGCTACGCAGACATTCCGGCGCATCCCCGCAGGCTTGGCGCGGAGGACGGCGCTCTGCCGGAACCGTTCCCGAAAGCCGTCGTCATCAAGCGAGAGCAGCTCGACCAGCTCAGGCCTGGCGCGCCCTTCCGCATCGCGCGTCAGCTCCTCGTAGGCCTGGCCCACGCGCGCCTTGCGATTCACGGGGCAAACATCCTGACAGATGTCGCAGCCAAATATCCAGTCGCCGATCAGCGGCCGCAGCTCCGGCGGAATCGCCCCTCGATTCTCAATAGTCAGATAGGAGATACACCGACTGTTGTCCAGCACATAGGGCGCGACGATGGCGCCGGTGGGACATGCCTCAATGCACGCGGTGCACGCTCCGCACGTCTTCTTTAGCGGCTCATCAGGCTGCAGTTCAAGCGTCGTAATGATCTGGGCCAGCAACATCCATGATCCCTGCGACGTCAGGATGTTCGTGTTCTTGCCGAACCAGCCGACGCCCGCCCTTTCGGCAACGGCGCGGTCCAACATCGGACCAGTGTCTGTATACCAGCGAGTTTGCATCTCGGATCGCCAACGATGCCCGGCAACGTCTCAATAAACGATTTCACGCGGCGCGCAAACACGCGGTGATAATCCTCGCCCCACGCGTACCGGGCGATACGGCCTCGCGGCTGAGTGCCCGGAGGAGGTCCGTTACCCTCCGTTGTAACTGCGTCATCGTCATGGTGATAGCTGAGCGCGAGGGAGATGATGGAGCGAGCATTGGGCAACAGGTTGCGCGGATCCGCCCCGCGCTCCACTCGTTCCTCCGTAAACCAGGGAAGGCCGTCCATGAGGCCCTCGGATACGCGTCCTTTTGCCGTCTCGCCACGATCGGAAAACGCATCGGCGGACGTCACGCCGACAACATCAAAGCCGAACTGCGCGGCGGCGTCCTTGACGGCTTGCGTTACGTGGGCGGGATCGTTGCCAGTACTGTTCATTAGTCGGTGTGGCATTCTGGATGTGGTCCGATTATGCACGCTTGGGAGGCCCGCCGTGGTTCTGGTTGATCCTGGCGCCCGGATATTCCTGGTCAATGTCGGCGTCAACGCCTCGCACGGCGCCCTGCGCAGCCCCATCTTTCCCGACGGAACCTTTGAGTTTCTGCCCATCCCGGAGGAGCGACGGCTGTGGTCGCCGACGCTCCCCGCCTACCCCAAGCTGGCCGCGTTCAATGACCCCGACAAGACCCTCGCGGACTACGCGCCCGTTTCGCGGTGGAATGACCGCCTGCATGATGATCCCGAGTTTCGCACGTTTACATACGGCGACAACCCGCAAACAACGGGCAGAGGGGCCGGTCTCAAGCAATGCGGGCCCGGCGACTACATTCTCTTCCTTGCCCGTCTTGTTCAGCACGACGGCGAGGCGAAATTCCATGGCCCGCCGGGATTCTACCTGGTTGGTTTCTTCCGTGTGTCGGAAGTTCTGCAGGACGTCAAAGCCTTCCCCACAGGGCGGGAATTCGCCGTGTTCGGGGCGAACGCCCACATCCGCCGCGCCGCCTACCACCCAAAGGACGCGCTTAACCTCTTCTGGGTCTGGAAGGGTGATCCGGACGCCTCGCTGAGACTGCCAATGGCCGTTCCTGTTAGCCGCTCGTTGGCGGAGGCGACGCTCCTCGATGCGCGTGGGCGAGACTGGAAGTGGGATACCGGTCGCTCAGAGTTGCAAACCATCGGCTCCTACACGAGATCCGGCCGCATGGTCATTGACCCAGCCGCGCCGGGCGGGAAAGTTCGGGCGAACCGGCTCTGGCGGGCGATCATCGACATGAACCCTAACGTGACCGTTGGTGGAAGAGTCGGGGCGTAGGGGGTCACATCATTCGGGATGAGCCGCGCAACGGCGGCAGCCCGCCCCTATAATTGAATACGAGCGCCCCATGTCTGCATTGTGCCCCTTCACCGTACGCGTGCCCGCCACGACGGCCAATTTCGGCTCTGCCTTTGACGCCATCGGCATGGCCCTTGACCTGTGGCTGGAGGCGCGCGTCGAGGAGTCCGCGACGCATCTCGTTGAGGTGCGCGGCGAGGGCAGCGACGCGCTCCCAGTCGGAGACAGGAATCTCATCCTCCGCGCCGCCGCATTCAGAGCGAACCGCCTCGGCATCAACCTGCCGTCGCTGCGTCTCACCGTCAACAACTCGATACCACTCACGCGGGGCCTTGGAAGCAGCGCAGCCGCCGTCGCCGCCGGACTCCTCATCGCCCAGATCATCGCCGGGCGTGACGCCGATCTGGACGTCCTGCTTGCCGATGCCTCTGAGCTGGAGGGCCATCCTGACAACGCGGCGCCTGCCCTCTTCGGCGGCGTCTGTCTCGCCATTCAGGCGGATGACGGCCCGCCCATCGCGAGGCAACTCCCCTTTCCTGACGGACTCGCCTGCGCCGCCTTTATTCCGGACGCCACGTTGTCCACGAGTCTCGCCCGCTCCGCGCTCCCGAAGCAGGTCCCCCTGCCGGACGCGACATTTAATCTCGCCCATGCAGCTCTCCTGGTCCGCGCCCTGATGACTCGCCAATGGCATGACCTTGCGCTGGCCACGGAGGACCGGCTGCATCAGCCCTACCGCGCCGATCTGGTTCCCGGCCTGGCCCCGCTCACCCGGGCGGCCAAGGAGGCCAAGGCATACACGGCGTTTCTCTCCGGCGCAGGACCGACGATCATGGCCCTGTCTGCGCCCGCCGATGCAGAAACCGTCGCCGCCGCTATGGGCGCGGCGGCGCGTTCTCTCGACATAGCGGGGCGCGTTCTGGCGCTGGCGCCCTCAGAGCTCGGCGCCCACGTCGTAGCGGAGTCGTAGGTTCAATGCTGCGCGTTCAGAAATACGGCGGCAGCTCAGTCGCTTCCGCCGATCACATCGCCCGGGTTGCGGAGCGCATCGCGCACGCCAGCGAGCAGGGCGACGATCTCGTCGTCGTCGTCTCCGCCATGGGTCAGACAACCAACCAGCTAATCGACCTCAGTCGCCAGATAACCTCCACACCGGAGCCGCGGGAGATGGACCTGCTGTTGTCCACGGGAGAGCTTGTGTCCGGCGCCCTGCTGGCCATGGCGCTCCGAGCGCTCGGACATCCCGCCGTGAGCCTCAGCGGATTCCAGGCCGGCATCCGCACGGACACCCAGTACTCTCGCGCCCGAATCACGCAGATTGAGGCCCGACGCCTGCGCGATGAGATTTCACGCGGCAACATCGTCATCGTCGCCGGGTTTCAGGGCGCCACTGACGACCTTGAGATCACGACGCTTGGTCGCGGCGGCTCGGACACCACCGCCGTCGCTCTGGCCGCCGCCCTGGGTGCCCCGCTCTGCGAAATCTACACCGACGTTGACGGAATCTACACGGCGGATCCGCGCATTGCGCCGGACGCTCGCCGACTGCATGACATCGCCTACGATGAGATGCTTGAGATGGCCAGCGAGGGCGCAAATGTCATGCATAACCGCGCCGTGGAGCTTGGCTGGGTTTACGATGTGCCCATCCTCGTCGCGTCAAGCCTCGCCGATGAGGGCGGCGGCACGCGCATACATGGAGGAACGCTTATGGAAAATCGAAACAAGGTCCGCGGCATCGCCCATGACACGGACATCGCCCGCGTCACGCTCCTCTCCGTGCCTGACCGCCCCGGCATCGCCGCGCAGGTCTTCTCGCCCCTCGCCGACGCCGGCATCAGCGTCGATATCATCGTCCAGAACGCCGGCCACGACGGGCTGAGCGATGTCTCATTCACCGTCACGCGCGCCGATCTGTCCGCCACCCTGACCCAGATCGAGGAGATCAGGCATGAGCTAGGCGCGGCGGGTGTCGCCGCAGATGAGCATCTCGCCAAGGTGAGCATCGTCGGCGCCGGGCTGACCAACTCCCCGGGCTACGCAGGCGCCATGTTTCGCGCTCTGCGGGATGCCCAGGTCAATATTGAGATGATCACGACGGCGGAGATCAGCTTGACCTGCGTGGTGCGAGAGGATCGGCTGCAGGACGCCGTCCGCGCGCTGCACCGCGCATTCAGCCTTGAGACGCCGGATGAGACGCCGCTCTAGACGAGCCCGGCCTGCCCCATGAGCGAATCCGACGCCTCTCCACCGCTCTCTATCGTTATTCCCGCCTACAACGAAGAAGCGCGTCTCCCCAAGACCCTGGCCTCCCTGACTGAATACCTAGACGAGGCCTGGCCGGACGCCGAAGTCATCGTCGCCAGCGATGGCAGCACGGACTCCACCGATGCCATCACCCGCGAGTTCTCCGCGCTGTCGCCCCGCGTCCGCCTCCTCTCTCTCCCGCACCGCGGCAAGGGCCACGCAGTGCGACGCGGAATGTTGGAGGCTCGCGGCGCCGTCCGCATCTTCATGGACGCCGATCTCGCCGTGCCCGTCGAGACCATTGCCCAGTTCGTGGAGGATACACAGGAGGCGCATGTGGTCATCGGTTCCCGATCCATACCCGGGGCTGAACGCAGCGGCGAGCCGCTGACGCGCCGCGTCGGGGGGCGGGTGATCAGTCGCGCGACGCGGTTGATCCTGGGGTTGTCGACTACCGACACGCAGTGCGGATTCAAGGCGTTTCGCGCCGAGGCGGCGGAGCTTCTGTTTGGTGGACAGCGCGTGGACGGTTTTGCCTTCGACGCCGAGATTCTTTATCTGGCGAAGCGATGGCGACTACGCGTCATCGAACGACCGGTCACGTGGCGCTACGGCGAGATGAGCACCGTCCGCCTCCGCCACGGCCCTCAGACATTGGCGGAGATCATCCGCATAAGGCTGCGGGGCATGCCGAAGGATATTGCGATGCAGGGGTGGGATGAGTGAGGGGAGAGCCGGATACGGTTGCTCTAGAGACTCCGAGACCACTCGCCGTACAGTTCGTTGCAAGTACCCCCAAGCCGTTTGCGTAGACTGTCGTCAAAGCTCATTCCAGATTCCACGTCGTCTACGATTGCATTGAGATGCTTGAGCCCGTGTTTCGCTTCAAGTGAACGGATAAACTCGTACGAGGTGCCGTAGAACAGCGCGATTTCGTCTTGGTCATTTCCCAGTTCAAAGCTACAGAACTCGGAGCCTGGAAGAAGTTGTTGACGATTGATCCAGACCACCAAGCGATTCAACGCCCTGTAATGGTACTGCTTCCATCCCGTGTTCTGGTAACGCTCGGCCATCCCTTCGTGAAACCACCGCGCAATTGAATAGAATGAAGTCTGCCCCAACTTCTGACACCAAGTGGCATGAACCATTTCGTGCATTTGCGTGCGCGACGCCGGCGACTCTGTGTACATGAAGGAGGCGTCTTCAAGGGGAACACCGACGGTTGCACCGCTTGGCAAGCAATATGCGTGGCCGCCTGCGTATTCGATGTCCCAATTCTCCCTTGTATAGTGCCTATACTCCCACTCGTCGCGGAAGAGGAAGAGAACAATGAGTGGGCTGGAGTCTGGAATCAACCATTGGTCACTCAGCTCTTGACGAGCCCTTTCAAACTCGGCCAATGTGCGTTCCAGATCGGCGGCATCAATAGATGGTGCATGTGTTGGCAAGAATGACTGGAGAGCAGCCTCTGCATCTCGTGACCTTGACTGGTGGTCGATAACTGTTGGAGCCATCCCTATTCCCAGAATCAGTAGGAGAACGACGAGCAGAATGAAGGTGGCCTTACGATGGCGATTCTTGACTTGCTCACCGGACAACTCGTCAGGCTCAGCCTTGAATCGGGCCAGGATGTTGGCTATTAGGACTGTTATGGGCAACGCTATGAGAGGCACCACGGCTGCCACAATCAGTGCGAAGCGAGGCCCAAGCGATACAAGATCAATGACTGCTAGTTCAATGAACAAAGTGACCAAGGCCCACCCGAATATCCACCGTATGGCCGACCAGAGCAAGGCGAGGATTGCACGGGCCTGCGATATCATTGTCAACCTAGACACCCCTTTCCATCTCCCATAGTGCTGATAGATCATACATACTATAGAACATGTGTGGCAATGTCTGGAGCAGTTTGGAATTAAATCAGCGCTCCCTTGACACCCTATCCGCGCCCCCCATCCCCTATCATTAGCGCCATGACCACCCCACACACCAACAAACTCCACTTCGGTGACAATCTCCCCATCATGCGGGAGCACATCCCCGATGAGTCCGTCGATCTCATCTACCTTGATCCGCCGTTCAACTCCAACGCCACCTACAACATCCTGTTCCGCGAGCGCGACTCCTCAGAGTCCGCCGCCCAGATACAGGCCTTCGACGATACATGGCACTGGAATACGGATGCTGAATGGCAATACCAACAGACCGTGACTAAAGGCCCCCGCAGACTCGCCCAAATGCTTGAGGCTATGCGAACGTTCCTCGGCCAGAACGACATGATGGCCTACCTGACCATGATGGCCCCGCGTATGGTGGAACTCCATCGCGTCCTCAAGCCCACCGGCAGCATCTACCTCCACTGCGACCCCACCGCCAGCCACTACTTGAAGCTGCTGCTTGACGCGGTGTTCGGAGCTGCAAACTTTCGTAATGAAATCATTTGGCGTCGGACTGGCACGCACAACAAAATACAGCGTTTTGCTCCGATCCATGACACGATCTTGTTCTACGCGAAGAGTGAAGCGTACCAATGGCAAAATATTAAAAGGCCCTACATGAGCGGTCATGTTCAAGAATACTTCGTAGAAGATTCCCAAGGGTGGCGAACCAATTACTACGGGAATGTGCTGACGGGGTCAGGCACAAGGAATGGAGAATCCGGAAAACCCTGGATGGGTTTCGATCCAAGTGCGAAAAATCGACATTGGGCAATTCCCCGCAGACTGTTGCAGGATGTGGACGAGGATCTGTCGACGCTATCGCAACATCAAAAGCTCGACCGACTTTACGAGTTGGGCTACATCAAGATCCAAGAAGGCCAAGCTTGGCCAGTATATGAGCACTACATTGCACCAGACGACGGTCAACCTGTTCCCGATATATGGGCATACCAGCCCTACACGGACGGATCGGTCTTTGGGAGTGAGAGTGGAATCGACGCAGATGTGCGTTGGCTGTCACCAACTGACCAAGAGCGCCTCCATTACCCCACCCAGAAGCCCCAGGCCCTGCTTGAACGCATCATCTCCGCGTCCAGCAATGAGGGCGATATCGTCCTTGACCCATTCTGCGGTTGCGGCACCGCCATCGCCGCCGCGGAGCGACTGAAGCGCAAATGGATTGGCATCGACATCACCCATCTCGCCATCTCTCTCATGCGCAACCGACTGCGTGCCTTGCCAGTGGATCGCCTGTCCGACTATGAGGTCATCGGATCTCCTGCGGACGTTGAGAGCGCCCGCGCCCTCTCCAGGGAGGGCGGCAACACGGGCCGCTACCTGTTCGAATACTGGGCCCTCGGCCTTGTAGAGGCCCTCCCCGCGCGTGACATGAAAAAAGGCGCTGACGCAGGAATCGATGGCTACATCAACTTCTTCGACGGTAAATCTACCAAGGCAAAGACCGTAATTGTGCAGGTCAAGAGCGGTAAGGTGGGCAGCAACATAGTCAGAGACCTTCGTGGCGCGATGGAGCGCGAACGAGCGGAAATGGCTTTGCTCATCACACTTGAGCCACCCACCAAACCCATGGAAAATGAGGCAGTCACCGCTGGATTCTACACGTCGGAAGCCTTCCCGGCCCTCCGATACCCTCGCGTCCAGATCGCCACCATCGAAGACATCCTCACCGGCAACGGCCCCCAAATACCCCGAGGACTAGGCCTCTCCGAAGACCCCACATTCCGCCGCACCCCCCGCCAACGCCGGGCGCAGGGCAGTTCCCGGCGGATGATTTAGCCCTGCCGTCCCTCCCCCCCCCCCTCTACCCAGCCCTTGACACGTATCGGACAATAAGTCTTGGACTGAGTTCGAAAAACAGATACGATGTGTCACGGAGAGTCGCACGCCCGGCAGTACAGTACGCAGCGAAACGCTCCGAAAGGCGCTATCAAACGCAAGGGCTGGGACGTTTTTCCCATATGAGGCAGGTGAAACACTATGATCGCCACGCAGACCGACGAACGGATACACGCCGCACAAATTAAGACCTTCACGGACTCGGCCATCGCCGCTGCGCTCAAGCATGATTGGGAGCAGGCTGTGGAAGCGAACACGGCCATCCTCCGGATTGCGCCAGACAGCATCGAGGCCCTCAACCGCCTCGCCAAGGCGCTGCTTGAGCTGGGCCGCCTGGCTCCGGCCAAGAACGCCGTCGACCGCGCCGTCGGGCTTGACTCGACAAACATGATTGCGCGGCGCAACGCGGATCGGCTCAGTCGCGCTGAGGGAGTCCAGAACACGCAACAGTCGCGGAAGCGCGCCAAGCGAGGCGCCGCCGGCCGTAGCAAGGGAGCTCGCAATGGCCGCCCGTCCAGTGGCGACACGCCGAATACGTACTCCGGCCATCTTCTGATGAGGGAGGCCGGCAAAACCGCCATCGTGCGCCTTATAGAGGTCGTGGATTCACCCGCGCTTGAGCGGCTCACCGGCGGCGAGGCGCTGGCCCTGGAAGGCTCCGGCAGCCGGCTGATCGTCTCCTCAAGCCAGGGCGACTACATTGGCCGAGTGCACCCGCGCATGGCGCAGCGCGTGCTCAGCCTGATGGCGGAGGGCAACCGCTATGAGGCGGCGTTTCTGCGCGCCACGCCGGGCGAAAACGTGCAGATCATCATTGGCGAGTCATATCAGCACCCAAGCCAGTCCGGCCGACCCTCATTCCCGCCTGGGAGTGACGGCGGGCTGCGTGGCTATGTCCGTGGGGGGCATGCCATCGCCAATCACGATATGGGCGGTCCGCCCAGCCTCAACCCCGGCAAGGAAGAGGACAATGAGGTCCCGGAGCTGGACGCTCTGGTGCGGGCCCACGACGCCGCCAACGACGCGCCGCCACCCTTCACATCCGCCACAGACGACGACGATTAGCCGGCCGCGGGGACTCTCCCTCGCAGAATCAGGAACCTGCGCCGAGCGGCATGAGCCGGCTCAGCAAGCTGGATTGTCGTATGGCCGACGTCCCGCCAATTGGGTCGTCGGCTAACCTCATCCCCGCACATTGGGACCACCGCTTGACGTGGCTCTTCTAGCTGAATCCGCCAGGGCCCCTCGCGTGCCGGATCGGCGAACTGCGCAGAAACGCCAAACCGGACTGTCGCAATTCGCGCAGTGGGGGACGCCTCCGCGCCTCTCCGCCCCAACGTGCTAAGATTCTTGCGCGCCGGCCTCAAAGAACGGCGGCGCCTGGACGTACTAACTGCCGCCTCAACATGATCCTCTCCCTTCGAAACCTGCCCGCCGGCGATCATGGCTCGTTGTGAAACTCAATGATTCAGCCTCGGACTGATACACAGACGCCCCCCACGCCCTCTGATGCCTCGTTCCCCGTTGTGGCGCGTGGACTGGAGAAGGCGTTTGGCAAGTTGATCGCCGTGCGGGGGATCGACTTTCACGTGCAGTCTGGAGAGTGCTTCGGATTCCTCGGCCCTAACGGCGCCGGCAAGACCAGCACCATGAGGATGATTGCCTGCATTTCACCCATCACCGCGGGAACGCTCCTGGTGAATGGCCTGTCCGTCCAGTCGGATGCCCGCACAATCAAGGCGAGAATAGGCATTGTCCCGCAGGGCGACAATCTCGATGAGGAACTGTCTGTCTTTGACAATCTCAGGCTATATGCGGGGTATTTCGGCATCCCTACCGCCGAGTCCTTGCCGCGCGCCCGCAACGCCCTTGAGCTGTTTAGTCTGGCGGACCGCGCGGACTCCAAGGTGGATGAGCTCTCCGGCGGAATGAGACGCCGACTGCTCATCGCCCGGGGCCTCATCAACGATCCTTCGTTGCTGATACTGGATGAGCCGACAACCGGGCTTGATCCGCAGGCGCGGCACTTCGTCTGGCGCACGCTGCGCAGCCTGAAGGATCAGGGCGTCACCCTGCTCCTCACGACGCACTACATGGATGAAGCCGCCACGCTGTGTGATCGCATCATCGTCATGCATGAAGGACGCATCCTCGCGGAGGGCGCTCCGGCAGAGCTTATCCGAAGCGTCGTCGGCGCGACAGTCGTTGAAGCTCAATCACTGGATCCGGAGGCTCTCGGGCGAGCGGCGGAGCACCTCCGCGCGAGCGGCGCTGAGATAGAGCGGACGTCGGACACAGTACATGCATTCGGCCTCTCCGGTATCGATGCGGAGTTGCCGGCGATGCTCGACGCGCGCGCCTATGCCCGGCCTGGAAACCTTGAGGACGTCTTTCTGCGACTCACAGGCCGCGGGCTGGAAGAGTAGCTGGGCATGATCGGCATCACTCCAACAACAACGATTCCGCTCTCTTTGCGAGTGTGGCGCCGCAACTGGACGGTATTCCGCAAGTTTGCGCTTGCGGAGGTCGGGCCGTTGTTCGTGGAGCCGCTGGTGGTTCTGGGAGCGATGGGCCTGGGGCTCGGCGCATACGTCTCGCTAGACGGTGAGCGAAGCTATCTGGAGTTCATTGGGCCGGGGATCATAGGCGGGTACGCGCTCTTTGCCGCGGTGTTTGAATGCACATACGGGTCGTACACGCGAATGGCGATTCGCGGCTTATACGACGCAATGATCGCCACGCCGCTTTCGATAGAAGACGTTATCACGGGGGAAGTGGCGTGGGGCGCGACACGCTCCGTCTTCAGCGCAACCGTCATCCTTTTTGTGCTGACGGTCTTTGGCCTGGTGGACTCGCCCTTCGCCCTGCTCATCATTCCCTTCTCATTCTTCGCAGGCGTCCTGTTCTCCTCGATGGCCCTCGTCGTCACCGCGTTCGCGCCGTCATTCTGGACATTCAACTACGCCATCACGCTTGGTGTGATGCCCATGTACTTCTTCGGCGGCGTCTTCTTTCCGTTGGATCGGTACCCGGACATCGTGGGCACGCTTGCGTGGCTCCTGCCGCTGACGCCATACGTGCACATCGTTCGGGAACTGGTGACCGGAAGCCTGACTCTGACAAGCCTGTGGGCAGGACTGTATCTGATAGCGCTGACCGCCCTCTTCTATATGTTCTCCGTCGCGCGGATGCGCGCCCGGCTCATCCGCTGAGCCAGTCAGTTCTCGCCGTAGCGTCTGGGGCCACTGCCCATCTGGATCTCATAAATCACGTGTGATTGGCGATCAAACGTCGCCTTGACCCACATGCCCTCTTTCATCCAGTCATACGCCCCACGGCGGGCGGGCACGGGGTCCAGTCGATATCTGATACCGCTGATGACGATGACAAGCACGGAATTGTAGCGCGGCTTTGACCACCCGCCCGATGCCTCCTGCGGGGCCTCAATGTCCTCAACGGTCATGCGATCGATTCGGCCCTCAAGCTCCGCAGGCTCCAGGAGCGGCGGAGCGGGCAGCGGCGGCGGCGGCAGCTCCGGCCGCGTCCGACGGAACACCGTCAGCAGGCCATACCCGAAGAGGATCGGCACGGCGAACAGCAAGAACAGATGGAGCTGTCCTGTCAGGAGTACAAAGAACGCCGTAAAGACGACGATTGTCAGAATCACATAGAAGCGGAATCCACCGGACATAGAACTACGCTCCCCTAAACGGTTGCCCTGGCCCCGCGAATCGCATCGCCTCGCGCAGCTCGCGTCGAGAGGCGGCATATCCGCGGCGCCGCTATAGTAGCGGTGATGGTTGCCGCCACCCCATTAGCCGTTTCACGCGCCTCGGACCCATACCGGTTCGTCATTTATGCCCTCGTGGTATTGATGAACTTCACGCTGGGGCTCACGTTTCTTGCGCCGGCCTCCCTCTTGCCCTTGATCACGGATGAATACGGCCTGTCCCATTCGGGCGGCGCATTTGTTGTCACGAGCATCACTCTTGTATTCATGGCCGGCAGCCTTCCTGCCGCCATCATAGTCTCACGGTGGAACATTCGCGCGGTCTACGGCATTGGCTGGGCGCTCATGGGCTGCGCTGTGCTGACTCCGTTCCTGGGCGGCTTCTGGGCCCTCATCGGCATCCGCTGCGTTCAGGGGCTCGGCGCGTCCGCTCTGACACCGCTGACCGCCGCCATCATCATGCGATGGGCGCCGGCGCGGGAGGTGCCGATCGTCAACGCCTTAGCCCTTGCCACGTTGACGGTCGGCCTTGGCGCGTCCCTTTACATAGGACCGATTCTCGCAGGCAGGGTTGGCTGGGAGTGGGCCATCGGCATTGAGGGACTTATTGCCATTGTCGGGGCTGCCCTCTGGTTCGTCCTCTGGCGGAAACGGCGGGTGGAGGGAACAGTCGCGGCGGAACCCGTCACGATGACCGCCATCGTCTCCGTACTTCGTCGCCGTGAGACGTGGCTCCTCGCGATTGCCGTCATCGGCCCCTGGGCTCAATTCAACACGCTCAGCACCTTCCTGCCGACGTACTTTCAAGAGGTGCGAGGACTCAGCCTGCAGTCGGCGGGAAGCCTGGCGGCGATCTTCGCCTTCGCCGGCATACCCGCCAATATCCTCGGCGGCTTCATTGCGACAATCACGGGGCGCAGACGGCCCATACTGATTTGGTCGGGCTTATTCATCGGCGCGGCAGGCATGGCGATCCTATACGCGCCAGTCGGAATCATCCTCTTAATCGCGGTCGTAACGGCCGGTTTCCTTCAGTGGGTGTATGAGCCGACGTTATTCACTGTGCCGATTGAACTACGGGGATCGTCTCCCGAGCGCGCCGGAGCCATTTGGGCGGCTATTCTCACGACCGGCAACGCATCCAGCTTCGTCGCCCCCGTCGTAGCCGGATACATCATTGATGGAACCGGCAGCTTCATCCTGGGCATCGGGAGCATCGCCGCGTTCTCATTCACAATGTTCTTTGCCGCCCTGTTGTTGCCGGAAACCGGGCCGGGCAGACTCAACGCCCCCAACCCTGTCAACTAAGCCAACCCTGGCTGGAGTGCTACACTACAGAACGATCACCCTGCCTATAGCTGAAACCCTTATGGAGTTCATTGCATGACGTCATCGTCATCATCGCGTTCGGCGCTGCTCGGCCCTACGCCTGCGGCGCGACGCTACTTCCAACAGTTCCTGGGAGAACGCGCGGAGCTTTCCGAGGCCGAGGCTCGCATCGTCAACGCCATAGAGCCGCAGGGGCCCGAAGAGCTTCTTCAGGCCGGCGTCGCCGTGTATGACGCCATTTCGGCCGGCGACGCGCCGCTCCCCGCCTCGGATGCCGTGTCAGCCTTGCCCGATGACCTTGACGCCGCCGGCCTTCGAACCGCGCTCTATGTGATCATGGTCAACGCAGTCGCCATTGAGCTGGCCATAGACACGCCCGCCACCGTGCGCGCCGAGCAGGGACTGGCCATTGAGGGCGGCGTGCTGCCCCGGTTGGCGCATGATCACCTTGTCCTTGTGGCGCGGTTCTCATTGGACACAATCCAGTCTCCCAAGCCGCCTGATACGTTTCAGGGCCTGATAGATCTGACCGTGGAGCGTCTATCCTCGCTCGTGGAGTTGGCGTCTCAAGCGATGATGGGAGCGGACGTCGATCCATTCGAGACGTTCGAGCACCGCGACTGCGAGAAGTGCGGCCATTTGCTCCAGCTGCACGTCGGCTTTGAGAGCTGGGAAGACGTTCAGGCTGAGCACGACGCATGGTGCCCAAAACGCCGTGAGGCTTAGGCGCCCGCCTGCCCGAAATATGCCGTCGCTGTTTCTTCAGGACCGGAATCTGCGGTGACAATGTCAGAGTCCGCCGCCGTTCGAGTGACGGCCCTGATCCTTGGTCAGGACTCCTTTCGTGATGAGCGCGGCCGCGCCCACGTCATCGGCATCTTTGATACTGTCGGCGCGCAGCAGTTCCCTATGGCGTTCCAGTTCTCCATATATTGCCGCCTGCACGGCGAGGGCACGCATCAGCTGATCCTGCGCGTTCTTGACCCGCAAGGCATGGAAATAGTCCACAGCGAGCCGATCACAGCCAACCTGCTGCCGATTCAAGGCCACCAGTTCTTCATGAGCATCGGAATCCAGGCGGAATCGGACGGCCTCTTTCTCGTGCAGGCCGTTGTCGATGGCCAGGTTGAACAAGAGGCGCCTCTCCTCGTTGAGGCCGGACAAGATGAGTGGCATCAGGGCAATGACGGCAGTCCGCTTGCCGGACCGCCTCCCGTCCCCTGACCGCGCGGCGCGCCCATGATCGGCGTCGACACAGGCGGCACGTTTACTGACCTTATCCGCTACGGCGACGACGGCGTAATGCGGATGATCAAAATCCCCTCCACGCCCGCCGACCCGGCGCAATCCTTCCTTGAGGGGATTCGCGAGATCAGCGAGGAACTCGCCAACGAGGACATCGTTCACGGCTGCACCGTCGGAGTAAATGCCGTCCTTGAGCGGCGCGGGGCGCGGACAGCGCTCGTGACAACGGCGGGGTTCGCGGATGTCATTGAGATTGGCCGTCAAACCCGCCCTGCGCTCTACGACCTGCACGTTCGCCGGCCAACCCCCCTCGTGCCCCGGAACCTGAGATTCCAGGTTGATGAGCGCGTTTCCTCAGAGGGTGTCGTCCTGCGTGCGCCGAGCGAGACGGACATGGAAGCCATCGCCGATGAAATCGCCAGATCCGGCGCGGAATCGGTCGCTGTTGTCCTGCTCTTCTCATTCCTCAGGCCAGAACAGGAGGGCCGCGTTCTGGAAGCGCTCCGCCAAAGGCTGCCTACAGAAACGCAGATCTCCGTCTCCAGCGAGATTCTTCCTGAGTTCCGCGAATACGAGCGAACGTCCACGACCGTAATGAACGCCTACATCGCGCCGGTCATGCAAACCTATCTGGGCGCGATTGATGAATCCATTCCCAATCCGGTTCGCATCATGTCGTCCGCGGGCGGCAGCATGACAATCGGCCAGGCGCGACGGCTGCCCGTGCATACCCTATTAAGCGGGCCAGCCGGGGGCGTGGTCGGGGCTTTTGAGGTGGCGAGAGCGGCGGGCATTGACCGGATCATGACGCTAGACATGGGCGGCACGTCCACGGATGTGTCCTTGTGCGAAGGCGAGATTCAGCGCACTTCGGAGGGGGCAATCGGCGGACTCCCCGTTCGCGTCCCGATGGTTGACATTCATACGGTAGGCGCCGGCGGCGGCTCGCTCGCGTCCTTCGACGCGGGCGGCGCGTTGGCCGTCGGGCCGCAATCCGCCGGGTCCATCCCCGGTCCGGCTGCGTATGGGCGGGGCGGCGGCGCAACAGTCACGGACGCCAACATTATCCTGGGCCGGCTTCCTGCAGACAGGCCGCTCGCCGGCCGCCTTCAGTTGGACGGAAACGCAGCCCGCGACGCCTTCCAATCCATAGGCGGGACGCAGGGCATGAGCGCGGAGGAGTTGGCCGACGGCGTGGTCCGGGTGGCCAACGCGAACATGGAGCGCGCCCTGCGCGTCGTCTCGCTTGAACGGGGCCATGACCCGCGCGACTTCACGCTGGTCGCGTTTGGCGGGGCCGGGCCGCTGCATGCATGTGAGCTGGCCGATGGCCTGGGCATGAAGCGCGTGCTTGTCCCCCGTTTACCGGGAGTGCTCTCGGCATGGGGAATGCTTATGGCGGACGTTACTCGGGATTACGCTCGGACTGTGTTGTTGAACACCGAAGATTCTTCTCCCGACTCACTGTCTCAGCTGCTCGCCGAGATGGAGACCGGCGCGCGGCGCGACTTGCAGGCCACAGACCTGCCGGATTCCAGCGCCGTCCTCACCGCGTGGGCGGACATTAGATACGTCGGTCAGGGCTATGAGCTCTCCATACCTCTCGTCGCGGCCGATGGACTGTCATTGCCGGACCGTTTTCACGCCGCGCATCAACGTCGATTCGACCACAGCCACGCAGGCTGGCCGACAGAGATTGTCACTTTGCGGCTGCGCGTAACTATCAGCGTCCCCAAGCCTGAGACGCGTGTGGAGTCCGACGATGGCCCCGACAGCTCACACGCGGTACTCGGCACGACCCGGATCATGTTGGATACGGGCGAGGCAACTGTGCCGGTAATCAACCGCGAGGCGCTCAGGCCGGGCAACACGATCAGTGGGCCAGCCGTCCTGACCCAAACGGACGCGACGACCTGGCTCCCGCCGGAGTGGGGCGCGCGCGTCGATGGCCGCCTGAACCTCATCCTGGAGAGGACAGGATCGTGAACATCGACGCCGTTTCGCTGGAAGTCTTTCGTAACCTTTTCGCCTCAATCGCAGAGGAGATGGGCGTAGCGCTCGGCCGAACAGCGTGGTCGCCAAACATCAAAGAGCGTCGCGACTACTCATGCGCGATATTTGACGCCAGCGGCAGGCTCATCGCTCAGGCGGAACACATTCCGGTGCACCTCGGCGCCATGCCCGCGTCCGTGCAGGCCGCCATCGAACGCTTTGACTCCTTTGAGCCGGGCGACATCATCGCCTTGAATGACCCGTATCTGGGCGGCACCCACTTGCCGGACCTCACGCTGATCTCGCCAACATTCGCGCCGTCCGAGCCACATGATGGAGGCTCGGACGCGCTGGCCGGATTCGTAGCGACGCGCGCGCACCATGCCGACGTGGGCGGCATGGCCCCCGGCTCCATGCCCTCCTCCACAACCATCTACCAGGAGGGCTTTATCATTCCGCCGATACGCCTCTCCCGCGCAGGCGTCATGAATGAAGAGGTCATTGAGCTGTTCATGCGCAACGTGCGCACACCGGAGGAGCGGCAGGGGGATCTAGCCGCCCAGATCGCCGCCAATCACGTCGGTGAGACGCGATTCACCCAACTGATTTCCCGATACGGCAGTGAGACCGTCGATGGCCATGCGGACGCGCTGATCGCCTATGCGGAGAGAATAGTTCGACATGCTCTGCGAAGCATCCCCGCGGGCGCCTACACGTTCGCCGACACTATGGAGCCGCCAACGCCGGACTCAGACCCGCCCCGCATCGCTGTCACCATTACCAGCGATGGCGAAGGTTCCTTGACGGTGGATTTCTCAGGCACGTCGCCGGAGCAGCCGTTGAGCAATATCAACGCCGTTCGAGCAGTGACGGTCTCCGCAGTGCAGTACTGCGTACGATGCCTTGCTGGTCCGCGCGCGCCCGCGAATCACGGCTCATTCGCCTCCGTAAACGTCATCACGCCGGAGGGATCCCTCGTGAATCCCCGACCACCTCGCGCCGTCGCGGCCGGCAACGTCGAAACGTCGCAGCGCATCGTTGACGTGGTGCTGGGCGCGCTTGCACCCGTTCTTCCGGACATTATTCCCGCCGCAAGCCAGGGCACAATGAACAACGTGACCATCGGAGGGACGGACCCCCGCACTGGCCACCCATTCGCCTATTACGAGACCCTTGCCGGCGGCGTCGGGGCCGGTCCTAACGGATCGGGCGAGTCCGCCATTCATAGCCACATGACCAACACGATGAACACGCCGGTCGAGGCGCTCGAGTTTCAGTTCCCGTTTCGCGTTATTGAATACGGGATCCGCCGCGAATCAGGCGGCGCGGGGAGATTCCGGGGCGGCGACGGACTGATAAGGACAGTCGAGTTTCTCGCGGACGCAACTGTTTCTCTCCAGACGGAGCGCCGATCTCAAGGACCGTGGGGCCTCGCAGGGGGCGATGACGGCGCGCCCGGACGCAACTCATTGCGTACAATAGAATCGCAAACGTATGATTCGATTCCGGCGAGCACGACGCTCAATGTTGCCGCCGGGGACTCGCTTCGGATTGAGACGCCGGGCGGCGGCGGATGGGGGCAACCTCAATCACCGCCCACTGACGAGGAGGGAATCAACCGCAGCCATGACTAGGAATCCACTCTTCCGCATCCTCTCGGGCGGCATCCTGTTGCTGTCGTTGGTGTTTGTCGCCATTGCATGCTCAACGGCGCCTGAGGAGGAGTCTGTCGAAACGTCGCCCGAGACGCCAACCGATGCACCCGCAGGGCCGACGGTCGGCGGCAGCGTCGGCGACCTCGCGCCGGACTTCTCGCTCTCTGCGACTGACGGCCGTATGGCTTCGCTGACTGAATTCAAGCAAGCCAACCAGCCCGTTGTCGTGTATTTCTTCGCAACCTGGTGACCAACCTGTCGGTCCGAGTTGCGGGCCCTCAAGGAAATCTACCCCCAGTATTCTGATCAGGTCGCGTTTATCGGCGTCGACGTTGATCCCTCTGAGAGCGCTGAAAAGATCAGCGCATACGCAAGCGATCAGGGATACCCCTGGCCCATGGCTGAGTATGATCCCGACATCCTGGTGGACTATGGCATCCGATCCCAGGCCTCAAAAGTGATGATCGGCGGCGACGGCGTGATCACATTCCGCGCCACGTCCAGCAAGACTCGTGACGACAAGTGGCACGAGGTGTTCCAGGAGGTCATCGCGCAATCTGCCGGATAGTGGCGTAGGGAATCTCAAACATGACGCCCCAGTCATTCCGGCTCTCGCCGGAATCCAGTGCTTCGGCTGCGGGCAGATTCCGCCTAGGCCCCTTGGCGGCAACGGCCAGCAGCATTCAAATGTAATGGACTCCTTTTGCATACAGAAAATCGCGAAATGACAAGCGCACAAATGTCCTCCGTCCTGCGCTCTTTCATGCGATGGCGGCGTCCGGGGATCATCACAGTTGCGCTCATTATCGTGGCCATCGCCGCGGCAGCAGCAGGATGCACGACCGCCGTGCAGACTTCGCCGGACGACAGCGGCCGGACGACGCTTGCGCCCACGTCCCAGGTTCAGATCACCACCTTGCCCGCCCCGGTAACAGGAGAGCAGGAGCCCGGAGACTCCGCCGCCTCGCCGACGGTCTCTCCAATGACCCCAACGCCCCCGACCGGGCAACGCTCAACCGCGGTCGCACCGGAACCGGCGGCCACCGATTCAAGCGGCGCCGGGAGTGCGGAGCCGACGGAGACGCCGGCGCTCCCAACGGCCACGCCCGCAAACGTCCCTGTGGAACCGTCCCCAACGAGCATCCCCCCGCCGCCGACAGCAACAACTGCCCCACCCACCTCCACGCCAATTCCACTGCCGACAGGTCATCGCGTCGGCAACAGCGCCCCTGATTTCACGGTGGAAACCGTTGATGGCGTGACCGTCTCTCTAACTGACTACAAGCAGGCCAACCAGCCCGTCGTTGTCTACTTCTTCGCAACCTGGTGACCAACGTGCCGGTCCGAGTTGCGGACCCTCAAGGACGTCTATCCCGACTACGCCGATCGCGTCGAGTTCATCGGCGTGGGCACGGATTTTGGGGAATCCGCAGCCGACGTGCGACGCTTTTCCAATGCGGAAGGCTACCCGTGGGACATGGCGCCGTGGGAATCATCCATCGTCGCCGACTATCGAATACTGAGTCAGTCATCCAAGGTAGCCATTAACGGCGACGGCGTCATCACATACCGCAGCGGATACGGCAGTCTCTCCTCCCGTGACTGGCGCAACATCTTCGAGGACCTGCTCGACTAGGAAAACCCGAACCGCCGCGTCGGCAGGGGCGAAAACGCCCAACCTCGTCCGCTACGCCACCGTCATTTCGGCGAAAGCCGGAATCCAGCCGGGCGCCGGCGCACTCATTCCCCCGACACTACTCATTCGGCTCGAACACCAGCTCCGGGATCACGACTTCCCAAGAATCGCACTGTAGGCGGTCCCGGTACTCAGGCTCCGAACGCTCACGGTCCCAGCCAGCGATGGCGAAGACCGTGGCATACGAGCAGCGCATGCCAGACGGCGGCTCGAAACCACCGGCAAGCTGTCCCACCACCGTCCCGTTGCGATCCAAGAGCTCCCACCGACTTGACCTGAGCCGCAAATCCAGCAGATCGCCCGGCGAGAGCGAGGCAATGGCGTGATGAACCGGATGGCCTGAGGCTTGGTATCCCGCATAGCTCAGAAAGACGTCGCTCAGGCTGAGTCGCCGATAACGGCGAGCGAGTTCCGGCGCAGGCGGCGGAAGGTTGAGGGGCTCCCGGCGCAGCACCGATGGCGCCGCCCGCAAGGCGCCCTGGAGCGGGTGCGCCCGTGCAAAGCTCGCGAGGGCTAAAGTCTGCCGCGCACGGGTCATGGCCACGTAGTACAGTCGGCGCGGGGCATCCGCATCCCCGTCGTCGCCAATGCGATCCCAGGCTCCGTCCAGCACAATCACGTGGTCGAACTCCAGGCCCTTGGCGCGATGGGCGGTGAGCAGCAGCAGCCCGCGTTGGCGGCGCCGTACTTCCCGCGCCCACTCGGCCAGCCATTCAATGCACGCATCAACCGGTGTTTCGGCGCCTCCGGTTTCCATCGCGTACTCGGTTATCGCTTCTTGAAGCAGTTCAATCCAGGGGCCTGGAGATTGGTTGCCCACCCAGTCATTCAGATCCCCGCTCTTCACCAGGAGGGAATCCCGCCCACGCAGCCAGTTCACAAGAGCCCTGGTCTCACGCAAATGCCAGATGCCGGTGAAATCCTCGTTTGCCATCTGCACGGGGATACCCTCAAGTTCGCAGAGGCTGCGCACCGCATCCAGATAGCTCCATTCACGCGCCACCACCGCGCAGGCGGACCACTCCCAGTCAGGAGCGAGGCCGGACAATCGCTTCAATTCTGCGACGACCACCTGTGCTTGGGAGATGGGAGTGTCGCCCGTCTGTAGTATTTGGACCTGGCCACGAGCCACCGGGTCTATGGTGGTCCACGCGCCGCCGGGCGGGTCCTTCGTTCGACTCTGGTTTACGCCGATGGGATGCCCGGCCTTCATTCGGCCCCGAGCCGGTTCAATCACAGCATTGGCCGCCTTGATGATGTGCCCTGTGGAGCGATAGTTGTCTGTCAGGAAGGCGGGCTTTGCGCCATAATCCTCTTCGAAGCGCTGGATAAACGCCGGTGACGAGCCATTGAAGGCGTAGATGTTCTGGTCATCGTCGCCGACGGCCAGCAGACCGAGCTTGTCGTCCGGATCGGAAAGCGTTCTGCCTGCCAAGGCGGAAATCAGCTCATATTGATCCGGGCCAATGTCCTGGTACTCGTCCACCAGAATCCATCGGAACCCCGACAACAGTCGTTCTCGATACTCGTCCGCTTCATCGGGCGGCAATCCTTCTCCTCGCAACATAGCCGTCGCCTCCTGAAGCAACTTCTGGAAATCCGTGTCCTCCGGACGATTGGCAGGCCCCGTGAAACTGGCGCCCACCAGCCGCATGGCGAGGGCGTGACAGGTGAGCACGATCACTCCGCGGGCGTCGTCGCCTATCAGCTCTGCGAGGCGGCGGCGAATCTCGACTGCGGCATGCCGGTTGTAGGCAAGGGCCACGATGGAGCGGGGATTCTCTCGCTTGACCCGTATCAGATAGGCGATGCGATGCACCAACACCCGCGTCTTGCCTGACCCGGGACCGGCCAGCGCCAGCACGTTCGTCTGTTCCCGGTCGTCCGTCACAATGCGGCGCTGGTCAGGATTGTTCAGGCTTTCGACGATCGTTCGCCACGATTCCGGCGTGGTCTGCCGCGATGTCTCCCTCTCTCGATCCGGCAGCCAGCGGCGCAGAAAGTCTTCTCGACGACTGCTGAAATAGTCCACGATCAGGCGTAGGGCATCGGCCATGGCCTGAAGCCCCCGCCGTACGAACTCCGCCATCACGTGGATCTGCAGCACCTGTTCGTCGTAATGGAGCTTGAGGGATGCAAAGTCGGTCTGGGCAAATCCGCGCCTCTCCGGCTTCAAGCGGATGGTCATAGCCGGGCGGAAAACTGCCAGGCCCTTGTTCAGCCGAATGACCTCTTGCTCATGCAGCCAGAGCAGGGCGCGATCCATCAGCTTGGCGGGAGCCCTGTCGGTGCTCCCCAGCAACATGTCAGACTTGATCGCCTCCAGCAGCTTGCCCAGCGTCGTCTCTGCCAGCAGGTCCGTGCCCCGACTCCCCTGAGGCAGGCATGTGAGTAGGTGCTGCAACAGCCGCCCGGCTCCTGCGCGCCGCAGCTCGGCGGTCTTCTCAAGGTCTCCCCACTCCCGCCGTAATGTGACGTAGATCGTGTCCGCATCACGCCCCCGAACGCTGAGGCTTCCCCCGTCGCCCCCATCGCCGCGCCCGTCAGCGGCAATGCTGCGGATGATGCGCCTTACGCGTTCCGGCAGCGCGTAAGAATAACCTTCGTCCTTGAGTCGTTGAGTGGCGAGGCGGAGATGCAGCGGGTAGGATTCGCCCTTGCTCATATCGGGGGCCATCTCGCGCATGAGGGAAATCAGGCCTTGCTCCAGCGCCGCCGCCTCATCGAGTCGTCTCCGGGAGGAGTGTTCCATCCTCCCTGTATGGACAAAAGCGGTCAACACCGTATCGTTGCTGGCGATGCCTAGTCGCTCCAGGTCGTAGAGCGCGGCCCGCACTCCCTCTGAGTTCAGGCCCGACACGGTCATCAACTCGTCAGTGGTGATTCCTTCGTCCGCATTCGCCTCGATGAGCGTCTCGGAAATGGTCGCCAGCTGGCGGCGATAGGCATGGGCGATTTCGACCTTTCCAAGCTTGACGCGGGCTTCTTCCTTTGAGTTCACCCGCAAGGAGGACGGGAACACCTGCACCTGGTTCTCTTCTCGGGTCAGCAGCTCGGCCTGTTCCAGCCAGGACACTGCCGTGCGAACCCGGTTGTCATCGGTTGCGGAATCTCGCACGAATGCGTTGTCGTCGTCCTCTCCAAGGATCTCGCCGGCGGTGGCGACTACTTCGCCGTCCAGGCGCCCCTTTCGATCAAAATTCCGCAGCGCCCTGAGCACTCCGTGGATTTCCCGTCGCGTGAGACGGGAACGCGCCGACATGCCGAACTGCCGCTCCACGTCGTCCGGCGTGTAGAGCAGCACACAGCGGGCCGCCTGTTGATCACGTCCGGCACGGCCCGCTTCCTGAAGGTAGTTCTCCAAAGAACCGGGGATGTCGGCGTGAATAACCACCCGTACGTCCGGTTTGTCTATGCCCATGCCAAAGGCGTTGGTGGCGACTATTGCCCGCAGATCGCCGCGGATGAAGCTCTGTTGGACATCCTTTTTGGTCTCCGACGGCAGTCCCGCGTGGAAGTAGTTCGCCTGCATCCCTTTTGCCTGCAAGAACGCCGATATCTCTTCGGCCTGCCGCCGCGTCGCGCAATAGACGATGGCGCCGCCCGGTTCATCCCTCGGCAGATCGGCCTCCAGGATCTGGTGGATATGAGCCAGCTTTTCTTCGTTGCTGGTCTGCGCCACAACAAATTCTAGGTTGGCGCGTTGGGCGCCGCCGTTGAAGACCTTCAGTTGGATGCCCAACTCTTTCCGGAAGTAGTCCACGATCTCCGTCTCCACGTCCGGCTTGGCGGTCGCGGTCAGACACAATACGGGAGGCGGCGGTTCCGTTCCCGACCTCTCACGGATGAAGCGCCCCACGTAACGGTAATCTGGCCGAAAGTCATGTCCCCACCGTGAGAGGCAATGAGCCTCGTCCAGCACCCAGCCGCCAATCTCCCGTTGCGCCAGAACACGACGCACGGACACGCTACGGAGTTGCTCCGGAGAGATGATAAGGATGCCGGCATCACCCAGCCGCACCCGATCCAGGGCATCGGCCCGTTCCGGCATGGACAGTAGCCCGTTGATGGTGACGCAGGAATCGATTCCGCCTGCCTTGAGCCCCTCCACCTGGTCAGCCATGAGGGCAACCAGAGGCGAGATCACAACGGTCAGCGCGCCGGTCTTGTCGTATCGGGAAAGGGCCGGCAGCTGGTAGCAAAGCGATTTTCCAGCGCCGGTGGGCAGGATTGCCAGGACGTGCTCTTTGCCCAACGCCGCTTCGACGACGGACTGCTGCATAGGCTGCCCGGCATCTTCGTCCTCCGGCTCAGGCCGGAAGCTGTCAAAGCCGAACCAGCGGGCGAGCTCCTTGCGGGCATCGTGCTGTTCCCGACACCAGTCGCAAGCGCGATCAACGCAGGCTGTATCGCGCAAACGGCGGATCAACCGCCCTGCCTCGGGAAACTGATGCCGAACCCAGGGAGGCAAGACCGAATTGCCCCCGGACACCGACAGCCACGCCAAGGCGTATGCAAGCGCCCACCCGTACTTGCCTACATCCTCCATGACCTCGCGCGTGTGCGTCTGGCAGGCGTTTCCGGTCAGACGTCTGCGAATCGCATCATGCGCGTCCGCGTCGGATGGCTTTGGCGCACCTCGTATTGACGTGAATATCTGGTCGAATCCTGCGCCATCATCCGCGCTGGTCAGCCAATGCCAGGCCATCAACAGGTCCGCTTCACCATCGCTCAGCGCCCTTTGCTGATTCTCGAATACCTCGAGCGTCAGTCTCGCATCCAGTTCCGGATCGTTAATGCGCCCACGTTTAAGTTGTCCGTCCTGGTAATGCTTCACCAGGTGGTGATAGGGGTTGCGGGGGAAGGCCAGGGGATTAAGTCTAAGCGTGTCCACTGCCGGCAGCCGCAGTAACCGCAAGCTGGGATTTGCGGCTTGAAGGTGGGGCACATCGAAATCTACCAGATTGTGGCCCAGCAGAAAGTCCGCTCCATCGGCAAGGGCGTCCAGATCGACCAAAGCCTGGTCAAGGCTGCTGCCTGTTCGGGGGAACGTCAGGGACTGATCAGTATCCGGGCGCACTCCCGCGAATGCGTGGATGCGGCTGTCCCGGACCCCGACTTCCAGATCCACCGACAGGGGCCGCAACTGTATTCGGCTTTCTTCGTTAGCCAGCAGAGTGAAGTGCCTCCGGCTTCAGTCGATTATCCGGGCCTGTAGTGTCGTATTGCTCGGCGTCCATCCGGTTGCAATTGGCAAACGTCATCCCGCCTCCACTACAGCGAGTATACAGAATGGGGTCACGGCCAAGTCTGTGCGTGGGCTGCCCCTATTCAGGCAGCACCGCGACGCGCCCTGCTGCCGATGATGAAGCCTGATCTTCCCCGACAGGCTGCGAGACTGCGTTTCGCGGCGTTGCCGGGTACATACCCGGGGCGTCGCCAGGGAATCGCAAACTTCTTGCAATAGGCGGGCCCGCTTGATTTCAACTGGTCGCAGGATTTTCGAGCCGTGGCCGATGGAAGTCGAGGCCACGGTCGCTGGGAGTTGCGCCGCCGCGTTAGAGGGCTTAGGCGCGCGAAGGCCCGACTACAACGTGTGAGCAGCGCTGGGATTAAATCAAAGAGGGCCGAGGATTCACCCTCGGCCCTCTTTTGCCCTAAGGAGACTCTGAACTAACCGCCAACGCTTCCTTCTGCTCTATCCGACCACCCCTAAACCTGGCGGGGCCTCAACAGCGGTCAGAAAGCGCCATGTGCGGTATTTGTCCTCGTTCTAGTCAGACGCAATCGCGCAGATCACATGGACGCTAAGCCGCCACGAATCGGTTACTGCGCCGACTTCCTTGGCCACCCCTGTCCATGAGGGAGACTTCTCTCCCGTCAGCCCGCTTGGATACGAGGCCACGATCGCTACGCCCGCAGGAATCTCGGCATCGGCAGAACCGATCGCTCCCAAGACTCGCGCGCCGCCGCCCGTCGCAACCTTGCCTCCGGCGCATCGGACAGTCATGGCCTTGTCGGTGCTGTTCGCTGCCGTGACCTGTACCACGATCTCAGACCCGCTTATGCCTGGAGGTCCCTGTTGCCCTTGAGGACCATGAGGCCCTGCCTCGCCCTTCGGGCCTGCAACACCACGCTGGCCTGCAGATCCGGGAGCCCCTTCAGGTCCCCTGGGGCCTGGAGGTCCTACATTACCCGCCGGTCCTACCGGCCCTACTTGCCCTTGAGGCCCCAGCGGTCCTGGCGGGCCCTGTGGTCCAGTTTCACCCTGCAGACCCTGCGGTCCTTGAGGACCTGTGTCGCCCTTTTGTCCGGAGTCCCCGATCTGTCCCTGCGAACCAACCGGACCCTGCGGACCTACTGGCCCTGGAGGTCCACCGGGATCGCCCTTGGCTCCATCCTGGCCAGGCGTTCCGATATCGCCCTTCTCACCCTGAGGCCCCTGAGGTCCCTGGGCTCCCTGGGGACCCTGTAGTCCCTGTAATCCCTGGATTCCCTGTGGCCCTCCCGGGTCACCTTGGTTTCCCTTGTCTCCATTGTCACCTTGCGATCCCTGTGGTCCTGCGGAGCCTGCCGGACCTGCCGGTCCTATTGGCCCCTGAGAACCTGCAGGGCCAATGGCGCCGGCGGGACCCTGGGAGCCTTGGTCCCCTTGAGGACCGGCATCGCCTGCGCAACCAACAGCCACAAGTGTGACTCCTATCAAAATCGATATGACGCCGAGTCGCTTCCATCCGAAACCGACGGTCATCCATCACCTCCCGCTGGGCAGCATTCATGAAGTTTGCATCGGTGCTTATTGTACCGTCCTGAAAATGATGTGGCAACTGCCCGCAGCCACTAAATGGCCTGTTAAGAAAACGTTTTTGACGAGATTTAAAGTTGTGGGGCGTCCCTCCTAGACCGGCCCCCGCAAGGCTGCCGACACTCGCGGAGGGTGAAACGCAGCCTGAAATCACTTTCCGAGGCCGCCCGAGCCCTGTTCGTTCGTGACTATGCTCAGCGGGGCCGGACTCATTTCGCAGCCTTCAGTACGTGGAGCGTCCTCAGCGCATTGGCTCCGTTCCATCGCCGTGAGAGGCGCAAGGCCGAGAGCAAAATTCCATTTCATGGATAACACCCCAGAAACGGATTGCGGCGCCGGCCTCAGAACGGCGAACAATGACTTCATGCACTCGGGAACTATTCTCGCGCTCGCCGATACTGCTCAGGCATGTGCAACGGTCGGCGCCTACCGGAGTGAGTTAGCGCAGGACGAGATCCCCGTCGCCGTGTTCGTCTCCAGCCAGATCGTGTCCAATGCGAGCGAGGGGCGGCTGGTCGCGGTGGCGACGGCGCAGCGCCTCGGCCGCGCGTTGACGGCGGCGTCGAGGCGTGCAACGGATGAAAACGTGCAGCTGATCACGCTCGGTAACTCCAACCCACCATTCCGTTCGACAGACTTGAACGACGTAAACGACCGTTGAACTCGCCTAACCCGCTTAACCCTAATCCGCGTGATTGCGCTGCGCAGAGCGAGGCCGCCTGCGACGTGCCATGGCGACAAGCCCGAGCAGGAGGCCGCCAATAATCAGAACATCCGACGTTGCCCCGCCGATGCCGCATCCTCCGGAGCCATTGTCGGAATCCGTCGCGGATCCACCGTTGTCTCCGACCCCTGGGGTGGAGGCTGCGCCGGTCGCCGAGGCCTCCACGGTGAGCAGACGCTCAGCGACGGTAGACAGTTCATCGCTATAGGCAGTTAAGGAAAGGCGATACAGGCCGGGGGCGAGCGCAGCCGTTTCACCGGCGCTGAAGGAGACCGAAAACGCGCCTGAGGCGTCGGGCCCGGTTGCTTCGCCGGCCTTGACGACGTTGCCTGTCGCGGGATCTGCCCAGACGTAACGCAGGCCAAGGACGCCGGGGCCATCCGCCGTCACCAGGACATCCAGCGGCTGGCCAATGGTGATCGCCTGTGCGCCGGACGGCTGCAGACTAATGCCTTGGGCAGCGCCGAAGTACCAGTCACCCGGCTTAAAAGGATAGTCGGGATGCCGAAACGCGCGCAGCTCGGCGAATTGGGCAGGCGGGTCAAATCTATGCAGCTGGAACGGGCCATTGCTGATAACCATCAGGCCAAATTCATCAAACCAGGCCTGCGCGGCCTGATATCGCGCAATCGCCTCCTCCTCAGTCACGTAGGTTTCTCCGCCGAAAGTCAGCGCATCTGTCGGGACGAACCCGTCTCTCTCCAACTGGCCTAGCGTCCTGTCCACGGTGCGCGCGTCTCGATCTTGTACAAGACTGAGCCACGGGACGCCGAAACGCTGTGCGGAGGTGTTGCTATACGCGGCGCGACGCTGATTGAACACGACGTCATCCATGGCGGCGTACACCTCCCATGGCATGCTCAAGCCCGTCGGCACGGCGTATTCGGCAATGTAGTCGTCCACAAAGTGCCAGTAGTCCACGTAGACTTCGATGTGGTTTTCGTCAATGATCCGGTAACCGCGGAAGGTGTCCAGCAGCGGCTTGGTAACAGTCGACAGCGCGAATTCAATCTGGGACTTCTCCGGACCATAGACCAGGTCGTTCGTTTGGTAGATGCCATAGATGACGTCCGCCATTGAGATCTGCTGCCCGTGGTGCCAGGGCGCCTGGAAGTACTTGCTGTAGTCAAAGACGACCCTTGATCTGGCCTCTACACCCGATCCAACGTTCGTCCACTGCTTGGTCTCGGCGTTCCACATCTGGGCGTCAGAGGGCACCGGCAGCCTGCCGGACGGGCCCGCCGTCTCAACGACATATGAGGCGCGCATTGGTATTGGCGTGCCTGTGAATGGATGGCGAGTGACGGCGGGATCAACAAGGTTGCGCCACACGTCGCTGCTATAGACATCTCCGAATCCGGATACCGGGTTCCACGTGCTGCGCTCCGTCCACACCCAAAGGTGGCCGACGGTCAGCGTGTCCTGGCCCGGAATGTAGGCCTCACGGAACGTCCATTGCAGCTTGGGTCCGGCGGAAACGTCCTCCGTCACGCCGACAATGTCCGTATCCGACGGGAACGTCGTCACGATCGTCGCGAGCCAGATACGGATGGAATCCTCAACGGAAATCCGGGTCGCCTCTTGATAGAGCACGTCACGTTCCGCCTGATCCTGGAAGTCGCCCTTGAATATCCGCTGGCCGATGTCATCCAGCCGCGCATTCTCATACTGCCAGAAACCGCCCTCCTGCCACCCCGGCATGTTGCCGAGCCAGGGCGCGGCCATCTGGTTGATGGTGGCGGAGTCATAGCGCTCCGCTGCGCCGCGTCCCCACCCCTCCGTGTACAGGTGCCACTCAAACAGCTGCGGGTCCGTGCTGTAGACCTTGAGAATGGCCGGACCGAACTGATGGTATATGGGCGATATCAGAAATCCGGCGCCCTCCAGCTCCGCGCGAATCAGGTCGCCCACGTCGCGCCTCTCATCCTCAACGCGAATGATGAATTGCAGGCGAATCGGCTCTCCGTTAAAGTTCCACGCGCCATCGACCATTTCCGCTCCGGCGCCCTGCATGGCGTCCGCAATAGCGGCGCGAGCGCGCTCCGGATCATACGTGAGATCCTGCCGGGCAAGCATCTCCGCAATGACCGTGTAGTCGAAGTCGAACGGGTTGACGTGCGTGTACATGGCGCGCGCGAGACCTTTGTAAATCTCCTGCGTGATGAAATCACGATTCACCAGGTGCTGGATCGCCCGGCGGACCTCCGGAATGGAGAAGGGATTGAGTTGGCCCTCCGGAGCCGGCGCCGGATTCAGGACCAGAGAGATCGTGGACGCGGGCGCTTCGTACAGTTTGATTGTTGGATCGTCGCGGAGGGCCTGAGCCGCATCCGTCTTGAGGTTGAAGATGTACATGTCCATCGCGTCCCGCTGCAATTCCTGCGGGGCGAGGTCCACGTTGAACGATCGATATTGGAGCGTGTCCACCGCCGGGCCGGGGCGGTCATGAGGCGGCTCATACGAGCCGGCATCCTGGCCGAGCGCCGTGCCGCTGCCGACAAGCGCTGACAGAATGAGCACGGCGATAAGAGCCGCCAGGAGTGGGAGAGTCCTCCACAAGGGTCTGCGGTGTTTCACTGAAACGCTACGCATCGGAATCGTCTCCATTTTGCGCCCGCCGACGACGCCGTGAGTTTAGTTGCGCGGCGCCGATGATGCCGAGCGCCAGTAGACCGACGAGCGCCATATCGGCCGTCGCGTTGCCGGTGCTGCAGCCGCCGGAGGAACCATTGGATCCGCCGCCAGCGCCGGATTCCTCAATTCGATTGAGGGCCTCGCGAATATCTGCAAGCGTCTCAGCGCTCAGAGCCTCCTTGATCAACTCCACGTCGCGAGCCGTTTGAGCGATGTTGTCGAAACCGAACTCGTTGTAGAAGGACGCGATGGCGGAGTTTCCTGAGGCGTCAAGCGCCGCAACGGTCTGCGCCCCCTCGCCTGCGATCGGGAAGAAGAGTTGCGTGCTGAATCGGCCCTCCGAGTTGGTTTCCAGCTGCGACACCAGGACGCCGCCGACGAGGATGTACACATCCTGATCCGCCTGGTAGTTGAATCCCTGGACAGTGACGGGCGTGGCGGACGCGCCGCGTGATGGACTAAGGAAGATGGACGGGCTGGGCATCTGTCTCATGCGGGCGAACCCGATCTTCTGATTCGTTCCCTGGAACTCGCCCAGCCGCGTGTCCGCCCACACCATGTAGACGTCCTCATCCGTCGCGTCCAGCCCAAAGTAGTCGCCAATGAACTGCCCTCCTGGGAACCCGTAGTTCGGGTTGGAGGAGGAATCCGTCACTCGGGAGTTGATGCCGAATGATTGCCCGTTGTCCTCAGAGACGGCGTAGTAAATGTGGTAGCGAAGATCTATGCCGGGGTCGTCGCGGGTGTCGCCCCACATGACGTGGACATTGCCGTTCGGCGAGACGTCCACTGCGGGAAAGAACTGTACACCGGACGTCTCATCGTCATTCACCCTGATCTGCCGACTCCACGTTGCGCCTCGGTCCATGGAGCGGACCATGTAAACATCGGAATCATCTGACGGGTCGCCAGACGGGGCCGCGCAGAAAATCAGGTAAAGCTGTCCCTCAGGCCCTACCGCGAGGCGTGAGAAAGAAGAGCCCCAGAATCGGAAGAAGGTGCTGCGAGGGGTGTAGCCCAGCTCAAGGAAATTAGCGGCGCGGCGTCCATCTTCAAACGATTCTCCGCCGTCCTTTGATTCAGCAACGTAGATCTGCGCAAGACCCTCAAACGGCCCGTCATCGGTGGAATCCATCCATGACACGTAGACCGTGCCGTCCGTGTGCGTGGCCACGTAAGAGCCCTGGAGTATTCTCTTGCGGCTCTCGATGACCTGCCCGTTGGGGATTATGTCCGGCGATTGCAGGTCGGCCGCAGTCTCGTCAGGATCGGCCTGGCCCTGCCCGTTGACGTCAAACACCTGCCGTATGATGGGGCTGACAACCTGCGGCAGCGACCACGTGATGCCGCCGTTTTCAGACTTGACCATCTCAATTGTCGTTTCGAGGACAGGCGTAGTGAGAAACGCGAGCTCATCAGTGTAGGCGATGCGGTAGGTCGTGTTGAAGTTGGTGTACGTGATGTAGATGATGTCCGAATCCGGCTCATCAGGATTCGGGCCGATGGCCAGCCAGGGCTTGTCCAGGAAGCTGACAGAGACCGAGCCGCGAGTTCTGCCTTGGGCATCCAGTTCGAACTCGGATGACACCTGGCTGCGCACTGCGGGGGAGCCCTCAGTCCACGTGAAGCCGCCGTCAGACGATGCGCTGAGCGCCATGCTGGAAACCGTTGCGGCGCCGATGAGATTCCCGACGGTGAACTCCTCCACGTCGAGCGAGATGAACGTCGCAAATACGTTTCCTTCGCGATCGAAGGCCAAGACCGGGTCCCCGGCCGCGCCCAATTCCTCTCTGGGGCGCTTGATCACGGTCGGTCCTTCCCAGGTCACGCCTCCGTCGTACGTGACATACGTGGTGATGCCGGGGAAGTTGTAGTCGATCATGCCCGCGATGATGTGATCCGAGTCAGCGGGATCAACCGTCAAATGCGGCTCCGTCTGGAGCGGCGCCGTACTGAAGTCCGTTGGGATCAGGATATTACGGCTGAATCGCGCGGAGGGATCGCGGTACGGCACAAGGACGCCGCCCTGCACGGAGGGGGCAGACGGCTGCGCCGTCACTGGGCCGCTGCTCCCCGCTTGCTGCGCCCCCCAGCCGGCCGATGCCGGGTCCAGTCCCTGCGCAATGAGCGACGCGCGGCCGGAGAGCAGCAGCGTTGTCCTCTCGCGAAAGGCGAGGACGTCAGGGGCGAGATAGGGGTAGTCCGGCGTCAGGATGCTGGACAGATTGGCCGGCCGTTCCGCGCCGTTGCCGTCGTCCGCAATTACGGAAGCGGACTGGGAAACAGCTAACAGAGACAGGACCACAGCCGTTAGTAGAATAAGACGGGTGGGATTCCGCCACATAAAATCGACACCTCCGCGGGCTCGGCCCGCTTGAACTGGACGAAAGCGAAAAGACAACCGCTGCTGGATCATTTGGTAACGGAATCCAACACGTATCATAATAGTTGAATTGACCCCCTACGATACATCGTTCGCGGCTCGCACATAATCAATCTTGGGAGAATGCACTGTGCCAAAGGTGCTCGGTAGTCGCAACCTCAGGCGACATTTCATGGCCCTGTTCGGTCTTGCCATCTCGCTTGCGTTTCTCCTGGCTGCGTGTCAGGGAACCGAAGACGCTTCAGAGGAAACGCCGACGCCCGGAACGGTCGTTCCCGCAACGGCCACGCCGGCTTTGACTCCCGTGCCGGTTCCGGCAACGATCGTCGCGCCGTCGCCCACGGTCGTCCCTGCACTTACTGGAACGGCTGAAAACCCCGAAACGCAAGCACCTATTAGCGGGGAATTCAGGACGTATCACGATGGCCTGTACGGATACTCCGTTCGCATCCCTGAAACATGGACAGCGTCGCGCCCCACAACGGGGCCACGGGGCGTCGTCACAGAATTTGACACTGGGGATGAGGACGTGGAGGTGCGAATCCTTGTCCTTTACCGCGAGGAGCCAACGCCAGCTGATGAGGTCGCCATGGATCAAGTAAACTCGCTAGCCGGCCTCAGCGGATTCAGAACGATTACCGAAGCGTGGCTCGCGATAGAGGACGGGGCGGAGGTTTACCAGACCCTGTATGGATTCGGCACAGGCTCAAATGAGGTGCGCGGCGTCCTTACCTTTGTGGCGGAGGGAACTGTAAACATCGGCCTGCAAGTGCAGGCCCCCCGCATCAAGTATGAACGCAACTTTGATGCCCTGGACGAGTTTGCAACCAGTCTCGCAATCGCCGACCTGCAGCCTTTTGGCGTCCAACGTGAAGAGGCGCTTGTCCTTTACCTTGACTTTGGCCCTCTGACAATGGACCCCGCCCTGGCCACTGAGTCAGGATCGGCACAGTACATCGGCCACATTTTCGGCGGCCTCGTGCGGCTTAATGACGATCTTGAGCCCGCCGAGGATCTCGCGACGTGGACGGTGTCCGACGACGGCCTCACGTACACATTCGCGATCAAGGAAGGCGCCACGTTCCATGACGGCACGTCCGTGACTGCGAATGACGTCGTGTATTCATGGGAGCGCGCGCTCAGCCCGGACCTGACGATCCCCGGCGGAGCGCTCCCCTACCTCGATGACATCGTCGGCGCCCGCGAGTACGCCGCAGGCGAGGCTGACTCCATATCAGGAGTGACGACGCAGGACGACGACACCCTCATTGTCACCATCGATGCTCCGAAGAGCTACTTTCTCTCCAAGCTCTCGCATACCTACGCGTCCGTCCTCAAGGAGGACAACGTGTACGAAGCGCAACCAACGCCCCCGAGCTCGGAAACGGATGCTGAAGATAGCGACGTTGAAAACCCGTGGTGGCACGCGGCAATCGGAACGGGTCCATATCGGCTTGAAGATTTCATTCAGGGCCGGGCGATGCACCTGCGCGCATACGAGGGCTATCACGGCGAACAGCCCAACGTGAGAAATGTTGTGTACCTGTTCCACTCCGGACTGCCCATTCCCATGATCCAGGAAGGCGTCGTCGATGCCACGACCCTTTCTTTGCGGAGCTACCAGGCTCTTCAAGAGGAAGAAAGCCCGCTTCTTGACAACGTAGCCGTAACGCCGGCTCTTAGCGTCTCCTATCTGGGATTCAATACCGCCATAGCTCCAT
Organism: Dehalococcoidia bacterium; assembly: GCA_965237465.1. Taxonomy (GTDB): domain Bacteria; phylum Chloroflexota; class Dehalococcoidia; order UBA6926; family UBA6926; genus VXMO01. The sequence goes on from OZ250138.1 coordinate 1,375,600, forward strand.
TCGATGATCAGGACGTCCGCAGGGCCTTTCTGTGGTCTCTGGACCGCGAGGCAATCTATGGGGACGACGCGGAGGAAGTGGCGATTGCGCAGGGCTTCATGCCGCCGGGCCTGCCCGGCTACGATGAGAATATCGCGCCGATTCCGTACACCCCGGAGCGCGCGAAGGCTCTGTTTGACAGCACCGAGTACGGGCAAATGGAGGACAGGCCGGCCATCTTTGTCGCCCTCGGCGGCTCGATCAACCCCGTCCAGCGCGCCGCATTCGCCATGTGGGAGGAAAATCTGGGCGTGCGGATTGTGTATCAGGAGTTTGGGCAGTCCTACTTCTACGGCCTGTCGAGGATTCTCGAAGGTAACGAAGAGATCATGGGCGCAAACATGTACGAGTACGGATGGATAGCGGACTACCCGGACGCGCACAATTTCCTCGATACGCTGTTCCACACTGGGTCCGAAAAGAACGCCGGAAAGGCAGGTTCTCCGGAAATCGACGCTCTCCTGGAGGAAGCCCGCACCGCCGGCGATGATCGCCTAGAGCTGTACCAGCAGATTGAACGCGCGCTGGTGGAGGAAGCGGTTGCTGTGCCCCTCCAGTTTGGCGCCGACTACCTGCTTGTTGCCGATCGGGTGCGCAATCTCTTTGTGAACGCACAGGGCTTCCTGAACGTCAGTGACGTCGAGCTGGACAGCTAGGAACAGGCGCAAGAATTAGAATCGGAGAGGAGACGATAGTGCCGAGACCTATCGCACACTTTGAGATCGCCGCGCGCGACGCCAGGGCGTTGCAGGACTTTTACGGGAAGCTCTTTGATTGGCCGATCGACGCTGACAATCCGATGTCGTACGGCCTCGTCAGCGCCAAGGACGGCGACGAGGGCATCAACGGCGCCATCTACAACCATGACAGGGAGAATGAGCAGGACAAGCCCGGTATCCGCCTCTACATGGAGGTTGATGACGCGGACGCGTATGCGGCGCGGGCCATTGAGCTTGGTGGACAGTCCCATGGACCGGCGCAAGAGGTCCCCGGATTCGGAATAAAGGTGGGCGGCCTGGTTGATCCTGAGGGCAACATCATCGGCGTCATTCAACGCGTGGAAGAGTAGCTGCCGAGTTGCCTCTGTGCGCGCATCCGGGCCGATGGGATTGAATGGAGGCGACGGCGGGATTCGAACCCACGAATAGGGGATTTGCAGTCCCCCGCCTTAAACCACTTGGCTACGTCGCCCTTGGCCTGACGCCCTTCATCCTGCGTCGCGCCTGCGCCCTGATTTTGCTGCCCCAATGTCCTGAGGGTGGTGCCGAGGAGGAGATTTGAACTCCTACGAGCTTTCGCCCACTGCCCCCTCAAGACAGCGTGTCTACCGATTCCACCACCTCGGCTTGCGTCCGTATTCGCTGGCCCGCCCGTTGACGCGTTACGGAAACTGAGACAGGGCGTGCGGCGCGCTGGCAGGAGCGGAGGGATTCGAACCCCCGACCAACGGTTTTGGAGACCGTCGCTCTTCCGGGCTGAGCTACGCTCCTACCACAGTCGCTCCCAAATTATGCCGAGGACGGTCTGGAGCGTCAAACCTTCGGCCCATCATCCGGGGCATCGACGGCCTCCGTCGTCTGGCCTTCAGCGGCCTCCGCTCGTTGGCGCCCCTCTTCTCCATACAGGTGGCACTCCACCATGCGCTGCGGCTCAATCTCCATGAGCTTGGGCGAGACAACGTCACAAAGGCCTGGCATGAATGCGGGGCATCGGGGGTGGAATCGGCACCCGGTCGGAATGTTCGCCGAGCTGGGGGCCTCGCCGGCGATGACAGGCCGCTCGCTCAGCCTGTTGGCGGGATCGGGGTCCGGCACAGCATCCAGCAGTCCCCTGGTGTATGGATGCAGAGGATTGTTGATCAACTCCGCCGTCGGTCCTTGCTCAACGATGCGGCCCAGGTACATGACGGCGGCCGTTGGCGCAAAGTGCCGCGCCGTCGCGATGTCATGCGTGATGTAGAGGTAGCCGATCCTGTGTCGCTCCTGCAGCTCGCCCAGGAGCGTGAGAATCTCTGCCCGGCTTGAGGCATCAATCATGGACACCGGCTCATCCGCCAGCATGTAGTCGGGAGTCAGGACAAGCGCCCTGGCGATTCCCACGCGCTGCCGTTGGCCTCCGGACAAGACATGCGGAAAACGGTCAAGGAACTCTGCGGCGGGACGGAGTCGGACCTCGTCAAGAGCCCACTCCACCCGCTCACGCCGTTGTGCGCCGGATCCCGCATTGTGGATGACCAACGGCTCCTCGACGATCTGCCGAATGGTCATGTAGGGATCAAGGCTGCTGAACGGGTCCTGAAAGATGCCCTGCGCGCGACGCCGGAAGACCTTGAGGTGGCGCTCCGGCAGGTCGGTCACGTCCTCGCCGTCAAACACGACGCGCCCCGATGTCGGCGCCAATAGCCTGAGCGAGACGCGACCAAGCGTCGTCTTGCCGCATCCTGACTCGCCCACGATTGCCACGGTTTCGCCCCGGTCCAGAGACAGTGAAACGCCGTCCAGAGCCTTCACGATGGACGTGCGAAAGCGTTGCCCGCGAGAACGAAAATGCATCGATATGTCATCAAGCTCCAACATCGGCGGAGCCCCCGATTGACGTTGACCGGGGCGAGATTGATCGGTCACGAGGTCGCCTCGTCCAGCAGCCAGCATCTGGCCAGAGACTCGCCGCTTTTCGTAGTGAATGCGGGCGGCGTTTCTTGCCTGCAGCGGTCAAATGCGAATTGGCACCGCGGATGGAAGCTGCATCCCTGCGGCGGATCGGACAGATCGGGGGGCGCGCCCGGTATGAACTCAAGCGGGGCATCGGAACGCAGGCGCGGGATGGCCGCCAGAAGCCGCTGAGTGTAGGGGTGCGACGGAGAGAGGAGAATGTCCTCCGACGGCCCGATCTCAACAAGGCGTCCCGCATACATGACGCCAATGGTATCCGCCAGATCGCTCGCCAACGCGATGTCATGCGTGATAAACACGGATGCGATGTCCAGGTTCGCCTTGAGTCGCTTGAAGAGATTCATGATCTGCGCCTGAACTCCGACGTCAAGGGCGGACGTCGGCTCGTCCAGCAGAATCAGCGCCGGGTCAAGCGCCAGAGCCGATGCGACGGCGATGCGCTGCTTCATCCCTCCACTCAGCTCATGCGGGTAGCGGCTGAACGTCTCAGGCGGGAGACGAACCATCTCCAACAGGCTGCGCGACTTCTCATCTGCCTCTGATCGTGAGTAGTCTCCGCGCGCCGTCAACGTCTCCCCAATCTGGCGTCCGACTCGGTAGACGGGATTCAGGGACTCCGTCGCGCCCTGGAAGACCATGGATATCTGTTTCCATCGCACGGATTCTCGAAAGGCATTGTCGGAGAGGCTCATGCACTCCTGGCCCTGGAGCAGGATTGAGCCTTCAAAGCGAGAGACATTGCGCGGGAGAAGTCGCAGGAGGGCGAGCGCAAGGCTAGTCTTCCCGGAGCCGGATTCCCCGACAATCGCCAGCGTCTGCCCCGCCTTCAGGTCAAAGGAGACTCCATCAACCGCCCGTACATCGTTGCGCTCCGCGGCATAGGACAGGTGCAGGTCCCGCACGGAAAGCAGCGGTTCGCCGTTGTCGGGGCGCTCGCTCATGTCGCTCGACTCCTTAGTCGTGGATTAAGCACGGGCTCCATCGCAAGCGCAAGCAGGACGAATGTCATGGCCGTGATGACAATAAGGATGCCGGGCGGGAGTATCCACCACCAGTATCCAACGAATATGGCGCCCGTGCGGAAGCCCTGCTCAAGGATTTGCCCCCACGTGGGCAGGGATGGATCGCCGAGGCCGAGAAAGCTCAGGCCCGCCTCCGCGAGGATGGCCGCCGGAGTGAAGAAAATCATCTGCGCCACGATGAAGGGCGCCATCTGAAAGAGAACATGCCGAAACATGATGCGCCATCGAGAAGCCCCCAGCGCCTGCGTCGCTTCAACAAGCTGGCCCGATCGCACTTGTAGGACCATCGATCTGAGGATGATCGTCAGACCCGGCCAACCGAATATCACGAGTATCGTCATTACAAGCCACAGTTTTTGGCCCAGCACAAAGATCAGGAAGATCAGGATGGGCAGCAGGGGGATGTTGGTCATCACATCGGACAGGCGTTGGATGATTGTATCCGTCTTGCCGCCGGAGAATCCGCTAAGGATGCCGAAGAAGGTTCCGAGTATGGTTGCCGCCACGCTGGTGATGACGCCGATTAGCAGCGCCACAGGAAAACCGAATAGCAGACCGGTCGCGAGATTGCGCCCTTGCGTATCAGTCCCCATTAGGCCAAAGACGCCGCCCGCCGCCACAAACCGGACGCTCTCAACGCTGTCCCGCGGATCATACGTCACGATGCGAATTGTCGCGGTGTAGTCGCCTCGAAGCGGCGTGAATCCATCCTCGACATCCGGCGAGGGCGAACCGAACAGCACGCTCTGCAATTGTCCCTGCAGTTCCGATGCCGAGAGGCGAACGCCAAACTCCCGCATCAGGAATTCCGAGGCAGCCGTGATGGCGTTCTGATCGCCGGAGAGAAATATCCGATGCGGATCTTCAGCAAAGCGCGTGACTGGCAGCGTCTCGTCCGGCCTGCGGCCCCGCAGGCTCTCCTGCAGCACGGTTGCCGCCCGCCCATCCGGCCGCGTCAACGTCATAGACAGCACGGGAGGACGATCATGGAACGTCACGGCGCCGACGGAGACGGAGAGGAAGGTTGGCGGCTCTTCCGCCTGGTAGTCGAATGGGAACGAGTAGATGTGGGTCTGCGCGGCGGCTGAATCGATGACCTGTGAGGGTTCGTCCGCGTCAAAGACCCGATGCCGCGGCGCCTCATCGCTGAACAGCGCTGTCCATGCCGGCGGCACGGCCTTGGGGTTGTCTGCCCACGCAATTGGGTTGTTCCAGAACCGCAGGCCAAAGTCCAGGGGGTAGAAAAAGGGCACTGCTACGGAGACCAGCACGAGGACAACGAGCATTCCTGCGCCGAGTCGACCGGATCCGGACCGGAGGACAACGCGCAACGCCTCCCCCGGCCTCATTGCGCCGTGTACCTCACGCGCGGATCAAGGACGACATACAGCACCTCAAGGACAAACCGCGCCACGATGTACATCAGCGTGAACAGGAAGGTCAGCGCGACAATGACGGCTTCGTCAGCCGTCGTGATGGCGTCGAAATAGAGGCGGCCCATTCCCGGCCAGTTGAAGACCGTCTCCGTCAGTATTGCGCCGCCGATGGAGCCAGTGAGAGCGAGGATGATATTCGTTGCAATGGGCGGGGCGGCCACTCTGAGGATGTGTCGTCGCATGACCTGGCCCTCCGGCAACCCCCTCGCCCGCGCCGCCGTGACGTGAAACTCCTGCGCCGTGTTGAGAAGCATGGTTCGAACCACATACGTCCATGCGCCAACCGACACAACGACGAGCGTCAGGATGGGCAGCGCGGCATGCCACAAAAGGTCCATGAATCGCAGCAAGCCACCTTCTGCGGGAGGAGAGCTGTAGAGCCCGCCGGACGGAAATATATGAAGCTGGAATGACAGGACGAGGATGAGCAGAATCCCAGCCCACCACGCCGGAAGCGCATTGGATGCGGCGGCCAGATAGGAGGCGAACTTGTCGCCGGCCGTTCCGACGCGCGTGGCCAGTTTGGCGCCAACCCAGAGCCCGATAACGGCCGTGATCACAAGCGAGGTCGTAACGAGCATGATCGAATAGGGAACGCGCTCCAGAACAATGTCGATGACGCGCGACGACCCGTCAAAGCTGCGGAGGTTGCGGGCAGAGCCAAGATCAAGCGTCAGCACCCGACCAACCATCCCCGGCAGCCGCGTATACCAGGGCCGATCCAGGCCGTAGAACTCCTCCAGCTCCGCGCGCCGCTCTGTCAGCGTCTCCTCAAGCCGCGCCGGGTCCTTGATGGTTTCCGCCAGAGCCTGACGCGTTCCCCGCATCTCCTCGGAGACGATGGCCGTGAGCATGCGGTCAGAAAAGCCCGTCGCGCCGAGGGTGACGACAACTAGGAGCAGTACAACAAGCAGCACCCCAAATAGGCTGAGGGCGCGCAATCCTAATGTGTAAGCTAAGGCCATAAGAATCGGAGGGATTCCGTGTCCCCCCAGCATACGCCAGCGGACGAAGGATCACGGGACGCCCGTAGGCGCCGGGCCACCATCGCGAGGCGCCCGGCGCGGCTTTTCGCTCATCCACCTTGCCATTCCCGCAAATGCACGGCTCATTCGTCGCAGGGCGACGCCATGTCGGTTGATGCGCCCAAACTAGTTGACAGGCGTTATTAGCCGGAAAATAGGCGCTCTCCGAAAACCGCTGCCGGCATATCGTATTAAAGGAAGAGAAACGCTGCATGTGCAGCTGATTACCCCAAAGAGGTGTATGATATATGACATAACATGCCCTTATGCGGGCTCCGTCAAGATATGAAGCCTCTGGGCCGCCAGGCGACGGCGTGCGCGCGCATGAATGGCCAGCCCACGTGGTTTCCCGCCAGCAATTGCGAGCGGGCCTTGTGGAGAGGATTGATTCGGCGTCGGCGTTATGGTAGGTTTTTGTCGCGGGTTCTCATGATCCGCATCGTTTCGTTGGATGGGAATTGAGTGATAGGAGGTCCACGATGGCGCAGACAGTTCGCAAGAGCGATCTTTCCGGCATCGTCGCGCAACGCATGGGCGGGACACGCTCCTCGGGCGAGACCGCGCTTAATGCGGTGACGTCGGCGATTCAGGAATCCCTGGCCCGCGGCGATCGCGTTGTGATCACTGGATTCGGCAGCTTTGAGATCCGCAAGATCAAAGAACGGACGGTGCGCCCGCTGTGGGGCCCGCAAGCCGGCCAGCCCACCGTCGTCAAAGCCCATGATCGAGTCGGGTTCTCCCCCGGCACGGAGCTCTCGACAGCCGTCAAAGGCGGGAGCTAGTAAACTGCTCGGCAGCCTGTGGCGCAGGGCGACGACTCTGCGCCACAGGTATTTCTTGACACTGGGCGCAGTCCGCGCCCCATGAAGATCCGGGCTTTCGCCTGAATGGCGACGTTAGCCCAGGGAAATCCCGCTGACAGGTTGCCGGCCTGATGCCGGCAAGTTAGCTACTCGCGCCTGATAGCAGGCAGCAGGCGGGCCATTTCTATGGCGGCCACGGCTGCATCATAGCCGCGGTTGCTGTGAGGGGCGCCGGAGCGCGCCAGCGCCTGGTTCATCGTGTCCGTCGTCAGGACGCCGAAGAGGCAGGGGACGCCCGTGTCCAGCGCCACACGGTTGACGCCCTGCGTCACGGCCATGGAGACGTAGTCGAAGTGGGACGTCTCGCCCCGGACGACGGCGCCAATACAAACGATGGCGTCGTAGCGGCCTGAGCTCGCCATCGCCATCGCGGCGGAGGCAATCTCAAACGAGCCCGGCACGTGGGCAACGTCAACCATATCGTCGGCGACGCCGTGCTCCCGCAGGGCGATCAGCGCGCCGTCAGCCAGACGGTCGGTTATCAGCTCATTGAATCGCGCAATGATGACGCCGATCCGCAGTCCGGCGCCAGCGTGGGAGGCCTCTATCTGATTCGGGGCCATGGTTATAGCGAGCTTAGGCGCGAGCGTGGTTGAGCGTATTCAGGATTCATCCGGGGGCGCGACTTGCTCGCGTGGGGAAGCGATGCCGGCCATGCCGGGCAGGATGTGGCCCATCTTGTCGCGCTTCGTTTCCAGGTAGCGCCGATTGAACGAGTTTGGCGGGATCTCAATCGGCACGCGCTCAACTAGCTCCAGGCCGAATGCGTCAAGACCGACGATCTTGCGCGGGTTGTTCGTCATGAGCTTGAGCTTGCGCACCCCGAGATCGACGAGGATTTGCGCGCCGATTCCATAGTCGCGCAGGTCCGGCTGGAAGCCGATGCGGACGTTGGCTTCCACCGTGTCCAGGCCGGAGTCTTGAAGGGCATAGGCGCGCAGCTTGTTGTGGAGGCCGACGCCCCGGCCTTCTTGTCGCATATACAAAAAGACGCCGCTGCCCGCCGCGGCGATCTGTTGCAGGGCCAGATCAACCTGCTCCCCGCAGTCGCAGCGCATTGACCCGAACACGTCGCCGGTCACGCATTCGCTATGGACGCGGGTCAGCACAGGCTCGTCGGCGCTGATATCGCCCATCACCAGCGCAACGTGCTCCTTTGCGTCGGTGACGCTCGCATAACCGTAGGCGCGAAAAATGCCGTGTTGGGTGGGAAGATCAGCAACGCCGCGCCTTTCCACCAGAAATTCTCGCTGCCTGCGGTACTCAATAATCTGAGCGATGCTGACGATGGGGATATTCCATTGCTCGGAGAGTATCTCCAGGTCCGGCATCCTCGCCATTGTCCCGTCATCATTCATGATTTCGCAGATAACGCCCGCAGGGTGGAGTCCGGCTGCCCGCACGAGATCAATCACCGCTTCCGTATGACCGGTTCGGACCAACACGCCGCCATCGCGGTATCGAAGCGGGAAGATGTGGCCGGGTCGGGCCAGATCGTCAGGCTTTGTGTCCGGGTGTGCAAGGGCTTTCACGGTGTTGGCGCGATCGGCGGCGGAGATGCCGGTGGTGACACCGACCTTGGCGTCGACGGTCTCGGTGAATGCCGTTGCGAACTGAGTCGTATTGTCATTGACCATCAGCGGCAGGTTAAGTTCATCAAGACGGTCGCCGAGCATCGGCACGCAAATCAGCCCGCGGGCATTCTTCGCCATGAAATTGATCTTCTCAGGCGTCACGACATCCGCGGCCATGCAGAGATCGCCCTCGTTCTCACGCTCCGCGTCGTCGACAATAATGACGAACTCGCCGCGCCGGAGCTCGTTGGCTGCCTGCTCTACGCTTACGATGCTCATCCTGTAGCCTTCCCGGTCAGAGCCGACATTCCTTCTCGTTCGCCGTGCAACAGCCGTTCCGTGTATTTCGCCAGTATGTCCGTCTCAAGATTGACCGGCATTCCCACGTAGGCATCGCCAAGGTCAGTGTGCTCATATGTATGGCGCACCAGGGAAACGTTGAATGAATCCTCATCCAACGCCATCACTGTGAGGCTGATGCCGTTGACGGCGATGAAAGCCTTTTCCACCAGATAACGCATCACCTCAGGCGGGGCGGAAATACGCACAACGCGCGCGTCCCCTTCCGGCGTGATCTCCGTGACAGTTCCGGTGCCGTCCACATGCCCCTGGACAAGGTGCCCGCCCAGGCGGGTGTTCATCGTGACGGCGCGCTCAAGGTTCACGGCGCCGCCCGCGCCCAGCGATTCCAACGCGGTTCGCCGCATGGTCTCCGGCATCATGTCAAAAGAGAATCGGCCATCGCGCATCTCCGTCACCGTGAGGCATGCGCCATTCACAGAAAGGCTATCGCCGATCTGGGTATCGGCCAGGGTGATGTCCGCCTCTACGATCAGGACTCCCTCGCCGATCACCGAGACCCGCCCAACCTCCTCCACAATTCCTGTGAACATCGGCGCCGCTCCGCTGATTGATCGTTGATTGCGTCTGCACACGCCGGCCGCCGACGGATGGCCGCGGCCAGTGAACCTGCATTATACGCCGCCCGACTCTACTCCGTTTCTCCGTCCCACCTGCGAAGGACGCCGTGCGCCACGATGTCCGCGCCGATGCGCTCAATGGACATGGTCTGGAAGCGTCGCGCGTCGCCAACGTCGGCGACTCCGGAGCCGCCGACGGGCCCGCGGGCGTCTCGTCCGCCGATTACCAGCGGCGCAATGTAGATTTCCGCCTGATCAACGAGACCTTCGTCAAAGAATGCGCCCAGCAGGGCCTCGCCCGCCTCCGTCATAACTTGAAGAGCGCCCTCTTGCCCTAGGTGGCGGAGGAGAGCGGGCAGATCGACGCGACCCTCTTCGCCGGGGAATGCGACGGTGGATACATTTTCGCCAATCTCCCTGAATGGGCGACATGCGTCATCTGAGGCCGTCGCGACGAGAACGCGTCCCGGCTCATGGAATACGCGGGCATTCGTTGGCGCCCGTCCGTGGCTATCCGCGATCACCCGCAATGGCTGACGATCCAGCGGACGACCGTCGCCGTCGCGCGCGGTGAGCTGCGGGTCATCCTGGCTGAGCGTCCCGGCGCCGGTGATGATGGCGTCAACAGTGGAGCGCAGCTCATGGACGCGGGCTCGCGCATCCTCTCCGGTGATCCATTGAGAACTGCCCGTGTAAGTTGCGATCTTGCCGTCGAGGCTCATCGCATACTTTGCGATGACGAGGGGCATCCCTGTCGCAATGCGCTTGAAATAGCCTTGGAAATGCAGCCGCGCCTCGTCCGCGCACTGGCCGACGCGCGTAGTGATGCCGCTCTCCTCCAACGCGCGCCGCCCTGTGCCGTTGACCAGGGGATGCGAATCCAGCACGGCGAACTCAACGGCGTCCAGCCCGGCCTCGATCATGGCTTCCACGCACGGCGGCGTCCGACCATGGTGAGAGCACGGCTCCAGCGTGGTGTACATCGTGGCGCCCTGAGCCAGGTCTCCGGCTTGCTCAAGAGCGACAATTTCCGCGTGCCGGCCTCCGTGCTCCTGCGTGAAGCCTTCGCCGACGATCTCGCCATCACGCACGATGACGGCCCCGACGGCGGGATTCGGGCTGGAGAGGCCGAGGGCTCGCCTGCCAAGCTCAAGCGCCCGCTCCATGGGTGACGCATCCATGGTCGAGTGCTGTTCGACGCTCACTCGTTGGTCCGGAAGTCGCGGTATGCACGGCTCGGCGTCGGTTCTGCCTGTCCCTGATATTTGCTGCCGAGTTGGGCCGAGCCGTACGGTCGTTCAGCCGGTCCGGTCAGTTGAGAGAACGAGACCTGGCCGATGGGCATCCCGCTATACAGGGTAATGGGCAGGTTGTTGACGTTGCTGAGCTCAAGCGTCAGGCGGCCGCGCCAGCCTGGGTCAACGTAGCCGGCGGTGGAATGGATGAGCAGGCCGATGCGCCCGAGGGAGCTCTTGCCCTCCAGCCGCGCCACAAGATCATCAGGCAAGCCGATCTCCTCTATGGTGCTGCCCAGGACAAACTCGCCGGGATGAAGCACAAACGGGGCGTCGTCCCGAATGTCCACCATCTCAGTGAGGTCGCTCACATCCTCACGGATGTCGATAAACGGTCGTCTTGAGTTCCGAAAGACAAGTATCTTGCCGCTCAGGTGGACATCGACGCTCGCAGGCTGGATATCCTCCTGTTTAAGAGGGTCGATTATCACCCGGCCGCGCTCGATCTCAGCGCGAATATCACGATCATTGAGGACCAAGAAAGGCCCCTTCCCCCAGTGTGGCAACGCTGTCGCTACTATAGCGCACCGCCGCCTATGGGGAGAATCCCCGACCGGCGGCGGCAGTCAGACAACGTCCTCTGTTCAGTTGATTCCGTAACCGACGCGCACGTAGATTATGACGTCCTGCTCACCGACCTGAATGGGAGTCGCCGCGAAGTCAACCGAAGCGGCCGTTGAACGCATAAGTTCAGCAGACTCGTTGAAGATGGGCGCGGCGCCCGACTCGACAATTGAGAACGGCTCGCCAAGTTCAAGGCCGGCAGCCTCGGCGAGCTGCGATGCCTGCTCCAGCGCGGCGGACATTGCCAGGACTCTGGCCTCTCGTTCGGCGTTGGCGGGGTCCTCAACCTGAAACGACAGGTTGTGAATACGGGCGGCGTCTCCGCCGGCCGTCACTGCGGAGTCGATGACACCGCCGATGGAGTCCAGATCCCGCACTTCCACCGTTACGATGTTGGACACCGCGAATCCAGTCATCTCGCTTCTGCGGAGCAAATCGTTCCACTCGCTACGGGTGGAGACGCTGAAATGACGCGTCTGGATGTCTTCCTCCGGGACCCCGGCTGCGAGAAGGCTATCAATGACCGCCTGCATTGACCGGGCGCCGCCTGCAAGCGCGTCGCTGACTGTGTCGGCCTCAAACTCGACGCCAAGAGACAAGACGGCGAGGTCAGGCGTAGCGGCCATGCTGCCCGCGCCTGTCACCCAAATGCCCTGCGAGGAGTCCGAGTCAGGCGTCTCAGAAATGCACGCCACGGCGCCCGTCAGGATCAGGGCAATCAGTCCGATCGCTCCGGCCATCCCCCAACGCAGTCCGCCAATCCGTCCTGTGTTCAACACACGCCGCTCCTCTTCCCCGTAGGGATCTCCGCCTTCTGGTTCACTGATGTCAACCCGCGGCTGTCTTGTCGTTCCGCTCTATTATCTCTGTCCATTCCCTAAACGCGCGGCGGCGCAACAAGATAGCTCACACCCAGAGGCGCGAGCCCGATTGCCAGTCAATATCTCCCCATTCGTCATTCCGGCGAAAGCCGGAATCCGGGCGACCCGCCGACGACGCTACGGATGGTCACGCGCAGACGTGTCCCGTACGCTCTCACACATGACGGCGGAAGAATTCATCATCGCGTCCGTGCGCATTGCGGGCGCCCTGCTTGTTCTCCGATGGGCGTTTGCCGGCTCCCTCGCCGCCATCCTGATTGACTTCTCCGACCTGTTCATGATGAACCTCCTGGATATGGGAGGCGTGCGAAACTATCAGGCGCTCGACAAATGGCTCGACCTCGCCTACATGCTGACGTTCCTCTGGGTCGCCCTCCGGTGGAGCGGCCCGCCCCGGAACATCGCGGCAGCACTGTTTGCATTTCGCATCATCGGCGTCATTGCCTTTGAAGCGATAGGCAACCGATGGGTGCTGCTGCTGTTTCCAAATGTCTTCGAGTTCTGGTTCGTCTTCGTGGCGGGCGCGCGCCTATTCGCGCCGGAGTATGAACTGACCTGGCGCCGATCTCTGGTCTGGCTGATCCCGCTGACAGCGCTCAAAGAGGCGCAAGAGTACGTGCTTCACGGCGGTCGTTGGCTTGATAACTACCGCGCCGTGGACGTCGTAGCCGATGCCTGGCGATGGTTGCGGGGAGCGGGATAGCAGAGGGGCCGCAAACCTAGCCCACGTAGGGCGTGAGGACCCGCGGGTGAGGCAGGGGCCTACAATGCCATCATAGGCGTCGATCCCGGTCCTGTGGACAGGCAGCGCAATAGGCGGCACGCAGAAGGAGCGGCAGAAGGACACCCGAAGAGGACAGTACGCGAACGAATGAAGGCGTCTTCGACGAGTTCGTTGAGCATATTCTGACTCGGTCGGGTATTTCGGTCATTGGGGAACCGATTGAGCATCTACTGGAGACTATCGAATCCGGCGAGGCTATGGCGGAAACTGCTCTCAACATGATTGCCACGGCCCACGTGGCGTACATGTTCACCGACGTCTTTAGCCCATATGACGAGCCGGAATGGACTGAGCGGCTCAAGCAATTGCGACCCAGAATCGAACGCGTACTGCGCACATGCCCTGATCTCCTGGAAGATTACCTGGTCGACGAGGATAAGGACAACGCCCCTCCTTTGGGCTCGTATTTCTCAGACGGCTGGGAAGTATATCGCGAATACGACATCAGTTCACCTGGAAAGGAAGCAAGCCGAGGTCTGCTTCAATACGGCTTTATTTTTGACCTGCTCTTTCAATCGCAGCGAGACAAGTTCAGGGCCGAAGGGAGTGAAGATGCAAACACGTATCTCGGATTTCTCGCACGTTTCGGGCAGCGTTGGGATGGGCAGGTCTCGGCTGGCATCGCCATCTTACAAGCGCCGCAATTCGCGAGCTTCTTGACTCCCCGAGGACCCTCAAGTCCTTTGAATGGTGCGCGATCGTGGACATGTGCGCTGCACTCATGGCGTCGGCCAAGGAAAAGGAGGGTGACTGGCTTGACGACACATATCCCAACAGTGACCCTGACATTTCGGTGACTTCTCCTCAGCACTGGGCATGGGAGTTTGGCCAAGTTGCAGCCACTTGGCCGCTCATCAAATTGACTGAGGACGAAATGTATCACGGCGTTGATATTCACACGTTCATTGACTGGCAAAGCGGCTTCATCGCCAAGGCTCTCGCATACGAAGCCCAGCTCCTGGCACGTCCTGTCGAGCCAATTGACCGGGAAGACATTGGTTGGGCTGAAATCTATACAGGTTTATCGTACGGCGGATCAAGTGCTGCCGATCATGGGGCTATGCCCAGATACCCCCATGAATTCCAGTCCGGCCATCAGAATTACTGGCTAATGCGCCTTGGACTGCTCAATGGCTTTAGCAAGTTGGAGCGCGAATGGAGGGGACAATGGGCCAAAAAACGACCGCCGGAGCAACCCTCAGTCGCCGATAGCGCGACACCTCCTGCAGCTACCGAGACCGCCAACAACATGTTGATGGTCGGGCCCTCTTCAGAACTTGGACAGGCCGGCATCCGTGCCATAGAGGAAGTGAAACGCCAGCGCGCGGAGCAAAACAAGTCTGAGCTCGTAGAGCGCCTGGGGAACTCTGGGAGCAGCTGCCACAAGACGCGCGCGAGTACTTGACAGCAGCCCAGCAGGCCCTTTCGAACGGACCTGGATTCAGCAGTGGCGCAAGTCTTGGGTTCGCCAAAGCCGTCGAAGTGGTCCTAGAGGATTGGCTTCCGGCACCAAAGGGGCAGAGAGGCTGGACTGACCGCACTATTGGCAAGTGGGCCGGCACCATTGGCAGAATGACTAGCCCAAAGGAGAGGCGGGCCCCCCTTGATCCGGTCCTGCGCAGACAGTTCAACGCCCGCTACGAAAAGGAGCTTGCCGAGGCCCTCGACATACTCGGAGATCTTCGCGCCCGCGAAGCTCACCACGGCAGGGAGGTGCCGCGCCCTCAACTCGTACGCAAATACGTGCTAGGCACGGAGACGCGTCTCAGCATCTTTGAGCTTATTCTCCGATTTGCCAAGCGAATGCGGGATTAGCTTCCAACAGCACCCTATCTGCACCTCAATCCGTTGCCGAAAATGAGTGGAGGCGTTCGGCCCCCCTGCCCCTACACCCCTAGAAATCCTCGTGTCACTTCGATGAACTCTTGCGGCTTGTCTACTGTCACGACGTGACCGGCATTCGGGACGTCTATCCATGTAAGGTTCTTGGCCGTCGCGATCATCTTCTGCTTCAGCGTCTCATCCAGAAGGGGGCTTTCCAGCCCGCGCACTTCCAGGATCGGCTGCTCGATTGTCTCCAGCGCCTTCCAGTAGCGGTTGATCAGCGTCTCGTCCGTGCCGTCCTTGAGGGGCGACGTAAACAGCTCATCGTCCGCCTTCCATCCCCAGGTTCCGTCCGGAGCCTGACGCAGCTTGTCCTCCGTGTCCTTGCGCAGCCGCTGCTCCGTCGCCCACGGGTTGCCGGATCGCGCCCAGTCAAAGGCCTCTTCAAAGCTGCCGAATGACAGCGGCGCCGGCGGACGGTCTCCCCACTCCACCTTGGCCCTCTCGCTCGATTCCGGCCCGATGTCGACGATGACGATCCGCTCAACCTTCTCCGGGTGCTTCTCGCCCGTATAGAGCAGAGAGTGCCAGCCGCCCATGGACAGTCCGACCAACACGAACCGGTCAAATCCGAGGGCCACGACAAGCTCATCAAGGTCCTCGACGAACCGATCTCGGTCATAGCCGGTCGAAGCGTGCTCGCTCTCGCCATGGCCTCGCTGATCGACGGTCACGACATGGAAGTTGGGCGCCATCGCCTCCGCGAATTCCTCCCAGATGCCCGCCTGCCCCGTGTGGCCGTGCAGGCACACCATGGGCATCTTGCCCTCAGAGCCCCAATCGAAATAGCGCAACCGAACGCCGTTTACCGTGACATGCTTCTCTTGAGCCTTCGTCGTAGTCATCATTCACTCCCTCCTACTCCCCAATCCACCCGCGTCATTCTACCAGTCATCGCTCTGGGGCACGGGGCCTCTGTCCAGTACAATCACATACATGAGCACGGATTCGCGAGCAATCGCTATGCTGATCGACGGAGACAATGCTCAGCCGTCCCTTATTGAGCATGTCCTGGCTGAAACAGCCAAATATGGGCAGGTTACTACCCGCCGCATCTATGGTGACTGGACCGAGCAGAACATGTCCGGCTGGAAAGACACCTTGCACACCCACGCCATTCAGCCGACTCAGCAGTTCCGATATACGACCGGCAAGAATGCCACCGATAGCGCACTAATCATCGACGCCATGGACCTGTTGCATGGTGGCACGGTTCAGGGATTCTGCATCGTCTCCAGTGACAGCGATTTCACCCGATTGGCGACGAGAATTCGTGAACAAGGGCTGTTTGTGATGGGCATCGGCAGGTCCCAGACGCCAGACGCGTTTGTTAAAGCCTGCGAGGTGTTTGTGTACGCGGAGAACCTGGGACCGCAGAACAAGCCCAATGTTCAAAGAACCAGGAAAGCCAAGACTGATGAGCCTCCTGCCTGGATTGAAATGGTCGCTCGCACCATAGAGGAAACCGCTCAGGAAGATGGCTGGGCTGACCTAGGCAACATCGGTAGCTACTTGCGCCAATTGGACCCAGCTTTTGACACGCGCACGCACGGTCACAAACAGTTGTCGCAACTCATCAGGAGCCGCTCAGACTTATTTGAGTTGCGTGAGACCAAGCCCGGAGGCGGGGCTACCGTGTTTCACGTAAGGCTCAAGACCTAGCGCCTGGATTCCCGCTTTCGCGGGAATGACGGGTGGACAGCGTTTGCAGAGGCGTTGTGCGTGTGGCGCAGGGCCTTTGGCGCCACACGCACAGTCATTCGTCATTCCGGCAAAAGCCGGAATTCATGTCCTCGCTTCGTAGATCCCGCCCTTCAACCCTCGTACACGCTCGTGTCCGGGAAGAGATCAACCCATGCGAACCAGAAGGATGGAGTTGCGGGGAACTGGGTGAGGCGCGCGCCAGTCAACGGTCCGCCTGTCGCTTCCCCGCCGGAGGTCGTCCACATGCTGCCTGTCTCGGCGTCCCGCATCAGAAGACTCTTGTCACCGGAATCCTCAACACTTTCGAAGGTCAACAGCCTGCCATCAAGAGTCCGGCGCCAGGCCACCGCTGCGCCCGCCGCGGCATCATATGTGACGACGATGTCCTCATCGCCAAGCGTGTCGTTCACGATGGGCGACTCAATCAGCGCAGCATACGGGTAGGCCCGTTTGGCTGTCCCGACCTCCAGCCCCAGGACAAACTCCTTGGCGGCGAGACGGTCATCCTGAACCAGTCGCCCCAGGACGCCGGACCGCGAGTCAGCGTAATAGGAGTCATATGTATCCACTCGGTAGAGGCCCTGTTTGTCCAGCACGAGGGTCTGCGGATACAATTCCTCCCACGCCTCCCACGCCATGAGCCGCGACGGGATCAGGTCAAGAACGGCGCCTTCATGCGAGCCAGCAATGGCCCTGCCATACGCCTGGCTCCACTCGGAGTCCGTCTGGTCATCAAACATCACCAGGTTGTTGAGGATCAGCTTTCCGGAGACGCCGAAGGTCAGCGTGTCGCCGTCCACCTCTCGGCCATACACGATGGCCGTGTAGCACAGGGGTCACCACGTAACGGCGATGGGCGCGCCACCGAGGACGTCATTGACGATCTCATGCCTGCTGAGCATGGCCGTGGGATAGGCGCGCGCCTCGCCGTCGATCTCCACGCCGATGACCGGCTCCTCCGCCTCCATCCACGCCTCAGCGTCGGCGGCGTTCACGAACTCCGGATCTCTGATCGCGGGAATCGCGTCCTTGCTGGTCACCGTGAACACCTGCAGATTCCGATCAACGGCGCGCGGCGTGGCTGCCGCATCGCGCTCATCGGCAACCGGATCAACCGTATACGGAACCTCAATCTCATCCTGGCCAATGCCGCCGGGATTGCAGGCTAGCGCGACCAGGATGGCCACGCCCACCGCAGCAATGGCGGTTGCCATCCTGCCAGCGAAGACCTGTCGCCGAGCGCCGTCAGTCAAACCATGTCTAAGTCGCATTGAACCAGTCTATCCACGAACGAAGCAGGGGACGACCAACTGCGAAACGAGGCGGATTCCTCCGGAGATTTACGTCGCAATAGGTGGAAAATGGCTTCGGATCATGTGTGCAAAGGTTGGCGGGATTTGGTAACCTAGGGTTTTCCGGCACGTCCTGCGCCGGGAGACAGCGGCCCTGTAGCACCTGGAAGGTGGCTGTGGACGACGTAGAGTTGCATGACGCTTGCGGCGTCGTCGGCGCGTATCTCCCGCACGGCGACGCAGCCCGAGTAACTTTTTTCGGTATCTTCTCCCTTCAACACCGCGGCCAGGAAAGCGCTGGCATCGCCACCGCCGATGAAAACGGCAGAATCCACCTCCACCGGGCCCTTGGCCTTGTCAATGCCGTCTTTGATGAAGAGACGCTGGACGTCCTGCCAGGCAAGCTGGCCATCGGACACACCCGATACTCAACCACCGGCTCCTCCACGCTAGCCAACGCCCAGCCGCTCACCGCCAAGGGGCCTCTTGGCGAGATATTGGTCGCCCACAACGGCAACATCGTCAACTCCGAGCTCCTCCGCAACGAGGCAATTGAGTTAGGCGCCGACTTTGTCACCACGACGGACACGGAAGTCATCGCGCAGCTTATTGCCGTGTCCCCCGGCGATAGGTGGGAGGACAAGATCGCCTTTGCGATGCGAAGGTTGGAGGGCGCCTACAGTCTGACCATCCTCACAAAGGACGCAGTTTTTGTGGTCCGGGACCCGCACGGGTTCAGGCCTCTCTGCCTTGGACGCCTGGATGGCGGATGGATGGCGGCGTCAGAGACGTGCGCGCTGGAGAATGTGGCCGCCGAGTTTGTGCGGGACATTGAGCCCGGCGAGATCGTGCGGATTGACAGGAACGGCGTCACGTCAACAATGTCGCAACGTCGCGAGACGCGCGCGCTCTGCATCTTTGAGCACATCTATTTCTCCCGCCCGGATTCCCTTCTTGAGGGTCGGCGCGTCTACATGAGCCGCGAGGCGATGGGCAAGGAGCTGGCGCGAATTCACCCAGTGGAGGCGGACATCGTGAGCGCCGTTCCGGATTCGGCGACGGCCGCCGGCATTGGCTACGCCCACGGCTCCGGCATCCCGTTCTTTGAGACCATGGTTAAGAATCGGTACGTGGGGCGCACGTTCATTCATCCGGACCAGCGGCTGCGCGACCAGGGCGTGCGCCTGAAGCTGACTCCCATGAAAGAAGTCATTGAGAACAAGCGCCTTGTAATGGTCGACGACAGCATCGTGCGGGGCACAACGACAAGGCGCGTGGTGGACCTTCTCCGAGGCGCAGGCGCAAAGGAGATACACCTGCGCGTGTGCGCGCCGCCCATCCGTTTCCCGTGTCACTACGGCATCGACATGCCAAATCGCGAGGAGCTGCTGGCGGCCAATTCCAGCGTGGAAGAGGTGCGGGACGAGCTTGGCGTCGACAGCCTGGGCTTCCTTGACGTCCCAGCCCTGTACAGGTCCGTCGCGCAGGAGGGACCGGGGTTCTGCGTGGCGTGCTTCACGGGGGAATATACGGTGCCCGTACAGGTCCAGCTCGATAAATTCTCATTGGAGCGCGTCTCCCTGCGTGCCTGACCAGCGATCTTCCTACGCCTCCGCAGGCGTCGATATAAACGCCGGCCAGGAGGCCGTCCGCCTGATGCGCCCTCACGCGCAGTCCACCTACAATTCCCGCGTGCTTGGCGACATCGGCGGATTCGGCGGCCTCTTCAAGCTGGACGGCTACCGCGAGCCTATTCTCGTCGCGAGCACGGACGGCGTCGGCACCAAGATCAACATTGCCATGGCGATGGACTCTTTCGCCAGCGTCGGCGCGGACCTCGTGAACCACTGCATCAATGATCTGTGGGTGCAGGGCGCGGACCCACTGTTTTTCCTGGACTATATCGCAACGGGCCAACTGGAACCCCGCCATGCCGCGGAGCTGGTGCGCGGGATGTCGGAGGCATGTCTCGCCGCTGGCTGCGCCCTGATCGGGGGCGAAACGGCGGAGATGCCCGGGACATATCAGGAGGGCAAGTACGACGTCGCCGGATTCATGGTCGGAGCAGTCGAGCGCTGGGACCTAATTGACGGCTCAGGCATTCGCGCCGGGGACATCCTGATCGGATATCCATCCAACGGCCTGCACACGAACGGCTACTCGCTCGCGCGCCGCGCGTTCGGGATTGATGAGGATCCGCAACGCCTGACCGAGCGGCCGCTTGAGCTGGGCGGAGAGACGCTGGGTGAGGCCCTCCTCGCAGTACATCGGCCCTATTACCAGACGCTCAAGCCGGTGCGCCGCCGCCTCAGAGCGCTCGCGCACATCACCGGCGGCGGCTTTCCTGAGAATGTGCCGCGCATCATGCCGGACCACCTGCAGGCCGTTATTGATTGCGCCTCATGGGACGTTCCTGCAATCTTTCGACTCATTCGGGAGCGCGGTGAGATCGACAATGAAGAAATGTACACGGTCTTCAACATGGGGATCGGCATGGTGGCGGTCACTCGACCCGCAGACGCGGAGTCGGCCCTGTCTGCAGTGGAGGGGGCTGTGCTGATCGGCGCCGTGCAAGAACGGCCGGAAGGCGGGGAGCATGTCGTCCTCCGCATGGATTCATAGATGACGTTTCAAGCGCTTTTCAGCATGTCAGACAAGGTCCGCGCCGCCGACCTCGCCCGGGGTCTCGTTGGCCTTGGCTGGAACATCTGCTCAACCGGCGGCACGCATCGCGCCTTGACTGAGGCCGGCATAGAGGCCATGCCCATTGAGACGCTTACGGGATTCCCGGAAATGCTGGACGGTCGCGTCAAGACCTTGCACCCGCGCGTCTACGGAGGAATCCTGGCGCGGCGAGA
This sequence comes from Dehalococcoidia bacterium, assembly GCA_965237465.1. Classification (GTDB taxonomy): domain Bacteria; phylum Chloroflexota; class Dehalococcoidia; order UBA6926; family UBA6926; genus VXMO01. The sequence goes on from OZ250138.1 coordinate 1,396,413, forward strand.
GGATCCCGACCACGTCGCGCAGCTGCAACAGCATGACATCGCCACGATAGACCTCGTGGCCGTGAACCTGTATCCATTCGTCGAGACCGTATCGCGGCCGGACGTCCAGCTGATGGATGCATTGGAACAGATCGACATCGGCGGCCCTTCGCTGCTGCGCGCCGCGGCCAAGAATTTCCCCGCCGTTATCGTCCTGACCGACCCCGCCGACTATGCTCCGGTGCTTGAGATGCTGCAGGCGGGAGTCGTGCCGCTGGCGGAGCGCCGCCGCCTCGCGCGAAAGGCGTTTCAGCATGTCTCCGCCTATGACACGGCCATCTCGCAGTATCTGGCCCGCGATATGGATGTTGCCGGCATGGGCGATGAGACGGCGGAGCTGCCAAATGAGCGTGTTCTTGCGCTGCAGGCCGTACAGCGCACGCGATACGGCGAAAACCCTCATCAGTCTGCGGCGCTTTACACGGCGTTTAATCCGGGCCGCCAAGCTGAGGGCATCCCCTCCGCGAGGCAGCTGCACGGACTGGAGCTATCGTTCAATAACATCCTGGACGCCGACGCCGCCTGGAACATCGTGTGCGATTTCCCGGATCAACTGACGGTTGCCGTTATAAAGCACGGCAACCCGTGCGGGCTGGCCACGGCGCCGGACCTTTCGACGGCCTTTCAGCGCGCATTTGCCGGCGATCCCGTGTCCGCGTTTGGCGGCATCATTGCTTCGAATCGCGCCATGGATCGCGAGACTGCGGAGATTATCAACGATGGATTCTATGAAATAGTAATCGCGCCGTCGTTTGATGACGACGCGCTGGCCGTTTTGACCCGAAAGCGCAATCTACGGCTGCTCGAAATGGGCGATGCGACACCACCGGGGCCGAGTCTGGAGGTCCGAACTGTCCGCGGCGCGCTGCTCCTGCAGACGGCGGATCTCGGCGAGGATGGGTACTGGCGGATCGTGACCGAACGGGCGCCGACCGACGCCGAGATGTCCGACCTTCGATTCGCGTGGAAGGCCGCGCGGCACGTGAAATCGAACGCCATCGTCATCGTCAAGGACGGCGCGCTTGCCGGCATGGGCGCCGGCCAGCCAAACCGCCTGATCAGCGTTGAGCTTGCACTAAAGCTGGCGGGCGAGGAGGCGCACGGCGGGGTGTTGGCGTCCGATGCCTTTTTCCCGTTCGCGGACGGCCTGGAGACGGCACTGAATAGCGGCGTAACGGCCGCAGTCCAGCCCGGCGGCTCAGTGCGTGATCAGGAGGTCATTGACGCCGCCAATCGCGCCGGCGCCGCAATGGTCTTCACGGGCGTTCGACACTTCAGACACTGATGGCGACGCAGCACGATGGCGACAGCCGACCAGCGTGGACGGCCGACATCGTCATCCCTGTGTACAACGAGGAACATTCCCTGCCCGGCTGCCTTGAGACCCTGCTGCCATTCTGTCGCGAACACCTAGCGGACTACCAATGGCGCGTCGTCATTGCCGATAACGGATCCATTGATGCGACGCATGAAGTGGCATTGGGCCTGCAGGGGCAGTATCCGGATGAGGTCGGCGTGACCCACCTGGATCAGAAGGGGCGAGGGCGGGCGCTCAAACGTGTGTGGCTGGAAAGCGAGGCGGACATTCGCGCCTATATGGATGTCGACCTCTCCACAGACATCAACCGGATCCCCGACCTGCTTGGCGCGATCGCCGAGGGGCACGACGTTTCCACAGGCTCCCGCCTCAAGCGAGGCGCGGAGACGACGCGCTCCTTCAAGCGGGAATTCGTCTCGCGTTCATACAACCTGATCATCAAGGCCATGTTCTGGAATCACTTCTCGGACGCGCAATGCGGATTCAAGGCCATCAGCCGCAGGGCCGCCGAGGACCTGATCCCCCTGGTCAAGGACAACGCCTGGTTCTTTGACACGGAGCTTCTGCTCCTTGCGGAGAAGAACGGCTACCGCATCGCCGACATACCCGTCAGCTGGCGCGAGGACACCGACACGCGCGTAAAGATCGCCTCCACCGCAATGGAAGACTTGAAAGGCTTGGCGCGTTTGAGGTTTGGCGGGATGCCGAGGGTGGGGAACAGGGAGTGACTAGCCCTAGCTGTTCAGCTGGGCGAGGAGATACTCTTGTGGGCGGTCACCCTTAATGCGGTTGCAATGGGAACAAAGAAGTTGGAGGTTGTCCAGGTGGTCCGTCCCGCCTCGTGAACGCGGAACGACATGATCCACTTCCATAACTTTGAATGGGAAATCCATCTTACACCCTGAGCAGCGGCCTTCCTGTTGTCCATAAAGAACGTGCCTGTTCTTGCGGTAATGGATAGGCGCGCCAATATCTGTCCGCCGCGGGATGTCTGTCCGAGCCGTTACCAACCGGTCGTGAAATAGGCCGCCCATGGACTGTCGCAGCCGGTGATTCACGAGTTCAGTCGCCTTCGGCGATATATCTACGCCAACCCATTGTCGGCCCAAGTTCTCGGCTGCCACACATGCGGTAGCGCAACCGCAGAAGGGGTCCAGTACAACGTCACCCTCATTGCTTGAAGCGAGAATAACGCGCTCAAGCAACGCCAAGGGCTTCTGTGTTGGGTAGCCAATTCGCTCATTACCCAAAACGGGCGCAATATCATCCCACAAGTCCTGGAGGGGAACCCCGGGCATGTCCACTGCGAATTGCATTAGCCGTGGCATTCCGGTCTCCCTGTGAACCAACTTTCCGTGATTCCAGAATGCGACCAGATTAGACATCGAATACGCCCAAAATCTGCCACTGTATGGGACTACAGCCTTGTACTCCCAACCTGGCTGAGGAATTTGGAACTCGTTGCTTAGGTCGGCCATCCACCTAGTCTTCTTATGCAGGGGCCGCTTGACGTGCCATTCATATGCTGTGTCGCCACCAGGCTTTGCGGCAGTTACGTCGGTCTCTTTATACCGCCGGCCGTCAGGAGCGGTGTGTCGGTATTCTGCTTGCAAGTAATCGTCCGTGTATGACATATATTGCGGGTTCCAAGTGTATTTGTGGGCCCGTGTATAGACCAGCAAGACATCTCGTATCTTGCCCGCCCTGCGCATTCCCTGCCTTGTGTCACTGTGGGCGCTGGAGCGTTTCCATGTCATCTCATTCAGGAACAGGCGAGAGCCGAATATCGCGTCCATCAAGAGCTTGAGGTAGTGCGAAGCAGTGGGGTCGCAGTGCAGATAGATGCTCCCTGTCGGCTTGAGAATGCGGCGCAGCTCAAGCAGTCGGACGGCCATCATGCACAGGTAAGACTGCATTCCCTTGCCGTGCGTCAGGCTGGATGCCTCAATAGTCCGGTAGATGGCGGGCTGCTCGTCGGCAATTAGTCCCATCCACGCGACGTCAAGGTCAGAAAGCGTCCATGCGTCCTTGAATGCGGCGCCGGCTGCCTTGCTACCCACGGGCGCCTCATAGTTGCGGTTGGAATTAAATGGCGGGTCGAGGTAGATGAGGTCGACTGTTTCCGAGTTCACGCCTCGAAGGACATCCAGGTTGTCCCCCGTCCAAATTGTCCTGTTCGTAAAGTTCGGCTCTGCCATGCAACACTCTACGCCGCCGCCGGCATCTCTTGCCAGACTCTCCCGTCGATGACGGCCTCATTGCCGGAGCGCTTGCCGCGGCGGCCGCCCCATTGCTTGAAGAAGAAGTCCACGTCCGCATCGGTGGACTGGTCGCGTAGGGCGAGGGCCCACTCTTCTTCCATCGGACGCGCACGCGGGCCGCTCTCGCCTCCCGCAATGACCCACTGGAGCGTGTCGTCCTCCAACCAGCGTGTCAGATCCAGCGACCCCAGCAGAGGCTCCGCGGAAACGAAGCGGATGCGAGCCGGTATGCGCCCTAATACCGTTAGGCGTGGGGCGTATTTCTGGTTTTCAACCGATGTGCCGATCCACACGTTGGCTGGCCACTCGTCAAATTCTCTCGTCCCGCACTTGTCCCACCACCCCACCGCACGGCCCGGTCGCTTGGTCAAGACCTGAAATATGTGCTGTGGCGCCCGCCGCATGACGTCAAAGACTTGCGACACGAATTCAAACGTAACGTGCGGATGGAAAAGGTCGGACATGCTGTTCACAAAGACGCGGCGAGGTGTCTTCCACGACAATGGCGCGTTCAGGCGGTTCGGTAGCATCTGCACGATGTCCGGCGCGGCCTCATACCCGGGCACGCCCATCGCGTGGAGGCGTGGATAGAGAGCAAACATGTAGCAGTTGTCGCAGCCGGGGGAGACGCGAGTGCAGCCAGTGACCGGATTCCACGTCTCATCTGTCCACTCGATTGACGACGCCATGTTCCGCCTCCCCTTAGCCGCAGCTCTTGTTACGACGTGAAAGTAGCACATCCGATCTATCTCGTCAAGGCGAGGTGGATCGCGCTGTGCTTAGCCGCCGCTGCCGGGTGGAGGCAGGAAGGCGATTAGGCCGCTAAGGGCCAACGCCAGGGCGAGAAAGGCCATGACGGCAAAGACCATTATCTGGCTGAAGCTGGGCCGCTGGCCCTTCTTGCGCCGCGCGCCGCGTTGACGGGTATCGTTGCGCATCCCGGGAGGCGCCGCCGCCTGAACCCTCGCAGGCACACGCATGCGCTCGATAAATGAAGGGCGGCCGCCCTCTATAGCGTCATTGGGTCCCGGCGTCGGGCCGCGTCCTCGCTTGCCTCCGCCGCCGCTATTGCCCGGCCGAGGCGTCTGTCCTCGTCTCCTACTCATGACCTAATAGTACCTTGAATCGCCCGATTCGTTGAGCCATCTCCTGGTCCTGCGGCGACGGCAACGCCCGCGAGCCACAGAATCTCACCAGTCGCATTATCGCAGACCACAGGGATGTGATCCCGCCACGCCCGCGGAACCTTCAGATCCGTCAATACATCCTGCACCTTTCTCGAGCCCCCCGTCAGCCGAATGCGGTCGCCGCGTTGCCGTCGGCGCACTGAAAACATGAAGGGTGATCCAGACAGCGGTAGAGTAGCAGTCAACGGCCCTGAAAGCCGATCAACGCCGTCGCCCTTTGCCTCCACCGTGACGCCATGTTCCGACGAGGGGCGCGCTGTCAGCTCCCAATCCCCGGCGCGCGTCAGGCCTGGCACGCATAGCACGGCAGGCGAAAGTCGCGGCAAGGGAACGGGCAGCGGTCCAATGGATAGCGCCGCCTCTTCACTGCTCACGCGGGTCATTCGCAGGCCGCGCGGCAGGTCCAGTTGGGCCCCGGTCCGTCCAGTCATCAGGAGATCATCCATCGCCGTCCAGTGTGCCCGACTCAGCCCTTCAGTCGAGCCGTTCAAAGAAGACACCGCATGTTCCAGGACGTTGTGCCTGAGGACGGCGTGACCGCCTGCGTAGGTCACAGGGTCGATCCGAACGGCGTTGGCGTCAGCGTCAACGGCCAGCACTGCCGCCCGCACGGATTCCGCCTGCCCCTCGACGTACTGGAGCGTGCTTCGGGCGTCTGCCGAGGCGCGCAGCACTGCCTCGGACGCCCCGCGTCTGATCTCCTCCAGGAGCGGCGCGAGCTCATGCCGTATGCGATTGCGCGAGTGGGCGGGATCGCGATTCGATGGATCATCGCGAGGCCGGAGGCGCCTGGAGGCAATGTAGTCGCTGATGTCCGAACGCGGCAGGTTGAGCAGCGGACGCAGCAACGAGATCCGAGCTTGGTCCGACTGACCATCCGAGGCTGACTGGAACGGTGACGCGGCCACGGCCGCCATGCCGGCAAGGCCCCGTAAACCTGTCCCCCGTAGAAGATTCAGCAGCACCGTTTCGACCTGATCATCCGCATTGTGGCCGAGCACGATCACCTCTGCGTTCATGGCGGTGGCTGCATCAAGATAGGCTGCATGGCGGGCATTCCGGGCCGCCTCTTCAATGGACGTTCGGTCAAGCTCGCGCAACGCAGGAACATCAACATGTCGAACCGATACCGGCACGCCCCACCTGGCGCCGAGTCGTCGGACGTAGGCAGCATCACGTCTTGATTCAGGCCGCAGAGCGTGGTCGACATGGATCACATGCAGATCAAGCCGGCAGTCCTCTCGCAGCTCGACGAGAGCGGACATGAGGGCAGTGGAATCGGGGCCGCCGGAGACGCCCACCAGTAGGCGCGCGCCGCGTCCCGCGTAGCCGCGCCTTGCCAGCATGTCCCGCACATGACCCACAAGTCTGTGTTCGCCGCCTGGCCCGGGATTACGCGCCATCGTCTTGTCCTAGCCGGCGTCGGCGACAGGAGGAGGCATGACGTTGAGGCTCGTCAGCGCCCAATGCACCTCATCCGCAGGTCCGATGACATTCGCGGTTCGAGAGACAAGCAGGCTCACCGAACCGGGCCCCAAACGGAGCCTCCCGTAGTTGGCGAGCGGCATCCCAAGCGCTCTGCACATCATCGAGTAGATGGCAAAGGCATGGGACACCAGAATGATATTGGCGTTCGGCTCGTGCGAGCGAGTGATGGACTCAACCAGCGCCCACGCGCGATCCTGCAGAGCGCGCAGCGTCTCGCCTCCGTCGGGAAAGACCGCGGTCTCCGGATCACGCGTCCAATGTTCGAAAAAGTCCGGGTATAGGCTACGCATTTCACGGAGGGGCGCGCCGTCAAGCCCGCCGAAATCCAGCTCCAGCAGGGCATCGTGGCCCGTGGCCTCAAGGCTGTGCGGCGCCGCGATTACATCCGCAGTCTGTCTTGCTCGTTTCGCACTGCTTGAGAAAATCGACGTGATGGGCGTGGTTGCAAAGTGGGCGCTGAGCGCCTGCGACTGCGCGCGTCCTTGATCGTTCAGCGAGATGTCCGCGCGACCCTGCGCCCGCCCCTCGCGATTCCAATCAGTTTCGCCGTGGCGAATCAGATAGAGATTCATGCCGCCCTTCCCGTTCCGACTGCGCGCGCGGAGCGCGGCGGGCGCATCATTGCGTGTCCTCTGTTCGCACGGTGACTTCATCAATCCGCGCACCCTGCATGTGGTCCACCGTGATGGAGTAGGAGCCGTGCACGACTACATCTCCCTCTTCCGGGATTCGGCCCAACTGCTTGAGCACAAAACCCGCAATGGTCTCGTATTCGCCATCACCGTCCGGCAGGTGAATGTCCAGCTGCTCGGCAAGTTCCTCAATGTGGAGTATTCCATCCACGCGCACCGTGCGCTCATCCACGGCCTGGAACGCCTGCGGGTCGCCGGGATCGTCAACGCGGCCGACTATCAGCTCGATGACCCTGCTCAACGTGACCAGTCCGGATATTTCCCCAAACTCATCAACAACCATCACCATGCGGGAGCGATGCGCCCGCATCTCATCCATCAGGTCATCAATGCGCTTTGTCTCCGGCACAAAGTGGGTGTCCCTCAGGTCAGTCGTCACTGAGCTGTTCATGGTGAGCGGTCCGGTCGCGTGCTTCTGGAGGACCGTCTTGATGGACAGAATGCCCGCGACGCCAACGGGGTCCTCCGCCGCAACGGGGAAATGGGAATGCGTGTGCTGGGCGTAGACTTCCAGAAACTCCGCCAGCGTGGTCCCGTTGCGCACCCAGACGATCTCCGTCCGCGGCGTCATAACCTCACGGACCATGCGGTCCCCGAATTCGAACACCTTCTGAACGAGTTGCGCTTCTCGCTCTTCCACCGTGCCCTCTTCAACGCCGGTGCGCACGAGCGTGCTCAACTCGCTCAGATCCACCAGAGTGTGCCTCCTGCCGCGCGCTGCCCGCGCCACAAGTCCGGCGAACAAGCTGAACGTGATCGCCACGGGCGTGACCGCAAGCGTCAGCAGCCTGAAAGGTCGCGCGACAAACACCATCACGCGCTCTGCGTGCCGCGCCCCAATCGTCTTTGGCGTGATCTCCGAAATAACCAAGAGCGCCACCGTAGTGACAATGGTGGCCAAGAGGATGGCCTGCTCCGAGTTGTCCACCAGAGTCACGGCGATTGTGGTGGCGATGGCGGCAGCAGCCGTATTGAACAGATTGTTGCCGACGAGAAGAGTCGAGAGGAACCTCTCCGGTTCCTCCTTCATGCGTTCCGCAACGGCGGCGCTTGATGATCCTGCCTCCGCGCGGTTTCGCAGCCGATGGCGCTGAGAGGCCAGGAAGGCCGCCTCGGTTCCGGAGAAGATCGCAGAGAGAAGGAAGAAGACGGCCAAAAGCACAATACTGATGGTCTGGACTTCCTGCATTCGTTCACTCCCTCCTCGCCGCCAAGACCGACTGCGGACACTTCATTCTACAACCGGGCGCCGCGTTCCCCGGCAAGCCAATCCCGCCGCCGCTTCTTTGGCGCTCTGCTGGTATCATTTGAGCAGGGTTGCAGCGCATGGCAGGGAGACGGTTTTGATGGTCACGCCCACTAACGTAAGCTTCAGCATCTCAGGCCGGGAAGCCCAGGCAATGGCGCCGTATCTGCGCGTCTGGCCTGACAAAGGCGAAGGCATCGGAACGGTCTATGGCATGGTGCAGGTCATTTCCGGCCCGCCGGATCCTGTTGCGGCCATTGTCTGGGAGGCAATTGAAGAGGGGCTCAGCGCCCCGCGCAGGCTGACGACGACGCGCCACATGCAGAACGCCATTGAGGGCGCTATAGAATCCCTCGCCAGATACACCATCCGGGGTTGGCGCGCAAGCGCAACGCTGGCCGCGGTCAGCAAGAGCGATCTGTACCTGGCCTGGGCCGGCCCAACGGCGAATTTCGTCATTACGGACAACGACATTATTCACCCTGGGCTGATCTCCGCCGACACTCTTGCCGTCTCAGGCGCGCTCGGAGAAGATGGCGACGTTCAGATTCACGTCGCGCATGAAGAAATGGCGGCCGGAGATGTCTTTCTCATGGCCTGGTCCCGGTTGACCGACATTCTCGATGAGGTCGACATCGGTCCGCTTATCAGATCCGGCGTGGAACCGGCGTCCAGATCGCTGTACCGCATGGCGTCTGATGAGGGCGAATTCGCCCTCATGCTGCTGGAGTTCGGAGCCGGAGACGCGCGGGCCTAAGGGGTCAACCGACTCATTCGGGCGGCTGTCATGAAAGTCCTCGGAATCGAATCGTCCTGCGATGAGACGGGCATCGCGGTGGTTGAAGACGGCCGTCGCGTCATCCTGCAATCTTTGGCGTCACAGGCGGACATCCACGCCAGATTCGGCGGAGTGGTGCCTGAGATCGCCTCCCGCCAACACTTGCTGACCTTTCCGGCCTTGATGCGCGACGCCCTGGCTGAGCACAAGGCAGACCTTAATCTCGACGCTATCGCCGTCACATACGGCCCCGGCCTCGCCGGATCACTTCTCGTTGGCGTGAACTTTGCCAAGGCGCTGTCCATGGCATGGGGCCTGCCCCTCTATGGCGTTCACCACCTTGAGGGCCACGTCTACGCGAATTGGATCCAGGACGGGCAATGGGACAGTGAAGAGCGGGGAGACCCGGTGCTCCCCGCCGTGGCGCTCATCGTCTCCGGCGGCCACACGGACATCGTGTCCATCCAGGGCCATGGCCGCTACCAACTCCTGAGTCAGACGCGCGATGACGCCGCCGGCGAGGCTTTTGACAAGGTCGCCCGCTTGCTGGGGCTCGGTTACCCGGGAGGGCCACTCATTGAGCGCGTCGCCCTGGAGGCTACCGATCCCGTGCGCCTTCCAAGTCCGTTAATTCGCGATTCATGGGACTTCAGCTTTAGCGGACTAAAGACCGCCGTCCTGCGCGTCGTCAATGAGCGTGGAGGGCCAGAGGCGCTTGAGCAGTCGGACGTTGCCAACATCGCCGCCGGTTTTCAAAACGTGGCGGTCGCCGCTCTTGCGGAGCGGCTCATGGTCGTGGCGCGCGCCGTTGGAGCTCAATCGATTCTGGTCTCAGGCGGCGTGGCGGCCAACGGCGCCCTTCGGCAGGAGATTCTGAATCGCGCTGACCTCCCCGTCTGGTGCCCGCGACCCGCACTCTGCACGGACAACGGCGTCATGATCGCCGCCCGCGCCGGATTCCTCCTTGAGGAGGGCGTCAAACCCGCCGGTCTGAACCTGGATGCCGTCCCCAGCCTGCGCATGGAACTGGTCAGGGACGCCGCAATCCCGACCTTCTGAAAGCCGCCCGGACTCCCTCGCTCGCCCCAATGAAAAGGGCACACGCCGCTCGATTCGCGTAGAGGCGTCCTTTGTGGGTGACCTCTGGTGATGACTCTGGCAGCGCGGCAGCCGATTGGCCGGCCACACGCCACTGAATGGAACAAGCCCCCGCTCACCGTGCAGCGGCACGGAAAATCTCACACAGGAGGACGTCGCTAACATGGCCGCCGGCTTTCAGCAGACTGCCGTCGCCGGCCTTGCCGATCGGCTCTTGGAAGTAGCGCGCGCCGCCCTCAGAGTTACTGCGTGACCGTGGGTTATCCGCGTCCTAAGTAGGGCTGCTGAACAGGCAGGACGCTTGCATCGAGCATATTGACATCCGGCGGCAACACGGCCATTGCCAAGGCCACACCGGAAAGGGCGTCATTCGACATCCTCGCCTGTTCGTCCCGGGATTCGTTCCATTCCACCGCGACGCTTCCGGGGTGAAGCGCGCCCGCTGAGATGCCATACTCCCTGCCTTCGAGCGCCGTCGACTTTGTGAGGCCGATGATTCCGTGCTTGGAGGTCGTGTAGGGGGCCGAGTTCATCCTGGGCATATTCGACGAGATACTGCCGATGTTGATGATTCGTCCGCTCCTCTGCGGCTTCATGATTTTCATGGCCTCTCTCGTGCAGAGAAAGACGCCAGTGAGGTTTACGTTAATGACCTTCATCCACGTTTCCAACGGAATCTCGTCGATGGGACCGCCGTCGAACACCCCGGAGTTATTCACGAGGATGTCGAGTTTTCCATACTCAGTAATTGTCGTCCCGAACAGCCTCTTGACTTGCTCCTCGCTGGTCACGTCCGTCTGGACCACGTGGGCAGGGGCTCCGTATCCGCGCATCTCCTCGGCGCTGTCGTTGAGACGGTCAAGTTGTCGCGCAGCCAGAACAAGGGTCGCTCCCTCCTTGGCGAAGGCGCGCGCAATCCCTTTGCCAATGCCCGTGCCCCCTCCCGTAATGATGCAAACCTTGCCTTCGAGTTGTCCCATGCGATTCTCCCCGTGTGCGATGTTACAGGCGGTTAAGGTAGCAAGCCCCCGCTCACCGGTTGGTGAGCGGGGGCTTCTCGCCTTTGCGATCTGACCCCTTTGGGCCTAGTAGTCCATCGGAGGAGCGGGCGGCATCGCCGGCATCTCCTCAGGAATGTCCGTTACGAGGGCCTCCGTCGTGAGGACCATGGCGGCGATTGAAGCGGCGTTTTCCAGCGCCGTGCGCGTCACCTTGACCGGGTCAATGATGCCTCGCTCAACCATGTTGCCAAACTCATCGCGGTTGCCGTCGTAGCCCTCGCCCTTGGAGAGGCGGCGCACGCCGTCAACAATGACGGAGCCTTCCTTACCAGCGTTCTCGGCGATCATCCGCATGGGCTCTTCCAGCGAGCGGCGAACAATCATCACGCCGGTCATCTCATCGCCATCGAGGTCAAGCTCATCTAGCGCGCTTGCGGCATGAAGCAGCGAGACTCCGCCGCCAGGGACGATCCCCTCTTCGACGGCTGCGCGCGTTGCCGAAAGGGCGTCTTCAACACGCATCTTCTTGTTCTTGAGCTCAACCTCAGTTGCTGCGCCGACGCGCACCACTGCCACGCCGCCGGCCAGCTTGCCGATGCGCTCCTGCAGCTTCTCGCGATCATACTCAGAGCCGGAATCCTCCATCTGGGCCTTCAGCTGGGCGATGCGCACCTGGATGGCTTCATCGCTTCCGCCGCCCTCAATAATGGTCGTGTTGTCCTTGTCGGCAACGACGCGCCGCGCCCGGCCAAGGTCTGCAATTTCAACAGAGTCCAGCTTCTTGCCAACCTCTTCGCTGATGACCTGGCCGCCGGTCAGGATGGCCATGTCTTCCAGCATCGCCTTGCGGCGATCGCCGAAGCCAGGGGCCTTCACGGCGAGGCAGTTGACGGCGCCGCGCAGCTTGTTCACTACAAGCGTCGCAAGCGCCTCTCCATCAATGTCCTCGGCAATAATGATGACGTTCTTGGAGATGCCGATGGCCTTCTCAAGCGCCGGAACAATCTCACTCACGGAAGAGACCTTCTTGTCCGTGATGATCAGGATGGCGTCATCAATGGACGCTTCCATTCGTTCTGAATTCGTCACAAAGTAGGGGGAGACGTAGCCGCGGTCGAACTGCATCCCTTCCACGTATTCAGTCTCATACTGAATGCCGCGGGATTCCTCGACGGTGATCACGCCGTCCTTGCCGACCTTCTCCATGACCTCCGCAATCAGGTTGCCAATTTCCGAGTCTGACGCGGAGATTGATGCGACCTGCGCGATCTGCTCGCGTCCGGAGACCGGGATAGACATGCTGCGAAGCTCGTTAACAGCGGCATTGGTGGCCGCGTTGATGCCGCGCTGGAGAACCATAGGATTCGCGCCCGCCGCGACGTTCTTCATGCCCTCATGGATGATGGACTGCGCGAGGACTGTTGCAGTCGTCGTGCCGTCGCCGGCGATGTCATTGGTCTTGGAGGCAGCCTCCTTGATCAGCTGCGAGCCCATGTTTTCAAACGGATCCTTGACGTCAATTTCCTTGGCGATGGATACGCCGTCAGAGCTGATTGTGGGAGGACCGAACTTCTTGTCAAGAACTACGTTGCGGCCGCGCGGGCCGAGCGTAATCTTGACGGCGTCTGCAACGGCGTCAACGCCGAGACGCAGCGCGCGTCGCGCGTCCTCGCCAAATAAGAGCTGCTTTGACATTTAATAAGCCTCCTGTTTCCTTGACACCTGTATTAGTTGATCTTCGCCAGGATGTCGGACTCCCTAAGCACCAGGTAGTCCTCTTCTTCCTCTGTGATTTCGGTCCCTGCGTACTTCGCGTACAGAACCTTGTCCCCAACCACCAACTCCATCGGAATCCGGCTGCCCTCATCCGTCAACCGGCCCGGCCCCGCCGCGATCACTTCCCCTTCCTGGGGACGCTCACGCGCCGTATCCGGCAGCAGCAGGCCTCCCTTGGATACCTCCTCCTGCTCAATGGGCTTGATCACAATTCGGTCGCCCAAAGGCTGAAATGTGCGTGTCATACCTCTCCGTATCCCTCCTATTTGAATGTCGTTAGCACTCTCACGCTGAGACTGCTAATTTGCCTCAGTATAGTGAATCCCCTGGCCCGTGCGCAAGTGCCTCTGCGGACCTCGCCGCCGGCTCTCTTTCAAACGCCAGCCGCCCCGCGCGGGGCGGCTGGCTCCACAGTCGCGATTCGATTCCAGTTATTGTTTACGCAGCCTCAACGACCAGCGCGATGCCCTGGCCGCCGCCGATGCACAGCGCAGCCATGCCGAACTGAGCCTCGCGGCGCTGCATCTCATGGAGCAGCGTCACCAGGATGCGCGTGCCGGATGCGCCGATTGGGTGACCAATGGCGATGGCGCCGCCGTTGACGTTGACGCGCTCCGGATCCAACTCAAGCTCTCGCGTGACTGCGACGGACTGCGCCGCAAATGCCTCATTGAGCTCAATGAGGTCAATGTCCGGCATGCCAAGGCCCGCGTTGCGCACTGCCCGCTGCATGGCGCCGATGGGTCCGATGCCCATGATGCGCGGCTCAACGCCCGCGGAGGCGTAGCCGCGAATCCGCGCCAGCGGCTTCAGGGAGTGCTCATTGGCGAACTCTTCCGACACGACAATCGTCGTCGCCGCGCCGTCATTGATGCCGGAGGCATTGCCTGCCGTCACCGTGCCCTCGCCGGTGAACGCCGGGCGCAGGCGGCCAAGCGTCTCCGCCGTCGAATCCGGTCGGGGGTACTCGTCAACGTTGACGATGGTCGGGTCGCCCCGGCGCTGCGGAATGGAGACGTCAACGATCTCATCGTTAAAGCGTCCGCTCTGCATGGCCTCGCCGGCCCGTCGCTGAGATTCCGCGGAAAAGGCATCCTGATCCTCGCGGGAGACGCCATATTCGGCGGACACGTTCTCCGCCGTGATGCCCATGTGGCAATCCTCCATGGCGCACCACAGGCCATCGTTAACCGTCGCGTCCACCAGCTCAGCATTGCCGAGCCGATAGCCGTAGCGACCGTTCTGCACCAAGAACGGGCCCTGGCTCATGTTCTCCATGCCGCCGGCCACAACGTAGTGCGCGTCGCCGGCGCGAATGGCCTGGGAAGCGAGGATGACGGTCTTGAGGCCGGAGCCGCAGACCTTGTTGATGGTTGTCGCGGGCACCGTCACAGGCAAGCCGCCCTGAATGGCGGATTGTCGGGCAGGGTTCTGGCCCAGTCCAGCCTGGATCACGTTGCCCATCAAGACCTCATCGGGCGTGGCGTCATCCGGCACGCCCGAGCGGCGAATGGCCTCACCAATGGTTATCGCACCTAATTGGGGCGCCGATATCGTTGAGAGGGCGCCGCCCATCGTCCCCACCGCAGTGCGCACCGCGCTCACTATTACTGCATCCATCATTTCTTGCTGCCCCCTTTATGTCCCCGCCAACCGGCTATCCCTTAGCGGTAGTACATGCCGCCATTCACGTCAATCGTGGCGCCGGTCATGTAGCTTGCCTCGCTGACGATGAACCGAACCACCTTTGCGATTTCCTCAACCTCGCCGAGGCGACCCAAGGTTGCCTCCGTCTTGAGGTTTTCCTTCATTTCCGGCGTCAGGCCGGAGATCATGTCCGTATCAATGAACCCGGGCGCAACAGCGTTCACCTGGATGTTGCTGCGGGCGCCCTCGCGCGCAGCCGTCTTGGTGAAGCCAAGCAGGCCGGCTTTTGCTGTGGAGTAGTTGATCAGGCCCAACCGGCCCGCCTCTCCCACAATGGAGCTGATATTGACGATATGGCCGCCGCCAGCCTCGCCCATGATATTCCACACCTTCTTCGTCACGTTGAACGTGCCGGTCAGGTTGACCTCAATAACGCGATCCCACTGCTCAAATGACATGTTCCGCAGCGTGCGGTCCGCTGTTGCGCCCGCGTTATTGATCAGGATGGTTACCGGCCCCAGATCGGCAACTGCGGCATCCACCTGGGAGTCAACCGCGTCCCGGTCTGAGATGTCGAACTGGTAGGCCTTTGCCTTGCCCCCGGCCGACTCAATCGTCGATACAACCTCATTGGCCGCGTCCGTGTTGGCGTTGTAGTTCACGGCAACCGATGCGCCGTGCGCCGCCAACTCAATAGCCGTAGCTCGGCCGATTCCTCGTGATCCGCCCGTAACCAGCGCCACCTTCCCGTCAAGCAGTCCTGCCATCTTCCCTTACCCCCTTAAATTGTTCCTTGCTCTGTCCGTTGACTCTTGTCCGCGCTCGCGGCAAGCCGCGTTAGCGTTTCTGTGCTCGCTCTGTCATGAATCAGCGTTAGACCTCTATGGGCGGAGTGTATTCGCCGAAGACGTCCCGCAGCGCTCCGCATATCTCGCCTGTTGTGGCGTACGCGCGCACTGCGGCAAGGATGGGAGGCATCAGGTCCCCATCGCCCTGCGCGACGGCCCGCAGCTCCGTGAGGGCATTGCCCACGTCCTCCGCGCTCCGCTCGCCCCGCGTCCGCTCCAGCGACAAGCGTTGCTCTTCGACCACACGGCGATCCACACGGAAAACCTGTAGCGATTGATCTTCGTTGCCATCCGTAAAGGAGTTGACGCCAACGACGACCTGCTCGCCACTCTCGATTGATTGCTGCGTCTCATAGGACGTCTGGGCGATCTCCTTCTGGATGACGCCGTTTTCAACGGCCGCGACGGCCCCGCCGATGTCCTCAATCTGTTTCAGATACTGCCACGCCTTCTCTTCAAGGCTGTTGGTCATCGACTCCACAAAGTAGGACCCGGCCAGGGGATCGACCGTATCCGCCACGCCTGTCTCATGCGCCAGGATCTGCTGAGTGCGGAGCGCGACGCGTTGCGCCTCATCGGTCGGGATTCCCAGCGCCTCGTCGTAGCAGGACAGGGCGAGGCTCTGGACGCCGCCGAGCACCGCGGCCATGGCCTGATAGGCGGCGCGCACGATGTTGTTCTGCGGCTGCTGCGCCGTCAGCGTGGAGCCGCCGGTCTGCGTGTGCGTCCTGAGCATCCATGAACGAGGGTCCTTCGCGCCGAATCGGTCTCGCATAATGCGGGCCCACATACGTCGCAGCGCGCGGTACTTCGCGACCTCTTCAAGGAAGTTATTGTGCGTGTTGAATATCCATGAGACGCGGGGGCCCCACGAGTCAGCGTCCACGCCCCGCGCCATGAAGGCCTCACCATAGGCGATTGCGTTGGCGAACGTGAATGCGATCTCCTGCGCCGCAGTGCTGCCGGCATCCCGCATGTGATAGCCGCTGATGGAGATGCTGTTGAATCTCGGCATCTCCCGGGCGCAGTAGCCGACGAGGTCCGCCGCCAACCTGAGGGATGGCTCCGGCGGGTAGATATAGGTGCCGCGCGCGATGTATTCCTTGAGCACGTCATTCTGCGCCGTACCTGTCAGCGCGGACGGCGCATGACCCTGCTGCTCGCCCACGGCGACGTACATCGCCACGAGCACTGCCGCCGGGGAGTTGATCGTCATGGATGTGCTGACCTTATCCAGCGGGATGTCGCGGAACGTCGTCTCCATGTCCCGGAGGGAGTCGATCGCCACGCCAACCTTACCGACCTCGCCCAGGGACTGGGGATCATCGGAGTCATAGCCGAGCTGCGTTGGGAGATCAAAGGCGACCGAAAGCCCGGTCTGTCCCTGATCCAGCAGATACCTGAACCGCTCATTCGTCTCAGCCGGCGTGCCGAAACCGGCGTACTGCCGCATCGTCCAGAGGCGACCACGGTACATCGTGGGCTGAACGCCGCGAGTGAATGGATATTCGCCGGGAAATCCGATGTCGCCGAGGTAATCGACGTTCTCGACGTTGGCCGGGCCATAGGCGCGCCCGATGTCGTCAATGGAGTCCGTGGAGAAGGTCTCCTGACGCTCGCGAACCCCCGCGGTCTTCTCTTCCCAGGCGGCTTGCGCGGCGCGGATCTCTGCTTCGGTAGGTGACGTTGCCATGTCTACCCTCAGGAGCCCTCGCTCGTCTCAGGCTCGCGTGGAATCAGCACGCTGCGCTTGAAGCTCATGACCATCTCATCGCGCTGATTCGTGGCGCGGGTTTCGACCGTTACGATACCCCGATCCGTCCGTGATTCGCTCTCCCGGACGGACAGGACTTCCGTCTCCGCGTAGATCGTGTCTCCGTGAAATGTTGGCTTGTGAAACTGAACCTGGTCGATGCTCAGATTGGCGATGGCCTTGCCGGACACGTCCTCAACGCTCATGCCGAATGCAATGTCCATGACCAGGTTGCCCACCACCACGTTGCGCCCGAACTGCGTCTGCGAAGCATAGTTGGCGTCGATGTGCAGCGGGTGGTGATTCATGGTCAACATGCAGAACAGGACGTCATCCGATTCCGTGATTGTCCTGCCGGGCCAATGCTTGTAAACATCGCCCTCGTTGAACTCCTCCAGGTAGCGTCCGAATTGCATGGTTCTCTCCGGTCTAGTTCACCGCGTACCGTTGCAGCACGTTCCGCGCGATGATTGTCCGCTGAATCTCGTTGGTTCCTTCATAGATCATCATGCCCGGGGCATCCCGGAAGAATCGCTCGACAGGCAGTTCCTTTGTGTACCCGATTCCGCCGTGGATGCGCATAGATTCAAGGGTCGCCTGCGTTGCCGTCTCCGTGGCGAACAGCTTTGCCATGCCGACTTCTGTGTCGGCGCGGCCACCCTGATCCTTGACGCCCGCAGCCCACCGCGCAAGGAGGCGAGCCGCCGTGATGTTCGTATACATATCCGCGAGCTTTAGCTGGATCGCCTGGTGCTCGCCGATGGGCTTGCCAAACGCCTGCCGTTGCTGCGCGTAGGAGACGGCCGCCTCAAACGCCGCCCGAGCAACGCCGACGGCTCTCGCCGCGGTGTTGACGCGTCCCACTTCCACGCCGCTGAGAATCTGAAAAAAGCCCTGGCCTTCCTCGCCGCCCAGCAGGTTTTTGGCCGGCACACGGAGATCGTCCATCGCAAGCTCACAGGCCTCAATGCCCTTGTAGCCGAGCTTCTCTATCTCCCGCGTGACGGTGAAGCCCGGATAGTCCGGCTGCACGAGCAGACAGGAGATGCCCCGATAGCGGGGATTCACGTGCGGGTCGGTCTTGACGGCCATCGCGAAGAGGCCGCCGCGCTTCCCGTTGCTGACAAAGAGCTTTGAGCCGTTCACAACATAGTCGTCGCCGCTGCGCGCAGCCACGGACTGAATGGCCTGCACGTCCGAACCGGCGTTTGGCTCAGTGATCGTAAGAGCACCGCGTCGCTCGGCCCGCGACAACTGCGGCAGATACTCCCGCTTCTGTTCCTCGGTGCCGAACGTGGACACCATATGCGTGACGATGACATGGGTATTGAGGATGCCGCCGAGGCTCATCCAACCCCTCGCCAGCTCCTCCACGACGCCGGAGTAGCTGACGTACGTCGCGCCGATGCCTCCGTACTCCTGCGGGATCATGAGTTCAAAGAGGCCCAGGTCCCGCATTCCGGCGACAAGCTCATCCGGGAACGTGTTGTTGTGCTCCAACTCGTCGACGACAGGCATGACCTCACGGTCAACCCATCGCCGCACCTCGGCGGCGATGGCGTCCTGCGGCTCTATAACCGGATCAGGCATGATGCGCAGCGGTCAGGAGACGTTGCGCCCTGCCTGACGCAGCACATCGTATCCTGTTATCTCTGCATGCCGGGCCGCGTGATCCGCCAACCAATCGGCGTCCACCTTGCCCGCCTGCGCCGCCTTTGCCAGCAGAACCAGATAGCCCTTTGCGGTGGCTTCGTCCACGAATTCGCCCGTTTCGGGGTAAACGAAGGCGCCGCCGCCCTGCTCATGATAGTAATCGATCAGCTTGCTGGAATACTCAATCAAAGCGTCGCTGGGCGTGAACGCCATGTTCGCCATCGCCGCCTGGTTCGGGTGGATGATCCACGTGCCGTCCATGCCAAGGTTCTGCGCTTCAACATTCTTCTGCAGCAGATCTTCATTGATCCTGGCGGTCTCCTCTTCGGAGGTATCGCGCCGGACAAGGGTAAAGAAGACATTGTCGATGGCGTGCAGTCCGGCGGCCTTGGCAGCAACAGCCATCGCCTGCTTCGAATAGTGGAAGTTGCGGTTCTGATTTTCGACGACGTCCACGACGCCCATGACGGCGGCAAAATCGGCTATGCCAAAGATCAGGCCAGCCATCCGCGGCGACGCGTTTGCGATGGCGCTGACATTGACCATCGCCTCCGGCGTCTCAATCAGCACTTCAATGTTCACCCTTGTCGTCCAGCCGGCCTCAAGCTCCAGGGCGTCAAGCAGGCGGGAGACGTAGATGACGTCCTCCGGCCCGGTCACCTTTGGCAGGATGATCCCGTGAAACTTGTCCACGGCGCCACGCACAATGGTCTCCACATCCCCCAGGAAAAAGCGCGAGTGGATGTTGTTGGGGCGGAATGTGACGACCCTGTTGCCGTATTCCAGCGTGTTGAACGCGTCCATGATGGTCTGGCGCGACTGCGGGCCCTTGAACTCGTAGGGGCAGGCGTCCTCAAGATCCGCCATCACGTGATCCACGGGAGCCTGCGAGGCATTCTCATGCATCCGCGCGTTGTGGCCCGGGTACGTCATCTCCGTCCTCGGCACGACGATGCGGTTTCCATTGTCAAGAACAAACATCCGGTACGGCCTCCTGAATGGGACTGATCTAGTTGTCGACCGGAGTCAGCTCCGCATGCCCTCGCGCTTACTCGTCACGCAGTGTGTCGAGCAGCACCTGGGCCTCGCCCGTGAGAACTGTCTCCTGATTCTGATTGACGCACGTGGTTGAGAGTGTGGCGCGCCGACGTTCAGCATCAAGCGCCGTGACCTCAAGGGTAGCGGTGATGGTGTCATTGAGGAGAACCGGGCGCTGGAATTGGAGTGTTTGGCCGAGATAAATCGCGATGCCGTCCGGCACGAGACGAGTCCCTATCGCCGCAGATATGACTCCCGCCGTAAGAATGCCGTGAGCCACCCGCTGCTGAAAGCGGGATCGCCCTGCCACTGAGTCATCCAGGTGGAGCGGCTGATCGTCTCCGGACGCTTCCGCAAAAAGCTCCACGTCACGCGCCGTCAACTGTTTCGTGAATGTCACGACACGACCGACGGCCACGCCGAGGACTTCCTCCGCCAATTCTTACCCCCTTATCCTGACGACGCTGAATACATCCCTACTTCGGGACGCCCCGCCACGTCGCCAAAACGCAACGTATCCTATCACGGGCGCGGTATTCGCGTCACGGCGCGCGAGGGCGGAGGCACCGCGGGAACCCCTATGAACCAGAGTAAATCTCCGTGTGGGGCTTGAATGCGGCCCAGGCGAACCACAGGCTGTTGTCGGCGCTAACGGGGGAAAGTCGGGTCCCCGCCAGCGGCCCATCTGTCGCGATGCCAAGCAATGTCCACGTGGTGCCGGTCTCTGTGTCCTGAATGTCATCGCCTTCAATAGTGAACTCAAGAGCGCGCCCGTCTACGCGGGGATCGAATGCCGCCGCGGAACCCGGGTCATGGGAGAGGGCTATCACCTCCTCATCGAGGGCCGACCGCGTCCCCGGTTTCCAGAAGACCACGATGGGCTCCCCGCCGACGGTCGTATGAATAATGCGCTCATTCTGCAGGCGGCCAAAGGGGAAGGCCACGACGGAATCCCCTATCTCGACGCCCAGAATGCGCGCCGTCGGGCTAAGGCGATCATCCGGCTGCCCGAGGAAGAGGTATGGCGGGTTGTTTGGGGAGTCATACCCGACGTACGGCGTGCCTCCATACACCTGCCAGTAGTCCGGGCCGCCCGAAGCGGGCGAGAGCACGGTTCCGTCCGGCCAGGACGCGGCAAACTCAGCAATCGACGTCGTGTATGCAGGCACAAAGTCCAGGAAGCTTCCTGCGTACTCACCGACGATTGCCTGTCCGTCCGCCTGCTGCCACCACGATTCCGTCTGATCGTCCCACATGATGAGGTTGGAGAGGCGGACTGCGCCGGTAGTGCCAAAGTTCAGGACGTTGCCCTCAAACTCCCGGTTGAACGCAAGCGTTGTGTAGCACAGCGGGCAATAGGTTACCAGGATCGGCTCCCCGCCGATGACATCGTTGACGACCTCATGGAACGTCAGGATTCCAAGCGGGTAGGCGCGAGCATCGCCATTGACTTCAACGACTGCGACCGGGTGGTCGGCCGTTAGCCACTCCACTGCCTGGGCCTCTTCAAGAGACATGAACACGGGCTGGTAGATGGGCGGAATGCCGTTGCGTCCCGGTCCTCCTGAGACGATCTCATCCGGGTCGACCGTAAAGCGGTGAAAGTCCGTGACCCGCCATTGGCCCAGATGGACGGCGATGGGGGGAATCTCCTCGTAGACGGTGACGGAGTCGCTGCCCGGCGTTGGAGTGGGCGCGGCGGTGGGCGGCGCCGAAATCTGCGAGGGCTCGGCGGTGAGGGAGGGCGAACGTGTGGGAATCAGGGCGCGATCCCCGGCAGGGGTGTCTGATCCGCACGCCGTCGCGATTGCAAACACGGCAAAGACAACGAGCGCGAGCGCCATTGCCATAGCGAATCGGGCCGCCGAACGGGCGACTGCGGAATCAGAGATTCTCGTCTTTAGGGGCATGGACAAGGCGTGACCTCTCACGCAGGGGCCGGTCATTCCACTGTAGTCAATCCAGTATGTCACGGCGACCCAGAATGTGAGAAAGAGAGCGCGGGCCGATAGCGCGACGAAGTTGGCTGATTTCAGTCCGCAGGCCGTGCGTCGTCGTTTCTTAGAGGGGCCTTTCCCTGTATTCGTTAAGGAGCGTATGGGACGGCAGGAAGATCAGGACCGGGGGAGGTCCCGTGGCGCCGGGGCATAGATTCCGGCTTCCGCCGGAATGACGGAGGGGGCGCAATGGCCGTGGCCTTTGCGCGACGCCCGGTTCGCCGACGGGGGGGTATGGGCCCCCGCTTTCGCGGGGGAGACGGGTGCGAGGGGGAGGGGATTAGGGGTCTTGGGGGTTGTTGGTCTTGGGGGACTCCTTTGGATTCCTGGTTGCTGGTGGTCTCCGGGGGAACGCTTCGCTGCCTGTTCCGTTTGGGGCTGCTTGTCTGTTGGCGCGCTTTGGCCGGCCTTTTGGGTTGGCGAGTCAGGACACGACACGCCTGAGAGGTTCCGCTGCGCCCGCTCGACCTCTCCAGGGTAGGCCTCCTCGTGTCCGGCACGGCTGTGACACCGGACGGGTCGGCCTGCTCTCCCCTTCGCCGGATGGCGAGGGGTAGAGCTCGTCCTTCACTCGGCGCGCCGATGGCGCGCCAAGCGGGATTCGGGACCTCACAAGACAGGTATGCCACGTCCTCGTCTTGCGGCAGTTCGACGTCGCCACCACTTTGGGTGGACGCCTGCGACGGAGCGATGGTTTTACGCTGTATGCCTCGAACAGGTCGGCGCCGGATCGAGGTTTCGGAGCGCGTCCGCAGCATGTCAGATGGGGTCTACGGCCTTTTGCGACCGCATGACCATGGCATGCCAGGAGTGATTTTGGATACAGGCAGCGAAGCGTTCCTCTTGGGGGAGCGCCCTCCTGTGCACTCCCCGGGATGGTGGTTGGCGGCGGGGATATCGACGTTCCGGGCCGCCGGTGGGATGTCGATGGGGGAACGATAGGACATATGTTTTATGTGGGTCAAGCGGGGGTGTCACACTTGGGGGGATTTTCTCGGTTCGCGGTCAGGGTTGGCTGATGGAAGGGAAGGGTTTGCCGCGTTCCGGCGTGGGGGATTTTCTCGGTTCGCGATCAGGGTTGGCTGATGGAAGGGAAGGGTTTGCCGCGTTCCGGCGTGGGGGATTTTCTCGGTTCGCGATCAGGGTTGGTTGATGGACGGGAACGGTTTGCCGCGTTCCGGCGTGGGCGCCCGCTGATGTGTTTGTGGATTCCTGTTGGCGGAGTGACGGGTCAGTTGGGGTGACGGAAGGGTGGGATGGGCCCCCGCTTTCGCGGGGGAGACGGGTGAGGGGGGGTTATGGCTAGGATCGCATGTTCTCGTGTGTATACTATCCGGCCATGGTGAAGCCACTCGGGTCTCCTATCCGGATCAAGAATCCGTGCGTCTATATCCTCGCCAACCGGGAGAACGGAACGATTTACGTCGGCGTGACCTCCAACCTCGCTGCTAGGGTCTGGCAGCACAAGAACGATGTCGTTCCAGGCTTTACGTCGAGGCATCGTGCCCACTCACTTGTCTGGTATGAGGCACATGCCAACATGACCGCTGCAATTGAGCGCGAAAAGGCTATCAAGAAGTGGCGCCGAGCATGGAAGATTCAGCTCATTGAGAAAATGAATCCCTCATGGAAAGACTTATATGCGGAAATCGGGTAGATCTCTTTGTGCGTTTGGTGTGGGCCCCCGCTTTCGCGGGGGAGACGGGTGGGTGGCGGGGGAGACGGGTAAGAGGGGGCGGGGGAGACGGGTGGGTGGCGGGGGAGACGGGTGAGGAGCGGGGGAGACGGCTAAGGGACGCGGTGGCTGTGACGGTGGGGGTGGCGGGGGAGACGGGTGGGTAGCGGGGGAGACGGGTAAGAGGAGGCGGGGGAGACGGAGGGGAGGTCCCGTGGCACTGGGGCGTGGATTCCGGCTTTCGCCGGAATGACGAGGGGGGGCGGGGATGGCCAGTCCTTAGCTGTCTCATATGTCGTAAACGAGTACATATCCTTGAGGGAATCCGCGGCGCAACGCTATACTTGATGCAAGTTGAAGCAGCTAATATATGCGGCCCCGCGCCGCTCCGGTTGGGGACTGCTTCCCCCCGGTACGCACACCGAGGCCACGTCGCAAAATGCAGCTACAGAGCAGCTTGACCTGAATGCCCGATTGGCAGGCCGCGACGTGACGCGTTCGAACGGGACTCCCGTGCTCATAAGCGGCGGGCGGGTTATTGATCCATGGCAGAACCTGGATGCGATCGGCGATGTTCTCTTGCAGGACGGGCGCGTCCGCCAGGTGCGCCTGCGCCAGCCCGGAGATGCCCCTGATCATCCGGAAGGCACGGAGATCGTGGACGCGACGGGCATGATCGTCGCCCCCGGCTTTGTTGATCTTCATTGCCACCTGAGAGAACCAGGACAGGAACACAAGGAAACCGTGGCGACAGGTACTCGGGCCGCGGCGCGCGGAGGGTTTACAACTGTCTGCGCGATGCCCAATACGGAGCCTGCAATCGACACGGCGGATCGCGTCTGGTTTGTTCTGCAGCGCGCCCGCGAAGCGGCTGCCGTCCGCGTGCTGCCCATTGGCGCTATAACGGTGGCCCGGCGCGGCGAGGAACTTACGGATATGCGCGCCCTGGCGGCGGCGGGCGCTGTTGCATTCAGCGACGACGGCGCCGCAGTGGCTGATGCGGGCCTCATGCGCGACGCCCTGCGCCTGTCCGGCGAGCTCAGCGCCCCAATAAGCCAGCATT
This sequence comes from Dehalococcoidia bacterium, assembly GCA_965237465.1. GTDB lineage: Bacteria > Chloroflexota > Dehalococcoidia > UBA6926 > UBA6926 > VXMO01. The sequence continues at coordinate 1,420,971 of OZ250138.1, forward strand.
CTGAAGACCCATCCGTGATTGGCAATGCCGTTGCTCATGAGGGGGCTGTCGCAGCCCGGCTCGGCCTTCCTGCCGCGCCGGCATCGGCGGAGACGCGCATCGTTACGCGTGATCTTGAGCTGGCGGCGGAAGCCGGTGGACGCCTGCACGTTGCGCACGCATCGGCGGCGGACACCGTAAGCCTCCTGAGGGACGCTAGAGAACGCGGCATTCCATTCACAGCAGAGGCGACGCCGCATCACCTGACCTTGTCCGATGAGGCGCTGCTGGGGGAAAGCGATCCGCAATTCGGCTGGCCGCCGAGTGCTGAACGCGACACGTCCCTACGCGTCAATCCGCCGATCCGCTCCAAGCACGACGTAGCGGCCCTGGCCCAAGCCCTCGCCGACGGCGTTATTGATGCAATCGCCACCGACCACGCGCCTCATTCACTCGCTGACAAGGCCGTCTCATTTGAGACGGCCGCACCGGGCATTTCCGGCATTGAGACAGCATTCGGGCTCCTGATGACCGGGCTTGTTCATACGGGGCGGCTGGACATCCCTACACTCATCGCGCGGCTTACCCAAGGCCCCGCGTCCGTGATCGGCGCGGCGGCTCAGGCAGAGGGCATCAACGGCCTTGTAGAGGGCGCGACGGCGGACGTCGTGATACTTGACCCGGACCGAGTCTGGACGGTCAAGTCCGCCGATTTTGAGTCGCTGGGCAAGAATACGCCGCTTGAGGGACGTCAACTGCGGGGAATGGTTGTGGCGACCTATGCGACCGGCAGACGCGTGTACAGCGCGGACGGCGATGCGGAGAGGCGCGCGTTGGGGATGAAGTCGCAATGACCGCGCGGGGGCAATCAGCGGCGCCGGAGGCCTTCCTTGCCCTGGAAGACGGCAGCGTCCATCACGGCTACGCATTCGGCGCTATCGGCGCGGAGGGAACCGGAGAGGTCGTCTTCAACACCTCGATGGCGGGGTACCAGGAAATGCTGACGGATCCTTCCTATGGCGGACAGATTCTCATGCCGACATACCCCCTACAAGGGAACTACGGCATCAATGATCGCGATATCGAATCCTCGCGGATTCAGGTCCGCGGATTCGTCGCGCGAGAGACCTGCGATATGCCGAGCAACCGGCTCTCATCGCGCACCCTTGACGAATATCTGAGAGACGAGGGGATTCCGGCCATTTACGGGGTGGACACGCGGGCGCTGACGCGCCGATTGCGCACTGCCGGCGTCATGATGGGCATCATTGCGTCGGAAGGCACCCCTGAACAGGCCCTGGAGCGTTTACATCGCGCGCCGGCCTATGGCAGCCAGGACCTCGTGAGCGAAGTTGTCGCCGCCGCGCCGTACGAATGGGCCGGCGTCTCGGATGCGCCGCTGCCGCCGGACGCGCCGCGCATCGTAGTCCTGGATGAGGGACTCAAGTACAACATTCTGCGCCTGCTGCGAGGCCGTGGTTGCGCCGTCACCGTCGTGCCAAGCGCGACGCCCCTTTCGGACATCCTCTCGCTGAATCCTTCAGGCGTCCTGCTTTCGCCGGGACCCGGCGACCCTGAGCGCCTTGACGCCGTGGTCGATACGACCAAGGGCATCCTGGGGCGCCTTCCCGTCATGGGCATCTGTCTGGGTCATCAGGTTGTGGCGCGGGCGCTTGGCGGCCGGACGTACAAGCTGAAGTTCGGGCACCACGGCGGCAACCATCCGGTGAAGGACCTTGCTACGGATCGAGTTTCGATCACGGCTCAGAATCATGGCTATGCGGTAGATGCCGACGGCCTGCCGTCGGGATTGGACGTGAGCCAGATAAACCTCAACGACAACACGGTTGAGGGTCTGACGCACAGGGATCTGCCGCTGCTGACGATTCAGTATCACTCGGAGGCATCGCCGGGGCCGCTGGACAACGAATATCTTTTTGACCGGTTCTTAGACTTGATTCGAGAAAGCAGGTAGGGTATAGTGCCGCGATATGGGGGCTTAGGGGAGTCCAAGCACAGGCTTGCGCCGTGGGTGACGGATGCGGGTCAAATAGGAGATGCAGATGGTTCTGCAAATGGAAGCGCCGTTGGACCGCGGTATGATGTCGCCTCCGGATCCCCAAAGGCGCCAATCGCAGCTGGTGGAGTACGAAATCCTGGACTCGTCCTGGATTCACCAGCACCATTGGATTTGGTTATCCGGCCTGGTTCTCATCACTCTCTCGATGTTCGGGATGACGTTCCTGCCCGTTGGGCTGGCCGGCCATGCCTTGCAGGCGCAGATTGTGAGCTTCATCTCCGCGATCGCAGTCGCGCTGACAGTCATTTGGTGGGGAATCCTGCGGCAGATGTTGAACACGCTCAACGTTATCCAGCATCGCAAGCGGGAGATCGAACGGAACCTAGGACTGCGGATGGAGTTCTATCTCGCCGCATCGCGCGCGCCGCGCAAGCGACGGCAGATCCGGGAATTCGCCCAGCAGGAAGCCGGGGACGACCCGGAGCTGCGGGCGGACCTGGCCGATTTCCTGAGGTCAACCACAACTCGACCCGGCCTCTTGCCCGGCGAGAGCGCAACGTGGAGCATTGTTCCAATATTCTTCGTTGTCGCGTGGATCGCTTTCTGGGCCATCGTTGCGGGCCCAGCGATCCTGGACATGATCACCGGCTAGACCCTTCTCGTTGTCAGATGAGCCCTCCGGCGGTCGCCGCCGGAGGGCATGACTTTTTTGCGCACTGCGCCGTCGCAACGGCCCATCGTACGGACGCCGGAGTCGGCAGATGACCGAGCGCTCAGAGCGCCCGTCAACTGTATTGGTGCTCGGCAGCGGACCGATCGTTATTGGGCAGGCGGCGGAGTTTGATTACGCTGGCACGCAGGCCTGTCGGGCGCTGCGCGAGGAGGGCGTCACGTCCATCCTTGTCAACTCCAACCCCGCGACGATCATGACCGACCATGAAATCGCGGACATCGTATACATTGAGCCGCTGACCGTTGAAGCCGTAACCCGAGTCATCGAACGCGAGCGGCCGGACGGAGTACTGCCGACCCTCGGCGGACAAACAGGGCTCAATTTGGCAGTCGATCTTGCAGAGGCCGGCGTGCTGGAGCGCTACGGCGTCCGCCTGCTTGGCACCCCGCTTGAGGCCATTCGCGCCGCGGAGGACCGCAACCTCTTTCGTTCAATGCTGGCGAGCATCGGAGAGCCGACGCCCGAGAGCGAGGTCGTCACCACGATTGAGGACGCGCGCCGCGTCACTGAGCGGCTGGGCCTGCCGGTGGTTATACGCCCCGCCTACACGCTGGGCGGCACAGGCGGCGGCATCGCCTACACCCCGGAGCAGCTGGATGAGCAGGTACGGACGGGGATCGCCTACAGTCCCATCGGGCAGGTGCTTGTTGAACGCAGCCTCATTGGATGGAAAGAGATCGAGTATGAGGTGATTCGGGACGGCGCGGACACGTGCATCACCATCTGCAACATGGAAAACATGGATCCCATGGGCGTCCACACCGGCGACAGCATCGTGGTGGCACCGAGCCAGACGCTCACTGACAAGGAATACCAGATGCTCCGCACGGCGAGCCTGAAGATCATTAGGGCGCTGGGCATTGAGGGCGGATGCAATGTCCAGCTCGCGCTGGAGCCAAGCCCGATCATCGCCGGTCAGGGCGACAACGCCGATTATTCGGCCTCGCCCTACTATGTCATCGAGGTGAATCCTCGCGTCAGCCGCTCGTCCGCCCTGGCGTCCAAGGCGACGGGCTATCCCATCGCGCGGGTGGCCGCCAAGATAGCCGTCGGGAAACGCCTGGACGAGATCCCCAACGCCGTTACGCAGGTGACTACGGCCGCCTTCGAGCCCGCGCTCGATTACGTCGTCGTCAAGATACCGCGCTGGCCGTTTGACAAGTTTCCATCCGGAGATCGCTCGCTCGGCACGCAGATGAAGGCGACCGGCGAGGTCATGGCGATAGATCGGTCCTACGAGGCGGCCCTTCAAAAGGCGGTTCGGTCCCTGGAGGTGACGGGCGATAGCCTGCTGTGGGAGCAGACCGGATGGGCCGGCGTAACCGATCCACTTGAAGAGCTGCCGCTCTATCCGAATGACCAACGCCTTTGGGCGCTCATGGCCGTGCTGCGGCGCGGCGGCTCGCTTGAACGGCTATCCGTCAAGACAGGCATCGACCCGTGGTTCCTCCACAAGTTGAATGCAATTGTGGCGATGGAGAACCGCCTGCTGGCGGAGCCGCTGACGCCCCGTCTGCTGCGGGAGGCCAAACGGGCCGGATTCTCCGACACGCAGATAAGCACGCTGGCTGATCGGCTGCCGGAGCAAGTGCATCAGCTGCGGCAGGAGTGGGATATCAAGCCTGTCTACAAGATGGTGGACACGTGCGCGGCAGAGTTTGACGCCGTAACGCCGTATTTCTATTCGACGTATGAGGTTGAGAACGAGGCGCTGCCCCTGGAGGGCAGGACGGCGGTGGTCATCGGCAGCGGGCCCATCCGCATCGGCCAGGGAATTGAGTTCGACTACTGCTCCGTTCACGCAGCGTGGGCGTTGCAGGAAGAAGGCGCGTCCAGTGTCATCATCAACTCAAACCCTGAGACCGTCTCCACCGATTTTGACACCTCCAGCCGCCTGTACTTTGAGCCGCTGGATGAGGAGGGCGTCGCCAGCGTTCTGGAGAATGAACGGGTGGGGCAGGACGGAAAGGATGTCTTTCCCGGAACCGCGGCCCAGTTCGGCGGGCAAACGGCCATCAATCTCATCGGCCCGCTGAGCCGCCGCGCCTTTGGCATCCTGGGGACGCCCCCCGCGACGGTGGATCAGGCCGAGGATCGACAACGATTTGATGAATTCGTTACGACTCTGGGCATTCCCCGCCCGCCCGGCGCGGGCGTCACCTCCATTGAGGAGGGCCTGGCCGTCGCCAACGCCATCGGCTATCCCGTGTTGGTTCGCCCCAGCTACGTCCTGGGCGGTCGGGCCATGGAGATTGTCCACACGCCGGCAGAGTTCACCCAATATGTCATGGCTGCCCTCAAGGAATTCGGAGAGCATCGCCCCATTCAGATCGACAAGTTCCTGGAGGGCAAAGAGGTTGAGGTAGACGCCGTCAGCGACGGTGAGGACGTCGTGATCCCCGGCATCATGGAGCACATTGAGCGGGCGGGCGTCCATAGCGGCGACTCCATGGCTATCTACCCGGGCGTGACGCTGTCTCCGGAAGAGGAGCAGCAGATCGTCGACTACACGATTCAGCTTGGGCGGGCCTTCGGGATCATCGGTCTGATGAACATCCAATTCGTGGTCGCGCCGAACGACACGCAGGACGGAGGCGCCGCCGCCTCAACGGTCTATGTGCTGGAGGTCAACGTCCGCTCAAGCCGGACGGTTCCATTCATCTCAAAGGTCACGGGCATTCCTCTCGTGAAACTTGCTACGCGGGTCATAATGGGCCGATCCCTGAAGGACATGGGATACGAAAGCGGCCTCTCTCCCAAGCGGAATCTGGTCGCCGTCAAGGCGCCCGTCTCGTCGATGGCCAAGCTCATCGGCGTTGATACCTACCTGGGGCCGGAGATGAAATCAACGGGCGAGGTGATGGGCATCGACACGTCGCTCGCCCCGGCGCTGGCCAAGGCGCTGCAGGCCGCGCGCCTCATGCTGCCGCAACAGGGCGGCATTCTTGTGAGCGTCGCGGACCGCGATAAGGCGGAAATGGTCTCCATCACTCGGCGGCTTGCCGATCACGGCTACGATGTCTACGCGACGGAGGGCACCGCGACAGTCCTGCAGGCCGTCGGGGTGCCCGTGCGAGGCATCTCGCAAAAGGTGAGCGAGAGCGAAGGCGACGATCCGACAACGACCGACCTGATCCGCGACGGCCGCGTCCACGCCGTCGTCAACACCATGTCCGGCCATCGGATGCCCCTGCGAGACGGCTTTGAGATCCGCCGCGCCGCAACAGAGGCCGGCATCCCGTGCTACACAAGCCTGGACACGTTCCGCGTTGCCGTGGATTCCCTCGTCGGCGGCGCAAACGGCGGCGAGTACAGCATCATGCGCCTTGATGAGTATGTGAACGGCAAGCCGGCTGTGTAACGTCGCACCAACGCGGCGCTCAATCTGCAACTCTATGGCTGACTTCGAGACGATCGCGCAGGGCATGATTCTTGTGCGGATCGGCGCGCCGAAAATCGCTCTTGCTGCGCGGCCTGGTCAGTTCGTACAGAGAAGAGGACATGTAACGCAAGGCCTGGTCGGCGATGACGGCCGAGCGCAAACACTGCCTTTTGACCCGCAGCCCTATCCAATCCACTCGGTAGATACGGAGAATCGAGAGGTCACGGTGCTGGCGGTAACGGACGTCGGGAACGAGTCCGAGATTTCCTCTGCGCCGACAGGCCTCGAATGGGCCATCAGGGGGCCTCTGGGCACACCCGTCACGGTTGATCCCAGCGCGCGGCACGTTGCATTCATTTCTAACGGTTGGGGAATTGCGGTTCTCATTGCAGTGTTGCGTGAGACGGCGGCGCGCGGCGTCCGCGTCACACTGATGGCGGGGGCGGAGAATGCGTGGCAGCTCTATCCTTCGCGGCTGTTGCCTGAGGGTGTTCGGGAAATGACGGCGACCGACGATGGCTCCGCCGGTGTGCGCGCCCCCGTTACGCATCTGCTGCCGCAGGTGCAGGCCGATGCCGATCTCCTCATCGCCTCCGGCCCTGCGTCTCTCCTCCAAAATCTGGCGCGAATGCGGGCGGACGGCCTGCTCACTATTCCCACGACGGTCATGCTGCTGCCGCTCATGGAGTGCGGCACGGGCGAGTGCGGAAACTGCGCCGTTCAGACGCGCAACGGACCGCGATTGGCCTGCATGGAGGGCCCGGCCTTTGACCTCGATGAGGTGGACTGGGGCTAACTACTACGGGCGAACGCAACGAAGTCCATGTCGCCCGGTGATAGCCCTAACTGGGTCAGTCGGACTGATGCCTCCGCCCGATATTGCGTCCCGTGATTGACTACGTGAGCGATGAGTTCCCTCACGGGCTGCTCGGACTCGTTGCCTGAAAGGTCTCTATAGGCAAGTCGGGCGGCGACAACGGATTGCCATCAGGAGCGCGAGGATGAGCGAAAGATCATCCGGCGAGATCGCGCACGAGTTTGTTCGCGAGTTTCAGAACTGTGTCCGAGAAGCTGTCGATAGCGACCCTGCCCTCCGGGTTCTCGGGAACGGCTGCAAGCAGCGCATCGGAGACGATTTTTTCGCACTGGCGTGCCGTTTACGGTAGGGTTATGGGGCAAGAGAGAATCACAAATGACAGCAGGCCTCCAAACGCGCCCATGACGCCTGACGAATTCATAAAGAAGTGGCGACCTTCCGCCCTGTCGGAAAGTTCAGGTTCGCAACAGCATTTCCTCGACCTTTGCGAATTGTTGGACGAATCCAAGCCCGCGGAGGTTGACTCCGAGGGCGATTGGTACACATTCCAGAAGGATGCCAAAAAAGACACTGGCGCTCCCGGATGGGCGGATGTCTGGAAGCGCGGTCACTTCGCCTGGGAGTACAAAGGCAAGCACAAAGACCTTGATGCCGCATTCAATCAACTCCGCCAATATTCCCTTGCATTGGAGAACCCGCCGCTGCTAATCGTCTCCGACATGCAGCGGTTTCGAATCCGCACCAATTGGACGAATAGCGTCAGCAGAACGTACGAATTGGATCTGGACGATCTTGCGGACGCAAAAAAGCGCGAGCTACTCAAGTGGGCGTTCTCGGACCCCGAGCGGCTGCGGCCGGGCACGACTCGGCAAGCGCTCACTGAGCAGGCGGCAGAGTCATTCGCAGGAATCACTCAGACATTGCGGGGGCGCGGGCACGATCCGCAGGTTGTAGCGCATTTCGTCAATCGACTTGTGTTCTGTCTGTTCGCCGATGATGTTAGCCTGCTGCCCGACCGCATGTTTAGGCGGTTGTTGGAGCAAGCACGCAAGAATGCGGACGAATTCGTTGGCCGTGCCAGTGATCTCTTCGGGCGTATGAAAACCGGGGGTCAGTTCGGACTAGAGAAAGTCGAGTGGTTCAACGGCGGGCTGTTTGACAACGATACGGCATTGCCGCTGGATGGATACGACATCACCACTGTTTGGAGGGCGTCGCAACTGGATTGGTCGCAAATTGATCCGTCGATCTTCGGGACACTCTTTGAGCGTGGACTGGACCCCGACAAGCGCTCCCAGCTTGGGGCGCACTACACGGATCGCGACAAGATTATGCAAATCGTCGAGCCGGTTGTGGTCCGCCCGTGGATTGCGGAATGGGCTACAGAGAAAGCCAAGATAGCCACCGATTTGGAACTTGCGAATACTGCCAGGTCAAGCTCCCGCTCACAGCAACTTCAAAACGAGGCCGAACAGCGGTATCGGACGTTCCTCGACCGGCTGAGAGCATTCACGGTACTCGATCCGGCATGCGGCTCCGGCAACTTTCTCTATTTGGCGCTGCAGTCACTCAAGGGTATCGAGCACCAGGTGCAGATCGAGGCGGAGGAACTTGGCTTCCAGCGGGAGTTTCCGAAGATTGGCCCGGCCAACGTGAAGGGCATCGAGATCAACCCTTATGCCGCCGAATTGGCGCGCGTGTCCATCTGGATCGGTGAGATTCAGTGGATGCGGCGCAACGGCTTCGCGGAGGCACGCGACCCAATCCTGAAGCCGCTCGATAACATCGAGTGTCGTGACGCGATCTTGGCGCCAGACGGCACAGAGCCTGACTGGCCGGAGGCGGATGTCATCATTGGCAACCCGCCGTTCTTGGGCGGCCACCTCCTTATTTCGAATCTCGGCGAAGACTACGTGTCCCGGATGATCCAGACCTATACAAACCGTATACCGGCGGGAGCAGACCTAGTCTGTTACTGGTTTGACAAGGCTGGGCAGCACATCGCAACTGGCAAGGCGAAACGGGTAGGGCTTGTCGCGACCAACTCTATCCGGGGCGGCGCGAACCGTCGCGCGCTGCAGGCCGCAACGGACAATCGACGAATCTTTGAGGCGTGGAGTGACGAGCCGTGGGTGATCGACGGCGCGGCCGTTCGAGTGTCCCTGCTGTGCTTTGGGCGCGCTGACGATACGTCTCTGGGCGAGTCTCGACTTGACGGTCTGTTCGTAGACGAAATCTATACAGACCTGACGGCACGACGCGGCGGGGTTGGTGTCGACCTGACAAAAGCGCGTCGTCTTTCTGAAAACGTCAACGCATCCTTCAAGGGCGATGAAAAAGGAGGAGCTTTCGACATCCCCGGAGACTTGGCGCGTCAATGGCTCCGCCTGCCCACGAACCCGAACGGTCGCCCAAACTCCGATGTGCTTAAGCCATGGATAAATGGCATAGATTTGACTCGCCGTCCGCAAGGAAAGTGGATTGTCGATTTCGGCGAGAAAATGACCGAAGGGGACGCGGCACTGTATGAAGTGCCATTCGGATACACTCTTGAGCACCTCAAATCGATTCGGCACCAAAACAGGGAGCAATCAAGGCAAGAGTATTGGTGGCGACACGCTAGGCCCCGCCCTGCAATGTGGTCGGCGTTAGACGGCCTGTCGCGATACATCGTGACGCCGCGTGTTGCCAAGCACCGGCTTTTTGTGTGGGTTGATGCCCCTGTCTGTCCCGATTCGGCAACGGTCGCCGTTGCTCGTGATGATGACACCACGTTCGGGATTCTGCACAGCCGGTTCCACGAGGTTTGGTCGTTGCGACTCGGGACGTGGCTCGGTAAGGGCAACGACCCTCGTTATACGTCGACAACCACCTTCGAGACGTTCCCGTTTCCCGAAGGCCTGACGCCTGATTTACCTGCCGCCGATTACGCCAACGACCCGCGGGCCATGGCTATAGCCCAAGAAGCGCAACGACTCGTCGAGTTGCGTGACCGCTGGCTGAACCCGCCTGAATGGGTCGAATGGGTCGACGAACCGGTTTCCGGTTATCCGAAACGGCCCGTTCCTCGGGACGAGGAGGCGGCGACGGCGCTCAAGAAACGCACGTTGACGAACCTGTATAACGACCGCCCTCAGTGGCTCGAGGATGCGCACGCATCGCTTGACGCCGCTGTGGCTGCCGCATACGGTTGGTCGGCGGACATCTCAGACGACGACGTTCTCCGCGAATTGCTGGCACTCAACGGCGGCGGGCCGTGAATCGTATCGAAGAGCAGTCGATGCTGTCGTCCAAGACAGCGATGGCTACGGGCGCCAGTGGCGGCGCGTCATCGGGCGAACGCAACGAAATCCATGTCGCCCGGTGATAGCCGTAACTGGGTGAGTCGGACTGATGCCTCCGCTCGATATTGCGTCCCGTGATTGACTACGTGAGCGATGAGTTCCCTCAGGGGCTGCTCGGACTCGTTGCCTGAAAGGTCTCGATAGGCAAGTCGGGCGGCGACGGCCTCGTCCGTTAATGCCTGGGCGAAATTCCGGAAGCGGCGGCTATTCTCCTGCCACGGTTCCAAAAGCGCCGCGAGCGAGGGGATTTCATTCCTGGCGATTTCCTCGGACTGCCTGACCTTTGCGACCCATTCCGGCGGCGTCTCTCCTGTCCAGCGCGCCAACCAGATGATTTCGCTGGTCATGATGTGGATGAGCGTGGCGTGTAGACTGCCAAAGCTCAGACCATCAGCGTCCGCCATATAGTCAGAGTCGCTAGCCTCACGAGCGCGATCCATTATCTGGCCGTTCACCCAGTGGCTGTAGTTCAGGAGAAGCTGGAAGAAGGCGGCGTCAGCTGCTGGCATCGCGTGGTCTATCCCCTTTCTTCTTACTGCAGGAGGAATTGTCCGCCCTGAAAGTTACGGAGTTAGGGCAAATGATCACCCCATGCGCGCTCCCTCCATCCTATCGCCGCCGCCACGGCAGCTCCACTGTCGGCATTCCCCCGATGCAGGCGAGGCCCCGGGCAACCTGACGCTCTAGCTAGTGTCTGGGAGTTCGATGACCACCGCGTTGAAGTCCGTATAGTCGGCCGTCGCCGTCATTTCCGGCGGGACGTCGGGCAATCGCTCCTCAAGGTTGACTGTTTCGACGACTCGACGGATTAAGGCCGTCTCCTCATCAATCCAGACGGTTCGCGTCGCCTCATAGACATCCGGAGGGATTTCCGGGATTCTGCCCGCAAACACCAGCATCGCGCGGCCGTCGATCATATCCGGTGCAAGGAGGCGCAAGCCTTCGAGCTCGCTCACTTTGACCAGGAGATCGTCGGCAACTTTAACCGGCATAACGTAGGCGCTCCGCCTCTCCGTGAGAGTCCACGATTCAGCATCGCATCTCTCGTAGAATGTCGTTCCAATTGTCACGGCTTTCTGTGTTTCGCAGCTGCTGCCTCCTGCCACCTCTTCAAAGATGCCGTCCCCGTCCGTATCACGGAGGTATTCCACGGCGAAGAACACTTTTCTTGCCCGGTCCGGCGCCTGATATTCCTGCACCGTCTTGTCCGTCTTAGTCCACGGCGCGTCCCCCCGGACGCCCGCATCAACCTGTGTCTCCGTCACCCTGAAAGACTCTACCGGCGTGTTGACTGCTCCAAGCGAATCAAGAGTCTCCTGTAGAGTTTGGGGCGCCGACTCCGGCTGCGGAACGGATGTGGCGGAATCAGCCTCCGGCGACGGGTCTGCGGCGCCAGTCGGACCGCACGCCATAGTCAGCAGGATCGCGAATGCGCAAGAGATAAGAAGCGAGAGCGGCGACAGCGTTACACGACTCATTGCGCCCGCCTCTCCAAATCAATTGCTCGTTTGACGAATAATGCGCCTAATTGCCGCGACGTATGGCGCCGCCAGAACTATTCCTAACGCACTGGCAATTGAACAGTGGCATTGCCCCTGAGGCACGGCCTGCCGTGGCTGCCCTCGCTCCAAAGATCCATGTCAACGAGGCCGGCGCCGTCATCGTCTCGCCAGACGCGGGTGACGCGGCCGTGGTGGGTGATGATTTCCCCGATGAAGCCCGGGGCGCGGTTCTCAGCGCGAAATCGCCGCAGAACACCTCGCCGCCCCATCCAGCGCGTCGCGGTCTGACACAGCATGTCTGTCAAGAGGTCACCCTGCGCGACGCGCTCCGGCAATCCTTCCCGTTCGGCATACACGCGGTCATAGTGGATAAGGTGGCTGTTGGTCTTGACCAGGCCATAGAAGAACACCTGCACGGGCGAGATGCAGCGAGGCAGCGCAGGCAGGTCATCTCCGTCGTGAACGTCTTCCCACTCGGGCGACGCCGTCCACTGCGGAGGCTCGGCGGACTCGGCCTGCGGGCGCGTCTCAAGCTCCAGATCCCATTGGCGAGCCTCGCCCTGGCCTGCGGGCTGCGGAACGGTCGCCGTCGTCGTGCGATCAATCATCACGATCCGCCCATGCTGATTCGTGATGACCATCTCCTTGGTGGTGAAGATCATGTCGCCGGAGCGGCCCTGCTTCTCGTCCACGCCCACGACTGTCGATTGGCGTTTCAGCACATCGCCGGGCCTAATCGGCTCAATAAATGTCACGTCCGTGCCGGTATAGCGGGATTGCGCGCCGGGGATCCGCAGTTGAAGAGGGTCGTCGCGGGCGGCGGGCAGACCGTCCGGCCTCAGGTCTGCGATGGCTGTTGGCGCGAAGCTGGTGAAGCCGGTGAACAGGGGCGGGGCGATGATGCCGCCATGCGCGCCCAGGCCCGCCGCGTCCTCATTCAGGTACGCCGGCCGCCTGTCATCGACGGCGTAGGCGTAGCGAAGAATCTCCTCATGGCGGACAGGCGTACGCGATTCCGGCTCGGATGCCCGTCCGATGAGTTCCCTCGCGGCTTTCACCGCTTCGCTTGCCATCTGTCCTCCCGCGCGCTCCGTTAGAATCATTCGCCGCGACGGGAAAAGGATACGCCTTTGCGGCGGCGTGATGTGGCTCGCCCCGTTGCCCGCGCCTGTGTCTGTGTGGCACAGTGAGCGCCATGACAACTACAATAAATAGTACCCAAACGGCTCTAGGGCATCTCAAGGTCGTTGAGCTTGGCGGGGGAAGCGGGGCGACGGCCTTCGCCGGTCGTCTGCTCGGCGACATGGGCGCGGACGTCATCCTTATTGAGCCGCCCGGCGGCGTTTCGGCGCGGGTCATTGGCCCGTTCGCCCACAACGTCAACGATCCCGATCACAGCCTCGTTTTTCTGGACCAAAACATCAACAAGCGGTCCATGACTGTGGACATTGACACGCCGGAGGGGCAGGAAGCCGTACGCCGTCTGGCCTCCTGGGCGGACGTGCTGATTGAGTCGTATGCCCCCGACCATCTGGCAAGCTGCGGCCTCGGTTACGCGGACCTCGCAGAGATCAACCCACGCCTCGTCTATGCCTCTCTGACGCCGTTCGGTCAATCGGGGCCCTACAAGGACAACGCAGCCACGGAGTTGACGATCCAGGCCCTGGCAGGCGACCCGTGGGTCTACGGCGACGATGAACGCGCCCCGGCGATGGTCCCCGGCGACGCGACGAAGCGCATCGGCTCCATGCACCTGGTGTATGGCATCCTCCTCGCCCTGCGTGAGCGGCGATGGTCAGCGCGTGGACAGCACATTGACGTCTCGCGGCAGGACATCGGCGTCTGGCAGCTTGTGAGTGGAAGCGTGTCGCGCATAAGTGGGCGCAACGAGGTCTTTCGACGGCCCGGCAAGGCCTCCACCGGCATCGGCAGCATTTACCCTTGCGCGGACGGCGTCGTGCAGCTCTTCCCCTCAACAAACGCGCAATTTCGCGGCCTCGTTACCGGATGGATGCAGGATTCGGCTTTTGACGATTCCGTGTGGGATGACGTCAGCTTTCGACGCGACAACTTCGATCTGCTGGATGGGAAGTTGAGGGATTTTTTTGCGACACGCACCCTGGCTGACATTGAGGCCGGCGCGTCGAGGCACGATATCCCATTGTCCCAGGTATCAACAATGGCCGAATTCGCCGAACATCCCCATACGCGTGAACGCGGCTTCATTATCAACGCAAACCACCCCGCCATCGGCGACTACCGAGCGCCTGGCGCGCCCTATCGATTTAGCGAGACCCCGTGGGTGATCAGCCGTCCAGCCCCGAGCATTGACCAGCACGGCGATGAAGTCCGGGAGATGATCAAGGGCCTCTCGTCCGCGCCGTTTGATACCTCGGCGTTCGTCGCGCGCATGGCGGATCGCCGCAAGCAACCGCTGGAGGGCGTGCGAATCGTCGATCTGAGCCGCGTTTTTGCGGGCCCCTTCGGCACGATGCTTTTGGCGTTTCATGGCGCGGAGGTCATACGGCTGGAGTCGGAGGAATTGCCCGCCTTTCGCCAGCCACAGCAGCCGAACTTTCCGGAACTGAATCGCAACAAGCTTGCGTGCACCATTGACATGCGCTCCGCTGAGGGCGTGGCGCTCATCAAACGTCTGGTCGCGCAATCCGACATCGTCTTTGAGAACTTCCGCCCTACGGTGATGGAGCGCATGGGTTTGTCCTATGAAGAGCTGCGCAAGGTGCGCCCCAATCTGATCATGGCGTCCATGTCCGGCTACGGCATGTCCGGGCCGATGAAGGATCGACCGGCGTTCGGCCAGATCCTTATGTCCTTTGGTGGACTCTCCTACATGTGGGGGCACCCGGAGAGCGACATCGACACCCGCCCCAAGAATGCCTATTCCGATTTTGTGTTGGGAGCGCAGGCGGCGATGGCGGTTGCCATGGCGCTGGAACACCGCGACCAGACGGGGCAAGGCCAGCACATTGAGAGCTCCCACGTTGAGGGCCTCGTGGGCCTGCTTGGGCCGGAAATGCTCTCATACCTGATCAACGGCGTGAGTCCCCAGGCGCGCGGCAATGCCAGCGACGTGTACGCGCCCCACGGCGTCTACCCCTGCCTCGGCTTTGACGCCTGGGTTGCAATCGCCATTGAGAATGACGCCCAATGGACGCGGCTTGTGGGAGCGATGGATGATCCCACGTGGGCCCATGATGCCCGATTCGAGACCCACGCGGGCCGGCTGGCCAATCGCGCGGACGTGGACGCGCGGCTCGGAGAGTGGACGGCGACGCGCTGGGCGGGGCAGATACAGATGAGGCTCCAGCCGCTCGGCATCCCCTGCGGCGCCGTGCAGAACCCGCTGGAGTTGCTGCGCGACCCGCAGTTGCAGCATCGCGGCACAATCGTCACGGCTCACCACGACCCCGAGTGGTGGGGGACGCTGCAACACCCGGGCCTGTCCGTACACCTGAGCGACACCCCCGGCTGGGCGACCGACTCCACCCCGATGATGGGGCAGGACAACGACCGTGTCTTCAAACAGATCATCGGCCTATCCGACGCAGAGATCGCGGCGCTGACGGAGCGAAGTATTTTGCGGTAGGGGGGCTGACTACCCCGAGGGCAGCTAGAAAGAGCCTTGGGGTACGAACCGGTTTAGGCCGTCTATTTCTCTGAAGTCTTTGTCCTCATAGGCCAATCTACAATTCAAGAGTAAGGCCGTAGCCGCTATCCATGCGTCCGCGGTTTGCAAGGCCCGACCTTTGAGCTCTTGCTTCACACGTAAGCGGCTACACACCTCTGTCAGTTCCGGCGATGAGTGAATAATCTCAAATCTATCTAGATGCGCAACGAGCTGATTTAGCCGACGAGTACCCCATTGTCCCTTTAGAGCACCAAACATCTGCTCTTCCACTGTCTGGAACGAAATGCATGTGCGTAGACCACGCAAGATCTGTTCATATTGGTGGGCTCGTTCTGTCTGTTCTCGAAAGAGTATTGACACGACGCTTGTGTCCAGGACTACACGTTGCGGGGTTTGCTCTATCACTCGCCCCGCCCTTCCTCAATTGCTCTAACGAACGACTCATATTCTTCATCGGAAAGATCTATTTTTACTAACTTGTCAGGATCAAAGATTTTCGGGCTTGGGTCATTCAGAAATGCTTCAAGGTCAAATGGCTTGGTGTTGAAGGAGCCTGCTGGTGCAATCTCGCGAATGCGGACTCTTCCCCATGAATCCGATTCGTCAATGCGCCCAAGCCCGCCGATGCGGACAAATTCGGTTGCGAACTGGCGCATGTCATCTGCCAACAAAGTATCGAAGCTCAGATTTACGTGATCGCCTCCCCAATCGTGGAGTTGTGCCGTACCTTGGGCCCAGTTGATCTCTCTCAACCATCCGAACAGGAGGGCTTCCTCCTCAGCACCACGACTCTGTTGCCGTGAATTGACTCTTCGTGTAAAGCGCAGTCTATTCTTGGAGTTCGGTTCACCAATCGTGACTGTTTCTATGTCGGCTGGGAGGACATCATTGATGGATCGCAGCGCCTCTTTGGCTGCATCAGGCAACGTATCCGTTCCGCCATTCTGCGAATTCAATATTCGTGTGACGGCTTCGTCCGTATGGTCTTCCAGAGCTGCCTGGCCATTAGTGTGTCGCCCAACTTCAAAGTGCGCTTCAAGCGAACCTGGTGAATTGCTGACAATACGCAGTGCACTCTGCGCTCTGATAATGTCTAGCGGTCGGCCAGCCGAGATGTCCGTTCCCATCATGTCTGCCAAGACGTGACGGAGGGCGTTTCGCAGATGTTCGGCAACCTTACTCAGGTCGTCTAAGTCCACTCCATGTCCCGCATCTGGACCAGATCCTTTGAAAATGATATCTATGCGCTTCGTCACCGTCTTCCTCCCGGCACTCAGCCGCTTCCAAACTTCGGCACGCCGACCGCTTGGACAACCATGATGCCATACTATCGTTACAATTCATGCTCAAGGAGACACCCCACCATCCCAAACATCGCCCTCTATCAGTGGGTTACTTGAGGGATGTGCAAGACGGCGCAAGCTGGGCGCTATTTGCAAGCCAGCCAGACGCTCACTAAGTGGGACTTCTTCAAGGACCCATTGACAGAAGAGGAGAGTATCGGCCCTTGCCGTCCAGTTCCGACTAGACGTCTCTCAGTAGAAAGTCACTATTCCCGCGCGGGCAACTCCACCGTTGCGGCGCCGGGGGTCACGAATTCGCCCTTTTGGTTCGTGATCATCAGCTCCAGGTCTAAGATGTGCCGGCCTTGGTCATCTATGCGCTTGTCTGTGACACGGCCCGTGCAGGTGAGAACGTCGTTCTTGAAGTTGATGCCGCGCAGTTGGGCATTGAGCGTTACGATGGCGCCCTCTTCGCCAATCCAGTTGCGGACCAGCGTGTGGAGATAGGAAACACGAATGCGCCCCTGGCCGATGACGGCGGGCTGCCCGTTCCCTTTCGCGCCCTCGTCATCCATGTGATAGGGCACAAACTCATCGTACGTGGCCGCCCACCGGTTCCAGTTCATCAGGTCCGTCGTCCGCTCAAAGGGCGTGATCTCCTGCCCCGTCTGCACATCGTTCCAATAGAGCGTCGTTGGTGGAGTCGTCATGGCCTCTGCGCCTCCGTGCAATCTACCACTGGATATTCGTGCTGCGGGTTGCCTTGATCAGCTCGCCGGACTGATTCGTCCAGTTCTCCTCGATGATGAAGAACAGCATCGGGCCGAGGCGCCCGGCGCGCTCGTAGAGCTCGGTCGCGGTCATGACGCTTGTGACTATATCTCCGGGCCGCATGCGTTCGTGGTATGCGCTCTCAATGCCGCCGAAGAGGAAATTAGGAGGCGCGCCGGGTGGTCGCAGGACTCGAGCATTCTCGAGGGCCTCTTGCTCATCGTCGAGGCGCTCAGGCTGCGGACCGACGTGGGCCCGGCCAATCATCCACGCAAAGGGATTGAACTCCTCCGGCGCGATGATCCCGCGCCACCGCGTCATCGCTGCGTGCACTTGATCCCAATACACGCGAGGGGGAAGATCCGGCCAGTAGATTGAGATGGCGGCTCGGCGGATGTCGCTCTCTGAGATAACCGGCGAGACGAGCGGCGGGGTCGTTGAGCCCACCCACGCGCGCATCGCGGGGGTGATGAGGGTCTGTCCTTCGCCGCTTGAGGTCATCATCAACTCCGTCTACAGGTTACACGCTCATGGGGATCAAAGGGCAGGGGGAGTCAGAGTTCTTGAAATTGCTGCACGGTCATGCCCGCCTGGCGGATGATCTTGCGAAGCGTCTTTACTTGAACCTCACGATGACGCGGCACGACAGTAAATGCTCGTTGTCCGCCCACTTGCCCTCTGAACTTGACGTGGCTTCCCTGTTGGCCTTCTTGGACAAATCCCGCGCGTTCCAGTTTCTGCGCCACAATGCGCTAGGCCAGTGGCCTAAGTTGCGGCAATATTTGCCTGAGCGTTGATGTCCACCTCTATCTGATGGACTTTAGGGATAGGCTCCGGCACGGGGGGCGTGAAATATAACTCCAAAGCCTCACGCAGGTTGTCAAGCGCTTCTTGTTCTGTCGCACCCTGGCTGGCCACGTCCACTTCGAGCGCTTGCGCCACGTACCAGTCACCGTCAGCGGTTACGCTTGCCGCGAATTTCCGTTTCATGACGAATCTCCCGTTCACGCAACGGTCAATGACACGCCTGGCAACTACTTCTTCAGTTCCTTCTCGAGGTTCTTGACGAAATCCTTCATCTGGGAGTTGGCCTTGGAGCGGATCAAAGGCTGCCCGAGGGTGCCGACGCGGCCCATGAACTGGATGTCCGTCGCGACCTTTAGCGATGAGTCCTTGTCGGAAATCTCGCCGATGGCGGCGTCCACGATGACGCGGAGACCGCCGCCGAGTCGCTTGTCGCTGGCCTGGCCCTCAATGCGCCACGTGTACTCCTCGTGGTTCTGGGTGGCCTTCAACTCGCCCTGCAGGTTGAGCTTCATGGGACCGACACCAACCTGCATGATCCCTGAGTACAAGCCGTCTCCGCTTGCCTTGACGTCCTTGACGCCCGGGATCAACCCCGCGGCGCGAGGCACATCTTCCAACACGCTCCACACTTCATCGCGAGAGCCGGCAATTGTCGATTCCTGTTCGATCTTCATTCGATTTGCTTCTTACCCTTTACTGGGTCTTTTTCTACCTAGTCCAGTCCAAGAACGCGGTTGAGCGCGCGGCGGGTGAACACCACCGCCATGTCCGTCTTGTACTCCGCAGAGCCTCGGAAGTCCGGTGTCGGGGCGCAGAGGTCGCGAACCGTCTCCGCCGCCTCCCTCACCAGATCAGCCGTCGGCGCCTTTCCAACCAGGACGCTCGCGACACTCTCGGCATAGACGGCCGTCGAGTTGACGGCGCCCAGCCCGACTCGAACGTCTGTAACCACTCCGCCGTCCACGACTCCGAGGGCGGAGACTGCGACGGTGGGATAATCGTCCGCGGTGCGCGGCAGAAACTTGATGTACGTGCTCTTGGCGTTCTCAGGCGCGGGGGGGACTGTGATGCTGGTGACGATCTCACCCTGCTCAACGCCGGTCGTGTAGTAATCAACGAACCAGCCGTCACGGACTTTCACGGTCCGCTCGCCGTCCTTAGAAG
Source organism: Dehalococcoidia bacterium (assembly GCA_965237465.1). Classification (GTDB taxonomy): domain Bacteria; phylum Chloroflexota; class Dehalococcoidia; order UBA6926; family UBA6926; genus VXMO01. Next base: position 1,440,422 of record OZ250138.1, read on the forward strand.
CCACGTTGACGCTTGCGTCGAGGACGAGGAGCGTCGGCGGCGGATCCTGGGCCGGGTCGCCGTGGGCGACGCCCCCGCCGACGGTTGCGGAGTTGCGCACTCGAACTGTGGCGACCTCGCTGTACGTCTCCTTCAGGAGCGGCAGGCGCTCATGAAGGACGTCAGACATGGCCATCTGCTGCTGAGTGGTGCGCCCACCCACCTGCAGGCCTTCATCCGTCCAGCGAATGTAGCTGAGGTTGCCAATGTTCTGGAGGCTGACGAGGTGATCAACGTAGATGAGGTCTTGCTTCATCATGTTGATGAGGCCGGTGCCGCCGGACATGACGCGGGCGTCTTCGCCGTGGTCACTCAGCAGGCTATGGGCATCGGCCAGGGTTGCGGGGGTGTGGAACTGAAAGTCTCTCATCTCGCGCCCCTATTGGCCCAGGCGAATCACTTCGCCGGCCTTCTGAATTGAATCAATGATCTTGTAGTAGCCCGTGCATCGGCACAGGTTGCCCATCATCCAGTCCTTGATCTCATCCTCTGTTGGATCGGGATTCTGCTGGAGAAGGGCGCGAGAGGCCATGATCTGGCCGGGCGTGCAGATGCCGCACTGGAACCCGCCGTAGTTGATGAAGGCCTCTTGCAGCGGATGCAGCTTGTCGCCGTCCGCCACGCCCTCAATGGTCGTGATGTTGGACCCGTTGACCTGAACGGCCAGCAGGATGCACGAGGAGACGATCACCCCGTCCAGCTCCACGGTGCAGATGCCGCACACGCCGACGCTGCAGGCCTCCTTTGTGCCAGTGAGACCGAGATCGTATCGAATGAAATCGACGAGTGTCCGGCGCGCCGAAACCTCCGCGCTGTACTCATTGCCGTTTACCGTGACCGTGACCGGCACGCGTATTGCTACTGTGTCTTGCGTCATAAACTCCCACCCCTATGAACGAATGAACCGCGAAAAGCCGCGTTGTGCGGACTGCGAGTCGATTGTCCGCCGCACCCGAAAAGGCCGCGCAGAGAACCCATCCAACAGGCCCTCGGCGCGGCGCGACTCGTCTAGGCCAAACGCCCGAGCTACGCTGCTCCCCGATTATATCAGTACGCGCCCCATCATGTGCAGCGGAGGCAGGAGTCAGAAAGACCCGGGAGAGGCGAATGTCGCGCCTCTATGTATGTCGGCGTGGCCTTCGATCCGGCCGGCAGGACTGCAACGTGACCCATAGGACAGTTCGATCTTCACTCATCGCGCCCTGCGCCTGAGCTTCGGTCATGTTATCCGGCTCCGTCGCGCTTGGACCGTTACTGCCCGCCAGGAGTCTGGGCGTTAATTCGCCTTGCGCCTCCGTCCTTTTCCGTATCGACGATGCTCTTGACGACCAGGGCAAAAGACGCGGCGAGGGAGGCAATCAATCCGGTAATGGACGTCAGTATGATGCCCTGGACCAGCTCGTTGACGCCGTCCGCAGAGATGGTCGCCGCGCGCAGGAGCAACCACACCGCTCCGAACAAGGCGACCAGCAGAAGAACCAGGATAATGACCATCTTCATCTCAATAATCCACTTCATTCTGCTGTCTCTCCCACGTGCCTGGACTTCAACCTCGTCTTCATGCCCGCGCCCACCGCGCAGGACGCTCGTCCGATAGCCTGCCAAGAGACATGCGACGCCGCAACCACGCCTGACACTCAGGCTCACGGCATGGCCTGCGGGGCAATAGGGGCGCCGGGGCCCTTACGGATTGTGTGTCCCAGGTCAGTGGCGCCGCCCGCCGTGTGGGCAGGATGGCGCAATCGACCGAAGTCGCGTCACAGTCACGCTTGGCTGAACTCAGTTCACATGTTTGGACGGGGCGCTAGAGGCGTCGCCGCATTTCACGCAATGCAGATCAGGAACGCAAGGGCGCCATGGGCCGGCCGGCGAATTCGGAAATAACTGCTGATGGCCGCATTATGCGGGCGGACCATGCTCACAAAGGCGCTGGGCGCGCCCTACTGCGGAGGCGGTGGCAGTGTACCCTTAAGCTGCCGAACGAGGCTGGCCAGGAACGCTCCGATCAACAAGGCCGCAATCGCCACGACTGTAGGGAGCAGCCATGGGTATCGTTCGGTGAAGGGTCTGGACGGTTCCGGAGGCACAACCACGGTGAACGCCGGGTTCTGAAGATGCGGCCCCAGGGCTGCGACGGGAAGCCCCTCGGTCACCAAATAGGGAAAAATCCGTTCCAGGTCATAAGATGGCGCGGACGCTTCCGGGTTGCCGTAGTACAGCCGATAGGATTGCCCCGGGTCTGCTGAGAACACCAGTTTTCGGACGAAACCACCGGCCCGCGCGCCATTCACCGACAGCGGCGGATTGTCCCCATTGGCGATGGTGACCCGGTAGTAGCGGAAGCGGGACTCTCCAAACCCAATCGACAGGTCGTTGCCGACAAACTTTGACGTGTCGAAGTCGTAGAGCGTTTCGTTGCTCTGGACGCCTCGCCAATTCTCCAGGTCATTGCTTCCTTCCACCGATACCTGCCGGTAGAAGTTGCGTTGGGGGATATCCAACTCGATTCTGTTGGCCGGAAACCCGGCCCTGGCTCCATCCAGCAGCAGCACGGTCTCTTTCTGCTCCGGGTCATCCTCTCGACCGACAATCGCCAGGGGGAGGCTGCCTCTGCGGGGCTCCAGTTGCCGCGCAAAAAAGACAACGCTCCCGCCGATGCTCAATGGCTCCAGATCCTCGTCGATAATCTGCACCCTGAGAAAGCGCGCAGTGCTGTCCGGGTAGGTTACGCGCGTATCCCTGGTCGTGAAGCCGCGTTCCTCAATGGTCAGATCGAAGATGATGCCGTCGTTACTAAGCGTCCGCCACGACTCGCCGTCATCACTGCCTTCGATGGCGACCTGTCTTTGAAAGTTTTGGGAAGACGTCTGTATCTCCAGTTCGTTGTGCAGCGTTCCGTCCGAAAGAAGATCCAGGACAAAGCTCGTACTCTGCCCCGTGTGGCCAAGGTCCCGCATGGTCGCGGATACGGAGGCCCTCCGCTGGTCGCCCGCCTCCACCAGCAGCTTGTACGGCTCCTCCGCGCCATTCTGTTGGTCGGCGACTCTGAGGTCTCCCAGCGATGTGGAAGCGTGGGCGTACACCTCTGGGTCGAGCTCCAATTCCACCAAACGCGGCTCCGTCAAGGTGTCTGGCAAGTTGATCTGCTTGTAGTAGCGCCAGTCAGTTTCACTGACGGCTGCGAATAGCGGGATAGCGGTTAGCAGCAGCAGGGCCACGACAGCCAGGGCAGCCACACCCGTGCGGCGCCTCATGATGCTAATCCCGCCGGTCAAAGAAGAAACCTCTGATGGCCTGGTTGTAGCGTTGGTACACAAGGCCCATTCCCAGAAGCAGCACTCCGAGGGTCACGAATGCCGCGACTCTGTACCCTTGCTCCAGCAGGAAGACATCGAACACGAACAGCTTGGCCACCGGAATCGCCAAAAGAGCCATTCCGGCAAGCCTGACTCTTGATGACCGGATGACGATTCCGGCGCCGATGACGCCGATTGAGTAGACAGCCCACAGCACCGTCAGAGAGAGATGCATTGCGTCCTGGTAATTTCCTCCCGCCCGGTCCTCAAGACTGCCAAAGTAGTGAATGATCTCCTGGCTCAAGGCCCACACGCCCACCAGGTTGACGGCCACCAGCAGTCCCTGCCACACATAGGTCTCCGCTTCGTGCAATCGCGGCGACACCCGCCAGTACCAGTAGGTCAATCCTGCCAGGGCCAGGAGGACAAGGGCGAACGTCTGGAATTGGACGTTCAGGAAGGCAATGAAGGTTGCAGGGTCCAGCGAGACCGAGCCGGTGTCGAGCATCAGGAGCTTGAACACCGCCAGTCCCATCAAGACCAGTCCCGCCGTTCTTGCCAGCTGCAATCTGCGGCTCAGTCCCACGGCAGTCAGAACAAAAGCGTACGCGGTGAACAAGGCCGTGATGGACAGTTGCTGGTAGTTCAGGTACCACTGCCGGTCAATATAGGAGTCTTGCAGCAGTATGCGGCCGTCAAAGTAGTCGACTATCTCCAGGGTAAGAAGCCCCAGCGTGAGCAGGCTGGCCACGCCGAAGAGCGCCGGCGCGAAATGTTCTTCCCATTTCTGAGACAGGTTGCGATACCGCCAGTAGAGATAACCGGCGGCGTAGAACGCGGCAATGGCAGCCAGGAATATGGGGAATCGCTCGTTGATGATCGGCGTGAAATCGATCAGATTGACCGAGAGGTCGAACAGGCCAAGGCGCGCTACTGACAGGGCCAATGCGGCCAGGCCGAACATCCGCGTCTGCCACCGGCCCAGCATGAAACCCGTCCAGACCAGCACAACCCCTTGCGCGGCCCAGGCAACGGTTATCCATTCCCCGTTGAGCTGCAGCGGCACGGCGATGGTCAGGAACACCAGCGCCACAGGCAGGGTGATCAGCGGCAGCCGAGGCGGCGCGCCGGTCCGTTTGATGGCCGCATATGCGATCAGGCCGTAGAACAGGGCCAGCGCCACGGCTATCACGCCCAGTGAATCCTCGTAGTCCTCAATAAGGATGCCCGCGGTGAGCCCGAAATATGCGGCGGCGTTTATGCCCACCAAGGCAATATCGAGCGGTCCTGGAACACGACGCCACACCAGGTGGAATAGCGTCGTCGCGCCGGCGAATATCAGGAACACCGCCGTAAGCCCAATCTGCATCTGGATCGCGTCGTAGTCCTCGAATACCACCAGCGCGTAGATGAAGAGGGTGTAGGAACCGGCCAATCCCAGGAGCGTGAACCATCGCCAGTTGCGGAACGTCGAGACCCCGAGAATGCCCAGATCGACCAACAGGATGTATGCCAGCAGCAGCCGAACGTCGGCCAGGTCCGGCCCCAACAGGATCGGCGCCAGGAAAGCTCCGATGATGCCCAGCAGCGCGATGACAATTGACTCGTACCGGAGGGCCAACAGCCCGGCCAATGCGACCACAAGCGTCAGAAAGAGGAAGGCTGCCTCAGGGAGAATCAGTTCGTAAAGGCCGAAAGCCGCGTAGATGGACAGATAAAGGATTGCGGCGCCACCCGCTGTGACCGATTGCGACCATACGGGAACGCGTCGCTGGGCGTACTCGCCGACACCCAGGAGGGCTACCCCCACGCCGATGCCCAAAGCGATCCGCCCGGTATCGCCAATCCAGTTGTTGTCAATTGCCAGCTTGAGGAAGAAGCCGATGCCCAACACCAGGGCAATCGCGCCGATGATGGCGAACCAATTCCTGCCGAGAATCTGCTCCCAGTCGAAAGAAGGCAAACGGGGTGCGTCATCGTCGACGGAAGAGCCCCCCGGGCCAGACGGAGGGGACGCGCTCAAAGCGCCTGATGCCCCGACACCGGCACCGGCGCGAGCGGCCGTCGCAGCCCGCATGCGGGCGGTCGCCGCTTCACTCGGGTTCAGAGCCTCCGGAGGCGGTTCCGCCGCAGCCACCGATGGAGTCGACTCCACAACGGGCCCGGCCGGCGCTCCCGGGCCACGCTCCAGGATCGCTTGGCGTTCCTGGAGGCGGTTCAGGAGTAGTCCGATCTCACTGAGCTGACGTCTTGCCGACGTCAGTTCCTCTCTAAGAGCCCGACTCTCCTCACTCCCCTCGGCCGGGCCGCCGGAATCCGTCCCGTCAGCCGTGGTCAGGCTGGCGCCGCATTCGGTGCAGAAGAAGGCGTCTACAGTGCCGGGACGCCCACAATTGGGGCAAATGACCTCGCCGGACATCTCCGCCGTCCTTCCCTGTAAACCCGCTGGCCGACTATAGCACGTCCATTGTCCGCAAACCCGCTTTGGCCGGGTGGCCTCCGTTATCGCCGACCGGGCGTGGTTCAGGTGGGTATGCGCCCGCGTCTACAGGGACGAGACAGTTCATGCATGACTCTCCTTGAAGCAATTGCTGGCAGGTAGCGAGGAGCCGGACCCTTTTAGGCGGGGACGTCTCGTCTTGCTGTGTCTTTAGAGCCGGAATAGAATCAGGCCATCCGGAGTTGGAGGTGAATCGATAGCGTTCGAAATAAACCACCTCGGTCAGCCAGTAGGCTTCGAGGTTCCCGACTGGAGCCCGCCACAGATCCCGTCCCGAGGCGTATTAGTCGGACGATTCTGCTCCGTCGAGCCTCTCGATCCAACTCGCCATGGTGAGAGTCTCTTTCACGCCAATGCGCTGGACCTGGACGGAAGGAATTGGACGTATCTTCCATATGGTCCCTTCAGCACGCTTGACAGTTATTTCGACTGGTTAGAAGACAGGAGCCGTAGCAACGACCCTGTGTTTTATGCCGTTGTCGAATCGTCCGCCAAGAAGGCGGTCGGTGTGGCAAGCTACTTGAACATTGATCCCGCCGGCGGGTCTATCGAAGTTAGTCACATCAACTACTCCCCTCTGCTTCAGCGATCCCCTGCAGGGACGGAGGCGATGTACCTCATGATGCGGCAGGCTTTCGAACTTGGGTACCGACGCTATGAATGGAAGTGCCATGCACTTAATGAGGCGTCGCGTTCAGCAGCACAACAGTTGGGACTAACATTTGAGGGTGTCTTTCGACAGGCCAAAGTCGTCAAAGGACGCAATCGGGACACCGCATGGTATTCCGCAATTGACACAGAATGGCCTGCCCTCAAAGATGCATTCTCGCGTTGGCTAGACCCGTCGAATTTCGACGACGGTGGCAGGCAACGAAAACGCTTGTCCGAACTGACCGCTGCAGCCCTCAAGGAGCTGGCATAAGGGAAGTTCGACTCCTTCGCTGGCCTCGGTGGATTTGACCGGAACCATGACTCGCACTGCCATTTGCGGCCATACTTCAATGAAATGTGTGGTCTCCCTCCGGCAAAGAGGAGGCCCATACGGTGGAACTAGACGACGCCTCTCGCACCCCCGCGCTACCCTCTCGCGGCGAGGGTTAAGCCTGCTTGCAGCTCTGTGATTGCCGGGGAGAGGTCTACGGGATAGACTGCGGCGCCGCGCAGCGCCTTGTAGGCCTCAGGGAGAGCCGCGAAGTTTCGAATGAATGTTGCGCGGGATTCGTCCAGGGTCGGGTGTGGACTCAGGATGCGGCCATCCCGCATAACCTCGCCCAGCAACGGCGTTGCGTCGCTCGGCGGAGGCTCGGTCGCCAGTGCAATGGTGTCCCCGCTGTAGAGGCCGGCATCATCCACGCACCGATAGACCTGCTTGCGCCCGGGCAGCGTCTCCTTGCCCGTGCTCAGCTTCATCACCGGCGCCCCCGCGTACTCAACCAGCTTGTACACGGAGTCAGTCCACGGAGCATCAGACGATGAGGCGATCTTTGTGCCGACGCCGTAGCCGTTGATCGGCGCGCCGGCGCGGACGAGTTCATCAATAGAGAACTCATCGAGCTCCCCGCTGATGACGATTCCAACATCATCAAGCTCCGCCTCGTCCAGCATGGCGCGAACACGGCGCGAGAGGTCAAGCACGTCGCCGCTGTCCAGTCGCACGGACACTAGCTGATGGCCGGCCTCCTTCATCTCAAGGGCGACGGTTATAGCATTGCGCGCGCCCTCGATCGAATCATACGTGTCGATAAGGAAAATAGAAGAATCCGGGAAGGAGCTGGCGTACGCGCGAAAGGCGTCAATCTCGCGGGCAAACGTTCCCACAAATGAATGCGCCATTGTTCCCCGGGGCGTCAGGCCATGCTTCGCCGCCGCCAGAACGTTGCCCGTGCCCACAAAGCCGACCATGTAGCCGACGCGCGACATCTGTTCAGCCGCATCGATGCCGGGCGTGCGGCGAGCGCCGTAGTCAGTGACAGGCCGTCCCTGGGCCGCATACGCCGCGCGGGCCGCCTTCGTCGCCAGCATGGTCTGTAGGTTGACGCGGTTGAGGACGTAGTTCTCCAGAATCTGCGCCTCAATGACCGGAGCGGTAATCTCCATCACCGGCTCATTGGCAAAGAAGATAGAACCCTCCGGCATGGCGCGGGCGGCGCCGGTAAAGCGCAGTTCGGAGAGGAAGCCCAGGAATTCTTCGTTGAAGCGGCCAAGCGAGCGGAGATAGGCGATATCCGCGTCTGAGAAGCGCAGGGCCTCTAGATAATCCAGAATGTCGTGCACGCCGCCAAGGACAAAGTATGCGCGGTCCTGCGGAAATCGCCGAATGAACAAGCTGAATGTGGCTTCCGCTGTCTTGCCACTCTGCCAATAGGCCTGAGCCATCGTCAGCTCATAGAGGGCCGTAAAAAGCGCCAGAGACAGGCCTGAAGATTCGGCGGCGGCCCGCGCCGCGTCAGGACGTGCTTGCGCGTCCATCGCCACACGCGTGTCCGCCACTGTTGGGACGCTTCGTGCGCCGGTCGCTTCCAGTCATATCGAACCGCTTCCGCCGCCAAGACGGCGCCCAAAATCTGGCAAATTGTGGCGCGGCGCGGCCCGAAATGGGCAGCATGACGCGTCTACGATTCCGGCTCCGCAAGCGATCCGATGTAGACCAACGAGTTGAATGCCACGACGACCGTGAATCCAATCAGGAACCCCGTCACAACGTCAGCCCCCCCTTGCAGCGATGCATAGGCTGACTGTCTGACTATGATGGTGACAACCATCGTCCCGAACAGGAGCACAAGGTCAACGACCAACAGCTTGAGTTTGGCGCTACGGCCGGGGACAAAGAACAAATACATGCTGTGGAGCAGACTCACCGTCGCAACCTCGCCCGATTCCCTAAAGTGACCACAGATTCCGTGCGCAAATCATACTCACCAGCTAATAATACGGTCAAGGCGGACGCCGCCGCCCGCGGAGCCTCTGAGGCGTCGCCCAGGCGCGCCCGGCGCGTTGCCGACACGGCCGCAGCGCGCCCCCCGTCTTTCCCGCGAAAGCGGCAACCCATGCTGGCCGTGCTCGCGCTCGTCATCGCTCTGGCAATCACGATTGGCGCGTGCGGGGAGGGGCCAGCCCCGACGCCCGCCGAGCCCGCCGCTTCACCCGGGGCCGGCATCTCGCCATTCTCCACCGCGCTTCCCACAACCCCGCCGAACTCAACCGCGAGGACAGAAACGCCCCTCCTGGCGCTGGATGACGAGCGCCTCAGAGAAGCCCTGCTGCGGGCGCTCTATGAGGCGCCGGATATAACGGCGGACAGCAGTATCGACGGCTTCCTGCCCCCAGGACTGGACCTGGTTCGCGTAACGCGAGACCCGCAGTACGTCCCGATGCTCGTGGACATGCTAGGCATTCCGCCGTACGGAGGCGTATATCGCCGCTACCTGGGCGACACGCTGGGAGATCTGACCGGAGAGGAGATCGGCACGGACTGGTTTGATTGGATTCAGTGGGTGTCTGAGCATCCGGAGATCGGCCCGCCGCCCCTCTATGCCTGGTGGAAGGGTGAGCTGCTGAGCACCCTAGACCCTCGATTCCGCGAGTTCCTGCCCGAGGACGGAGTCGCGCATGATATTCGACTGGAGGAGGTCGTCTGGGGCGGCGTGCGCGTCGACGGCATCCCCTCGCTGGATGATCCGCAGGCCATTGACGCGTACGAGGCGAGGTACCTGGATGCCGATGAGCAAGTATTCGGCGTCACATTTAAAGGAGAGTCGCGTGCCTACCCCCTGCGCATCATGAACTGGCATGAGATGACGAACGACGTCGTTGGCGGCGTGCCGTTTTCCCTTGCCTACTGCACGCTCTGCGGCTCCGGCATCCTCTATGACACGCGCGGCCCTGACGGCGAGGCGCAGTATCGCTTTGGCTCCTCCGGCCTCCTGTATCGTTCAAACAAACTCATGTATGACGTCGCGACCAAGAGCCTGTGGAATCAGTTCACGGGACGGCCCGTCGTCGGACCTCTCGTTGGGCAGGACATCACACTCCTCATCCTGCCTGTCACTCTCACGACGTGGGGCGAGTGGAACGCGCAACACCCCGAAACAACCGTCCTCTCCCTTAATACGGGTTACGAGCGCGACTACAACAAGCCCGGCACACCCGGCGCCGCGTATAACGACTACTTCGCCAGCCCAAGTCTCCTCTTCCCCGGCGGACCTCGCACAGGGGAGTACACCCTGCGTCCCAAGTCCCAGGTTTATGTCGCCATGGCGCCAGAGGGAGAAACCAAAGCCTATCCATTGGACATCCTGCGAGAGCAGCCCGTCCTCAACGACGCCATCGGCGAGCTGCCCATAGTCGTGCTAACAGACGCCGGCGGCGGCGCACAGGCCTTCCCCCGCGGCGACAACACGTTCACTCGCGCCGCCGATGGCGCCCTACAGGACGAACAAGGCAGATCATGGAGCGTCACGCCATCCGGCCTCACCGGCCCTGAAGGCCAGCACCTCCCCCGCCTATCCGGCCACGTGGCGTTCTGGTTCGCCTACGCCTCGTTCAGGCCGGATGGGATGGTGTATGTGGGAGAGTAGGAGGGGGTGACCTAGTCCGTTATACCGGCGAAAGCCGGAATCCAAGCGGGCCACACCCCCTTATCGTCTGCCAAGTAGCCGCGTAAGCTCCGCCATGGCGGGATGGCTCGCAGTGGCCGCGGCCGACATCCTCTCAAGCTGCTCCAACAACTCCGACTCCGCGGCTTTCTGCGGCCAATCGAGATTCACATCAACGCGCATCTGCCGCAGCGTGATAGCGCCCAGCGTTAATAGCCCGCCCAAATCTCGCCCCATCGCGCTGTCAGGAAACTTAAGACCCTCGTAGAGCGGCCTCGCCTCATGCACCAATTCGATTACGTCTTGCAGCCCTCCGTCCAGCAATATGTTGATGATGCGAAGCTGGCGGTTGCCCAATGCGCGACGACGGGGGCTGCGCAACCGCCCAAAGAGGGAGTGGGCAAACTCTCGATACAGCGTCCGCCTGCTGTGAACGGTGATTTCTTCCGCCAAGGCGTTGCACCTGTCAGCAACGGCCCGGAGCGCGAATCTCAGGAACGGCGTTAGATCATGACCCGCTATGCGTGATTCGTACATCGCGGCCAGGTATTCATTCTTGTGCTCGTAATAGTAGTTAGAGAGGCTGACCATGACCATGTCATTGACGCCCGCGGCTCGCAGTATGAACGCTTCCAAAGCGCGGGCCGCGCGGCCGTTGCCGTCATCGAAGGGGTGCATGGCGCCGATGTGATAGTGCGCGGCGATGGCCTGGATGATGCGGTCGTGCCCCGGGAATTCGTTCGCAGTTGCCAGGCAAAGGGCCTCAAACGTGTCAGCAAGCGGGTTCCCGCCCTCCTCGCCTCTGCATAGCGGCGTCCCAAACATGACGTTTGCCCTGGCACGTCGGAGTTCGCCCGGCTCGCAATGATCATCATCACAGCCGGTCACGATGCGTCGGTGGATATCGCGGATTAGATCGGCGTTTACGATGCGGTTTGCCGGCTGACGACGCAGCCAGCGGTATGTGGAATCCGCGGCCCGCAGCTGCCGCTGCGAGTGGGTCAGACCGGCGACAGCCTCCGGACTCGCTGATAGGGCCTCATCCTGTTCCCGTGGCGTGAACTCCGCGCCCTCAATGCGCGACGTGCCGGCCGCCTCCAGCCGAAGCTGTTCTTCATGGGCGTGCTCAATCCATGCGGGAAGGTACGGCAATCGCATCAAGACACCCGCGGCCGTTCTGGCCTCAACCAGCTCCCCGGCTACCGCCGCGATGTCGTAGCGCAACCACTGCGCTGGGACCGAATACGAACTGATCCTTGACGACATCATCCCTGTGTCCTGTAAGGCCTATTCCGAGCTTATTTCACGCTCGTTTCGCGTTCGTTTTGTCGATCTATATCTACAATTGTACTCCATACATTGTTCCATTTCCACTTCATTTAGGGTTCGTTTCGTGTTCGTATCACACCGGTGTCCCCCAAACACACTGTCGCGTGTTCCGACTAAACGATCTCTATCGGCGTCTGCGACGACGGCGGCGACGCGCCCGCGGGTCGCTCGGACCGTCTTCGGATTCGTCTCCGCCGGCGGACTCAGCGGTGTCCCTGATTATCTCGTCGACCGAGGGGGTGTCCTCAACTGCCTGTGAGGGCGGCTGTTCCGGGGCCAACATGCCGCGCCCGGAGAAGAATCGCCGGACGCCGCCGACGGCGAATGAGACCAACAGAATCAGCACGGCGATCCGGAACGGGCCCTGAGCCGCGCCCAGAAACGTCGACAGGTCCGCCGGCACGTCGTCACGGGATCCGGGAACCAGCACGCCCGCTGAGATACTCGATACAACGATCACGGCGGCCAACGCGCCAAGCGCAGGCATGACGTAATCGCGATTCCACAGGATGATGGCTGCGGCTGTCAGACCTCCCTGGCCGACGGCAATGATGGCGCGCCATAACTCAATCCCAGCTCGCGCTCCGTCATCCGGAGGAAGCAGGACTATCGGCAGCGCAAGATTGGCGCCTGCGAGATACAACCCACCAAAGAACGCGCTGTCGCTCCAACTCCGCGTCGCGATGGCCCCACCGACGGCGGCTGCAAGAGCCGGACCGCCAAGCCCCGCGATAGCCACCACTGACCCGGAGGCGGGGGTATCGCGATCCGAGATCAGGAATGCCCACAAGAGCGCCTGCGTCCCGACGATCCCCATGGCCATCCAGGGGTATCCCCATCGCGGCGCCCCGCGCATCGCCAGCAATAGAGCGGCGGCCATGGCTATGCCGGTGGTGAAGAGGTAGGGCGGGGACGTCGTCAGCCGGCCGCCCAGCGCAAGAGACCATGCGATGCCGCACAGCGCGCCCACGAGGATTAGCGCAATCGGCGCTACTTCGCGCGTTGCAGACTGCAGCGGCGTACGGGAAATCTCATGTGTGGATGGCGCGTCCATGGATTCAGTTACAATAGCAGGCAGCGCTGCAACCCTGCTGCCTGGAGCACCTATTCCCGTGCCCTTTTCGCGCCTTTTGGCGCTCTTTCACGACCACAGAACCGTCTTCTACATTGGGATATCGACGTTCCTGCTGACCCTGGGGCAGGGAGCAGCGATTCTGGCCGTTCCCTTGTACGCTAATTCCCTCGGCTTTGCGACGGCCCAGGTGGGCTTGGCGGTGAGCGCCTTCGCCACCGCGCGATTCCTGACAAACGTGCCCGCCGCGATCATCTCGGACCGAATCGGCAGACGTGGCATCCTGATTGGGGGAGCGCTCTTTGCTGCACTTGGCAATGTCCTGTCCAGCTACGCGGACACTCTGTCGCCGTTGTTGATCTTCCGGTTTATTGCCGGAATCGGATCGGGGGCGTTTATCACCGTCGGCATTGTCGCAATCGCGGACATCAGCACGTCGATGAACCGCGCGCGGCTTATGAGCTTCTTTCAAGGCAGCTTCATTGCCGGCATCGCCTTGGGCCCGATGGTGGGCGGCATCATCGCCGATCTCATTGATCTTCGCGCGCCGTTCATCTTCGTCGGCATTGTCTCCACCCTGAGCGCCGCCTGGACGCTGTGGATTCTGCCTGAGACGCGGGGACGCCGGGCGCAGCTCACCGAGACAGGAGACGCCGCGCCGACTCAGCCGCGCGAAGATCCCTATTCAGGGAATACGGGACCCGTCACTTACATGGAGGAGGCTGGGGCGCGACGTTTCAGCTTTATGCTCCGTCGCGGCTACCTGCTCATCCTGCTCATCTTTGCGGGCGTCTTCTTCTCCCGGGGCGGCGCCCTTTTCACCGTGATGCCGATCAAGGCAAAGAACGATCTCGCCCTCTCGTCCAGCGAGGTTGGCCTGCTTCTGACGCTCGCCTCCCTCGCGACCCTCTTCGTCCTGCCGTTCGTCGGCACAATCTCGGATCGATACGGACGCAAGAGCATTATCGTGCCCGGCATGATTCTCCTCGCCCTCTGCCTCGCGATCCTCGGTCTAAGCTCCACGGCTTGGCTCTTTGGGATCGGCATGATCATGTATGGGATCACTCAGGGCATGGAAGGTCCACCCCCTCTTGCGTACGTCTCCGACGTCACCCCGGCTCACCGACAGGCATTGGGACAAGGCATGGCGCGGACGGTGGGCGACCTGGCATTGTTAGGCGGCGCGCCAATCATGGGCAGAGTTACGGATATCTATGGCAGCACGGACGCCTTGCTGGGCAACGCCGTCATCATAGCCATCATCATGGTCGTGTTCCTGGTATTCGCCAGAGAGACCGCCGGCCGCCAGCGGGCAGGGTCGACGATCCCGTAAACGCAGGGCGTCTCCACGGCCTCTTAACACAGGCCAGCCCCACCGCCACAGGCAGGCCCCCCCACCGTCATTCCGGCGAATAGAGGTCAAAAACGCGGCGTATAAGCGTGCAAGAGGCCCACTCTCTCCCCCTCTGAGGTATCAAGGCGTGTCAGGCGATTTGACACTGAGGATAGGGCATGTACTCTCGACGGCAAGAACGGGGCTAGCCCTCGGGCGCCCCCTCAGGTGAAAGGAGGCGCGTTATGAAACGGTCAGTCATCCGAATCTCCATCATCGCGAGCACTCTCATTGTTCTCGCTGTCGTGTTTGGGCCTGGGTCGGTCGCGGGACGCGCTATGCCACCCGGTACTGAGCTCCATCCTTCCTGTTCGGGATACCGGGTGACAACCTGAGCGAACTCACTAGTTCCACCGTTTTGGCTCAGGGAACCCGCACGGCCGACGGATCCTGCGTTGGCAACGCCTTCGTAGTCGTCGTCGAGAGCAACCCCGAATATACTGGCGCTGTCTCAGGCACAATCGACCACAACTGTTCCGTTGCAGTCGACACAGTTAGTTGGAACACCGTTGCAGTGCAAGCGACAGGTGGCGCGGTAAATTCCACGAGTGATGGAAATACAGCGCATTACGTAAGAACTACCAAGACCGAATTGAACGACCTGGCGGAAATCGATCTATTGGCGGCGTTCACTGAACTCGAATATGACGACGATGGTTCGAGTTTGTCTAATGGACAACGGGATTACTTATGTGATGTAGAAGAGAATACCGGGTGGACACTAACCGGTTGTAATGTCAACTACAACACGTGGAGTAGTTCACACATGTATTTCAGCACATGGACGAGTGGAAGCCATGCACTTAGGGATACGTATGGCACGGCCCGGGTTGATGCCTGGCCTGATGATAGCCGCCACGAATGTGCCTACGGCCCGACCTTGTTTGCAACGCACTGGCACTGCAGGTTTGAAGTAAACTGACGCCGGAAAGTATGTTTTGCGAAGGAGCTCGGTAGTGGAAGTGGGCGCGTCTTTCCTAAGCGAAGGGCGTGAGCGATGAGTGGTCGCGCTCTGAGTTTCTGGACGATGACGGCGGTACTCACCGTGATGGTTCCGGCGGGGATGGTGTGGCTATTCGTGGAAGGTCTACAGCACTGGGAGGAGGGGATCCCAGGAGGACTCCTGGGCCCGCTCCTCTTCGTGCGCGTCGTAGCCTCGTTGGGGATGCTCATTGCGCTCATCTTTGCACTATGGGCGTTAGTTCGGGCCATGACTTCGCGAGGCGCCATCATTACCCCGAACGATGCCATCGCTTACTATGGCCTGGTTGTCGTGTACGCCGGATTTGGGATGCTGGTTCCAATGATTGGCGCGGCGTTCTTTGAGGCGGCCATCCACCTTGCCATCGCCCTGCTTCTACTTCTGGCGGTGAGGCTCAGGATTCGCGCCGGCGGGGCCAGCATCGACATCGGGCCGGTCACCATCAGCCCATCGCGCCCTGACACTCGCCGCGCGGCGCGGCTGGTCCTGCTGGCCACTGCCGCAATTGTTGGCGCGACCATCGCTTACGGCTGGCTCGTCCTCCAGGGCAACGTTATGGGCTGTTTCGTCCGGAACTGCTCAACCGGCTTGACTCTTGGCGTGCTGGGCGCCAGCAGCACGGCCGGAATACTGACGGCGGGCGTTGTCCTGTGGAGTCTCCGCACTCGCGCCCGGGTGACAACTCCCGGCGTCATTGCCACGACACTCTATGGTTGCCTTGCCCTCGTTGCGCTTGCCCTGCCGCTCTCCACATTCTTGTCGTATGATTTCTTCGTCGTTGCCGTTTGGCACGCGCTCGCCGGCCTCGCATTCCTCGTCTGCCAGTCCAGATTCGAAGACGATCCGTGGCTACTGCCCATCCACTTAATTATGGAGGAACCGGAACTGCCCGTGGCAGCGGCGCGCAGGGCCGTCTAAAGTCCACGATCCGCAAGCGCCGGAACGCGGAAACCAAACCTATTCCGCAACCGAATCCCCTCGCGAACTTTGGACAGGCTCAGCCCGCTCAGCCTGCTCGTCTTGGCCATGTGTCACTCCTCCCCTTAATCAGGGCGAGGTCCGGGTCCTGGACGCGGAAGCGGAACGTCGGCGGCGCCCTTGAGCGCAGGCCGCCCCGGACGATTTCGATTTCCTGCCGCACGATCTGCGCCTGATCTAGCGGCAGGATCGCCTAGGAGAAACTACGTGGAGGGCCCATCGGCCAGCAGCATTAATGTCAGCCCCAGGCGCCCCACGCGCATGGCGGGCGAGGGGCTGCTGAGGCTTGACAAGCAGGGGGCAGGTGGATAGTGTTGTCGTTGCGCTCTTCCCACTTTGGGGGGAGCAAGCGCCTTAACAGTTGGATAGTGGTAGGAAGACAGTGGTCTTCCGTTCAATTCGCACGAAGAGTTTGATCCTGGCTCAGGATGAACGCTGGCGGCGCGCTTCATGCATGCAAGTCGAACGAGAGATTGGGCTTCGGCCCGAGATCTAGTGGCGGACGGCTGAGTAACACGTGAGGAACTTACCCTCCGGTGGGGGACAACCACGGGAAACCGTGGCTAATACCGCATGATGTCACGTTTCATAAGGGATGTGACTAAAGGCTTCGGTTGCCGGAGGAGAGTCTCGCGACCTATCAGCTAGTTGGTGAGGTAATGGCCCACCAAGGCGATGACGGGTAGCCGGTCTGAGAGGATGATCGGCCAGAGGGGGACTGAGACACGGCCCCCACTCCTACGGGAGGCAGCAGCAGGGAATCTTGCGCAATGGGCGAAAGCCTGACGCAGCGACGCCGCGTGGGGGATGAAGGCTCTAGGGTTGTAAACCCCTTTTGCTGGGGAAGAAGATCTGACGGTACCCAGCGAATAAGGCCCGGCCAACTACGTGCCAGCAGCCGCGGTAAAACGTAGGGGCCAAGCGTTGTCCGGAATTATTGGGCGTAAAGGGTGCGTAGGCGGCCCGGTAAGTCTCTTGTGAAAGCTCCCGGCCCAACCGGGAGAGGTCAGGGGATACTGCCAGGCTTGAGGACAGAAGAGGAAGGTGGAATTCCCGGTGTAGCGGTGATATGCGTAGATATCGGGAGGAACACCCGTGGCGAAAGCGACCTTCTGGGCTGTTTCTGACGCTGAGGCACGAGAGCGTGGGGAGCGAACCGGATTAGATACCCGGGTAGTCCACGCCCTAAACGATGAGTGCTAGGTATGGGGGGTATCGACCCCCCCCGTGCCGTAGCTAACGCATTAAGCACTCCGCCTGGGGAGTACGGCCGCAAGGCTAAAACTCAAAGGAATTGACGGGGGCCCGCACAAGCAGCGGAGCGTGTGGTTCAATTCGATGCAAAGCGAAGAACCTTACCTGGGCTTGACATGTACGAAGTAGGAACCCGAAAGGGGGACGACCTGTCAAGTCAGGAACGTACACAGCTGTTGCATGGCTGTCGTCAGCTCGTGCCGTGAGGTGTTGGGTTAAGTCCCGCAACGAGCGCAACCCTTGTTGCCAGTTACATGTGTCTGGCGAGACTGCTCCGCACAACGGAGAGGAAGGTGGGGATGACGTCAAGTCATCATGGCGCTTACGCCCAGGGCTACACACACGCTACAATGGCCGGTACAACGGGCTGCTAAGGCGCGAGCCGGAGCGAATCCCATCAAAGCCGGTCTCAGTTCGAATTGCAGGCTGAAACTCGCCTGCATGAAGTAGGAGCTGCTAGTAACCGCATATCAGCATGGTGCGGTGAATACGTTCCCGGGCCTTGTACACACCGCCCGTCACGTCATGAAAGCTGGTAACACTTGAAGTCGCTTCGCCAACCCCTCGGGGAGGTAGGCGCCGAGGGTGGGACTAGTGATTGGGACGAAGTCGTAACAAGGTAGCTGTACCGGAAGGTGCGGCTGGATCACCTCCTTTCTAGGGAGATACTCCCGGACCCTCAAAAGTCCGCGGAGACTACAACTCCTAGGTCGGTCAGCGATTGCCTGACCCCATGCCCCGGCGCCTGCGTGGCGTGACCCGGCTAACCCCGGGGGAGCCCCGGTCAGGGCATGGACGGGATACTATCGATCGCTGCGCGCTTCGGCGCACAAAGTTTGAAACTCATTGAACTAAGACCAAACTGCTTCCTCCACTATCCAGCTGCTTAAGGTTGCTTCCACCCCGCGCTTTAGCGGGGTTTCTTGTTCCCCTGTGTTTGCCGCGTTCCTTTATGGCGCCAGGCAACTTGGTTCGTCATTCCGGCGAAGGCCGGACCCAGCCCCCACTGTCGCCGCCCCCACCCAAGGTGGACTGTCCCTGCCCGCTAACCTCCAGGGGCAAACCCATCCGGACTACAAGAGGCGGCGCCTCTTCCTTCTAGGATGAGGGAAGCCTCCCTAATGGCGGCACGCCTCAGGTCGAGCCTCATTGGGGTGTCCGCAAAGGCGGCGTCGGGCCGTCTCATGAAACGGCGTAGAATAGGGGCATGACACACGATGACGGTCGAATGAATGCGGCTGACGCCGACGAAACTCCGCCTATTGTTGCCATTACCGTTGGCGACCCTGCAGGGATTGGACCGGAGGTTGTCGTCAAGGCTCTGGCGGATGATGGGGAGCTTAGGTCAGGCATCTACAGACCGTTGATCATTGGGTCCTCTGATGTGGTGGACTCGGCGACCCGGCAGTTTGCGAACGGCCTACGGCTGACTTCTGTCGGCTCTCGGGAGGAGTTGGACGCCTACGTGTGGAGCGCGGCGGAGGTCCCTCTCTGGAACGTCGATGTTCCGGGCGTTCAGGACGTGCCGTTTGGCCTGCCGACGATTGCGGGCGGGGTTGTATCAATTACTTCAATTGAGCTGGCGGCCACGCTGGCGATTGAGGCCCGCATTCAGGCCATTTCCACTGCGCCAATCAACAAAGAGGCCGTCCACATGGCGGGCTACAAGGACATCGGGCATCAAGAGGTCCTGGCCCGCATGACGGGCGTCACTGAGATAGCGACGATGCTGATGGCAGGCCGCCTGCGGGCCGTTCACCTCACAACACACGTCCCGTTCAGAGAAGCCTTTTCCTATGTGACGCAGGAGCGGGTGCTGGCGCGCATCCGGCTGACGGACCGATCGTTTCGCGGCTGGGGAGTAGAGTCGCCGCGCATCGCGGTCTCCGCCCTGAATCCGCACGGCGGGGACAACGGGCTACTGGGGCGCGAGGAGATTGATGAAATCGCGCCTGCGGTGGAGCAGGCCATGGCGGAGGGGATAAACGTCGTTGGCCCATTGCCCGCGGATTCCGTCTTTTTGAGCGGGGCGGCAGGCAACTATGACGCCGTCCTCGCGCTGTATCATGACCAGGGCCATATCGCAGTCAAGATGCATGACTTTCATGGGAGCGTCAGCGTCAATCTTGGGTTGCCATTTGTGAGGACATCAGTGGATCACGGCACGGCCTATGACATCGCCGGGAAGGGCGTGGCGGAGTCGGTGAGCATGAGCGCGGCCATCAGAACTGCGGCCCTGCTCGCTACGGGCCGCGGCCTCAGCCTGACCGACACCGCCCCTGAACCGGTCGGTCTGTCCGGCGCGCGCTGAAAAGGAGAATCGCCAATGTGGGCCATCCCTACCGTCATCGTTCTCTTGCTCCTGGGACCTGTGACGCTCCTCGGCTTTGTCGTGGTGGCTGTGGTGCCGACGCTGTATGTCGCCATGCACAGCAAGATACGGGAGCCAGAGGGAATGCCCGGGGCCGAGTCCCCCGGTTCATAGGAAGGCAGGACATTCATGAAGGCTGTCTATATTGAAGAACGGGGCGGGCCTGAGGCGCTCATATATGGCGACGTCTCTGATCCGGAAATGACCGATGATCGGGTTCTTATCCGTATCCGGGCCGCATCCGTAAATCGCTTTGATCTGAACGCCCGCGCCGGCGAAAACGGCGTGATGGTCGGCCTGCCGCGTGTACTCGGGCTCGATATGGCCGGCGAAGTTCTGGATGCGGGCATGCCAGCGTTGGAAGCCGGCATTCTTCCCGGCCAGCGGGTCGTCGTGGATCCGCGCATGCCGTGTCAGATATGCCACTACTGCCGGCTGGGCCGGGACGAGGACTGCGAGAACCGCTTTGACCTCGGCTCCCGGGTGAATGGCACGTACGCAGAGATGGTCGCAGTCCCTGCCCGCGCCGTACACGCCATCCCGGATGATCTCCCATTTGAAGAGGCTGCGGCGATGCCGATCGTGTTTAAGACGGCGTGGCGCATGTTGAACGCAAAGGCGCGTGTACAGCCCGGCGAGACGGTGTTGATCCACGCGATTGGCAGCGGAGTGGGAACCGCCGCGCTGCAGATCGCAAAACTGTTGGGCTGCCGCGTCATCGCCACGGCCGGGTCCGACTGGAAGCTGGATCGTGCGCGTGAGTTGGGGGCGGATGAGACGGTCAGCTACGCGGATGGAGAGACGTGGCCGGATATCGTGCTCGCCCTGACGGAGAATGAGGGCGTCGATGTGATCATCGACAGCGTCGGCGTTCCGCTGTGGGACGGGAGCTTTCGTGTGCTGGGGCGGCAGGGGCGATTCGTAACGTGCGGCGTTACCGCCGGCCACCGCGTGTCTCTCCACCTGGGCCAGGTATTCGTGCGCGGGCTTGAGATCATGGGCATCGGCGGATTCCGGACATCCGACTTTGAGACGGTGATGGGCCTGACGCGGCAGGGCAAGCTGAGGGGCACAGTCGGACGCGTGTTCCCGCTTTCAGAGGCGGCCGACGCCCATCGCCTGATGGAATCACGCGATTTCTTTGGCAAGATTATTTTAAAGACATAATCAGGTTGGCGAGTAGATATGCCGCGGATCGTAAAGCAGTCACCGGCTGAGACATTCGGGGGAGTGAGTGGTTATACCGCAGATCGTAAAGCAATCACTGGCTGAGGCATTCGGCGCGTTTACGTTGCTGGTCATCGGCGCCGGGTCCATCCTGACCGCAACAGCGACCAACCCCGGGGGCGACAACCTCATCGTGATCGCATTCGCGCATGGCCTTGCCATCTTCATCGGCGTCTCCGCCGTCGGCCACATCTCCGGCGCGCACTTCAACCCCGCCGTCACGTTCGGCTTCCTCATCGCCCGCAAAATTCAACCCCTTACCGCCGTCGCCTACTGGGGCTCCCAGCTCCTCGGCGCCATCATCGGCGTGCTCGTCCTGAGCCTCATCTTCTCCGGCGCAGGCGACATGACCGATATGTACAACGCTGCGGAGTCGACAAACTTCGGCGCGACGGCCCTCCACGGCGACTTGTCACCGGCCATCGGCATCCTAATCGAGGCCGTGCTCACATTCATCCTGGTGTTCGTTATCTTCCAGGTCGCCGTCGACGAGAACGGCCCGTCCACCATCGCCCCCATCGCCATCGGCATGACCATCACGCTCGCCGCGCTGATGGCAGGCCCTCTGACCGGCGCGGCGCTTAATCCGGCGCGTGCATTTGGCCCTGCGCTCATTTCCGGCTACTGGACGGAGCACTACGTCTACTGGATCGGGCCGCTCCTGGGCGGCGGCCTCGGCGCGCTCTTCGCGACTTATGTCATCCAGCACAAAGACGCCGAGGCTGAAGACACAACTGCGGACTGACTGATACGCTGCGCCGTCCGACAGCAGGAGCGGCGACGGCGACTCGTAACGCCGCGAGTTTTGCGGCGCTAGCCGCGGTTGGCCATGTCTACGTAGTCCCGCTCGGGCTCGCCGACGTATATCTGGCGGGGCCGAACGATGCGCTGTTCCCTGTCTTGCACGCTCTCATTCCACTGCGCCATCCAACCCGCCGTACGCGGGACGGCGAACAGCACGGGGAACATCTCGACGGGGAATCCCATGGCCTGATAGATGAGGCCGGAGTAGAAATCGACGTTTGGGTAAAGGCGCCGCCGCACAAAGAAATCGTCTTCAAGCGCGATGCGCTCCAACTCCAGCGCAACCTTCAGCAAGGGGTTGGGGCCGGTGATCTCAAAGACGCTCTCGGCCATTTCCTTGATGATGCGCGCCCGCGGATCATAGTTCTTGTAGACGCGGTGGCCGAAGCCCATCAGCCGCCCGCTCTCGCCAGACTTCACGGTGCGAATAAACTCCGGGACGTTGTCAACGGAGCCTATGTGCTGAAGCATTCGGATAACGGCCTCATTCGCGCCCCCATGCAGCGGGCCGGACAGCGAGCCAATCGCGCCTGCCAGAGCTGAGTACGGATCGGACTGCGAACTGGCGATGGCGCGCATCGCGTTCGCGCTCGCATTCTGCTCGTGATCCGCATGCAGGATGAACAGCACGTCGATAGCCCGCTCGATGACGGGATTCGGTACGTACTTCGGCTCCACCATGCGGAACAGCATGTTCAGGAAATTACCGGAGTATGTGAGGTCGTTGTCGGGATAGATGAACGGATAGCTCAGCGTATGGCGGTAGCACCACGCGGCCACCGTGGCGACCTTGCCGATGGCCCGCACGGTCTGCACCTTGCGCGACTCCGGATCCGTGATGTTCCTGGCCTCCGGATAGAACGTGCTCATCGTGCCCATCGTGCTGAGCAGCATCCCCATCGGGTGGGCGTCGTAGCGATAGGTTTCCATCAGACGCCGCACGGTCTCCAACACCATCGTGCGGTAGCGGATATCCTCCTCGAACTCCAATAGTTGATCGGCTGTTGGGAGCTCGCCGTTCAGCAGCAGATAGACGACCTCAAGGTACGTGGATTTCTCCGCGAGCTGCTCGATAGGATAGCCGCGGTATCGTAGGATGCCGGCGTCTCCGTCAATGAACGTCAAGGCGCTGCGGACCATTGCAGTGTTCAGCAACGATGGGTCATAGCTGAGGAGGCCGAAATCCTCCTCGGATGTTGTTATTTGTCGCAGTTCCGCCGCGCGTATGGCTCCGTCAGTTATGGGCAACTCATACTGCTTGCCCGTCCTGTTGTCCGTAATGCTCAACGAATCGGGGGCCATCAACGTCTCCCTGTGGTTTTTGGAGGTAGGGAACTCACTGTCACAGTGTACAACGCAGCGCCCCTAGCACAATGATTTTCGCGAACCCCCAGGCGCCACTGCCGTCGCCGACGAGAGTTCGAATCGTCTATGCTCGCCCGGGGATCATCGCACCGCCAGAGGGTTCATATTCGTCGTCTCGTCGTAGACGTCGATGCCTTCGCGTCGCTTGAGGTAGCCGACGACGGCGTAGGTAAGCGGCGTGGCGGCAGACTCATACAGCACCTTCAGGAGCCACTCCATGAAGAAGATGCGCCAGACATCGCCGATCGAGAGGACGCCGACGAACGCGATGAACGTGAAGAAGAATGTGTCGAGCGCTTGCCCGCCGACGGTCGATGAGATGGTGCGAAGCCACAGCATCCGCCCCTTTGTGCGTATCTTGAGTCGCGCCAGGATGTAGGCGTTGGTGAAGGAACCGATGACATAGGCGATGAACGAGGCGATCAGGAGCCGACCCGTAAAGCCGAGGATGGCGTCATAGGCGGCCTGATCTTCCCAGTCGCTTGCTTCTGGGATCAGGCCGCCCGCGTATATGGCGATGACCATCAGGAGGTTTGCGGCAAACCCGGCCCATATGACGCGGCGCGCAGCCGCATACCCGTAAACTTCCGTGAGCACGTCGCCGACGATGTAGCTGAGCGGGAAGATGATGATCGCCGACGTGACAATCACGTCGCCAATGAGGGGCGCCTCGCCGAACGAGACGATTCTGACGGCGATGATGTTGGACGTCAGCAGGGATGCGATGAAGGCAGCGACAATGAGCAAGAACAGCCGCGATCCCGCCACTGCAGTCCCCGCCGCCGCGCTCTCGCCATTCAATACAATTAACCCCCCCGGAGCCAAGCATAACTCACAGCCGGTACGCTGCGAGCGTGGATCTTCGGGACCCGCGCCGGAGTTGCAGGGGCGGAACAGCCGGAGCCCACGCTGTCTTCTACCGTCCGCCGTTCCAACCCCAGCGGGAGTCAGTCCCTTCCCTGCCTCGGAGAGGGACATGAGCTTAGGCGTCCACGCTGTCACTCTCGTCTGTCGCCACGGTGTTCCATCGGGGGTCTCGCCCCCGCCTTCTGCCTACAGCCGTTCCAGGCCTAGGGCGATCTTGTCTCGGGGCGTGAGGTCTGTGGCGGCGTCGGCGAGATAACGCTGCGGGGCGCCGGCGGGCATCCGTGGCGCAGCGCTTTCTTCGCCGGAGTTACTTTGTCCGACATCAATAGAGTCCATGACCCGCTGCCGCACCTGCGCCACGATGGCCTTCGCGTTCGCCAGGGACGACTCCAACTCCTCCGCCGAATCACCAATAACGAGCTCGCCGGGCACATCAGGCGCCGTGTCCAGCAGCGAGAGTCGGTATCGCGATACCGTCGAGGCCAGCTCGCGCTCCAGCGAGGCGGCATGTTCCTCAAGGGCTTCCAGCCGGTCTGAGCGGGCGGCAAGTTCCGCCTCCATCTCTGCGAGAGTCGGACCCTCTCGTCTATCTTGTTGGTCGTCCACAGGCCCCTGGCTACCAGCTACTGGCTGGGCCGCGTCTTGCGCCGGGTTAGCCTCCTGCGACGCGTCTTGTTCCACGCCAGTTCGTTCATCGCTCTCGTTGGTCGTCATGTCGTCACCCCCACAATTGATTGGTCGTGTGAGTGCGTTGTAGCGGCTCTGACGCGCGCGCCGCAAGCGGCGATGTCACATGCGAGGACGGGGGAACAGCGCCAGTACGAAGCCTTAGTGATTGATGGCGCCTAAAGCAGGGAACGAAACACAGGCAATCGCCGACGCCGGCCGCAGATCAACCCAGTTCGTCTAAAAGCGGGCCGGTCCTGCAGGCGCCAGTTTCTGATTGACCGGATCAACTATGAGACGCAGGCCCTCGAGCGTGTAGGCGCCCAGCAGCGGTTCCGCGTCATCTGGGCCAAAGGCGACCAGAGTCGCCCCGTTTCGCCCATCAATAGCGGCGCGTGCCTCGCCCAGGCGCATATCGATCATGCGGCCATCCGCTAGCTTGAAAGTGATCGCGCCGGTCGGCACAATGCCGATCTCCTCGAGCAAAGAGGCAGGCAGAACCGAGTATGTCGAGCCGGTGTCAACCAGCGCGTCAATTTCTTGCGTTCGCTCGTTAGACAGGTCGGAGATTCGCAACCGAGCGTTGAATATACGCATGGCCGCAATTATGCGCTCACCCCGCGGCCCTAGCTCACGACCCGGCGCGTGTAGGCGCCTTCCTTGTCCAGGGCGGCGTAGGTCTTCTCCCCGTCTTTCGTGGGCTTGTAGCGATGGAGATAGCCGCGCTCCTGGCCCTCAACCTCTTCTATCAGGTTGGCGTCGATGAGCATCCGAACAATCATCTCGCCCATGTAGCCGCCAGCAGGGAGGTGGTGTCCGCCCATCGGCTCGCCCGTGGCCTGGAACGTCTTGCAGATGTCCCGCAGCGCCTGCGACGCCTCGATCACCATGCTTTCGAGCATCCTTTCGATAACGGGCGTCTCGCGCACGGTGGCGCTAAAGTCGTTGAGTCCTGCCACGGGGCCTCCTGAATGCTGGTTTCTGTGTCGCTTGCGCGGCTGATGCTCGGAGCGCAGGCATCGCCCGCCCCGAGAGCCGTCACGGTATAGTATAGGCGCTCCCAGACGCGCCCCGGAGACGGCTCAGCGCATGGGCCATGCGGCCCACATGCCTTCCGATAGCCGCGACGCCTCACTATTGCTGTCGCAGGGGTTTGCGCCGAGTCAGTCGGCTGCAGGCCGCGGGACCGTGCAATCGGGTCGAAGTCTTGATGAGGGTGGCGATCATGTCGTCCACAGGACCGGATACGCAGGAAACTCCTCCTGCCGCAACGCGACCTCGCGGCGGCGGCGCGTTGGGGGCGCTGGCCTATAGCAATTTCCGGTCCTACTGGTTCAGCGCCGTCACATTTGTGCTGGGGTGGCAGATCCTCCGCATCGTCCTGGCGTGGGAGGGCTATGAGCTGACGAACTCTGCGACGTTCCTTGGCTTGCTTGGTCTTGCCATGGGCCTCGGAACGGTCAGCGTCAACCTGATTGGCGGCGTTGCGGCGGACCGCGTGAGCCGGAAATGGCTGCTCATCGCGACGCAAGTGGGCATGACGATCACCGTCGCAATCCTGATGGCCCTGACGTTCGCGAACGCCCTGGAGCCGTGGCATCTTCTCGCGGCGTCAGCCTGCATCGGCGTCATTCAGGGCATCGATCAGCCGACACGCACAGCGATCATTCCGGCGCTGATACCTGACCGGCGCGACCTGATGAATGCCCTCGCTCTCGGCTCTTCGGTGTGGCAGGGGACACGAGTGTTCGGCCCGGGTCTGGGCGGCGTGTTGATACGCCTGGTCGGCTCGGGAATGACCTTCGGCGCTGTGACTGTCGGTTTCCTGGGCGGCACGCTGCTTCTATTGGCCGTGCGCATCCCGAGACCGGAGCGAATACCGGGCAACGTATTCAAGGAGCTGGTGGAGGGTCTGGTCTTCATTGGACGACGCAATCTGTTCGCCAGCCTCATCGCGCTGACGTTTGTCGACAGTTTCTTTGGCGTCGCCTACATCCAGGTGATGCCGATATTTGCGCGGGACATCCTGGAAATCGGCCCCGACGGCATGGGCGTACTTCTGGGAGCATCGGCGGCGGGCTCTCTTCTCGGCACGGGACTGGCCGCCTTCTATGTCCGTGGCCGCTGGCCGTTGTTGCTGCTGCTGGGCGGCGGCGGGCTCTTTGGCGTGACGATCATCGTCTTCGGGTTCAGCGCCTGGCTCTGGCTGTCCCTGGCGGCATTGTTCCTCTCCGGAACGTTCAACTCCCTCTCGCAGATCACCAACCTGACAATCCTGCAGAGCGCGGTACCGGAGGAGTTGCGAGGCCGTGTGATGGGCGTGTTCAGCCTGACCTACAGCCTGATCCCGTTGGGCGGACTACAGGTCGGCCTGATCGCGGACCAATTCGGCGCGCCGACGGCAGTGGCCATAGGCGGCGGGGTAGCCGTCGTGTTCGCGATTGCGCTGGCGCTGCGGGCGAGTTTTGCACGGTCAGTCCGTGTCGCCGTCCACGCCAGCATGGCGTGAGCGGGGGGGGTGAGGACAAATCCATCCGGGTTGGTGATTCAGGCTGGGGGCACACGCATCATGCGATGAGCAGGCCCTACTAAGTTCGTCGAATTGGAAGCGTTTAGTCGCGTTCAGAGCAAGTCGCTGTCCGCATGAGCGTTGTCAACAAGGGCCCATAGCTTAGTCTGCGAATTATAGGTAATTCGCCCAGACCTCTTAAGGTTTTCCTGAGCGTGCCTCACCCTAGATTTCCATTTCGAGCCATTAGATGGACCATCCAAGTAGCGAGGCACAGAATCGTCACATAGCTCTGGGTGCATGGCCTGAACTCTATCGTTAATCTCTGCGGTTCGCATATCACCGACTGTCAATATCTCGAGTACAGCTCCCCTGAATACAACGTTGCTGTCACGCTTGTTTTTGTTCGATTCAACGGACGAAGTCTGAGCTTCTTTCAGTAGGTCATTAAACAGATCCCTTGTCGCGTCATTGGCCCCGGCTTCCAAGAGTGCCTTTTCTTCTCGCAGTTTGCGCTGAAGAAGGAGCAATTCTGTCAGCTTGTCTGGGGACACGCGCGAAGTTCGCCGCCTGTAGTCCATCATGTGCGCCAAGACTTCTTGAACTCGAGCGGGATCATCAATGAATACGCCAAATTCCAGATTGTTGTCCAGGCCTGATTGGGTCAGGTTGCCTGATGTAACAATGGCGGCAGAAGCGTCCGCGATGTAGACTTTTGCGTGAAGATGTTCGTTGTGAAAGAGGCGCGAACCCGGCGTCACTTTGGACAAACGTAGTAGTGCCTCAATATCCAGTGACTCCGCACTAACGGCATCCACTTGGATGCTGGAAAGTGTCACGACATCTGCATTATCGTTCAGCAATTCACACACCCACGCTGCCTCATCATTCTTTATGTATGGAGTGACGATCAACAGGGACTTTTGGGCGCTAGAAATCAGCTTCTCTAGCCTATTTCGCCAGCCGCGGCCAATCAAGTTAGTCATGTTCGCTACCCAACATTACGGTTCGTTTTCTCTCACCATCCAAATGCGGAGGTCGGGGTCAATCAAGAATTGTCAAAGTCGCGGGCGGCGTATTGGAATCAATGATTCATCGACTGGATTGACGGCCAACTCTAGCCCTTCCAGCGTATAGGCGCCGAGGACCGGCTCCACATCGTCCGGACCAAATACGAGCCGTGTTGTAACACTGCGGCCATCTATGGCGGCCCGAGCTTCGCCGACGCCGTACGCGACGACACTACCGTCAGCAAGCTCAAATTCGACCGTTCTGGTTGGCGTCAGTCCAAGTTCGCGAAGCGCAGCCTCCGGCGCCATCGTCAAGAAGGCTCCGATATCAACGAGCGCATCGAACTCTGTCTCGTTCCCACCGCTCGGGTTCGAGATCCGTACCGGGACGTTGAACATACCCATGTTCAGAGTTTACGCCGGTAACCGTCATTGCCGCCCTCTTGCTCCGCGTTACAATAGGAAACGCTGAATCGCGGGGCTGGATTCCTGCTACGTATCAAGTACGGTGGATGGCCCCCGCCTTCGCGGGGGAGACGGATGTAGGACGCGGGGGAGACGGGTGTAGGGCGCGGGGGAGACGGTTAAGAGAGCGGGAATGAGGGGGCTTGCTAGCGGGCGGCCGCGGGGGGATCTGTGGCGCGGGCCGTGATGTCAGAGTCGCGGACGGCGAATGGGGATTAGCGCTTCATGGACAGGATCGACGGCCAATTCGAGCCCCTCTAGCGTATAGGCGCCGATGACCGGCTCGACGTCATCGGGACCGAATACGACCCGGGTTGTGACACTCTGACCATCGATCGCCGCCCGCGCCTCGCCGACGCCGTAGGCGACAACACTGCCATCGGCAAGCTCAAATTCAACCGTCCTGGTAGGTGTTAGACCGAGGCTGCGCAGGGCGGGCTCCGGCGCCATCGTCAGGAACGCACCCGTATCAACGAGCGCATCGAACTCTGCCTCGTTTCCGTCGCTCGGGTTCGAGATTCGTGTTGGGACGCTGAACATACCCATGCGTTTAGTTTACGCCGGCAATGATTATTCCCGTGCCGGGCCTGTCCGACAAGCTACAATAGGATGCGTCCGGGCTGGCGGACGATGGATTCCGGCCTGCGCCGGAATGACGGGTTGATGAGCGGGAATGACGGAGTGGGCGTGGTCGATGGGGCAAGCCCCCCCACCCTAACCCTCCCCCGCGGAGGGGGGAGGGGATAAAGAGGAGAATGGATCCGGCGGCGTGGCGGAAAGGCGATGCTGGGATATGTATTCAGTTGATCTGGCCGGGAAGAATGCGGTTGTGCTTGGCGTGGCGAACCATCGGAGCATCGCATGGCACATAGCGCAGGCCCTCCATGGGGCCGGCGCCCGCCTCTACCTCACCTATCAGAATGAGCGGCTTGGGGACGGCATCCAAAAGCTGACAGCGGATATGGACAACGTGACGTTGATCGAGTGCGACGTGTCGGAAGACGCCAACGTGGAGGCGGCGTTCAACTCAATCTCTTCCGACGGGTCCGGCGTGGACATCCTCGTTCACAGCATCGCCTTCGCCAACCGGGAGGATCTGGGCGGGGATTTCTCTAGGACGGGGCGGGATGGATTTCGGATTGCCCTGGAGGTGAGCGCGTATTCGCTGATCCCGGTGGCGCGCTATGCCGCTCCGCTCATGCCCGCCGGCGGAGCCATGATCACGCTGACGTTTCAGGCGTCCGATCGGGTGTTTCCCGGCTACAACGTGATGGGAACGGCAAAGGCGGCGCTCGAGAATGAAGTGAAGCAGCTTGCCTATGAGCTTGGCCCCAGGGGAATCCGCGTTAATGCCCTCTCGCCGGGCCCGCTGGACACCCTCTCATCCCGCGCCATACATGGCTACGTGGACATGAAACGCATCCAGGCGGAGCGCTCCCCCCTGCAACGAAACATCACCCACAATGAGGTCGCAAAGGCGGCCCTCTTCCTGCTGAGCGATCTCTCCAGCGGCATCACCGGCCATATCCTGCCCATCGACGGCGGCTACCAGATCGCCGGTGTCTAGCGCCTCCGCGCTCTCGCGACGATGTCCGTGACTAACGACGACGCCGGCGCCGACCGGTCTTCCGTCGAAACGCAACAGCCGCGCCGTTTCCAGACGGTGCGGGGTGCCAACGATACGCTGCCGGATGATCAGCCGTACTGGGACTGGGTGCGCGACACGGCGCAATCAATCGCTCATCGATTCGGATATCGGCGAATCGATACACCCATATTTGAGGAAACCGGACTCTTTGTGCGGACGGTGGGCGCGGGCACGGACATTGTGGAGAAGGAGATGTACACGTTCCGGGACCGCGGCGATGACCTGCTGACGCTGCGGCCGGAGGGGACGGCGCCCGTGTGTCGCTCCTACATCCAGCACGGGATGCACACGCTGCCGCAGCCTGTGCGCGCCTTCTACATCACCCCCATCTTTCGGTATGAACGGCCGCAGGCGGGGCGGCTGCGCCAACACCACCAGTTTGGGGTTGAGGCCATCGGCGATCCTCATCCGGAGATAGACGCTGAGGCCATTCACCTCCTCTGGAGTCTGCTGGCGGAACTGGGCCTCAAGGACCTGACCCTGCGACTCAATTCCATCGGCGATTCAGACTGCAGGCCCGGCTATTTGGACTCTCTTCGGCAGCATTACGCGGGCCGGCTGGATGAGGCGTGCGAGGATTGCCGTGTGCGATTCGAGAAGAACCCGCTGCGTCTCCTCGACTGCAAGCAGGATCGCTGCCAGACCCTGATTCAGTCCGCGCCGACGCCTGCGGACCGGCTTTGCCAGGCCTGCGCCGATCACCTTGACCGGTTGCGAACCGTGTTGGATCTGTGGGGCATTCCCTACCAGATGACGCCGACGCTTGTCCGTGGCCTGGACTATTACACGCGGACCGTGTTTGAGGCGCATCCGAACACGGAGGGATCGCAGACGGCTCTGGGCGCGGGCGGACGCTACGATGGGCTGATAGAGCAGCTGGGCGGGCCCCCAACGCCGGGCGTCGGCTTCGGATCAGGTATTGAGCGAATCATCATGAACCTCAGGGCGGCCGGACTGGCGCCGCCGCCCGCCCTCACGCCGAGGCCGGATCTCTATATCGCGTACCTGGGACAGTCCGCGCATATGCGAGCCCTAGGCCTGTCAGCCGAGCTGCGAGGCGACAGCCTCAGAGTGTCTCTTTCCACCGGAGAGCGCAGCCTGAGGGCGCAGCTGCGGGCAGCAGGATCATCCGGGGCCCGGTATGCGCTGGTTCTCGGCGACGATGAGATCACGAAGGGCACGGCGACATTGCGAACGCTGGAAAACGGGGAACAACGCGATGTCCCGCTGGACGCGGAGGCGATCAGGTTGGCTGTCGCTCCATAACGAACAAGGAGGCCGACTTTGTACCAGACCGGCAACACCATCAAGAACACTCTCGCTGAAATCCTCAGGCATGATCTGGTGCTGCCCGCTATTCAGCGCGAGTTCGTGTGGCGGCCGGAGCAGATCTACCGTCTGTTTGACAGCCTCATGCAGGGCTACCCCTTCGGCACCTTCCTCTATTGGCGCGTCGATCCCGAAAACAGCGGAATGTTCAAGTTCTTTGACTTCGTCCTCAATTATCACCAGCGGGACAATCCTCACTGTCCTGAATTACCCTCACTAGTGAACCAGCGAGTGACGGCGGTGCTGGATGGCCAACAGCGTTTGACGGCACTCAACATCGGATTGCGAGGGAGTATGACTTGGAAGCTGCCACACAGGCGGTGGAATAGTCCCGACGCTTTTCCGACCCGAAGGCTCTACTTGGACCTGCTTTGGAAGGCTGACCTGGATGATGAGGAGGGACTGAAGTATCGCTTCAGTTTCCTGACCGAGGAGCAGTTCAGCGCCCAACAGGATGGCGCGTGTTGGTACCCGGTTGGCGACGTGCTCTCGATGCCAAACGCGGGGCCTGCTATGACTCAGTGGCTCGTCGAACGGCTCCCACAAGACCAAGTAACTCGCGCCCATGAGGCGCTCTATGAGCTCTTTCAAATTGTTCACAACAAGCAGATAGTCGCCTACTACGAGGAATCTGGGCAGGAACTCGATAGGGCGCTCCAGATCTTCATTCGAATGAACGATGGCGGTACGCCTCTCTCACACTCCGACCTCCTGCTGTCGATAGCAGTGGCGCAATGGACCCATCACGACGCGCGGAAGGAAATCAACGATCTGGTCGATGAGGTGAATCGTATCGGCACGGGTTTCTCGTTCTCCAAGGACCTGGTCCTTAAGGCAGGCCTCATGCTGAGCGATATCGGCAGCGTCGGCTTCAAGGTGGACAACTTCAATCGAGCAAACATGGACACCTTTGAGAGCAAATGGGAGGACATCAAGCAGGCGCTCACGTTGACTGTGCAGCTAGTGTCATCCTTCGGCTTTACCGGGCAAAGCCTGACCGCTCACAACGCCATCCTGCCCATCGCCTACTATCTCTACCGGACAAACCCCTGGGAGAGCTTTCTGACCCACAATAGTTATCGCGAGGATAGGCAGAACATCCACGAATGGCTCGTCAGGAGCCTGCTCAAGTCCGGTGTCTGGGGCAGTGGACTAGACTCGCTGCTGACGGAACTCCGGCGGGTCATCAGTGAGCACGGATCCGACACTTTCCCCATCGCCCAGATACACGAGGCGATGGCGCGGCGAGGTAGGCAACTGACATTCAACGATGAGGAGATCGAAGACTTGGCGGATATGCGGTATAGCGACAGGCTCACGTTCGCGGCGCTATCCATGCTCTTTCCTTTCGTCGACCTTCGCAACCTGTTCCACCTGGATCACATCTTCCCTGCGGCGAGATTCACAGAACGAAGGTTACGGGATGCCGGTGTTCCAGACGACAAGGTCGAGGCCTTCATGGAATGCAAGGACAGGCTTGGTAACCTTCAGTTGCTCCAAGGTGCGATGAACACCGAAAAGAACGCCAAGATGCCGGCCGAATGGCTATCAGAGACGTATCCCGACGACTCATCCAGGAATGGGTATGCGGAAAGTCACCTGCTCGGGCGTGTCCCCGACACCATAACCGAGTTCGACACCTTCTACGACGCGAGGAGAGAGCGCTTGAAGCACGAGATAAGACGGTTGCTTCGGGAGCAGCTGGTGTGAATGGCGTCGCCTGCCTCCAGGTGGCCAGAATGTGGCCTCCTTTCCCTTAAATGAAAGAAGCCCCGCCGTGCGTTGCGGAGCTTCTCTCTGGGGAGGAGGTATTGGTGGTTGGTATATCGTTTTAGGTGTGCCGGCCTGTGTGTCTCAAGCGGTCGGCCGGCGAGCCGCTATGCCGCGGCGAGCAGGTTGGCGTTGAGTGCGATCAGCCGCTCTACGCCGGCCTTGGCCTCAACGGCCGTTCCGGGTCCGCTGGGCCTCGTCTGAACAACCGGCCTGCTGCCGCTCTGGTTCTCTTTCATCTCTGTGCTCCCTCTGCTAATGTTGTTTTCCATATATCCATAGTGCCAAGCGTATAGGTGGTGATCAAGCGATATTCAAAGATATTTAGTATTCGTTTTCATGATAGTATGTTGGCGACAGGAGACTAGAGCATCGATGGACGTTCGAGAATTACGCAGTTTCTCCGTGGCAGCCCGCCTGCGCAGCATCTCTCGCGCAGCGGAGGCGCTGGACATCGGGCAGCCCACGGTTTCGACCCACATCAAGAAACTGGAAGAGGAGTTGGGCGCGCCGCTGTTTGACCGCATACGTCGCCCCATCCGCCTGACTCTCGCCGGCCAGAAGCTCCTGGAGCTTGCCGGCCCGCTCGTTGAGGGCATCGACGGCCTTGTCGAAAGCACTGTTGAGGCCCAGTCGGAGGGACCCATAACTGTCGCCTCCACGGCCAATATCATGTCGCATTTCCTGCTCCGCGCAGTCGAAGAGTTTCGACGCGACAGCCCCAGCGTCCACCTGCGGCTGCGATCCCGGTTGCGTTCTGAGGTTATTGGCCTTGTCTCGGAGGGCGAGGTGGACTTTGGCATCGTCCCTGGCGTTGATCCCGACCCGGCGCTGGAGTTCCAGGGCCTGTTTCCCTATGAACGACTGCTGATCACGCCGCTGAATCACCCGCTGCTCGAAGAAGAGCACCTGACATCCGTGGAACCAATCGCGCAACACCCGCTGATCGCGATGGGGCCGGGCACGTTCACGCGCTCAGCGCTTGAGGGCGAATTCCGCCGCAAGGGGCTGGCCTTTGACATCATTATGGAGGTGGATTCACTGGACCTGATCAAGCGATACGTCGGGCTAGGCTACGGCGTGTCCGTGATCCCGCGCATCGTCGCGGAGCCGGGGGACGAAAAGTCCCTGGGGATCATCCCGTTGGGCCACCTGCTGCCGGTGGACGTGGCGGGGATCATCACCCTCCGAGGCGGCACCCTCTCCACCCCCGCCCTCCACCTCATAGAGTCCATCCGGGACGCAGCGCGAGGAATGTGAGGGGCCGACCTCAGCGGCGGCGGTGGTTGCGAATGGATCAAGACAGTTGGCGATGAGCTTTCGTCTCGCTAGACTAGTGGGTACAGTTTGCAGACGCATCCAGGGCTTATAGCTCGCCAGGAGTCACCGTTTCTACGGCGGGGTCTCCATCCCTGACGGCGATGGAAGTGATGCCTCAGTGATGCGCTGAATCAGGCGTGGCGCGTTCGTCTAGCGGCCAAGGACACCGCCCTCTCAAGGCGGAGATCACGGGTTCAAATCCCGTACGCGCTACTTCCTACTTCGGTTCAGCCGCCTCTAGTTTTTCTGTCTCTTGCTTGCTGCTGGCCGAACTAGGGTGGGATGTGCTCGAAACGAGTAGGATGGTAAAGCGAGGCTAGTTGCGCAGTACACGGTGGAACTTGGAGAAAGACGGCGCTAATCTAAGGCGACACGGGCATGCGCGCATGAGGGAGGATTCGTGGAGCAAGGGGGAGGACATTGACGCAGGCAAGGCGTCGATACAAGAATCCGCCCATTGAGGAGGCCCTTTGCGAATTTCGCTTCCAGCCGGGTCAAGACTGGAATCTTACTATTCCTGGCAGGCTACAAGTCGAAATGGCCGACGAGTACCCTGGCAAGCCGCGGGAAAGTCGATTCGCCGAAGTTGGACTCCGGACCCAAGGGGGGCAGTCTTCCAATCTAAAGTTCAGCGAAGGGCTTCTCAGGGTTCAACTCCCAACTAGTGACGGTACGAGAATGGTCGGGGTGGGTCCCGATGTGCTTAGTATCCACATGCTGCGTCCATACCAGCGTCCTGAAACGCCCGATGGGGGTGGCTGGGAAGAGTTTCGACCCCGCATTGAGGAGGCGCTACAAGCATATTGGCAGGTAACCAAGCCAGTAGGGGTAACCAGAGTCGGTATTCGTTATATCAACAAGATCGTGATCCCACAAGAACAGATTAAAGTCGAGGACTATTTGAACAGTGCACTCCCTGAAGCCAGTGGTCTTCCAGATCAGTTGTCAGAGTTCATGAGTAGGGTCGACTACCGATACGACAATGATTTTCACATCATCTTTTCGCAGGCCACGATTGAGGCACCGGAAAAGCACGTTGCCTTTCTTCTGGACTTCGATACGATATGGGAGAATTCTCAACCGGTTGGAGCAGACAAAGCACTGGCTATTGCGACAGACTTACGCGACCGGGAAAGAGTAGCCTTTGAAGCCGTCATTACCGACAAGACAAGGGGACTATTCGATGACAACTAAGATTCGTGGCGCTGTATCCACCACTCCCAGCTGGTTCCACAACTCCGAAATTATGGCGCCAACGAAGATAGGCGATCCCATGATCTTCGTTTGTGGGCGTGGCTCACTCCCAGTGTCCCCCGATGCCGCATTCCCGCCCGGGCAGCTGGAAAGAGCGACAAGCCATCTATTTTTTGGACTGGCAACTGCATTGGACATCCACGCATGGTTAGGTACAAATCTGCAACCCTTGTACGTGGAGACAGACTTCCCCAATCGTGAGGACTGGCAAGGCACCGCCACGCTCAGGCAATCTACTGATGTTGCACAGCCGCATTCTAGGGGACTACTCGGCATCGTCGACATGGTTGAGAAGATGCGGGAGTCCTATCCATCAGACATGTGGGACGGTCTTCCCACTGACCTAGCCAAGAACAAGAAGCACTATCTTTACGGCCTTCCCAAAGAAGAGGACTGATGCCGCCAATCTTCGCTGACTCAGGCTATTGGATAGCGCTCATGCACTCCAATGATCAGTTGCATGGGCGAGCGGTGGCGATGGCAAAGGGCCTTGGTTCCACACGAATCGTTACAACTCAGATGGTTTTGGCAGAGGCACTCAACTCCATGGCGGGATTGGGCGAGTCCCGCCGTAGATTCGCTGTGGAAATGGTTCAGCGGCTACAGGATGATCCTGATATCGAAATCGTTCCCCAAACCAACGCCCAATTTGAGACTGCCCTAGAACGGTATGCCTCCCGAGAAGACAAGGAATGCGGCGTAACAGATTGCGCGAGCTTTCTGGTGATGGAAGAACGCGACATAACTGAGGCGCTTGCAGATGACAAGGACTTTGAACAGGCCGGCTTTGTGGCTCTGCTCAGAGAATCCAGCTAGTGTCATCGTCCTCGAATCGTTGTCGATCACAGTTCACTAGACATCATTCGCATCAATGATCGCGCCACCCCGCCGCCTCTGCCTGCTTGCGCAGACGTCTGCTAAGGGCTTCGGTAATATCTACGTCCAGACGGAAGAATTTGGCTATAGTTGGGAACCGGCTACCATTTTTCATGCATGGGCGCAGGCACGCTATTCACTAAGGCCCGGGGTGGCTCGGCACGGCACCGTCGTATGGCTATTCGTTTCGATTCTTTGCATGGAGGACTCCGATGGTTGAGTCTCAGACCGATGACATGATGTCGCTGATTGATGAGGCCCCTCCCCAAAATGGATCAGACAAGGTTTAATGGCGCCATGATTAGATTCATCCTTGTTCTGGCTGTTGCCCTGTCTCTCGCTCTGGCGTGTAATGGCACGCCTGATGTTGTCCGCATGGGGACGGAGGGCGCATACCCGCCGTATAACTATATCAACGACGCCGGCGAACTCGTCGGGTTCGAGCTTGAACTCGGCGATGAACTTTGCCGGCGCGCCGAGCTGGAGTGCGAGTGGGTGACGAATGAATGGGACACGATCATTCCCAACCTGGTCGATGGCCAGTACGACACCATCCTCGCCGGGATGAGCATCACGGACGAACGTGACGAGCTTATCGATTTCACACAGGCGTACTTCCCGCCCTCGCCATCAGTGTATATCGCGGCAGCCGGAGCGGGAGATGACGTGGTGGATGGACGAGTCGCAGCCCAGGTGGCCACCATTCATGCGGACTATCTTGCCGAGTCGGATGCTACTCTCATCGAATACGCACTTGCCGAAGAACTCGTTTCCGCGGTGTTGGGCGGCGAGGTGGACGCCGGTCTCGTTGACGGCGAGTTTGCCCATGAGAGCGTTGCCGCAAGCGGAAACAGGCTCATGGTCGTTGGGCCGGAAGTGTTGCTGGGCTCCGGCATCGGCATCGGCGTTCGGGAGGGCGACACCGACCTAAAGAACACGTTGAATGAGGCCATCGATTCTATGCAGGCGGACGGCTCGCTGAACGCCCTCATCCGCGAGTGGTTCGCCGAGGATGCAGAGACTTACTGAGAATTTGCGCAGGTTCGGGGCACTGGGTGACGACGGACACTAGGGTCATTGAACTTGAGTCCGCGGTTGATGACATCAAGCGCGCCCCGCTTTATCGCGATCGCGGTAATTTTGGCATCAAGCCGGACGACACAGGGACGAGATACAAAGTCGGCTTTGGCAGCCTCGCCCCTCGCCAAGAGGGCGGAGCATCGGCAGGCGCTCGCGCTCAAAGCGACATCCGTATCATGGGTTAATAGCAGTGCCTCCGGGGCAGTAGCTGCACCTAGTCAACGCCTCAGGCGACAATTGTCACACCGAATCGAGAACTGAGTATATGAAACTTCATGGCGCAAAGCCGGCAGTCTATCTGGATCAGAATTGGCTGAGCAACATCACCAAGGCGCAACTCGGCCAAGGAAGATCAGCCGATCGCAACGTCTACCTTCGCCTTTTCGAGACAATCCAGTCAGGCATCGCAGACGACAGATTTGTTTGCCCAACATCTTTATTGCATCGGCGGGAGAGTATGTTAATCACTAGCTTGAACGAGCAATTGCTAGCAGTTGCTGGTGCCCTTAGTAGGGGGCTCACTTTCAACGATCACGCCACTATAAACCTCCGACAATTGATTCTTGCAGCGCTGGACTTTGCCGAAATTGAACTTCCCCCCAGACCATTGTGGGACATTCCGTTCAACCAGGACCCCGACCTGCCCCAGCGAGACCTAGCTGCCCCCATCATAAGTGAATGGGATTTTGTCGGAATCGATCAGGCGGCCGAAAGGAATAGGCACCTAGAAAGATCAATTGCCGGCCCACAATACTGCCGATTTAAGGACTCTGCACCTCTCGGCGCTTCTCGCTACAACGACAGGTTTGAGTTTCAGTTACGGCGCATGCTTTGGGAAAGCCTGTTTGGCCCTCAGATCGCGGTCCAGATGCCAGATGTAGTTGCTTTAGGCAACGAGACGCATCTTGCAGAGATAGAACACGAAACGAACCTCTATGCCCTACAAATGGGTCGTATCTGTGACTCTGCTGGCGGCATCGGAGCCTTCATGCAGTCCGTTCAGTTCCATCAAGCCCCATTTCTTTCAACCTACGCAAGGCTTATTACTGCTGACATTGTCAACTATCGGAACTCGATTCCTAAGACATCGCCCTTGACCGACTTCGCGATGGTTTCGATGGTTCTGCCATATGTCACTATTTTCGCCACTGAGAATTACATGGCTCAGCTCATTGAGCAAACGCGCGTGGGAGAAGAATACGGTTGCCGCACCTTCGTCATGCGCGACAAGGAGGAATTGATCGCCACACTGGAAGACTTGTGAGCCCCACGCCCCTCTACTCCCCGTGGTGGTCGTGGTCTGTGTGGGTGACGTCATCGTGATGCTCCTGGCGCCCCTACCTCCGGGTCGGCTTCGTGCAACGTGCATTCCAAGGCGGCGAGGATGAGGCCGATGTGCGTGAAGGCCTGGGGAAAGTTGCCCAGGGCGAGGCCGCTGCGTGGATCGATCATCTCGGCAAACAACCCAAGATGGTTCCCGTACGTCATCAGCTCATTGAAGATGCGCTGCGCCTCGCCGCGTCGGCCCATGTGATTCAGCACCTGCACCAACCAGAAGCTGCACAGAGTAAAGGCGCCCTCCGGCCCAAACACGCCGTCATCCGTCTCTTCCGGCAAGTACCTCTTTATGAACGGTCCGTCTCGCAGCTCCATTTCGATTCGCTCAAGCGTTGATACAAAACGCGGATCGTCAAAGCTCGTGAAGCCCATGAGCGGCAGCAGCAGCAGGCCCGCGTCCAACGCCTGCGAATCGTTGTGCTGAACGTAGGATTGCTTCTCCTCGCTCCACCCGTTGGTCTCAACGTCCTCTCGGATTTCCTCTGCAATTACCCGCCATCGATCAATGTCAGGATCGGTCCGATTGTAGAGGTCGCCAAGCTTGATGGCGCGATCAAGCGCAACCCAGCACAGCGCGTTGGATGTCACAAAGTGGAACGGCCCGCCGCGCACCTCCCACATGCCGCTGTCCGGCATGGCCCACTCTGCAGCGGCCAGGTTGGCGAGCGCCTTGACGATGTCCCAATGGCCGTCCACCATCTCCTCGCCGTGACTGGCCAGGAGGTGGGCGCTGGCCAGCAGCTCCCCATAGACATCCTGCTGCACCTGGTCATAGGCGCCATTACCGATGCGGACCGGTCCTGAGCCCCGGTAGCCCTCAAGGTGGCCTAACTCCTCCTCCTTCGGGTCAGTATCTCCATCTATGCGGTAGAGGATGTGGAGGTGATCGTCATCATCGTGCAGGTCTCCGGCCACGTGCGAGTCGGAGAGCCCGCAGACCTCCTGCAGCCACTCAAAGAACTCGCGCGCTTCATGCGTATGCCCAAGATGCATGAGGGCATCAATGGTGAATGACGCGTCTCTCAGCCAGGTGAATCGATAGTCCCAGTTGCGGCTTCCCCCAATCCACTCCGGCAGCGAGGTCGTCGGGGCCGCCACGATGGCGCCCGTCGGCACGTAGACGAGCAGGTGGAGCACCAGATATGAGCGCACGATTTCCGCGCGATACGGGCCCTCGTACGCGATGCTCTGTGTGAGGTTGCGCCAGTAGGAATCCGTCAGGGTGAGGAGCTCGGCGGAGGCCAGCGCCGATGGTATCTGCTCCTCGTGGCCGCGCGCCACGTGCCGGACGACAAAAACGACCTCCATGCCCGCCGTCACCAGAATGTCTGCATAGGCTCCGTCGGCGGACTCATTGATCGTCAGGGGAACGGTCGACTCCAGGATCAGCTCGTAGTCGCCGTCATCAACGACGAGAGTTCCGTTGCGCTCCCGCAGGCGCGCCTCGGCGCGAGCATAGTCGGGCCGCGGTTCGTACGTGATCCGCATGGATATGTCGCCCGATCCGCCGCGAAGGATGCGAATGACGCAGCCGTGCGCCACCCAGGATCGATCCGGCCTGCGGAAAAAGGGCATGAAATCTGTGAGTGTGCATGAGCCGGAACGCGTGACGAATTGCGTCTCCAACACATTTGAATCGGGCAGATAGCGCTGTCCGCCCGTATAGACACTTGACGGCGTGATGGCGAATCGACCGCCCTTCCCGGAATCGAGGATGGCGGCAAAAACGCTTGGGGAATCAAAGCGGGGGAACGAACACCAGTCGATGGAGCCGTCAATACCGACGAGGGCGGCGGAGTGGCGGTCCCCGATGAGGCCGTAGTCTCCGATGTTTTTGTAGCCTCTTGCCTCTGTAGTCATGTCCTGCTCGTTCGCGATGTGGAGTCAGCGCCCCCTGCCCATTGCATCATCCGGTTGTTGCCTCTCTTCGCCGCGCCGTCATTTTGGATTCGCGGCATGTAGTTATGCGCAATGTGCGGCTTCGTGAATTGTAGTGCAGTGATGGTTTGCTCACCTTGCGTCATTTTGTCGGTTTCGCGTCATCGGGCCGGGGCTCCCGTGAGATATGACGCGGCGGCTTCATCAACAAAGTGGTGGACGTGGCCGCTGGCCGGCTGCACCAGGGCGGCCGGGGGGCGGCTGGCGTCCTCACGATCGGCGGCAACCACAGCCCGAAAGGCGCCGGCCTTTCCCCTTCCTGTGACGAGGAAAAGCACATGCCGCGCCGCGTTGATCATCGGCAGCGTCAGGGTGACGCGCGCACGCGGGTTCTGCGGCGCAATTCCAGGGGCGACGAGCCGTCGCGTTTCATGCAGCACTGACGATCCGGGGAAGAGGCCGGCCGTGTGGCCGTCTTCGCCGATGCCAAGCAGAACCAGATCCATAACCGGTTCGCGCCTGTCAAAATAGTTGCGCAGTTCGCGTTCATAGGCTCGCGCCGCCGCCTCTGAAGCCGTCTCGCCGATAATGCGGTGCACGTGAGGCTGGATCGGCAGGCGATCAAGCATGGCCTCCCTGGCCATGTTGTAATTGCTCTCCGGCGCGTCCGGGGGCACGGATCGCTCATCGCCCCACCACACATGCCAGTCTTTCCACTGAATGCGTGAAACATATGGCTCAGACGCCAGCGTCCGGTAGAGAAGCCTGGGCGTGTCGCCGCCGGCCAGCGCAATGCAAAAGTCGTCGCTCTGGGCAGCAATGCTAGCGATGAGATCCGCGGCGGCCCACGCGACGGCCTCTTCGTCTCGCCAGATTGCAATCTCCGGCTCAGTCACCGATTGCTCCATGCCTCTCGCCCACGGGCGCCCACGCGCGTCCGTCCTGCGACAACAGCGCATCCGCCGTATCGGGGCCCCAGGACCCGGCCTCATACGGCTGCACCGGGTGGGATATTGAGTCCTCCCACGCCTCAAGCAGCGGATCAACAATGCCCCACGCTTCGCGGATGTGGTCGCTGCGAATGAACAGCGATGCATCGCCTTCCAGGGCGTCCTGCAGCAGCCGCTCATAGGCCTCCGGTAACTCATCAGAGCCGAATGCAGAGCCATAGTCAAAGTCCATCGCTACGGGCTGGACGACCATTCCCTGATCCGGCAGCTTTGCGGCGAATCGCAGATGGACGCCCTCATCCGGCTGGAGCCTAAGCGTGAGGATATTGGTCAATGACCCCCAAATGGGATTGGCGGGAAAGATGCGGTGCGGAGGCGCGCGGAACTCAATGGCGATTTCCGACGACTTGCGCTCCATCGCCTTGCCGGATCGCAAATAGAATGGCACCCCCTGCCATCGCCAGTTGTCGATATACAGGCGCATAGCGGCAAAGGTGGGCGTAGCGGAATGCGGGTCAACGCCCTGCGAGTCCCGATACCCGCGATACTGGCCCCGCACCGCGTTGCGCGCCGCCTCCGCCGCAGTCCACGGGCGTATCGCCCTGAGCGCCTCCACCTTTTTGTTCCTCAGGGAATCAGCCTCAAGCGTCACGGGAGGCTCCATCGTCACCAGCGACAGCACTTGCAGCAGATGGTTCTGGATCATATCCCGCACGACGCCGAACTGATCGTAATAGCCTGCGCGGTTCCCCACGTCGACAGACTCGGCGACTGTTATCTGCACATTGTCGACGTAGTTCCGGTTCCAGATCGGCTCAAATATGGCGTTGGCGAACCGCAACACCATCAGGTTCTGCACCGTTTCCTTGCCCAGGTAATGGTCGATGCGATAGACCTGATCCTCCCTGAATACGCGGTGAATAGAGGAGTCCAACTCATCCGCGGAAAGAAGATCGCGCCCGAATGGCTTCTCGATGACGACGCGTCGCCACCCGCCGCCCGGTGTTTCATTGACGAGGCCGCACGCGCCAAGGCTGGCCACGGCGGCATCGTAGAGGAAGGGAGCGATCGCCAGATAGAAAAGGCGATTGGCCGACGGGCTGCCGGTCTCCAACATCTCCAGGTGGCCACGCAGCACGTCAACCTCATTGGCGCGGGACAGGTCTCCGCTAAAGTAGTGCAGGCGCGTGGCGAACGCGTCCCATTCCTGCCGCTGAGGCGCGAGTCCGCCTATCTCCCTAATCCCCCGCCACATGAACTCCCGAAACTCTTCGTCCGTCAAATGCGTGCGGGAGAATCCGACGATGGACACGCTGGGTGCTAGCCGCCCCTTCGTCCACAGGTGAAACAGCGCCGGCAACAGCTTGCGTTGCGCAAGATCACCGGTCGCCCCGGCGATAACGATCGTCGTGACGGGATCATCCGGCCCGGCGGTCTGGGGCGCGTCCCCAGGGAGCGTGGACATCAGGAATCGGACCTCACGACGGGGTGGCCGCCAAACTCATTCCGGAGCGCCGCCAGCATACGGTCAGCAAACGTATTCTCCTGCCGGGAGCGGAATCGCTTGAACAATGACATGGTGATGACATCGGCCGGCACGTCAAGGTCAATGGCCTCCTGCACGGTCCAGCGCCCTTCACCGGAGTCCGAGACGTATCCCATGATCTCCGTCAGGCCGGGGTCCTTCTCCAAAGCGCTGACGGCGAGGTCCAACAGCCATGAGCGCACGACGCTGCCATGCCGCCATATCCGCCCGACGTTGTGGAGGTCCAGGTCAAACTCCTCCTTGGCCTTGAGGATCTCGAACCCCTCCGCGAACGCTTGCATCATTCCGTACTCAATGCCGTTGTGGATCATCTTCACAAAATGGCCCGCGCCGGCAGGCCCCACGCGTCCGACGCCCTCGTCCGGCGACGGCGCCAGCGCCTGAAAGATTGGCTCAAGCCTCAGATATGTCCCCTCGTCTCCCCCGATCATCAGGCTGTAGCCCTCAGTGAGGCCCCAGATGCCGCCGCTGGTGCCGGAGTCCATGAGCTTGATGCCGTGCTTCGCCAGGGCCGCTGCGCGGCGTTGCGTATCGTGGTAGTTGGAGTTGCCGCCATCAATGATCGCGTCGCCCTCTGAGAGGAGCGGCGTGAGAGCGCTGATCGTCCCATCCGTTGGCGCCCCGTCGGGCACCATGACCCAAACTGCGCGCGGTTCGGCGAGCTGCGACACGAGGTCTTGCAGAGACATCGAGGCTTTTGCGCCCACGGCTACGGAGTTCGCGATCGCTTCCGGACTGAAGTCAAAGACGACGACGTTATGCCCCTTCTCGATGAGCCGTTGCGTCATGTTGCCGCCCATCCGCCCCAGGCCGATCATTCCTAGTTCCATGTGCTCGCCCCTTCTCTGCCCATTGCAGCCCGGATTGCCGCCTCGAGCGCTCGGCCGCCTCGTATGCATCAACGTTCCGTTGCGCGTCGCGCCCTGCCGAGTTCTGACGGCGGGGCATTCGCTGCGCGCCAGTCCCTATAGTATGTCGCAACGCTATCGTTAGGGCATGATCCGTGAGGAGGACGAAATTTTCCCGCTATCCGCCGCCTGTAGCATGAGCCAATGAGGACTCGAACTGAGGCCGTCAGTTTCAGCAGCGGCGAGGAGACGCTGCGAGGCCGACTCTTTCGCCCGAACGAGATCTCGCCCGGGCGGCTCGCTCCCGTGGCC
Source organism: Dehalococcoidia bacterium (assembly GCA_965237465.1). Lineage (GTDB taxonomy): Bacteria > Chloroflexota > Dehalococcoidia > UBA6926 > UBA6926 > VXMO01. Next base: position 1,485,293 of record OZ250138.1, read on the forward strand.
ATCCTGCTCCATGGGCTTGGCTCCGGCGGCTCTACGATGCACTCTGCGGCGAGAGACCTTGCGAACCTCGGCGTGACGGCCTTGACCTTTGATCAGCGCGGCCATGGCTCCAGCACCGGCGTTTACGCGGGCGATTCGTCAATGGACGTGCGGGCGGCCGCGAGCTTCCTGGCCGCCCTGGACGACGTGGACGCCTCCAGGATCGCCATCGTTGGTCACAGCACCGGCGCGCGCGAGGCCATCCTAGCGTGCGCACGGTGGGAAGGCTTTGCGGCCCTGGTCTGCACGTCTCCGGCAGGCGTAACTGTCGGCGGCGATGCTCGCGACGAGGAGGCGTTTTATCGTCGCACCGTCTCGGGAGGCCGGGCGAGTGATTCCGGCGGCGACGGAATCAGCGTCTATCCGAATGACGGCGCGCTGCCCTGGCTGAATGGCCTGGCCCTGCGAGTCACGTCTCGCGCCTGGAGTTTTGTGCGGGGCTATCGCCTCCGCGTACGATGGGCAGAAACGCTTCGGACGTGGGGCGCCGCACAGGCGGGCGTCGCCATCCTGGATGTGCCGCCGCGTCCGTCGCTGTTCCTGCATTGCGCAGGAGATCGCACGATCCCCGTGATGTCCAGCGAGATACTGCACCAGAAGATTTCAGGGAGGAAGGAGCTTCTGATAACGCCCGGCGGCCGGCACGGCGCTCCGATATCAAGAAAATCCATCCGCGCGCTGTGGGTAAACTGGCTAGTGGAAACACTGTCAGCAGGGGAAACCGACCATGGCATCGTCGCCTGAAGCCGTCTACTGCATTCGCCACCCGCAGCGGGAGACGGGGCTGCGGTGCGCGCGGTGCAATGACCCGATCTGCACGCAATGCATGGTTCAGGCCGCAGTTGGAAATCTGTGCCCCGCCTGCGTGTCATTTGAACGCAATCCGCTTGCACAGGTTCAGACGCCGCGGATGTTGACCGCGGTCGCAGCCGGACTGGGCGCGGCCCTCGTGGCGGGGATAGTGGTAAGCGTCCTCTCAAGTGCGCTTGGAGGGTACTTCTCCATCATCATGTGGGCGGCAGCGGGATATCTCCTGGGCCAGGTTGTGCATCTTGCGTCAAACCGCAGCCGGGCGCCCGCCCTTCGCTACGTAGCGGGCGGCTGCGCCTTCTTCGCGTGGGGCATCGCACTCCTCGGCAGTGGCGGCATAGCGCTCGGGCCAATACTCATCTTCCGAATCGTTGCGCTCGTGATCGCCATCGTCCTGGCAATCTCGCCCTTCCGCCAGCTTTAACTCCCGGGCTGCGGATTCTGCTCGGGCGGCGTCGGCTCCTCATCGTCCGCGCTGCTCGGCGTAGGGACTTCTAAAGACCGGCCCATGCGACCCGCAGTTCTGCCCCAGATCCCGGTGCGGCGGAGAATCCAGATAGCGCCGCCCACGACGATTAGGACCGGGCTGAAAACGACAGCCACAATGGCCACGGCGAGCAGGATCTGCGCGAACGCTGACAGAGCCCGCGTCGCGCCGCGCGCCGTCTCGCCGACGTCCACGATGCCGACGACCCACTGAGAGCCGGGCTCCACGTAGACCTGCGTAGTGGTTGAAGATTCGATAGACGCGCCGAAGGATGTCTCGCCCGTCACCGTAAACCTCGCCAAATATGGTTCGCCGCGGTCGATGCTGTAGGTGTGAGCAACCTCAACAGTCGTCTGGTCCGCTTCTATATTTCCGAGGGCGGGCGTTAGCCCGTCTCCGAAATCCCACTGATAGCGGAGTTTGACGATGTCCGGCGGGCGGGTGAACTCGCCGACAAATATCGCCTCGTCGTTGGCGCGGATCGTGAGGCCGGATGGCGCAGACAGCTGGATGGTTGGCACCCTGGACACGCTCGCCTGGAGTCGATCCTCGGCGGTTGCGGCCCCTGCCTCGCCTGTTCCCCTAATAGTGAACGTCACAAAGTAGGGGGATTCTTCAACCGATCCATAGACGTGGGTAACGGTCTGTGTTGTCCGTTCGCCCTCATTGGCCGTGATGTCCGTTCGGGTGAGTCCCTGCGCCTGCCTGCCGTCGCCGAAGTCCCAGTTGTAGACAAAGGAATCGATGCCGTCCGGCGGCCTGAACGTCGCCCGGAAGCTGACGTTCCGCCCTTCCACCACCTGGAGGTTCGTGCCCGCATCCGCCGGCATGTCGACGGGAGCCAGTTCAAGTGAAACGTTGATCAAAGAGGTTGCAGAGGTCTGTTCAAGGTATCGCCTCCGCCCCTCAAGCCTCTCGATCTGCTCGCTGACGTTTGTTATTTCGCGCTGGACCTCGAGGATGTCTTCGACCTCTCCCTCGCGCTCAAGGAGCTTCTGTAGGGCTGTCCGCGTCTGCTCCAGGTTGGTGATCCGGGCCTGCACGTCAAAGTACTCTTCCGTCACGTCAACGCTGCTTGAATTGAGAGCCGTCACCTCCAGCCCGAGGGATGAGATGTTTCGCACGGCGGCGTCGAGCTGCGCCGTCGGGACGCGAATTGAGATCCATCCGGTATGCCGGCTGGAGCGCTGTTCACTTACGATCCATCCGCCGTACTGAGCGGCGACATCGCCAATGGAATTCATGGTCGTCGCGACATTGACGACCTCTATGGTCATGTCCACGGTTCGTACGATGAGGCGGGCCTGCGGCGCGACGGAGGCGATCCGCCCGCTTAGAGAGATATTCGCCGACTCAGTCGTGCCGCCTTGAGTGGATTCGCTGCCACTAGATACGCTGTCGGAAGAGGGGCCCGGTGCGCCGATGGGCTCCTGAGAGGACCCCGCCGAGTCGTCCGCGTATATATACGTCACGCCATCGCGGGAAGAGCGGTACTCGGATGACTCAGACTCCGTAAAGAAATCGCCGCCTGAGTCATCTTCATCGCCCCCAGCGCAAGCGAGGCTCAGAAAAACGAGGCCCACAAGCAACGCCGGCAGGAACAGTCGCCACCGCTTGAACAAATCGCTCCTCCTACCGCGCAGTACGGCTCTTCGCCCTCGCCCAAGTATACGCACGACGCCTGCTCCGGGCGTTCCAGGATGGGTTTCAGCCCGAAAGGTTCTTGTGTCCCGGTTACACCAGGGAAGTCCGGATTCGCGTCCAGCGACGTGAGTCGACAGAGCCTCGTGCTCACCCACACGCGCGCCGTTTCATCTTGTGGCGTTGTCGAGGGTCACAGGGCCAAGGGGGCGCGGATCGGTGATATGAGACTGACTGCCATTGCCTGAAGAGTAGTCGGCCCGCAACTTGACAACTTGCGCTCAGGCCCCAATAACGGAAGTGCAATTCGGGCACTATGGCAGCCGGGGGAGGGCGGGGGAAATGTGTTCAATCTGACGGCATGGATGACTCAGCTGCGGATTTGTGCCCTTTGGCTTCTTCTTGTGGCCCTCCTCGCCGCATGCGAGCCCAATGCGCCTTCGGCGACACCGTCTGTTGGCGGAGATGGAGGCGGGCCCACGGCAGTCGCGCGGGCAACGGGACAGTCGCCGCTCTCTACGCCCACACCGACGCCGTCACCAACATCTACCCTTACACCGACGCCGACCGCGACATCCATGCCCACACCGACCGCGACATCCATGCCCACACCGACGCCGTCAGCAGCACCTACGCCGACACCGACGGCAACGCTTCCGCAGACGTCGGCTGAGACGGATAGAGAGGTATTGGTCGCGCTTTTCAACGCAACTGATGGAGCTTCCTGGACAAACAATTCACAGTGGATGACACCCGCGCCATTGGGCGAATGGTACGGCATCAGCACTGACGGTCAAGGCCGGGTCACCAAACTGGATCTCGACTCCAACATGCTGCACGGATCTCTTCCTTCCCAGATGGGCAGACTAGCCAACCTGCAAACCTTGAGCCTCACCGTGAACCAGTTGAGCGGAGAGATACCGCCGGAGTTGGGCAACCTCGCCAACCTAACGTCGTTGCGGCTCTCCCTGAACCAGTTGAGCGGAGTGATACCGCCGGAGTTGGGCAACCTTGCCAACCTGACGTCGTTGTGGCTCTCCCTGAACCAGTTTAGCGGAGCGATACCGTCGGAGTTGAGCAAGTTAACCAATCTGGAAGAATTGCGTCTTAAGCATAACGAGTTGAGTGGGGCGATACCTCCGGAGTTGGGCAACCTCGCCAACCTGACGTTGCTACACCTCAACTGGAATCAGTTCAGTGGGGAGATACCGGCCGAATTGAGCGACTTGACCAATCTGGAAGAATTGCGCCTCTCCTCCAACGAGTTGAGCGGAACGATCCCACTAGAGCTAGGCGAGCTCTCCAACCTCAGGGACTTAAGCCTTGAGTCGAATCGTCTTCACGGTCCGATACCGCCCGAATTGGGCAATCTCGCCAACCTGACGTTGCTACACCTCTACTCGAATCAGTTCAGCGGGGAGATACCGGCGGAATTGAGCGACTTGACCAATCTGGAAGAATTGCGCCTCGCCTCCAACGAGTTGAGCGGAACGATCCCACTAGAGCTAGGCGAGCTCTCCAACCTCAGGGACTTAAGCCTTGAGTCGAATCGTCTTCACGGTCCGATACCGCCCGAATTGGGCAACCTCGCCAATCTGACAGAGTTGATCTTCAGCGGGAACCAGTTCAGCGGGGAGTTACCGCCGGAGTTGGGCAATCTCGTCAACCTGTCACGGTTGAACCTCAGCGGGAACCAGTTCAGCGGGGAACTACCGCCGGAATTGGGTAACCTCGTCAACCTGACAGAGTTGATCTTCAGCGGGAACCAGTTCAGCGGGGAGTTACCGCCGGAGTTGGGCAATCTCGTCAACCTGTCACGGTTGAACCTCAGCGGGAACCAGTTCAGCGGGGAGTTACCGCCGGAGTTGGGCAATCTCGTCAACCTGTCACGGTTGAACCTCAGCGGGAACCAGTTCAGCGGGGAACTACCGCCGGAATTGGGTAACCTCGTCAACCTGTCACGATTGAACCTCAGCGGGAACCAGTTGAGCGGGGAGTTACCGCCAGAGTTGGGCAACCTCGCCAACCTGTCACGATTGAACCTCAGCGGGAACCAGCTCAGCGGGGAGTTACCGCCGGAGTTGGGTAACCTCGCCAACCTGACAGAGTTGATCTTCAGCGGGAACGACCTGAGCGGGGAGTTACCGCCGAAGTTGGGTAACCTCGCCAACTTGTCACGGTTGAACCTCAGCGGGAACCAGTTCAGCGGGGAAATACCGCCGGAGTTGGGCAACCTCGCCAACTTGTCACGGTTGAACCTCAGCGGGAACCAGTTCAGCGGGGAAATACCGCCGGAATTGGGCAACCTCGCCAATCTGTCGTTCCTGTTCCTCAACTGGAACCAGTTGAGGGGGGAGATACCACCAGAATTGGGCACCCTCGCCAACCTGAAAATACTTGACCTAACCGTGAGTCAGTTGAGCGGGGGAATACCGCCGGAGTTGGGCAACCTCGCCAACCTGGAAATGCTTAACCTAAGTGGAAACCGGCTGAGCGGAGAGATACTGCCGGAATTGGGCAACATTGCTAACCTGAGGCGGCTGGACCTCCGCGCCAACGAGTTGACTGGGGAGATACCCGCGGAGTTGGGCAACCTCGTCAACCTCTCGTTGCTATACCTCAGCGGGAACCAGTTGAGCGGGGAGATACCGCCGGAGTTGGCCAATCTCGCCAAGCTCGGAATCCTAGACCTCGGTGGCAATAGGCTCAGCGGGGAAATACCAGCAGTGCTGGGTAATCTCGCCTACCTGATCTGGTTGTCGCTGTATTCCAACGAGTTGAGCGGGGCGATACCGTCGGAGTTGGGCAACCTCGCCTACCTGTCAGAACTGGATCTCAGTGGCAATCGGCTCAGCGGGGAAATACCCACGAGGTTTGACAACTTGGTCGGCTTGGATAGCCTGCGGCTCGGCAGTAATCAGTTGAGCGGGGACGTGCCAGGAGAGTTGGGCAACCTCGATAACCTACGACTGTTAGATCTCAACAGCAACCTATTAGGTGGGGAGATACCGTCGGAGTTGGGCAAACTCGCCAACCTGGTGTACCTGGACCTCAGCGGAAACGAGTTGAGCGGGGAGATACCGCCGGAGTTGGGCGACATTGCTAACCTGAGGCGGCTGGATCTCAACCATAACCAGTTGAGCGGGGAAATACTGAGAGGGTTTGGCAACTTCGTCGACCTGCAAACCCTGTGGCTCGACGGTAACCAGTTGAGCGGGGAAGTGCCAACAGAGTTGGGCAGCCTCGTCGACTTGGTGTCGCTGCGGCTCGATGATAATCAGCTAACCGGCTGCATACCCGCCAGCCTGCAAGACCAATTGGATGGGGAGCTCTCGGACGACCTCGTTTCAGACAATCTGGGGGGGCTGCCGTTTTGTCCCGCATCCTAGCGGCAGTTGCGCGTATCGGTCCGACCTACCTGGACGCGTGCTCATCGGCACGGGCCTGTTTCATTTGTGGCGTTGCCGAGGGCCACAGGGCTAAGGGGGATGCGGATCGGCGGTAGGCGACTAACCGCCATTGCCTGAAGAGAAGTCGGCCCGCACCGCTGGCGCGGTGCGGGCCGACTCAATCGTTCGCGTTCTCTACAGTCGACGCGGTTCTATCGCCCATCGCCCGGGCGACTTGCGAGCTATCCGCGCGACGGCAGCGTTACGGTTACCGGGCCGGGGCCCACTGAGACGTTGCCGTTTGTGGACAGGACGGATTGGAGCTCAATCTCGACGAGGTTCTCGCCGTTCTCCTGCCACTTGCGCTTGACGGAGCCGCCCGTGACGACGGTGTCGCCGACGGTGCTGAATACGCGCATTCGGAAGGAGCCAATCTGCTTGATCCTGCCTCCGAGGCCGATAAACTCACGCGCCACGCGTTCCCACATGCCGTTGTGGAAGTAGTTCATGGCGTACATGTCCGCCGCGCCGCCCGCCTGCGCCACCACCGTGTTGTGGTGAATCGCGTTGAAATCGCGATTGGCTCCTGCCGCCATGACCATGCGCTGAATCGTCAGCGGATAGTGGACGGCGGGAACCTCATCGCCCTCGTTCACATCCTGCCAATAGCGCTGGAAGTCCCAGTCCACAGCCGGATTCTGCTGCGGCTCAATCGCGCGAGGCGGCTTTTCGCCACCTTGTCCGGCCGCCGCGGCAGCGCTCGCCTGCGGATTAGGAACATAGGTGTAGCTCACCATGAGTTGGCGACCCACCGGAACACCGTCCTGATTCTCGAACATCGACACATAGGTGAGGAACGCGCCATCGCCGACCCTGGTTTTGCGTGGGTTAACTCCCAGTAAGGTCTGCGAAACCTGCGTCACACGCTCACCGAGATACAGCGGCTTCAGCGTTTCCACTTCGAGATCTGTAACGAAACCCGCGGTACCGGGCGAGGGCACGTCCATGGTCTTGCCCGCGCGGCCGGTGCCGGAGTTTGTGAAATGGGGATCGTCTGTCGGCCAGATGCTCCCGATTCCCGGCTCCCACATGGAGGCAGTCTGAAAAACCTGAATCATGTGCGCCGGCGCGAACACGCCGTCATAGCCATGCTTGCGCGCGATATCGGCGTCGGAATGCAGGGGGCAGTCCATCTCCAGGACCTCCATCTGCCGACGGATCGCGCTGTTCTCCACCGCATCTATACCCGACTTTGGCTCAAGCATGATGTCACGCCCGACGAATTCCCGAGTCGGGCCCCAATCCAGATCCGAGTCATTGTTTGATGTCATCGTCCTCTCCTTACCCCTCCGTTGCCCACCCGAGGCGGGTCATGCCAAACACGGCAATATTCGCCCAAAGCGGCGCGGCGCGCAAGCGGGGTGGCATCGGCAGGCGCAGAGAGGCGCTGCAAGACGCTGTCATCATCGATCCAGGGCAGCTCTTCTTGAATGCCTCCCACCGCGTACCTGCCCCCTATTCCTGCTATCATCGGCGGATGCGGTCGGTCGTCCAGCCTGGCCGCCTCTGAATGACTGGATAAGGCAGGCGGCGCGCATCGTTCGTGATTGCGTTGTCGCCGCGCCGATAGGCAGAGATCCGGAAGGAGCAACCATCCGATGACATCTGAGAATCGACCGGCAGGCCCTCCCGAGCCCGTGGATGATGAGAGCGGCGGGAACCCTGTCCTCTATGAGAAGCGCGACGACAGCATCGCCGTGATCACGCTGCATCGGCCGGGCGTCCTCAACGCCATGAACTCTGCTTTGACCCAGGCGCTGCTGGCCGCGCTGACGGACGCAGACGAGGACGATGACGTACGCGCTGTTATCGTGCGGGGGGCTGGCAGGGCCTTCTCCGCAGGCGGCGACATCACCGAGTCATCGCGCCGTATTCTCGCGAATGACTCGACGGCGGAGAGTGGGACGCCGGGCGCCGCGCACATAAAGGTGTGGGAACTGGGCAAGCCTGTCATCGCCGCCGTTCATGGGTTCGCCATCGGCCTCGCGTTTGAGTTCGCCGGCGCGTGTGATTTCACTGTGCTGGCGGAGGACGCAAAGGTCGGCGAGATTCAGATTCGACACGGATACGGCCCGCCTGTGCTGATGACGCCGTACGTCGTGACACTCAAGCGGGCCAAGGAGATCCTCTTGCTTGGCGACATGGTGGAGGCCAAAGAGGCGCTGACCATGGGTCTCGTGAATCGCGTCGTTCCGGCGGACAAGGTCATGGAGGAGGCGGAGTCCATCGCGAGCCGCATCGCCGCTTTGCCGCACGCCACCGTCAAGATGAACAAGGCGCTGATCAATCGCTCCTATGAGATCGCCGGATTCCGTTCTGCCCTCAACTACCGCGATGACCCTGATTTCGCCGACCTGTGGAAGACATCGCAGCAGGACGGCGAGACGCGAGAACGCCTGCAAGTCCTCCAGGACAGAGGCTGGGAGGCGTTCCGCAACGAACGCGATGCCCGCTACCACGGCCGCACGGCAGAGGAAGAGGCGGCGGCGAGGGAGAAGCCGGGGGAGTAGGCTGGGTTGACCTTAGCGTAGCCGGGCGCGCCGACACGCCTTTCAGAGAGCGCCAACGTGTCACTGAGCGTTGTCGGCATCGTCATCGGGATCGCCATCGGCCTGTTCATCGGCATGACTCTGGCGCCGCTGTGGATGGGGATTATCCTGGGCACGATCATAGGTGTGGTCCTGACCGCTGCGCTGCAAAAACGGCGCGGGGGGTGATGGGGGGTCAAACTATGTGCTACTTGTACGAATGATGAGTTCGTGTAGCCTATACATTCTGGCTGGCCGCAAATCGTAGACACTTCGGGGTCAGACATGGCCACAAGAGGGGGACACATGGAAGATCCGGAACGCTCAACCGATCCGAGGAATGTCTTTGTCGTCCATGGGCGCAACCTTGTCGCGCGCGACGCGATCTTCGATTTCTTGGAGGCTATTGATCTTCGGCCGCTCGAATGGCAGGAGATTATGGATAGGACGGGCAGCGGTTCACCATATATCGGGCGTGTTCTAGATACAGCATTTCAGACTGCCCAGGCGGTCGTTGTCCTATTGACGCTGGATGACGAAGCGCGGCTGCGCGAGCCAGTCCTAGAGGAGAAGGATCCGAACTATGAACGCGAGTTGACCGGACAGGCTAGGCCTAACGTCCTATTTGAGTCGGGAATGGCGTTGGCCCACCACGAAGAGCGAACCATTCTGGTGCAACTAGGCGAAGTGCGTCCGTTTAGCGACATAACCGGACGCCTTGTCCTTCGGTTTGCCGACACACCTCAAAGTCGCAACGAGTTGGCAGGTCGCCTTCGAACCGCCGGCTGCGCTGTCAATACAACGACGAATCGATGGCTCGAAGCCGGTGATTTCGCAGCAGCCTTGGCCGAGACTTCCTCGGCACCCCAAGATACGTCACGCGAGGTGATTTTCGGAAAAAAAGACCCGGATTCCCTACGAACCTTCGAAGAGGGCCAGGGAGGTGGAACGCCTAGCGGGGGAATTGCAGGTGTTTCGCTTTCTGACGAAGCACGCGAGCTCTTATTGACTGCGGCAGCTGCATTGAGAGGGGGCTACATTCTTAGGACTCAATATGGGGGGAGGCGAAAAATCGCCACCGCCGATAAGGTCTTTGTGGAAGCGCACGTGTCCGATCCTGAGGCAAGGCGCTGGCAGAACGCTCTTGACGAACTCTTTGAAAATGGTCTGGTTGACAATAATCGTTCTGAAACGTATTTCCTCACTTCAGAAGGGAAAAGGTTAGCGCAGAGTCTTTAAGTACAGGAAGGTTAAGATGCATCGGGTGTTGACCAGCCACCGAATACCGCATACTGCGCGAGACAAGGCACTGAAGGGCCACTGTCTAGTTTGAGGATCGTATCTCTCTTCTTTCGTCAGTAATCGACGAAAGAATTTCGATGCCCGGCTCAACTGAGCCCCAGATAACTTCGATTCCTTCTTCTTCCGCCAGATTGGCACAGACCCAAACATGGCACTCAGGTAGGTTGTCCATGGCCCGTTTGTGGAAGGCGAAGGCAGCCACAGCGCCAGTGTTTTCGGGGTCAAGCAGGGAATTCGCGGCACCGCCCCAATTCGTAACGCGCCCTAGATTGCGGGGTTCTCTCCGCCCCACATGCACGACGATAGAGCCTGTCGTAACCATGATTTCATCATCGCTGCTATCTACTTTCAGCACGAAATCCATTTTGGGCTTCGTTCCTTGTGGGTTGTCCAGTTCCGGAAGGAACTTGAGAAGAAAGTCGCTGGGAATCCTTGGGCCGGCGTTGCGCTCTCCCATAGCCAGGGTGTCGCTAGCAGATAACCTCTTGATCCACCAGAGTTCGGCCTGATTCCATTGTTCATCTATCCAATCGTGGATATTCTGCGCGGGCATCAGATGTTTCCAAGCTCCAGTTCTACAGGGAGTTGCTGAAATGCAACCACAGTTCAGCCTAGAAAAACGTGTTCACGGTGATAGGCGAGGAAATCTGGATGGGGTCTGAGCTTTTCCGGAGGAGAAATTGACTGACCATCAAAGACCGCAATTGCTTGGGTGAAGAACTCATCGTCGACCAGTGAATAGTTCCGCGACACTCGAACAGTCAGATTATCGTCGAGAGTGATGATTCCTTTGTCGAAAGCTTTATCGTGGAGCGCGGATAGTAGTAGCCCGTTGCGCGGATTCACCCTGTTCTGCTCGTCGACGCTCCATGGCACGATGTGGCTTGCGACGAGTAGCGGCTCTGATCCCAAGCCAGAGATGCAGCACCGGTAGTTGTAGGCACTCAGGACAGCCTTTCGGAAGAAATCTTGCCCGACTCGCTGAGTAACAACTCCCTGTCGTTCGGTCGCTCGGTCTGATTTGCCTTCGTCTTCAGGAGTCTCGGCGATCTCGGTCTCGTCCAACAGCCCAAATTCGAGTCTTGCGTCGGACGATTCCGCTACAAATGACTGCCAATCGTCGTTCATTTCCTCCCAAATTGCCCTGTCAACCGCAGACGCGTTGCGCAGTCCGGAGACTCCCCTCTGCTTAAGGCTAGGGTCAAAGCTCCCGATATTGCCGAGTTTCATAGCAACAGCACCCGGTGTTCTCCCAATTGCCTGAGCCACACGGATAACTTCACGGTTATGCGAGTTACTCTGGCCAAAAGGAATACAACAGTACAGATCAAGGACAATCACCAACTGTTGTCTCGTCCAGCGACGCTTCTGGGACGAAGGCCGTATGTCGTCTAAATCCGAATTCTCGCCAGTCACGCATCAAGTATAGTGCGGGCACGGGGCCTGCACTGTAGTGCGTCAGTTAGTACTCCGCAGGACACACATCACACGGCGGGTGGCTGGTGACGTACGGCTTGTGCGCCCGCCTCACTCCTGCTGTGGATCGGGCGGGTACGGCGCGGTCTGTGGCAATTGAGCTCCCGCGCTGATATTCCCTATTCGTGCTCTCGGCGTTTCGCCGGATTGGGCAGCACAGCCAGACACCCATGCTCGACGATGCCCGCCCCGCGCGCTGGAAATCAGTTGCGGACGCGGCGAATGAGGGACTGGAATGGGAGGGCCAGCCTCTCGTGGTTCTCAAGGATGGAGAAATCATCCTGGCCCCAGATCCAGTCCCGCGCCGTTTCGTTCGCGTTGACTGCGGATTGCAAAGCCTCCCAGGCCAGTTGAGCCCGTCCCTGGCGGCCAAGGATGCGCGCGCACCAGAAATACGCCTCCGCTGCGTCATTCGGCCGGGCCTCTATCGCCTGAGTTAATGAATCAAGCGCGTCCGTCAGCATCCCCTCGTCCGCATAGGCGACGCCACGGTTGTACAGGGCATCAGCGTGGTTCGGGGCAATCTTCAGCGCGGCGTCGAATGAATCGATGGCCTCCCACGTGCGCCGAAGCTGGGCCAAGGCGTTGCCGCGATTGTTGAAGGCATCGGCATCGTCCGGCCAGACCGACAACACCCGATTATAGGATTCCAGGGCGGCCTCATAGTCCTGTAGTTCCATGTACACATTGCCACGGTTGTTCTCGGCGTCGGCATGTCGAGGGTCAAGCTCGACTGCGCGCTCGTACTCCGTCAGCGCCTCTCCAAGCAGATCCTTACGATAGAGCACTGTGCCGCGACCCGTGTGCGCGTCCGGGTGACGTTCATTCAGACGGAGCGCAAGATCATACGTCCCCAGCGCGTCATCAAGTCGATCGAGCTGGTTAAGCGCCAATCCACGGTAAATGAGCGCCTCGACATGGTTGGGTCTCAACAGCAGGGCGTCCTGCAGGGCCATGAGCGATTCCGTCGGCTCTCCGAGGGCGAGAAGGGCGCGCCCCTTGGCGGACAGGGCTCGCGGGTGGCCGGACTGCAGCGACAGGGCCCTGTGGCACGCGGCGATGGCATCCTCAAACTGACCCAGCTCAATGAGGGCATCGGCGTGGTTGACGTGGAGGGAGGCCAGGTTCTGATGCTGGCGCAGGGCGTCCCTGAACGTCGCAAGGGCCTGCGGCGGCCGGCCAAGCAACAGGAAGATGTTGCCCGCATTGATCTTGGGCGCAATGAGGTCAGGCTCAATCTCCTGGGCGCGTCTATAGCTGGAGAAAGCCGGCTCCATGCGGTTCATGCGGACAAGGACGTTGCCGCGATTGTTCAGAACCCGCGCGAGGCGGGGCGGCGCCAGCCGAATCGCCCTCTCATACTCCACCAAGGCCGCCTCATATCGGCCGAGCTCTGCGAGGGCCCCGCCGCGCCCAGTGAGCGCATCCGCGTTGCGCGGTTCCGCCTTGACGACAACGTCATAGGCCTTGAGCGCGTCGTCAGGCTTGCCGAGAGCCATCAGCGAAAGTGCGCTGGCATAGGCAACTTTGGCGCCTATCTTTCGATTGCGCCGTGCGTAGTCAAAGGACTCCACCGCGGCATCAAACTGGCTCTGGCGCATCAGCGCGAGACCGCGCAGGTACCAGATCGTCGGGGCCTCTCGCTCGGTTGAGTCGTCCAGGGCGTACTCATAGGCGACGACGGCCCGCAGCCACTCGCCGATGCTGGCCCAGGCGCGCGCCTCCAGAAGCCAGTCGTTCCACTCCTTGCTCCGGGGCGTGGATTCAAGCAGGTGATCCAGGAGGATGCCGACTTGCTCCGATATGCTTGGCAACCGGCCGCTAAAGAGATCTGCGTCTATCCAGTCTTCGCCGCTCGGCCACTCGGGGGGTGTCTCCAGGAGCTCAACAGTTGTGCCCCGGGGGTCCAACAGCTGATTCGGCATTACGCGCCACTCCCTTGGCGAGCAGGCGGCGCATCGGGAGCCCCATCGGGGATATTGGCCGGCGCGTAGGCGCCATTACTGTCGAGGGCATCCTCGTTGGCCGGGCTGGGCGACGACTGATTCCGGGGCGATTCCTGCGTAGTTTCAGGTAGGGATTCGTAGCCCGGCGCGTTCATTCTGCGCAGCTCTGCGTCCGCCTCCGCGAGATACGCGACGATGGCATCGCGCTCAATCCTCGCGATATCAGGCCGCGCCCGAATGAATCCCCGCAGGACGGTGTGATAGCGTTCCGTGGCCGTTTCCAACTCCTCTGTCAGCGCCCTGCGCTCCGCTTCGGTGTCGCCGAAATCGCCCGCGAGGCGGAGTCGGATTGCCTGGGCGAGCTCCCCCTGGCGACGAACGACGTCCGCCTCCGCCAGCGCCGCCTCATGCTCGATCTCTCGGGCTCGCAGCTTGAACTGGTTCCGCAGCGCCCACACGAGGATGACAAGGGTGGAGAATGCGATGACAGTGACAACGAGTGGAATGAAGCCCGCGATGACGTCCTTCCAGGCGGCTGCGAACGGGACTTCAATCGCGCCGATGAACTGAAGGGCGCTAACGATAGCGGCGATGAAAATTACGAGGAGCCCTACGCCGAGGGTGATAAGCCTCCAGTCGCCGAGGAAGGTTTCGAGGCTCTGGGCGTTACGCAGCATCGTCACATTCCACCAGGATAGATCGACAGGTTGTGAGCGTTAGCGTCGAGTTGCGACTTGAGGGGATTCGGCGCACACCGTTACCTCGCAAGCAACTGCTCAAATCGGGTAGCGGCGTCCGGGTCAGCATAGAGAGCGCCGAAATCGGCCTCCTGTTTGGCCTGGGCCCGAAGGTTCGGCGCCACGCTCAGGGCTTGTCGCAGCGCCTCCAACGCCTCGGCGGGCTGGCCAAGCCGACTGTGAGCGCGGGCCTTGTGGAACAGGGCATCGGCAAAGCCGGGACGCAGGACAATTGCGCGGTCAAACGCCGCCGCAGCGTCACGCAGCTGATCCATGCGAGCCAGCGCGACGCCTCGGCCATAATGCGCCTCAGGAATATCAAGCCGCAGTCTGAGACAGCGCTCGAAGGCTTCGGCCGCTTCCTCGAATTTGCCGATACGCGTCAGGGTCACGCCGCGATTGTAGTAGGCGCGCGCAAATGCCGGTCGGTGGCGAATCGCCTGCTCATAGGCCCCCAGCGCCTCCTCATTGCGTCCGACCAGAGCGAGAGCGTTGCCCAGATCGTTGTGCAGATCCGGGTTGTCGGAGAGATACGTCAGCACGCTGCGATACGCGGTGATGGCGTCCTCAAGCCGACCCATGTCTGACAAGAGCCGCCCGCGGTCAAAGATTGTCTCTGCGTCGTCCGGCTTTAGGCGGAGAGCATGGTCAAAAGCGGCCAGGGCGTCATCGTCGCGACCCAGCTCCGCGAGGGCGTTGGCGCGGCCGGAGTGAGCCTCCGCGTTGTTGTCCTCGCCCAGCGCAATGAGAGCGTTATAGGCCTCCAGCGCCTCCCGCGGCCGTTGCGACCGTTGCAGCGCGAGGGCATGAAGATGCATCAGACCGCGATCCTGCGGCATTTCCCGCAGAGCTTGACGATAGGCGGTTACGGCGTGCTCCGCGTCGCCCAGGGCGAGATACGAGTTGCCGCGGATGGACCAGTCCTCGCCGGAAAGCGATTCAAGCCGCGCGGAGCGATCCAACAGGGAGCGGATTTCCCCGCGTTGGTTTGGTCGCAGCGCATCTGAGGAGGCTGCGACGCTGTTGGAGGGAGCGCGGCTTCGCAGGGATCGCTGCGCCCGCCATGCCTCCTCATTCGATTCATATGCCCGGCGGAGCCGCTCCGCCTCCAGGGAATCACCGCGTCGCTCAGCGGAGGCTATCTGGCGTTCCAGACTGCTCCTGAATGATTCTTCGTCGTCCTCGGGCTGAACGGCGTCTGCCGTTTCGGGCTCGGTCAACCCCAATTCGTCCAGGCCGGATGACGTATCGGGATCGCTGGGATTGGATGCGGTCTGCGAGCGCATGAAGCCGCTTATGGCTTTTGTGCGCCATTCAACCACCGCGGCAATAGCAGCCCCGGCAATAAGCAGCACAGCGAGACCGATTATTGGCTCCAGCATATAGAGGGAAGGGTAACGCGAGTGCGTACTATCGGCAACTTGCAGAGGGGCGGCGAATCAGTCCCCGCTGTCCGCGCGCGGGCAGCCGGAGTGACACAGGGTGTTGCAGTATAAGTACATTCGTTCTTATTCTCCGGTCTATCGGACAGGCCAAGAACACATGGAGCGCGGAGGTGAACGAAGAATGGCGTTGACACTGGCTGAGGCGAACAAGCTCTCGAACGACGTCCTTGTGCAGGGAGTCATTGAAACGGTCATGAAGGACAGTCCCGTCTTGCAAACGCTCCCGTTCATTGAGATAGTCGGGAACGGGCTGACATACAACCGGGAAAACAGGGCACCGACGGTGGCCTTCTACAGCGTCGGCGATGCATGGGCCGAGAGCACGCCGACGTTCTCCCAGCTCACCGCCAAGTTGGCCATCATGGGCGGCGACGCTGATGTGGACAACTACCTGGCGACGACGCGCTCTAACGTACAGGACCTTGAGGCGGCGGTCATCCAGTTGAAGGCGAGAGCCATTCAGCACAAGTTTGAGGACACGTTCGTCAATGGCGACACCGATACGGATTCAGAATCCTTTGACGGCATAGACGTCCTCGCCACCGGCGCTCAGGCCATTTCGATGGGCGTCAACGGGGCGGAGCTGATCCTGGAAAAGCTGGATGAGCTTGTGGACACAGTCAAGGGCGGCAAGCCGGACATGCTCCTGATGAGCCGCCGAACACGCCGCAAGCTCAACGCTCTGGCGCGCGCGTCCGGCTCCGGCGTCGTCGTTACGGACCGCAATGAATTCGGCGCCATGGTTCAGTACTACGATGGCGTGCCCATCGGAGTGAATGATTGGATCTCGGACGCCAAGACTGTCGGCACAAGCTCGGACTGCTCAACCATCTTCGCGTACCAGGCTGGCGAGGGCGGCCTCGTGGGCCTAACGTCGCCCGGGGGCATTCAGATCGAGCGCGTTGGAAACCTTGAGACCAAGGACGCGACGCGGACTCGCGTGAAGTGGTACGTGAGCATAGCCCTGTTCAACACGGCCAAGCTGGCAAAGCTGACAGGCGTGCGGGACTAGCTCTCCCGCCATTGGCCGGGCGTCCGCTCCTCGGGAAGAAGGGCGCCGGACGCCCGGCATTTATCCGCAATACAAAGAATGTTGGCGAGTCCCCAGGCGCGGGGAAGGCAGGGGGTTGGATGAGCACGCTCGAAGAGGTGCGCGCGCGGGTGCGGCGCGACCTGCACGATGAGGATTCTGACAGCTATAGGTGGTCGGATGATGCGTTGGACCGCCACATAGCGCGGGCCCTCGCCGAGGTATCGCAGGTCGCGCCGCATGAGAAAACGGCGTCACTGCAGACGACTGCCGGACGGCGCGAGCTGTCGGTGGCATCGCTCGCCGACCGCGTGATTGTTGAGGCCGTCGAGTATCCGGCGGGGGACTATCCGCCCACCCGCGTGCTGTTCAGCGTGTGGGGCGACACCCTGAAGCTGCATGTGACACCGCCGCCCGATGAGATCGAGAGCGTCACGGTGTACTACGGAGCGCTCCATCGTCTGGATGACGCGTCCTCCACGCTGCCGGAGAGGCTGGAGGAGATGCTCATCACGGGCGCGGCGGCCTATGCGGCGATGGAATGGGCGAATTACGCCGTGAACCGTCTCAACGTCGGCGGTCAAGACGTGTGGCGCCAATACCTGACGTGGGCGGAGGAACGGCTGGCGGCCTTTGAATCCCAGCTCGCGCGCACCGGCCGCCGCTCAGGCGTGCGCGCCCGCAGCCTGTTCCCTGCCGGTAGTCAGGGACCCTCCGGTCAGGTCCCGATTCGCGGCTAACCTACGAATAGACCGGAACGATCACACATGCATCGACTGACCCAGACGCTTCTCGCCGCCCAGTTGCGGCAGTCGTCCATCCCGTATGTGGAAGCCTCGCTCTCCAATCGGTGGGGCGGAGTTGCCCAACTGACGTGGGAGCGCATCTACTCCGGCCCGGAGTCGGATGACGGATCGCGCGCCGCCCTGAGCAGCGCCAGGTCCGGCGCCCTGCTGCGTGTCCGTACTGATCCAGCCACCAGAACGCTGCACGCTCAGCGAGTCGCCAATCCTGCTCCAGGCTCGCCGTTCGGCACGTGGCAAGATCTGGGAGCCACCTCTCCTACGTCCGGCGTCGCCCTGGCTCAGCTTGATGCGAGCACTCTGCTCTTTGACATCGCGCCGGATAAGGAGGTCATCCGGGAACGGACCAGCAGGGACGACGGCGTGACGTTATCTGCGCCGGGAACGGTCGTAGCGGCGGGCAGAGAGGTTCAAGCGCTCGCTGCCGCCGCATCTCCAAACGGCTCGGCCCTGCTCCTGTACTCCGACGCTGCGGGCACGATTTACTCAGTCATGAGGACGGGCGGGGCGTGGACGAGTCCTCAGCAGTGGACGAATTCTCTGGGTTCTGTTCACGGGATTGCGTGCACCTATATGGATGGCGATTGGGCGGTTATTTGTTGCGGCACGGCGCCGGACGGCAGCGCAGGCGTATGGACCTGCATTCTCGGCGACGGAAACGCCCAGGCAGCAAACACGTGGTCATCCTTGAGAGAGGTCATCGCGGCGGCGGCGGGATCACGCGTGACGTACCGGACGCCGAGCCTCTGTGATGCGGATCGGCCTCGCATGACCTTTGTCGAGGCGTACGGCGGGGACGGGGGCTATTCCCACACGTTGGTCAGCTATGCTCCCGCCGGCGCCCGATTCGCAGATCATCGCTGGCGAGAGCCGTCGCCGTTCCCGCTCTCCTCCGACATCGGCCCCGCCCTGACCGCTGACCCTCGATATATCTATCTGACCACACCGTCCGGAGTCTGGCGCGCGGCGTTCGCAACAAATGAAACCGACATTTCCGACGCCGTGATCTCCGCGGACGTTCGCGAGACGCCGCGCGGCGCAACCGCTCGGATAGAGCTTGATAACCGTAGCGGCGTCTATTCCACGGGCGAGGGCGGGGCGCTGCACCTGGGACAAGAAGTGAGCATCGCGTGGGGCTATGAGACTGCGGCAGGACGGGAGGCGGCTCAACCCCAACGCTATTGGCTGCGGGAGGCGCGTCGCGAGGCCCGAGCGGGCAGCGCCGTCACGGTGCTGGAGGCCGAGGATGCATGGTGGTTTCTTGGATCGATGCGGGCGCGTCGACAGCTGACGTGGCCTGCGCACACCGCCTCCGTGCAACAGATTCTTGGACGCCTTCTTACTATGGCCGGGCTCTCTGCCACGCTCTCCGACTCAAGCCCCGCCATAGTCGCCACGTACCCGGCCATGACCATCTCACCAAACGAAAGCCTCGCCCTCGGCATCAGTCGGCTGATGACGCGCGTTCCCGATTTGCTCAGATTCTCCGACGGCGCGCTTGAAGCCATCCATGCGCGGGCGACAGACCGGCCGGTGTACGCCTACGGCGGTGAGCGCGGCCACGCCGTTCTTGAGGCGCGGGAATCATCCGCGCTGTCGCCCGTCAACCACGTTCAGGTCTATGGCGATGGCGCCCTGGGGCAGGCGATTAATCAGACGGAGTTGGAGCGTGTCGGCAATCTGCTGGTGCAGGTTATTGACCGGTCGCTCACTACGGCGGACGCGGCGACGAGTCGTGCGCAGGATGAGTTGCGGTCGCGCGGCGTCCTGACGCCACATGCGCGCATCACAGTGCCTGTCAACGCCGGCCAACAGCTCTATGACGTCATATCCGTCACGGATCCTGTGATTGGTTGGACCGGGGAAGTCATGCGCGTTGCCGGACTACGCACTCGATACAGCATCGGCGGCGCTCGGCCCATCTATCAACAGGAACTGGATCTGGGAGGCGTCTGAGTCGTGGAGTTGCGCCGCGCCACCCTAAAGAGATTTGATGCAGCCGGATTCACTGCGGACGCGCAGTTGGATGGCAGCGTGCCGACGTGGCTGACGGGAATCCGCATCAACCGGGCCATCCTTGAGGATGAGCTTGTAGCGGAACGGTCCTGCATCATCGCATTCGCCGCAGACCCTTCTGATCCGGATGAGGCGGTCATCCTCGCCGTGTACACGTAAGAGGGGCCGGCCGAACGACGACCCGCGGCCCCCTCTCAGCTCACGAAACGTCCATGCAGCGACGGACAATCGTCCTCCCGCCCAAAGTGATATGGGGGGAACCCTGCGCAATCCTCGCCGCTTCTTCCAGCGATTCGGCGTTAATGATCAGGTAGCCGCCAATGCCGACATCCTCTGCGGGCAAATCGGTGATGGCATCCTTGTGGACATCCTTCCCGCCGACCTCCAGAGGACGGCCGGAGTCCAGCGCGCCGCTCGCAACGAGGCCGCCGCTCCATGCCCCCCACTCAGCCATGTACGCCTGCGTGCTCTCATCGCCATCCCGCGGATTCAGGGGCATGCCAATCGTTAGCATCAGGAACTGTTGCATGGTGGTTTAACCCTCCCAAGAGACTCAAAGACGTCAATCCGTGAACTGCTCTGAACCGGGCGCGCCGGGCAGCTTTGAACGTTATTGTATTGGCCGGCCTCGGCGATGAGGGGCACGACCAACGGACGGACTCGGTCGAGGCCCGCTTCTGCGGTATAGTCATCGGCATGATCCTGTTCAAAGAGCCCAGCGTCCAGCTGATTCTGCGCGGCGAGAAGACCCAGGCCCGCAAGCTGTGGGCGCGAGCGCGGGCAAAAGAGGGCGCCGAGCATCTGCTCTATCGACGGCCGCCGATGACCGGAGAGAAACCCTTCGCACGAATACTCGTCACCCGCGTGTGGAAACAGCGACTCCGCGACATGACGGAGGAGGAGGCCCGAGCCGAGGGTTGGCCCGACAAGCCTTCCTGGCTACTCCAGTTCTCCGAGGGCAGGCGTTTCAGCGATCCCCTTGACGACGTGGAGGTTTTTGCCCTGGAGTTCCACCTTGTGGAGACGTTTGAGGAACCGGTGTAGGTTGAGCTAAACGGATGCTGCTCGTTGCGGGCTTTGCGATGCCATCAGGCGGCAAGCATCGCTGTGGAAAACAATCTCTATCGCGGAATTCAATTCATTCGTTCTTGGAACGGACAACGAGGACGGGGGTCTTGGCGCGCTGTAGGACGCGGCCTGAGACGCTGCCTACAAATAGATCTGCAACCTTGCCCGCCCCGTATCGACCCATCGCAATCAGGTCGTAATCGCTGTCATCGGCGGCCGCTAGCACTACTTCAGCCGGCGGGCCCCACTCAACGCGCGTCTCGACGTCAAACCCGTACACCAGCAGGTCCTCGCGGGCGGCGGAGACGATGTCAGCCGAGTCCTGTTGGATTTGAGCCTCCCACTCCTCCATCTCTTTCAGCGGAGGGATGCTGGGAACGACTCCCGACCTGAAGGACGGCGCTTCCGGCAGGCGCATGTGCGCGACGGTCAGAACAGTAACGTGAACATCGCTCTTCCCGCCAAAGAGACGCCCCAATGCCTCCATTGACGACGCGTCATTTTCGGAGCCGTCCACTGCAAGGAGAATTCGCGGCATCTCTTCCCGTCCCTCATCGTTCGGCGATTCGATTGCGGAGCCGGAACATGGAGTTAACTCGGAGGCCAATCTCCGGGATTTAGACTGCCAACGATCCCCGCCGGATAGGCTCAGTTGTGCGCGCGACGACGGTGACTTATGAAATAGCCCGCCGCGACGCCCAGAACCGGCGCGCCGGTCAGCAGCAAGAGCGACGCCACATTCAACCAGTGGACGTAGTCATACCCGAAAATCTCCATCAGCCACACCTCTGCCTGCCGTCTGCATCACCGGCTGCCGACTTCATGCCCACAGAGTAGCCTACAGCGCCCTCGGACTGCACGAACTCCACGGGAACGAACGCACTCTCTCCACAGATTTCGCGCGTGGTTGCGCGCCACTTGACGCCCGTGATACCGTGCTAGCACGAACGTTCTTAGGAACATGTGAGCGGATTCAGGGGAGGCATGGTCATGACGCTAGCACGAACACGCAGCTGCGCGGTGGTTGGGCTTGAGGGATCCATCGTTGAGGTGGAGGTGGATATCGCACCGGGTCTGCCCGCCTTCACGATTGTCGGGCTGCCCGATACGGCCGTCCAGGAGGCGCGAGAACGCGTCCGCGCCGCCATCAGAAACTCCGGCTTTGAGTTTCCGCAGCGGCGCATCACCGTTTCCCTGGCGCCGGCGGACCTCAAAAAGGTCGGTCCATCCTATGACCTTCCCATCGCGGCGGGCATCCTGATCGGCTCAGGACAGGCCGGCGGCGACTTCGCCCTTGATCAGGTGGCGTTTCTCGGTGAGCTGTCTCTTGAGGGACAGGTGCGACACACTCAGGGCGTCCTTCCGATGACGGCGCTGGCGCGCGAGGCTGGGTTGACGCAGATCGTCGTTCCGGCGGTGGACGCGCCGGAGGCCGCGCTAGTCGACGGCATTGACGTGCTTCCAGCCGGCTCCCTCCGCGAACTGGTGGAGCACATCAGCGGTGAACAAGTCTTTCGGCCGTTCTACCAGACAGAGCCGCCGACGGACCCTGGGGCCGTGACGCCGCCGGACGCGTTTGACCTGTCTCTCGTACGGGGGCAGGAGAACGTCAAGCGGGCAATCGAAGTGGCGGCGGCGGGTGGCCACAACATCCTCATGATGGGGCCGCCCGGCAGCGGCAAGACTCTTCTGGCTCGCTCCCTGCCATCAATCCTGCCGACGATGACCCGCGAGGAATCGCTGGACGTCACAAAGATCTATAGCGTCGCGGGACTCTTGCCGCCTGAAAGGCCATTGATCTCGGCCCGCCCGTTCCGTTCTCCGCATTACACCGTCTCAAACGCGGGCCTCGTTGGCGGCGGCCACTGGCCCCGCCCCGGCGAGATCACACTGTCCCACCGAGGCGTGCTCTTCCTCGATGAGATGCCGGAGTTCGGACATCACATCCTGGAGGTGTTGCGTCAGCCCCTGGAGGACAAGGCCGTCACGATAAGCCGGGCGCAGGGGTCCATCACGTTCCCGGCAAACTTCATGCTCGTCGGCGCAATGAATCCGTGTCCGTGCGGCTTCTACGGCGACCAGGTCAAAGCCTGCACGTGCTCGCCGACGACCATTGACCGCTATCAGCGGCGCATCAGCGGCCCGTTGCTGGACCGGATCGACATCTACACCGACGTTCCGCGTGTCGAGTACGAGAAGCTCACGGATGAGCGGCTGGGGGAGCCCTCCCACATTGTGCGGGCGCGTGTGGAGGAGACGCGCATCCGGCAACGCGAACGGTTCAGCGCCGCATCGGGCGTCCTGACGAACGCCGACATGGGGCCGGTTGAGGTGCGGGAATACTGCGCGCTGGATGAGGCGGCAAACGGCTTGCTGCGCGCAGCCATGCAGCAGCTGCATATGAGCGCCCGTGGATTCCATCGCATCCTGAAACTGTCCCGCACCATAGCCGACCTTGCAGAGGCGCCAAACATCACATCTCGACACCTTAGCGAGGCCCTCCAGTATCGGCCGCGCGAGCTTGGAACGGCGGCCTGACAGGGCGGCATGTCCCCTTTGGCCGGGCAAACCGAGGGGCATCCTGCGGGACTAAGGATTTGTCAGTATTCCAGCCTGCTGCGGCGCATTCGCCCGCCGCGGCAGGGGCAAACCAGGCTGACCCGAGCCTGAGGGTCCGCCAACTTGACCGATTGCCGCCTCAATTTGTACTATTCGCAGTAACGTAGTTTTGCGCCCCATGGGGGCGCGCCAACCGGCCTTGCGCCCACACAACCACCGCGAATTCCAAAGACACTAAGGCGAGATTTCTATGACCACTTCTGAGACCCTCACCCTCAGCGGCGAGCAGCGCGAAACACTGGGCAGCAGCGTGAAGGTGTTGCGTCGCGCCGGCATAACGCCCGCCAACCTCTACGGCCGCGGCGCGGAGTCGATCAGCTTTCAGGCCGCCTCACGCGAACTGGACAAGCTGGTGACGGACGGCGGACGCGGATCGCTGGTTGAGCTTACGATCGGCGGCGAGACCTACCACACGCTGCTGCGCGGCCTGCAACGACATCCTGTCACCCGCGCCATCCTTCACGCCGATTTCTACCGAGTCGAGATGAATCGCGCTATCCAGACGCCGGTGCCGCTTCACATCACCGGCGATCCTCCGGCGTCGCGCCTTCCCGGCGCAGTCGTCACCCAGATGACGCATGAAGTGTTGATAGAATGCCTGCCAGCCAACATTCCGGCCTCCATTGAGGTGGACGTGTCCAGCCTCGTGGACCTTGAAACCGCTATTCACGTCTCGGACATCATCGTCCCCAAAGGCGTTCAGATATTGACCGAGGGCGACCAGATGATTGTCCGCGCCACGCACTCTCGCGTCTCCGCCGCCCTTGAGGATGAAGAGGCCACGGAAGAGGAGCTCGAACAGCCGGCAGAAGCCGCCGAGTGATTCATCCCCGAACGCCGGCAAGCAAGAATCGGCCGGTCGGAATTCGGCGCGAGGGGGATCGCGGACTACGCGTTTTCATCCCCGCTATCGCTCCGTGCGAGGCTGGTGGGGCATTCCTCGCCGGCAGTCTTCAGCGGCATCAGCGACAGGACGATTGGCGCCCTGCGAACCCCCTACCGTCGCGCCCTGTGGCGCCCGCGCTTTTTTGAAAGAAGTTCGAGAATCTGCTAGAATGAACAGGTGTTTGGAATGGCGGATAAGCGGGGATGCAAGCGCCCGTGACGCCGCCCCCGAACGCCCGGCGGCCCGGGCAAACAGCAAGCGCAATAAATGAATAATCGGAAAGCGTTTCAACTTACGTGAGAGGCGCATGCGCCTCGGCCGGCACTCACGGCGGATCCCACGGGTCTAAAGGCCTCTCTTGCAGTTCCACAAAGGGGTGTGATTGATGGTTGATGCATCCGGTAAGCGCGAGGAAGCATCCGCGGGGGCGGACAATACAGGCGCGTACACTGCGCGGGACATCAGCGTCCTTGAGGGGCTTGAGGCGGTTCGCCGCCGTCCCGGCATGTACATCGGCTCCACAGATGAGCGGGGCCTACATCACCTGATCTATGAGATCGTCGACAATGCAGTCGATGAGGCGATGGCGGGCTACTGCAACCGCATCATCGTCACTATTCTCCCGGACGGTTCAGCCCGCATTGAGGACAATGGCCGCGGCGTCCCGATTGATCGGCACCCGCAGACGGGCCTGACGGGCCTGGAGACGGTCATGACCACGCTGCACGCGGGCAGCAAGTTTGGCGGGGGCGGCTACAAGGTCTCCGGCGGCCTGCACGGCGTCGGCGCTTCCGTCGTCAACGCCCTTTCAGAGGAGCTGCGGGCGGAGATCATGCGGAACGGCCGCGTCCATGTGCAGGAATACTCGCGCGGCGCCTCCCTGGCGCCAGTGGCGGTCGCCGGCGAGTCCGACAGCACCGGCACGACCATCTGGTTCAAGCCGGACTCTGAGATCTTCATTGAGGAGTCGTCCTTCGACTACACAACGCTCGCGCTCCGATTCCGGGAAATGGCCTATCTGAACCCCGGGCTTGAGATTCGCTTCGTTGATGAGCGCACGGAACGAGAGACCACCTTCTACTTTGAAGGCGGCATCAAGTCCCTGGTGCGGCATCTCAACTCCTCCCGGCAGGCGCTTCACGCTGCGCCCATCTATGTTGAGAAAGAGGTTGACGGCACCAGCGTGGAGGTCGCGCTTCAATACAGCGACAGCTACAACGAAATCGTCCTGGGCTTCGCCAACTGCATCAACACGGTGGACGGCGGCACTCACGTCACAGGATTCAGGACAGCGCTGACTCGCGCGATGAATGACTATGCGCGCAAGTTCAAGATCCTGAAGGACGATGAAACCAATCTGCAGGGCGAGGACGTCCGCGCTGGCATCGTCGCCGTCATCTCCGTCAAGCTGCCGGAGCCGCAGTTCGAGGGCCAGACCAAGGCGAAGCTGGGCAACGCGGAGGTCAAGAACCAGATTGAAAGCACGCTCTCCGAGGGACTGTCAACATACCTGGAAGAGCACCCTCAAGAGGCGCGGCGCATCCTTGACAAGTGCCTGACTTCCGCCCGCGCCCGAGAGGCCGCCCGCAAGGCGCGCGAGATGGTCCAGCGCAAGGGCGCGTTGGAGTCCACCACGCTCCCCGGCAAGCTCGCCGATTGCTCGGACAAGAACCCCGAGAATTGCGAGCTTTTCCTGGTTGAGGGCGATTCCGCAGGAGGGTCCGCCAAGGGCGGACGCGACCGCCGCTTCCAGGCGATCCTCCCCCTGAGAGGCAAGATCCTCAACGTCCAGAAGGCCAGGTTGGACAAGGTATTCGGACATGAGGAAATAAGGGCTATCGCCTCAGCATTGGGCGTCGGCCTGGGCGGAATCAACGGCCACCTCAATGGCAATGGGGCCAATGAAGCGGAGGAGGCGGAGGACGACAATGACGGCTTGGACCTCGCCAAGCTCCGCTACAACAAGATCATCATCATGACGGATGCCGACGTGGACGGCGCCCACATCAGGACGCTGCTGCTGACGCTCTTCTATCGCCATTTCCAGCCCCTGCTGCGGGCGGGCCATATCTACATCGCCCAGCCCCCGCTCTATCGGGTCCAGATTGGCCGAAATGACATCCACTGGCTCTATTCGGACCGGGAGAAGGATGACACCATCGCCAATCAGGCCCTCAAGGAAATGACCATCCGGGAGAACTCAGAAAAGGACGCGACGATCACATACACGGAGGAGCAGGTCAGGGAGATTCTGCCCTCCCTACAGCGCCTCACGCGCGCCCTAACTGATCTGCAGGCCATCGGCTATTCGTGGCCGCTCCTCGTCGCCGCCGCGCTCACCATTCGCGTCGGTGAAAGCGACCTCTCCACGGAAGAGACCTTTGCGCGCCTCAGCCAGGCGCTTGAGGAGCGCGGGAACGTCCGCATCCTTGAAGACGAGTTTCACGCCCCGCCGGCTGCGGCCGCTCAGGATGCCTCCCAACCAACTCCGAGCGAGCCCCAACAGCTCAACCTGCTTGACGCCATGCAGTCGGTTGAGGAGGAGGAGACATCTGATGACCAGGACACCCTGCCGGCAGGCCTGGTCACCGCGCCTGATGGTCAGGACGCAGGCTCCTACCTGCTGATCCAGGACACCGAGAGTGGTCGGACGCTGCGCCTCGACAAGGAGTTCTTCGACATTGAGGCCGCGCAGCGCATGACGAGCCTGGCGACTGCGCTTCGTTCTCACCTCCCGATCGTCGGCACTGTCTTCAAGAGAGAACGCGCCCTCGGTCGTCTCACGTCCCTGCTTGATCTCACGGAGATTGTCGATGACGTGTCAACGCGCGGCGTGGGCATCCAGCGCTACAAGGGCCTGGGCGAGATGAACCCGACGCAGCTCTGGGAGACGACGCTGGACCCGACGACGCGAACGCTGTTCAAGGTTGAGATAGAGGATGCGCAGAACGCGGCGGAGCTTTTTGAGATGCTGATGGGTGAAGAGGTTCGCCCGCGCGCCACGTTCATCCGTACGCACGCGTTGGAAGTCGAGAACCTGGACTTCTAGGCCTCCGCCGCTCCGGCTCCACGGCCCGCTCCCGTCATTCCGGCGAAAGCCGGCATCCAGACTCCCTGCGACCCGCGTGGCAAGGCCGGGCGGCGTACGCTACCATACCGATGTCCGCCGGCAACGGAAGGGCTCGTCATATGTCCATCGCCGTCGCCTACTCCATTCTGGAGCTACGATTGCCCGAGAGCGCCTCGCTCAAGGACAAACGGCGCGTCGTGAAGAGCGTCATTGATCGCGTCAAGCGAGGCTACAACGTCTCCATCAGCGAGGTCGGAGAGCTCGATTCCCTGCGGACGGCTCTGCTGGGCGTCTCATGCGTCGGCGCGGGGGAGGCGCAGTGCCGACGGACCCTGGACGCCGTGGCAGAAAATATCTACGCCTCGCGGCCGGATGCGGAGCTGATGCCGCATTCTGTTGAGATCGTTGTCGTTTAGGGAGGTTGCGCGAGATGCCGATACAACGTTTCGTCGTCGGGCCGATGGCCAACAATACGTACATCATCCATGACGAGGCCTCGCGCGAGGCGGCTATCGTCGACCCCGGCAAGGGCTCCGACGAAATCCTGGCCCTGGCGCTGGAGCAGGGTCTCACTGTGCGGTATGTCCTGGACACGCACGGCCACTCCGACCACACATTCAACAACGGCGTCTTCACGCACGGCACGGACGCATCCCTCATGATCGGCGAGGCGGATGAGGCTATGCTGGCGCAAAATGACGGCTGGCTAGGCAAGCCCGCCGTTGCCTCGCCGATGGCGGATGCCTACCTGCTGCATGAGCAAGAGCTGCCGCTGGGGTCTACCGTCATTGGCGTGATCGCCACGCCGGGCCACACGCCCGGCAGCGCATGCTTCGTCTATGAAGACGCTGTGCTCACGGGAGACACGTTGTTCCAGGGCTCCATCGGGCGGTACGATTTCCCAGGCGGATCGTTGCCGGAGATCCTTGGCTCCATCAAGACTCGTCTCTTCGCCCTGGCGCCGGACACCATCGTCCTGCCCGGCCACAATGACATCTCCACCATTGGAGATGAACAGCGCATGAACCCATTCGTGGGCGAGAGCGCCACAATTGACCTTTCCGGGCACACGCAGGGCTGAACGATACACGCCACCGCCAAATGACCACCGAAGACAGCA
This sequence comes from Dehalococcoidia bacterium, assembly GCA_965237465.1. Taxonomy (GTDB): domain Bacteria; phylum Chloroflexota; class Dehalococcoidia; order UBA6926; family UBA6926; genus VXMO01. The sequence goes on from OZ250138.1 coordinate 1,513,765, forward strand.
GCCCCAGTGAATCGAATGACGATTCCCCGGCGCTCCAAACCCTAAAGCGGGCTCAGCAACGCGTGAATGAGTTGCGCGGCGCGATGCAACGTCCCCAACTATCGAACGGCGACGCTGGCGACGATTACGCCAGCGAGCTTGTCACCGCCATGAACCGGCTGATGTCCCTGATCCGCCACGCAACGCCGGAGGACATCGCCTCTTTCGACACGTGGCGTCAGGGGCTGTAAGCGGGGCGGTCTCTCCGCACTAGGCGCGGCTCGGAGACCCTGCTAGATTATATGTTCGGCACTAGATCCTTGTAGGCAAGTGCTATTGAGTTGCGGGTTGGATTCCCAAAGCGGGTGCGGAGGATGCCATGTCAAAGGACTCAAACGGTAAGGACAGTACGACTTCAAAGGCGAAAGAGGAAACGTCCGGACGTTTGGCTCAGGGCGGTTTCTCCCCCGAGTGGATAACCAGATCCCGCGTCGACCTGCCGCCCAATGACGCGCCCCTGCCCCCGAATTCGGTTTTCGACGCCCTCGCGGGGCTCAAGTCAGATGACAGCCTTACGGAACCCGTGGCGGAATCGGCTGCAAACCAAGGAACCCCTGATCAGACGTCCGGGGATACTGACTCATAGGCCGGGGCGGTTTCTTGTCTTTGCCGGCCTTCGACATCTGGGCTGTCCTCATACTGGTCGTTCCCGGGTTTCTCTCGTATCGCGCGGCCCTGGCCCGCAGCGCCGACCAATCCCGGCAAAGCACACTCTGGCAACTCTCCCAAATGCTGGAGTACTCCATTTAAATTCACATTCTGGGGGGTGCTCTGCTCGCCGGAGCATCTCTGATTCTGGAATTCCTTCTAGACGTAGAACTTCACGTCAGTCAGGTCTGGAGCATGGGGCCAAGCCAATTCCTCAGTTCATATCCCCTTGAAGGAACCCTCCTAATCGTCGCCTATGCTTTTTATGTCCTGGTCGCTGCCGTCCTAATGGGCGCATACAACGTCCCCCATGTGGCGGCAACCAGAATTGTCGCCGCAATGAGCGGGGTGACGCGACAGATGAGGATGATTCCCGGCTGGGGTTGGATCCCTCGCCCAGATCCGACTTTTCCGGAAGCACCTGTATGGCATGCTGCCTTTGACGACGCCATCAGAAATAGTGGCGATGATCGGCCCCTTGTCCTAGTCAGGATGCAGAGGGGCGACACATATTACGGTGAAATCGCGTCGTATCCCCTCGCGCCTGATGACCAACGGGAGAAAGACTTCCTGATTAGAAAGGCAAGGTATATCGCCGCCAACAAGCCCGGCGAACAGTTGGACCTATCAGAACTACCAGGCGGCGGCGCCGTGCTATTGAACACAGCGGATGTGGATAGCATTCAGATCTACTATGATCCTGCTTCCAGCGAGGACACATTGACGAGGGTCAGGCAACCTTAAAGACGGAGAGGCCAAGCCAACCGCTACGGGTATTCCCGGCTAAGCCTCTACGCGGGCCATGCTAGCACACGCGAGGCATTCCGACTTCGGACCCCCCTTAGCAATTGCCAACGCATCGCGGCCCAGTCTCTCCGCGAGAGGCGAGGCTCGGCACTCATTCCCGGAAACTCAGGCGGCTCGTATTGCTATACTTGGCGAGAGGGTAATCGTTTCCTGCGATGGAGTTCGTGTTCAGGCCTTTTGGCGCGAATACGGCAAAAGCAGCATTATCAAGAGTGCAGATGACGATGGCCTCAAAGCATGACGACCAACAAGAAAGACTATTACGACAGTTTGGGCCTGTCCCGCGATGCCTCTGCGGAGGACGTCAAGCGGGCCTTTCGTCGTCTCGCATTTGATCACCATCCGGATCGGAACAAGGACGCCGGTTCGGAACAGCGCTTCAAAGAGATAAATGAGGCGTATGAGGTCCTACGAGATGATCGGAAGCGCGCCGCCTATGATCGCTTCGGCCATGCGGGCGTTGGGTCGGATCCCTTTGGAGGAGGCGGCGACGCTTTCTCAGGCTTCAACGGGTTCGGCGACATCTTTGACGCCTTCTTCGGCGGCGCGCGCGGTCGACAGGGTCGGCGATCCGGCGCTGAGAGCGGCGCGGACCTGGGCCTGCGTCTGACTATCTCTTTTGAAGATGCGGTTCGCGGCACAGAAAAGGATGTCAAGCTGGCGCGCAATGAAGTTTGCGCCACATGTCGCGGCGGCCGAGCCAAGCCCGGCACTGAGCCTGAGGCGTGTCCGGCCTGCAAGGGCAGCGGCGAGATTCGTCGCAGCCAGCGGAGCATGTTTGGCCAATATGTGAATATCAGCGCGTGCAGTCAGTGCAAGGGCGAGGGCAAGATCATCACGCACCCGTGCGACGAGTGTCGGGGCGCGGGCCGCGTTCGACGGGAGTTATCGCTGCGCGTTGCCGTGCCGGCGGGGGTCGATACCGGCAATCGCATTCGCATGGGCGGCGAGGGAGAAGCCGGCGCGAACGGCGGACCGCCCGGCGATCTATATATAGAGATGGAGGTTGAGCCCAGCACCGTGTTCCAGCGGGAGGGCCGCCACCTCTTTTATCACGTCCCCGTCAATATTGCGCAGGCCGCGCTAGGCGGAGAGGTCACAATCCCCACGCTGGAGGGCGATGAGCCGTTCACGGTTCCGCCGGGAGTCCAGTCCGGGCAGTCATTCCGCATGGCCGGCCGCGGCGTCGCCGATCCACAAAACAGCCGGAACCGGGGCGATCTCTACCTCGTCGCGACAATCCACGTTCCGGACCGCCTGTCGGATGAGCAACGAATCCTGCTGGAGCAACTATCGGCCACGCTGCCGTCAACGCCCGATCTGCGGCAAAATGACGATCGCGAGGGCACGGGATTCATGGACTGGATCAAGAACACATTCCGCGGATAGGGGGTGGCTGATGAATGGCGTCGAGGTCCTGGCCAGAGAGATGCGCGAAATACAGGGCAGCCTTTTGCGCGAACTGGAGCCGCTGACAGCGGAGCATATCTACTACGCGCCCATTCCCGGGGCGACGACGATCGCGTTCATCGCGTGGCATATTACCCGCACGCTGGACGACGCCGTGCATGACACCATCCCTGTGGAACCCGGACCGACTATCTGGGCAGCGCAAGGCTTCCACCAGAAGTTCGGCAGTTCACCAGAGGAGGGCACGGGCACCGGCTACACGGCGGAGCAGGTTGGGGAATTCCGTCCGAGCCTGGAGCTGCTGCGCGAGTACGCGGCAGAAGTGGGCCCAACGATTCCGGCGGCATTTGAGAACATGACAGATGACGACCTCGATCGCGTGATGGACCAAGAGCGCCCGGATCGCACGTTGGCGCGTCGTTTGCAGACATTCGTGATTGGGCATACTTTCTATCACCTGGGAGAGATCAGGTACGTCAAGGGCCTGCAGGGGATGCCTTTCCCGCTCTAACTGGCGCCAAACGCCCGGCACCGGCCTTCCCCACGCTATGACTGATACCCCCGGCCCTTACGCCGCCCCCATCCCACGACATTTCTACGTCCACGATGACGTAACGGACGCCGTCAATGAGATTTTCGGGCCGGATTCCGAGGTCGCCGACCTCGTGGAGCGCCTGTTTCAAACGATCTCCTCGCGAGAGCCTGAGCGCGTGCTCGTCCTGACCCTGGAAGAACAGATAGAAGCGCTCATCGCCGCAGAGGAGCCAACGGTTCGCCCGGTTGAACTTGCTCTCGGAATCGGAACGGCAGGAGAGCGGGTCGCGATGCAGCTGCAGGAGCGCACCGGTTGGTTTCCCCACATCCATCGCATTGACGTGACGCGGCGCGAGGATGGACGCGGCGGCTACGACATCGTCAGCACTTCGGAGACGCCGTTGGCGGATCAGCTGGCCGGTCTTGAGGACGTGGAGTCCCTGGCCGTGGTGGACGACAGCATCTTTTCCGGCATCACGATGCGATCAGTGTTGCAGGGACTTCCGCCGAGCGTGCTGGCCAGGACGCGAGCATTCTGCCTCAGGTGCGTCCAGGAGAGTCTGGAGTCGCTGCATGACATCTGCCTCGTATCGGCGGGGTTCTGCGCGCCGGGGCGAATTCTTGAGGATGTGAGTTTCATCAACGCAAGCGGCCTCGTCACACGCGTCGGGATTCAACAACAGGACGGCCGCTCCATGGCCTTCTATGAGCGGCCTGAGTGGATGCATGCCTGGTTTCCCGGCTACGCGGATGAGGTGACCGCGCTGGCCCGGAAGGTCACGGACTTTCTGACGCCGGAGGGCGGCGAGGTCATATGGTGACCGAGGGCCGGTTACTTCAGGGGCTTTCCCGTCACCACTGGACGAACATGGGCATGACGACGTGGACGTATTCGGAGTTTTCCTCGGATGTGGCGGGGCGGATGGTGCCGGGGCTAGACGGGCCGGACATCTCAATCGTCACGGAGGAGCTCAGCACGGCCAGGACATCCTCCAGATACTTGTGATTGAAGGCGATGTGTGCCTCTTCGCCGCTCACCTGGGCGTCAATGACGCCATGATGCTCGCCAATCTGGTCTGACCGGGCCTCAAGGCGCATCTCCCCGACCATCTCATTCTCGCCGGGGCTCATGTACAGCCGAACGATCCCGTTGCCCTCCTTCGCGAAGACGGCGGCGGACCGCGTGGCGCGCAGGAACTCCGGCACATCAATGGATGTCTGCGTGGTGGAGGATTCCGGGATCAACTGTCGGTAGTTCGGGAATGTGCCCTGAACAAGCTGTGAAACCATCTCGACGTTGCTCAGACGGAACTGCACCTGGGTCTTCGCCTGATTGACGTTTATCGTCACCGGCAGCTCCTGATCCGCCAGCATGCGGTTCAGCTCGCGAAGGGATCGCGACGGGATGATAATATCAACGGCCTCTTCGACGACCTCCGCCGGAAGGCGCGTGGTCTGAACGGCAAGTCGGAAGCCGTCGGCGGCAGCCATGGTGACGGTGTCTCCGGAAATTGACGTGTGGATGCCGGTGAGGACGGGGCGGGAGTCCTCCGTGGCCGCCGCAATGATGACCCGATCAATTGCTGCGCGGAGCACATCGGGGGGAATCTCCAACGATATGCCGTCGTCGGTCACGGGTGTCGGCGGGAAGTCGTTGGGGTCCTGCCCGCTCACCTTGCTTTGCAGCCGTCCGCACGTCAACTGCAACTGGCGATTGCCGGGATCAAGGTCAAAGTCAACGCGGTCTCGCTGCAGCGTTGAGACATACTCTGTGAACAGCCGCGCCGGCACGGTTATGGCGCCCTCAGTTTCTACACTGGCGCCAATCCAACAGGAGATGGCCATCGTCAGATCGGTGGCGGTCAGGCGGAGGCGCGATTCTTCAGTCTGCAGCACGACGTGCGTCGTAATGGGCAGCGTCGGCCGGGTTGAGACCGCAGGCGCAATGACACTCAGGCCGCGAGCCAGATTTTCTTGCAATACGGAGAACTTCATGCCGTCTCGTCTCCTGCGCGGCCTGCTTTGGCCGCAGCTTCTTCACGCACTGAGAGTATGTAGGATGCTTGTAAGTATAGCGGAGGAAATGCTCCGCCATACAGTGCTAATCCCTCTTTTCTTCCAACATGTAGTGGGCCCCGCGGCGGCCGCCGGAGCGGTTACAAGGGGCTGCTTATGGACGGGGCGCGGCGCTCATGCAACAATCACGGCAACGCCGCGCCTGCGCGCAGATGCGGATGGCGATGGGGATACAATATGCAACGCAAACACGGGGAGTATGGAGGAACGTCATGAAGCTGGTGATGTACAACGATTTTCGGCCCGGCCTTCTTGTCAATGGCAACGTGATCGGCCTTGGCGGGATGGCGGAAGACTACATGGGGCCTCACCCTGAAGACGTCATGATCAACCTGATTGAGGACTTCGCCGCCGTCCGCGATGATCTTGAAGACATTGCCGACTCCGGCGGCGGCGTGCCCTTCCAGACCGTTCAGTTGCGGGCGCCGCTCCCCCGCCCGCGGAAGCTCATTTGCTGCTTCGGCAACTATAGGGAGGGGCAGGATCGCGACGCCTTCGCCATCGATATGTTTTTGAAGTCGCCCGAGGCGGTGATCGGCCCCGGCGACACTGTCGTACTGCCGAACACGCCGTTCACCATCTGCCACCATGAGGCTGAGCTGGCCCTGGTCATCGGCAAACGCAGTAAGGACGTCACGCAGGCCGACGCCATGGACTCCATATTCGGGTACACAGCGTTCATGGACGTTTCGCCGCGCGCCGGCATCGGACGCGGGCCAACCATGATCCAGAAGTCGTACGACACGTGCGCGCCGATGGGCCCGTGCATCGTCACGGCGGATGAGATTGAAGACCCGCATAGTCTGGACATCAAGTACTGGGTGGACGGGCAGCCGCGCCACGATTACAACTCGAGCGACCTGGAGCACACGATCCCAGAGCTCATTGAATGGGTGACGACCGTCATGACCCTACTGCCGGGCGATGTGATCGCTCTGGGCACGAACCACCAGGGCATCGGACCGCTTCAGGACGGCGAGACGGGAACCATTGAGATCCAGGGCATTGGCGATTTCAGCGTCAAGGTGATGGATCCCAACAAGCGCTCCTGGCCGAAGGAGATCGATCAGGAGATGGCCGGGCGCGTGCGGGAAGCCCGCCCACAATAAGTCAGATCGCCCCGGACGGAGTCGCTTTCCGCGCTCCGACCGGCGCGCCAATCACGTGAGGCCGTTGTGACCCAATCCGGCGCCGCCAACATTACCCGCGCCCCGGAGTCCGTCTTACGGACATTCGCGAAGAGCGCGTTTCGGGCGGTCGGCGTCCCCGACGCGGACGCCTCAACGGCGGCGAATACGCTGATTGAGGCGGACCTTCGCGGCATTGATTCCCACGGGGTGGCGCGGTTGGAGCGGTTCTATGTCAAGCCGTTGGAGCAGGGGCTGGTGAACGCCCGGCCGCAGCTACGGGTAATGACTGACACGCCCTCAACTGCGCGGATTGATGCGGACCGCGGCCTGGGCATCTGGGTCGGCGCGCGGGCGATGGACCTGGCGATCGAAAAGGCGCGGGCCGTCGGCTCCGGGTGGGTGACGGTCGCCAACAGCCGCCATTTTGGAGCGGCGGGGGTCTATGCCACCCAGGCGCTTGATCATGACATGATCGGCATCAGCATGACGAACACCGGGCCGATTGTGCTGCCGGCGGGAGGGGCGGAGGCCCGGCTGGGCTCCAACCCCATCGCGCTCGCCGCGCCCGTGGCGGGCGGGCCCCCATTCATCTACGATGCCGCAACGTCTGTTGTATCGGCGGGAAAGTTTGACGTCTATCGTCGGCAGGGCAAGCAGGCGCCCGTCGGCTGGGGGCTGACGGATGCCCTGGAGCCGCTGCGCGATCCGACACGCGGCCCCGGCGGGCGCAAGATTCTGCCGCTCGGCAGTGATCTGGAGCACTCATCGTACAAGGGCTACGGCTTGGCGATGATTGTGGACATCCTATGCGGCCTCCTCTCCGGCATGGGACCGGGACTGGCTCTGGCCGGATCAGGCCAAGCGGGCGGGTATGAATCGGCGCACTTTGTCGGGGCCTTGCGCCTTGATGCATTCACTGAGCCTGCCGCCTTCAAGACCATGATGGCGGATTACCTTGACGAGCTCCGAGCCACCCCACCGCTCCCCGGCGTCGATGCCGTGCGCACGCCGGGAGACATCGAAGCGGAAATGATCGCGGATCGAAAAGCAAACGGGATACCGCTCTATGCCGACGTCGTGGAGAACCTGCTGGGCGTCGCGCAGAGGCTCAACCTGAGCCTTGAGATAGAGCCGAACACGCCGGCCCCCATTGGGGGGGCGGGTGGATAAGGAGGACTGAAATGCCGCATATCAAGGTGAACGGCGTTGAGCTTTTCTATGAGCTGTTTGGTGATCCCGCGCGGCCAACGTTCGTGATGACGCACGGGCTTGGCGGAACTGGGCGCGGATATGAGGAACAGATAGAGCCTTTCTCAAGCGAGTTCCAGCTCCTGTTATGGGACATGCGCGGCTATGGTCAATCTGAGCGCGTGCCGGCGGATGAGGGCGCGTACTCGCGATGGACGCACGCCAAGGATCTTTCAGAGCTGCTCAAGGCCCTGGGAATCGGCGCGGCGCACATTCACGGCCATTCGCTGGGCGGACTCGTCTCGCAGCAATTCGCCCTGGACTACCCGGAGCAGACGCTTTCGCTGGTCATTCAGGACACGTCGGCGGAGATCAAGCAAGAGTTCCTGGACGGCTGGGGAGACATGCTGAAGACCGTTCGCGAACAAGGCATTGGCGCGTTGCCACCCAACCCGCGTCGCGGCTGGAGCGACCGATTTATCGAAGAGCACCCGGAGGCAATCGAGCAGCGACGGCTGGAGTCGGCGGAACGCAATGCGCCCTACGTCTACGCGGAGGGCGTTCGGATTTCAGGCCCGGAGCTAGCAGAGCACCCCATCGCCCCAGACTTGGGCCGCATCTCCTGCCCTGTCCTCGTCATCTGCGGCAATGAGGACCGAACAACGCCGCCGGGCGGACTCGTGCGAATCCATCGGGCCATCCCTCAATCAACGCTGAACATCATCCCGGGCGCCGGACACTTCCCCAACGTGGAGACGCCCGCGGAATTCAACGAGGCGATCCTGTCATTCCTGCGGGAGGCCAGCGCTTAAGGCCAACTGCCGCCGTCATTCCCCCGAACGCCGGTGGCCGGCATGTCGCGATGCGGCACTGCATTTTGGAAGGACGACGCGGCGCGCATTGGCTTGACAGCCACGGAACGGAGTATACTAGATCAATTCCGAAATCCACGTGCTGGCCGGTTGCGAGATGCAGCGGTATCGACTGTGGTCCGGGAGAAGCATCAGACACAGGAGAGGGCCGCATGAGGATCTACGTAGGCAACCTGAGCTTTCAGGCAACGGATGGAGACCTGCAGGAGTTATTTGCCCAGCACGGCGAGGTGGGCTCCGCGCAGGTCGTGATTGATCGCTATTCAATGCGCTCACGGGGTTTCGGCTTTGTCGAAATGCCCAATGACACTGAGGCGAACGCCGCAATCACCGCGCTGAATGGCATGGAGCACCAGGGGCGACAGCTAACGGTCAACGAGGCGCGCGAGCGTCGCGAAGGCGGCGGCGGTGGCGGTGGTGGAGCAGGCGGTGGCGGCGGCGGTGGTGGAGCAGGCGGCGGACGCCCGCGCTACTAGGAACGCTGCGCGCGTCCAGCCCCCTTGTCGGGAGAGGGACGCGCCCAAGTTCTTTTTCTTTGTACTCCGGGGTATAACTTAGCCCCTATTTCCGTCTCAACGCGCCAAAGAAGCGCTTCCGAATGCTTCTGTGCTCGGGTTTATGTGCGTGGTGCGGCCGCCGGTGGGACTGGATGCGGTGAACGCTGCCTAAAGACACGTATACTGGAAGAGTCATGCCGTATATGTGGATCGGAGGCGTCGAGTCACAATGAAGCAGAAACTCACTATCACTGTGGACGCCGAGCTAGTGCCGATAGCCAAGCGGTACGCTCACTCTCGTGGCGTGTCGCTGTCGTCGCTTATTGAACAATCTCTCAGGCAGGTGGCGGGAGATCATGCTCCCTCGTTCGCCTCACGGTGGCGCGGCAAGTTTCGGGCGGCGGAGCGTGACGACGACCCGCGTTACGCCGCACTGGCCAGGAAATATCTGCAATGATGCTTCTGGACACCGACGTGCTGATCGACATTGCCCTCGACAGGCGTCCGCACTCCGGCCCAGCCTCGGAACTGCTGGACCGGATCGAACATGGCTCAGAATCCGCATCTATCGCCTGGCACACCGTCTCGAACCTCTATTACATCGTGACTCCGGCGCGTGGCGGCGCAAGCGCTCGCGACTTCATCGTCGACTTGACTCGCTTTGTGGCAGTGGCGCCCACCGGCACAGAGGCCATCCGGTACGCCGCAGAGCTTCCAATGACGGACTTCGAGGACGCAATGCAAGTGGCTGCCGCCCGCGTCTGTGGCGCTCGGCACATCGTTACGAGGAACGTCAGGGACTACGGAGGCTCTCCGATCCGCGCAGTCAGTCCACGGGAGGCGCTCAGCGAATTGTTCTGACGCAGGGGCGGCGCCCCCCGCACCTAAAGCGTCAGGCAGGAGTAGAGCTGGGGGAGGAGTTCGATGTTTCCGGTACTTTATGGGGCAGGTTGCCATCATGAACACAGCCGTAGGGCGAGTCCGAGCAGTAGCTGGCCCAGGTTTGAAGGGGAATGGCGCATAGGGCCGGCGACGCGGAGACGTTAAACTATGTCTTGGACGCTTCCACAATTGCCGGGCCCTCAAACGTGGGGCGTGGGGGCGGGATGGGACAACTCATACTTCGGCGTAGTCTCCCACCATTGCTTTATCGGGTTATTGACGTTCTTGAGCGCGGACTCCTAGCAGGGACCATTTTAGCCGCAGCCTTCTAATTCCTCTATGTCGACCACTTAGGCATTGCCGGAATCGCCCCAGTAGATGACGACTTCATACCCGTACCTGGCGTGTCTCATCAATCAGGGCATCAAGGGCCTTAAACGACGGATAGGCCTTTTTGCCCCAGTCGCTCTCTTCCTCGGGTAAGAGTTGCATAACCGTCTTCATAAGATCCATGCCCTGCTTTGCTATAAGTTCGAGGATGACCGCCAGTTGTTCTATGTCGTATTGGGAATTGAGCGTAAGATGAGGAACGCCCTTATTGTCCCATGTCACAATTGTGGTCAATGCTTCCTTTCTGGGATGCGTCGCATAGACGCTGACAGAATCATACTCAGCCTTCCAAGCCTCTGCTGCTTTAGAGGATATCCGACCGGCCATCGCACCATAGCTTAGCTTGCCTCTTCCAAGCCCGGTCTTCTTCGTCGCGTCTCCGTGAAGTAGTACTTGCAGGGTTGGAGGATGCCTCTCAATATCCTCTGCGATTAGCATGTCCTCCATAGACATTCGCACCAAACCCGCGGCCTGCTGATAGTACGCCCGCTCAAGCACGTTCATTGCTATGCGGAGAGTCCGAAAGGCGCGAACCGCAAGAAAGAGACGCCCGCTTTCCAAGTCATTCCGAGGCATGCCCCTAAGCTCGCCGAACTCATTAAGGCCCTGGATGACTTGATCTAGGGCAGTCTCCACTGTCAAGAACCAGGCTTCGTGTTCACTTCGAGACATTATGGCAGCCTTTGCGTCAGTCGCGGCCAGCGAAATCATGTACGTGTTTGTCATCGCGTTCCCCTATAGCAATAGTGCAGAAGAAAGGAGAACCCCGAAAGGGTTGCCTTTGATTCTGGATGTGATCGGGCAGAAAAGCGCCAGTCCGGCGCAGTTCGCCTATGGGCCCAACCCCTCGGAATGGCGCAGCCTACAGGGTCAGGCGGGAGTAGAGCTGGGGGAGGCGTTTGGGGAGGAGTTCAATGTCTGCCAGGACCTCGTAAGGGAGGTCTCCGCACATCTCTTTCATGTAGTCGTGGCCGGCGCGATCCACCGTCAGCAGGAAGGGGATGATGCCGCTGGCCTTGGCCTCCAGAAGCGCCATGTGCGTGTCCTGCACGGCGTATTCCTTCTCCGCGCCCTCGCGACTGTAGCCTCGATCCTGGGGGCGACCATCGGAGATCAGGAACAGCACCTTGGTCTTGGCGGCGGTGGCTTCCAACTTGGCCAGCGCGTGGCGGATGGCGGGCCCCATGCGCGTGGCATGCAGCGGCGTTATGCCATCGATGCGCCTGATCACCCGGTCTGAGAACGGCTCCTCAAGCGCCTTGACGCTGTAGAACTCCACGTTCTCCCGGCCGTAGCCGGAGAATCCATAGATCCCGTATTGGTCCCCGATGGCCTCAAGCGCCCTGATCAACAGGACGGTGGATTCCTTTTCGAGGTCGATGATGCGGAGATAGGAGCGCTTCTGCTGTTCTCGCCGCGTCCGTAGCCAGAACAGGTATTGGCGAGGATCATCCGGAATGTCCTCGTCATCGTCGTCGTAATTGGAGCGTTCCTCGATAGCCTCGGCTGTGGACGCGCTCATATCCAGCAGGAAGATAACGGCAACGTCGCGCTCGGTCTTGTTGCGGCGCCAGTAGACCTTGTCATCAGGCGTGGCGCCTGCCTTCCGCTGCACAACGGCATCAATGACAGCGTCCAGGTCAAACTCCTCGCCGTCGGTGAGCCGCTTCTCCTTGCGATAGGTCTCAGGCACCATCATCTCGAACTGGCGCCTCACCTCATTGATGAGGCCGGCGTGGCGCTCGATAGTGTTCTCATAGAACTCGGAGGAACCCTCCGCCATGGTCGACTCGCGGACTCGGCACCAGGCCGGCTTGTAGTCCAGCGCCACGAAGTCCCACTCGTCGTAGAGGGCGGTGCGTTCCTCCTCCGGCAGCGGCTCGTCGCTCTCTCCCTCGCCTTCCTTGCCGGCGCCGACCTTACCCATCTCATCCTTGAACTCTGCGTCCGGGCCCTCAATGGCCTCGCTCATCAGGCTGGATATAAACAGCCCGCTTGGGTCATCAATATCGCCCTCAACGACGCTCGAAAGGTCGATCTCGGCGCTTTTCTCCAGGAGCTGCCGCACCATCTCTTCCGTGATCGGAGGGCCCTGGACGGAATCCTCGGCGCGCTGCTGGCCCTTGCGGAGGTTGGCGATGGTCTGGACAAGCTCCGGCTTGAAGTCGCCGCGGTAGTCCACCTCTTCCGGCGGGGTATAGGGGACATCCTGCTCCGTGCCGGAACCGGGCACAAAGTCCTCGCCGCCCGTGGCTGCGCTTTCGGCATCCTGCATGCCCTGGCCGCCCTCTCCGGCGATTTCATCCATGTCCACCTCATCCCACTCAAAGTCGGTGGGGGGCGCCGTATTCGGCACGCGGACAAGCAACCGATAGAGGATGACAGTCGCCTCCGCCGTGTCCTCAACGGCGGCCTCGTCATGGCGAAGCCGTTCGAGGATGACAGCCATGCGACCCACAACGTCGCGCAGCTGCTGCGGGACGGGGATCTTCGCGGGAGATTCCAGCAACGTCATTCTGATAAGGAGCTCGACGAGCCCTTCCCTTTGAGGGAGCTGTTGCGGCGCTGGGCGCCCTACGACGGCCGCAGCCTGCACCATGCCGTACGCGTGACGCAGGCCCCTGTAGTGTCCACGTACGAGGTAATCAATGCGGGCGTCTTCCAGGGCGCTGAATATATCGGATGCGAGGCGTCGCTCAGGAAAGAGATCAAAGAATCGCTCGAAATCGGACAGTACGCCCACGACGGTGTCGGTCATGTCCGGCGTCGGCGCGGACGCCACGCGATCCCGTATTGCGTTCGCATCCCCCGAATCGGCTCGTTCGGCCTCCAGCTGGCGACGCGTGACGGGAAAAATGGAGCCGACCCGGCCGAACTGAAAGTCAAAGCTGTGGAACTCAAGGTGCCCTGTTTGATGCGTGCACAGCACTTTGAACCAGCCGAAGTTGTCTTGCTTGGTCTCAAAGAGGGCGATCTCGGGAGGCAGGAATATGTTGGAGCCGTCCGTTGACGCCCGATCCTCAGTGGCCCAGCCGATGCTGCGATTGGCCAGTTCCGGCGTTGGGCGCAGTTGCATGTCTCCGCCGGTCAGGGCGCGCGCGTACATCTGAAGGATGGGGGCCACGTCATCCAGGCTGACGGTGGCTGAGAGCTCTTGCAGCAGGGCCTCTCCGCGCGAGGACTCCAGCTTGAAGAAGGCGATGCCCGCCGCCTCGTTCCGCTCCAGCAGTTGCACGCCCTCCGAGAACCAGCGGGGGAGGTCATCATCATCAATACGACGCAGAACGAGGGGCGCTACGCGCAGAAACTCGACGGCGGCCTCCTCAGACAAGCCGCGCAGAACCTCGAAATCATCCAGCGCCTGCCGATGCAGAAAGAGCGGCAGATCACTGATGGCCCGCGAGCCCTCAGCGAGGAATGAGAGATACCGCTTGCCGCTGTCATTCGCCATGTCCGTAGCGAATGACAGGAATCGCTCCCGTTCGGGCCGGGCGATACGCGGCAGGGCCATGGCGGCTGCCCGCTGCGTTTCCTTCGCATATTTCCAGTTGCGGCCTGCCGTGGTTCTCAGAAGCTCCAGATAGCCCTCAATGGTCTCTTCATCCACATACGGCAGGGAATCGGCCGCCATGGTCAGGCACTCTTCGGCCAGTTCGCTTGAGTGCTGGGCGACCTGATCCAGGAATCCCGTGAAGGCCGCGAGGTCGCTAAGCCGGACATGATCCAGCAGCCCGGGGCTGACATCAAAAAAGCGGGCAGCGAGCGCGCCTGATTTCCACGTGCCATGAAAGAGCGTCCGTCCGGCGGCTATCCATGCCGGTATGTGACGGGCGCCGTCTCGCTCCAGGAATGACGCGCTTGAACGAAAATAGGCGGACGCCAGCGACGCCGAATGGCCCGAAAGCGCGCGGCCGCTCTCATACCATGCCCGCGCGTCCTGCGGATGCTCCAGGGCGTCCAGCACGCCGGGGGAGGATCGAACGTACTCGGCCGTCGCCTCCCAGGACCGGAAGGATGAGCGCGCGATGTCCAGGGCCGCAACCAGCCATTCCGTGAAGAGCTCCTCGTCCCCGAAGCGCTGTTCAACATGTTCAGACGCGCCCTGAAACGCTTGCCCAACCGCCGCCGGCAGCGCAAGCAACTCCGCTATAAGCTCATCACGCGTTGGGGTCTGAGGGGTTGGGCCTGTTGTCATTTCACATTCCTGCGGCTAGTCAATCGACTTCCAGAGCGCCGCCGACTGCCGCAGGCGAGGGCGAATGTCCGCCACCGCCAGCCGCCGCCGTCGCGCCCTACTCAAAGATGCTTGTCGAGATCTCACGAATGCTTCGCTGCACGGATGGATCATCGGTCAGGGCGTCGGCGATGGCAACATCGCACGCCCGGCGCGGGGCCAAGCCGCGGGCGATCATCTTGCCGGCATAGATCAGGAGGCGCGTTGAGACGCCCTCCTGCAGGCCATGCTCCTTGAGGTTCCGGACCTTTTCACCCAGACGCGCCAGAAGGTCGGCCATCTCCGGCTCAACGCCGCTCTCCGACTGCACAATCTGCGCCTCCGCCTCTCGCGGCGGGTAGGTGAACTCCATCGCCACAAACCGCTGGCGCGTGGACTGCTTCAGGTCTTTCAGCGCGCTCTGATAGCCGGGGTTGTAGGAGATGACGAGGAGAAAGCCGTCCGCCGCCTCCAACACCTGTCCGCGTTTCTCAACGGGCAGAAGGCGCCGGTGGTCCGTCAGCGGATGGATCAGGACCGTGGTGTCCTTGCGGGCTTCCACAACCTCATCCAGGTAGCAGATAGCGCCTACCTTGACGGCGCGGGTCAGCGGGCCGTCAATCCACTTCGTCTCATCGCCCTCCAGCAGGAACCGGCCCACCAGATCGCTGGCCGTCAAGTCCTCATGCGCGGCGATGGTGACGAGGGCCTTGCCGTGCGTCACGTTGCCATTGTTGCCGGGGCGCACTGTTGCAACAGGCCGGCCAAGCAGCCACGCCATGTATTCAATGAAACGCGTCTTGCCGCAACCGGTCGGGCCCTTCAGAATGACAGGAATCTTTTCCTGATACGCCGCCGTGAACACTTCCACCTCGTCGTGGATCGGCAGGTAATAGGGCTCCTGGTCGATCGTGTATTCCTCGATCTCAATTGCTCGAACGATTTCGGCGGCGCCATCGTGTCCTGCTCGGTCATTTTTCTCCTCTGGCTTCTTCTCGGCTGCTCTGTTGCGTGAGCATCAACTTCGTTGAGTTGAGCTCCGCTTGCGCGCCCGTTGGCGGTCTGTCTAGTTGTCGAGGAACGGGCGGATACGGGCGTGCCACAGCTCGCCGACACGGATACGAAGCTCCTCAATGGTGCCAGCGTTCTTCAGCAGAACATCCGCGTAATCCTCTCGCTCCTCATTGCTGAGCTGGGAGTGGATCCGCTGCAGCGCCTGCTCTTCCGTCAGTCCGTTCCGCTCCTTGAGCCGCTCGACGGCGTGCTCCTCCGTCGCCTGGGTCACCCAGAGCTCATCGCACATGTCCATCCAGCCCGCCTCAATCATGATCGCAGCCTCAAGAACAATGACCTTGGAGCCGCTGTCAGTCAGTTCAGCGATGCGCTGCTCCGCAAGCGTGCGGATTCGGGGCCAGGTGATTTCATTCAGTGCCGTGAGCTCCGCAGGATCGGAAAAGACGATTGCGCTGAGCTTGCGGCGATCAATCTCCCGCGTGTCGGGGTTCATAAGATCATTGCCCCATCGCCCCAGGATGTCGCTCCACGCGTCGGTATCAGGCAGGTAAGCCTGATGGCCCAGCGCATCGCCGCTGATGATGGTTGCATCGTACTCATCGCGCAGGATGTCGTTCACCAAGCTCTTGCCGCTGGCGATTCCGCCGGTCAGTCCAATGACCTGCATATCCACCCTCCCTTTTTCGGGCCGCGCCCCATCGCGCCGCACTGCCTTGGCGCCTGTCTTTCCCAAATACAAGTTTCGCGCACCCGAATCAGTAGTATACGTCACGGCTCGGCTCGTTCACACAACACTTTGAACGACTCCTCAGTGAGCGCCCATGCCCTCCCCTCTGCGGCTCACCCGCCCATGCAGGGTCTGTCACGGACTACAATTGCATCATGACGTCACCATCGTCAGGAGGCACAGGACACTCACGGGCCGACGCAGGCTCCGGCGGCGACGCGGCCGCGGAGGCATTTCGCCGTCTGCCAAGCGTCGACCTGCTGCTCGGGCAGGAGCGTCTCGCTGAGCTTGCAGAGCGGGCCGGCGCGGAGCTGGTGACTCATGCAACCCGCCAGGCTATCGATGCGGCGAGGCAGGCCATTGTCAGCGGCGCTTCGTCTTCCCCGCCGAGCCTTGAGGAGCTTGTTGAACAGGTTGCGGAGGGGGTTGGCGAGTTTCTGAAGCCGCGTCCGCGCCGCGTGATCAACGCAGCCGGCGTGATTATCCACACGAATCTCGGTCGCGCGCCGCTCAGCGACGCCGCCCTGGAGGCGATGATGACCGTTGGCCGGGGCTACTCCGATCTGGAGTATGACCTTCCCGCGGGAGAGCGAGGCTCCCGCCACGATCATCCTGAGCGGCTGTTGCAGCTGCTCACCGGGGCGGAGGCCGCCATTGTCGTGAACAATAACGCCTCCGCTGTGCTGTTGGCGCTCACCGCCATCGCCACAGGCAAGGAAGTGATCGTCTCACGCGGGGAATCCATTGAGATCGGCGGACGTTTCCGGATCCCGGATGTATTGCGGCAAAGCGGGGCGACGCTTGTCGAGGTCGGCACGACGAATCGGACGTACGCGTCCGACTACGCGGAGGCCATCACGGACGCCACGGGCGCCCTGTTGCGCGTCCACCAGAGCAACTTCGCCATCATTGGCTTTGCGTCCTCGCCGGACCCCCCGGAAATCGCCGACCTGGCCCAGGGCCGCGGGATTCCCCTTATCAATGACCTGGGTTCAGGCTGCCTGTTGGACACTGCGCCGTACGGGCTGGCGCCGGAGCCGACCGTGCGGGACGCGCTTGAGCGCGAACGCTCGGACATCGCGCTGTTCTCCGGAGACAAGCTGTTGGGCGGGCCGCAAGCCGGCATCGCCGTGGGCAAGCGGGAGCTCATTGACGCAATGAAGCGTCATCCGCTTGCGCGGGCCGTCCGCATCGACAAGTTGGATCTGGCCGCTTTGACCGCCACGTTGCTCGCCTATGTCCGCGGCGCCGCGCCTCAGGAGATACCCGTGTGGCGCATGATCTCGGCTGATGAGCAAGCGCTGGAGGCGCGGGCGCGCCGGTGGTCGGATGAGGTCGGTCCTACAGGGCTGAGCATCGTTGAGGCGCAGACGGCGGTCGGCGGCGGCAGCCTGCCGGGTCAGACTTTGCAGACGCGCGCGCTGGCAATCGAGGGGGAACGGTCGGGGCCCGGCGGTCCGGACGGACTGGCGGCGCGCCTGCGTATGCCATCGGGCGACCATACACCGGTCATCGGACGCATTGAGGATGATCGCCTGCTGCTTGACGTCCGAACCGTTCTGCCGGAAGAGGACGATGAGCTGATCGCCTCGCTAAAATCGGCGCTTGGAGCATGAGCAGGTCGTTACAGACGCAAGTTCGCCGGTTGGCCAGCTCAGATCCATAACAATGAACAACGACTCGGGCGAGCGCGAGGCCCCTGAGCAGGATCTGCAGGAGCGCATCCACGCAGGATACGTGTGCATCCTGGGCCGTCCTAACGTGGGCAAGTCAACGCTGCTGAACACGCTCATCGGCATGAGGCTGGCGGCGGTGAGTCCCAAGCCTCAGACGTCACGGTATCGCATTCTTGCCGTCCTTCATGGCGAAGGCTTTCAGGCGGGGCTGCTGGACACGCCCGGCTGGCCGGCGTCTCCCCGCGTCGATGACCTGGCGCAGCACATGATCAGAGAAACGCGCCAGGCCCTGGAGTTGGCCGACCTTGTGGTTCTCATGGCGGAGCCGCGCCCGCCCGGGAGCGTGGAGCGCACTCTGGTCGACGAGGTCAAGGGTCGCGGCCTGCCCGCGATCGCCGCCATCAACAAGCTGGATTCCGTCCGCAAGGGCGCCATGCTCCCCGTCATCGAGTCCTACAACACTCTTTACCCGGAGTTTGGGGCCATCATCCCCATCAGCGTCCGGCGGGAGGACGGGCTTGACCTCCTTCTTGAGCGCATCGTGGACAACCTGCCGATTCAGGCCCCGCTCTTTGACCCGTCAACCCTGACGGATCGCTCAGAGACGTTTCTTATTTCGGAACTCATTCGCGAGGGCATCTTTGCCCTCTACAACGACGAGGCCCCGTATGCCACCGCCGTGCGCGTCGAGACCTTTCGGCCCCAGGACCCGGAGCACGGCGGCAAGGACTATATCGAGGCGACAGTCTTCGTTGAACGAGAATCGCTGCGGGGCATCCTTGTGGGGCGCGGGGGGTTGGCTCTCAAGCAGGTGGGCGTTCAGGCGCGGCCGGAAATTGAGGCGCTGCTTGGCAGGCCCGTGATGCTGTCGCTCTGGGTTCGCACCCAGCCACGTTGGCGCAAGGACTCCCGATTCCTCAGGACGCTGGAGGACTGACGGCGGCGGGAGATTTTCTCGGTTCGCGATCAGGACTGATTCATGGGAGGAATTGGTTTGCCGCGTTCCGGCGTAGGCACCCCTTTTGTCCTTAGGCATACAGCCGGTGCGCCTCAATGTACTTGACGACCGCATTCGGAACGGCGCGGCGCAGCGATTCTCCATCGGCGATCATCTGCCTCACCTTTGAGGAACTGAGGTCCATCCGGGGGGCCTGATCAAGAATGATGAGGCGTTTCGTCAGCCCCGGCACGGCGCTCTCAAGGGCGTCGAGATCGGGCCGGCCCGACCCACCCTCGCGCGGCATGGCGATCAGCGTGCAGAGCGCGACCAGCTCCTGCGGCCTGCTCCACCGCGGCAGATCCGCCAGCGCATCCTCGCCAAGGATGAAAAACAGCTCGGTATCAGCCCCATAGCGGCCACGAAGCAGCCGCATGGTGTCCACTGTGTACGATGGCCCCGGGCGCGTCACCTCAACATCCGAAACATGGCTGCTCTGCAGGGAGGCCGCCGCAAGGCGGCCCATGGCGAGTCGGTGGGTGGCCGGCGCGATAACTTGACCCTGCTTCAACCACTGCTCGCCGGCGGGAACAAACAACACGGCGTCCAGTCCAACGCGGCTCATCGCCTCGGAGGCAATCATGAGGTGCCCTGCGTGCGGCGGGTCGAAGCTCCCTCCCAGAACCCCGACTCGCGTCACCGCCAGATGACCTCCGACTCGCCTATCAACACCCAATCGCCCGGCTGAGCTCCCGCCCTTTCAAGCGCATCAATGCCCCCGATATGCCCAAGCTCCCGCCAGAACTGCGCCGCGATGCCCATGTCGCTGAAATCCACACCGACCACCAGGCGTTCAAGACGGGGGTGATGGAGGCGCCACACGCCGTCCTCCTGCTCTTCCACCACCGGCGCAAGTCGGCTAGGCTCCGGCCTCAGGATGACATCCACCGTTGGCCGCCGCGTCGCCTGCCGTGTCGCGCGCTCCTCTTCCCTGCGGCTTTCAACGCGCCTCAGGGCGGCCTCCATGAGGTCCACAACACCCTCGCCCGTCACGGCGGAGACCGCGGTCACGTCTTCTGCGCCAGCAGCGGCAAAATCGGCGCGCAGGCCAGCGAGTCTCTCCTGCACCTCAGGCATGTCGATCTTGTTGATGACAACTATCTGCGGCTTGTCCTCAAGCCCCGCCTCATGCAGCACCAGCTCGCGGTTTATGCCGCGCCAGGCCTCCAAAACATCAGGCAGCGAGCCATCAACGATGTGAATCAAGACGGCGGTTCTTTCAATGTGCCGCAGGAATTGATCGCCGAGACCACGCCCGTCATGCGCACCTTCAATGAGCCCCGGGATATCGGCCAGCACGAAGCTGCTCCACCTGACTTCCACGACTCCCAGGTTCGGTTCCGTCGTCGTGAAGGCATAGGAGTCAACCTTTGGGTGAGCGCCGGAGCCGCTGGCCAGCAGGCTCGACTTCCCTGCATTCGGCAGGCCAACAAGGCCGACGTCCGCGAGCAACTTCAGATCCAGCTGAACCTCAACTTCGTCCCCCAGCTCCCCGCTCTCCGAAAGTCGCGGCGCACGGTTCGTTGAGTTGACGAAGCGGACGTTGCCTCGCCCGCCGGCGCCACCCTGCGCCACAAGCACCGTGGCACCATGCTCCTCCAGATCCATTGACCCAGATCTCCTGGCTCCCTGCCATTTGACAATTGTCCCGACAGGCACGACCAGCTCCAGATCGCCCCCACTACGACCCGTCTGCTTCTTGCCGCGTCCCGCTTCGCCGTTCTCCCCGGCATATCGAATGGTTCGCCCATACTCCTGCAGCGTCATGACATTCTCTTCCGCGCGGAACACCACAGCGCCGCCTGCGCCGCCGTCCCCTCCATCAGGGCCGCCAAACGGCACGTACTTTTCCCGGCGGAAAGTGATGGCGCCTTTTCCACCGTTTCCACCACGGACGTGGATTGTTGCTTGATCAATCATTCTTTCAGGATAGAGATGTGTCTTATCATCGTCATCATCTTAAGCCTGTGGACAGTGTGCAGCAGTATCCGCGCAGAAAGGGCAAAGGGTGTGGAAACCGGCGCTTATTGCCGGTGGAGGGGTGAGGACGCGATCTGGATAATCGCTTCCGCAGCGGCCTGAAGGCGAGAGTCTGTGGAAATCAGGCCGGTGATTCGCTGGATGCCGTGGAGGACGGTCGTGTGGTCGCGATTGCCGAGTGAGTGTCCAATCTCGGCCAGTGATCCGCTCGTGTGATGGCGCGCGAGGTACATGGCCACCTGGCGGGCTGTCGTGAGGGAACGCTCGCGACTCTTGCTCTCCAGCGCCGCTGCCGAGAGCTCATAGTAGGCTGCGACAGCGCGAACCAGCGCCTCCGGGGTCAGCGCGAGGGACTCTGAGCCGGCGGGGGTGGAGGACAAAGAGTGTTGCGCGAGCTCCAGCGTGATGTTCTGGCCCAAGAGGGTGCTGTGCGCGATGATCTTCGTTAACTCTCCCTCCATCTGGCTCACGCTTGCGTAGGGTCGCGCGGCCAGATAGTGCAACACCGCATCGGGCACGTCCGTGTCTGAGCGTGACGCCTTGAAGGCAAGGATGTTCAGTCGCGTCTTGCGGTCCGGCGGCTTGAGATCAATGGGCAGGCCGGCGCGCAGCCGGGAGGATAGGCGTTCGTGCTTGAATGGCAGCGCGTCCGGCGAGCGATCAGCCGATATGACGACCTGCCGCCCGGTCCTGATGAGGGCGTTGCATGTGTGGAAAAGCGCTTCTTCGCTCTTGACCTTGCCGCAAATGAACTGGATATCGTCCAGGACGAGGACATCCGGGGACCGATAGAGTTCGCGGAACGTTGGTATGGTCTTTTCCTGTACGGACGTCACAAAGTCATGCACAAACTGTTCCGCGGTGGCCAGGAGCGTCGCGCGTTGGCGGCCCTGCGTCTCATTGGCGATGGCGTGGAGGAGATGCGTCTTGCCGAGGCCCGGCGGGCCAAACAGGACAAGGGGGTTGTACTGGAGGGAGGGCTTGTTGACGACGTTTGTGGCGGCGGCGAAGGCAAGCTTCGTGTTGTCGCCGACGACAAATTGGTCAAATGTCAGCTTCGGATCAGGCCGCGCTCCGATGGCGTAGGAGCGACCTCCGCGGGATCGGGATAACCCTGGCGCGGATTCCTCCGGTAGCACGGGGGCCTGACCCGGCATCGAACCGCCCTCGCCGTCGTCCTCGGCGGACTCCCCGGGCGTGACCTGGATAGTGATGCGCATCTCCTGTTGCCGGACCTCGGAGACCGCCCGCTCCATGATCGGCAACAGCGAGCCTTGCAGCCAGTGATGCGCGAATTCGTTCGGTACGCCGACGACAAGTTCGTTGCCGGAGGAGGAAAGGCCGCGCGTGTCGCTCAGCCAGGTCTCGTAGGCCGCTGCGCTCACCTGCTGTCGGAGGTTGCCCAAGGCGGCCTCCCAGATGTCATGCGCAGACCGACTTGGCATGAGTGAAGCGACCTCCCATTGTGTGTACTGGCCGGGGGAGCCGGCGCCGCATTCATCACGGTGGATGGCGCGGCGTGAGGCATTGCGAGAGGGTCGCGCTAACCGTGAGTCCATACACTAACACCGGCCATCCGATGCGAGTCGACGCAGTGGAGAGGGAATCCGCCGTGGTGCTTACGATTCCGCAAACGCGGCAGGGCATCAAACCATTGCGACAGACTCCTGTAAGCTCAATAATCCGAGGGTATCCGTATTGCAGACCCCCCCGGGCGGACAGGAAATTATGCAAGAATACCGGATCGTCTTTTTCGGCACGGCAGCCTTTGCCGTCCCCACGCTGGACGCGCTGATGACGTCCGAGGGTCGTCCCGTGGCGGTGTATACGCGCGCGGATCAACCGGCAGGACGCGGCAGGCGGCCGCGCCAATCCCCCGTCAAAGAGCGAGCCCTCCAGTACGGGCTCGAGGTTCTTGAACCGGCAACCCTCCGAACGGCGAAAGCCGTTGATCAGCTGCGCGCCCTTGAACCGACTGTCCTAGCGACGGCGGCGTACGGTCTGATTCTGCCCCCCGGCGTTCTCGCCGTCCCGCCCCGCGGCGCAATCAACGCGCATCCTTCGCTGCTGCCGAGGCATCGCGGTCCCGCTCCGGTTGTCTCGACCATTCTGGAGGGCGATGAGGACGCCGGAGTCAGCGTCTTCCTGCTCGACGATGGCGTGGACACCGGACCGTTGCTGGCTCAGCGCGTCGTGCCCATTCGCGCGGGGGAAACGGCCGGCGAACTGACAGAGCGTCTGGCGCGGTTCAACGCCACCCTGATGGTCGAGACCCTGGGTCCGTGGCTCAGCGGCGAGATATCGCCTGTGCCGCAGGATGAGGCTCTCGCGACGCAATCACGCCTGCTGACAAAGAGCGATGGCGTCCTGGATTTTGGCCTTCCCGCAGCGGAGCTTGAACGGCGCGTGCTGGCGATGACGCCCTGGCCCGGAGCATTCACGACATTGGGGGGCAAGCGGCTCGGGATCCTGCGCGCAGTGGCTCTTCCGAGCGAATACGATGCAGCCGGGGCCGCGCCGGGCTTCGTTCGGCGCGTCCGTCGCTCAGAGGACGGCGGCGGCGCAGGGATAGCCGTGGCGACAGGCGAGGGTCTGCTTGAGCTGCTGGAGCTTCAACCGGAGGGCCGCCGCGTGATGAGCGCGCGAGAATTCCTCAGCGGCCATCCGGATTTTATTGGGTCAGTATTGCCGAGCTAGGCTTGAGCCAGCCATGTAGAATGGCCTCTGAGAACCTCACGGTGCGAGAGGTGTTCGGGTATGCGCCTAGCCCGAGTTAGAAGATACCGAGTCGCCTCTTCTTCCAAATGTTGGGGAACTACATACGAAATAACACATCACTGGCCTATTGATGCGCTATAACTGTGATAGTAACCCCCGGACGGTCGAAGAAATACTCAGCATCAGCCCCCTCGACTAAAGACTTCCTAACCGAATAATTCACAATCTCGGGAATACTGCGGTAGTAGACGCCACAAAGGACATCGAGGATGGGCCGCGTAAAACGCGTCAGTGCTTGCTGGGAACCAGGCGCATCAGCCCGGATGCGGAACGCTAGTGCGACGCTATAAGACTCATAGTTGTCAAAATTGTAGACAGGCCCGCCAAGCTGAACATCTAGCAACTCTTTCACTGCTCTATGCCAGAGCTCAACCTCTTGCGGCCAACGGGGCATCCCAGCGTCAGATTCTATCGGTAAATGATTGGCCACAGTGAGCGGATCACACACAATGCAGAGCTGGTGGACAGCAAGCTCGCGAAACACAGCTCCCGGTGGCGCAATAACCTCTACACCCGTGCTCACAGCCAATCCTCCTTTCGATTGCAAGTCCCAACCTAGCCGAACCCCGTCCCGTGCGCTCGCCGCCTTCCTTCGTTTCCCTGCCACCCCCGAGTGTCATTTGCGACATAACCCCCTTTCCTTGACGAGATTCTTCACGTGATTCTCTCCTTTCACCCCACCCGCTCCACGCCGATGGTGACCGTCTGACCCTGAAGGTTGATGGTCCGGTCGGCGGCGTCTTGGGTCGGCGGGCGCTGTAGAATCTGCGTGGCCAGGGTCTCTTGCTGAATGTAGTCGGAGTGATCGGTAAGGGCGGCTTCCAGATCGTCCCCGCCCCGGTAGACGTAGGCAGTGATGCGATCAGAAACGTCCAACCCTGCCGAGCGGCGCAACTCCTGCAGGTGTCGCACCAGCTCCCGCGCAATCCCCTCTCGCGCCAGCTCTAACGTCACCGTCGTATCGAGCGCCAATGAGTGCGCGCCCTCCATGCCGGACAGGAATCCGGGACGGTCCGAGGCGTCCACGAGCAGGTCCCTGTGATCCAATGAGAACTCGCCGATTTCCACGCCCTGTTCAGCGCGGACACGCGCGGCGATCTCCCCGAGCATGGCGTCATCAAGGTCCTGGATGCGGCTGTTCAGGGTGGCCAACCGGCTGCCCAACGGCTTGCCGAGGCGCGGCAGGTTGGGGCGGACTGTCAAACTGCGGAAAGCGGATTCGTCCGTGACGGCGCGCACGCTCTTGACGTTGAGCTCCTCCCGCAACTGATCCTCAATGCGAGTCAGCGACTCACGCTCCGCCCGGGCGGGCAGCATGACGACGACCTCGCGCAGGGGCTGACGCACTTTGATCTGGGCGCGGGATCGAAGGGCGCGACCAAGGCCGGAGAGTTCCGTGGCGAGGCGCACGTCGGCCTCCACCTGCTCGTCGCGCAGGGCGCTGTCCGCCGTCGGCCACTCCGCGAGGTGGACGCTCTCCGGGGCATTGGCGTCTGCGGAGGCGACAAGGTTGCGATACATGTGTTCAGCGACGAACGGGGTAAACGGCGCCAGCAGCCGCGAAAGCGTCGTCAGGGCGTGATAGAGCGTGTGGTAGGCGGCGGCCTTGTCCGAGTCATTGTCGGACTTCCAGAAACGACGGCGATTTCGGCGCACGTACCACGTTGAAAGCTCATCGGTGAACGCCTCAATGGTGTGCGTCGCCGTCGTGACGTCGTAATCCTCCATAGCCTGCGTGACAGTGTCCGTGACGTGCTGTAGGCGGGAGATCAGCCACCTATCGAGCAGCGGACGGTCCTCAATTGGCGGCGCGGGTGTTGCGACGGGGCTGAAGCCGTCCACGTTGGCGTACGTGACAAAGAAGCTGTAGGTATTCCAGAGGGGCAACATGAATCGCCGGACGGTCTCGCCGACGAGGTTCTCAGAGAAGCGCCGCGAGTTGCCCGGCGTTGAGGCCGTGTACATGTACCAGCGCAGGGCGTCGGCGCCGCGGGCGTCCAGAATCTCCCACGGCTCCACGACGTTGCCGCGGCTCTTGGACATCTTCTCGCCCGCCTCATCGAGGATATGGCCGAGCGAGATGACGTTGCGATACGCAGGCCGATCAAACAGCAGGACGGCGAGCGCGTGCAGGGTGTAGAACCACCCGCGCGTTTGGTCAACGCCCTCGCAGATGTAGTCCGCCATCTGCTGGCGCTCAAAGACCTCGCGATTCTCGAACGGGTAGTGCCACTGCGCGACGGGCATGGCGCCGGAGTCATACCAGGCGTCCATCACCTCGGGAACGCGCTGCTTCCGGCCAGAGCAGGTTCCGCAGCCGAAAGTGACGCCATCAATGTAAGGCCGGTGCAAATCCAGGCCCTCGGTGTAGCCATCAAGCCCCGGCTGCCCCGCCAGATCCTCGATGCTGCCGATGGCCGTCCGGTCGCCGCATGATTGGCATGCCCAGACGGGGATCGGGGTGCCCCAATAGCGCTCGCGCGAGAGCGCCCAGTCGACGTTGTTCTGGAGCCATTCGCCGAATCGCCCCTCCTGGATGTGCTCAGGGCGCCAGCCGATCTCCCGGTTTGCGGACACGAGCCGATCCTTGAGCGCCGTCGTTCGGATGTACCAGGACTCCTTGGCGTAGTACAGAAGGGGGGAATCGCAGCGCCAGCAGAATGGATATGTGTGTTCAATCACGCCACTGCGGTGCAGCAAGTTGCGCCTGTGCAGGTCCTCCGTGATGTCGGGATCCGCGTCCTTGAAGAATCGCCCTGAGTAGCTGACGCCGGCATGGTCGGCAACTGCGCCATCTATGTTGACGACATGGACGACGGGCAGGTCCTCCTCCCGACCGATGGCCAGGTCCTCCGCGCCGTACGCGGGCGCAATGTGGACGATGCCTGTGCCCTCCCCCAACGAGACAAAGTCGGCGGCGATGACGCGGCCGGCGTAGCCCTCCGGCAAGGCGTAGTTGAAGAGTGGTTCATAGATGAGGCCGACCAATTCGCGGCCCAGAATCGGGTCAATGATTTCATAGGGAGGTTCGAGCGCGTCTTCGACAAGGCCCTCCGCGAGAATGAGCCGTTCACGATGGCCGTTCTGACCCCACGGTCCCTCCACAATCACGTAGCGAGCACCCAATGCCACCGCCAGTCCGGTGTTTGCCGGCAGCGTCCAGGGTGTTGTCGTCCACGCCAGAAGCGAGGTTGGGACTCCGGAGGAATCCAGAACGCGCCGGGCGACATCGTTGTCCTTGATGCGGAACTTGACGTGGACGGACGGATCAGGCGTGTCCTCCCGGTAGCCGAGCGCCACTTCATGCGAGCTGAGGGACGTGACGCATCGGGGGCAATGCGGGGTCACTCTATAGCCCCGATAGATCAGGCCCTTCTCCCAGAGCTGGTTGAATATCCACCAGCCGGACTCGATGTAGTTATTGGAGTAGGTCACGTATGGGTCGTCCATGTCGACCCAGTAGGCGATTCTCTCCGAGAGGGACTCCCACTCCTGGACGTAGCGAAAGACGCTTTCACGGCACTTCTCGTTGAACTCCGCGATGCCGTAGGCCTCAATGTCCCGCTTGGACGTGAGGTTCAGCTCCGCCTCGACGGCCAGCTCCACGGGGAGGCCGTGGGTATCCCACCCGCCCTTGCGCGGCACGCAGTAGCCTTGCATGGTCTTGAATCGAGGGATGACATCCTTAAAGACGCGGGCGAGGACGTGGTGGACGCCGGGAGCGCCGTTCGCGGTGGGAGGTCCCTCAAAGAAGGTAAAGACAGGCCCATCCTCGCGGTCCTGAACGGATCGCCGAAAGACATCCTTGTCCTTCCAGAACCGGAGAATATCGTTCTCCATGTCCGGGAAAGAGACCTTGCTGGTGACAGGGGAAAAGGGCATTCGTTGTTTGTCCTCTTAAAGCAACTACGATCAATTGTGGAAAACGCAGGGCGAGAACGTCAAGGTTTTTTAAAGTTCGCGATCAAGGCGGGATAGGCGAGTGAGCTGGTACGCCGCGTTCCGGCATTGGCGGTCTGTCATGATCCGTTAGTTCGCGATCAAGGCGGGATAGGCGAGTGAGATGGTACGCCGCGTTCCGACTTTGGCATACAGTCAGGCTTCGTTAGTTCGCGATCAAGGCGGGATAGGCGAGTGAGATGGTACGCCGCGTTCCGACTTTGGCATACAGTCAGGCTTCGTTAGTTCGCGATCAGGGCCGGATAGGCGAGTGAGATGGTACGCCGCGTTCCGACTTTGGCGTACAGTCAGGCTTCGTTAGTTCGCGATCAAGGCCGGATAGTCGAGTGAGATGGCGCACCGCGTTCCGGCTTGGGCGGTCTGTCATGCTCCGTTATCGCGAAGGTGGGGGCTTTGGAGCGGCTAGCACAACGCAGGCGTTCCCCGTGACGCCCTTAACCCATACTTTTCGGCAGGCAGCTGACGAAAGGGTAGACTTGCGTCATGGGCGTATTTATGGTTCCGGTGCAGTTGGCACCCCTGGACGGCGAACGCACGCGGGACATAGAGGCAATGGTCGATACGGGCTCCGCATATTCCGTGGCGCCGGCTTCCCTGCTGGCGGAGCTTGGGATTTCTCCCTTGCGCACGTCCACGTTTGAGCTTGGCGACGGGAGAACGGTCGACATGGGCATTGGCAGGGCATTTGCCACAATCAACGGCGCCAGCGAAGTGACGCTTGTGGTCTTTGGACCGGAGGGATCGACGCCGCTGCTGGGCGCGTACACGCTTGAGGGCCTGCAGTTGACGGTCGACCCGGTCAATCAGCGGTTGACGCCTACGGAGCGCCTGCCTCTCTAGACCGTTTTGCGCCAGTGGCTATGTCGAGGGCGGATCCTCGTTGGGCAGGCGGCCAAAGGCGAAGTAAACAAGGGGGCCGGGAAGGAACATCAGGATGACGGTAATCCAGAGCCATCTATTGCCGCCACGCACCCGCTTGCGTTTGCCAAGATCGCGTCCCGCGGCAATTTGCGCGGCAACCTGCACTGCCACGTAGAGCAGGATGACGGCGAGCCAGAAGATGGTGGATGACATGACAGGCGGCTCAGGCTGCCGGATCGGCCCGGTTCAGCCAGCTACTCCGCGACGACGGCGGTGCCGTAGGCGAGGAGCTCCGCCGCGCCGGACATGACCATGGACGTGGAGAATCGCAGAGCGACGACGGCGTTTGCTCCCAGCTCCTCCGCTCGCCTCGCCATCCGACCCATGGCCTCTTCGCGCGATTCAGCCATGAGCTTGGCGTACTCAGGCACTTCCCCGCCGACAATGTTTCTGAACGTGGCGGTGATGTCGCGGCCAATGTGTCGGGCGCGCACGGAGTTGCCGTAGACGACGCCCTTCGTTTCCTTGATCTCCATGCCGGGAATATCGTTGGATGTCACGATCATCATGGCTGCGCCTCCTCATACCGCCGGGTGTCGGCATTCCTTCGCTGTCGCAGCCGATCCCACAAGGCCTTAACAAGGAGGACCAGCGCGCCAATCACAACCGTCGGCAACCCGAATCTGATGGCAATGGGAACATCGCCGGAGAGCACGACGAACCGGATGAGCGCATAGGCCGCATATCCGCCGATCACGACGGCCCCAACCAGCAGCAACGTCAATCCAAGCTTCATCAGCCACCCCCGGGAGACCAGAACAAGGCATCCGCACTCAGTATGATACCCGGCCGTGTTAGGCGGGGGGCGAGGGGGCTCAGGCTAACGGCCAACCGTCGGCGGCCTCGATTGCGGTATCTATGTCCGTCATGACGCGTCGCGTTTCGGTCAGGGCGGCGCAGAGATCACCATAGTGCTTGATGTCGTCGTATGACAGACTTCGGCCCTTGCGGTCCTTAAGCCACTTCTCGGCGGGGCGATAGCCGCCTATGGTGAAATTCCAGGTGTCAACGCTTACGCCACTGAAGTACTGCGTCTCATTGATGTCCACCCGTCCCGTGACGCCGTCACGTTCCTCCCAGAATCGCAGGCGGTCTACCTTATTGCTTCCCTGCATCGGGTAGTCCGGCCTTTCCGTCCCGTGCTCCTCTAGCAAATGCAGCGCGGTCAAGCGACGGCCAAGTTCCACCAGTCGCGCAAATAGCCACCGATCAGCCGTAACCGGAACGCGCGGAAAGTCCGACTTGAGAAAGTCCGCGTACCGTTTTCGATACCCTGGGCTATGCAGGATTGCGTAGATGTAGTGGAATATGTCCTCCGGACCGACTGTCGTCGTTAAATCGCCTCGGCCGTCCGGCTTGAATGCCCACGCAGTCTGGGCCTCAACATGAGCGATGAATTTCGGCTCTAAATTCGGCCGCCGCTCCACGCCGCGTTGTTGCTCCTCCTCCGTTGGGTAGATGTAGAGGGGCATCTGGGACATGATGCCCCTGGTTGTGTAAACGCACCTGTTATCAGCAATCGACCTGGTGGCCATCGCGTGCGAGTATCCAGTGTCGACCGAGGCCTGCCGGCTGGTGATCAGAGCAAGGTTCTGCCCGGAGAGCATGTGGCGCATGACCCGATCTCGCCGGTGGACGGCGACGTTGGAATCATAGATTGTCACCCTTGTGTCAAAGGGCCTGTAGAGGATGGGGGTAATTTTGGATTTCCACGACCCGTCGGCGAGTTCCCTCTTTGCCCGCTCATATTGCCACTGATTCTGGGAGCACAGCCTCCATATCGCTCTGGCGTCAGCTTCCGTGGGAGTCCGTAGGAACCTCTCGATTTTTTCCGTTGCCACCTCAGAACTCCATGAAATAGCAAACTGATCGTGCGTAGTTAGGATGCCGGGGGCCGGATCTCCGTTCGGGGAGAAGATTGTGGGAACTGGCCAGCCCTTCCCATATTCCTCCGCAAACTCCTCATCGCGTGGGATAAAGAGATACTGAGGGCTCTTGGGCGTCAGCGTCCGCCAAGGGGTATCACTGACATCGTGCTCTTCAAGCCATCCGTACTTGCCGTTCGCCTTGGCAATGTCGCCGCGCTCACCCCACAGATCCGCGTGTCGAATCTTCGCGAGGCCCTGCGAGGGATTTATATGTTTCACAAATAGGGCGATCGCGACGCCCTGCCGAATATCAAAGACGTTCTCATCCTTGCCGCCGTGCGGGTCACGCTCCCGTCTTAACGCATTGCCGTGCAGATCAAGGATGTAGATCTCGTCGAACGTCTCCATCAGGCTGCGCCGCATCCCACGGAACGTTGGATTGTCGAGATAGCTATGATTCGTGATGAAACCCAGTACGCCCTCGCCCGTCTGCTCGATTCGCCATTGTGCGAAACGAATGAACTTAACATAGTCGTCACTCAACCATTTCGCCTGAGCGGGTTTACGTAGTTCGGGGAACCCTACCTTGTACGATTCAATCAAGTCGCTAATCCATTCCCCGTGGTTGGCGGAGTGGCCGGCATAGGGCGGGTTTCCGAGGATGACCATCACGGGCTGATCACGCTTTATTGCGTCGGCCCGCCTGGACTCCTGTTGCAGGGATTCCCCGCCCAGCATCGGCTGCATGGGGACGTCTTCATGCGCTCTCTCAAGCGTGTTTGTGAGGACAACATTTATCTGTCCGTCGAAAGAAGCGGAGCCATCGGGAGCGTCGCCAGCCTCATCCTCTGCGATGGCCAGCACGAGGCCGATGTGGCAGATGGTATAGGGCGCCATGAGAAATTCAAAGCCATTGAGCCGTGGCAACAGCTCCTCCGTCACGTAGGATGGCCACGCTCCACCCATTCCATTTTCCCTGAGCGTCTGACGGATAGTCCGTACAACCTTGCGCAGAAACGTGCCTGTGCCCGCGGCAGGATCGAGGATTGTCACTCGATGCGGCCCTATTTCACTGGCACCCTCGGCTGCATCGATCCGCTGCGTGTTCGCCAAGCCATCCGTGATCCCAAAACGATCCCTCAGCAGGAAATCGATGCTGCGGACGATATAGGAGACGACAGGCTCCGGCGTGTAATAGACGCCGCGCTTCCGCCTGAGCCCAGGGTTATAGGCAGTAAGGAAATCCTCATAGAAATGGATAATGGGGTCTTGTTGGGCGGTCTGGCGGCCAAAGTCACGCATGATCTCGGCCATGGTGGCGCGTTCTAGCAGCAGCGCAATATCATCTGCGATCCAGGCTGCCTCGGCGGGCATATTGCGACCGGCAACGTGGTCGAGCAGATCCCCAATGAAGGGGGTCGTATCAGAGAAAATCGCGGAACTGCGTGTGAACGGGCCGTTCAGGTTGTGCCTTTGGCGGGCTGCAAAAAGGCCATATGCGGCCGTCTGCGCGTACATGTCCACAAAGGCCTCACGGTTGAATTCGGCAACAAGGTGCTGGCGATACGCACTGAGGAGACCGGCCACTCGGCCCTCCGTCGGATTCTGGTCAAGAATTCGGGCTATGGTGTGGCGTAGTATGCGGGCCTTCCTCGCCAGAGCCTGTGCTAGTTCCGCCGAAGTGCCGACTATGGCGGTGCCGGAGGTAAGGAATTCACCCAAGAGGAGTTCAATGTCCTCCAGGCCACCAGCGACCAATCTTATCCGTCCGCCCTGATCCACCTCGCCCAGTCGCGCAGAGCGACGAAAAACACCGTCCACGTACCAACGAAACTCCAGGTAGTCGGTCAGGATGAGGTTCGACAGGCCGGAGCGGTAGCGTTGCAGCTGGTCGCTCTTTTCCTCTCGACTCAGGTTGACGCCGATGTCCTTGCACTCGACGTATCCGACGGGGCCGACGCTGTCCTGAACGATGAAGTCGGGCTGTCCTGCGGGAATATGCAGGGGTTCATTAAGCGCACTGACGCGACCGCCACTGACGGCCTCAACCATCGTTTTGAGAGCGGGACGATAGGAGTGCTCGCCGGCCTGGCCGGTCCCCAGTTCCGCGTTGAGGCTGGCCACATACCCACGCAGCGCCGCCCTGATGTTCTGTGACGTCATGATGACTCATCCTACCGTACCCGCTGGCGATCTCCCTCTCCGCATGACAATGTTGCTGGCCGGAAGTACGGCCACGCCCCAGCGCTCCCTTCGACGCTTGCGTGTGGGCGGGTGGTTGGGCATCTTGGTGGGTAGACATATAGGCGAGAAACGGAAGGAGGCGGGTGAGGATTATGCCCCCCAACGCGATGCTCCGCAGGGAGATTCCTAACGGGTAAGGTCGGAAGCTATCTGGAGAGGTTCGATTCCGCTGGTGTCCGTCGAGGCCCTGGCGACATCGAGATCGTACATTCGCTGCAGATTCAGCCAGTACTCAGGAGTCATGCCAAGGGCGCGCCCAAGCCGTAGCGCAGTATCGGCAGTGACGGACCTGCGGCATCGGACAATGTTGTTGATCCGTATTGGTGGGACGCCAATGGTTTTTGCCAGGCGGTACTGGCTGACGCCCAGCTCATCGAGAATCTCCGCAAGATGCTCTCCGGGGTGGATTGGCTCGGCTGCCGTCGTCACGTTGCCCCTCCTTCAGTGGTAATCCACGATCTCAATTTCCATGGCGCCCTGGCTTGTCCAAAGAAAGCACACCCGCCACCGGTCATTGATCCGTATGCTGTATTGTCCCATTCTGTCGCCGCGCAGCGATTCAAGCCGGTGAGAGGGCGGGACGCGCAGGTCTGACAGCCTCGTCGCAGCAACGACTCTCTGAAGCCTCATTTGCGCCCGCCGTCTGATGTCAGGGGGCAAGCGAGGGGCCGCGTATCCGCCAAAAACCTGCTCAGTGTCCGCGTCCTTGAATCGATTCACCGGAAGGAATAATAACGGCACGCGTTATTAGAGTCAATCGCGCCCTCCACGGCGCTTGCGTGTGGGGCTTTGGTTGGGCATCTTTGTTGGTAGGCGTGGATTAAGGAGAACGAGAAGGAGGCGGGTGAGGATTATGGCTCCTATTCGCATTGGCGTCATTGGCGTGGGGTTTGGCGCTACTGTCCATATCCCGGCCTTTCAGTCCGAGGGCATGGAGGTCGTCGCGGTCTGCGCCTCCCGGCAGGAACGGGCGGATGAGGCGGCGCAGCGATTCGGCATTCCCAACGCCCACACGGACTATCGAGAACTTGTCGCGCGGGATGATATTGACGCGGTCAGCGTGGTCACGGCCCCGCGGCTGCACCATGAGATGACGCTCGCGGCGCTCAACGCCGGCAAGCACGTGATCTGCGAAAAACCCTTCACTGTTAACGCCGCGCAGGCTGAGGAGCTTGTGGCGAGGGCGGACGAGACCGGCCTGACGACGATGATCGCGCATGAGTTTCGCTTCGCGCCGGAGAGGGCGTTCGCGAGGCAGCTGATCGACGAGGGATACATCGGCAAGCCGCAGCATGTCCTGGCGACGCTGCACCTCAGGTTTGCCCGCAGGCCCGGAGCGGCGCCGATTCCGCCCAATCCTGGCAGCGGCGGGATGCTCGGCGGGCTCGGCTCCCACTACATCGACGGCATCCGACACTGGTTCGGAGACATTACCGGCGTCAGCGGAACGCTGCATGGCAGTGTGCCGGAGGGCATCTCGCTCGCCGACGCCAACAATGGGTTCAGCGTCCACATGACGTTTGAGAACGGGGCATGGGGGACCCTGACGTGCAGCCTCAACGCGCCGTTGGGTCAGGGCGGATCCGTCCAGATTTACGGATCGGAGGGATCGCTGCACCTGAGTCAGACCGGCCCGAATCCCGCACCAGAGGGCCTCGTCCGCGGCGGACGCCTGGATGATGAGTCGCGCGAGCTGCGGATCATCCCGATCCCGGAGGAGCTGCATCCCTTTGATGACGATCGCGATCACAGGCTGCTTGCGTTCCGACTCATGGTGCGCGACTTCCTGCGGGGCATTGAGACGGGGACATCGCCCACGCCGAATTTCCGCGACGGATTGGGGTGTCAGCGCGTGCTGGACGCCATTCAACAGTCCCACGCGACGGGATCAGCCGTGCAGATAGCAGCAGCCTGAAGTTTTTCTCGGTTCGCGATTGGGGTTGGGTGATGGAAGGGAGCGGGTTGCCGCGTTCCGGCGTGGGGGCCCGGATTGGAGAGTGGCCCCCTCTCAAGCGGGGGCCGGATCGTGAGGAGGGACCACATGAGTGGAGCAAGACGACCGGCGGGCGTGTTTGTGGATTTCCGTTGGCGGCGATACAGTCTGGGGGGAATGGATTCCGGCTTTCGCCGGAATGACGGAGGGAGGCGAGGATTTTCTCGGTTCGCGACCCGGCATCGCCCATAGAAGGAGACGGTTCGCCGCGTTCCGGCGTGGCGCCAGGATTGGAGAGTGGCCCCTCTCAAGCGGGGGCCGGATCGTGAGGAGGGACCTCATGAGTGGAGCAAGACGACCGGCGGGCGTGTTTCTGATTGCCGTCGGCGCGTTGGTGGCGGTCTATTTCGTTGTGAATCCGTTCCTGGCCGAGAACACGTCGCTCGATGTTCAGGCCGTGTGGTCGGCGCTGGACGTTCTCATGGCGGTCGGACTGGTGGTCGCGTTGGCGCTGAACTATGTGGACAAGGGCGAGGCGGGACGGCGGGACGAGAACGGCCAAACGGATCTTCGGCGTTACTTGTCCGTCAACGCGGTGTTCTACGTGACGGCCGGCATCACCATCCTGTTCCTGCACAATTGGTTTTCGGTGCTCGCGCAGGGGCAAGACTGGCTTGATGGCAACCATTCGGCCTGGGTCATCTGGGCCATCGTGGACACCATTCTCCCGCTGGTTTTCGTTGTGACCGGCCTGCGGCAGCTGCGGAGGTAATCTTCAGCGGGTAGGCGTTCGGCGGGGGATCAGGGGCGGCACCTCCATTTCGGTTCGTTTGGTTTCCGTGGGGAACGCTTCGCTGCATGTTCCGTTTGCGGCTGCTTGTCTGTTGGCGCGCTTTGGCCGGCCTTTTGGGTTGGCGTGTCAGGGACGCGACACGCCGAGAGGTTCTGCTGCGCCCGCTCGACCTCTCCAGGGTTGGCCTCCTCTTGTCCGGCACGGGTGTGACACCGGACGGGTCGGCCGCTCCGCCTTTCGCCACATGGCGTCGGGCAGAGCTCGTCCTTCACTCGGCGCGTTTGTGGCGCGCCAAGCGGATCGGGACCTCACAAGACAGGTATGCCACGTCTTTGTCTTGCGGCAGCGCAACGTCGCCGCCACTGTGGGCGAGCGCCTGCGACGGAGCGATGGTTTTACGCTGTATGCCTCGAACAGGTTGGCGCCGGATCGAGGTTTCGGAGCGCGTCCGGGCGTGTCAGATGGGGTCTACGGCCTTTTGCGACCGCATGACCATGGCATGCCAGGAGTGATTTTGGATACAGGCAGCGAAGCGTTCCTCTTGGGGGAGCGCCCTCCTGTGCACTCCCCGGGATGGTGGTTGGCGGCGGGGATATCGACGTTCCGCGCCGCCGGTGGGATGTCGATGTGGGGATAGTAGGACATGTGTTTTGCGCGGGTCAAATGGCGGTGGCACAGTTTTTCATGTTCGCGATCAGGGTTGGTCCATGGAAGGAAACGGTCCGCCGCGTTCCGGCGTCGGCGCCCGCTGATGTATTTGTGGATTCCTGTTGGCGGGGTGACGGGTCAGTTGGGGTGACGGAGGGGTGGGATGGGCCCCCGCTTTCGCGGGGGAGACGGGTGGGAGGAGAGGAGGGGGGACGGGTGAGGAGTAGGCGGGGCATCCCTAAACGCTACCGTCTACACCGACGAACATGCGGGATACGTGGGCATCCCGCAGCGGAATGAGTCCGTCAAGCATGGCGTCCGCGAGTACGTGAACGGCCGGGCTCACACGAACAGGTTCGAGTCGTTTTGGGCGGCGCTCAAGCGCGGCTACCATGGCGTCTACCACCAAATGAGAGCCAAGCATCTGGATAGGTACGTTTACGAGTTCGAGGGACGGCATAACAGCCGACCGATGGACACCGAGGCGCAAATGGCCACGATGGTTCGGGGAATGGACGGCAAGCGCCTCAGCTATCGGGGACTTATCGCGGATCAGGAGCCGTTGTGACGCTATTGCTACCCTGTGATAACAACGTGATGCCTTATGGAACATCGTTGCCAATCAGCACCATTCCACTGCGCCCTTCGTAGGTCATTGTGTAGTTACGTAAGAACGACCGGCCAAGGAGGGCACCATAAGGCTGCCCTCCAACGACCAGATGAACCCCGGTGAACCTTCCCAGCATGTGTGTCTGCAACGCTGGTACTTCAATGCGCGCAAGGTACACGGGTAACGCAACTTGGCCGCTAATGCCTGACATGCTGATGGTATCTACGCGGACCAATCCAAGTTCGTCGGCAACACTAGAATCAATGCAACTTTCTGTTGCGCCTGTATCGACAAGCGCAAGGATGTCACCCACAGACATAGGCTGAGCAACGCTGCTTATCCTCACGGTCAGCGCCGGGCCCACGGTGTACAAGGTTTCAGAGTTCTCACGTCCTGCATAAGTAGTCGGCAATTCACAACCCGCCGTAGAGCACGGAGGTTGGCAATGCAAGTGGACGTGCGCCTGCCTGACGAATCAAGTAAGGGCCTTCCCCAAACCGTTCGATGGCATCTTTGCCGGCGGACTCAAAGTCGTTGTAACTGCCTGCAAGTTCTTCCCCGTAGAATACGACCCACTTACCGTGGTATTGGGGGTCAATGTCGATTTGCCGTCTTTCATAGGCCGCGATCTGGCTATCCAAGTCTGTTGCAGGGCTCATCCTCCGACCTCCTCACTTACCGTCCTACCAGCGCCAATAGTACACGGCCTGGGAGGTTTCAAGCATCTTTGCTGCGATCACATTTCTAGTTTCTAGCGAAGCATCGAGCGCTGGCAAGATCAACGATCCTACCGGCGCTCGATGCAAGTTCCACGACGCGGAATTACTTTCCCCGCCGCCTATTGATGGATCAGTCGTATGACCGCTCCCCCTTCAACGCCTCCGTGTCCACTTCCTTAGGCTTGGCGCGCATCACAACGTCGGCTATCTCTTCTGGCGTTGCGCCGATGCGTTCGGGCATCTCCCGCGTCGGCGGGCGGCCTCGCGTCTTCTTTGGTGCACACGCATAGAATTCCCAAACTAATTGGGATAAACCCCGACTCTGGAACTGTCTTGATTAGGGAGGCGCTGAGAGGCACGGAGTACGCCTCACTTGAGGGCCAAGCTGCTCTGCTGCCTGAGAACTCTAGCCTGAGACTGAGCCAGGATGCGCTGCGGATGCACTGGGAAGAGGCTGAGCGGGGCGCTCTGTGATGCTGGCCAGGAACTCAAAAGTACTTGCCTAGCTCCGTCCCAGGGTCGTCTCGTGTGTTGGTGGTTCGTGGATTCCGGCTTTCGCCGGAATGACGGTAAGAGTAGGCGCGGGAAAGGCGGGTGGCTACCTCGGCAGGGCCCAGGGCGCGTTGGGCGGTTATGTTGCGTTGGTTGCCGCCATAGGCCGTCAGCCGGTGGGCTGCCTTGCGGGATCCGGGGCGTGTTCTTGCTATTTTCGAAGCTGAGCAAGACCCATGCGCGCGCCCCAACCGGCGAGGAATGCGACGGACGCCAGTCCTCCCAAATTAGAGACAGGACGAATAGGAACGGTATGGGTTCAACATCATAGAAATCTCCGCCAAACACGAGAGAGGCTACAGAAAGACCGACGAAAGTACTCAAGGGGAAAAGCACTACACCGAAGAGCGCCACACCGTAGTGCCCTCGCGAGAACCAACCTGCAAGGATTGGGGATACTCACAGTGTGACTATCGCCACCGGAATATAAAGCCAAGCCTCGGAGTTTCTTAGTACGGTAAATTCCATCCCGATTCCTGCTCCGGTGACCAGGGCAGGAGCGACAGTCCGTATGAAACAAGCTCTGACATCAGCCATATCATTCTGCCCTTGTGGTCGGCACCCGATGGCCCGCGCCGTTGCGTTTAGCGGAGGAAGCGAAGGCAGAGCGACGCGGTGGTGAACCCAACCCGCGCCCCCCGAGCCAGGATGCGCTGCGGATGCACTGGGAAGAGGCTGAGCGGGGCGCTCTGTGATGCCGGCTAGGAACTCAAAAGTACTTGCCTAGCTCCGTCCCAGGGTCGTCTCGTGTGCTGGTGGTTCGTGGATTCCGGCTTTCGCCGGAATGACGGGACGAGTAGGCGCAGGTGTCAGGTCTTGCGATGGTTCGATGCGCTGCGGTTCTTTCTCACCAGAGGCGGCGGACGCCGTATCGATCAAAGAGCGCGTCGCCCGTCACTAGAATCAGGTTACGCGCTAGAGCCTGAGCGATGAGCATCCTGTCAAAGGGGTCACGATGGTGACCGGGCAGAGCGCCAGCGCGGGATCCATCATCCACAGTTACGGGCAATTCCTCAAAGCCCTGCTCGGCGATTGCGCCGGCAATGTCCTGAGCCAATTCGGAAGCTTCCGTTAGCCGGCCGATTCTGTATTTTGTCGTTATTTCCCACGCTGATGCAGCGCTGACAAGTTTTTCATTCGATACGTCGCCGATAGCATGGCGCGCTCTCTCAGGCAGCCGGGTATTGCCCGCAAGCCACCAGATCAGGGCGTGGGTGTCGAGCAGAATTCGCAATCGCAGTTGCCCCGGCCCTCCCACAGGGCCAACTCGTCTTCCGGAAGCGGATCGAAGAAGCTGTCGTCAATCGAGATGCGGCCCTTCCATGC
Organism: Dehalococcoidia bacterium; assembly: GCA_965237465.1. Lineage (GTDB taxonomy): Bacteria > Chloroflexota > Dehalococcoidia > UBA6926 > UBA6926 > VXMO01. The sequence goes on from OZ250138.1 coordinate 1,553,197, forward strand.
CCCGAACTGCGGCTTGCCATGCCGTTGCACACGCTCCAGCCGGGCCACCGGCTTGCCGTTGCGGGCTATGATGATTTCCTCGCCCGCCTCCACGCGCGCCAGCAGCCGAGACAGGTTGGTCTTGGCTTCATGAACGTTGACGGTGACCATGATTGACCTCTCTAAGACTATGTTAGCTAACTATATGCCTAAGACAAGGGCGAGTCAAACTGGGATGTGTCGCTGCCCTCGAGGAGTGGCAGCCTCGATTCCCGCTTTCGCGGGAAAGACGGGTGGCTAGCGGGAAAGACGGGTGGTTAGCGGGAAAGCGGGTGGCTAGTGGGGCGCGCTGTCATGCTGGCTGGGAACTTAGAAGGACTCGCCTAGCTCCCTCCCAAGGTCGCCTCGTGTGCAAGTGAGTCGTGGATTCCGGCTTCCGCCGTAATGACGGTGGGAGTAGGCGCGACTGCCGCGGCATGGCCCCCCGCTTTCGCGGGGGAGACGGGTGAGGGGATACGGGAGAGAGGGGTGGTTAGCGGGGCGCGCTGTCATGCTGGCTGGGAACTTAGAAGGACTCGCCTAGCTCCCTCCCAAGGTCGCCTCGTGTGCAAGTGAGTCGTGGATTCCGGCTTTCGCCGGAATGACGGCAAGAGTAGGCGCGACTGCCGCGGTATGGCCCCCCGCTTTCGCGGGAAAGACGGGTGGCTAGCGGGAGAGACGGGTGTTTAGCAGGGCGCGCTGTCATGCTGGCTGGGAACTTAGAAGGACTCGCCTAGCTCCCTCCCAAGGTCGCCTCGTGTGCAAGTGAGTCGTGGATTCCGGCTTTCGCCGGAATGACGGCGAGAGTAGGCGCGACTGCCGCGGCATGGCCCCCCGCTTTCGCGGGGGAGACGGGTGAGGGGATACGGAGGAGACGGGTGGCTAGCGGGGCAGGCCCAGGCCGCGTTGGGCGATTATGTTGCGCTGGACTTCGTCTGTGCCGCCGCCTATGGCGAGGCCGCGAGTGAGCCAGGCGTTGGCGGCCAGGAATCCGTTCATCGGGGCGCGGCTGCTGCCGCGCGGGGAGATGACGGCCTCTTCTCCGGCAAGGGTCGCGAGGCCGTTGTAGACGCTCCACGCGACTTCGTCGCCGGTCACCTTGACCATTGAGGCCTCTTTGTCCGGCACATGCCCTTGCGTCTGGAGCCACGCGACGCGGTAGCACAGCATACGGGTCGTCTCCACCTGGACGCGCAGATCAGCCAGCTTGTTCCGCGCGACCCGGCTATCCAACAGCGATGAGCCTGTCGCGGCGCGGCGCTCCCGGTACTCCTGGATAAACAGCTCCATGTAACGGAGCAGTCGCGCGGGTATCTCCACCTGGGAGCGCTCAAAGCTAAGGGTGGTCATGGCGGTGTAGAAACCGCGGTTCAACTCACCGATGAGGTTGCGCTTTGGGACGCGGACCTCGTCAAGAAAAACCTCGCTCCACCGCCATCGGCCGAGGCCGTCATAGAGCGGGCGCAGCGTGATCCCCGGGTCATTCATGTCGATGATGAAATAGGAGATGCCGCGGTGCTTCGGCGCGGTGGGGTCTGTTCGAACCAGATAGTGTCCCCAGTCCGCCCAACGACCCTCTGAGTTCCAGATTTTCTGGCCGCTCAGGACGTAGTCGTCGCCATCCTCCACGGCGCGGGTCTGGACGTTTGCGAGGTCGGAACCCGCGTTTGGCTCAGAAAACCCCTGTGAGAGGTGGTGGATCTCGCCGCTTGCGAGGCGAGGGAGGAAAAAGTCGCGCTGCCAATCGGCGCCGTGCATCATCAGCATGGGCGCGAACATGCCGCCGCCCAGGATCTCCGGGGAGCCTGCGTATGCCATTGCCTCACGGTACGCAAGCTGTGTGCTGAGCGGAGCGCCCCAGCCGCCGAACTCCTTCGGCCAGTGCATGGTGAACCAACCCTTTTGGGCCAGCTTCTTCGCGTACTCATGCATTCGCTCTTCCTCGCCGACGTCATCGACGTCGTACGAGGCAACGATCATGGAATAGGCGTCCTTGTCGTTGTGCTCCCACTCCTGCCGGACGAACTCGGTCGCCTCGACGCGTAGAGCCTCTTCCTCAGCGCTGAATCGAAAGTCCATCGTATAACCCCCGCCCCGGATTCCTAACGCTGTCGGAACGCGCCCCGAATCGTGTCATCCGTGAAGAGCGTCGGCACCTGTCCGGAGGCGGCGTAGTTGTACAGGGCCGCCTTATAGATGCCGCTGAGTGTTGCAAAGACGAGCGACACGCCCACCAGGAGCACGACGCCTATGCCAATCGCCAATGCGATGCCGGCGGCTCCAAGCGGCGACAACGCGAAGAACAGGATTGCGCCAATGAGAAGAGCCACGAGCGTTGCGCCGAGCTGCATCAGCCCAAGACCAAAGTTGCCCACGATCTGCTCACCCCATGTTCTTTTCACCAGAGAGAACGATGACTTGAATGAATCGACCAGCCCCCGGTGCTCAATCACAATGAGGGGCACAACGAAGAAGGTGATCAGCGACCACGCCGCGCCGATTAGAGCCACGACGATTTGCCCAATGATGCCCATGATGCCGCCCCGCTCTCTCGCCTGGCTAGAGAGAATCTGCAGGATCAGGCCGACGGTCGCTGCAACGATCGACCACAGAAAGATGGTGATGATGCGGCTCGATGCCCCCGCCAGTCCGGACCTGATATTCGGGTCTCCCCCCTCAAGCCGCTCGTGCGCGGCAAAAACAAGGGCTGAATTGAAGAAGATGATGACGAAATACGATGCGACGTAAAAGCCAAAAACGGCGACCAGATCGACAATGGTATAAGCGCCTTCCTCCAGCCGCTCAAAGGAGCCAATGCCAAGTGTGACTCCAAAGAACGTGAGCAACACGACAACAAAGGCTATAGAGGAAAAGACGGGGAAGAGTAGGAGTTCCTTGTCCAGAGACAGGACTCGCAAGCAGAGTTTAAAGAGCTCCCAACTCCTGCCTATTGTTGCAAACATCGCACTCGCCCTCCCGGGCCACTGTGTCAGCCTTCTTCTTTGCGAACCGCCGCGAGCGGATGGAGACCGCTGCCTTTAGCATACACCTGCCCCCTACGCCCAATGTATTTCGCGTCTGCGCGCGACGGGCGTCGGACTCCAATAAGCTAGTGACATGATAAGCGCCCTTGTTGATATAGTCCGCGGCGCGTTGCAACGCGTCGTCGGCATCCTTGAGAGCTTCGGCCCCACGGCTATCGTGATCGTCATGATTCGCAACGCCGGCGCGCACGGCGTCAGCGATATGGCCGCGGCGGTTGGCTATTACGGCATCGTCGCGCTTTTTCCTCTTATTATCTTCACCATTACCCTGCTGAGCTTCGTGTTGAGCCCGGAGGCGGTCTCCCGTGAAGTAGAGGCTGCGCTGGCCGTTTACTTGCCCAGCGCGGAGATTCTGGTGGGCGACAACATTGACGCTGTGCTGGGGGCGCGGGGGGCTATCGGCGTCATCTCCCTTGTGGCGCTTCTATGGTCCAGCAGTTCCGTCTTCAGCGCCCTGACCCGATTCATGGACAGGGCATGGGGCGTCGCCAAACCGGACGCGTTCCACCTGGTGAGATTCCGCTCCATGGTGATGGTCCTCAGCGTCAGCGGGCTCCTGCTATTGTCCCTTGCGTCGTCGGCGTTGGTGCACCTGGCGGATGATCTGGCGAATGTTGAGCAGTGGGGCCGGCTTGGGGAGGTCGCCCGGTCCGGAGAGATTGTCCTGCTGTGGTTGTTCTCGCTGGTCGGCGTGATCCTGGCTGTGCTGATGCTGTATCGATGGCTGCCGAGCGATCGCACCCCCTGGAACTACGTCATTCCCGCAGCAATCGTGGCGGGGGTGCTGCTGGAGATCATCAAGAACCTGTTCCTGCTTTACCTGACGCGGTTCGCGAACCTGGGCGCAGTGTACGGGCCGCTCGCGACGGTCATGGTTCTACTGCTCTGGATCTATATAACCAGCTTCGCAGTGCTCCTGGTTGCGGAGCTTGGCGGCGCGGTGAGAGAGGTGCGTTCCAGGCGCTAGCCGCTATTGGAGAACGTGGTGATCGATTCCGATGTAGGCGTCGATGAACGTCGTGATGCGATCGGCGTCCAACTCATCGAAGGTTTCAAGGCGGGTCCACGCAGTGAGGGCGATGCGTCGTCGTTGGCCGGTCTCCGGGTCGGTAATGCCGCTGTACGGCCCCATGAGCACCCTGCCTTCGGAGCCCCGGGCGAGGTACGACGTCACGATGTCCTCCAGCTGCGCCGCCAGTTCATCGCAGCCGGAGGGACAATCGTATTGGACGTTGACGAAACCGTCCTCCAGGTTGTGGACCTGGACGACATCCGGCACCTGTTCATCGTAGATGCCCGGCTGTGTGAGGAAGGGCATGTGCGGGCCGGAGGTGGGCGGCGTGGAGTTGTACGGAGTATGGGGATCATCGAGTTCCGCAAGGTGAAGGTTGCCCTGATCCGCCAAGGAGAAGCCCGGCTCACTGCGCGTCGTCTCCTGCAGCACAAGCAGCGCGCTGATCAGGACGACAACGGCCACGGTGACGATGATGATGATCCGGCCGCTGCGCGGCCTCTCTGCGGCCGCTCGTCTGCGCTGCGTGGACACGATGCTGACTCCTTCGTAGAGACATTCGATCTGCGGGGCGCCGGCTGATCCGTTGCGGCGCGGGGAGGCAGACAACCTATCCGTCATTCCAGCGTGGCCGACCGCGCGCAGCCTGCGCGCTGATGACGCCATGATACGAGATTGCGGCGGAACTGCGCCAAGTTTGGCTAAGGCGCGTACCTGGGTTAGACCATACATTCCATTGACCTGGTTTTAGACCCAGACTAAAATGCGAGGTCAAAGAAGGCTATGAGAATTGTCGGAGGCGCTGCGCGAGGGATTAGCTTGAGGGTCATAAAAGACCCGCAGCTGCGACCGACAACGGACAGAGTGCGTGGAGCGATATTCTCCATGCTGGAGGCGCGGGATACGGTGATAGACAGCCGGGTTCTGGATCTGTACGCGGGGACGGGCGCCATGGCCATTGAGGCGCTGAGCCGCGGCGCGGATCACGCTGTTTGCGTGGAGCGCAGCGAGCGACTCTGCGCCGTGATCCGTGAAAACGCGTCGCGCGCAGGCGTGGCGGACCGGCTGGAAACGCTGTCCCTGCCCGTTGAGCGCGCCATCCCGACCGTTCAGGGCCCCTTTGATTTGGTGCTCATGGATCCTCCGTACGATCAGTCCGAGGCTATTCTTTCGACCATCGCCGGTCTGATGGAATCGCCGCTGCTGCTGAGCGATGAGGCCGTTCTGGTGGCGGAACAACCGTCACGCGCGGTCCTAAGCCTGGAGACGCCGCGCCTGCAGGAGATGTTGACGCGCCGCTACGGCGACACGACGATATCAATGCTGCGACGCCGGAGCGAATCGGAGGACGACAATTTCGCCACAGAGATGAGGCGAACGTCATGACAAAGGCAATTTACCCGGGCAGCTTTGACCCCATGACCACCGGGCACGTTGGCATCGCAGAGCGAGCAGCGCGCCTCTTTGAAGAGGTCATCGTTTGCGTCTATGACACGCCGTCAAAGACCCTGTTGTTCACCACGCCGGAGCGAGTGGAGCTTGCAGAGGACGCCACAAGCCATCTGGACAACGTTCGCGTAACGACGTACACGCGAGGCCTGACTGTGAATCTTGCCCGGCAACTCGGCGCCGCCGCAATGGTTCGGGGCCTCAGGAGCGGCACGGACTTCGCGTCGGAGTTTGAGCTGGCGCTGATGAATCGCAAACTTGATCCTGATATTGAGAGCGTATTCATCATGACGGCCGCGGAACACCAGTTTGTGAGCTCCAGTCTTCTAAAGGAAGCGGCGTCTCTGGGCGGCGATATCTCGGACCTTGTATCGCCGGCCACTGCTGAGGCGCTGGAAGGGAAGCTATTAGATTGACGTGAGGTCCTATTTTGCGGGCGGCCCGAGAGGAACGTCGGGCCAAGAGGGATAGCGCGGGAAGTGCATCACCCATGGGAAGGGTGAAAGCAGGAGGTGACGAGATGGATGTATTGAGCATGATTGATGCCCTTGAGGACATGGCGGAGAATGGCCGCCGGGTGCCTGGCACAGGCAGGGTCATGGTCGATCGAGATGAGTTGGCCGGTCTGATCGACAAAATGCGCGCGACGGTTCCGGCTGAGCTGCGCGAGGCCGACGAGATTCGCTCCAAGGGCGAGTCCATCGTCAACGAGGCCTATGTCTTCGCCAAGAAGATGAAGGCCAGGACTGAGATTGATCACCGCCAGGCGATCGAGGCAAGCGCGGTTGTCGACGAGGCACACTCCCGGGCCGAGCAGATTCGCCAGGAGGCCGAGGGCGAGGCCGAGAGGATGAAGCAGCGGATCGAGAACGACGCCGCCCGCCTCATCCGGGACTCTGACGACTACGCCGCTGAATGCCTGGAGCGCCTGTCCAATCACCTGGATCAGGTCAGCGAACGAATCCAGGCGCTGCATACCGAGGCCATGGAGCTTCGTAGCGCAATTGAGAACGGTATGCGTTACCTCAGCGCGCGCCGAACGGCTACGACAGCCAGCGGCCCGACCGACAACGGCTACTCCAATGGCAACGGCAAAGGTCACGGAAACGGCAATGGCCACGCCGAGCTCAACGAGGACGATCTCCTGACCCTGGCCGGCTCGCGCAAGCGCTAATAGGAGTCTGCTCGAAGCATAAGAAGGCCTCCCCTACCGCCAGTTGTTTGTCCGTGGGGGAGGTCGGCTGAATCTGTTGGCCGGACGGCGTTCCCCTGACATACGCCGGAGGGACAGGGTTCATATAGGGCGCTCATGTTATTGAGGCCTTCAGGCGACATTTGTTCGCCGGGAGACACGTCTGGGCTGCCTTTAGCAGCATGAAGACTGATTGCGGGCCGCAGCTAGTGGGCGCGGCGGGGCAACGCGCTATGGGTCGTCAGTTTTCGCGGCCAGCCAGCGCGTAGCCAATGACTTTGTAGGCGAGACGGGCGGCGGTGAACGCCGCGTGCGCCGGACCCTCGCCCGGGGCCAGTTCCATAACGTCAAATCCGACAATGCGAGAGCGTCGCGCAACGGCTTGGGCGATGTCGATGGCCTCCTGCCATGAGAGGCCGCCCGGTTCGGGCGTGCCGACCGCAGGCATTACGGACGGATCGAGCGCGTCGAGGTCGATGGTCACGTAGACCGTATCGCCCAGACCCGTCAGAAGCTCATCAACGGCACGGGGATCGGTGTACGCCCCGGGCGCATACAGGTTGACGCCCTGAATGCCGGCGCCGCGAATGTAGTCGATCTCCTCGCGGCTGATGCTACGGACACCCGCCTGGACGACCCCGCCGCCGTCTATGGCTTCCCGCACGCGCCGCATCGTGCACGCATGGCTGTAACGACTCCCCTGATATGTGTCGCGCATGTCCGCGTGCGCATCAAGCTGCACCACGGAAAGGCTGGGATAACGCCGCGCTAGCGCACGCACGGCGCCTATTGTCAGGGTGTGCTCTCCGCCAAGCATGACGGGCAGCTTGCCGCCATCCGCGAGCGCGCCGACCGCCTGTTCAACTCGCGCAACATTCGCCTCCGGGCCGGAGACGTCCGGCTCCAGAGCCGGCAGCGTCGCGATGCCCCATCGTGAGGGCTCATCGTCTATGTCGGGCTCATAGAGTTCAAGGTATCGGGATGCCTCAATGATCGCCCGGGGGCCATCGCGGGCGCCGGCGCGATACGAGACGGCGCCGTCATAGGGTGCGGGCAGTACGGCGACCGCCGCGCGGGCAAAGTCGGCGTCATCGCCATCAAGGGCTGCAAAGCTCCATGGGAATGCGGCGCCGGCCAGGAGGTGATCAGACGCGGGGGACATTTTGAAATCTCAGGAGGGCGGTTGGCCCGTCAGGGCGATGCCGAATTGATTCAGTTTGAATCGAGGGCGGCGGCAGGCGTTGCGGCCGGTTCCAACTCAGCCGCAGAAGCAGCCAATTCATCGAGACCTCGATCAAGCACCTGCGTCTTGACGTCCGTGATGCCGAATCGGCCCCGCAGCTCCTGAATAGCGAGTTCCGCGTCAAACTCCTTGCAGGAGAAGATGTCCACGTTCAGATAACCGCGATCAGGGAACGTGTGAACGCTAATGTGGCTTTCCGCGATGAGGACAAAGCCGGACACGCCCCAATCCTTTGGCACCCGCCCGGCGGTATAGCGGTACACGAATGGTTCAGAGATCCTGGTCATGCCGATGGCGTCCGGATAATCGTTCAGGAGCTCAAAGACAAGCGGCTCGTCCTGAAGCTTTTGGGGATCAGCCCCATAGCCATCCATGACAAGGTGCATCGGTGGGTCTCCTCCGGTGATGTGAGTCGTGTGGCGGCTGGACGCCCGACCCCGGCCGTTATTTGCGTGGATCGGCCCCAGCGTCATTCAGTGGGGAAACGGGCCGAAAGCTCGCCAATAATAGCAAATCCCCCAGCGGCGCGACAAGCGGCTTGCATAACCGATTCGATATGCGGGCGCCGCCCGGCCATCTTCGCCGGCCCAGCGATCCCGGCAATTGGCCGGTGGACGAGTTTCCGCCCGTGCGATTCGCAACCGGCTAGGAACGCAGCGCCGCGTCCACCGCGTCTCGTGTGGGGATATCGCTGAGGAGGCTGGAAGTAGTCGCCGGCAGTAGGGCCAGGGTGGTTGCGGCAAAGCCCGCGGCGACGGTCGGAGATCGCGTTTCGGTGAGGCGGACGAGGAATGCGGCTGCGAGGACTCCAATGACGCCGTCCGGCCATTCGCGGCGCGCGCCGTCGTCCTCGGTGATGACGCGCCACCGGCCCTGCCACCAGAGACGAATGCCGTGCAACGGACCGGCGGACAGGGCTATGGGTGTCGCGCCGATGGAGAGCCGAGGACCGTCCGGCGTTTTCGGCAAGTCGTTTTCGGCCAGGAAGATAACGCCCGCGCGGGGGAGGATGCTCAGGTCAGCTTGATCCTGCTGGGCCGTCGCTGCCTGCCCAACGGGGTTCAGGCCGCGAAGAAACCCGTGGGCGACGACGCCGACCAGAGAGCGGCTGAACCGGCCGAGCATGGCGGGGTCCACCTCTCCGCCGTAGGGGGCCGCCAGGAGAATCTCCGTGTCCAGCCACGGCCACGGGACGTGCTCAGCGGTCAGCCGCGCGGCAGCGGCGGTTTCGATAGCTATCGCCTGTAGGTCATCAGGGAAGGGCGAGTCTTGTGTGCGCGTGGTCAACAGGCCCGCGGCTCGGCCCAGCCGCTCTGCGGCCACAGCGGCGTACGTTGCCGCGGCATTGGGTTCGGCTGCGCCGATGACAACAAGGTCTGGTGGGCCGGTCATGTTGTCACTGTGTGTTCCGGATGCGGTTGTGGACGACGATTCGTTTTGAGCGAGGGGCCGGCGCACCTGCGCCGGCCTGTCAGGCGGGGAGAGAGACCCTAGCTTCGGGGACGAGGATCCTCTTCGTCTTCATCCTCGTCCTCATAGTCCTCGTCGTCGTCGTACTCCTCGTCATCGTCTTCGAGGTCTTCGTCATCGTCTTCGAGGTCTTCGTCGTCGTCCTCGGAGTCTTCGTCATCGTCTTCGAGGTCTTCGTCATCGTCTTCGAGGTCTTCGTCATCGTCCTCGTAGTCGTCGTCATCCTCATCGGTGTCCTCAAGATCGTCGACGTACTCGTCATCCTCGTACTCATCGTCGTCGAGGTCATCGGGCGGCGGAGGCGGGGCGATTGTCGGCGCTGCCTGGCGTCGCGGGGCCTCGGAGCGACCGCCGCCTGCGCCCCCGGCCTGTGCGATGGTGACGCGCCGATTTTCCCCCTGGCCGGTGCTGCCGGTGACGACGTTCCTGTTATCGGCGAGGGTCATGTGGATAATGCGTCGGTCTGCGGCAGACATAGGATCGAGGGTGATGGACCGCCGGCGCCGCCGGACGTGGTCGGCGGCGCGGAGAGCTATCTGCTCCAGACGATAGACGTGGCGCTGTTGATAGCCCTCAACGTCTATGCGCAGGGGGACATAGTGTCCGAGGCGCCGGGAAACGATCGTCGTGAGGAGCATCTGGATGTGACGGAGCGACTGTCCGCGCCGGCCAATCAGGAGGCCGGCGTCTTCCCTCTCAATCTCAAGCAGGATAGGCTCTCCGGGCTCGGAGGATCTCGCCGGATCACTGCCCGGAACGTACATCGAGATTTGCGCTTCCACGCCCATCAGGGTCAGGAGTTCAGCCAGGATGTCGCGGGCGCTGTCCGCGTCTTCCGCCAGCGTGGTAAAGGAGAGGTCGTCAGATTCATCGTCGTCATCGTCGTCGCGCGGAGTGAGACGGACGCGAGCTTCCTCAGTGCGGAGGCCCAGGAGGCCGGAACGTCCCTCGCTAAGAACGTCTACGTCGACGTCGTCGAGGTCGAGGCCCAGTTCTTCGAGACCGTGCTGAATCGCCTCCTCGACTGTCCGCCCCGTCGCTTCCAGACTCTGCTCCATCGTTCGACCTCGTCTCAACGGCTGGTGTGGGTGAAGTTGGCGACAACAGGTTCAACCGAGGCCGCCCCGGCAAGAGATTCCCCCACCCCGAAATGAATCCCTGCATGCCAATAGTGATCAGATTGGAGACCATCCAGTATATTGCTAGTCCCGATGGGAAAGTAAAGGCGAGGAAGCCCAGCATGATGGGGAAGATGAACAGCATAATTTGCTGCTGCTGGCGCTGCTGATCGGACATGGCCGGCGGCTGCATGATGCGCTGCTGCGCCCACGTGGACGCGGCAACGAGCAATGGCAGCAGGGGCGTCGGATCCGGCGCCGAGAGATCCAGCGTTCCGGTTATCCAAAACATGTCTGTATTCAAGGGCAGCACCTCGCCGCCAACGGGCAGCCAGGAATAGAGCCGCTGCGAGAGATACACGAAGCTTCCCGGCAGGTTGCCCAGACCCTTGATGATGGCCCAATACAGACCGATCCAGATGGGGAACTGCACGACCATGGGGCCAAGGCATCCAATGGGGTTGATGCCGGCCTCCCGGTACAGCTTCATTGTTTCCCGCTGCTGCACCTGCGGATTGTCCTTGAAGCGGGCCCGAATGGCCTGCATCTGCGGCTGCAATGACTGCATCCGCGCGGAGGATTTCAGCTGCTTGAGAGTCAGCGGGTAGAAGGCCACCCGCACGATGACGGTGAGGGCGACGATGGCCAACGCCATGCTGTCAAACAATAGGGCGTACAGGAACACCAGCCCGTTGAGCATTGGCTGCAAGAGCAGAAAGATGAAGATGTCGCCTAAGAGTTCCATATGCTTTTGCGCCTACCCTAGTGGAAATATCCGAACGGGTTGTCGGAGCGCTGGAGAGGCGCGGTACAGGATGCCGTCCTGAGCGAAAAACAATGCGGCGTTGTCTCCGTACGGCACGATGGGCGCGTACATTGCCGCGGGCAACTTTCCGCCGACTATGCCGAGGCCGGTGACGGGGTCAATCCACCACGTCTCGCCCTCCTCATTCGCCACGATGATTCGATCGGCCACGAGGGCCGGTTCGCTGCGAATGGCGCCGCCCGTGCTGATAGGGTCGCTGACCAGTACGCCAGTGGCCGCGCTGAGGATATAGACGTTGTGATCAAGCGATGGGGCGAATACCAGACCGTCAAGGACCATTGGGGCGGCCCAGAACCAGTTGTCAGCGGTGAATGGGGCTTGCCATACTGGCGCGCCATTGGAGGCGTTCAATGCGTAGAGATTGCGATCAAAGGCCCCGACGTACAGGACGCCGTCCGCCAGAGTGACGCTGCCGATGGCCGCGCCCGCCTCATGCCTCCACGCTTCAGATCCGGCTGTTCCCCCCCCGCCGCCCAGGCGCACGGCGTGCAGGACGCCGCTCAGGGAGCCAACGTAGGCGAGCCCATCACCGAGGATGGGCGTTCCCCAGATGCCGTCGTCGGCCTGAAATGTCCACAGCGCCCGGCCGTTGGAGGCGTCAAGGGCATAGAGCGTGCCCCCCTCTGTGCCAAATAGAATCGCTCCATCGGGGGTGATGGCGGGCCCTCCGACGATTGCCGAGTCCGCTTGGAAGAAGGGCGTGCAGTCCGCCTCCGAGTCCGGGAAGAGGGTGGCCGGCGTGATGGAGTAAAGCACGCCATCAAATCCGCCGGCATAGATCAAGCCGTCGTTGATCACGGGAGTTCCGTAGACGGCGCGTACGCCGTTGCGGCCCTCGCCGGTGAGGCATCGCCCCTGTTCAACGCCGGTTGTTATGTCGCCGATGACGATGTGGCCGGTCTCCGTGCCAAGCGCGACGGTGTCATCGTCAAGAAACACGGGCGCAGCCCAGACGGTCGTCGAGTAAAGGCTTCCCGCTGTGCATCCGGCCGAGAAAAGCAACGCGACGATGGCAAGCAACGCGAGTCCTGGCAGGACTCGGGCAAGCCGGTTGGCGACTTGGCCTCGGGCTACGGACGCCCAGGAGAGACGGTGAGATTGACTAGGGAACAGGGTCAAATCCCCCTTCCCGGAAGGGATGGCACCGAGCCAGCCGACGCGCCGCGAGCAGAATCCCTCTGGGCGCCCCGTGGCGCTGAATTGCCTCAAGCGCATACTCCGAGCATGTCGGCGAATAGCGGCACATGGAGGGCAGAAGCGGGGACACGATGAGCTTGTAGAGCCGAATGAGGCTGACGGCGATGAATGTCATGGCGTTGTTGGTCTGTCAGTTCGTGGATTCTTGATCGACGGACGGCGCGTTCGGCCTCGCAACCAGGTCAAACCCGGCGCGCGCAAGCACATCCGTCACGGCCGCCTCGATGCGGTGATAATTGGCCTCTGCAATCTCCGGTCGCGCGATGAGCACCAGGTCCACTGACGACTCCGGCGGGGCGAGCTTGCGCACGGCCTCTCGCAGCCGCCTTTTGACGGCGTTGCGCCGCACCGCGCCTCCAACGCGCTTGCTGACGGAGAAGCCGGCCCGCGTGACGTCAAGGCTGTTGGGCGCGTATCTGAGGACGACGAGGTTATTGGCTTTGCCCTTTCCAACGTCAGACACGCGCAGGAAGTCTGCACGGCGACGCAAACGGGAGTCCGGCGCCCGCGGAGGCATGGGATGCGTCTAGACAGTGAGACGATGCCGCCCCTTGGAGCGCCGTCGAGAGATGACTGAGCGGCCGCCGGGTTCGCGCATCCGGTGACGAAAGCCGTGGACGCGCTTACGGCGGCGCACTTTGGGTTGGTAGGTTCTCTTAGGCATAACGAATAGCAGTATAGGGGCGGGGGCGGCAGAGGGGCAAGGCGGGGGGCACTGTTGGGGGGGGCGCGAAGTGGCAGGCAACGGCGCTCCCTGTCAGCGGTAGACGAGACCGGGGGGCTGGAGCCGCCGAACTACGATTCGTGGCGCAGACGTTGGGGGCCAGCTGCTCTTAGACGCGCAGGGAGCCACAGCGCCTCGACCAGAGAATTCCAAGAGGCGGGCACTCGTCTTCCTGACCTTGCAGGGGCGACTCTACGGCCTGCGCAGCGACCTTGCCCGTCGACGCGCTTCGGAGCCGCTGGAGATGATCGGTCTGTCCTCCGTCGCGGATAAGAAGATTGGGACGTTCTCCGGCGGAATGCGGCGCAGGCTGGATCTCGTCGCGACCCTTGTCCATGAGCCCAAGGTTCTCTTTCTGGATGAGCCGACCACCGGCCTCGAACCGCAGAGTCGCATCACCATGTGGGATCACCTGCGCCGCATGAACTCGGAGGAGGGCGTCACCATCATGCTGACGACGCAGATGATGGATGAGGCGGATCGGCTGTGCGGATGGCTGGCGATCATTGATCGAGGCAAGATCGTCGCGGAAGGATCCCCTGCAGAGCTTAAACAGGAGGTCGGCGGGGACGTCGTGACGATAGCCGTCACTGAGCCTGAAACGGCTGAGGAGCGCGAGTCGCAGATTTCAAGGGCGCAAGCGCTGATGGATGAGCTGGAATATGTGTTGTCCACGGCGCGCGTGCAGGACGGTCTGGCAGTTACGACACCTAACGGAGGCGCGGCGGTTCCGGGCCTTTTGCAGCTGCTCGGCGAGAACGACATTCCCGTGTCAAACCTCTCGGTGGCAAGCCCGACGCTGGACGATGTGTTCCTGCAACACACCGGCCGCACGATTCGTGATGAGGAAACAGGCGGGGACGAGATGAACAACGCGTTCCGGCCCTGGCTCGGTCTGAGCGACGGCAGGTAAGAATGGTTGTCAGCCTCACTCTCCAGACCTGGTATATCTACCTGCGCAATTTCCGAGTGTGGATTAGTCAGCCGGGGCAAATATTACCGTCTATCTTTATCAATATCATCTTCATGGTGGTATTCGTGGCGGCCTTTGACAAAGTCTCGTTGTTGCCCGGATTTCCCACGGAAAGTTATGTCACGTACTTGACGCCGGATTCAACCTTCTGACGGACGACCTCTCCGGCTACCTTAACAAGCTCCTCCTTGCGCCCATCTAGCGCATTTCCATCCTGCTCGGCGTACTTCTCGTGTCTGCGACGCGTGGCGCAATCCAGGGAGTGACGATCGTCATCGTGGGCATCATCATGGGGGCATCGCCGGAGTCCGGCATTTTGGGGCTGCTGGCCATCATGTTGCTGGGGACACTTTTTGGCGTTGCGTGGTCATGTTTGGGCTGATTATCGCCATAAGGACACGCAGCGTTCAGGTGACGCAATCAATGTGCAGCTTCTTCTTGCCGGCGATATTCGTGACCACCGCGTTCATGCCCAGGGAACTCATGGCGGAGTGGTTCCAGGTTGCTGTGTCCATCAACCCCGTGAACTACGTGGTGGAGGCCATTCGCGCCGTCGTCGTAGTCGGGTGGGTGTGGGAAGACATCCTGCCCGGCATTTCGATCCTCATCGTCATGACAATAGTGGCGCTGGCCGCCACAACGGTAATGTACCGGCGGGCGACGGCGTGAGGGGCCCGCCGGGGGGCGCTAGTAACCGTCGCTGATAGACTGCGATCTGAGAGTTTGTCGGTTCAACTGGAGGGGAGAGGGTCAGATGGCCAACTATTGGGTGGTGCGGTCCGATATGAAAATTCGGGACTCCGTAGAAGAGGGCGGCTTCGTCGCTATCGGTTTTGGGGGAAGGGAGATAGGCGATATCAACGGCCTCTCCCGCGAACAGATTCGTGAGCAGGTTAAACAGCGTAGGCCCGACGCGAAACCAAGGCAGATTAGTGCAGACACAGGCAGTCTGTATCGATTCGCAAATGAGCTCCAGATAGATGACCGGGTCATCACAAGTGTGGAAGATCGGCAGTACCTTATCGGCATGATAACGAGCGACTATACATACGTGGAATCGCATCCCGTCCATCCTCATCAACTTTCGGTGGCATGGCATTCTTCTGTTCGCAGAGACGACTTGACACCAGCATTGAAGAAATCACTTGGCCGACAGACAGTCTCTAACATAAGTCACCATGAGGCGGAGATTGGGTTGCTGCTTGGAGGGCAATCAGGTCAGAAGGAGATTGATGTTGCTGAGATAGATCCATCACGAGTAGACGCGAAAGCCCGTCGGCACATTTTGGAGCACATTGTTCGGACATTTCCGGGGCACGACTTTGAACAGGTGGTCGCGGAGGTACTCAGGGCGATGGGTCTTGAGGTTGACGAGCATGGTCCCGGGCCGGACGGCGGCGTCGATTTGATTGCCCGGCATGGACATTTCAACTTCGAACAAATCATCGTGCAGGTCAAGAATCATGCAGGACCTGTCGGCAATAGCGACGTAAGAAACCTTCGCGGGACGCGTGAGTCCGGCAAGAAACTGTTTGTTTCCGCCCACGGGTATACGCAAGACGCACAAAAGCTGGCGGACAGTGACATCAACTTAGAGCTACTGTCTGGTCTGCAGCTTGTGGACTTGCTCATTGAGCATTACGACAAGCTCTCCGAGGATTTTCGGAAGGCGATACCGTTGAGGCAGGTGTTTCTGCTTGATCTTGACGACGAGGAGGACAGCTAACCCCAAACCTGCTCTAGCAGTTGAGAGTTCAGCGGCCCCGCGACGGCTTAGTACCTCCCCCGCCGAACCCCCTCACGCCACGCCAAAACGATCGCGCCAATCACAACCACGCTCAACCATGAGATCGAGCGGTCCAGGGCCGTCAGCACTGCGGCGTCCTCAATTGGCATCCATGGTAGGAAGAGGCCGACCATGCCTGCCTCTGCGAGGCCGAGGCCGCCGGGTGTCGCTGGAATCGCTGTGATCAGGTTGTGGGCGAGCGCGACGAAGGCGATGACGGGCAGCGGTACGTCCATGCCGAGCGCCCACGTTACCAACAGGAGCCGCGCTATTTCCACCGCCCACGCGGCGAGGCTGAGCATCGTGATTGCGGGCATCCGGCCGTTCAGGCTCTGAACTGCGCCGTCACGGAGCCGCTCGGCCCATGCCCGGATGCGTTGCGGCAGTCGTGATGTGGCTCGCTCCCTGGCGACCGCCAATACAACGATGAGGATGATTCCGCCGCCGCCCAGCACAATGGCCAGCGCGGAGATGGCGAAGGCTGTTCGAGACGCCTCGCCCAACAGGAATACGCCGCTCAGGACCAGCACCACGGCGAACGTTGTCACGTCTACGACGCGCTCACCTATGAGAGTGCCCAGGAGCATCGGGTAGGAGGCGCCCTCGCGCTGCCTCGTGATCAGATATGCACGGTAAGGATCGCCCATGCGGAACCAGGAGATTGCGTTGACGAACCAGCCGAGAAAGACGGATTCGCCGAATGCGCGCACGGACGGCAGCGGTGCGGCGTCGCTTTGCGTCGCTCGTTCGGCGTTTTGGGCAAGGATTTTCCAACGCAAGCCGCGAATCGGAAAGTTCAGGTAATAGACGACGAATGCCAGGGCAAGCAGGAAGGGGTTGCTCTCTCGAATCGCCTCCGCCATGGCAGATACATTGATGTCCGTCCCCCTCGCGAGCGCGAATAACAGAAGGACGGCGACGCCGAAGGAAAGCAGCGTCGCCGGGTGGAGAATGCGGTGTCGGAGAGCCCGTGACGGAGATTCGGACATGTCCGGCGGGGGCGATTGATCATTCATGTCGGTCACAGCGGGCGGCGCGTTGGCACACCATTCGGTCGGGGGTACCTGTAGGGCGTCGGGGAGGACTTGCGGATGAGGACCAGGCGGTGGTCGGCGCGGATGGGAGTTTCGGGGTCAGGCGGGATGATTCCCCCGGACTCTCCGCCAAGCGCGGCGAGCGCGTTTGACGCGGCATGGATTTCCATTTCCGCGTCCGCGCCTTTGAGGGCAATGAGCACGCCGCCAACGCGGACAAACGGCAGGCACAACTCGACGAGAGCAGCGTCGCCGGGTGCAGTATGCGGCGTCGGAGAGCCTGAGACGGAGATTTGGACGTGTCCGGCAGGGGCGATTGATCATTCATGTCGGTCACAGTGGGCGGCGTGTTGGCACACCATTTCGTCGGGGGTACCTGTAGGGCGTGGGGGAGGACTTGCGGATGAGGACCAGGCGGTGATCGGCGGGGATGGGAGTTTCGGGGTCAGGCAGGATGATTCCCCCGGACTCTCCGCCAAGCGCGGCGAGCGCGTTTGACGCGGCATGGATTTCTATTTCCGCGTCCGCGCCTTTGGGGGCAATAAGCACGCCGCCAACACGAACAAACGGCAGGCACAACTCGACGAGAGCGGGCAGAGGAGCGAGCCCGCGGGCGGCTGCAGCGTCATACACCTCACGGTGCTCCGGGTCATGCGCCAGGTCCTCGGCGCGGCCCTGAAGAGCGCGGCAATTCCTGAGACCGAGCAGCCCAATGATGTGTTCCAGGAACCGAACCTTCTTGCCCGTGGCCTCGACGAGCGTGATATCCAGCCGCGGGGAAGCGATGGCGAGAGGCACCCCCGGAAATCCTCCGCCTGAGCCGATGTCGATTAGCCGGAGCCCCGCCTGCTGCGGCAGGGCTGCAACGCAGGCGAGGCTTTCAAGGAATAGCAGGGTCTCCACGTCTTCCGGCGCCGTGATTGACGTTAGGTTGGCGCGTCCTGCGTTCCACGACAGCAGCTCATCGCGGTAGATGCGAAAGGCGTCAAGCTGCTGAGGATTGAGGGGGACGCCAAGCCGTTCCGCCCCGGCGCGCAGGATGGGCAGCGGGTCTTGAAGGGCCTCGGACTCGCGCGGGGTATTCACAGGATCAACGGTAGCAGGGCGCGGCGCGTCGAGTAGCGCTGTCCATCTTTGGGCGTATGGTTATGGCGTGCGGAGGCTTATGTAATGACCAGATTGCCCTCCACTGTATTTGCGCTCTTACTCTTGGCGCTGGCGTTCGCGGTTGGGTGCGCGATGGATCCGAATGCACGGGACGAGTTGGGGCGCACGCCGCTCCACATTGCCGTGCAGGAAGACGCGGATGCGGAGACGATGCGGGATCTTGTGGAGAGCGGTGGTGACGTCAATACCCAGGACGAGGAAGGAATGACGCCGCTCCATGATGCCGTCCGGTATAGCGAAAACCTCGCCATCGTCGAATTGCTGCTCGACGCCGGAGCGAATGTCGATGCTGTCAATGAGCGAGGGCAGACCTCGCTTCACCGCGCAGCGACGCACGGCGATCCGGAGATTGTTGAACTACTGCTGGAACGTGGCGCGAACGTCAATGCACTGGATGAAACGGGCGCCCCCCCGCTATCTGAGGCGCTGAGATCCCGCCAGATATTCCTGGAGGACGGTCTGGGCGTTGCGAGACTGTTGCTGGAGCACGGGGCAGACCCCGATGTAGGCGGAGAATTGGGGTGGGCGGTTCGCAACGACAACGTTGAGGCGGCGGCCCTGCTTCTCGATTATGGCGCGGACGCGAATTGGGCGGATTCTGACGGCCTGACTGTCCTGCACATGGTCGACTCGGTTGATGTGGCCGAACTGCTGCTGGACCACGGCGCGGACGTCAATGTCGGGGACAACATCGCCCACTGGACTCCGTTGCACGCGGCGGTGACGGCCCGCAATCTGGACCTGATTGCTCTGCTATTGGAAAGGGGCGCGGATATTGAGGCGCAAGACTCGAATGGCGCGACGCCCCTGAAAATCGCAATTCTGGCTTCAAACCCCGGCGTGGAGGTTATCGAGCTCTTGCTGGATCGAGGCGCTGATCCATTTGCGGAGCACTATGGTCGGTTCACGCCATGTCGATCAGCTCAATTCGACGATACATTTGCAGACACAGGGGTTCTTGAACGCTTGTGCGGGGGCGTTGAAGAACGAGAAGCGTCTGAACCAACCCCAACGCCCGGACCCTTGAGCATTCAGGGCATGAGTGTTAGCCCAATTCACCTTGCGGCCGCGGGCGGCTCACGGGCGGACATCGAAGCGCTGCTTGATGATGGGACTCCCGTCGAAATCGACGCCACGATTACGTTGACGGACGGGCGGACCCTGCACAATGTGACCCCACTGCATGTCGCCGTGTTCAACCGGAAGCCAGGGGTCCTGGAGCTGCTGCTTGATCGCGGGGCCAACATTCAGGCCGTAACCGATTCGGGCGTTACGCCCTGCGACCTGGCGAGACAGGCAGAGAGGCTGACGGATGAGTCCATCCTGAATCGCCTGTGCGCCGCCTCTCCGTGAGCGGTCTGCCCACACCGTTCGCCGACTAAAGGTGTTCCTCGTCGTGGTTCGGCGTATCGTATCGATATCGCTTGATTGAATGACGGTGCGGAATGGAGGGGCGCGACATGGCTACGGAACAGGATCGGATGCGCAAGGATATGGCGACGCACGCCTCCAGCGCGGGATCATTGCAGCGGCGGCTGGGCGCTCTGGCCGTGTTCCTCCCGCAGTTTGAAAGGCCGGACTTTGAGTTTGGCCGCATGGCAACCCCTGCCGATGGCGGCGCGCCGAGGCATGACCTGTCTCGAGTCGCGCGGGACTTCCTGGAGTACTGCTACGACAACGGCTGGGTGCAGGGATTCAAGTGGGGAGATTGGGCGGCAACGCCCGAGGCCGAGAATCTTCGCGGAGATCCGGAGGCCATCGCCTCGGCAACTCCCATGCAGATCAGCAGGCTGCTTACGGCACTCCTGCGGCAGGATCGAATTTCCGGCGGAACTCTCGACTCGGCGTATCAGTCAGGAGTGGTCACGGGGATCGTCCGTCGCGCGGCGGCGCTCTACAAGGACCCGCCGCAAGAGGGCGATGAGACCGACTGGGTGACGTGGTGGGGCCTGGACCACGCTCAGCGCCAAGAGGCCGACGCTCAGCTCAAGGGTTAGAATGGCTATCCCGTTGAGCCAGCGATACTGCGCATAGGCAACTATGCAGCTAATGGACGGAATGAACTTAAGGCTAGCGATCGTTGCCTCTGTCATGGCGCTGCTGCTCGCGCTGGGATGCACAACGGGCGATGAGGCGCCCACTGCAACCTCCGAAACTGGCGCAACGGAGATCGCCTCACCTTCGGGAGTGACGCGGCTGACCGCAGTCCCAAGGATTCTAACACCGTTGCCCACTGCCACAAGTACGCCTATCCCCCCACCAACTCCCACTGCGACCGCTGTGCCGCTAAAAGACTGTGTCGTGGGGCTGCGGCTGGAGCCGCGCGAAGGGTGCTCGTTCAGCAATAACTGGGACAGCTTCTTTGACCTGATTGTCCTTGAGGGCGGTGATTCGATACTGGACGGGGCAGTCAACGGGCGTGAACTGTTCTCGAGAGCCGTCAAGCCGGACGAAAAGCTGTGCGTCTGTGATCTGCAGACAGAAACTGACGGAATGGCGAGGATCATAATCAGCTTGCCACAGCCACCCCCATCGAGGGCAGGAGGGATCACGCCTTGGCCGCGTGAGCCTGATCGTGATGACTGCACAGCAGGAATGGTTCTCATACCCGGAGACATCTGCAGCATTGCAGACACCTACTGTTTCTTCGATGTCACCGCTGACGGATTCGGCCACTTTGCCACATTCTCAGATGGCGAGACGATTGACGTTCGGGACCTCGAACTCGATGACAAGACGATCAGCTTCAGTGCGGTTGCCTCAGAGAGAGAATGGACTATTGAGCGAGCGACACGAGAGATCACGGGCGCGCCAAATGAGGACAAGTCGCCGTGTGTGGCCGATCCACGAATTACGGATATAAGATCTGAAGTGCGGAGAGGGAATATCGCCGCAGTGGAAAGGTTCCTGGCGGACGATGTTGATGTTAATGGCCGAGACCGCACAGGCAATACTCTGCTTTGGTCTGCCGTCAACGTGGCCAAGAACATTGAGATGGCGCAATTGCTCCTGGACGCAAGCGCAGACATTAACAGGCGCGATTGGAATGGGGACCTGTTGATCGGGGGTCCAATCTGGGAAGGGAACCTGGAGTTTGTGAAATTCCTTGTTGAGGCGGGCGCGGACGTGAATGCGCCTGACGGAGACGGCAGTCCGCCATTGCGGGACGCGATTTCGAGAGGGAACCTTGAAATAGTCCAGTACCTGGTGGAGAGAGGCGCTGACGTCAACCAGCGGGCATTCGGGGGATCCAACCTGCTGGTGTGGGCGCTGCTGGAGTCAGAGGAGATCACGAAGTTCCTCATCGAGGCCGGAGCGGACGTCAATGGGCGCGACGGTAGCGGAAATGCGGTCATCATGACCGCCGTGCGAGCAGAAGGCGTCGAGGGACTCAGCATGCTGCTCAGCGCAGGCGCCGACCCCAACGGCAGCCATGGGTCAGGGAAGCCGGCACTCCGGTTTGCAGTGGAGTTGCAGTCGTCGGAGAAGGTTCAGCTCCTTCTTGAGGCCGGCGCCGACGTGGGCGCTTGCGACGCAAATGGCAGCACGGCTCTTAGTTATGCAATCCTGGCCAATAACATCGAATTGGTAAAGGCGCTCGTTGATGCGGGCGCCAATGTAAATGATTTCGATTCTCAGGATACAACTCTGCTGGAGCTTGCTCGGCGGGTCGCCTCACCGCCAATTGTGCGGTATCTGATTGATGTGGGGGCGGAGTAGGCTCCGGGCGACCACTGCCCTCCTGAACCGGGTTACGGTATCGGCGAAAGGCCGTACAGTGGCGCACATGGGCAGATTAGACAATCAGCGTGTTCCGTTGGTGTTCTTTCTCATTCTCGCGGCGCTGCGGCTCGCCTTGGGGTGCACAACGGGCGATGAGGCCCCCACGGCAACATCATGAGCGGCGGCGTTCCGACATGTGGCGGCGCCTTCTGCGGTCTCACAGATGCTGACAAGAAGGGGGCCAAGGCCATCTATGAGTATCATACGGCCCATTAGGAGAAGCGCCATGACGGTAACCGGCTTCACGAGAAGCCATCTCTCCGTCCTAACGGCATTGTGCCTCGCCATCGCCATCGTCTTCCTTGCGGCCTGCGGCGGTCCTCAGGCAACGTCGGAAACAGGGGCGCAGCCCAACGCAGACCCGGAGATACAAGTCCATTCGTATATACCCTGGTCCGTCGCTCCCTCGCTGGAGGAGCAGATATACAACGCGTTGAACAACGATTCGCGGGTCGTTGTGTGGGCCTCGCTTCTGTCTGTCACGGCGGGGACTGAAGAAGTTCCCGGCGAGGGCGGAACAACGACCTACCGGCCAATGCACGAGCTGCGGTTCACCGTTCACGAATACCTGGAGGGGAGCGGTCCGACGGAGCTCCTGGTGGTGGCGCGCGGCGATGAAATATTCTCACTGGAACACCAGGCCCTCACCGTAGCGAACTACGGCGCGTCGCAGCGCAACACCGCGTGGGACGATCGGCAGGCAGCGCTCTTCGTCGGATTGGTCCAGACGGCGTCCGAAACCTCGACGGGTTCGGACGTATCCCGGAGCTCCGCCACCAGGAGGGCCGCGTTCTCAATGCCCCACGATAGGGAACAGTGGTGGGACTATACGGTGGACACCCTGAGCCGGGCATGGCTGCCGGCGCAGGCCGGAGCCTCAGGCGCAGCCCGCTCAGCCGTCGATCCCGCACTCATCACCGACGGCGCGCAGTCCCCGCCGCCGACTATTGCGCTGACGGAACTGAGGGCGAATATAGCGGCGATGAAGGCCGAGCTGCAAGCAGGAGAGGGAATCCCGGGGTTCGAGGAATGCATCAGCGACAGGATTCTTCGTGAGAGAGTTTACCGCGCAGAACCATCGAGTCCGCCCATCGATCAGAAGGCGCTGGCCTCCGGCGCAGCGGCGGGTACGATGGTATACAGCGGGGTGAATAATCATCAGGAACCAAAGTACAATAACTACTGGCTGAGCGGCCCGAATCATGGTCTCTTTCAGGCATTGATCGTTGATGACGACGAATCCTCCGCCAACGGGTACGAGCACATGCTGGCTTTGGCGCGGCCGCTGCCCGCAGGCTCCTACCGCGGCCACTACAACTCTCAGCACTACAGCGCCATCCCATGCAACTTCAAGCCCACCGACGCATACTCTGTGCATGTCGTCACCGTCACGGCTCCTACGGGCACGTTGCACGAAGCGTTCTTTGATCCGGTGGATTTGACCGCAGGCGGTGTTGGGGCGACGGGATCGTCGGGGGTCATTGAGCCGGATGAGTTCACCGTCAGCAGCGATGACTATGAGATAGAGAGCCTCGTCTGGCGGAGCAACTCCGTCGTCTTGACGCTGGATGACCACGTCTCGCTGTCCGCGCAGACGCTGGACTTCATCGAGTTGAACGGCTCCATCGACACCTCGCTGAATGTCTCCGACGCCACAGTCAACCGAACGGCCGCCACGTGGACATGGAGTGTCGCGAGCGCGGCATGGGAGGACGGTGATTTGCTGATGCTGCGCATCCGCGAAACGAGCACGGGCCCCACTGTCGTGACACCCACGCCGACGCCGGCACCGACCGCGACACCAACACCCACGCCCACTCCAGATTCCCAGCAGAGGTAATCCCTCAGTCGGCGACGTGACCGCAACCAGCGTCCGTGTAAGCTGGGACAAGGTGAGGCCGACCGGCACGTACCTGCAGGACGTCCGCGTCAACTACCGTCTCGCAGACGCAACGGACTGGACGTTCGGCTCGTATATCGACATCAGTACATGGAGTATGCGGCGGCAGGAAGCAACCGTGTCCAGCCTCACGTGCAACACGAACTACGACTTCCAGGTCGAGGCGCAGTACTCGAACCGCTGGCACGACTACGCCAGCGTCAGCGCAACCACCGGAGGATGCTAACCAGGAAACGTTATCTAGTAGCCTGGCACTGCTGAGACTCATCAAAATGATTGCGCGTCGCAGTTCGCGTGGACGATAGGAACCGCGATCCGAAGATTCGGGCGAAGGCCGCCCGTCACGTATAATTCCCATAGATTCCGCGGCGCATTGGCCGCGGACGGGCGTTTATTGGGGAAGGGACGATTCACATGGCAACTACAGAGCATCGCGTTATTGGACAGCCGGTTGGCCGCGCGGACGGCCCGGAGAAGGTCACCGGCGCAGGCAAATACTCCATCGACGTTCTTCCGGCGGGAACGCTGTGGTGCAAGGTGCTGCGATCCCCGTACGCTCATGCACGCATCGTCTCCATTGATGCTTCCGCGGCGCTGGCTTTGCCCGGCGTCCACGCCGTTATCACCGGCAAGGACGTGGAGGGGACGCGCTGGGGCAAGACGATTCAGGATGAGCCGATCATCGCGTGGGATCGCGTCCTGTACATCGGCGACAAGGTGGCCGCCGTCGCCGCAGACGACGAGGAGACCGCGGATACGGCGCTCGGCCTCATCGACGTGGAGTACGAGGAGCTGCCGGCCGTCGTCACGATAGCCGAGGGACGCGCCCCGGACGCTCCGATCCTCCACCCCGATTTCAATACCTACGGCGGCGTCACGGATCCGCTGGAAGAGCCGTCCAACCTCGTCGTTCACAACAACTGGAGCAAGGGCGACGTCGGGCAAGGCATGGCGGAGGCCGACCTCATCATCGAGCGCGATTTTGAGACTTCGCGAACGCATCAGCTGTACCTGGAGCCGCACAACTGCGTGGTCGCCATCGATGACGACGGCACGGTACAGACGTGGATTGGCACAAAGTCGCCGATGTCCAATCGCATGGCGATCGCGGCGCTAACGGGCCGGGAGGCCTCGCAGGTCGTTATCAACTTTGCGTATGTCGGCGGCGATTTCGGCGGCAAGGGCGACATTGTCGGCGTGCCGATCTGCTACGCGCTGGCCGAGAAGACGGGGCGCCCGGTGAAGTTCGCCATGGATTACTCCGAGGAGCTGATGGCGATGAATCCCCGCCACCGCTCGGAGATTAACGTGAAGGTTGGCGTGAAGCGCGACGGGACGATCACGGCGTGGGAGTCAGACATTTATTTCAACGCGGGCGCCTATCGCGCATATTCACCAAGCGGCAGCTTGCCTGGCGCAAACGAGGTGGCGGGGCCGTATCGCATTCCCAACACGCGCATCGATAGCTGGCAGGTGGCGACCAACACGGTCCCCGGCGGGTTCCAGCGCGGGCCCGGCGAGGTCCAGGGCATATTCGCGGGCGAATCCATCATGGATGTCATCGCGGAAGAGCTCGGCATGGATCCCGTCGAATTCCGCCTCAAGAACGTTGTGCATGAGGGCGACGATACGCCGACCGGCCACGGGTTTACAGGCATCATCGCGGACAAGATCATTGAGGAGGCCGCCCGCGCCGGCAAGATGGCGGAGACTCGCCCGGCGAACGTGGGCCGCGGCATCGCCTATGGCCATCGGCCGCAATTCGGCGGCATGACGCAGTCGGTCGTGATTGTTGAGGAGGACGGCGGCATCACGGCGCGCACGTCATTCTTTGACCCCGGCACCGGCGTAAACACCATCATTCGCCAAACGGTCGCCGAGGAGATGCAGGTAGAAATCGAGCGCGTCAAAGTCGTGCCGTTCAGCACGGATGAGATGGATGCCGGCCCGTTCGACCTCGGCTTCGGCGGTTCTCGCGCATCGATGGTCGGGCCCATGGCCGCCTCGGAGGCCTCGGAAGAGGTCAAGACGACGCTCAAGCGGCTGGCCGCGGAGTTCAATGGCTGGGATGAGTCCGTTGTGGAGTACGCGAACGGCGCGCTGGTCAATTCCCGCACGAATGAGAGCATCCCGATGGAGGACATCGTGCGTCGGAGCGGCGAGCCGATTTCAGGCCGCAACAAGATACCGGAGGGCGGGCCGCTGATGAGGTCGCCGATGACATCCTTCGTCGCGCAGGTCGCGGAGGTCAGCGTGGATACGGACACGGGGCGCGTGACGGTAGAGAAGGTGACGGCGGTGCACGACGTGGGCCGCGTGCTGAATCCCATCGGCTTCCACGGGCAGGTGGAGGGCGGCCTGGTTCAGGCTTTGGGCCACGCGATGATGGAGGACCTGACGGTTGATGAGTCCGGGCGCGTTGCTAACCCATCGTTGGCGGACTACAAGGCGCCGACGCAGCCGGACATCCCGGAGCTAGAAACGATCCTGGTGGAGGCGCCGAGCGGCTGGGGCAACTACAACATCAAGGCGATCGGCGAGCACTCGAACATCACGACAGCCGCCGCCATAGCCAACGCGGTCTATGACGCCTGCGGGGTGCGGCCGTATGAGATTCCGATTCACCCGGAGCGGATGTTGGAGGGGTTGAGGGAGAAGGGGTAAGCAAGGACAGTTGAAGGTGACGACGAAAGGTAAGGGCCGGCCACTCCCCGCTCGAGTTGTGGAACTTCTCCAGTACTATATCGAGTGCGCTAGGGAGGATGAGGGGCGGCCTGTTGCGGCGTTGCTCAGCGATTCCGGAAAACGGTTCATTCCGTGGCCCGCAGCGCAGGGACCGTGGTCATCCGATGCTACGAAGATCGCAACGACCCTCAAAGACAGCCAGCGTGCGTTCCGAAATCAGCTTACGAACTCAGGCGGTGACACGCTTCTCTTCGGCTATCCGATCTATATCCAGGCCGGTCGCAAGGCTACCCCTCTGCTTACATGGCCGATTGATTATGAATTGGATGGCGAGACGCTCACGCTGCATGCGATACCTGAGTGGCCCCAATTGAATCCCCACTTTCTCCAACAGAAGGCATCGTCACGTGAGGAACAGCGAGAAATACTGGATGCGCTGGGCCTTCTGGACACAGGGGATGCTCCGCCCGCCGATCTCGTTTCGAGCCTGATCACTCGTATGGACGACATGCGGTTCCTTGAAGATTCAATTGAACCTCTTGAGCCTCTGCGAATGACAAACAATCAAAGCAGTCCACTAAACCTCAAACAGACGCACGGGATAGTGAATCGCGGCGCACTATTTGTCATGGAGCGGCCTCGATTCACCGATGGTCTGATCCGAGACTTGAAGGAGATGGCGGATTCGGGAGCGCCCGGCTGGGAAAACACGGCGCTTGCAACGATCCTAGGCGAACGCGATGGTACTTTGGCTGACGAGACCGTCGCCGTAGAGGTAGGCGATCTGAATGAGGAGCAGCGTGAGGCGATTCGCAAATCCCGAAGCTCGCTCCTGACCGCCGTGACTGGTCCGCCCGGAACCGGCAAGTCACAGATCATCGTGTCCATGATTGCCGATGCCTACATGCGTGGGGAGCGCGTGCTATTCGCCAGCAAGAACAACAAGGCCGTTGACGTTGTAGAGAAGCGGGTGACGGCGTTGGCGGAGAATCCGATATTGATTCGCACCGGTAGCCGATTCCGCCCAGAGTTAACGCAACGGCTGGCCGCCATGCTGGCCCTCCAACCCTCTGAGGAGGATCGCCGTCGGTATGATGAGGTTCGGGGGCGTTATCGCCAACTCCGTGACCACCAGGATGACCTGGAGGATCAGTTGCGTGCGATCCGGCGCGACCATGAAGCAATGGACTCCCGTGGCAAGGCGTACAACACTTTGCGCCAACAATACAGCTCTGACAAATGGGCGAAACTCGAGGGTAATGGTGATCCACCAGATACAAGTCGGCTGAATGAGGCTCTTAGGATCGTTGAGCGGCGCGAGGATCGTTCAGCAGGTGTGCTGAAACGGCTGTTAAATGGACTATCGACGTCATCGGACCGCAATCGAATTGAAAGGATTGCGGTGGAGGCCTTGACGTGTTGCCCGGTCCTTGATCCGTTGCCGAGCGACCGAAGCTCCTTTCAGAATTGGCGTGTATGGATTTCCCATGCACTGGGAGTCACAGACGCATTAGAAGTCATTGAAGGATTAAGGACCGGCTTTGAGCAGGTCCATGCAAGGAAACAGAGAGAAGACATCGCTCGGGAGGCGCGACGGGCGCGATTCGCTAGCAGCGCGCTCAGCAGCGAGATGGTGTCGCTGCATGCGCGGCTAGCGCCGGATCGCCTGGCACCCAAGGATCGGGAAGATATCGGCAACTTTCGCGCATACCTAGAACGCCTACAGAGTGACCAACTGGGAGGACAGCAATACATTCGACTACGCAAAGAGATGGCCAAAGTGTTTCGTCGCGTCTCAACCCACATCCCCGCTTGGTGCGTCACCAACTTGTCTGCCCGGGGCAGCTTGCCGCTGGCGGACAACATGTTTGATTTGCTGATCATCGATGAGGCCAGTCAATGCGATATTGCGTCAGCCTTGCCCCTCCTTTACCGCTCTGGACGCGCCGTAATTATTGGAGACACGCGCCAATTACAACACGTCACGCATATTGAGCGCCGCCGTGATCAAGAACTGCAAGCTGCGCGTGCCCCGAGCTTGGTGGAACCCATATTCGCCTATAGTCAGAATTCGCTTTTTGACCTCACAATAAGCCGTGGGGCTATAGGGCACGTTATTCAACTTCGGGATCATTACCGATCACATACCGACATCGTCGGATTCTCAAACCACCGGTGGTATCAGGACAGCCTCCGTGTCTGGACAGATTACAGTCGACTGGTTGCCCCGCCGGACGGGCGTTATGGGGTGCGATGGACTCATGTCGCAGGCCGCGCTCAGCGTCCGACGGGTGGCAGCGTCATTATACAGGAGGAGGCCGAGACAGTAGTTCAGCAGGTCATCGATCTGCTTTTGGAGCGTCGATTCGCAGGGACTGTCGGCGTGGTGACGCCGTTTCGAGCACAGGCCAACAAGATAGAAGAACAAATCTCACAGCGGATGCCTGCCGACACTGTGAACCTGGCGCAGCTAACGGTCGACACGGTCCACGGGTTTCAGGGAGACGAGCGCGATATCATCCTTTTTTCACCATGCGTTTCCTCGGACTTGCCATCTGGCGCGCGAGGATTCCTCGAGAATACAGAAAACCTCTTCAATGTTGCTTTGACGCGTGCTCGGTCCGTATTGCACGTTGTTGGGAACCGGGACGCTTGTGCCCAGTCCAGCATCCCGCATGTGACAGAATTCGCGGACTATTGTGCCCACGTTGAACGAACCGGGGCGAGCCCATATGACACGACCCTTGCCGGTGACGAGCACATCGGGCCGTGGGAGCGCTTGTTGTACGATGCCTTAGTCGCGAAGGGTCTCAATCCCATTCCTCAACACGCCGTGAATCAGTATCGACTTGATCTCGCCGTCATTGCCGGAAATGACCGCATTGCCATCGAGGTGGATGGGGAGTCAACTCATGCCGATTCGCGTCTTGATGCCGAGCGGGACGCCCGCCTTGAGAGCCTCGGTTGGCGCGTCCTCCGCTTCTGGAACCACCAGATCAGGGACGATCTCGATTACTGTGTGCAGAGGGTCCTGGACATACTGGGTAGCGCTGCGCGCTAGGCTCTTGTGTGCGTTCCCCCCGCCCCCCGCCATACTTGTGGCGGCTTTGGTTTGTTAGCGATCCAACCGGACTTTGAGAGACACCCGCAATTCGCGTTCGGGCCGATATCTACCCCGCCGCCACCCTGGTCCACACTAGGCCTTCCACTTGCTCAAAGTGGCGATCTGCTGAGATTAGTTCAGCGCCGGTTTCCATGGCGTGGGCGGCAATCCAGATGTCATTTGTGGGGATTGGGCGGCCCTTGGCCCACAAGGCCGCAGCGATCCTGCCGTAGCGATCGGCGGTGACCTGCGTTACATCAATGGTCGTGACTCGGGAATTGTCGACAAATGACCTCAGAATCCCCATGTTGTGTTCAAGTCGGGCCCCGTAGAGAAATCCATGCA
This sequence comes from Dehalococcoidia bacterium, assembly GCA_965237465.1. Lineage (GTDB taxonomy): Bacteria > Chloroflexota > Dehalococcoidia > UBA6926 > UBA6926 > VXMO01. The sequence continues at coordinate 1,583,266 of OZ250138.1, forward strand.
TCAACTCTCCCACGACAATCGCTGACATGAGTACCTCTTCGGCCTCACCAACTATCTGTGCGACTGCCTCGTTGCCACGGGTCATGAGAGTATAGGCGTTCGAGTCAAGTAGAATCCTCATGCCCACTTCTCTTCATCTATCACCTCAGAGCTTTCTTCGATGATCCTGTCAAGCTCATCGGCCTCTTCTTGGGTCATCGAGCCTATGATGAAATCCAAAGAATGGCCGATCTTTTGCCGTTTAGCGGGGGCCTCGGAAAGACCCGCTCCCCTGCGAAGCAGTCGCAGCGCGGCCCGATTCAGGGAAATCCCCTCCTGTTCGGCCTCACGGCGAATGCATTCGCTCAGTTCGTCGTCGAATCCCCTGACTGTCAGTTGTTTCATGTTGCCTCGCTTTAGTGAGTCACTATGTGATTCATAATGACTCACTATGTGCATCAGTCGTCCACGAGTCAAATTGGTGACACACTCCACCACCACTCCTCGTGCCATATTCATGGCAGCGTTGGCATCGAGCACACAACTGCATGCGGGAGAGGCATAGATCATGGACCCACTTCGAATGGGTGTTATCGGTGTCGGGTCCCCAACGCCCTAACGTCGGCTAGAGGCCTCTGCGGGTGTTGGAGCGGCGGGCTCTTTGGCGTTTGGGGAAGGTTTCGTCTTCGGCTACGGCGTCGCGCAGGTAGAAGGTCATTGTCTGTAGGGCCTGGAGGGGGTCGATTGTGCGGACGGTGACTCCCTGGGGGACGTGCGGCGTCATCGGGGCGTAGTTGAGGATGCCACGGATACCCGCCTCGACAAGTCGATCTATCACTGCTTGAGCGACGTCGCCCGGCGTGGCGAGGATGGCGATGTCGATTCCCTCGCGACGAATATAGTCGTCCATTTCAGTAGCCGGGCGCACTTCAACGTTATCGACTGAGCTGGCGATGACTGCAGGATCGGTATCGAATGCGGCGCGGAGGTGAAAGCCCTCCGGCGTGAGGCCGGGGTAGGTGATGATGGCGCGGCCAAGGCGGCCGACGCCGACGAGGATCACGGGCCAGGCGCGCTCCAGTCCAAGGATCCTGGTGAGGTCATCAAGCAGGGCCGGCACATCGTATCCTCGGCCCTGCTTTCCAAAGCGGCCGAAGTAGCTCAGGTCTTTGCGTATCTGCGCGGGCGTCGCGCCGAGAGCCTCGCCCAACTCACGAGAACTGACGACCTCGGTCCCGTCGTCGCGCAGGATTCGCAGCGCTCGAAGATAGTGCGGCAGCCGGTCAACGACAACGGCGGGAATGTCCGTCTGCATGTGCTCCTTGCCCGACGCCGGTGCGCTCGCCGATGCGGGCATCGGGGAACGCAGGGCGCGAAAGATGCTCAGATTCTAGGAATTGGCCAGTAGTATCGTCAAGGCTTGGGGCGCGCAGACTTTGCCGCGGCTTCTGCGTCGGGCCCTTGATATCCTGCGCATCACGTCGCTCAGCCGCTTGCCCTACAGCCCCGCGCAAGGCTGCATCCACCTGCCGTTCGCCGCAATGACCGATGCGACGATGCCCGGACGCCAGCTTCGAGAGTGGTCGCTTAGGGCGATTCCGCCACGGGGGTTGGAGTCGGGGTGGGTCTGGGCGTCGGGGTTGGCGTAAAGGTGGGTGTTGCGGTGGGAGCGACGATGGAGAAGGGGCCGGTGGGCGTGCCGGTTGTGGGAGCGGGCGTCGCGGTTGAGCCTGGCCTGGGCGTCGGGGTTGGCGTGGGCGAGTTGTTGGGCGGGGCGATAACGCCGGGCGCGATGCGTTCAAGCGCTCCAAGGCTGGGGAACCAGACGGCCGTTGGCTCGCCGGGCGGACCCTCTTCCCCGCCCCTCGTCATGAATGCGCGGAAATAGAAGTAGTTTCCGGGCTGATAGATAGACGTTTCCTCGTGGAAGCCCCTGCTCGCCGGGCGGGAGGAGATCTCCTCCCACGGCCCGTCGGGAGTCTTCGCCTGCTCCACGACGATCAGATCGATGCCCAGGTTCTCATCCGGGGGATTCCAGCCGAGGCGGACAACCTGCGTGCCGGGCATCATGCCGCCGCCCTCCAGCAGCAGAGCCTGAAGGCCCAGTGTTTCCGGCGGCGGCAGCGGCTGGCGAAAGATGCTCTCAGCAACGGAGCAGGCCCCGCCGATCAGCGCCGTCAGCGCCACTGCAACGCCCAGAAGCGCCCCGATAACCGATCCTCTACTGAATGAGCTCGTCACGCCGTTTTGGCCTCCATATCAACTTGTGATGCATCCAGTTTATCTGAGCGGCGGGCAAGAGGGGCGACTGTAAGCGCCACAGGCCATTGACTGGCAAGCACGGATGTTCTATTCTCGCCGCCTAATGCCCTTACGCACAATACGGAAGACTCACAGGAGGCGCCAAGCTGCCGTGGTCCACCATTATCACCGCCGAGCACATAGTTACCGCGATCATCTCGCTGATGAACGCCGGATATCTGCTTTCCCAGAGGTGGACAAGCCGTCGCGCGGCGATTGGCGCGTGGGCGGTGTCGCTGTTGTCCATCGGCGTGGCCACTCAGAACGCGTTCATTTCCCTTGTGCTGCTGCCTCGCGGCGCCCTGTCGGAATGGCACGAAGCGCGGTGGTGGCTGCTGGAGGGAATGGTTGCGCTAGCGGGCGCGGTGTTTCTCACGGCGCTGATTCTGTTCCGCGTTCGGCGCGGCAGGCGGTGATTGGGAGTCTGGATTCCGGCTTTCGCCGGAAAGACGAAAGGGTCTTTCCGCGCAGGCGTTGGCCGATGGACTGCGGCTTTGGCCGGAATGACGGAGGGGAGAGGCGCCTTCGCGGCGCCCTGTCGGAATGGCAAGAAGCGCGGTGGTGGCTGCTGGAGGGAATGCTCGCGATGGCGGGCGCGGTGTTTCTCGCGGCGCTGATTCTGTTCCGCATTCGTCGCAGCAGGCGGTGATTGGGTGTCTGGATTCCGGCTTTCGCCGGAATGACGGAGGGGAGAGGCGCCTTCGCGGCGCCCTGTCGGAATGGCAAGAGGCACGGTGGTGGCTGCTGGAGGGAATGCTCGCGATGGCGGGCGCGGTGTTTTTAGCGGCGCTGATTCTGTTCCGCATTCGTCGCAGCAGGCGGTGATTGGGTGTCTGGATTCCGGCTTTCGCCGGAATGACGGAGGGGGTCTTTCCACGCAGGCGTTGGCCGATGGACTGCGGCTTTCGCCGGGATGACGGGGGGGAGAGGCGCCTTCGCGGCGCCCTGTCGGAATGGCACGAAGCGCGGTGGTGGCTGCTGGAGGGAATGCTCGCGATGGCGGGCGCGGTGTTTCTCGCGGCGCTGATTCTGTTCCGCACGCGCCGCGGCAGGCGGTGAGCGGGGGCCTGGATTCCGGCTTTCGCCGGAATGACGGAGGGGAGAGGCGCCTTCGCACAGGCGTTGGCCAATGGATTCCGGCTTTCGCCGGAAAGACGGAGGGGAGAGGTGACTACATGACGACGCGACCAATGACTCTCAAGGTGATTCAGCGACCGCCGACGGACAACCCCGGCCTGGCGGATCTCTCCGCCCTGGCCCTGATCTGGGGACTTGTGCACGCAATAGCGGATACGCCGCCGGACGCCATCGACGGGCTGCTCCATGAGCTCACGGAAATGCCTGATCGTCGGCGACTGTCGGTCTGAAACCCACTGCGATGAGCGAGATGCCTGAGACTGCCGCCCGCTTTGCGCGCCGACACGCACGGAAATTTCGCGCCGGCAGCGCGGAGAACTTCTATGCCCGCGCGTTGTCAGAGGCGGAGGCCGAGTACCTGAAGCGGGCCGAGAACGTGGAAGGGCTCGACCATGAGATCGCGATTCTCAGGACCAAGATTCACACCGCCCTGCTGGACCACCCGGATGACACGGAGCTGCTGATGAAGGGCATCGCCACGCTCACCCGCACGCTCGCCGCGCGGCATCGTCTGGCTGACAAGGCGGAAAAGGATCTCTTCGACAATCTGGTCGGCACGCTGCGCGGTCTCGGCGAACAGCTGTTGCCTGACCTGAGTGAATGAAAGGAGACATGAACTTGCTGCCCGAGAATCACGCAATTTACAGGAGGCTGCGACACATGGCGCGAAATCGAACGGAGGAGCTGCAGGATGCGCTGCGACGCCTGCTAAAGCAGGTCATCAGGGACAACACGCGCCCGGCCCCGCCCGCCGAGACTCCCGCCGCTCCTGTTCCGCTGATGCTGGAGCCGAGCACCGCGTTTGAGGCCCTGCTTCACCAGCAGATGCTCACGGTTGAGCAGCAGCTTAAGGACCTGCGCGGAAGCATGAATCACCTAATCCTGCTTGTAGTCGGGACAGTCGCGTTGCAGGCGGTCTTGCGGGTGGCCGGGTTCTGATCATGTCCCTCGCCGAGGATCTCATGCGTGCCGTCCCCGACGGCGCTGCGCGATCGAGCGTCATTCAGCTGCGCCCGTATCAGGCTGAAGTGGCGCGAGCGGTGCTTGATTCCGTGCGCCATCGGCGCGGCCTGACGTTCACGGTGGAGATGGCGCGACAGGGGGGCAAGAATGAGTTGTCCGCATATCTCCAGATGGTGCTGCTGATGCAGGCCGCGGCGCAGGGCGGGTCCATCGTCAAGGCCGCGCCCACGCTTAATCCGCAGGGCCTCATCTCCATTCAACGCATCATCGCGCGGCTTGAAGAGTGCGGCCTGGCGCCTCTCACACGCCTGGAAAAGGGACACATCCTCCGCGTCGGGCGCTCACGGGCCACCTATCTCAGCGCGCATCCCACGTCGAACGTCGTCGGCCAGACGGCGGATCTTCTTCTTGAGATTGATGAGGCGCAGGACGTCTCGCCGGACAAGTTCAATCGAGACTTCCGGCCCATGGCCGCTGCGCGCAATGCGACGACGGTCCTCTACGGCACCTCGTGGCGGAGCGATTCCCTGCTGGAGCAGGTGAAGTCCGCCTACCCGGATCAGGAACGGTCCGCGAGCGGGGCGACGCCAACGTCCCAGCGCCACTTTCGCTATGACTGGCGGGAAGTCGCGCGATACAACCCGACCTATGGCCAATTCGTCGAGAACGAACGGCAACGACTCGGCGAGGATCACCCACTGTTCCGCACCCAGTACGCGCTGCTTCCTCTGGACGAGACGACCCGCCTGATCAACCCGGCAATGCTCTCGCAGCTGCAGGGGGATCATCCGCGCCTGCTTGCGCCGCGGGCGGGCTATGCCTACGTTGCCGGCCTTGATCTCGCCGGAGCGCCCGTGGCCATCTCTGACATGGAATGGGGGGCGTCGGACGCTGTCGCGCGAGACGAAACGGTGCTGACCATCGGGGAAATCGCCACCGGAGATTCTGACCACGAGCCGCAGATTCGCGTCGTCCAGCACTATCGCTGGCGCGGCGCGCCCCATTCGAGCCTCACGGCACAGTTGATTGACCTGCTGAAGGACGTGTGGCGGGTGCGGCGCGTCGCCGTGGACGCGACGGGGATCGGCGAGCCGACCGCGGCGGCGCTGTATCGGAGCATCGGGCAGCCCGTGGAGCCCGTCATATTCACCCAGCAGACGAAGTCACGACTCGGCTTTGAGCTGCTTGCCATCGCCGGCGCCGGTCGGCTCAGGCTTTATGCGCACGATCACTCGGCGGAGTCGAATGAGGCCTGGCGTCAGCTGCGGCACGCGCAGTCAGAGTATCGCGCCAACCGGACGATGAATTTCTACGTGCCGGAGCGCGAGGGGCACGACGATTTTCTCGTCTCGCTGGCGCTGCTGACCCACGCGGGGGCGGCTGAACGCGGCGTGAGAAAGGCGATTGGCCGCCAGCGTGAAGAGGCTTTCTTTCACCCGCAATGAGACGTCCGGCGACCCAGGACAAGAATGAGGAGGCTCCCACCATGACTACACACGCGCCGCCTCGCCATGATGCCGGCGGCGGACAACATGCCGCCCCGGACATCAACCTGGGAAATGAGCCGCAGCCACGGTTGCCGGACGCCGCCACAACCGAGCGGACAGCGGGCATCGACATCATGTTGACGAATGCGCCGCAGCCGCGCCAGCCGAATGCCGTGGATCGCATCGGCATGACGCCATCCGGACGGAGGCGGCGTTCAGATGCGTTGCCGGAACACACCTCATATCAGGACAAGGGCTGCGGCGGCGGGTGCGACCGGTCTCTGGAGTGTCCATTCGAGCGGTGCCGCCTTGATGAAACGCTGGCAACCCGCCAACGGGAGCGCGCCCGGCGGGATGAGGCCGTCGTTCGCGCGCGGCTACAGGAGGGGTTGCCCGCGCCGGTCATCGCGGAGCGGTTCAACGTCGCGCCGCGCACCGTCTATCGCATCCTGCAGACCTCTCAGGAGATGACCGACGCCCCGCCGCGAAACGGGAGGAAGGCACAAACGGCATGACGACGCCTGCACAACAGACACGGCAGCCCGCCGGCGGGAGTTCGCCGATTCCATCGTCGCTTGAACGCAAGGACTCCGAGCGACGGGAGCAGTATCGCCGCAACCTGGCGTTCTACAACGGCGAACACTGGCTGGGTCGGGCGCGGGGGCGAGAGCGACGCCTGACGTTCAACTATGCCCGCGCCGCCGTTGAGAAGATCACGTCCTATCTGCTTGCGGATATTCGCTCCACCGTGCCGCCCACAGGGCCATCGCAAGAGGAGCAGGACCGCGCACGGCGCGCGGAGGAGCTTCTGGCGGACATCGCGGAGGCCAATTCCCTCGATCAGCTGGATTTTGATACTGAGATCGATACGGCGGTCCTTGGCGACGGCGCGTACAAGATCACGTGGGATGAGGATCGCGGCAGCGTGCGAATCACGGCGCCGGACGTTCAGGGCCTCTACTGCTGGTGGGCGGGCGATGACGTCAACCGCATTCGCCGCATTGCGTCTCGCTATGCGCTGCATCCCGATGAGGCCCTTGAATTGCATGGCATCAGGCCGCCCGCGAATCTCCGGAGCGGCGGCGCCGGACAGGGTCGGATAATGATCACGGAGGTGTGGGACGAGAAGACGTTTCAGCTATGGGCGGGCGATGCGCTTGTCCGTGATGAGCCGAACCCGTACGGCCTGATCCCCTTCGTGGTGTATCCCAACATTCGCGCTCCCAAGCAGTTCTGGGGCGTGTCCGACATCCCCGCGCTCATGGAGCCGGTCCGCGAGCTGAATCGGGCTCTCTCCCAGCTTTCAACCATTCTTGAGCTTTCGGGAAACCCTATCGCTGTTCTGGAAAACGTCGATCAATCGCAGGACATCGCCATCCAGCCGGGGGCCGTGTGGGAGCTGCCGGATCGGGCGCGGGCCTACTTGCTGGACCTGCTGCAGGGCGGCGGCGTGCAGTTGCACATCGACTACGTCAATGCGATCTATCGGACGCTTCACGACCTCTCAGAGACGCCACAGATCGCGTTTGGAGACAACCGGCAGGGGCTCTCCGGAGTGGCGCTGGAGATGGAGTTGCACCCGCTGCTGCAGAAGCTGCGACGCAAGCGGCTGATCCGCTCCGCCGCCTTTCGTCGACGCAATGAGATCGCGCTGCGCATCCACGAACAGAAGACCGGAGAACGCCTCGCCCCATACCGCACGGCTATCGAGTGGGGCGCGATCCTTCCGCAGGATCAAGCTCAAGTGGCGCGGCAGGAAATCGAGCTGGTGGCCAGCGGGCTGCGCTCAAAGCGAACGGCGATGGCGCGATTTGGCGTGCAGGATCCGGACGGGGAGCTGGCGCGGATAAGGAGTGAGCAAACTTCGTTTGATATAGGCTCGCGCGCAGACGCGGATTCAGAATGAACAAGGTTTCCGCGTTCCGGCGTGGCGGAGTGTGTGGGTTCCGGCTTTCGCCGGAAAGACGGGTGAGGGACGGAATGACGGGTGGGGAGAGGCGAGGACGGAAGGGGGACGATGGACTGCTCGTCAAGCTTCGGCGCACATAGGGGGTGTGCCTTCGGCCTTTAGGCGGCGCCGTTTTCATGAATGCGGGTCGGTATCAATGCGCTCCGGCATTTCCCGCGTCGGTGGACGGCCCGGCGGCTTCTTAGAAGAGGCTATCGTCGTGCAGCAAGTCGAGCTTCCTGGCAACAGCGACCACTATCTTCTGTCCGTCCTGAACATCGCGGCGTAGCTCTTCTTGATTGGCAATGAGAATACCCATCATCTTCTGATGCGCACGCAGTAACTTCGTGTGCCCGTTTAGTATCCTGGTCTGATTTTCGGCGACGCTAACCAGACGCACAACCGCGTCCCCTAGCCTGTCCACGCGGTCTTCTGCGCCGGTCACGCTTCCTCCCTGTCATAAGGACTGTGTGTACACATGCGCGAAGCGTATCACGCGTGATCCAATATGGCGTCACATCCCGCAGCTCTGTGCTAAGCGAGATCGCGTTGCGCATCCACGAACAGACTGACGCGAATGCAGGCCCGTGACGCCGGGGGACGTGTACGTGATTCACGTGGGAGGTGTGGGTTCCGGCTTTCGCCGGAAAGACGGGTGGGGGCGAGGGCATGACGGGAAGGGGGAGGCGGGATGACGGGTCTCCCGATGGCTCAATGTGCGGCCATTCTTCGTCGCCGGAGGCGGCGGATCAATGGCTACTGGGGCTAAGCAGGAGCGGGAGACGGTGGGCCCCCGCTTTCGCGGGGGAGACGGGTAAGAAGAGGCGGGGGAGAGGCGGACGCCCAAAATGGACGGCCTTATGGCGTCGTGGGGGGCGTGGATTCCGGCTTTCGCCGGAAAGACGGGTGGGGGAGGGGCGAATGAGGGAAGGGGGAGGCGGGATGACGGGTCTCCCGATGGCTCAATGTGCGGCCATTCTTCCTCGCCGGAGGCGGCGGATCAATGGCTACTGGGGCTAAGCAGGAGCGGGAGGCAGTGGGCCCCCCCTTTCGCGGGGGAGACGGGTAAGAAGAGGCGGGGGAGAGGCGGACGCCCAAAATGGACGGCCCTATGGCGTCGTGGGGGGCGTGGATTCCGGCTTTCGCCGGAAAGACGGGTGGGGGCGAGGGCATGACGGGAAGGGGGAGGCGAGAGCGTCAGGTCTCCCGATGGCTCAATGTGCGGCCATTCTTCCTCGGCAGAGGCGGCGGATCAATGGCTACTGGGGCTAAGCAGGAGCGGGAGGCAGTGGCCCCCAGCTTTCGCGGGGGAGACGGGTAAGAAGAGGCGGGGGAGACGGGGGATGTGTCTGTGACTCATGTCGAGGGCGTGGGTTCCGGCTTTCGCCGGAAAGACGGGTGGGGGCGAGGGCATGACGGGAAGGGGGAGGCGGGATGACGGGTTCGGGGGCGTAAAGACGGAGGGGGAGTGGCGGAATGGCGGGAAGGGCGGGTGGGCTAGTTCGTCAGGCGTCGGCGCCGTTTTCTAGTTGGCGCCACCAGCTGGCGAGGTCTGCGGCGGCCAGGAGGAGTTGGTTGGGGCGTCGGATTCCGTCCTCTGTGATGACGTGATCGACGTGCTCCGGCGGGACGATGTCCATTGCCGGGGTGTCGTCGTGCGGCTCGGGCAGCCAGGGCGCGAGCTTTAGGGTATCGGCGAAGAAGTGAACGGGCACGGGCGAGTCATGGCTGAAGGCTGCCTCCACCAACGCCAGCGCGCCCTCGTCGGCGGCCATCGACCCGTCCGCCAGGAATGCGGAGCAACCCAGCAATACGATGTTCGACGCATCAAGCGCCTGCGCCGTGTTCTCCACGGGAACATCTTGTGTCGGGAAAGTTGCCCCGTCCAACGTAGAGGGAGCGGGGGTGTCGTCGCGGATCACGTAGACGTGTTGGATGCGGTCTCCGGCCAAGGCCAGCGCGGCTAGGACGCTGCTGGAGCGGCCGAGAGTGACAACCGTCGCGCCGTCCAGCAGGAGGGGCTGGCCGCGACGGGCAAGGGCGGCCGGCGTATCAGAGAGGAGCCGCGCAAGTCGCGCAACGCCGCGCGCCCCCGCCGCCATGCGATCCCCTGTGCGGGCCTCCCGCGAGGTTCGATACGCGGATACGCCGACGTTTCGAAGCGCCACGACCTCCGGTCGCGCCCTCGCGATTGCCCCTACGACGGCGCGGAGTGATTCCGGCTCACCGATATACATCTCCGTCAGCGCGCGATACAGGAGGCGGGCGCCCTGGGCGGCAAGACCGACGGCGGTTGCCGAGCGGTCGGCTCGAAGCGCCGCAGCCTGGCTATTGAGCTCGTCCCACCCCATCGGCTCGGTCATTGCGAGGCCCCGCTTGATGTGGTCAGGATAATGTTGTCGATGAGGCGGGCGGGGCCGAGGCGGACGGCGATGGAGGCCATCGCGCCGTCCGGCGTTGCGCCCTCAATCTCCTGGAGAGTCTCGGCGTTGGCGACTGACGCGTAGTCGATTCCGGCGACCAGCGGCTCCTGCGCAAGCGTGTCCGTCATTGCCTTGCGTAGTATCTCCGCTTCCCGCTCTCCCGCGCTAAACAGGTCGCTAGCGGCCAACAGGGCGCGATACACGACGGCGGCGGCCCTGCGCTCATCCTGATTCAGGTAACTGTTGCGACTGGACATCGCGAGGCCATCCGGCTCCCGCACCGTTGGAGCGACGACGATCTCCCCCGGGACGTTCAGGTCGCGCGCCATGCGGCGGATCACCGCGACCTGCTGGCCGTCCTTCTGACCGAAATAGGAGCGATCAGGCCCGACGATGTTGAAGAGCTTGAGAACGACGGTGGCGACGCCACGAAAGTGGCCGGGCCGCTCGGCGCCTTCAAGTCGGGAGGCGATTGCCCCGGGCACGACGTAGACATCCAGGCCGGGCGGAGGATAGATCTCATCGGCGGAGGGGCAAAAGAGGAGATCACAGCCCGCGGACTCCACCATCTCCGCGTCGCGTTCAAAATTGCGGGGATAGGCTGCCAGGTCCTCGGTAGGGGCGAACTGAGCTGGGTTGACGAAGATAGACGCCGCGACAACCCCATTTTCTTTGCGGGCGCGTCGCACAAGGGATATGTGGCCCTCATGCAGATAGCCCATAGTCGGCACCAAGCCGAGGCTGCCCTTGCCGCGGGCGGCCTCTCGCGCGGCCCGGAACTCCGCGATCGTTGTGATTAGCTCCATTCACTCCGTCCGTCAGTCATATCCATAGTGGTTTGTCCGCACGTCCACCGTCTTTCCATCGGGGCGCCTACGCCACCACGTCATTCCGGCGCAGGCCGGAATCCAGTTCCCTGAGTCCCGCGCCCTGTACAAGTCTATCCGCCCATCTCGCCGCGCAACATGATGCGTCGCCGCTGTCTGCCCTCGCCCGTCGTAAGACTGACGAAATTGGCGTGGGCGTGCTATAGTTTGGGCGCTTGCAAGGGTGGGGTGCCCTTTGAGGAGTTGCCTCGCGATTGATCCCCTCTCAGGGGGCGCTCGCCGTCAGCAATTCAACGTCGCAATCCGTCGCAGGCTGGAGTGGGCGAAAAAGCAATCGGGAGGTAGGACATGGCGCAAGAGACGAAGCCAGAGATTATGTACGATACCCCGGCGGAGCATGTGCGGCTGATCACGATGAATCGGCCGGAGACGCTCAATTCACTGACGCCGGATGGCAACCAGGCGATGCTTGGCTACGTGAGAGAGTTTCGGGATGACCCAGATGCGTGGGTGCTCATTGTAACCGGCGCGGGAGAGCGATCATTCTCAACAGGACTTGATCTGCGAGCGCAGGCAGGGCGGGATGCCGCCGCCGCCGCTGGGGAGGCGCCGCCCCCGCCGTCGCAGGTTCCCAATGAGGGCCTGCACTCATATCCCAGCATTGAGGTCTTCAAGCCCGTCATCGCCGCAATCAACGGCTACGCCTTTGGCGGCGGGTCTGAGATGGCGCTCTGGGCGGATATTCGCATCATGTCTGAGAACGCTGAGATGGGCCTGCTGGAGCCGCGACGCGGCCTGCTTTCCATCAGCGGAACGACACGCATGTCCCGCGCCATCCCCATCGGATTGGCCATGGAGCTGATCATCACGGGACGACGCTACAAGGCCCCTGACTGCTATCGCATGGGCCTCGTCAGCCAGGTGGTCCCTCTGGCTGAGCTGCTGGACACTGCTGTCGCGATGGCGACGGAAATCGTCACCGAGTGCTCCCCGATAGCGACGCGTGTCGCCAAGGAACACGTCATGCGCACGCTGCATCTGCCCACGCGAGAGGCGCTGCAAGTACAGTCGCTGAATAGCACCCGGCTCCGCATGCTGTCGCCCACGGACACGGCAGAGGGCCCGCGAGCGTTCACTGAGAAGCGCAAGCCTCAGTGGGTCGGCGGCTAGTTCGCCTGACTGTTTCCACTTAGGGAAAACAAGTCCCCCGTCGCAGGAATGCGGCGGGGGACTTTGTGGTTGGCGGAGCTACCATCCGCTGCACCTCGCGCGTTTGAGTCTGTATACCCACTTGTTATCCAGGAGGCCATTTTGATTCGTACAGTCATCCCAATCCTTGCCGGAGCCTTGCTCATCTTCGCGCTGAGCGCTTGCGGCGGCAGTGAGACATCGGCGCCGGGCGAATCCAGCGACCAATCAGGCTCCGGCGAGCACGGCGAAAGCAGTGAGACCCGCGAACACAGCGAAGGCGGCGAATCCGGCGAGCATAACGAGGAATCGGAGTCAGGCGAGGGCGGCGAGGAGTCCGGCACTCAATACGCATTGGATGAAACCTACGACGTTGTTCGCGCCGGCGCGCGGCTGAAATTGTCCTATGATGAGGCGTCGAACGCTTTCACAGGAACGGTGGAAAACACGACCGCGGACACGCTAACGCGCGTGCGTGTGGAGGTGCATCTTTCGAACGGGATTGAACTGGGACCTACGACTCCGCTCGACCTGGCGCCGGGGCAGACAATCCCAGTTACACTGCCCGCTTCAAGCGAGTCTTTCGAGTCCTGGAGCGCGCACCCGGAGGTCGGTTAGCGACCGCACTGAGGTACTCCAACGAAGAGGCATCGCTACCGGCGTTGCTCCTCACAAAAGCGCACCTTCTGTAGTAAGTAAGATGTTTCGGGGGATATTGGCCAGCGTTTGACCAGAATCACAATTGCTGCTACATTTGTTCTTATCCTGGAGGTGCCATGGAGACAACGACAGTTCATGAGACTCTGTTTGATTCAGGCTACAATCCTAGGCCGCAAGAAGAACGTCGCACTCAGGGTGGAACACCAACTACGAATGTAGTCGGTTCTACACATATTGGAAGCAACGACGGAATATTTCCGGACATCCTCAAGCTCCATGTTCCCGAAGGATCGGTCATTGCTGACATCACGTATGGCAGGGGCGTTTTCTGGAAGAACGTACACCCTGACAAGTACAGGGTCTTGGCAACCGATCTGAAATTGGGCACCGACTGGAAAGAACTCCCTTACAGCGACAATTCCGTCGACGCGGTCGTCTTCGACCCACCTTACATGGAGGGATTCTACCGACAGAATCGTGATTCCATGGCGGGATCGGGCACTCACTCCGAGTTCCAGAAGGCTTATTCTCATAGAGAGCCTTCTTCTTCGTTTGCAGACCGCAAATATCACGATGCGGTACTCGAAGCCTACTTGTCTGCCCTTCCGGAAGTGAAACGCATACTGCGCGCCTCTGGGCAATTCATTGTCAAATGTCAAGATGAAGTTTCGGCTAATCGGCAGAAACTAACACATGTGGAACTGATCTGGGCATTCGAACACCACGGCTTCTATTGTAAGGACCTCTTCGTTGTAGTTAGGCCAAATGCCCCCGTCATATCAAGACTCAAACGGCAAGAACACGCACGCAAAAGCCACTCTTACTTTCTCATATTTGTACGTCAGGATCACCGCAAGAGCTTATCCTATTCCAATTTTGGAGATTGGCTAAGGACACCTGAGCGCGACGACTAACTAAAGTAACTCAACAAATCTGTGCCCCATTCCTCTGAGAGAGGCCACGTGATTACTTCCGTGGTCGCCAGAAGATACTGAGCATCCGCAGCATTGTATTTCCTACTACTAGTTGTTCTGCAGGCAGAGTTGTGCTTGTATGCAAAACTCCACCTACCTGTAAATGGGAACAGGGGGACTGCAAGAATATCGTAGTCACCGCGCACATAGCAAGTTGTAACTACAGTATTCCCATTTGGTAAAGTCACCTGTCGGGAATCTGATGCGTCGTTCTGCACAGCAGCTTGCAGTAGGCCACTCTCTAGATTGCGCTTTATGCTGTTAGTCTGGATAGACTTCAGCTGAAGTCTGAGGGCTTCGCCACCAATTGAGACAGTTCTGTCCGACTTGTTTAGCTGGCGATCATGGTCGTCATGTGACTCAATGCTCTCTGCTAGAAATGAGCCGTACTCAATAGGCAGGCTTTTCTCGAACATGTCTTCAGCAATATATCCCAGAACCATTCCCCTAAGGCTAGGAGCACGTTTTATCGATGCCACCAGCGCGTCTGGTGGCACTGAGTCTATGATAGACTCCACCCGTCTTCGGGCGATCAAAGCCTCTGGATCGTCTCTATCGTATTTGGCCACTTGTTCTGCGTAGTCAGACTTGCCTAGAGGGGCTCCAAAGGAGATTCGCTCTAGATGATCTTTAGGAGTCGTCCCGCTGCTCGAGCTCTCTGAGGAAGTCCTCAACGTCCGGGGAAAGGGGCGGCGCGTCCGGTCCCCGCTCTCCAATCTCACCCTGCTGGTTGCCGACCTCGCTGTCGTAGGCCTCTTCCAACTGTTTAACCAGTGATCGGACGCGCGGCTCCCGCTGCGCCATGCGGTCAATCTCGGCATATTGCCGGTCGCCGTCCTGCGCAATCTTCGCCAGGTTGTTGATGTTGAAGCTGTAGATGGGGCTAAGCAGCTTCAGAAGCTTTTCCTGCCCCCTGTGATCCTCCTCAAGCCGCGCATATGGCGGCAGCTGGATGAGGGCGGACAGCGTTTCCACTCCGCGCTTCACGAGTTCCTGTGTGGCGATGGCCATCATGCTCGTCGGACCTTCGTAGTTGGACGTGCGTACGCCCGCGCGCTCCAGAATTTCCTGCACGCCGGGATCCGTCGCTTGACCGCTCGCCAGGAGCGGCCGGGTGTGGGGAGTGGAGCCGTACATGGCGCCGACCTGGCAGTAACGCCGGACATTCAGCTTTTCAGCAAGCTCAATGAGGGATTCTACGAAGTCTTCCCCGTTGGAGTGTGGCTCCAGGATGTGCATGAAGACGAAATCATGGTCGCCCTCGCCGATGCCGTACCTGACGATCGTGTTCGGCATCTCAACGATGCGCTCCCCGCGCCGCCGATAGAGCATCGGGCGGTATCGAGTCAGGTCGTAGAACGTGCTTGGCCTTGCGAGCCGTCCGATCTCAGCCGCGTTGAACTGTGTTTCAAGCGTGCCCAGGACGAGAGTGCCGACGTTGCCGACGTCGATCCACGGCTGGAGGATAGCGAAAATGTGCGGATCACGCAGTTCGGGAACAGGCTCCTGTATTTCGAACGCTCCAATCTGCATGTGGACTCCCCCTTTTCGCTCCCGCCGCCCCGATCCCCGATTCAGGTATCTTTCAGGAGTGCCTCTATTATATGTCCACCGGCCCCCAAATGCGCGTTTGTCCGTGACCCGCACGCCGTCATGTCATCGATGAACGGGGCGCCGCGGCCACTCGGCGATAACGACGCTCTGCGGCTTGTCGCCGTGCTCGCTCATCCGGACGATGAGACGTTCATTATTGGCGGCGCGCTTGCTCTGTACGCTGCCCGGGGCGTCGACGTGCGCGTCGTTTACGGGCCATTTGGCGCGCAGCCGGATGGCTCGCCTTCGACGCGAAGACAGGCTGAGTTAGAGGCTGCGGCCAACGTCCTCGGGATAGCCGGATGGAGTTTCCTACCCAGGACGACCGAGGGGGCGCGAGCAACCGATGTTCAGACGCTCGCTGCCGGCATAACCGCTGAACTGCGTCGGCTGCGCCCCCATGTTGTCATCACCTTTGACGCTACGGGAGGCACGGGCAATGTAGACCACGTCGCGGTTGGCGCGGCGACTCTGCAGGCCGTCACAACCCTGGCGAACGAGGCGACGGCCGATGAGCCTCCCACCAGGCTCTACGCCGCCGTGTTTGGCAGGCGTCAGCTTGCTGCGAGTCTACGAATTGGAATGTTGACACGGAGACGCCGGATTGAGGGGCTGCAGGACGCACTGCAATTCGCTCAAACCTCCCAGCGTCCGACGACGTCTATTGACGTGCGCAGCGTACTGGCCCGCCGTCGGGAGGCGGCGCGATGTTATACGACTGCGCTGGCGGAGGGGGCATGGTGGATGCGCCGGTGGGAGCTGTTGTCGCCCGCTGTGCGGAGTCGACTTGCGCCACGGGAGGTTTTTTCGCGGCTTACGCCACGACTGGGGGAGGGTGAGGCGGAGGAGAGGGATTTCTTCGGGGGAGCTTAGAGGCGGCTCGGGTGCAACTATTCGTCAGACGCTAGGAATGCGAGCGAACGCAGTTCTGCCTGATAACTGGACGACGGCTTATCTTTCAGCGCTGAATCGACCCACGCCTGAATTGGCGCCTGCAATTGTTCCGGCACCCACCTCACGTAGAAATCAGTTTGCACGAACGGATGGATATCCGGCGCTGCGTCGTCCTCGTCGGCAGCGGGATATGGATTTCGCGGGGAGCCCTCCGCAAGGTGAATGACCCTTGCTGAATCCACAATCTGCTGATGCGGCCGGACATAAAACTCGGTGGCGGCGTTGCGGAAGCGCCCTTCGGTCAGATTGAACGCCTTGTCCAGCCTGTTCATCTCAGAGTGGAGTTCCTTCTCAATATCTCCGTACTGTCTCTGAAGAACCTTACGCCGTGCCTCAAGCTCACCCTCTTCCTTCATGAGTCTCTCAATCTTATTGACCCGTCGCTTGGCCCACCAAAGACCCACGACGGTAACGGGAAGCAGCACAAGGCCGGCGCCGAGCGTGAACGGAATTGTAACGATTGCCACGACGAACAACGCGATGGAAAGCCCAACCAACCACAGCGTTGCACAGATACTGATGTTAGTTCGCTCTTCTACGACCCGGTTATGGTTCTCCTCGACGTCCGCAATTTCTTTCTCAAGCACTTCCATCTCCGAGAATCGCCCCTGCAAGGACGCATCCCGCTCCTCCTCGTACTGATGCACAAAGTTGATCCACAGCTGGTGCCCCAACAGATCGGGGTCAGGAATCTGCTCGGCTGCCGCCCATACCTGAAACGTCGGACGAACCCGGTTCCTCCTATGGAGCACCTCGAATACTTCATCGAGATCAAAGACGAGACAGTAGTCTTCTTCCCGGGGACCTGTTGGAAACTTGAACGCGGCGATCGTGATATCCGTGTTAACTGCGTCGGCAACGGCATCTCGCGCTGCTCTAGCGGCACCGGTGGTCGCCGCGCTGACTCGTGACACCGCCTGCCTGGAGCTCTTTGTCGCGCTCTCAGCCGCTTGGCTGGCTGCCTCCTGAGCCGCATCAACACCGGTAGCGGCGCGCTCAGTTAGGCTTTTGGCCGCACCTTTGGCGGACTCTGCTGTCGACTTCGCTCTTTGTTGAGCAGCGTCCTGAACCTCGTCCAGGTTTTCTGAGGTCTTCTTGAGAGCATCCTCGGACACTTTGCGCAGCCTTCTTGCCGCAGATCTTATGCCCCGATTGCGACCATCCTGCTCGTCAGATTCAGGCATGCCCTAGCTGCTCCTCCCACCGCATTTGAGGTTGGCTCAGTATAGACCGTGGGCAGTATCAGACGTCTCTCATCCGGCGGAAGCAACAGGATTGGCGCATCATTGCGAACCCCGTTTGCTATCGCGCGAGAATGACGAGGTTAGAGAGGGCCACCCTATGGGAGGCATGGGCCCCCGCCTGCGCGGGGGAGACAGGT
This sequence comes from Dehalococcoidia bacterium, assembly GCA_965237465.1. Classification (GTDB taxonomy): domain Bacteria; phylum Chloroflexota; class Dehalococcoidia; order UBA6926; family UBA6926; genus VXMO01. The sequence goes on from OZ250138.1 coordinate 1,601,081, forward strand.
GAGGATCGCGGGGGAGATTTTCTCGGTTCGCGATCAGGGTTGGCTGATGGAAGGGAACGGTTTGTCGCGTTCCGGCGTGGGGGAGGGATCGGGCGCCGGATGGCCCCCGCTTTCGCGGGGGAGACGGGTGTTTGGCGCGGGGGATAGCGTCTCCCTGCTTTATTCCGCCTGCGCGGGGGAGACGGGTGTTGGGCACGGGGGATAGCGTCTCCCTGCTTTATTCTGCTTTCGCGGGGGAGACAGGTGAGGACCGCGGGGGATTCGGGTGTTGGGTACGGAGATAGCGTCTCCCTGCTTTATTCTCCCCCGCCCGCCGGCGCCGGGGTGGGCGTCGGTTCCATTGGTGGGCCTTGTGCCCCGCGTCGTTCCCGGCGGAGGAGGCGGTAGACGACGGGGATAACGACCAACGTCAGCACGGTGGATGTCATGAGACCGCCGATGATGACTGTCGCGAGCTCCGCGCCGATGATGCCGCCGGAGTCGCCCTCTTCAAGGGCAAGCGGCAGCAGGACGAAGCTCGTTGTCAGGGCGGTCATCAGGATGGGCCGTATGCGCGCCCGTCCACCCTCGATGAGGGCCTCAGGAATGCGCAGTCCCCGCGCCCGTAGCTGATCGACGAACGCGATCAGTACGACGGCGTTCGTGACGACCAACCCGATCAACATGAGGAGTCCCATGAGCCCCGGGAGGCTGAGGGAACGTTGTGTGATCGCGAGAGCCGCGAACGCGCCGGTAAAGGCGAGGGGAACGGCAAAGAGGATGATCAGCGGCGTAATGAAGGATCGTTGCGCGAGGAGCATGACGATGTAGACAAGCGCCGCGCCGATGGCCATTGCCAAGATCATCTGCTGGAACACCTCCTCGATATCGGAGAAAACGCCGCCGGTCTCTCGCTCCACGCCGGGCGGCAGCCCCACTTCCGCCACAATCCGGTCGATCTCAGCTCTGACGACGCGCGTATCCTGAGCGGTAATGACGCCGGAGATGGTGACGGTTCTGCGGCCATCCACGCGGGTTATTGGGATGGCGGCGGCGGCCACGGCCACATCGACGGCATCGGAGCGAACGTTGATAATGCCGTCCATGGCGCTAAGCGGGCCAAGGAGGGCGTCGGAGGCCTGCTTGAGGAGATCGTAGTCCTCGCTGATGAGGCGCACCTCAGCCTGGCCTACCGGCGGGCCGCCACCCTGAGCCTGTTGGATGAAAACGGTGCGGTCCGGCCCCGCAAGGTCCGCGCGGAGCACGTCTGCCATTGCATCGGCGTCCGTGTTTTCGGTCAGTCGCGCAGTGATGTTGATCGAGGTGAGCCCGCCCGCGGGGCCATCAAAGAAACTACCGGCGCCAACACGCGACGAATACGCGTCAACCTGTCCGGCCACGCGCAATTCCTCAAGCCGCGCCTCCGCGTTATCCAGGTAGCCCACCACGATGTCCGGCGGTGTGGTGGGCGGCGCATCTATCTCAATGGTGAGGGCGTTCTGCTCGCTCCCAGGCAGGAATCCGACGGGGATCCAGATGAGCAGGAAGAGGCTGCTGACGAACAGGGCAACCGCGCCGAGGATGGTGATGAGGCGGTGCCCGAGCGCCCACGTGATCATCGGTGTGTAGATGCGCACGATGCGTTGGGACAGCAGCTCCTCCGGCGTATCCGTCGCGTGGCGCTTGATGAGCAGGCTGGCCAGAGCGGGCACAGCGGTCAACGCCACGAGAAGCGATGCGAGCAAGGCGTAGGTGATGACGAGCGCAAACGGGAGAAAGAACTCACTGACGATGCCGCCGATAAAGCCCAGGGGCGCAAAGACGGCGATGGTCGTCAGTGTCGCGATTGTGATGGGCATAGCGACTTCCCGGGTGCCCGCGTAGGCCGCCTCCAGCCGGCTATCGCCGTCCTGGATGTGTCTATAGACGTTCTCCATGACGACGATGGAGTCATCGACGACGCGCCCCGCCGCGATGGCAAGGCCGCCAAGCGTGACCAGGTTCAGGCTCATGCCCTGCATGTTCATGACGATGATGGCGATGAGGAGGCTTGCGGGAATTGAGATGCCGGTAACAAACGTGGGCCGCACGCTCAACAGGAATGCCAGGATGACAAGGATGGCGAGGGCGGCTCCGAGCGCGACCTCCCGTCCCAGCGAATTGATGGAGTCCTCGATCTCCGGCGCCTGGTTGGAGATTTCCGTGAATTGGATGTCAGCCGGCAGCCCCGTCTTGATGTCATCCAGCTCCCCGAGGACGGCTTTGACCACCTCTACCGTGTTGGCATCGGCGCTCTTGACGAAGTCGATCGTCAGGCTGGGCAACCCATTTGTCCGGCTGATGACGCCTGCCGCGCCGGCACTCACCGGAATCTCCGCGCTGTCGACTCCCTCAACAGCGCGCAGGCGGGGCAATACGGCACTCTCAACCAGCTCCTGCAACTCCGACGGCGGCAGGTCGCCTCGCACTGACATCTGCAGCACCGGGAACTGCTCAAAATTAAGGCGGCTCACGCGGGGCGCGGCGACCGACGGCGGAAATTGGAGCCGCTCGATATCCGCTCGCACAGCCTCCTCAATGGCCGGCGTGTCTGAACCGAACTCAAACTCGGCAAAGGCGACCGACAGGTTGAGGGAGGAGGTGGAGGTTACCGTAAGGACATCGCTCTGCTCAAGCAAGACGTTCTCAATGGGAATCGTCACGTCGTTTAAGACAGTCTCCGGGTCAGCCTGGGGATAGAACGTGACGACGGTGACCAGGGGAAAATCGACGGATGGGAACAGTTCCACTTCCAGCCGGGTGTATGACCAGATGCCGCCCGCGATGAGAAGGGCGAGGATTACAAGGGTTACGATGCGCGCGCGCAGGGCAAGACGGGTCAAGAGCATGGGGCGGAATATCCTAACCGGTGTGACTAGAGCCGAATGTGAGAATTGTCACAAACCAGTATACGGATAATTGAGAGGCCGGACGCCAGGACTATCAGGAAGCGAGTCGCCTCTCCGTGAGCATGCGCTGAACGGTGATGCCAATCTGTCCCGGGCTGTCTGAGACGTAGCAGCCGGCGTCGCGCAGGGCCTGTTTCTTGGCCTCCGCCGTGGCGGCCGTTCCCGTGATGATGGCACCCGCGTGTCCCATGCGGCGGCCGGGAGGCGCGGTGGCTCCGGCGATGAACCCCGTCACCGGCTTGGACATGTGATTCTTGATGTACTCCGCCGCTTCCTGCTCCGCCGTGCCGCCGATCTCTCCAATCAGCACGACGGCTTCCGTTTCAGGATCCGCCTCAAACATCTCCAGCACGTCGCGGTGACGCATGCCTATGATGGGATCGCCGCCGACGCCGACGCAGGTGGATTGCCCGATGCCCAGGGCCGTTAGCTGCGACACGGCCTCATAGGTGAGCGTGCCGGATCGCGAGACCACGCCGATGCGACCCTCCTGATGGATATTGCCGGGGATGATACCGACCTTTTGCTTCTCCGCAACAGACGTCAGGCCGGGGCAGTTGGGCCCGATCAGGCGCACGCCCTTCTTGGTCAGGTACTGCGCGACGAGGGCCATATCCAGGGTTGGCAGCCCGTCCGTAATGCAGACGATGAGGTCCACTCCGCCGTCCGCCGCCTCAAGGAGCGCGTCCGTCGCGAATGCGGCGGGCACGAAGATGAGCGAGACGTTGGCGCCTTCTTGTTCGACAGCGTCCTGGACGGAGTCATACATGGGCCGGTCGATGTGTGTCGTCCCGCCGCGCCCGGGCGTCACGCCGGCCACGACGTTTGTCCCAAAGGCGATGCATCGCTCTGTCTGAAACGTTCCCTCGCGGCCGCTCATGCCCTGAACCAGCACGCGCGTGTTCTCGTTCACCAGAATGCTCATGAAACCGTTTCTCCTCAGCTAATGGTCTATGGGTTGGCTGTCAGCTGATTTCCGCGACCTTTGTCGCGGCGTCGCTGAGGTCGCTTGCGACGGCGACCTTGATCCCGGAATTGCGGAGGATTTCCGCGCCCTCCTCGGCGTTCGTGCCAGTCATGCGCACGATGATGGGGACGTTCACTTCGACCTCCCTGTACGCAGAGACGATGCCGTTCGCGAGGACATCGCAGCGGAGTATCCCGCCGAAGACGTTGATAAGAACCATCTTGACGTCCGTATCGGACACGATGATCTTGAATGCCTCAGCGACCTGCTCTTCGCTGCCGCCGCCGCCCACGTCCAGGAAGTTGGCCGGAGAGTGTCCGACCTGGGAAATAACGTCCATCGTGGCCATCGCGAGCCCGGCGCCGTTCACCATGCAGCCCACGTCGCCGTCCAGCTTGACGTACTGCACGCCCTTCTCATTGGCGACGCGCTCAAGCGGATCCTCCTGAGCCGGATCGCGCAGTTCAAGGAGGTCGCGATGTCTAAAGTGCCCGTTCTCATCGGTATCGATCTTGCCGTCCGCCGCCATCATTGAGCCGTCGGCTGTGATGACCAGCGGGTTGATCTCAATAAGCGAGAGGTCCTTCTCGTTGAACGCGCGGATCACGCCGCCCAGCAGCGCGCCGAATGCCCGGCCTTGCGTCGCGTCCAGCCCCAACGCAGTGGCGACGCGACGCCCCACGAACGGCTGATAGCCGATAAGCGGGTCGATATGCACCTGTGTGATCTTCTCCGGCGAGTGCTCAGCGATCTCCTCGATCTCCATGCCGCCCGCCGCGGAGGCGATGATGACGGGCGACTTCGCCGAGCCGTCCACGGTGACGCTCAGGTAGAGTTCCTGCGCGATGTCCAGCGGCTCCTCCACAAGGACAGAGCCGATGGGGACGCCTTCAGGGCCGGTCTGGGCGGTGACGAGCTGGGCGCCGAGCAACTGTCCGGCAAACTGCGCCGCCTCATCGGGCGTGGAGACGACCTTGACGCCGCCGGCCTTGCCGCGTCCGCCGGCGTGGACTTGCGCCTTGACGACGGCTCTTCCGCCCAACTCTTCCGCGATGGCGCGCGCCTCATCGGCGGTCGTCGCGACGCGTCCCTTTGGAACGGCCACGCCGAACGATCGGAGAATGTCCTTGGCCTGATATTCGTGAATCTTCATACGGGCAGGCTCCTCATGTTTTCAACAGTCTTAGCGGTAGTTTCGTACAGGACTCCGACGTGACGCAAGCGGCAAGCGGTTCGGCAGGGATATGGGCTGTTGCATATTGTTCCGCCAGGCGGGAACGCGGCTTGCCAGATAAGATTGTCGGCCAACTCTAATCGCGAACCGTGAAGTTCTGCGGACCGAGCTGGCCGGAACGCGGCACGCAGACTCTCCAGCCAATCAAGGCTGGATCGCGAACCGAGAAAAGAAGCGGAGGGGGCGGGATTCGAACCCGCGTTGCAGGGTTACCGCAAAGCTGTTTTCAAGACAGCCGCCTTCGTCCGCTCGGCCACCCCTCCGCGTTTGCGAGACACGCAATGCGCCATATCAGTATTGGAAGGGTGGGATGGGGGGTCAAGGGAGGGGGGCCGTACATGCGTGCTATCATGGCTATGGTAGGCCAAATATGCGTTTGGCGAGACTAACAGCGCGGGTTCTGGTGGGCGATGGGCGTGGGGAAACAGGACGAGGGTACGAATAGTGACTGGAGGTGAGTGATGGACAGGTTCGTTTCCTGGCTTCAATTGGGAGTGAACGCCTGCGCGATTACGTTCGCGGTTCTGGTAGTCGGATTCCTCGTGGGTTGGTTGCCCCAATTTGTTGTTGATATAGGTCTCACGATCGTTGCCTTGCCGACAGCGTTTGTATTGGCCAAATGGGTTACAAACACATCCCCAAATCACGGATAAGGCTTAGCGAATCATGCCTGAACTCAACGTCCCCAACCGCACCCTCTTTCACGGGGATAATCTGCCGTTCTTGCGGGCGTTGAATAGCGAGTCGGTGCATCTTATTGCCACTGATCCGCCGTTCAATAAGGGGCGGGACTTTCACGCGACGCCGGACAGCCTCGCTCGCGGCGCCAAGTTCCAGGATCGGTGGGTTTGGGCAGATGACGTCGAGGGCGAGTGGGTCGATCAGATCACGGACGATTGGCCGAAGGTGATGAACGTCATCAACGGCTCACGTGAGAGCTACGGCGACGATATGGGCGCGTTCCTGTGTTTTATGGCCGTGCGGCTCATCGAGATGCGCCGCGTGCTGCGGAGTGACGGCAGCATCTACCTCCACTGTGACCCAACTGCGAGCCACTATCTAAAAGAGTTGATGGACGCCATCTTTGGTAAGGATAGATTCCGAAATGAGATAATTTGGCGCCGCACAACGACCCACAGCGACGCAAAGAGTTTGGGGAGAGTTCATGACACCATACTCTTCTACACCAAGAGCGCACAGTTCATTTGGAATCCGATATTCCAGCCACTATCGCCGGATTATGTAGAAAACTATTATCGCTATCGGGATGCTGACGGCCGTCAATTCATGTCTGCTGATTTGTCGGGAGCTGGAACGGGCCCAACTCGGTCATTTGGTGACCGTGGATCTATTGCGCCACCCCGAGGGCGGCATTGGATGTACGACGACGCTGGTATAGCGGAACTAATGCAGGCAAACGGAATCTTTTGGACACGCAATGGTGTTCCCAGGTTGAAAGTCTATCTGGATGAACACTTAGGCCAACCTGCACAGGATGTCTGGCAGGATATACTTCCGTTGCGTTCGTGGCACAAGGAACGCACCGGCTATCCCACTCAAAAACCCCTTGCACTTTACGAGCGTATTATCAGCGCGAGCAGTAATGAGGGCGACATTGTGCTTGATCCGTTCGCGGGGTGCGCGACGACCCCTATCGCGGCGGAACGGCTTGGCCGCCAGTGGGTCGGAGCGGACATTTGGGACGGGGCATATGAGGTCGTCAAACAGCGTATGGAGGACAATCGACAACTGCTGACCGACCCCAACCCGCAGATTCACTACGTGACGGCCCCGCCAGAGCGGACGGACGATGCTGAGGAGGCGGTTCCGTTCCTACAGGTGACGGAGCGGTACAAGGAGCCTGCCGGGCCAAAGATGTCGCGTCAGGAGATGTTTGAGCACCTAATCAGGCAGTATGGACAACGCTGCCAGGGGTGCGACCGGGCTTTTGACGATCCGCGCTACCTGCAGCTGGATCACAACACGCCACGCGCGGACGGCGGGATGAATCACATCACGAATCGGGTGCTGTTGTGCGGGCCGTGCAACATGCTGAAGTCGAACATCTATACGTTATCAGGGCTGCGGAGGGAGAACGGGAAGCGTGGGTATATGGCGGGGGGGTGAGGTGATTAGGAAGATTCGTATATCTGCGGTTCTGTTGCGTTAGGGGGAGAGCGCTAAGGCATGGCTGCGGTCAAGCTACCCATCGGGTTGCGTGGCGGGAAGCTCTACGAAATCTACAACGTTGCCAAAGGGAAAGCTTGCGGTTGCGTCTGTCCGCATTGCGGCGCGGGACTTGTCGCCAAGCAAGGTGCCGACGTGGCATGGCACTTTGCACACGAATCGGAAAGCATGGCCAATGGTGCGTGTGGCGAGTCCGTTCTTCATATGTATGCGAAGAAACTCCTCATCGAAAGCAAGGGCAAGCACATGCCGATACCCATAACGAACCTGCCGCCGGCACGGATCATCAACGGGGAACAAGAGCAATGGATCCCTGGTTGTAACCGCCGTGTCGATGTCTTGCTCACTGTCGCTCTCAACGGCACGCGCACTAAGTTGGGCGTAGAGATAGCAGTGACACACAAGAAGGACGAGGCATATAGGAACGATGTTATAGGTTCTCCATTCAGCATCATCGAAATCGCTATAACGCCCCAAGACGTTGCGAACAAGTTGCGCACCACCAAAGGGGCAGATGCGTATTCAGCATCTCTCAAACAGCTGTTACTCGGCCAGAAGGCGAACAAGAGGATGCTGTATAACCGCAAGGATGAAGCAGAAGGAACATCGAAATCACACCAAGCAGCACAGTCATTGACACCCTGACCCTCCCCCGCGGCGGGGGGAGGGGATAAAGCAAAAGGGCGGGATGACCGGGGGCGCGATAGATTCCGGCCTTCGCCGGAATGACGGGGGGGCGGGAACGACGAGGGGGGCGGTCGGTTGCGCTTTGGGCGGCGGGGTGGATTCCGGCCACCGCCGGAATGACGGGTGGGGCGCGTGGTCTGATGGGGGGCGCGGGGGGTAGTGGGGGTAGAATGGCGGGCATGGGGGAGGATGATATGGAACTGTATCAGTTGGATTACGTCCTTCACGCCCCTTCTGAAGAACAGGGGGGGCTGTACATGGCCGAGATACCGGACCTTCCCGGATGCCGAGCATGGGCGGAGACTGCCAAGACTTCGACTATTCGGCGTCCGGACCATTCTGGTGTAGCTAGATAGGCATGGCCCGCCGCGTTCGCTTCGTCGGAAAGCGTGAACGTCTGAACCGACAACCACCGGGACCCGCGAGAACGCTCGAAAGTATACTTCAGGAGGCGACGATCGCGGTGTTCGGGTTGGACGTTGGACCGGATGTCGCGGTCCTCGATTCGCATGGCGACGGCAGAGGGGGCGGCGCGGTACACACAGTCCGGGTCGGGTATCGCTGGCTGCAAGGTGAACCTATGAAGGCCCTCGTCACGAGCACAACCCTTGACCGCGTCCCCAGCGGCCCGTTCGCAACTGCGGTCGTGGAAAGGGCGCTCACATTTATGGTTGCTGAGATCGGGCCGGCCCCAACAGGGCCGATTCGCCTCTCCGCACGGCCCGGCGACAAAGTCGAGATAGCGGGGGAAGCTCGCTTCGTGGACCTGCTGAGTAGCGAACGACCGGGCGAACGCTATGACGTCGCTCGGTTCGTCATCGACAACACGGCTGTTGAGCTCGCGCTCGCGTCCTGGGGGAATTCCGACAGCCGATTGGGCGAAGTCTTCCCCCTGCTTCGGCGGCTCAACTAGGGAGTACCGGTCCCGCGGGCCGCTCCGTGGTCGAAAAGGACTATTCCATAGTCGTCTAATCCTTCGAGGATAGTAGCGTCAGGTCGGCGCTGTAGGCGGTTCTTCGCAGACGGGCGATAGTCCACGTGACGTTGCTCACGTAGAGTTCTCGAAGACCCTGTGACTAATACGACGAATCATACAGAGGCTTTCTGGACGCCGGACACCGGCTCTCGCGGTTCCCGTGCCAGCAGGACGATGACGCCGCCGAAGAACCAGCCTGCTCCCAGCAGCGTAAACGCAACGTCATAGTTGCCAAGCTCACCCCACATCCAACCGACGGCGAACGGGGTGACGGCGCCCGCCACAGTCGCGACAGGCGTAGCTACTCCGCGAATTGCTCCATGTTATCGGCCAGGCAACATATGGGCGCTAACTCGTTGCATGTTATTCGCTGCGTAACACAAGGGGATTGTGGCGCTTTCGGGCGACGTGATGGATTCCTCGCTGCGCTCGGGATGACGTGGTGGGGCGGCGGGGCGTTCGGTGGGGGATTCACGTCTTTAGATTCCTCGGCTGCGCTCGGAATGACAGGGTAGGCCGCTCGGGGGTGTCTTCCCCCCCACCCTGACCCTCCCCCACGGAGGGGGGAGGGGGTTGCCGGTGGATTCCGGCTTTCGGTGGAATGACGGGTGGGGGGAAGGCCGTCCTTACGCGGCGCATGGGCCCCCGCTTTCGCGTGGGAGACGGGTGGGGGAAAGGCGGGGGAGTCAGCGTGCTTGTGGGCGATGTACTAACTAACTATATTAGTATTACTTAATGGATTTCGGGCGCAGGGGGGGCTCAGCATGGCGAGGGACCGGGAACAGGCGTATCGGAACATGGCGATGCGGGGCAAGTATCAGAGGCTGTATGCGCACTTGTGCGGCCTTCAAGCCCCGGAGTGGCGGACCTCCTTTGGCGAGATCGAGTCCGTCCTGGGTTTCGAGCTGCCGGCGTCCGCGCGCCTTCATCGGCCGTGGTGGGCAAATCAGAAAAGCGGGGTCGGCCACAGCCAGGCGATGGCATGGACGGTCGCCGGATGGGAGACGGCTCAGGTGGATATGAATTCAGAGACGGTGTTGCTAAGGCGACGGAATCCCACGGAGGATGCTCCCATTCCGAATCTTGATGAGGTTTGGCCGGCGCATTCTGTGGGCGCATGGCCGGAAGGCTTGAGTCTCAGGCGGGAGGACATGTACGAGGACAGAATGTAGCCTTCGATGTTCATCGACACCAACATCCTGGTAAACTCCCGCATACTGGAGGCCCCCGACTACAACATCGCCCGGGCAAGTCTGAACCGCGCCATTCGCGACCGCGAACCGATGAGGATCAGCCGTCAGATATTACGTGAGTACCTGGCGGTCGTCACTCGGCCACAGACCTGGCCGGTCTCCATCACGCGTGAGGACGCGCTCGCCGATGTAGCCAGGTTGATCAGCACGTTCCAGATACTTGAGGACGGGCCCCTGGTTACTGAATCGCTGATCGCGCTGTGTCGTGACGTTGCTGTAGGCGGACGCCAGATTCACGACGCGAACATCGTTGCAACCATGCTCGCGCACGGGGAACGCAGGCTGCTGACATTCAACACTGCGGATTTTCGTCGTTACGGCGATCATGTCGAGCTTGTTGGCCACTAGCCCCGCATAGACTGCGGATTGAGAACCTCGAGCTGCTGTGTGAGCGACATGGGCCCCCGCCTTCGCGGGGGAGACGGGTGTGGCGCGGGGGAGACGGGTGAAAAGGGGGGAGAGGGAGCAAATACTGGCTATTTGGGTGGCCAGTACCGCAGTGCTTACGGTGCCTCTCCATCGTCAAAGAGTTGGACGTATGGCGCATAGATGAATCGGCGGTTGCGCCTGTTGCCGGTGACTTCCCGGAGAATTCCTGCCATGACGAAGCGGCGCACAAGGGCGTTTGCGGCCGCATATCCGCATCCGGCCACCCGCTGCACATCCGTGACGGACACGATAACGGCGTCAAAGAGATGATCCAATACACGATGTCCGTTCCCGGCTGAATTTCCAAATCCGTTCGTAATTTGAGTTCGATTCATCTCCCGGAGCGCCAGAATCTTGCGCGCTGTATCTGCGGCGTCCGTGGCAACTTCCTGCACACCGTGGAGAAAAAAGGATAGCCACTCTTCCCATTGCCCGAGCTCCCGCACCGCCTGCAGGCGCTCATAATATTCTTGGCGACGGCGCTTGAAGTAGTGGGACAGGTAGAGCACCGGCTTCCGCAAGATGTCGCGCTCCGTCAACAGGAAGGTAATGAGCAGACGTCCAATTCGTCCGTTCCCGTCAAGAAAAGGGTGTATTGTCTCAAGCTGCGCGTGAACGAGACCAATTCGAACCAGGGGAGGGAGAGCATCGTCGGCATGGACAAACGCCTCCAATTGGCCCATTTGCTCATCCACGCGTGATGGCGGCGGGGGGACGTATATCGCGTCGGAGATGCCGCCGCCGGGTTCGCCGATCCAGTTTTGGGACCGCCGAAACTCCCCTGGCGTAAGATTTCCGCCACGCGCCCCCTGGAGTAGCCGAGCGTGAATCTCGCGTATGAGGCGATTCGAGACCGGCAACTCCTGGAGGCGGCCCAGACCATAGTTCATGGCATCAACGTGATTGATGAGTTCGGGGACGTCCTGGGGGCGGTTTGGATTCAGGATTTTGGCCTCTGCCGCCAGAAGATCATTGAGTGAGCTCTGTGTTCCTTCGATCTGACTAGACAACACCGCCTCTCTCCGGACGTACATGAATACGAACATGTCCGGATTTGGAAGAGTGTAGATTGAGCCATCCAAACGACCGAGGGCCAGATTGGCCTCGGAAAGCAGACTCATAAGGCCCCCGGCCAAGTCTATTGGAGGCTCCGGCGGAAGCGGACTGGGAATAAAGGCTCTGTATCCTGTCGGCTGCCGAACAAAGCGCCCGGCCCTCGTTGAGCCTGACGAGGCCCCTGTGTCGGTTAGGTGCGTCACTGCGATTCCGTCTCGCTCCATGTTATTCGATGCGCATCATATGGGTGCAATTCCACTCCATATTATTGGCTGCGCAACATATGGACGCAACCCTGCTCCATGTTATTCGCTGCGCAACACATGGACGCAACCCTGCTCCATGTTATTCACCACGTAACACACAGGGGGTTGCCAAGAACAGATCATCGTGGTCCGCTGGGCCCCCGCTTTCGCGGGGGAGACGGGTGTGGGATGCGAGGGAGACGGGTGGAGTACGGAGGAGACGGGTGGAGTGCGGGTGTGGGTGTGAGGGAGACGGGTGAAGAGGGGGATTGTGGCTCTGTCGGGTCGCGCGGTGGATTCCTCGGCTGCGCTCGGAATGACGGGAGGGGGAAAGGCCGCCTGATGGGCGGCGTGGGCCCCCGCTTTCGCGGGGGAGACGAGAGTGGGGGTGCGGGGGAGACGGGTGTGGGATGCGGGGGAGACGGGTGTGGGATGCGGGGGAGACGGGTGTGGGGGTGCGGGGGAGACGGTGTGGGGGTGCGGGGATTACGTGGGTGTTGCCCGTCACATCGCTTTTGCTGCCGGCTGTCGGGGTTGTCTTGCGAGGAGGACGATGACGCCGCCGAAGAACCAGCCGGCGCCCAGGAGGAGGAACGCGGCGTCGTAGTTGCCGGATCACTGCCACATCCATCCAACTGCGAACGGGCTCACCGCGCCGGCAACGCTTACGGCCGGTGTCATGGATCCGCGAATGGCGCCCACGTGTTGGCGGCCAAAATATTGGGCCAGCGCAACGTTGATCATGGGGATGTATCCGCCCATGGTGAATCCGTATAACGCCGCGTATACGAGCAGCATCTCGCGGTTCCCGCCAACGATCAGCAAGAGGACTGACAGCCCCGCCGGCATCATCGCCAGCGCCAAAATCCATCGCACGTGGAAGCGCTCCGCCGGGAATCCGTACACCAGCTTGCTCGGGATGGCGAATCCTGCAACGGTCGTCGCGGCCAGGGCCGCCTCGCCGATTCCGAATCCCTTGTCCTGCATATACGCGACCTGGTGAAAGAGCGTCGCCACCAGGGAGGCCTGGGCAAGCACCTGCGTCGCAATAAGCGCCCAGAAGGCCCACGTGCGCGTAGCCTCACGCACCGTCCACGGGTACTCTTCGGGTTCGCTGATCGGCGCAGCCGTCGCCTGATCCGAGCCTGCGGCGGCCTTGTCTACGGTCGGGGCGCCTCCGTCGGGGACCAATCCGACGTCGCCGGGCTGCCTTCGCATCAGCAGGGCGGCTGCCGGCGTCAGGATGAGAATCATGCCGACGCCGAGGACAATCCACGCGGCGCGCCAGCCTAACTCCGCCACCAGGAGGCCGGCAATCGGCGCGACAACGAACCCGCCGAACGAAACTCCGATGGCGCTGATCCCCATCGCCCGGCCACGCAGCCGGACAAACCACCTGGACAGCACGGACGGGCCGAGAAGCTGCCACCCAATGATGACCGAGATTACGGCAAAGATCGTGCCGAACGTGAGGTAGAACTGCCACATCGCCTGCACCTGAGACGTGGCGATAAGGGCCAGGCCGGCAAGGAGGCTGCCGATTGTGAGGACGAGACGGGGCCCTTCCCGCCTGTCCAGCAGCATTCCCACAAGCGGCACGATGGGTATCACGGCCAGGCGAAACAGGGAGACGGACGAGAACTCCGCGCGGGAAACGCCGAGCGCCTCGCTCATCGGCACGACAAAGAATGAAATGCCGTACCCGCTGATCCCCGTTGTGATCATGCTGGTCGAAAACGTCAGGCACAGGATCGCCCAGCCGTAGAAGAACGGAACCCGGCGGACGATGAACGGCGAGCGCGCCTCACGTCGCTCGGGGAGTTCCGTGGATGCCATGCGCCTCTCTTAGGTTGCTGTCGCGACCTCAGCAGGAGACCGCGGCGCCTTTGGCTGTGCGGCCAGGAGGACAACAACTCCGCCGAGGAACCAGCCTGCGCCGGACAGAACGAAAGCGATGTCGTAGTTGCCGAACAGTTGCCACATCCAGCCGACGGCAAACGGGCTGACCGCCCCTACGATGTTGGCCAGAGGCGTGAAGGCTCCGCGTATGGCGCCCATGTGTTGCCGACCGAAGTACTGGGCGAGAGCGACGTTCATCAAAGGCATGAATCCGCCCATCGTGAGACCGTGCACGACGGCGTACGCGATCAGGAATTCGACGCTGGAACCGGCAACAAGCAGCAGGACTGATAGCCCGGCTGGAATCATGGAGAGCGCCAATACCCATCGCACGTGGACGCGCTCCACAATCGTGCCGTAGACGATCTTGCCCAGGATGGCGAAGCCCGCGAGCGTCGTGGCGGCCAGCGTGGCATCCCCCAGGCTGAATCCCTTGTCCTGCATGTAGGCGACCTGGTGGAAGAGGATTGGCATGAGCGAGGCGAGCGACAGGACCTGCGCGGCCAACAGCGCCCAGAAAGCCAGCGTCCGCGTCGCCTCACGCACTGTCCACGGGTATTCATAGGGCTCGCCGACAGGGGCCGCATCTACGCCATTCCCCGCCGTGGCACCGCCCCTGGGCTGCGCCCGCCCTATGCCGTCCGGCATCAGGCCGACGTCGCTTGGCTGGCGGCGCATCAGGAGCGCGGCTGCCGGGGCGATGATGAGGATCATTCCGATGCCGAGAATGACCCAGGCGTCGCGCCATCCGAATTGTTCGACAAGCTGACCGGCTATCGGGGCAATGACAAAGCCGCCGCCGGAGATGCCGATGGCGCTGATGGCCATGACACGGGCGCGCCGTTTGACGAACCACTTGGCGAGCACGGCGGGGCCGACAAGCTGCCCGCCCATCGCCATCATGGCAATTCCAAAGAAAATGCCGAATGTCAGGTAGAACTGCCACATGTTCTGCACAAAGGAGGAGGCAATAAGGGACAGGCCGGCGGCGGTGCTGCCGATCACGATGACCAGACGCGGGCCCTCGCGCCGATCCACGAGCATTCCGAGGAACGGGACGAGCGGTATGGCGGCCAGGCGGAACAGCGTTATGGATGAGAATTCCGCGCGGGTGACGCCGAGAGCCTCGCTCATCGGCACGACGAAGAATGAGAGGCCGTAGCCGCTGATCCCTGCTGTCACCATGCTTGTCGAGAATGTGAGAGCGACAATCATCCAGCCGTAAAAGAAAGGCGTACGGCGGACAAGCAGGGGCGTCTTCGGCTTTTGCTGCTGCGGGGGAGGAGGCCGGGTGGCTGTCATCTTGCTTTTTCTGGCGCGCCGGGCCGGAATCCGGCTTCAGCTCTCCTGAACGGCGTCGATAAGGCGGGTCAGGCCGTCCTTGGCGTCGGCGAACAGCATGGACGTCTTCTCGTTGTAGAACAACGGATTGTCGATCCCGGCGAATCCTGGGCTCATGGACCTCTTGAGCACGATGACGTGGCGCGCGTAATCCACGTTCAGGATCGGCATCCCATAAATCGGGCTGTCCGGCATGTCGCGCGCAGACGGGTTTGTGACATCGTTCGCCCCGACGACAATCACCACGTCGGTGCGTTGGAAGTCATCGTTGATCTGATCCAGGTCAAAGAGTCGATCGTAGGGCACGTCGGCCTCCGCAAGCAGGACGTTCATGTGACCCGGCATACGACCGGCGACGGGGTGGATGGCGTATCGCACGTTGACGCCCCGCGCTTCCAGCAGATCCGCCAGGTCACGCACGTTTCGTTGGGCTTGGGCGACGGCAAGGCCATACCCGGGCACGATGATCACGGACTCGGCGTACGCGAGCAGGACTCCAAGGTCCTCCGGCGAGCCTTCACGGACGTTTGCGCCGTCGCCAATGCCGGTTGCCGCGCTCCCGCCGGCGGACCCGCCAAAGGCGCCGAACATCACATTGGCCAGGGAACGGCGCATGGCGCGGGTCATGATCTGGGTGAGAATGAATCCCGCCGCGCCGACAAGCGCCCCGGCGATGATCAGGATAGGGTTGCCGATGACGAACCCCGCCGCGGCGGCCGCAAGCCCGGAGTATGAATTTAGCAACGAAATGACGACGGGCATGTCCGCGCCGCCGATGGGCAGCACGACCAGCACCCCAAGGACAAGACACAGGGCGATTAACGCCGAAAAGACAATCGGATTAGCGCCAACGACAACCTCGCTGACTGCGAGGCCGATGATGACCACGAACAGGACGGCGCTCACGATGTTTTGCAGCGGCAGGCGCACGGCGCGGGACACGATCAGCTCCTGTAGCTTGCCGAACGCTATCGCGCTGCCGGAGAACGTGACGGCGCCGATAAGCACGCCGAGCATGATGGTGATTGACGTCTCCGGCCCAACGTCGGCGCCGGCATCGTAGAGCCGGACATACTCGGAAACAGCGATCAGGGCGGAGGCCCCGCCGCCGAATCCGTTGAAGACGGCGACCATTTGCGGCATCGCGGTCATCTTGACGGTGCGCGCGAAGATCACGCCTATGCCGCCCCCGATGACAACGCCGGCCACGATTCCCGCAAAACCGACTATCTCCTCGCTGATCAGCGTTACGAGGATGGCGAGGAGCATTCCGCCGGAGGCCAGGGCATTGCCGTTGCGCGCCGTCGCGGGCGAGCCCATGAACCGCAGTCCCACAATAAAGAGCCCCGCCGAAACGAGGTAGGCGGTCGTGATGATCACGTCTCGATCAAGGTTCATGGCGACGGCGTTCCTTCACGTCCGCGCCGGAACATGCGCAGCATCCGGTCCGTTACCAGGAATCCGCCAACGACGTTGATGGTCGCCAGGATGACGGCAACGATGCCGAGCGCTGTCGGCAGCCATCCCTCGCCGGCGCCGGCGATGAGCAGCGCGCCGATGATGGTGATGCCGGAGATGGCGTTCGCGCCGGACATCAACGGCGTGTGCAGCGTGGGCGGCACCTTCGTGATGACCTCAAACCCCACGAAGCCCGCCAACACGAACACATAAATCGCGATCAGCAGTCCGCCCTCAATCATGTTTTTTCATAGACCTCATCTTGGTTGTTGTCCGGCGTTGTCGTCCGTCATTTGGGCGAGAGCCGAGATCCGGCTGTATTCGCAAATTGTGGGCGGGGGCATGGATTCCGGCCTCCGCCGGAATGACGATGGGTTTCGGGTGGTCCTCCACGGCCTCCGCCGGAATGACGATCCGTTTCGCATGGTTCCCCCCAGGCGCTGAGGAATGACGATGGGTTTCGGGTGGTCCTCCACGGCCTCCGCCGGAATGACGATCCGTTTCGCATGGTTCCCCCCAGGCGCTGAGGAATGACGATGGGTTTCGGGTGGTCCTCCACGGCCTCCGCCGGAATGACGATCCGTTTCGCATGGTCCCCCAATGGCGCCGAGGAATGACGATCCGTTTCGCATGGTTCCCCACGGGCGCCGAGGAATGACGATCCGCAACTCGCCGTTGATCACGCCTGCGCTCCGGCGGCCATCGCTGCGCGCGTCGGCTCGTGGGTGATCTCACCGTCCTCCGTGATCAGGGAATCCCGCAGGATTACGTCGTCCATGTCAATGACGATCTCGCCGTCCTTGATGAACAGCTGAAGGAAGCTCTGCATGTTGCGGGAGAACATGCGGCTGGCATGGACGGGCATCATGGACGGCACGTTGATGGGGCCATTGATGATCACGCCGTGCTGTGTAGTGATCTCGCCGGGCTCGGTCAACTCGCAGTTGCCGCCGGTCTCCGCCGCCAGGTCGACGATGACGGAGCCGGGCTGCATGTCCGCCACCATCTCACGCGTGATGAGCCGCGGCGCCGGACGGCCGGGGACGAGCGCCGTCGTGATGACGAAATCGGACGCGGCAATGTGGCGATGCACGAGGTCCTGGGCGCGCTGTCGTTCTTCTGACGTCTGCTCCCTCGCGTAGCCGCCTGACGTTTCCGCCCCCGCTCGCAGCAGCTCCTCGTCCTCAATAAATGTTGCGCCGAGGCTCTGCACCTGCTCCTTCACGGCGGGCCGCACGTCAAAGGCGGACATGACAGCGCCGAGTCGACGTCCCGTCGCGATGGCCTGCAGGCCTGCGACTCCTGCGCCGAGAATCAGCCCGCGCGCAGGCGGCATCGTTCCGGCGGCAGTCGTCATCATGGGCAGGTGTTTGCCGAGCGTGTCCGCGGCAATGATCGCCGCCTTATACCCAGCGATTGAGGCCTGCGACGACAGCACATCCATCGGCTGGGCGCGCGCGATGCGGGGAATGGCATCGAGACTGAAGGACACGACATCGCGATCCGCGAGCGCCCGGACCAAATCAGGGCTTGTCAGGGGCTGCAACAGCGCTATCAGTATCTGGCCGCTGCGCAGGGCCGCCGTCTCTGTCTCTGAGGGCGCCGCCACCTTGACGATGACATCCGCCTCGGCATAGACGCCGGGCGCGTCCTGCGCTATGTCAGCGCCAGCCTCGCGGTAGTCGTCATCGCTGAGGAAAGAGGCATCGCCTGCGCCGGACTGGACGAGGACTTGCACGCCGGCGCGCGTGAATCCGGCGACCGAAACCGGCGCGAGGGCCACGCGGGCCTCTCGAGGGGCCGTCTCTTTCGGCACGCCGATTCGCATATGATCCCCACCCCTTTCCGTAGGTTCATGGTACTACCTGCGGGCTGAGGGGATGGATTCCCGCCCCGTATCAAGTACGGGGCAGGCTCTGCGCGGGAAAGACGGGTGACGGGCCTGGGGTATACATCGAGGAGAACGCCCGCTAGTTGACTGTGCTGCCCTATCGACACAGCATAGGGGTGTTGCGGCTAACAGAGCTATTGACGCCGCAATTTAGAAGGGAGCCCACCCCAAAGATGACGACGCCCTTCCGACCTATCCTTGTGGGCGCACTCTTCGTGTTGCTTGCAACCGCAATCGTTGCCGGCTGCGATTCGCAACCGAACACGCCGGAGTCGACGCCTACTACTCCCGAACCAGGCACAACGCTCGTGCCCCTTTCGACTTCATCGACACCACATCCATCAGCCACGACTCCTACGACGATCTCCATGGCGACGCCAAGTCCGGGGTCCGGTGAGGCGACGCCGCAATCAAGTCCGACGCCCTTCGTGGCGCCTACTGGTGAAGGAACGCCCCAAAATGGGCGAACTGATGTTGAATTGGCAGGATTCCTGAAGGACTTTATTGATATGGCTCCCAAGGGAAGTGGCTACAGCGCTATTTCCAGTGGAAACACTTTCGCTTGCGCAATAGACTCCGCTGGCGAAGCGCAGTGCTGGGGCGTCAGTTTTGAAGGCGAGACATCGCCACCCAGTGGCCCGTTTGTCGAATTGAGCAGTGGCGCCTCTCATGCTTGCGCCCTAACGACGGAAGGTCAGGCTGTCTGCTGGGGCGCAGAGAATGCTATGAGGTTTGGACAGGCCTCGCCTCCCAGAGGAACATTCAAGTCTGTAAGTAGCGGCGGCGTACATACGTGCGGCATCGGACAGGATGACGGTGTGGTTTGTTGGGGCGCACTGGATCACATGCTGAACACAGGGCAGGCAGAACCACCCGGGGGATCATTCGCATCGGTCAGTAGCGGCTTCCTGCATACATGTGGGCTACGCACCAACGGCGAGGCTGAATGTTGGGGCGCTGAAGAGCGATTGTACGGCGAGAATCCACCTGGGATTTTCCCCGTGCCACAAGGCCCCTTCACCGCCATTAGCAGCGGCGCCCGCAACACATGCGCCCTGCGGCCAACCGGAGTCATCGCGTGTTGGGCCACTGAGCGTCAAGACAGCGGCTACTCCTTCCGCGAACCGCCCGTCCAGCTTGACGGCGGACCGTTTGTGGCAGTTAGCTCACCACTTGCCCACATCTGCGGCCTAACGGACGATGGCGCCGTGGTCTGTTGGGAATTCTCTCCGAATGCCATACCGACCCTCGAAACAAGAAGGGAAGGACAATACATCGCAATAAGCGCCGGCTTATTGGTGGCTTGCGGAATTCAGACGGACACGAGTATCGACTGCTGGGCACTGCCCGGAGTGGAGTAGAAGCTACGGCAAGCAAATCTGCTTTTAGGTTCGCAAATAGACCGAGAGTTGTAGGCGTTGACGCGCAAGAACCCAAGCCGCGCCACTTATCCGCAGCCCCCAAGAGGCCGCTTACGCTTGTGCAAGGACATCAGCAGGTATAAGGCCCTGCATCAGTGCAATGCACCGGATCCGTCATTCGCCTGCATACCTGATCACGGTTGTTGAGCGAGTCAGCGCCGCAGCGCTAAGTCGGTGTTCCGGGGAACAGGTTCAGATTCCTGCCGTCGCCGATTCCCGCTATCTGCGCCAGCTAGCGCATGATCTCTGTAAAGCCGGTGTAGGATTGGAGGGCTTGGGGGACGGCGATTGCGCCGTCGGCGCGTTGATATGTTTCCATGATGGCGATCATGACGCGGGGCAGGTCGAGGCCGGAGCCGTGAATCCGGCGACCGAAGCCGGCGTGAGGGCCACGCGAGGGGCCGTCTCCCTGGGCACGCCGATTCGCATATGATCCCCACCCCTTTCCGTAGGTTCATGGTACTACCTGCGGGCTGAGGGGATGGATTCCCGCCCCGTATCAAGTACGGGGCAGGCTCTGCGCGGGAATGACGGGTGGTGGTCTGAGCCGACTACGTGGTTCCTTTGGCAGCGGCCCGGCGGCGGTTGCGGCGAACGCGAAGAGTCACGAAGGCGGCAACGATCAAGAGCAGCCCTGCGACGCTGCCCGCCGCAGCCATGACAACCCAGCCTGCGCTGCCGCGAAAGCTTGAATCGCCGCCAAGGATGTTCCCGACAAGTGATGGTGTAGACCCACCCACCCAGACACCGGCGGAGCCTGCGCCAGGGTAAAAGTCAACGACCATACCGACAGAACCCACAGGGATGCCCAACTGCGGCAAGAGGTCCGGCAACGCGTCAGCCAAGGCTCCTGCATCACCGTATGTGCCAACTCGAATGGTGGTCCGCAGCGTCGCGGGGTCCCACCAATGGGGTAAGAGTTCAGCCCTCTGAAAACCTTCCACCGGGAACAGATCGTCCTCATAATCAGTGGCGTTGGTGCTCATTAGCACATCTACCAAGCCAATCGTGTTCCCCGACGAGACCGCGAACCGATTCAGGATCTCCGTCCATCGGGCGAGGTCATAGTAGCTGTATTTGACAGGCACTACTATGACCTCGGATACACTAGGACTGTGGGAATATGCGTCCCTGAACTCGTCATAGCAGCGGCCAATCGTGTCGTAGCAGGGAAGTAGCTTCTGTTTCAGTGCCTCAAGCTCCACGGCGTCATCCGGAGGGTTCTTGACTTCATAGTAGATGGCAGAACGGCTCCTGTCTGGATACCTAGCTAACACGCCGAGCCCTGGAAAACGTTTTTCCCAGATATCCACAACATCGATATTTGTCATGTCGACGTCCGATACGTCAAAACGGCCTGTGCCTGTCTCTGATCTGACGCCCCTATCGCTACTTCCGGAGACCACCGCCGGCCACAGCTGCGTCCATGACGCCCAGCCGGGGTCTTGGAGACGCGATTCCGCGCCGTCTCCCCGGAGCCCGATGTAGGCATACGGACTCACCCATGGGGCTATTTTGTCCGACCAAAACGTACGCTCCACCGTGCACTCGTGTATGGCTTCAAAACCTTCCTCCTCTGCTCGGCAGTTCGCGTAGTCGAATGAATCGGATGCGTCAGGAAACTCCACGCGGCTTTGGTGTTCTGAGCCAAACTCGATCGCCTTCTCCCGTATCTTGATGCCGAGTCTAAAGTCACTTTCTGTGGTGACAACGTAGTAGACATAGAGTCGATTTCCCGGCCCCAGGTAGATCCCCTCGACTTCAATCAACCCGTTGCGCTGAACTTCCTCCAGCGCGTAGCAGTGCACAGGATCCGCGGACAATACTCCATTCCAGCAGTCCCCGGGCGGGTCGGCCGCATGGGCGACGGAGACGGAATAGAAGTTCATGATCACAATTGCCGCCGCCACTATCAGCACGGGCAACCACCGCGGGTGACGCCGTATAGTCGCTATCATCGTTTGTCGACTTTGTGTCTCCACTATCCTTTTCTCCCTTGCGTCCGGCGCTTACGGCTCGGCCCGAACAAAGTTCGACACACCGCTTAGCCCCGAGCTGTTGATAGCCTTGACGCGATACACATGTCGGACTCCCGGCGTCGTCGCCGTATCCGTGTATGTCGTTGTCGCGCTGCCGGTGTTCTCCACATAGACGAGCAGAGTCTCTTCGCCTTGGGTGGGCCGCCGCCGCAGGATCTGGTAGCAGGCGTGTCAGGCACATACTCCACCGTAAGCAACACGGTGGCCGTGTCAACGGCGCTATGCGGTCAACTGTCTAGCGCGTGATCTCTGTAAAGCCGGTGTAGGGTTGGAGGGCTTGGGGGATGGCGATTGCGCCGTCGGCGCGTTGATATGTTTCCATGACGGCGATCATGACGCGGGGAAGGGCGAGGCCGGAGCCGTTCAGGGTGTGAACGAACTGGGGCCGCGCGCCGGGTTCGGGACGATACCTGATGTTGGCGCGTCGCGCCTGGTAATCGCCTGTGGTTGAGCAGCTTGAGACCTCCAGCCACTCGCCGCAGCCGGGGGCCCAAACCTCGATGTCATAGGTCTTGGCGGCCGATTGGCCGAGGTCGCCGGCGCAGAGTTCGACTATGCGGTACGGCAATTCCAGGCGACGGAGGATGGACTCCGCATCGGACAGCAGGCCTTCAAGCTCCTCCAATGAGTCGTCCGGCTCCGTGAACTTATAGATTTCCACCTTGTCAAACTGGTGGCCGCGCTTGATGCCGCGGATGTCCCGGCCTGCGGACATTCTCTCCCTGCGGAATGACGGCGTGTAGGCGACGTATTTGATTGGCAGGATGCCCGGCTCAAGGATCTCGCCGCGATGCATGCTCGTCAGGGGGACCTCCGCCGTCGGCACAAGCCAGACGTCATCGTCCTCATCCCGATAGACATTCTCGCGGAATTTGGGCAGCTGACCGCTCGCGTAGAGCGTCTCTTCCGTCGTGACAAAGGGCGGGTAGACCTCGCGATAGCCGTGCTCGCCCGTGTGGACGTCAAGCATCCACTGGATGAGGGCGCGCTGTAGCTTTGCGCCGGGGCCCATCAACGCATAAAAGCGCGATCCGGCGATGCGCGCGCCCCGCTCAAAGTCGATGATCCCGAGCGCCGGGCCCAGGTCCCAGTGCGCCTGCGGCTCAAAGTCGAGCTCCTTGATGTCGCCCCACGTACGCGTGACGACGTTGTCCTCCTCGGAGGCGCCATCGGGGACAGATTCATGTGGGAGGTTGGGCAGGTATTGGAGTCGTTGGTGGAGTGCCGTCTCGGCATCGCCGGCCTCTCGTGTGGCCGCGTCAACGCGCTCAGACAGGCCACGGAGCGCATTCTGGAGGGTCTCAATGAGCTGCTCCGGTGGTTGATCCTGAGCAGCCGCGTTCCCCTCAAGCAGCGCCGCAACCCCCGGCGCGGCGAGTATCGCCTCGGCTTGAAGAT
Source organism: Dehalococcoidia bacterium (assembly GCA_965237465.1). GTDB lineage: Bacteria > Chloroflexota > Dehalococcoidia > UBA6926 > UBA6926 > VXMO01. The sequence goes on from OZ250138.1 coordinate 1,624,489, forward strand.
TGCCTCGCGCGGCCTGGCCTCTGAGCATCCCGAAGGTCTTTGAGTGGGTGTTGAGGTCGCTGCGGAGATCATCGACGACGCCCTGCGACGCGCGCCACTCGCCGTCGAGCGAGACGATCTCATCGAGCAGGGCAAGCACATCCGCATCGCCGCGCCGCGCGAGCGCGGCGCGCACCTCCTCATAAGCCTCCCTGATCCGCCGTCTATCGAGAATTTTTGAGCGACCTCCCAACCAACCGTCATTCCCGCGAAAGCGGGAATCCACGACCCGCCGTCTCTAGAGATGATAGCGGACGAGAGGGGGTGGCGAGGGCGCGGCTATCTCGTTATTTGGAGGATAAGCCCATTCAGGAAATCAAAGAATTCAAGTTTGATATTGTAGCCACGGTATGTCGTGGAAACGCTACCCTCATCTACTGCTCGAAGCATCGAATTAGTAAGCCAGTCGACCCCGCCTGCCCAAGATGTTGTGGAATTGATCAACAAGACCATCGCAAGGACATTTATGGTGTTCTGGTAATCGTCTGAGCTTAGAAAAACTGTGATGGACGCCTCCGTAAGATTATGTCGCTGCCCAATAAGCTCAACTATGGCCCCCTCCGGATTCTGTCCCAAGATACGCTGCCTTCCGTCAAGGAGCGGCGAATCCTCGAATACAAACCCAAATGCCGGATCCTCGAACTGCATCACTACAGATTGCCTATCCACTCCTAGCCCTCTTGGCTGCGGAGTTGGTCTTGGCGTGGCTGTCGGGCGCGGAGTTGGTATCGGTGTTGCAGTTGGAACGGCAGTTTCCGTTGGTGTAGGCGTCGGTGTGGGCGTCGCCGTTGGCGTAGGAGTGTAAGTCGGAAGGGGCATCGCCGTTGCTGTTGGTTCGGGAGCCGCATTGGGCTGTAGCTGCGTGTCCGGCTGCGTATCTAAACCCTCACCAGATGGCTCAGAACTCGATTCGGTAGACCCACTATTGGCAACTATGCTCACCCCAACAACGAGGACAGTGCATAGACCGACGAATGAAAAGGCCGAAATGACGACGATAAGCAGAATTCGCTTCATCAGGTGCCCCCTCGCGGCATACAGACGTTTGACTGCTTATTGCCACAGGAGCCAGCGGTCTGCGCAAGTCCGCGAGGAGACATGGTCAGCCCACGTCTCCATGCAAAACAAAAACAACTCGCGCAGCCGGTTTTGGGGTAAACCGCTGCTCCTGTGGCCCGTTCATTCTGCTAGCGGTGGGAATGGCTGTCAACGCGCCTCACTCTGCCTATCACCCCGAACGGTTGTGTCACAATGGGGGGAAGCCGATGGATTCCGGCCTTCGCCGGAATGACGGGGAGAGATGGCGGCGTCCCCCACCCTGGCCCTCCCCCTCTGAGGGGGAGGGAATCTCTTCCCGGCTCCTCCTCCTTGACGGGGGAGGTCGCGCGGCAGCGCGGGTGGGGGTGATTCCCCCACGCGGAAGTGGTAAGAGGATGATGGGAAAATGGGGCAGCGGGAGGGAATGAAAGCTGGATACTGAGGGGTTTCTTTCCCACTTGCGGTCTCGTGAGGGGTACGCGGGGCAGATTGTGCACGTGGAGTCGATGCCGCGTCAGTCCGGCGAGTATCGGTCCCTGAAATCGCCGCTCAATCCGCTGTTGCAGGTGGCGCTGCAGATGCGGGGCGTAGACAGGTTCTATTCCCACCAGGCCGGGGCCATTGATGCCCTTCAGGAGGGCCGGCACGTCGTGACGGCGGCGGGTCCCGCATCCGGCAAGAGCCTCTGCTACAACGCGCCGATCCTCAATGCGTGCCTTGATCCGAATACGGCCAGCGCGACGGCGCTCTATCTCTTTCCGGTTAAGGCGCTGGCGCATGACCAGCTGCGGGCGCTTGAGGAGCTCGCCGCCCCGCTTCCCAAGCGCCTCTCCATCGCGGCGTACGATGGCGATACGCCCTCGTATGAGCGCGGGGCGGTGCGTAAGAACGCTCGGCTCCTGCTGACCAATCCCGAGATGCTGCACTTGGGAATACTGCCGAATCACAAGCTGTGGGCGCGATTTCTACGGCATTTGCGCTTTGTCGTCATTGATGAGGCGCACGTCTACCGAGGCGTCTTCGGCTCCCACATCGCGCTGCTTCTGCGGAGGCTTCGCCGGCTGTGCGCGCTGTATGGGGCAAACCCGCAGTTCATTCTGACGTCGGCGACGTTGGGCAACCCCAAGGAACATGCGGAGCGGCTGACCGGCCTGGATGTGGTCGCTGTGACGGATGACGGCGCGCCGAGGGGCGGGCGGGAGTTCGCGCTGTGGAATCCGCCAATCATCGACGACGCCAACACCGTTCGGCGCAGCCCCATGCGAGAGGGCACTGAGATATTCTCCACGCTCGTGGCCTCGGGCACGCGCACGCTTTCCTTCGTTCGATCACGCCAGACGGCTGAGCTGATGTATCGCTATGCGGAGGAGCAGCTCTCGCGCATCGGAAAGACAGAGGCGGGAAGCATCAGCTCCTATCGCGCGGGATATGTGCCGGAGGAACGGCGCGAGATTGAACGACAGCTTGCCGAGGGGGAGCTGACGGGCGTCGTGACGACGAACGCGCTGGAACTCGGCATCGATATTGGCGATCTGGACGCGACTCTCCTGAATGGTTACCCCGGATCACTGGCGGCCACGTTTCAGCAGGCGGGGCGATCCGGCCGCCGCGGCGACCGCGGCCTTTCGATCATGGTCGTGTCCGACAACCCGCTGGAGCAGTATTTGGCCCGCCACCCTGACCTTCTGTTCCGTCGCGGCGTGGAGCACGCACGCATTTCCACGACCAACCCCAAGATCCTTGATCCCCACCTGGTGTGCGCAGCCGTTGAGGCGCCTATTAACTCTATTGAGGGCGACGCCGAACTCTTTGGCGGCGCGGACGTCTTCAGGGATGCCGTGGACCGACTCACGGATGAACGGCAGCTGATTCCGCGGGAGAGTCGCCGTGGAAACGTGCGATGGCACGCGCACCCGAATGCGGGCAGCCACCCGGCCAGCGGCGTGCATCTGCGTTCAACGTCCGGCGAGCAGTACACGCTGGTCGACGAGAACACGGGCCGGATTCTGGAGACGATCTCAGAGGAGCACGCGTTTTCCAACGCGCATGAGGGGGCCGTTTATCTACATCGGGGCGAGGAGTTTATCGTCGCGGAGCTTGACCTGACTACCAAGGTGGCCACGCTTCAGCCCGCCCGACTGCCGTACTACACCGTCTCAATGGAGGACACGGACCTCAAGATCACGGAGACGCGGCAGAGCAAGCAGGAGGGCGCCGCCGAGGTCTCCGTCGGCCCCGTGGACGTCACGCGGATCGTCCGTGGTTACAGCCAGAGGCGGCATGACCGCAACGAGGTCCTTTCGCACGAATTTCTGGATCTGCCGCCCCGCAGCTTTGAGACAGTTGCGTTGTGGTGGACCGTGCCCAATTCGCTGTTGGATGGGCTGGCGGCGAGCGGGGTCAATATCCCTGGCGCGCTGCACGCCTTCGAGCACGCGGCCATCGGCCTGTTGCCGCTGTTTGCGCTGTGTGATCGATGGGACATCGGCGGCGTCTCAACGCCCCGCCACCCGGACACGGGCGAGGCGACGATTTTCATCTACGATGGCATCCCGGGCGGGGTGGGCATCTCCGAGCGCGGCTACGAGATTGTGCGCGAGCTATGGGAAGCGACGCTGGCCGCGCTGACTGAGTGCCCGTGCGAGGAGGGCTGCCCCTCCTGCGTCCAGTCGCCGAAATGCGGCAACAATAACGAGCCGCTGGACAAGCGCGGGGCGCGGTTGTTGTTGGAGAGGCTGGTGGGGGGGAGCCCTCGAGTGGAGAATGAGGGCGAGGGGGTGACGTAGGGTGGAGGGGCCCATACGTTCGCATTCTACACTTCCAACCATGTACAATGCCCACAACTTACGATGACGTGCCGGAGGCACATGCATGTCAAACACAGACGACCTCAACCGAACACTCTTCATCAGCGACAATCTCCCATTCCTTGAGTCGCTTGACACAGAGAGCGTTGACCTCGTGGTGATCGACCCGCCCTTTGGCAAGAATCAGACGTTTGAGGGTACTTTGCACCCGCCACTGACTGACGAAGAGTTGGGGCATGAATATGACCTGCTCAGCCGGTGGGGCATCCAGAACGAGGATGATGCGTACGACGCGGGCGTAGAGTTTCCTGACCAAGATGGTAAGACGGCGAAGTTCAGGGACATCTGGGACTTCAAGTATCAAGTCACCGAAGAGCAGTGGGACAGGATCGGTACGCTATGCCGTCCTGCGCTACATCTGATAGAGGCGACACGATACACCCATTCAAAGTCAACGGCGGCGTACATCGCCTTTATGACCTTGCGCATGATAGAGATTCGGCGCGTGCTCAAGAAGACGGGCAGCGTCTACCTGCATTGTGACCACGAGGCCAATGCCTACCTCCGGCAGATGATGGACGCCGTATTTTGGCAGCAGAACTTTCGGAATGAGATTGTGTGGAGGCGGACGTATGCCCATAACGACCCTCGACAGTTTGGGCGTATCACAGAATCCATGCTCTTCTATTCCAAGAGCGCAGAATATACGTGGAACACACAGTTTGCGCCCTATTCTGATGAATACTTAGACAAGTTCTTTCGCTATTCGGATGAGAGAGGGCGATTCCGATTGGTTACACTCACAGGCCCTGGCACAAGCCGGGGAGATTCTGGTGGAAGATGGCGAGGGTATAGCCCCAGTGACAGTGGGCGAACATGGAGTGTCCCACGACGAATCGTTGAACAAATTGCAGGCAAAGACGGCCTCAAATTGTCGATAAATGAGCGCCTAGACCTGCTTGAGGCTAACGGATACATCTATTGGCCTCCAAGCGGGTCGGTGCCTAGTTTCAAAGAATATCTCGATGAAATGCCTGGCACACCTATACAGAATCTATGGACTGATATTAACCCTCTATCAAGACAAGACAAGGAACGCACGGGCTACCCCACTCAGAAACCGCAGGCATTGGCACGGCGTATCATCGAGGCGAGCAGTAACCCGGGTGATCTGGTGTTGGACTGTTTTGCCGGATGCGCCTACGTTCCCGTGGCCGCAGAATTGACAGGGCGGCACTGGATAGCTTGCGACATGTCGCCGAGGGCGTGGACAGTCGTAAGGCGGCAATTCCACAAGCAGCCTGATCTGCGGATTGTTACTGAGGGCGAGTATTTGGAGAGTAGTCCCGGGACTCAACATGGTGGTAAACGCGCCGGTATGCAGCCCGATCTTGGCGACGAGCGCATCATCAAGGTGCGCGGCCCAAGTGAATTGCCAGAGGGAACCACGCCCGACGAACGGCAAAAAGCTGCGAGCACACGAGAGTTGCCAGCGATTGAGTTCCGCCAGCGTCCACGCGAGGACTCACAGACGATATGGGAAGCGTTTGTCAATCATTGGGGCGCAGAGTGCTGGTATTGCGGCCAGGAGAAACAACGCGACCGCCGTGAGCTTCAACTCGACCATATTGAGCCGAATAAGCGTGATGGATCAAACGATGACTGCTGGAATCGCGCTCTCGCGTGTGTGGCCTGCAATAGCGACAAGGGCGACAAACGAACAGTTAGACAAACAATAGATATGGCGTTGCAGGCTGGTCGGATAGAGACAGAGGCCCGGCGGGATGCGCAGGTAGGGACATTTGAGAGCCTCCATCAGTGGGCGAAGGAACGGTGGGAAGAAACAAGAGAATGACGAGGAAGAGGCCGGAGCACGAGTCTCTGGATTCCCTTGTCAGGCTTGGGGAAGGCGGCATGGATTCCGGCTTTCGCCGGAATGACGAATTGCGGGTATGGGCTATGGGGTGTCGGCGTGGCCTCTGCAAACGGTTAAGCTCCGGCCCTGCTGCGGTCGGACCGGCTAGAGAATCGCCGCCAAGATGCCGCGCGCTTAAGAATCTTTCCAGAAGCGTTCTTCTTTGAAGCGGTAGCCGGCGTGCGTCATGCGTTCCTTCACGTCCTCGATCATGCCGGGGTGACCGCACGCATAGACCAGCGTGTTCTCCGGGGCGAGGGTGTGATCTCGCAGGTAGTCCTCAACAAGCAGGTTGACTCGGCCTTTGGCGCCCGTCCATTCCGCGTTGCGGACATCCTGCGGACGGCTGACCGTCGGCGTGAATTCGATGAAATCGTGCTCGTCGGCGAGGGCCAGGAGCTCGTCACGATACGCAAGCTCTTCAAAGTAGCTGCCGCCGTCCAGCACGTGAAACTGCTTGCCGTCCGTCTCGCCCGTCATGAGCGCATGCCTCAGCATGCTTATCGTGGGCGCGACGCCGGTGACGGTGGAGACCAGGACATGCTCCGACGCGTTCCTATCGAGTGTAAAGATACCCTTGGGCTTGGGCCTCAGCGAGAGCTCCGCGCCAACGGGCAACTCATAGAGCACGGGGGTTAGCTGGCCATCGGGCGGCAGCACAAGCTCCAAAAAGAGCTCCAGCAGCGGCTCCTCCGGCGCGGACACTATGGAGTACGGCCGCTCAATGCCCTCCGCGCCGATTGTGCAGTACTGGCCCGGCTTGAAGGGATAGGGGATTGAGGGCTCCAATTTGATGATCCAGAGGTCTTCCGTCAGGTCCCGGCGCTCCACAATTCGCGCCGTGGCCATCTCCGGTTGCGCGCGCCTTCCGCGCGCAGTTCCGCCCTGAGAACGATCGCTAGCAATTACCACCAATGCCTCCTCATTTCCTCACTGCGTCTGCTTCCCCGCTGCCTGCTGTTTTAAGTATACGCAAGGCCTCGTCGCCGACCGCCTCCGACGCGCTGCGCTATTCTGGATTGGAGCGCCCCCATCGTGACCGCCGATGGGCAGGGAAAGAGTTGAGAACCAACGCATCGCGCCTCATTTGGAAGGCGTGGCCGGACACAGAGAATAACCCGATATGCAGACACGACCTGTAGAGATCACATCCGCCGACAGCATCATTCTTGAGGGGCAGCTTGATCTGCCGGACAGCGGAGGCCCCTCCATCCCGCAGGGCGTCGTTATCTGCCACCCTCACTCGCTGTACGGCGGCGAGATGACGAATGTCGTCGTCATGGCCATAGCCGCGGCTGTCGTCCAGCGAGGGCTTGCCGCGCTGCGATTCAATTTCCGGGGCGTCGGGCGAAGCACCGGCGCCTACGCGGACGGGATCGGCGAGGTCGACGACGCGGAGGCGGCGCTGGCCTGGCTGGCCACTGCGGCGGCAATGAACAGCGGCAGCGGCGGCGCAATGTCCGGCAATCGGGTGGCGTTGGCGGGGTACTCGTTCGGAGGCGGCGTGGCGCTGGCCGCATCGATCCGGCGGACCGACCTGGCGGCCCTGGCCCTGATCTCCCCTGCGATCAACGACGATGCTGCGGATTCCTTTGGCGACCTGACGATGCCAAAGCTCATCGCGACAGGCGAGGCGGACAACTTTGCGACCGTTGAACGGGTGCGCGGTCTCGCCTCACGATTGCCGGGCGCGACCGAGCTCTACATCGCTCCTCAAGCCGACCACTTCTGGTGGGGCGAGGAGATCGCGCTGGGCAACCGCGTTGCGGACTTCATAACCTCGGCCTTCGCCCGCGCGGAGGGCTGAAGGGGCGGCGCTCGCCGTCCATCCGCCAACCCACGCCGCGCAACCTGCTCGTCATTCGGGGGAAGGGCGGGATGCACGGTGGCCTTGTAGTCCCACGTTGGGAGGATGGATTCCGGCGCCAAGCGCCGGAATGACGGGATTTCCAGCCTGAATCCCTGTCGCGCCTTTTGGGCGCTCAGTACGACGCGACGAAATCAAGCTCAAGACGGATGTTGTCCTCCACGCTGAGGAGGAAAACGAGAACAGGGACATCCATCTCAAACTCGCCGAATGTGAAAGCGGTCTTTGCCGCGCCGGTCACTGTGGCGCCCTCGAAGGAGGCCGTGGTCTCCCAAGTGACGGGCCGCGTTACCTCTCGCACGGTGAGATCGCCCTGAATCTCAAAGGCGTGCTCGCCGGACGCGGGCAGCGGCCATGGCAACCCACTGACGCCCGTCGCGACGAAGACGATCTCCGGGTATTGGCCTGTCTGGATGGCGCTGCGGCTCAGGTAGCTGTCTCGCCGCGAGGCGTCGCTTCTTAGGCTGGCCGCGTTCATCACGATGCGCGATTCTCCGGACACAATGCCCCCGTTATCGTCAAAGGTGAACGCGCCCTCCACGTTTGATGTCTCGCCGATGGCGTCGTTTGGCAAATCCACGTTGGCAAATTGCTCCTGCACCACATAGCGCGCGACAGTGCCCTCGTGCAGGACGACGGCGCCGGGACCGCCGCCGGAGCTGTCGCCTTCACTGGAAGCGTCGCGGCCTTGTCCGCCGCCATCGCCTGAGCATGCAGCGGCCATCATGAGCGCTGACAGAATGACGACAAGCGCCAACAGGGGGAGTCCAGGCGTGCGGCGTGTAAAGAAATGTTGTGGATGCATGAGATCCAACTGCCGCCTTTCGCGCCCCCAATCCGGACAAAGGATGCTCCGAGCCCCGCCGTACCGATTGCCATTGTACGGGATGCCTGCGGCATTGGTTGCGGTCGCGCTGTAGGACGTAGAATGAATAGGCAATGTCTACCCATTCCAACACCGCCAAGCGGGATTTTCTATCAATCGCGGAAATAACGAGCGATGAGCTGCGCGGCGTTCTCGACGCCGCGGACGCCATAAAGTCCGGCGCGCTGCAGCCGGATCTGTCCGGGAAGAGCCTGGTGCTGTTGCTGGAGAAACCGTCCTTACGGACACGCGTCAGTTTTGAGCTTGGGATGCGGAAGATGGGCGGTCACAGCCTGAGCATGTTGCCGCAGGAGGTTGGCCTCGGCGGGCGGGAGCCGGCGGAGGACGTGGCGCGGGTGTTGAGCCGCTATGCGGATGTCATCGCCGCACGCGTGAATGACCATCAAACGCTGATCAAGCTTGCCAATGCCGCCTCCGTCCCCGTCATCAACGCCCTATCGGATGTTGAGCACCCATGTCAGACGCTGGCTGATCTGCAGGCGATCCGGGAACACGTCGGCGCGCTCTCCGGCGTCACGGTGGCATTCATCGGCGACGGCAACAACGTCGCCGCAAGCCTCGCCATCGGCTGCGCGCTAGTGGGCGCGCGGTTCCGTATCGCTTCGCCGCCCGGCTATGAGTTGCCGCAGAGCATCGTCGAGCAGGCTACTGTGCTTGCCGGGGCGGATGGGTCAGCGCCATTGTTGGCTCTCAGTCCGCAGGATGCCGTTGAGGGCGCGGATGTGGTCTATACGGATGTCTGGGCAAGCATGGGGCAAGAGGCGGAACGAGAGCAGCGCGCCCGTGACTTTCAGGCCTATCAGGTGACGCCCAACCTCATGGAGCTGGCGCGCCCGGACTCCGTATTCATGCATGACCTGCCCGCACACCCCGGCGAGGAGATTCAGGAAGGAATGTTGACTCACCCGCAGTCACGCGCATTTGATCAGGCGGAAAACAGGATGCACGCGCAGGCTGCGCTTGTCGCCTTCTTGCTCCAACCAAGTTCACTGCGCGCATGACTACGCTGGCCCGCTCACAATCAGGGCTCCCGCTGGGCATTCCGACGGTCGCGATCGTTGGCCGGCCCAACGTCGGGAAATCGTCCCTATTTAACCGCATGGTCGCGGAACGCATCGCGATTGTCGCCGATGAGCCGGGGACCACGCGAGACCGCGTGACCGCCTTCCTGACTCGTGACGAGCGGACGTTTGCGATCATCGACACCGGTGGCCTCGTTCTGGGCGAGGAAGAGGGCATGGTGGGTGCAATTCGCGATCAGGTGTCCATCGCGGTGAGCGAGGCGGACGTCCTGTGTTTCGTTGTGGACGTCAACGCCGGTCTCCTGCCGGCGGATGAGGAGGTCGCAGAGCTGCTGCGGCGCGAGAGCAAGCCGGTGGTGCTGATTGCCAACAAGGCGGACAATCGGGATCGAGAGCGGATGGCGGCGGAGTTTTATCAGCTGGGCATAGGGGAACCGATCACGGTAAGCGCCCAGCATGGCCGCGGGATGAATGAGCTATGGGACGGCATCGTGGAGGCGCTGCCAGAGCCGGAGGAGCTTCCCCCCGTGCCGCAGGGCGCCATACCCGTCGCAATTGTGGGGCGACCGAACGTCGGCAAGTCCTCGCTCCTCAACGCGATTCTGGGGCAAGAACGCGCAATGGTCCACGATGCGCCGGGCACGACGCGCGACGCAATCGACACGCTCCTCGACTATGAGGGCAGCCCATATCTGCTCATAGACACCGCCGGGATGCGTCGCCGCGGCCACATTGAGCGGGGCGTCGAACGATTCAGCGTCGTCCGCGCCATGCAGGCCATCGAACGGGCGGATGTGGCGGTGCTTGTCGTCGACGCCACGGAATACCTGACGGCGCAAGACCTTCACGTCGCCGGGTATGTGCAACAGGCCTACAAGGGGCTTGTGCTGGTGATCAACAAATGGGACCTCGCGCAGGAAGAGGAAATCGACCGCGCGGAGGTGGAGCAGATCATTCGAGGACGCCTGAAGTTCTTTCCCTCTATGCCGATTCTGTTTACGTCCGCGTTGCGCGGCCGGGGCGTGCGGGCCGTGCTTGACGCCGTCGCGCTGATACAGATAGGGCGCATGACGCGGGTGACGACTGCGCAGCTGAATCGCGCGCTCATCGATGCCCTGGCGGAGCACCCGCCTCCATCATCGGGCCGCAGGCGGCTGCAGATCTACTACGCGACGCAGGCGGAGGTGAATCCGCCGACGTTCGTCTTCTTTGCGAATGACCCCACCCTGATCCACTTTTCCTACCGGCGCTATCTGGAGAACGTGCTGCGGCGCAAATTCGGGTTCAACGGGACGGCAATAAGGCTCATTTTCAGGGGTCGAAACAGTGAGAGGGAGGAGCCGGCATGACAGCAGGGCTCTTGCTCACATCGGTCGGCTCCGATGCGACAGTCGTAAGGCCGACCATTGCGGACTGCAGGGAGGGCGGAGAGGACCTGTCGTCATGAGTTTTCTTGAAGGCGTCACAGCGGCGGACATCGCATTGACGATCGCGGCAGCCCTTGTCAGCTACCTGCTCGGGGCTGTTCCTATCGGACTGCTTGTTGGGCGGATCTTTGGGGGCGTGGACGTCCGCGACACAGGCAGCGGCCGAACCGGAGCGACGAATGTCCTGCGCACCCTGGGCTGGAAGGCGACCGTGCCCGTCGTCTTGCTGGATCTAGGCAAGGGCGCCGCCGCCGTTTTCTTGGGCGCGTACATCGCTGATGTCCCGGGGCAGGTTGTCGGCGCCATCGCAGTCGTTTTGGGCCATAGCTGGTCCGTTTTCATTGGATTTGGCGGCGGGCGCGGCGTGATACCCGCGGCTGGCGCTGCGTTTGCCCTCGTGTGGCCGGCGGCGGTGATCGGAATCCTCACAGGAATAATCATCATCGGGCTGACGCGCTACGTTTCGCTCGGATCACTGATAGGGACGATAGTATGCGTGGGCATCATGATTGGATTCGCGATTGGCGGCCTGAAGCCTCTCATCTATTCGCCACTGGCTCTGGCGGGGGGCATCTTGATCATCTACGCGCACCGCGATAACATTCAGCGGCTCCTCCGGGGAACGGAACGCCGATTCGGCCAACCCTCCTCGCCAGAATCCCAGGCGTGAGGATGGCCGATCGTTCGGTCGGCGACATGTTCGCCCGCTGCATTTCCTCGCAGGCCCGATCCGGGCCGTCATTCGAACCCGGGGCAACCACAAGGGATTGCCCCAAAGGGGAATGGGGGGCGAGAATGACGAGCGTGGCTTGGGCCTTTATACTGTGAATCACAAAACCTGTGAGGATGTGGGTATGAAAAACATCACCGTCTCCATCGACGAAGGTACATATCGGCGCGCCCGGATTCGTGCAGCGGAGTTGGAAACATCAGTGTCGGCGCTGGTGCGAGACTATCTGAATGTGCTGGTCGCCGAGCTTACCGAGGAAGAGCGCGCGGAGACAGCTGACGAACGGCGACGCAGGCTGCTGAAGGACGTGATCGAGAAAATCACGGCAAACGGCGGAGGATTGCGCATGTCCGAAAACCAGACTCGCGGAGAGCTGTACGACGAAGCGATAAACGGCCCCGATGCGATTCGTTGATACGAACGTGCTGCTCTATGCCGTCAGCACATTGTCCGAGGAGGCTGACAAGAGCCACCGAGCCTTGGCGCTCCTGAACGCGGGAAACCTAGCTCTATCCGTGCAAGTATTGCAAGAGTTCTATCATCAGGCGACCCGCCCGAGCCGCCCGGCTGTAATAACACCGGCGCGCGCCCTCGAGTTTATCGAGTCGATCGATAGCTTTTCTGTTCAAGAAGTAACCGTTGACCTATTTCGCGCCGGCGTAGCGATCAGCGAACGATACAGACTGTCGTACTGGGACGGCGCTATCCTGGCGGCGGCTCGCGCCCTGGAATGCGATGCGGTTTATTCCGAAGACCTCAGTTCGGAGCAGGACTATGACGGGCTTCGTGTCATAAACCCATTTCAGGGAGCATCGACGCACTGACGACTAGTTGACAGGCATACCCGCCGCTCGTCATTCCGGCGCCGGTCGGAATCCAGCGGGCTCCCTTCAACCCGTCAGCCCCCGCGCCGTCGCCGCGTCCGCCCGCTGCATTCCCTGGTAGGCTCGATCCGAGCCGTCATTCGAACCGGGGGGCGACCACAAGGGATCGCCCAAGCGGGAAGGGCGAATGGGAATGACGAAATGGGGCGTGGTACGACTTGCAGGGTGACGTGCAAGGCCAGACAACTTGATGGACAGTGTCCACTGTCCTGTCCACTCTGAAATCTCCAGGAAGCCGTCTATAATGCAGAGAAAGGTGATTTGACCAGTGGACTCTGTCCATGCCAGTGTCCCGCCAAGAAAGGCGCCCCAATGCCCTCGTGGCCCATCAACTTTGACCTGAGTGTCAGCCGGGACATCGATCTCATTGAGCGATCAGCGTTTATTCGCGCCACCGCTCGGACGATTCGCGGCATCCCCCTACAGCCGAGGATCGAGCAACGCCTGCATCGTCTAAACATTATGCGAGCCGTACGTGGCACGACAGGCATTGAGGGCGTGGATCTCACAGAAGAGGAGGTTGACGAGGTCCTCTTTGGGAACGCGCCCGCCCTCCCATCAAGCCGGAAGCGGGAGGAGCAAGAGGTCCTCAACGCGCATGAGTTGATGCAGTTTGTGGAACAGCTGTTGCATGACGATCCGAATACGCCTTTGACGGAGAATCTGGTTAAGCAATTCCATGACATCCTGACGCGGAACATCAACTATGAGAGGAATACGCCGGGGGCGTATCGATCGAGCAACGTCACGGCAGGCGATTATCAGACGCCGGACCACGCGGACACGCCGCGCCTGATGGCCGATTTCTTCCGGTGGCTGAACGGTGGCGCTGCCGTCGGCATGGACTCCATAACGCGGGCCATCGTGGCGCATTTCCTGCTGGTCAGCATTCACCCGTTTGGGGATGGCAACGGACGAGCGTCCCGCGGCGTGGAGAGCTTTCTGCTCTACAAGGCGGGAGTCAACGTGCGCGGCTTCTACTCTCTGGCCAACTACTACTACCGCAAGCGACCCGAATACATTGATATGCTGACGCACGTGCGTTTTGTATCCAATCCGGACGTGACGCCATTCGTGCAATTCGCGCTGACCGGCCTTGCCGAGGAGTTAGAGCAGTTGCATGAGGAGATCCTCCAAGAGACGCGCCTGATCGCCTTTCACGACTATACGCGCGAGATGATCGCACGGGATGGCGGCGGCCTTGAGCGGCCGGCGGGGCGACGCCGGCTCAACCTCGTCCTCGGTCTGCATACATCGGCCGTGCCGGTTGGCGACATCAGAACCGGCGCGCATGGACTCGCTGCGTTCTACCGAGGCGTCGGACCAAGGACGCTCACGCGAGACCTCGCCGCACTGCAGCGTCTGGGCCTGATCATCGTCGAGCGCGGCACTGTTCGCGCGAATCTCGGCGTCATGGATGCCTATACGGCGGAGGCACGTCGCCGCGATACACGGGACGGGTGAGGCGGGGCATATCCCTTAGCCCCACTCGGCTTTGCTCTTGCCGGAATAACGACCCCGCCGCCTTTCGGAATTGGCGGCCTGGAACTCCGCGCCCATGACGCCTTTCCGAAATGATCGCCACTCCAACCGCATCTTTGCGTCCTGTGGGACAATGACGGCGAATTGAGGAGGAGGGGGCGCAGGCGTGAATCGCGAGTCTCGGCGCGCGGCGGTGATTGGCACGACGAGTTGGGGCACGACCCTTGCGCTTCTGCTCGCGCGCGCCGGAACACAGACGCTGATGTGGGCGCGCACAGAGGATGCGGTTCAACGCATGAACTCTGCCGGCGAAAACGTCGATCGTCTTGTCGGATTTCCGTTCCCGGAAAACCTCAGAGTGACCGCCGACATGACCGAGGCCATTTCCGACGTTGAGATCATCATTGTCTGCGTGCCGTCCGCCTCGTTCAGGGAGAATATCCTCAGACTCCGGTCCGCAGGCCCATCTCAGCAAGCGATCATTCTTAGCGCGACAAAGGGCCTGGAACGATCCAGCGGCAGGCGCATGAGCGAGGTTTTCGTCCAGGAGTTTGGTAGTGACGCGCTTGACCGATTCTGTGTCTTATCCGGCCCAAACCTGGCGCGGGAGGTGGCAGCCGGGATGCCGTCGTCGGCGGTCATCGCCTCCGCAGATGAGCAGATCGCGACGCAGGCCCGGGCTTCGCTGACGTCATCTATGTTCCGGGTGTATACCAGCACCGATGTCGTTGGCGTGGAGCTGGGCGGCTCGCTGAAGAACATCGTTGCCATCGGGGCGGGCATGATCGACGGCATGAACTTTGGCGACAACGCCAAGGCTGCGTTTATTTCTCGCGCGATTGCGGAGATCACACGGCTTGGAATTGCCGCGGGCGCTCAACGGATGACGTTCAGCGGGCTAGCCTGCATGGGCGATCTCGTCGCAACGTGCTACAGCCGCTTGTCCCGCAACAGACACGTCGGCGAACAGCTTGGCAAGGGGGGCGTCCTCGCTGACATCTTGCGAGAGCTCAATCAGGTCGCGGAGGGCGTGGACACTACGCCGGCGGCGCTCAGACTCGCTGAGAGCCTGGGCGTGGACGTGCCGATCACCAGGGAAACGCACCGCGTGCTCTACGAGAACCTTGGGCCGACCGAAGCTCTTGAATCGCTCATGGCGCGCCCCCCAACGTCCGAGTACGACAGTGACCTGCCCTGACCTCTGCACGGCGCCGGGATATGCCCGCAATGCCAATCGCCTTGTTCTTGTACTATAAAGGGGCGCCTATCTCCGATAGGACATCTCCGCGCCATACCAGCCCACACTCCAACGGATATTCATGCAAGCGCACTCAATAGACCTTGATGACTTGGCGTCATATGAGAATGCCGATCCCTCGCGGATGCGCAAACATATAGCTGCATTTCCGGAGAGGATCATCCATGGGTGGGACCGGGCCGGGTCAACTGAGCTGCCCTCCGGCTACCGTAAGGCGAGCAGGGTTGTCGTGCAGGGCATGGGCGGGTCCGCCATCGCGGGAGACATTGCCGCGGAGGCCCTCGGCAGCCTGAGCGGGGCAAGCGCCGCGCCGCTGCCGGAGGTGGCTCGCGACTATGGCGCCAACGTCGGAATTGGTCCCGATACGCTCGTCATTGCCCTCAGCCACTCCGGTTACACGGAAGAGGTCCTATCCGGCGTAGATGCCTCCCTGGAGCGTGGCGCTAATCTGATTGCCCTCACAAGCGGCGGACCGCTTGCGAAGATGGCCGCGGCGCGCAACTTGCCGTGCGTGATGATGCCAGGCGAAAGCGGACCGCCGCGCGTAGCCCTGCCCGATGCGCTTGGAGCTCTCCTGCGGATCCTCTGGGACCTCGGCATAGCGCCGAAGGAGACGCCTGACGCCTTGAATGAGGCTGTCGATGAGCTGCGCATACGTCAGGCGGAGTTTGCGCCCTCATGCAGCAGCGCGGGGGCCGGCCCCAGGAATGTCGCCAAGGATCTTGCGCTGGCATTGGCGGACAAGCTGCCCGTAATTGTGGGGAGCCGTGGATTCATGTCCGCCGCGCGCCGGTGGAAGACCCAGATTAATGAGAACGCCAAGACCCTGGCGTGGACGGAAGAGCTTCCGGAGATGCATCACAACGCCGTTGTCGGTTTTGAGCGGCCCGGCGCCGTCGAGGATGCCGCGGTCGTGCTGCTCGGGCCTGCCGCGCCGGACGCTGATGGTCCTCTGCATGAGCGCTATGTCATCACGCGCGATGCGCTGACGGAACTCAACGTGCCCGTTCTCTGGCCTGCCTCGACAGGCCGTTCCGCCCTCGCGCGCCTGCTGGAGGCCGTGCTACTGGGCGACTACGTTAGCTACTATCTGGCGCTCGTCAACGGGGTGGATCCAACGCCGACAAGGACGCTGGATCGAGTCAAAGCCCGCATCCGCGGCACATAGAGCGCGGCCGGCGCGCCACAGAAGGAGAGCGACTGATCACATGGCGACGCGCATCGGCATAATTTCAGACACGCATATTCCCGGCTCCATCCCGGAACTCTGGCCGGAAGTGGAAATTGCGTTCAAGGGCGTCGACATGATCCTGCATGCCGGGGACCTTGTGACGGCGAGCGTCGTGGACTGGCTGGAGCGCATCGCGCCCACCTATGCCGCGGAGGGCAACCACGACTACGGACTGAGCGAGATTCATGAACGAATACAGCCCAAGTGGTTCTTTGAAATTGAGGGCTACCGACTGGGTCTGGTCCACATCATTGACGGCTGGGGGACGAGGCCGGCGAAAGAACTCGTGAAGATCTACGTGGGCGAGTTGCCGGACATTGTCGTCTGCGGGGATAGCCACTTCGAGTTCGTGCGTCGAGAAGACGGGATGCTGATCATCAACGGCGGAAGCGCCACTTACCCGCACAATCGCGAGGCCCGACTGGGCCACGTCGTCATGCTGGACGTGGAGCGCGGCGTGGAGCCGGAGGCCCGGATCGTGGACTTAACCGACCTTTCTATCGACGGCACGGACGGCCGCAACCGGTATTTCCGCGGCCGCAACCCGTAGGCGCGAGGCTCAGGGCCAGAACCTGTAGCTGCCCCGTTCGCGTTCCTCCGGCGTAGGCCGGAATCCACTAAGCACACGCGCAAGCCGGGCTGCAGGCAGAAGACCCTGGACTCCGGCACCAGCGCCGGAATGACCAATGACGTTGCCTTTATATTTGCCATTAGCAGTTGATCTGCCCGCAGCGCCGGATTCACAATCGCTTCGCGTTGGCGCCGTATTGTTGCATTAGAGTGAGGCAGCGAGCATTTTCGTCTAGGAGAACCCGTGGGGCAGGAGTCGGATAGACTGGACACAGGAGGAGAAAACTATGAGCGTCGTTAAGATAAACGCCATCACCCCTGCGAAAGGGGAAGAGCTCCAACTGGAGGAGCGGTTTGGAAGCCGCGTCCGCGAGGTGGAGCACATGGAAGGCTTCGAGGGCTTTGAGCTGCTGAGACCGGTGGAGGGAGACGACCGCTACTTCGTCTACACTCGATGGCGGTCCGAAGAGGACTACCGGCGCTGGGTAAACAGCGACGAGTTCCGCAAGGGCCACGCCACGCGTCAAGGGGAGAGGCCTCTCGCCACGCACGCCACGCTGCTCGCGTTTGAGGTGGTGGAATGGCCCGCCGCCGTCGAAGCCGCCGCACGCGCGGACTGACGGCTGCAGAGAACTGCCGCAGGGGATCACTGTGGGAGCGATGACCCGAGTCAGGCCCTCCCAGACGATGACGTTCTGTCTGCGGGACTCAAACGGGGACGACGATGGCCTCCCCGGGCGTAAGCGGGGCAGGCGCTCAAACCGCCGGAGGTAATGCCCTTGCCCTTCGTGTCCCACGCATAGGCGGGTGGGCTCATGCTGCCCACAGGACGGCCAACACGCCCAAATCACCAAAGGGGCGCCCCTACTGCAATCGGGATTGGCTCCCTCGTATTCTATTGATCGGCATGCTCCGCGAGGAGTTTACGCACGGTGGGGACAAGTTCACGGGGAATAACCATCACGGCGTTATTCGGGTCGTTGAGCGCGGCCTCATCTTCCGCGGCCCACCTTTCGTCATCAAGGCTGTCATAGTGTTTGATCACTTCCCCGAATCGTTCGTCGTCCGATAGCTTGGCGGGTTTCCGTGCCTCGCTCACCGGTATCTCCTTCTCCTGCATCGCCTATAGGCCGCCAGCGCAGCGCCTCTCAATTCGTATGCCGTCACTATAACTGCGTGTCTACGTCCCCATCTGATGCACGCTCCTGCGCGTAGATGACGCGCAACGTGCGTCCCCCGAGAGTCTGTCCGGTCGCGTTGCGCACTCTATTTCGACCGGGTAAGTCCTCGGGCGCGGCGTTAAGGACCTCCTTCACCTCATCTCCCGTGACACCGTGATCCCGTATATGCGGTTGGTCGGTCTCACGATTGATGATGTACCTAATTGCCATACTCTTGTCTCACTGCTTCCCCAAAAACAAACGTAGGGGCGCCTCGCGAGGCGCCCCTACAGGATTCGTGTTAACGGTTGAGTGCCGTTAGTTGTTGGGGCGGGGCGGGCCGCCTCGTTGCTGGCGGCGTCGGGCTATGCGTTCGGCGACTCTGAGGCGCGCGAGGGATCGCAGAAGAGCGGATTCTGCGCGCGCCATTTCGAGGTCAGGCATGGCGCGGCGATCCACTAAACGCTCCTGCGAGCGGCGGCGGGCCTCCTCCGCTCGCGCGACGTCAATGTTGTCCGCGTACTCGGCCGCGTCCGAAAGTATCGTTACACTGTCGGGCCCAATCTGCGCGAAGCCGCCGGTGATGACCAGAGACGTTTCTTCGCCTGACTTGCGGGTTAGCACCTCGCCTGGCTGCAGAAGGGTCACGATGGGCGCGTGACGAGGCAGCACGCCCAGCTGGCCCTCTTCGCCGGGCAGCACCACAATATCGACATCATCCTCGTAGGTGATTTTGTCGAGGGCGATGATTTGCAGGTGGGTTGGCATGGATCAGGCCTCCGCCGCCATCTCCCTGGCGCGCTCCACGGCCTCTTCAATGCCGCCGACCATGTAGAAGGCCTGCTCAGGCAGCTCGTCGTGCATACCGTCCAGGATCTCCTTGAATCCGCGGACGGTATCGCGAATCGGCACGTATTTGCCGGCCTGTCCGGTGAAGGCCTCGGCGACGAACATCGGCTGGGAGAGAAACCGCTGAATCTTGCGTGCCCGGGACACCGTCAGCTTGTCTTCGTCGGACAGCTCCTCAAGACCGAGAATGGCGATGATGTCCTGCAAGTCCTTGTACCGCTGCAACACCTGCTGCACGCCCCGAGCGACGTCATAGTGCTCGTCGCCGACCACCTGTGGGTCAAGGATGCGGCTGTTGGACGTTAGCGGGTCCACGGCGGGGTATAGGCCCTGCTCAGCGATGGACCGCTCAAGAGCGATGACGGCGTCAAGGTGACCGAAGGTCGTTGCAACGCCGGGGTCGGTGTAGTCGTCCGCAGGCACGTAAATTGCCTGGAACGACGTGATGGAACCCTTGTTCGTGGACGTGATGCGCTCTTGAAGCGCGCCCATCTCCGTCGCGAGTGTGGGCTGGTAGCCAACTGCGGACGGCATCCGCCCGAGGAGCGCTGAGACCTCCATGCCGGCGAGGATGTAGCGATAGATGTTGTCGATGAAGATCAGGACATCCTGACCCTCCACGTCCCGGAAGTACTCGGCCATCGTGAGGCCGGTGAGGGCGATGCGGGCGCGGACGCCGGGGGGCTCATTCATCTGGCCGAATACGAGGGCGATCTTGTCGATCACGCCGGAGTCCCGCATCTCGTGCCACAGGTCGTTGCCCTCGCGGGAGCGCTCGCCGACGCCGGCGAACACGGAAAATCCGCCGTGCTCAGTTGCAATATTCCGAATCAGCTCAAGAATGATCACGGTCTTGCCGACGCCGGCTCCGCCGTACGCGCCGATCTTTCCACCACGCGTGAACGGCGTGATAAGGTCGATGACTTTGAGGCCGGTCTCCAGCATTTGCGTGCTGGTCTCCTGCTCATCGAAGGAGGGCGGCTCACGGTGGATTGGCCACCTCTGCTCCGCGGCCACCTCTCCGAGGCCGTCAAGCGGCTCTCCGAGAACGTTGAACAGGCGGCCCAGGGATCCGCGTCCCACGGGCACTGAGATGGGTTGGCCGGTGTCAACGACCTCAACACCGCGCTGCAGGCCCTCCGTCGCGCCCATCGCGAGGCAGCGCACCCAGTTGTTGCCGATGTGCTGCTCCGCCTCGAGGACGATCTGCCCGCTCTCCATTTCCACCGTTAGACCGTTGTAGATGTCCGGGAGATCCTGCGGAGGAAACTCCACGTCAACGACGGTTCCGATTATCTGTACTACCTGTCCATTTGCCATCGCGTCACCTCACCTGGCCCGTTGGGGCCAGCGCGGCCCCCTCTCCAAAGTATCGATCAACGTCAAACTCTTGCAGATTGTGGATGATCTCATCCGCGTGGGATAGATCCAGTCCCGTTGTCATGTCCGTGCGCAATCCGATTGTCCGGATGCCAGCCGCCTTTGCGGACCTGATGCCGGAGGGGGAGTCTTCAATGGCCACCGCATCGTTGGTCGGGAGGTCCATCAGCTCCGCCGCCTTGAGATAGATGTCCGGAGCGGGCTTTGTGCGTCGCACGTCTGTTGAGCAGACGGCGGCGTCAAAGTAGTCCACCAGGCCGAGCTTCTCCAGCTTGAGCGACATCCACTTGCGCCGGGATGCCGTCGCCAGGCCGCGATTCACGCCGACGTCGGCTATCTTCGCCAGCAGCGCCTCTGCCTCAGGACGGAGTTGGAGCTCGTCTCGCAGCAACTCCTCGAGGATGACCTCATACCGATCCTGGTAAGAGGACGCCGGGTCCGGGAAGTTGTTTCGCTCTGTCAAGGCCTCCCACGTGAGCTTCGCTGTGGAGCCGATGTGCTCCTGATATTCATCGCGGGACAGCAGCGGGGCGTCGCACTCAGCCAAAATCACGTTGACGGAGCGCAGGTAGAGAGGCTCGCTGTCGATCAGCACGCCATCAAAGTCAAAGATGATGCCGCGGACAGGGACGTTCGGCTGCGTCATCTTGCGGCGCCTCCCGTCTTGCCCAGGCCAAGCTCATCGAGATCAATGTCCTGCAACGAGTCAACGGCGCGGTGCGCGTATGTCTGATCCAGGTCCTGCATCCAGCGGGTGCGGATCGCGATTGTATAGAGGCCGGCGTCGCGTGACGCGCGGATGCCGGACATTGAGTCCTCAATGCCGAGAGTGTGTGCGGGATCAACGCCTAGCGCGCGCGTGGCGGTTAGATATATCTCCGGGTCAGGCTTGTGGGCGGTGACCGAATCACCCGTGATGATCGCGTCAAATGCGTCTGTGATGCCCAGGATGTCGAGGCGTTGCCCGGCCCACTCGCGGTGGGCAGACGTGGCGAGCGCCAATGGTATCCCACGCGAGCGAATGTCCGCGATAAGCTCCAACGCGCCGTCCGCCGGAGCCAGTTGCTCCGGGAAAGCCAACCGAGCGAGCGCGTCAACGCGGCGCGTGTAGTGCTCCAGCGAGACGCGCAGGTCTCTCATTTCCCGAATGCGACGCCACCAGGAGTCGTTGTCCAGGCCGACCATCGTCCGCGCCTCGGAGAACTCCAGCGGCGCGAGGTTTTCTGCCGCCAGGAACTGATTGATGGCAATGACAAGAACCGTCTCCGTATCGCACAGCACGCCGTCAAGGTCCGTCACCACGGCCTGCAATTGCGGCGGAGGGGTTATTCCGGACGCATCGGCGGCGCTGTTGTCGCTGCGGGTCAGCGTGGACACTCCCGGCATCCCCTACGCCTTCTCCAGGGCCGCGACCCCGCCGACGAGGTCCAACAGCTCGTTGGTGATGGTCTCCTGTCGCGCCTTGTTGTACTCAAGGGTCAGCGCATCTACCATATCGTTCGCGGCGTCAGTAGCGGCATGCATCGCGACCATGCGAGCGGATTGCTCGGACGCGGAGTTCTCGAGGGCTGCCTGGAAAATCTGCATCTCCACGTAGCGTGGAAGCAAGCCGCCCAGGACCGTCGCCGCGTCCGGCTCATACTCATAGTCGCTTAGCGCCGAGCCGGACTGGCCATCCGTCTCGGCGGGCGGCTGCACAGGCAACAACTGCTTGATGACCGGCGCCTGGAGGGCAGTGCTGACGTACTCAGCGTAGCCCAGAAAGACGCGATCCACCCTGCCGGCCTCATAGTCCTCAAGGACGATGCGAGCGATGGGGGAGGTATCCAGCGGCTCCGGGAAATCGCCGAGATTCAGGAACTCCGCTCGGATTTCACGTCCGCGACGGGAGAAGAAGTCGTTGCCCTTCTTGCCGACGGAAACGTGAGATACGGGCTGCTCCTGATCCAGCGCGAATTGGAGCGCTGCGCGATTGAGGTTGGAGTTCAGTCCGCCGCAAAGCCCGCGGTCCGGCGTAAACAGGACGAGGGCGATGTTCTGCGGCTCCCTGATTTTCATCAGAGGGTGCAATTCCTCGCCGCCCATAGCGGTCTGGCGCCGAACGATGTCTCCGAGGAGGTCCAGCAGGCGCGAGGCGTACGGGCGCGAGGCCAGGACGCGTTGCTGGGAACGACGCATTTTGGCCGCGGCGATGAGCTCCATCGCGCTGGTGATGCGCTGCGTGTTGGTGACGCTGCGGATTCGCTGGCGTATCTGTCGTGTATTCGGCACGCGCCGGTGTCCTCTCGGTGACTCTTCGGCCTACAGGGTCCTGCTAATAGGTTCCGGTGTCGGCGAACTCTTGAATGGCGGCGCGGAGCGATTGCTCAATCTCGTCTGTGATGTCGCCGGCTTCCCGCATGGTCGCGAGCATCTCAGAGTGGGAGGCATCCAGGAAGTTGAGCAGGGCGCGCTCATATGCGGCGACGCGCTCAATGGGCACGTCATCCATGAGGCCCTGCGTCGCGGCGAAGAGCACGGCCACTTCCTTCTCCACCGGCAGCGGCTGGTACTGACCCTGCTTCAGTAGCTCCGTGAGCGTCTGTCCGCGCTCCAGCTGGCGTCGCGTCGCGGCATCAAGATCGCCGCTTCCGAACTGCGCGAATGCTTGCAGGTTGCGGAACTGCGCCAGGTCTAGCCTCATGCGTCCCGCCACGCGCCGAATGGCCCGCGTCTGCGCCGCTCCGCCCACCCTGGAAACGGACAGGCCGGCGTTCACTGCGGGACGGATGCCTGAGTTGAACAGGTCCGTCTCGAGGTAAATCTGGCCGTCCGTGATGGAAATGACGTTGGTTGGGATATAGGCGGAAACATCGCCCGCCTGCGTCTCAATGATCGGGAGCGCTGTGAGGGATCCGCCGCCGTTCTCGTCGCTCAGTCGCGCGGCCCGCTCAAGCAAGCGGCTGTGGAGGTAGAAGACATCGCCCGGATATGCCTCGCGGCCCGGAGGGCGTCTCAACAGCAGTGATACCTCGCGGTACGCCCACGCGTGCTTGGAGAGATCATCATAGACGATAAGGGCGTCCTTGCCTTCCTCCATGAACTCCTCGCCGATGGCGCAACCGGCGTACGGCGCCAGGTACTGCATCGCAGCTGAGTCCGAGGCGTTCGCCGTCACGACGACCGTGTGCTCCATCGCCCCGCTTTGCTCCAGCGTGGCCACAAGCTGCGCGACCTTTGACGCCTTCTGGCCGATGGCGACATAGATGCAAATCAGATCGCCGCCCTTTTGGTTGATGATCGTGTCGATGGCGATCGCCGTCTTGCCCGTTGAGCGGTCTCCAATGATCAGCTCACGCTGACCACGACCGACGGGGATCATCGCGTCCACGGCTTTGATGCCGGTCTGCACAGGTTTGTTGACCGCCTGACGGGATACGACGTTCGGCGCGACTCTCTCCAGCGGCCGTGACCGCGTGGTTTGAATCGGGCCCTTGCCGTCCACGGGCACGCCCAGGGCGTCCACGACGCGGCCCAGCATGCTGTCGCCGACGGGAGCCTCTGCGATCCGGCCTGTTGTCCGAACCTCAGACCCTTCCTGAATGCCGGCGGCCGAGCCGAGGATGACCGTTCCGACGATCTCCTCCTCAAGGTTCAGCGCGATGCCGATAGCCCCTGTGGAGAACTCAATCAGCTCTCCGTACCGGACTCCGGTGAGGCCGTGAACCGTGGCGATTCCATCGCCAACCTGAATGACGGACCCAACGTCCACGGTCTCAATGGAGACCCCGAACTGCTCAATTTGGCGTCGTATAATTGACGCGATATCCTGGCCGCGAACAGCCATCTTTCTGTCCCCTTCTCAGTTACGTTTGTTTGCGCGTCAACTCCGTTGTGCGTGTCATTTAGCGCCGGCCGGCCTTGCTACGTCGCCGCCTCTTCCCGAAGCCAGTCTCGCAAGTTGCGCAGCCGTGATCGCGTGCTGCCATCCAGCACCCTGTCTCCGACGCGGGCAATAAAGCCCCCGATGATCTCCGGATCAACGTCAACCGATAGCCGCAGATCCCGACCGACTTGCCGATTCAGGAGCACCTGCACCTGATCCTGCAAGTCATCGTCCATCGGCGCTGCGGACGTCACCTGCGCAGAGACAACGCCGCGTTCCTCGTCCAGCATCTCCAGGTAATCCGTCAGGATGCCGCCTGCGAGATGGACCCGGCTGCGTCGGACAAGGATGGACGCGAGGTTTCGCGCCATCTGTGAGACGCCGCCGAGGTGCTGGTCAAGCAGCTCCTGCTTGATCTCCTGCGTGACGCGCGGCATTGACATGAAGCCCTGCACGTCCGGCAGGCCCAGGATATCCGCCACGGTCTGAAGGTCATCCCGCCATTGGTCGAGGGCGTCCTGCTCCCTGGCGATGTCAAAGACCGCCTGAGCGTACCTGCGCGCCGATCCGCCGGATGGCATGGGCTATGAGCCTCCGCCCGATGTCGCGGACTCCGCCTCGCGCAGCACCTCTTCGACAAGGCCACGATGCGTATCGTGGTCAAGCGAGCGGTTGATGATGCGCTCGGCGGCCATGATGGAGAGATCAATGACCTCTCGTCTGCCGCGATCAATGATCTCGGCAGCCTCGCGCCGAAGCTCCTCCCGTGACCGCTCCGCGATCGCCTCCGTCTCCTGACGCGCCTGCGCAAGCAATTCCTCGACCTGACGCCGGCTCGTCTCCTGAGCCTGCTGCATGATCTGCTGCGCCCGTTCTCGCGCCTCTGCGAGGGCTTGCTGGACCTCTTCGCTGTTGCGGGCGGATTCTTCCCGGGCGCGGTCCGCTTCCGCGAGCGCATCCCGAATCCGTTCAGCGCGCTGGTCAAGCATGCGCATAACGGGCTTGTACAGGATCAATGACAACAGAACCAGGAACAGTCCAAAGTTGATGAATTGGCTGATTAGCCCGGGGATATTGAATCCGATGGCTTCCACAGACTCATGCCCCCTTTCCAATCAGCGGGTCGAACGCCGCTGACATCACGATTTCCTGCCGCGTTTCCGGACTATACAAACTTGATCAGGATGGCGACGACGAGCGCGTAAATCGCGATTGCCTCTGCGAACGCCACGCCGACGATCATGTTGGTCTGAATCTGTCCGATGGCATCGGGATTCCGGCCAATGGCCTCCATCGCCTTGGATACGGCGATACCGACGCCGATGCCGGGGCCAATTGCGCCAAGACCGATCGCTAATCCGGCGCCGACCTGAGTCAAACCCTCGGAAGTCAGCTTCGCCGCCGCCTCCGCGGTAAGCCCATCCTGCGCGAATGCCACGCCCGTCGAGAGGGCCACGAGAGACCCCACAATCATCAGCACCAGCAGGACCCGATGCCACCCGCTATACGAACCGATCATGCTACCTCCCAATCCTCCGCTTTACGCGTTGCCTGAGTTGCGGAATCCGGCGTGTACGCCAGATCCGCTGTCTTCCCGTCTTTTCTTACGTCCTCGTCCATCGTGATCAGTGCGCGGCCGGCTGGCTGTGATCGCCGCTCGCGTGTTCCTCTCCGCCTCCGTGATGGCTAACCGCCAGAATCGCGAATATCAGCGTGAGGATGGCGAAGATGAACGCTTGAATGATACCGAAGAAGACCTCCATAAAGTAGACGCCAATGACAAACGTCAGCGGCACAAAGAACGTCATCATCAATATCAGAATCTCGCCGGCGAATACGTTGCCGAAGAGCCGGAATGTGAAGCTGATCAACCGCACAAGCTCCGAGATGAGGTCCACAAAGCCGACAAAGATATCGATCAGGCCGAAGGGGATATTGCCCTTCAGCAGTCGGCCAAAGTTGAAGAACTTGCCAAAATAAGAGAACAGGCCAAGCGCCGTGATTCCCCAGAACTCCACAAAGATAAAGCTCCACACGGCGATAGCGAACGGCATATTGACGTCCGTATTGGCCGGGCGCAGCAGCGGCGCCAGGTGTCCGGCGTTCAGATCGGGGTTCTCCTCGTGAAACGCTTCCCACTCATCGCCGTGGATCTCAAAGGAGGTCTCAGTTTCGCCATGAAGCTCATACTCAAACCCGCCGACGGGCACGTTGTTGTTTCCGTCCAGCACAAATAGCTTGATTTCGGACAGCGGTTCACCTATGTCCTCCGCGTGATGAACCTCATCCTCAGCCGTGACGACGCTGAAGATGGTCCCTGTGCCCGGAATGAAACCGAGGAGGTTCGCGCCGGCGATAAACAGAAAGATTGTTGCGACTAACGGGAAGAACTTGCGGCCGTTTGCGGCGCCCGCCGCTCTCTGACACAGGTTGAGAAACGCCTCAACGACCATCTCGGCAACCGCCTGCATCCGGCCGGGGATGACCTTCATATTTCGCGTGGCGATGTACGCGAGGATCAGGATGACGGCCATGGCCAGCCATTGCTGGATGACTGTGGCGCGCAAGGGATACTCCCAGTCAAGGCCGGGGACTGAAATGGTAATGAAGGGATCAATCTGGAGGGGCGGAATCTCCAGCGGGCCCTTCAGGAAAAGAACGCCGAAAACCGTAAGGAGGAGCGCGACGATGATGCTGAACAGTACTCGTGGCCGCGCGAGTAGGCTCACTCCTCGTTGTCCTTTCGCACCGGTGTTGAGCCTAGCAACGGGGCAGCCATGCGATATGCGCCCCAGAACGCCAGAATAAGACCCAACCCAACCCCCAACAGTGTGAATAGCGGCGTCAGACCTAACCGGTCATCGACCCACAACCCCCCAAGCACGCCGCCCACGATGCACACGGCCACATACCATCCGAGGCTCAGCAGCCGTACTGCAACCTCCAAGCCCCTACTGCGACCTAAGCGCGACATGACACGGCTTGAGAAAGTTATCACGAACCAGTAGACGCGTCAACCGATTGCAATGACGCGCGCAATCTGGCATCGCCCGTTCGTCTTTGCGACACGCTGATGTCCAGCGCCGTTGACGCCGTCGCGTTCGCCCGGTCTAGTCCTTGCGCTGTTCGTTGCCGAGATCCAGGTTGATCTCTTCGACGGCGTCATTGAAGGCGGACAGGCCGCGAAGCTCTTCGGCAGAGACTTCCGGATCCATGTTTAGCTCCTCGACAAATTCCTTGAATGCGGACAGGCGGCGGAGCTCGTCCTCCGTCACCTCGCGCCCTGCACTGCCGTCGGGGTCCCTTGCGTAGGCGTAGTCGCCCGTTTCGGGGTCCACCAGCACGCCGGCCTCATCCAGGACCTCTTCTGCGGCGTAGATTGGGACGCCGGCGCGGACGGCTAGGGCGACGGCGTCGCTGGGCCGGCTGTCGACCTTGATCTCCGTCTCGCCGCGCCGGATGACGATCTGCGCAAAGTACGTGTCGTCCTTAAGCGAGGCGATAAGAATGTGGCGCACAACGCCGCCGAGTTCGGGGATCACGGAATTGAGAAGGTCATGCGTCATCGGCCTCGGGACGCGGACGTTCTGCATCTTGATGGCGATGGATTCCGCCTCAGCAGGGCCGATCCAGATGACCAGGCACCTTTCCGCATCCTTTTCTTTCAGGATGACGACCCTCTGGTAGCTGTTGAGGCTGACGCCTATCCTGTCGATTGTCATCTCAATCATCGCGCCACCTCCCACTCTTGTGTGCCACTGATTGTACTGCCGAGACCGTGGCGCGACAAACCAATGGGCGTGGTGATTTACCGCGCGATGCTGACTGAGGCGCCGTTCTCCGTTTTGACCACGTCTATTCGCGCGTCAAAGCGGCTTCTGATGTCCTCAATGTGGGTGATCACCAGGATCAGACCGTCATGGAAGGCCGGATCGTTCCAGAGGATAGTGATGGCCTCAATGAGCCGGTCTCGTCCTTCCGCGTCCTGACTGCCAAAACCCTCATCGATGAATAGCAGCGGGACCTCCGCCCCGGCGCGCCTCGCTAGGAGCTTGGAGAGGGCGATGCGGAGCGCAAGGTTGATGCGAAAGGCCTCTCCGCCGCTGTACATCTCATACTCGCGGGTGCCCCACTCGTCGCCGATCATCACGTCGAGTGTTTCCTGCACGCCGCCCGCTTGCGTGGAGCGTTGCGTCTGAAGGGTCAGCGACATGCGGTTGCCCGTCATTCGCCCCAGCAGGTCGTTGGCGTCGTCCTCAAGCTCTGGAAGAGCCGTTTCAATAAGGAGCGCCTGCACGCCCTGGGGGCTGAACGCCAAAGCCAGATCATCATGGATGGACTTGCGCCCGGCGGCGGCGTGTTCTTCATCCAGCAGCCGCTTTCTGTCAACGCGCCTGTGCTCAAGCTGCTCAAGGAGCGTGCTCAAGCGGACTCCCTCCTGCTCAGTCTCCCTGATGCGGCGTGTGAGATCGTCGACGGCGCGAGATGCCTCGCTGACGCGTCTCCTGGCCTCGTCCATGCCCTCGAGCGGCCCCGTGATTTCATTCACGCGGGCCTGCGCGTCGCTCAGACGTTCTGTATTGCCTGCTTGTTGCCTTGCAATGTCTGCCAGAGACGCGGCATCCCTTTCGACCCGCATGTCCGCCACCTGCAGTTCGCGGCGCTCATCATCCCAGTGGCGTAGGGCCTTCTCTCCGGAGTCCGCGGCCGAATGAGCCGCCTGGTTATATTGAATCTCAGCTATACGGTCGTTGACGGCCCGCAGTTCCTGGGATTCAACCGGCAATTGAGCGAGTCGGGCTCGCGCCTGCTCCAGCTGGGCGGAGGCATCCCGCAGTTGATCATGGGCGGCTTGCGCTTGTGCCATCTGCTCCCGGAGGCCGCCGATGGCGGAGTCCGCACGGGCGGTTTCATTCCGAAGAGCCTCCTCATCGCTTTGGACCACCGCGTTGATGTCGTCTCGCTCTCGACGCAGCGCTTGACCCTCCGTGGCGATGGCCTCCAACTCACGATTGATGTCATTGAGGCGCTGCTGAAAGTGTTCACGAACCCGGCCCAATCCGTGCTGACCGAGCTCTGTATCGCACACCGGACATCGGGCGTGGGAATCGACGTCAATGATGGCCAGCCGCGGCTCAAGCTGGCTTGCCTCGGTCTTCAAGCTGGAATACTGCAGGCGCTTGGCCCCAATGACGCCGGTCATCTCCTCACGCTTTGCTCGCCGTTCCGACAGGGAGGCCTCGCGGGCATGGAGAGAGTTCCTATGCTGGGTTGCCGCTGTCAACTCCTCCTCAAGGAGGGGGAGTCGCTCGGCGTCGTCGGACAGGCCGGCGTGGCGAGTCTCAAGCACGGATACGTCGGCGCGTAAAACTGCGAGTTTGCGCTCTGCCTCTTGTTGGAGCTGCGCGCGCTTCTCGATGAGTTCTCCGTGGAGGAGGGCCTGCTTTCTGTGCAACTCCAACTCCGACTGTGTCGCGCGCAGATCATTGGCGCCGCGTTCGATCTCTTCGCGTCTCTCCAACAGCGCCCGGGCGTCCTGCATCCCGCGCTCAAGCTCGTTCCTGCGCGATGCAAGACGGCTCGCCTCTGTCTGAAGCTCAAGAATGCGCTCATTGGCGCGGGCAAGCTCCGCCGCCAGCCCGTCCAGCTCCGCGACTCGCGCCGTCGCAGCGGCCATCTCCAAAGTCGCGGCGGCCGATTGTTCTCGCGATTCATCCGTAGCTGCCCTGGCCTGCTCTGCCTGCTCCCGCAGCGTGGCCTCTTGCTCCAGTTCGACATCAATTCCTGCCCCCGATATGCGGGCCGCTTCACGTCGGTGTGAGTCCTCGGCGGCCAACTCGCGGGCCTTCTGGGCGAGGCGATCATAGACGGAGAGGTTGAGAATCTCGCCGAGAATTCGCTTGCGCTGGGCCGGCCTCTGGGACACGAACAGGTCAGCCTTGCCCTGAACCAGGAAGGCCGTATTGATGAACGTGTCATAGTCCAGCCGAATTGTGTCCTCAACTTTACGCACGGTCTCTGAGGCGTTTGTGCCGTTGAGGGGCCTCCACGTGTCGCCGCTCTTAATCTGAAAGTCGAATGTCGTTCGTCCGGCGCCGCCGCGGAGGCCGCGCTTGCGATAACGACGCTCAACGCGGTAGACGTCGCCGTGAGCCAGAAACTCCAGCCGGACGTCCATCTCGGACGCGCCCGCCGCCACCAGCGGATCCGCCGAGGCGCCGGCGCGTGATCTGCCCCACAGCACCCACGTGATCGCGTCAAGGAGCGCGGATTTTCCCGCGCCGTTCTCCCCGGACAGGCAGGCGATCCCCAGGCCCTGAAAGTTTATCGGCTCATGCAGCCCCCGGTACGGCATGAAGTTCTCGAGGGTGAGCGTGAGGGGGAGCATGGCCGGGACTATCGGGGATTCACGAAACCGTGAGTGTGACGCCGCGCTCCGGCAGCAGCGTCCGGACGCCGCTGCCCTGTAGCGCCTCGGAGAATCGTTCCGGCGCAGCGGTGTGCACGGGGATCACATAGCGCGGCGCAATGCGACGGATCATGGCCAGCGTCTCGTCGAAGGTCGCGTGGCCGGAGGAGTGCAGCGTGTCCGTCGGCCAATTGTCCGCATCGGCGCCGGAAAGACCGACCGCCGTCATGCCGAGTTCACTAATGCGACGGTGAATGTCTTCATCCGCTGTCGCCATCGGCGGGCGGGAGCGGATGTACACGCCGCCGGCGGGCGCAATTGTCTCAACCAGGCCCATTTCTTGTGGCGACGTTCGGAGGATATAGGAGCCGGCGTCGGATTTGATGTCATCGGCGCTCACCAGGATTCCAGCGTGTTTATCGCGCAGGGACTCGCGCCATGCCGCCGCTTCATCGTCTGCGGACGGCGGCGCGGGGGCGTCAAGGATGCGGAACGTTCCGACCTCATTGAGCGCCGGAAACTGGCGCCAAACCGCGCCCATCGCCTCAAGCATGTAGGCGTCTCGGAGAGACAGGACGAGATTTCGGCTCGTCAGCTCCACAACGCCGTTAAACGTCAGCAGCCGTTCCATGTCCATCGCGTCAAAGTCCGCGACGACGAGGCCGCTCTCGTGTGCGACGATCGGCAGCACGCGGTCATGCACATCGCGCTCCGTGACGGGGGCGATTCCTCTTTCTGTATTAGCGCCGTCCACTATTAGCGCGAGCGGCTGCAGCTCCGTAAAGCCCGCGACAAACTCCTCCATCAGGCCGGGCTGAGCGCCGTGAAAGCGGATATCGCCCGTGTAACAGACCCAGCCGTCCGTTGTCTCCACGGCAAACGACGTCGCGCCGAGAATCGAGTGATCAACGGGATAGTGCCGGAGCGCGCGCCCATTCAGACCGTCGCGTGAGAATTGCGGCAGCAGCCTCGGCGCGCGCAGCAGCGGCCGGCCCTGCGCTCGCATTGCCTCCGGAATCGCCTGCCACCGCTCATAGACTTCCGGAAACGTATCCACGTCCTCGCCCTGCGGCCGGGAAGAATCGTTCTGGGTGAGTAGAAACGTGAAGGACCGTTGCCGAGGGCGTTGGCCGCCGTAGCCGGCGTTTACGAAGACGGTTTCGTTCTCAATGCCTGATGGGGAGAGGTCCTGCATTGCTTTGAGAATTGCAGCGGTCATGACGCTTGAATAGACAGGGATATCGTCGCGGAGGAAGGCCAACGCGGCAGCGTGCGGACCGTGAGAGTGACTGACGAGAACGCCGTCCACCGCATCAAGCCGCCGCCCCTGCTGCAACAGCGCCCGCGCGGATTCCTCGCCCGCGAGATCGTCGCGATACAGGCCCAAGAGAGGCGGCAAGACATCTCCATCAAGGAGGGTCCGTAGGGCGTCTTCGCCTACTGCGCCTCCCGGCAACGCTGCGCCAAAATCAAAGAGAAATGCCCCGCGGTCATCTTCCACAAGCGCCTGAACAACTCCCGGCGCGCGAGACTGACCAAAGGACGTGATACGAACCACCAAGTTGGCCCCCCGACGATGATTGCCGCAGGAGAAACGCGGCGTCCCTAAGTCTACCGCGCTAAGGCAGGCCTCGCGGTCTTTTCTACTGCGGAAAGGCCCCGCACGGCGCGCCGTGCGGGGCTGTGCGGACGGATGGAGCGGTTGCAGTGCAGAGGTGGCTGGCAGGCGGCAGAGGCGTCTCTAAAGCGGCGCACGCGCCGTTGAGTGTGCGTCCCAGCTAGAATCCCAGGGCGGCGCCGAGGCGTTTCGCGTTGGCGCCCGCCATCAACGTTCCGTCGATGACAGCGACCGGGCGCGCCCAGTAGCGAGGCTCCTCCGCCAGCAGGTCCAGCATCCGTTCCGCCGTCAGCGACTCAGGCGCGATACCGCTCTTCCGGAATGCCGTCGACTTTAGATTGAAGAGCGCGCTCGGAGGCTCATTGCCCAGCAGGGACTTGATCTCGTCCCGGGTCAGCCGGTCCTTGAAGAAATCACGTTCCGAGAATGTTATTCCTGCTTGCGAGAGCGCCGCCCTCGCTGTCTTGCAGGCGCCTCATTGAGTCCAGTGATAGATCATGACGTTTGGCAAAGGTGACCTCCCAGGCTGGAGTGAATGGTATTTGGTAGTGTGCTCTCACAAATGGAGGGCGACTGGCTGATGATAGCGCCACGGACTTCTCCTCTGGTGACAAAATCACCCTGGGGCTGGAGCGGTTGTAGGGGGGCGTGGCAGCGCAAGTCTTTCTAGGTTACTACTGAAAGGAAGCGCGTCACTCGTCCTTCCCACCGTCGCTAGAAGAGAACGTGAAGGAGTACGAACGTAGGTCAACGTTCGGAACCGCCTTGGCAGCATGCTTAACCCTAGTATGAAAGGCGTGCGCCACCAAGATGCCCCGGACGGGTTTGCCCTTGGGATTATCAACTGTCCCCATATACGCAAGCAATTGCGCAATACTTTCGGGTTGGGCGGTTCCCGCCTTCAGTTCGATGACAACGATGCAGCCTTCGCTATCGTGGGCGAGAATGTCTACCCGGCCGGCGCCGACAGGTTGTTCGATGCCTGATAGCGCCAGCCCAGGTTCTAGTGCCTGAAGATCCACTTTCAACGCATCTTGGAGCTCGCGTTCCCGACCGAACTTTAGTCCCTCATCCGCATCGCTACCATCATCAAACAGCGTTGGATCTTCATCACCGGTCTCTACTGATTCGTCCAAAAGTCGGGTGATTTCTTCGGCATACTGATTTGCATTCCATACAGTCAACTGCCCCCAAGGAGGTCTCTTGCCACTGACCTCAAAGGCGGCCCTGTATTCGTCGAATGAGATGTCCGTACGGAGCCATTCGACCTTGCGCGTATGCGCTAGAATTTCACGATCAGGAGCGCTGTCGAAATTGCACTCGCCGGTGATTTGCCCGACTAGCACTAACTGATCGTGGGGCTTCCGTGTGAGCACAATATCGCCAATCTGCATTTGGTTGGCGAAAGCATTAAGTACGCTTGCCACCAATCCTGCTTTAGGACCAGGGCCAGGGTAGAATTCGCGCACCTTTGCTCGAATCGTGTTGAAGTCCAAGTCGCGTACGTCGCCAACACCGTGCCACCCGATGGCGATGAGCGCGCGCTCCTCGACTATGTCGAAGATATTGTTGTCACCATTTGCCGAACCGGATAGCACTGACCAATAGCCGCTCATCACTAACCCCTTGTTCGCCCATTCGCTCGGCCTCTAAGTGCGAGGCTCCGTCCAGCAATTATTATTGTTCCGATTAAAGCACTGCGCCGCTCAGTATCAGCTGAGCGGCGCAGTCACTCTTACTATGATTGCGGGCGGGGATTCTCTACCGCAGGTTGCTTTGCAGGCGGTCGATGGTCTCCTCTGCCTCGTTCACCATGCCCATAAGGATGTCTACGGCCGGGCGCTTTTCCTTCAGCATCCCGCTGACCTGGCCGGCCGGGTTGCCGATGAGGTCCAGCCGTCCAGCCTTGCGCGCTGCTCGCGTGAACGGCTCCTGGATCAGGCCCTGCAGCGGCATCGGCAGCGCCTCAAGACCGGTGGACGCCCACTTCAGCTTGACCGCGTTGTGGAATGAACGCTGCTGCTTGCCGGATGAGAACTTGCTTGTCGTGAACTCGTCGGAGCGCCCACCCAGAATCTGCTGCTGGTGGGCATCCGGAATGTGGTTCTCCTCTGCGACGAGGAACGCAGTGCCGACCCAGACGCCCTGCGCGCCCAGCGAGAGCGCCGCCGCGACATGGCGTCCGCTGCCGATGCCGCCCGCCGCCAGCACGGGCCGCGGCGCAACTTCATCCACGACCTGCGGCACCAACACGAACGTTGAAATGTTGCCCGTGTGGCCGCCGGCCTCAGTGCCCTGAGCGGTGATGATGTCGACGTTCGCCGCAACCTGCCGCTGCGCGTGGCGCACCGCGCCTGTCATGCCGATGAACTTCATGCCCTGCGCGTGGCCGCGCTCTGTGAACCACTCAGGCGGCTCGCCCGTCGCGGCGGCGAAAAGCGGGACTTTGTTGTCCAACACAATCTCGACCTTCTTGTTGAGCAGCTCGGTCGACATCGGTGGGGCCTCGGAGACCTCTTCGGGCTCAAGCCCGAACTCCTCAAGCAGCTCTTGCACGACGGCCACGTGGCGCGGATATTGTGGCGCAACTTGCGCGTACAGTTCCCTGTTGCTGGTCGCTGTTACCTCTGCGCGCGTCGCAGGCATCAGAAAGTCCATGCCGTACGGCTTGTCGCCAACGAGCGACTTCAACTCGCGGATGCCCGCATCCATCTCATCCAGTGTGCGGAAGTTGTCGCCTAGCACGCCAAGCCCGCCGGCGTTGCTGATGGCCGCGACCATCGCGATGGGCGTCGGCGCAAGGTCCTGATTGCCTCCCACGGCCATTCCGGCCAGGAGTATCGGATACTCCATGCCGAGCATGTCGCAGAGTGGTGTGTGAAGCCTGTTTGCCATGATTCCTCCCCTTATCTATTCCTTGTTGTTGCGGTTCCCGTAGCGGGTTTTCGCCGTGTTTGGTTGTTGTCCCGTTGAAGCGGTAATCAGCGAAGGTTGCCGCGCATCCGCTCGATGGTCTCCTCGGCCTCATTCACCATGTCGAGCAGGATTTCGCGCGCTGGGCGGCGGGCCTTGAGCATTCCGCCAACCTGTCCGGCGCTCGCGGCATCGATGTCCAGGCGTCCCGCGCGCCGCGCGCCGGCGTACAGCGGCTCCATCAGGATGCCCTGCAGCGGCATCGGCAGAGGTTCCAACCCTGATGTGGCCCATGCCTCCTTCACCGGCGTTCGATAGCTGCGGGACTGCTTGCCCGTGTTGAACTTCGTGAGGGTGAAATCCTCAGAACGCGAGCCGACGATCTGCTCCTGATGCTCGATCGGAATCCCGTTTTCCTCTGCGACGAGGAACGCGGAGCCGACCCATACGCCCTGCCCGCCGAGGGCCAGCGCCGCTGCGATGTGCCGGCCGGAGCCGACGCCGCCCGCCGCGAGCACAGGCGTGGGCGCGACGGTGTCCGCCACCTGCGGAACAAGCGGGAACGTGGCGATATTGCCGGTGTGGCCGCCTGCCTCCGTCCCCTGCGCGATCATGAAGTCGACTCCCGCCGCCTGCTGTCGTTGCGCATGGCGGACCGCGCCGACGACGCCTCCGACCTTCATGCCGTGCGCCCGCGCGACATCCATGATCATCGCCGGATCACCGAGGCCCGCCACGAAGACCGGCACGTTGTGATCCGCCACAACCTCGAACTGTCGGCGAAGCAGGTCCGGCGACATCGCCTCCGCATCGTCGGAAAGCTCAACCTCCGGCAGGTCGTTCTCCTGAATCAGCTCCTTTACAAAGCCGACGTGTTGAGGGTGGTCCCTCTCAAGCCGCTCCCGGACCATCGCCTTCGTGTCCTGCGCGCCCATCTCCGCCATGGTGGCGGGCAGCAGCAGATCAATGCCGAGCGGGCCGCTTGTAAGCTGCTTGAATTCCTTGATGCATCGATCGATGGTGTCCGGTTTGCGGCTGCCGCAGCCCATCACACCCAGGCCGCCCGCGTCCGTCACGGCGGCGGCAAGCCGCGGCGGGCTTGGCATTCGATCATCCATGCCCAATGACATCCCCGCCAGCAGGATCGGATACTTGATGCCCAGTAGATCAGTCAGTGGCGTCTTTAATCGTTCCATAGCCTGTCCCCTCTCCCCCTATACCGTTGCCGTGCGCCAACCCAACCTGGCCGCAGCCCGCGGGCCGCATTTCCGAGCGGGCGACGCTCACGACGGCGTTATGGTAAACCCGCTCCGCTCCCGCCGCAAGCGGGGGAGCCAAGATGGGGATCCCTTGGCTCAGAGCATGGAGAATGGCAAGCGGCCTTGGCGGGATAGAAGCGGACAATGAACCAGGAAGAGCAATTCCAACTAACGCCGGGAAGTGAACTCTACCCCCTCCAGGGGCCGCATAGTTTCCAGTCTTCCGTGCAGGCTCTGCCCTCCACTCTGACGGCTCCTTAATGATAAAGCACATGGGAATACCCCGACAGGCATTCCTGTGCAGGCGGGAATCCATCAGGACTCCTATCCGTGCCAGGCCACGCCGCGTCCCACTGCCACTCCACTCGAAAACCCCCAGTCATTCCGCTACCCTTCCGTCATTCCTGCGAAAGCAGGAATCTACCACTCATAGAGCAAACCGGATCCCGCCCCTGCACCCATCTCTGCCATTCCCGCGAAATGGTCGTCGTCACTTAGTCATGGCGCAGTGGTAAGCCTAGGGCGCCATCGCCGACATTGACTGAGGGCTGAACCCGTCTCGCACCTGTTCGCACAGGCCTGCGACTGCGTCACTGACTTCCTCCGAAGAAACTAAACATGAAAGCCGCCACGCCATTTGCGTCTCGGGTTCAGTGATGACGATCACAATGAGGCCTTGAGGCGAAAGCTGACCCGGGCCTTGGGCTGTACCGCGCGACATAGCCCACTGAACCCCATTTCGGCGACCCTCCACGGTCTCGCCAAATTTCGCGTCGCGGAAGGAATTGAGCCAGGAATCCAGCATTTCACTGAGGCTCCTGTCGGCGACCACTCCATCTGAATACACAGCAATGACGACTGTCTCAAGCTCTTGATCGGGAGTTCCCTCCCTCAGCATGGTGAATTCCGGTAGGTCCGGAGGAGCGCCAGCGTCGTTGCGGAGCATTGTGCCGAGTCGTTCATTGGTCATCGGGAGCGACACGTTAAAGCCGGATGGAACCTGCCATTCGGAATCCAAGGCGATGCTGACGGTAGTCTCCGCCACATCCGTACTCACTTCTATCTCAGCGCCAGGCGGATTCCCACAAGCGACAGCGATTAGAACGACCAAGACCGTTGCTATGGATACTCTCACTCTAAACATGAAACTAAACAGTGCCAACCTTCCCCACTCACAATTGCCGGTGATGGATTCACTCATGGAGGAGCAAGCCAATTTCGATTTCCCTCTCAAGCCGCTCCCGGACCATCGCCTTCGTGTCCTGCGCGCCCATCTCCGCCATGGTGGCGGGCAGCAGCAGATCAATGCCGAGCGGGCCGCTTGTAAGCTGCTTGAATTCCTTAATGCATCGATCAATGGTGTCCGGCTTGCGGCTGCCGCAGCCCATGACACCCAAGCCGCCCGCGTCCGTCACGGCGGCGGCGAGCCGTGGCGGGCTTGGCATTCGATCATCCATGCCCAATGACATCCCCGCCAACAGGATCGGATACTTGATGCCCAGTAGATCAGTCAGTGGCGTCTTTAATCGTTCCATAGCCTGTCCCCTCTCCCCCTATACCGTTGCCGTGCGCCAACCGAACCTGGCCGCAACCCGCGGGCCGCATTTCCGGGCGGGCGACGCTCACGACGGCGTTAGGGTAAACCCGCCCCGCTCCCGCCGCAGGCGGGGGAGCCCAAGATGGGGACCCGTTGGCATAGAGCATGGAGAATGGCAAGCGACCTGGCGGGATAGAAGCGGACAATGAGTCAGGAAGAGCAATTCCAGCTAACGCCGGGAAGTGAACTCTACCCTACTCCAGGGGCTGCATAGTTTCCAGTCTTCCGTGCAGGCTCTGCCCTCCACTCTGAAGTGGGTGCGAATTGCTCGGTCACTAAAATTCACCGTAGGACCTATGGCTATCCTGGTCGCTTGCAACGTCCATCTTGAGTGAGTCGTGCTCCAATACCACAACTGAAACTCGTAAAATTCCCATTCTTCACCACCCCACGTCAAGCTTGGAGAGTACTCAATTGTGATAGAGGACGAACCGAAACTGATTCCTGAATCGCTAATCGTTGGTGGATACAGTGCAGGCGCAGGCGTGGCCGTGGGTTGCGGTGTGGCCGTGGGTTGCGGTGTGGCCGTAGGCAGCGTCGTGGCGGTAGGGAGCGGCGTTGGCCAATCCGGGATAGTGAATCCCTGCACTACCTGAGGTGTTGCTGTAGGAGCCGGTGTTGCCGTTGGCAAAGCCGTTGGGAATGGCGCGGGCGTCGCTGTGGGCAACGGAGTTGGAAATACAACGGGTGTTGCGGTGGGTAAGGGCGTTGGCCATGTTATCGCGGTAGGCGTTGGCGGGAACTCAACAGGATCACTCTGGCAGCCGATGGAAACGAGTGTAAGCGCAATGAATATCGGCACTAATCTCATTATTAGGCACCCCCTTGCGGCAAGGATCGGAATATGCTGCCTATCTCACCCGCGAGCCTCATCATCGAGCCACGAGTGGGCATGGTAGCTCCGTTCCTACAAAGTAAGACGGCAAGGCGAGCAAACGTGGCTCGCCTTGCCGTCCGAGTGACCAATTCCAGACCGTCGTCGGCCTCTTGGCGGGACTCAGGAGGTGCTGCTACGTCGGGTCGGTGATCGGCTCCGTGTACATCTGCTTGAGGTCTCGCTTTAGGACCTTGCCCAACGGGTTGCGGGGCAGGGGCTCCTCAGAGAAGACGACGTGCTCAGGCTTCTTGAAGCTGGCCAGCTGCTTGCGGGAGAACTCGATGAGCTCGTCCTGCGTCGCGCTTTGACCAGACTTGAGGACGACGACGGCGCGCACTCGCTCGCCCCATTCGTCATCGGGTATGCCGATGATGGCGGCCTCGTCGACGGCCGGGTGCGACATGAGCGTCTGCTCAACCTCCTCAGGCGAGATCATCTCGCCGGCGCGCTTGATGAAGTCCTTGGCGCGGCCCGTGAGAAAGATGTAACCCTCATCATCCTGATAGCCGAGGTCGCCCGTGAAAAGCCAGCCGTTCTTGATGGTCTCTGCCGTCACGTCGTCCTGCTGCCAGTAGCCCTTCATCAGCTGCGGGCCGCTGGCGATGATCTCGCCCTGCTCGTTCGTCGACACGTCGGTCCCGTCCTCATCGACGATGCGGATCTCGACTCCGGGGAGCGGCTTGCCGATGGAGCTCAGGCGCTCAAACTTCTTCTCGCGCTCCTCTTCGGACAGACCCTTAACGTTGTGGTCATCCGGCATGAGCGCCGTAATCGTCGCGGAGGCCTCGGTCTGGCCAAATGCGTTGATGAACTGGGTGTCCTCCAACTCCATGATGGCGCGCTTGATGACCTCCTTGGGCATGGGCGCGGCGCCGTAGGTCAGCACATCCAGGCTGGAGATGTCATAGTTGGCGCGCGCCGGATGCTCCAGCAGCAATTTGAGCATGGTCGGCACCATCATGGCGCGCGAGACCTTCTCGTCCTGCACCAGCTTCATCCAGGACTCCGCCTCAAACTGCCGCTGAATGACCAGTGTGCGCATCCCGAATATTGCGGAGATTACGGCCTGCATCCCTGCGACGTGGTAGAGCGGAACGGTCAGGATGTTCTTCTCCACCTGATCCGGATCCACCGGCGTTACGTTGCTCAGGCTGTAGCTGCTGACGCCGCCGAAGGTGAGCATCACGCCCTTGGGCAGGCCGGTTGTGCCCGCCGTGAACATCAGAATTGTGGTGTCGTCGTCGTCCACTTCCGCCGTGATGTCGTCCGTGGGCTGACCGGCCAGGGCGTCCTCATAGGGCTCCCAGCCGTCCGCCGTTCCTTCCAGCGACACGTAGTGCTCAACGGTGGTGAGCGAGGATCGGAGCTCATCGACCATGCCGAGGTAGCGCGATCCGGCGATGACGACCTTCGACTCCGAGGCGTTCACCATGTGGCGGATTTCCTCAGCCCTGCCGCGAAAGCTCAGCGGGACAAAGATGGCGCCCAGCTTGGCCGCCGCGAAGTAGGTCTCAATGACCTCATTGCAGTTGACCTGCATGATGCCGACGCGGTCACCGCTGCCGACACCCCAGGACTGCATTCGGCTCGCCAGCTGATTTGAGCGCTCGTTCAGCTCCGCATATGTCAGGCGCGTATCTTCAAAGACGATCGCTTCCTTATCGGGAGCGATCATGTTTGCAATAGTCAGAAACTCGGCAGTATTCATTCGTGCGATCCCCCTACAAAACCACCCATAGGTGTAGATATCGTTGGCTAGCCGATACTAGCAGAGCGGCGTTGGGATGTCACCCGTTCAGACCCGCGTCCGATGCCCTCAGACCCAGTTGCGCCGCCAGTGCCGCCTCTATCCGCAGCCCCTCGGCCAGGGTGACGTCAGCGCCGCGCCGCAATGCCGCTTTGGCAGCCGCCCCGGCGGCTCGCGGGTGACGACGCGCTTCCTGCAGCAGGTTGGCTGCTGCTGTCTCCAGCCCGCCTGCCGGGGCCGCACGGTTTATCAGCCCCAGGGTCAGCGCCTCACGGGCGTCAAACCAACGGCTTGTCAGCAGCAGGTCCAGGGCCTGCGGGCGGCCAATGATCCGAGGCAGCGATTGGCTGCCCGTCGCGAACGGAATCATGCCCAGCGCAACCTCGGGCAGACGGAACCGCGAGTCCTCAGTAGCGATGCGAAAATCGCAGCAGAGCGCCATCTCCAGTCCGGAGCCGATTGCGTAGCCGTGCATGGCTGCGATGGTCGGGACGGGCAGCGCGCGCAGGAGCGACCACACGTCGCGCAGGTAGCGGGCCTCGCGTGCGATGACGCGGGACGGAGTCGAGCCGAACTCGGTCAGGTCCGCCCCCGTGCAAAAGGCGCGCTCTCCCGCGCCGGTGATAATGACTGCGTCCAGCCGGGGAGTCTCGTGCAGCTCCGTCAGGATTGCGTAAAGATCATCCCGCATTTGGACGTTAAAGGCGTTCAGCTGGGCGGGTCGATTGAGGACGATGCGCGCTAGGCCGGAGTCGTCGATGTCACAGAGCGCGGCGGGCGCGTTGTCCTGACTCACGACTCACCTCAAGAAAGGAATCGTGAGGATGTAGCCGGGCGGATCGCCGCGACTTGCGCGGACGGCGGCGACTATCGTCCAGATCAGCCACACGATGCCTGACACCAGCATCAGCAGCGCCGAAACGATGAGCAAGATCAACGTGGCCCAGAAGCCCGTCACGATCTCATCTTTCTCTCCGGCAATGGTTCCAATGATAAAGAACGGAATCATGGCCGCGAAGAGCACGATGAAGTAGATCAGGAAACTGATCTGGAAATTGAGCGCGCGCTTGCCATGAAAGTCGACCATGTCCGACTTGCCGCGCAAGATGAGCCAGACGATGAGCGGGCCCAAGATGCCGCCCAGGCCGGAGGTCACAAGGGACGACAACGCGGACAGATGGAGGAGCATGCTCCAGTTGCGCTCCTCAGGGTTCCATAGGTCGCCATAAACGGGGCCGGTCGGTCGCTCGGGAATCGCTGGTTCATTCTGCATGGCGTCTCCCATCTCCTCGCGCAATACAGACAGTTTACCTGCATCTGCAACCGTCAGGCTTCAGCGCCGGGGCATCCTGTCGCGTTCACTAGCGGAGGAACCCGATGGAGATGATGTAACCGGGCGG
This sequence comes from Dehalococcoidia bacterium, assembly GCA_965237465.1. Taxonomy (GTDB): domain Bacteria; phylum Chloroflexota; class Dehalococcoidia; order UBA6926; family UBA6926; genus VXMO01. The sequence goes on from OZ250138.1 coordinate 1,666,719, forward strand.
GTCACCGCGATTCGCGCGCACAGCGGCGAGAATTGTCCAGATGATCCAAATGATGGCGGCAATGAGGACGGTAAGGAAACCTATGAGAATAAACATGAGAGCGATCAGAATACTGTTATCGAATGAGCTACTGAACCCTATAGGGAGAACTATAAGCACATACATCAGAACGATTGAGAGCAGGCTGTAGATCGTGAAACTGATCTGAAAATTGAGAGCTCGCTTGCCGTGGTAGTCGACCATGTCTGATCGGCCGCGAAAGATGAGCCATACGATCAGCGGCGCGACAATTGAGCCAAAGGGAAGCAGAAACCCGAGGAAGGCTGAAAGATGGAGCAGCGTCGACCAAGTGCGCTCGTCAGCATGTTGAATGGGGCCAAAGTAGGCTCCTGCGGCCGCAGCGTCCTGCTCTTGCATGGGAGGCGTCATGTCGCCCGGTGGTTGCCCCTGATCGATGCCCGGCCGTCCCGGTGTTTGCGGCGAAATGATGGTTTCCGGGGATTGTTCTTGAGCCATGCCGGCCTGCTGTTGCATTGAGGGGGGCGTGACGCCAGAAGAAGGAGGCGGCGTGGGAGGCTGCATGGCCGGGGCGCGATTACTCTGCCCGGGCAGCTCCAGGCCGCAGTTGAAGCAGAACTTCGACGTTGGCTGGTTCTGCCGGTCGCAGCGAGGACAGATTACGGACGTCGTCGCGGCGCTCGTCGTTTCTTGCCGACTAGCAGCCTCTTCGTCCATTTCTGCGCCTTCTATTCATACGAGAGGGGACGCGGAGATACGCTCTCGTGTTTTTCGCCACTCCGAAAGCCGGCATTATTTCAAGAACCCGATAGACAGGATGTAGCCGGGCGGATCGCCACGACTTGCGCGGACGGCGGCGACTATCGTCCAGATCAGCCACACGATGCCTGACACCAGCATCAGCAGCGCCGAAACGATGAGCAAGATCAACGTGGCCCAGAAGCCCGTCACGATCTCATCTTTCTCTCCGGCAATAGTTCCAATGATAGAGAACGGGATCATGGCCGCGAAGAGCACGATGAAGTAGATCAGGAAACTGATCTGAAAATTGAGCGCGCGCTTGCCATGAAAGTCGACCATGTCAGACTTGCCGCGAAAGATGAGCCAGACGATTAGGGGACCCAGGATGCCGCCCAAGCCTGACGTTACAAAGGATGTCAACGCGGACAGATGGAGGAGCATGGACCAGTTGCGCTCCTCGGGGTTCCATAGATCGCCGTAGTCCGGGCCGGTTGGTCGCTCGGGAACCGCTGATTCGTTTTGCATGGCGGCCTCCTTGTCCTCGCGCTATACGACCAGTCTACCTGGGTCTGCAACTTTCAGGCTTCAGCGCCAGGGGCATCCCGACGCGTTCACTAGCGGAGGAACCGGATGGAGAGGATGTAACCGGGCGGATCGCCGCGGCTTGCCCGGACGGCGGCGACAATCTCGTACACGATCCAGAGAATTGAGAGCCCAATAAGGAAAGGGATCCCTATAAGGACAAACGAGAATATCAGCGCAATCAGCACATAGATCGTCATGCTGATCTGGAAGTTCATTGCCCTCTTGCCGTGGTAGTCAACCATGTCCGACCTGGCCCGGAACATTAGCCAGATAACGAGCGGCGCGATCAGGTTGGCGAATGGAACTATCAAGCCGCTAAGGGCGCTCAAGTGGAGCAGCATCGACCAGTTGCGCTCTTCGGGGCTACTAACCGGGCCGTAGTGCGCGCCGCTTCCCATCCCGGGCGCGCTACCGCTCATCATGGGATCAGCCGCCGAGCCGGAAACATAATTCTCCGGCTGACGCTCATCTCCCTGAGCCTGCTCACTCTCCTGGTTCTGCCCCTGCTCCTCAGGCTCGTCTTCCGGTCGATCCTGCTGCCCCTGCGTCATGGCGCACTCCTCGCTACTGCTACACAACATAACTGATTGTGAGGCAGCCGCAGCACGCCGTCCACCTGGTTTCATCCCGATGCCGGAACGCGTAATGCCAAATACGCTGGCCAATCAATCTTGAGCGCGAACCGGGAAAACTACTCGCCTCGGTATTCCGGATCGCGCCGCTCGAGGAATGAGTTGATGCCCTCTTGGCGGTCTTGCGTTGTCTGGAGGATCATCGTCAGGTCCGTTTCCAGCAGGATGCCCTGTTCCAAAGTCATCTCGGTTCCCGTGGAAACAACCTCCTTTGCGTAGCGCGCGGCAATGGGGCCGCCCGCGAGGATCTGAGACGCGATCTCCTCCGCCGTTTTGAGGGTTTCCCCGTCACGCGCCACTCGATTTACAAGGCCCATCGCCATGGCCTCACTCGCTCCGATGTCGCGGCACGTGAGGATCAAGTCGGTCGCTCGCGCCGGGCCCACGCAGCGGGGCAGCCGCTGTGTGCCGCCGTCCCAGGGAATGGCGCCCGCCGCAACCTGGCCCATGCGAAAGTGCGCCGAATCCGACGCCACGCGGATGTCGGCGGCGAGCGCAAGCTCCAGGCCCTGATCAAAGGCGTCTCCGTTGACTGCGGCGATGACGGGGATCGGCAGACCTGAAATAGCCGTAGCGCACCTACGGCGCTCAATGGCTGAGGCGGCGGCGTGGCCGGCGGGCGCGTCTGCGCTGCCCATTTCAGGATCCGCGCCCCGCGAGAAGGCGTGGTCGCTCGCGCCGTCGCCTTCCGGTTGCTGCGACTCCGGATCGTGGCCGGTCAAGATGAGTGCGTCGAAGGGGCTGTCCTCCCGCAGCGTCGCGCAGAGGTCGCGCAGCGCTTCGGCGAGAGCCTCATTTATGAGGTTGTCCGGCGGTCTGTTCAGGGAGGCGATGAGAAGCCGGCCAACGGGCCGGAGAGTGATGGGTGATGGGGCGTTCATACATTTTGGGGCGATGTTAAGCGCGTAACACAATTGTAACTCGCGTGTAACGGAGGCGTCATAAATTGTCGTCAGCATAAGTAATGACCGCGCGGATCGGCGCGAGTCGAGTGTCAAATCATAAGGAGGCCCGCATGGATGAGCTAAATAGTGGGGATACCGCATGGATGCTGATGTCGACGGCGTTGGTTCTGTTTATGACGCCAGGCCTGGCATTTTTCTACGGTGGATTAGTGCGAGGCCGCAACGCCATCAGCACCATCACGCTGAGCTTCGTGTCGATGGCGGTCGCGAGCCTGGTGTGGGTGCTCTGGGGATATAGCCTGGCGTTCGGAGACGGAGGCGATTTAGGCCGGTTTATCGGTGATTTGTCGTTCATTGGTTTGAAGGGCATACCGGTTGACGAAGTGAGCGGCGGCATTCCGACGCTGTTGTTCGTGGCGTTCCAGATGATGTTCGCCATCATCACGCCGGCGCTGATCACGGGCGCGATAGTCGAGAGATTCAAGTTCACGACGTACCTGTTGTTCCTTGTGGCGTGGCTGACCTTCGTGTACGCGCCGATCTGTCACTGGGTATGGGCCGGCAACGGCTGGCTCTTTGAGATGGGCGCGCTGGACTTTGCCGGCGGTACAGTTGTTCACCTCAACGCAGGAGTTGCGGCAGTGGCTGCGGCGCTGTTGGTCGGGAAGCGGCGCAGGCCGGCGATTGAGCCGCACAACGTGCCGTACGTCATCATCGGCGCCGGCATCCTGTGGTTTGGCTGGTTCGGCTTCAACGCAGGCTCCGGCCTTGCGGCGAACGGCCAGGCGGTCAATGCCCTGCTCGTAACGAACACGGCAGCCGCGACGGCCGGCCTGACGTGGGGCCTGCTGTCCTACTTTCAGAACAAGCGCATGAGCGCAGTCGGCATCGCCACGGGCGTCGTTGCAGGACTTGTGGCCATTACGCCGGCGGCGGGATTTGTCGGAGTGATGGGCGCGGTTGCCATTGGCATCGGCGCGGGAGTCGGTCCGTACTTCTTCGTGCTCATACGGCCAAAGCTGGGTTTTGATGACGCCCTGGACGTGTTTGGAGTTCACGGCATCGCCGGATCGTGGGGCGCGATTGCAACAGGAATCTTCGCCGTCGAGGCCATCGGCGGAACGGCAGGCCTGATTGAGGGCAATGGCGGGCAGATGGTGACGCAATTCATCGGTGTTGGAGCGACAATCGTCTACTCCGGCGCAGTGACGCTGATAATCCTCAAGGTGCTCGACCTGATTCCGGGGCTGGGCTTGCGTGCGACCGAGCGCGCGGAGGATGAGGGTCTCGACCTCGCGGCGCATGGTGAGCGCGCTTACGTTGCGGACGGCGCTGACTAGACTGGACACAGAACGACGAGAAAGAACAGGAGCGCTTTAGCGGGTATATTTCCCGCGGCCCGGCCGCTAGCCGGCCGGGCCGCGCCAAGAAGGCAGAGGTGACAAGAATGCTAAGCGTAGAGGCCATCATCAGGCCTGAAACAATTGAGGACGTCGTTGCAGAGTTGGAGTCCGTCGGTTGCAACAAGTTCTATTACATCAACGTGACCGGTACAGGACGGCAGGGCGGCGTCGAGGTCTTCGTCGGGCGCGGCGGGCAAATGGTCTCGCGACATGAGCGCCCGAGGACCATGGTCCGGGCCATCGTCACTGATGACCTGAAGGACGCGGTGGTAGAGGCAATAATTCGAGGGGCGCGCAGTCCGGGGGACGGTGAGGTCGGCGACGGAAAAATCTTCGTTTCGCCGGTGGCGGACGTGATACGGGTTCGCACCGGAGAATCCGGTGAAGCAGCCATCTAGTTTGAGGTGGTTGGGAGTCGTCCCGTGGCGGGCATGGCCGCCGCGGGATTTCTCTTCTTAGGCCCTCGTCTCTCCTGCGCGGCATGTGCCGATGGATTCCGGCTTTCGCCGGAATGACGGAGGGGGTCGCCCCCGCGCAGGCGTGGGGCCATGCGGCCGGTAAGGCCGCGGTATTTGCATTGAATTCCAACCCGATACACCCTGTCCCCCTACCCCCGCGCCCCAAAAATCTTTATAGTCAAGTCTGATGGTAACGCCCAAGCCGACAGGAGAGTTGGAGACATGACTTCACCGGCGGAGCCCTTTGAGCGGGTCGACGTGGAAAAGGCAAAAGAACTCATTGACAGCGGAACCGTCGCACTTATTGACGTGCGCGAGGAGAACGAATGGGATGAGGGCTACATAGAGGGCGCAACCCGCATCTCCGTCAATGACATCATCAGCATGAAGGCCGTGGATGACCTGCCTAAGGATCAGCCGATTGTCTTCTATTGCGCGGCTGGCGTGCGCTCTGCTCTCGCCTCTGAGCTGGCCGCCTCAGTCGGCGTCCCCGGCCCCCTGTACAGCCTGGAGGGCGGAATTGACGCATGGGCGAAGGCTGGCAACGCCCTCGCACAGGACTGATCGCCGCCGGGGCCGATCGAACGTGGTCGCCGGCGCTCTCGATGCCGTCTCGGCAATGAATCGCGGAAGAGTTCAGTTACCCGACGCAAGGCTTGCGCCCCCGGCGCTCGGCCCAGCCAGAATGGCGCCCTGCGTTGGGCAGACCATAGAGCGAACCGCAACGTTCATGGGGCTCCTCGCCCTCCTCGCTACATGACAGACCCGACGCACAACGATACTTCAGCGCCGGTTGCCGCCGCCCTGCAGCTGCCAGAGACGTACCCTGCGGACGCGCAGCCTGAGTCGATTGAGGTTCGGGAAACCCACTCAGCAATCGTGTTCCTTGCGGGCGACTACGCGTACAAGATGAAGAAGCCCGTTGATTTCGGCTTTCTGGATTTCACTACCCTGGAGAAGCGTCGGCACTTCTGTCACCAGGAGATGTTTCTCAATCAGCGGATCGCGCCTGAGATCTATCGCGCGGTGGTCAGCGTCGCGCCGGACGGAGCGGGTGGATACAAGATCGGCCCAGAGGACGACCCTTCCGCTGTGGAGTACCTGGTGCAGATGACCCGCCTGCCTGAGGACAAGATGCTAAACGCCCGCCTGGATCGGGGCGATGTCACGGCGGACATGTTGCGGGACCTCGGCCACATCATCGCCGACTTTCACAATGAGGCGCAGACCGATGACGCAATCGCGGCGGCCGGCGACCTCGAGGGCGTGCGATTCAACGTTGAGGAGAATTTTTCGCAGACGGCCCCGTTCATCGGCCGAACGATCTCACAGGAGACCTATGATGAGGTCTCAACGTATGCGCGCCGGTTCATGGAGTCCCGGGCGACGCTCTTTCACACGCGGGCGGCGCAGGGCTTCATCAAGGACTCCCATGGCGACTTGCACGCGCAACAGATCTGTATTGAGGACAGCGGGAGAATCTCCGTCCTTGATTGCATCGATTTCAATGAGCGGTTCCGGTATGGGGATACGGCCTCCGACGTAGGGTTCATGGCGATGGACCTTGCGGCGAGGGGGCGACCGGATCTTGCGCGGGCGTTTGCCGATGGATACCTGGAGCGGGCCGATGATCCCGGAATGCCGGAGCTGTTGCCGTTCTATCAGTGCTACCGAGCCTACGTGCGCGGAAAGGTGGACGGATTTCGGCTTGATCAGCCCGGCGTGAGCGCGCAGGAAGCCGCGGACGTCACCGCTCGCGCCAACGCCTACTTTCTGTTGGCCGCCAAATATGCTCGGACAGCCGTCGACGCCACAATCGTCCTCACGGGAGGGCTGATTGGCACGGGCAAGAGCACGTTGGCCCGTGGACTGGCGAGGGAACGCGGTCACGCCTACCTCTCCACGGACGTAATCCGCAAGGAAATGCTCGGCGTGCCGCAGGATGAGCGCCACTTCGACAACTGGAATACCGGGCTGTACTCGCCTGAGCTCAGCGAACGAACATACTCCGAAGTGGCCCGCCGCGCTCAGGAATTTCTGGCGCAGGGGCGGTCAGTCGTTGTCGACGGCTCATTCAGCCGGGAGCATTATCGCGCACGATTTCGCGCTCTCTCCCACACAAGCGGCGCCCCGCTGCTCCTGGTTCTGTGCGATCTCTCTGAGGAGGAGGCCCGTGCGCGACTCGATGCCCGTGTCGAGGCCGGCGGCGTTCCCACGGACGGACGGTGGGAAATCTACGCGCAACAGCGGGATGCCTTTGAGCTTCCGGAGGATTTTCCGGCTAGCAGCGTGCTCCACCTTGACGCGTCCGGCTCGCCGGAGGATGTGCTGAACGCCCTCATAGAGCGGCTGGACGCCAACGACGAGTAGCGGAGCCCGATTCGCCTGCTAATGGCCTTGGGCGTCTTGTTCTCCAAGGCTGCGGCTGAGCGGAAGTCAGCGCCCGCCTCGCGTTCAGCTTATCTGCCTTGCACCGCCGCCGTCCTCCTGGCCATCAATGCATTCGACATTGGTAGTTCGTCTATAGGAGCGCTGTTGAACGGCAAACGGACGCGTCCTGGGTGCGGGCCGGGCGCCATTGCCGAGAGTCAGGCTCGGCGGCGCGGTACACTGGTAGACCGGGCATGCTGCGCGAGATCGCGTAGAGCCCCCGCTATTTCGGTACTATTACTGAGCCGCCAATGTCTCGTTTCCCAAAGGAGAGCGTATAGATGACCGTATCGGAGACAGTGAACGATATCGCGGACCTGAGCCTTGCCGAAGAGGGCCTCAGGCGCATTGAGTGGGCCGGGCGGGAGATGCCGGTGCTCAACCTCATCCGGGAGCGCTTTGCGGCAGAGCGTCCGCTTGAGGGACAACGCGTCGCAGCTTGCCTGCATGTGACGTCCGAGACGGCGAATCTCATGATTGCATTGAAGGAGGGCGGGGCTGACGTGCGGCTATGCGCCTCCAACCCCATTTCCACACAGAACTCCGCCGCCGCCGCGCTGGTCGCCCGTCACGGCATCCCCGTCTTTGCCGTCCACGGGGAGGACACCGAGACGTACTATCGGCACATCAACCAGGCGCTGGATATGCGGCCCACCATCACAATGGATGACGGCGCGGACCTCGTCGCGACCATCCATGGCGATCGGCGGGATCTCATCTCCGGCATTAAGGGCGGCAGCGAGGAGACGACTACGGGCGTTATCAGGCTGCGAAGCCTCGCCGGGCAGGGCAAGCTTATGTACCCTGTCATCGCCGTGAATGACGCGGATACCAAGCACCTCTTTGACAATCGTTACGGCACAGGTCAGAGCACCCTTGACGGCATCACACGGGCAACAAATATCCTCTGGGCCGGCAAGACTGTCCTGGTGGTCGGATACGGCTGGTGCGGGCGCGGCGTTGCGATGCGCGCCCGAGGGATGGGCGCGCAGGTTATCGTCGCGGAGATTGATCCTATCAGGGCGTTGGAGGCCCTGATGGACGGCAACAGCGTTATGCCCATCGCCCAGGCCGCGCCGATCGCAGACGTGGTCGTGACGGTCACCGGGGATATCCACGCCATTGGGCGCTCGCACATCCCGCTGCTCAAGGACGGCGCGATCCTCGCCAACTCCGGCCACTTCAATGTTGAGATTGATATTCCCGCCCTGGAGGAGATGAGCGACGGATCGCGAGAGGTTCGGCCAAACGTCATGGCCTATGCGATGAATGACGGTCGCACGTTGCATCTGCTGGCGGAGGGCCGCCTGATCAACCTGGCCGCCGCGGAGGGGCACCCGTCCGCAGTGATGGATCTCTCTTTCGCGGATCAGGCCTTCGCCGCGGAGTATCTTGCCGACTCCGCGCCCGGCGCTCTCTCCAACGACGTGCATACTCTGCCGCGCACCCTCGACGCGGAGGTCGCGCGCCTCAAACTGCTATCCGTAGGGACTGAGATTGACACGCCATCGGAGGAGCAGACGGCATACCTTGGCAGTTGGGAGATGGGCACCTGAAGTCACGAGACGAATCTTCGCCCGCCGCAGATAGCGGCGCCACGCCAGTGTCTATCCGCGCGACCGCAACTGTGGATGAACGGGAGCGGTATGGCCTCTGTTTCGCCTGCGGCGAGAGGAATGAGACCGGCCTGCAGCTGGAGTTTGAGTCGACGGGTGACAATCGCACTGTGACGGCTGTCTACGCGCCGCAGGAGCGGCATCAGGGGTGGCCGCAAGCGCTTCATGGCGGCATCGTCGCAACGCTGTTGGATGAGGCGGCTGCCTATGTCGCTTATGCGCGCGGCCAACACGCCGCCACCGCGCGGCTCACTATTCGCTACACCCGGCCCGCCAGGCTGGATGAACCCCTGCGCGTGTCCGCGTCGCTCGTGCGCGACGCCCGGCGCATCCTCACTATTGATGCCCATGTAACAACGCTCGACGACCAACGCATCGCCGATGCTCAGGCTACGCTGCTGTTGCTGACCGAAAGCCAGGAACGGGACTACGGCCTGACGACACATACTTGCACAGACACAGACATGGACGCCGCGCCATCAAATGCTATTGGCGCGACGCCGCGAGAGAACTCCAGGGAGGGTTAGCAGCCGATGACGACACAGACAGGCGCCCCGCAGCTTAACTTCTTGCGCAGCGCTTCGTTCCTCCAGACCGGCGAGTCCGTGACTGAGGGACACCCGGATAAGCTGTGCGATCAGATTTCCGACGCCGTTCTGGACGCCATTCTTGCCGAGGACCCGGAAGGACGCGTGGCGTGCGAGACGGCAACCACAACCGGCCTCGTTCTTGTCATGGGCGAGATCACGACGAGCTGCTACGTAGATATACCGGCCATCGTAAGACGGACCATCCAGGAGACCGGCTATACCGACGCCGATTACGGCTTTGACTTCAAGACCTGCGGCGTCATGGTCGCCATCAATGAGCAGTCGCCGGATATCCAGGCGGGCGTCGACGTGGCGCAGGAGGTTCGCGGAGAGGGCGACTACGACGCCATTGAGCGGCTGGGAGCGGGCGATCAGGGCACGATGATCGGCTATGCGTGCAATGAGACGCCAGCGCTGATTCCGATGCCCATCTGGCTATCCCACCGCCTCGTGATGCAGTTGGCGCATGTCCGCCGCACCGGCCAGTTGCCGTACCTCCGCCCGGATGGCAAATCACAGGTGACGATCGAGTACAGTCACGGCGTGCCTGTGCGCGTCGACAGCATCACGATTGCCGCGCAGCATGACCCTGAGGTGAGCAATGAGGCGCTGCAGCGAGACCTGCGCGAGCTAGTGATTCGTGAGGTTGTGCCGCATGAGCTCCTTGATGGCCGCACAAAGTATCACATCAACGCGTCAGGCCGGTTCGTCATAGGCGGGCCGTTGGCGGATGCGGGGCTGACGGGACGCAAGATACTGGTGGATACCTACGGCGGCGGCTACAAGCACGGCGGCGGAGCGTTCTCCGGCAAGGACCCCACGAAGGTTGATCGTTCCGGCGCGTACGCGGCGCGGCACATCGCCAAGAACATCGTCGCTGCGGGCATTGCGGATCGATGCGAGGTGCAGCTGTCCTACGTCATCGGAATGGCCACTCCGACGTCCATCTCAATTGAAACCTACGGCACCGGCAAGATAGACGATGACGCCATTGGGGCCATGGTCGGGAAGCACTTTGACCTTCGGCCCGGCGCAATCATCCGCGACCTGAACCTCCGCCGGCCCATTTACAGGCAGACCGCCGCATACGGGCACTTTGGCCGTTCCGACATTGATCTGCCCTGGGAGCACACGGATAAGGCGGAGACCCTGCGGGCTGAGGCGGGGCTTCCGGAGCCGACGGACGACCCGGCCTAACCGACGTCCAACGCCGGCAGTACAGAGAAGCAACGCTCCCTTATGCCAAGCCTAACCGCGGTTATTCTTGCAGGCGGCGAAGGCACGCGCCTGCGCCCGCTGACCAATGACCTGCCAAAGCCGGTCTTGCCCGTCGCCAATCGTCCCTTCTTTGAGTACATGCTCCACAACCTGCGCGCGGGCGGCGTCGAGCGCGTCATCATGGCGCTGGGCTACCGCGCCGATCCGCTCATCCACCGGTTCGGCGACGGGAGCGCCTATGGCATGTTGATCGACTATGTTGTCGAAGATGAGCCGTTGGGGACATCCGGCGCGGTGCGGGCGCTGCTGCCGGAGCTGAAAGAGACGTTCCTCGTGTTGAATGGCGATTGCCTCAGCACGGTAGACATCAGGGCGATGGTGGAGCAGCACGTCGAGCGCCGCGAGTACGCCACGCTTGCCATCCACGAGGTTGATGATCCGTCACGGTATGGCGTGGTTGTTACGGACGGCATCGGTTACGTGAGCCGCTTTGCGGAGAAGCCGCCGGGCCCAAGATTCCCCGCAAAGACTGTCAACACGGGCGTGTACGTGCTGGAGCCGGAGATGTTTCGTTTTATTGAAGATGGATTCTCCATGTTCGAGCGGGATCTCTTCCCCGGCGCGTTGATGACCGGCATGGAGATCGGCACGTTTCCCTGGAGCGGCTATTTCATGGACATGGGCACGCCGGAGAGCTACCTGCAACTGAATCGGGATGTCATCAGCGGCATCGCGCCGCCAGGCCCCGGGACGCTGCAGCCCGTAGCGCCGCCGGAGATTGATGCAACTGCCGTCATTGAGGGCCCCGTCGTCTATGGCGAGGGGGTTCGCATAGGAGCCGATGTCCGCATCACGGGGCCGGTTGCGCTGGGCGACGGATGCGTGATTCAACAGGGAGCGAGCCTCGAGGACAGCGTCCTCTGGGAAGGCGTGCGCATTGGCGCGGGCTCGCGCGTTCGCGGGGCGGTGCTGGGGCACGGAGTGGATGTCGGCGAGGGTGTCGAGATCGGGCAGGGCGGCGTGTACGGAAGCGGTGAATCCGCGCCTGCCGGCTTGCGCGCCGACGACGCCTGAACCCGCGCGTGAACCCGCCTCGCCATGCCCACGGATGGGCGCGCGGGATGCTGCTGCGGGGACCTCTGGTCTCGCTAAGGTTCCGGGACTTTCGCTTCCTTTGGGCCGCGACGATGGCCATGTCGCTTGGCTTCTGGATGCAGCAGCTGACGGTCGGATGGCTTGTGCTGCAACTGTCCGATTCACCGCTCCTGGTCGGTGTGGCAGAGGCGGCCCGCCTCTCGCCGTTCCTCCTGTTCGGACTCATGGCGGGAACGCTCGCGGATCGGCTTGAGCGGCGCGTTATCCTCCGCATCATCGTCGGCGCCAACGTGCTGTTGAGCGTGGGGATGGGCGCGTTGGAGTACTCTGGGCTCCTCACCGTGCCCATCGCGGTGGGCGGCGCCTTTCTCTACGGCACGGCCAACGCCTTTCTCATGCCCACGCTTCAGGCATTCGTTCACGACATCGTCGGCAGTCGCAACGTTGTGAACGGACTTGCCCTCAATCAGTTTGCGCAGCGTCTCATGGGCGTATTCGGCGGTCTGCTGGGCGGCCTCTTGCTGGCGCGAATGGGCATAGGGGGCACGTTTATCGTCATGGGCATCGGCTACGTTGTGGCTCTGGTGATTCTGACGGGCGTGAAGGCCCGCTCAAACCCCGGCGATGCCGCGGCTCTGCCGTCCTCCGTCTGGAAATCGTTCGCGGAGGGAATTGGCCTCATGGCCTCGAATCGCTCCGTCCGGGCGCTCCTTGTACTGGCCGTCGCGACGGAGATTTTCGCCTTTTCCTATATTGTCATGCTGCCAATATTCGCGCGGGACGTGCTGGAGATCGGCGAGAGCGGGCTGGGCATCCTGATTGCCACGCGCGCAACGGGCTCTGTCCTGGGCGTCGCCATTCTGGCGGTGGTGGGAAATCGCCTCCCCAAGGGCCGCGTGCTCATCCTGAGCAGCGCCCTGTTCGGTCTGGGTCTCGCCGCCTTTGGTTCAGCGCCCTGGTTTGTCCTGGCGCTCGTGGCTCTGGGGTTTGCCGGCGTTGTTGCTGCGATCTTTGACACGCTTCAGCAGGCGGCGCTGCAACTCGCCGTTGGATCGAATCAGCGCGGCAGGGCTATGGGCATCTGGGTGATGGGCGTGGGCGCGGGCCCGGTGGGCCACCTACAGGTCGGTGGTTTGGCTCAGGCGACCTCGGCCCCCTTCGCCATCATCTTTAACGGCCTCGTTCTGATCGTCATCGTGGCCGGTGTGGCGATCATGACGCCGCGTTTGCGCCGCCTGTAGGGAGCGCTAATTGCTGGCGGTCTCCAGCTGCTCCCAGAGCTGACGCGTCAATGTGACGTGTCCCAGGTGCTCGCCCAGATGGCGAAGCATCATGACCAGCAGGCCGCCGGCTGTTGATTCCCCGCCCATGAATGCGCGGGGTTCGCCCAGCATCTCCGGCGCTATCTCATTGAGACTCTGCTGCACGCCCTGCTGCGCGTCATCAATGAGCTTCAGGAGGGGCTCAACGCTGGACCCGGCGGCGGCGAATTCCGCCGCTCTATCGCGATTCGGCGTTTTGCCCGCAGCAATGGTGGACATTCCGTTCGCCATGCCCATCATGTGGGTCACCAGCATGTATATGGAGCTACTCTCGTCGCCGACAGGCCGCCAATTGAGGGAGTCCCCCTCCAGGCCGTCCAGCGTCCGACGCAGATCGTCAACCACTACCTTGAATTGATCGAATACGCCTGTCGTTATCGCATTGTTCGTCGTCATAGCTCGCACACTTTCATGGGAATCCGCCGGCGGCCCCTGATCGCTCTGCCCGAATTGGACAATCAGTGTATAGGATCAGACACGCTTGCGCATTGCGCTGATACTGCATCTGTTACGGAGCTTGATTCACCCGCACGACGCGCGAGACGCCGGCCAGGTCGAGCGCCATATCGATCGTCGCGTCAGGACTGAACGCGGCCTGCGCCGCGTCCACCATCACTGACGCTTGCCCGTAGCCAACCTCCATGAAGAGCCAACCGCCGGGCTTTAGGGCGGGAGGCGCCTGCGAGATGAGACGCTCGGTGATGGTCATCCCCCCATTCCCGCCGTCAACCGCAACACGAGGCTCATGATCCCGAATCTCCGCCTGAATGGTCGCCAGATTCTCTTTCGGCACGTACGGAGGGTTGGCGACGATGATGTGCATCGGCCCGGACAGGGGCGCGAGCAAATCCCCTTGGGCAAACGTGATGCGATCCGCCACGCCGTGGCGTCCGGCATTGATTGCCGCAACTTCCAGAGCCTCGCCAGCGAGATCCGTCGCAATAAAGCGAGCGCCCGGTAGCTGCGTTGCAAGCGCCACGACGACGCAACCGGAGCCTGTGCCGATGTCAGCAATCTGGAGGCCGGTCCCGTCCCGCTGCTCCTGCTTGCCTGCCCGAATAACCGCCAGGGCCTCTTCCACCAGCAGTTCCGTCTCCGGCCGGGGGATGAGGGCGCGGCTGTCAACGTGTAGCGCAAGGCCGTAGAATTCACGTTCGCCAAGGATGTAGAAGAGAGGTTCGCGCGTTAGCCGACGACGCAGGGCCTCCCTGAATCGGGATTCGGCCTCCAAAGGCACTTCCATGTCCGGCGCCAGCAGCAGCTGATCGCTTGCAATGCCGAGCGCGTGCGCCAGCAAGAGCCTTGCTTCCAGAGGCGCCGAGTCCACTCCGGCCTGGCGCAGCTCGTCGCGCGCCTCGGTCATAAGGGTGCGGGCGGATGCGGGGCGAATTGACATGTCCCTTGTCATTCCGCGACGGGCGTCAACGGCGTGATCATTGAGGATTCCTGTCACCGACGCGGCGAGTGCTCAGGACCCGCTCTCGCCCAGCCTGCGCTCTTGATCCGCCGAGCGCAGCGCGTCAAGCAGCGGGTCCAGCTCGCCATCGGTGAGGCGTTCCAGTGAATGCAGGGTGAGCCCGATGCGGTGATCAGTCACGCGGTTCTGGGGAAAGTTATATGTGCGAATCTTCTCGGATCGCTCGCCTGCGCCCACCTGCGAGCGACGCGTGGCGGCCAGCTCCTCCTCCTGCCTCCGGCTCTCTATCTCAAGGAGACGCGCGCGCAGGATGGCGAGGGCTTTCGTGCGGTTCTGCAGCTGCGAGCGCTCATCCTGACACGTCACGACGATGCCCGTCGGCGCGTGAGTCAGGCGGATTGCGGTGGCCACCTTGTTGACGTTCTGACCACCCGCGCCGCCCGCATGGAAAACGTCCACGCGGACCTCGCTCATGTTCAGTTCAACTTCGACCTCGTCCGCGACGGGCAGGACGGCGACCGTTGCAGTCGAGGTGTGGATGCGTCCCTGAGCCTCTGTAACGGGCACGCGCTGGACGCGATGCACGCCGGATTCATGCTTTAGCCGCGCGTAGGCAGCCGGTCCCTGCACGCCGAAGGTCACTTCCTTGAGTCCTCCGACGCCGGTCTCATTGGTGTTCATGACGTCGACGGCCCAGCCGCGGTCTTGCGCATAGCGGGTGTACATGCGAAAGAGGTCGCCAGCAAAGAGCGCGGCCTCTTCGCCGCCCGTGCCGGCGCGAATCTCCACGATGATGTCGCGATCATCATGGGGGTCTACGGGCGCCAGTGCGAGCCGAAGCTCATGCTCCATGTCCTGCGCCGTGGCGGCGAGCTCGCCCGATTCCGCCCCGGCCAGGAGACGCATGTCCTCGTCGCCCGACTCCAACATCTCCCGCGCCTGCTGCAGGTCATCCAGCAGCTTCCTGTAGTGACGGAAGGACGTGACCTTCGATTCCAGCGCCGACCGTTCGCGCGCCAGGCTCTCCAGCTTCTTGTAGTCGGCCGCAATTTCCGGCAGCGCCATCTGCGCCTCCAGCTCTTCAAAGCGGCGTTCAAGCGTCTCAAGCGGCGCGATGATGGCCGGGTCGCCGGGACTGTTGGAGCCTTCTGAATGTGTTGTCATGGTTCTTGCGTACTATTTCGCTGATTCGCGGCGGTCTTTAGTCGGAGTGCGCTGTGCCGTTCACTGGAGTGCCCGATGCCACTGTAGTTTTTGCGCAGAGTCGTCCTTGGCCAGTATAGACGGGCAGGGCTTGCGTCCTACGAAGGACAAGAACGGGCAGTTACTGCAAGCTTCGCGCCAGGCTCACCATCTCGCGCACTCTCATGCGGTCGACGGGCGCCTCCGTGATTCCGTCCACCTTGAGCGCTGTGCCCAGAATCGCGCCGTCGCTCAGCGGCAAAAGCTGGTTGACGTTCGAATCATCAAGGCCGCTGCCGATGAGAATAGGCCTGTCCGGCACGGCCTGGCGGGCGCGGCGCAGGTCATCCGCGCTTGTCGCTGCGCCGGTCTCGTCGCCCGTGATGATCAAAGCATCGGCCAGGCCGCGATACGCCGCGGCGCGAGCCTCAAGCTCCAGCGTGATGCCGTTGCCCAGGGAATAGGCGTGCTTGCTGAGGACATCGGCAATGATGGGCGTGTGGACGCCGAGGAGCCGCCTATCTCGCAGCGCCTCGAACGCGGACCCCTCGATGATCCCCTGATCTGTGACGAGAGCGCCTGTTAAGACGTTCGTCCGAACAAATCCCGCGCCGGTGGCAGCCGCAATGCCCAAGCCCGACTGAACGTCCGCGCGCAAGACGTTTATGCCGATCCGGATCGGCGTGTCATCGTCAAGCTCTCGCACGACGCCATGCGCTGCGAGCACGCCGATTGTCATTGCGGCGACGGTGGCGGCGGGCACTCTTCCCGCCGCGAAGGGCGCATCGCCAAAATTCTCAACGATGATGCCGTCAATGCCCTCCTCCGCCAGGATCCGCACGTCATCCATGGCTCGCTTGATGACCTCATCAATGGATCCGCCCCAGCGCGGCGACCCGGGCAGGGGCAACAGATGCGCCATCCCGATGAGAGGGCGCGGCTTTCGAAACAACTCACTGAAGGAATTGGTAGTCACAGCATCGCCAGTTTAAGCCCAATCCGGTCCAATGCGATGCACACGTCCACGAGCAATCCTGCATTCACGTGGAGAAGCATGAATCGTCATGCCGGTGCAGGCCGGAATAACGGCGGGTCTGACTGAGTTCCGTCTGCGGGGATCAGGAGTGGATACCGGCCTGCGCCGGTATGACGGGGGGGAGGGCGCGTTGTTTAGCCGTCGACGAGTCTGATAGCGCGCCCCTGCCGCGGCTGTATGGGTCGACTGTTCGGGCCACCGTGCAGCTCCCGCAGAACGTCCACCTGCGACTCCGATATCGGCAGCGGTTCTCCCATGACGTACCAGTCGACCGGTTCAGCGCAGGGAGGCGTCGTCTTTGAGCCCTCATAGTAGAAATAGGGCCCAGGCATGGGCGCGAGTATATCCGCCTTGATATTCAGGCCCTCTGTGACTTCCTCCCCCAGGTCCGGCGCGGCCTCTAGCAACGTTTGCACCATCCGGTTCTGCGAGCGCAGCGCGAACGTCACACCGACCACTGCCAAAGCGCCACTATCGTCCGCATGGACCAGGTGCAACTCAGCCGCGGCGGGAATGCTATCGATGGTGTGCTCACCCGGCGCGTGCAGGTGGGCTGACTTAAGGCGATACGACTCTTCCCCGACCTGCAGCTTGTTTTCGTCATCAAACATGAATGAGACCTGCCGGCCGGTGTTGATGGCGGAGACCACATCGCCGTTGTATTCAAACTCGAGTTGCAGCCCGTTCTCTCGGACGTAGTCGATCAGGTTAATCGGCGACTGTTGTAGCCCCTCGCCGCATTCCGCATAGTTATCGGAAAGCGCTGCCCAATTGGTCGGGCTGCTGTCGCCCGAATAGTCCCAGTCAGGCCGGAGAGTATCGTCGGCACAGCCAATGACTGCGCCTAGAGTCAGGAGCAGGAGCGCCAGCGTGAGGCATCGGAAGAATGGCATCACTGCTTCTTCCCAGGGCTGCTCGGCGCTGATTGTTCCCTACCAGGATCCCACCGTTATCGCTCCAGATCCCACAGACCGCGCCCGCCTGCATCAACGCCGCCATCGACGGCCAGAACCTGCCCCGTCACCCACGCCGATTCGTCCGAAGCGAAGTACAGCGCCGCATGAGCGACGTCTGAAACATGCCCGCGACGCGCAAGCGCCTGTTCCGGCGCTTCAATGCCGTCCGCGTCTCCTCCAAGCCTGTTGCGAATCAGCCCCGGCGCAACGACGTTCACCCGGATATTGTCTTGCCACAGCTCCCGCGCCAGATTGCGCGCCAAGCCAATGACGCCTGCCTTGGCCGCCCCATACGCAACGTTTGAGCCACGCTGCACGCTCTCGCTCGCAGTGATGAAGATGATCGAGCCGCCGCCCTGCTGCTTCATCACGGGCTGAGCGGCCCGGGCGAGGTTGGACGGCCCCTCCATCGTGTTGCCGATAGCCTGTCGCCAAAAACTCGGCTCCACTTCGCTGAGCGTGACCGAAGGATCGAAAAAGCCGCCCCCGCCGCTGTACAGGACATCAAGATGTCCCCCGCCCGCGTCCCGTGCCGCGAACACGATGCGCTCCGCGTCCGGCCCGTCGGAAACGTCGCCTGTAATCGCCTGAGCCGCATCCGCGGCGGATGTTCCAAGACGCCGAATAACGCCCAGCGTTTCATCCAGATGCTCAGAGCGCCGAGCGACAATGATGACCGTCGCCCCCTCCTGCGCGCACAGAACCGCCGTCGCCCGACCCATCCCCGGCCCCGCTCCCGAAACCAGCACCGTCTTCCCCTCAAGCCTCATCTGATTGCTCCCTGCCTGACAGTCGGCGTGTGTTAAATCTTTCAGTCCGTCGATTGTCTGGCAGCGCGACAGGGGTGGCAAGGGCGCGCCCCCTCGCCGTTCAGCCACTCACTTGCGCGTACAATGGCAGGACATGATGGGGCGAAAGGAGGCGCGGCAATGGAGTCCAGGAAGAGACAAGAGCAGAATGGCGATTCCGCGTCTGCGGGTGACGGAGAATTGCTGCACTACGGGTATCGCAGTATATACTCGGAGCCCCGCGATCCTAGCAACACCGACGGCACAAAGAATGCAGGCACTGGCCGGCTTGACCCCTACTGGTTGGTGACGTCAAGCGAACCGTTTGACGTGGATGAATTCATGCGTCTTATCCGCGATGGGCGTAAGGTAGTGCGCGACATCGAATGAACCCTGGCGCTCCACTGGTCGTGGCGGACACCAATGTCATGTCGCATATGTTTCGACAGGACGCGCTGGGAGTTCGATACCTCGAATTACTCGAGGATGTCGATGTAGTCATATCTTTCCAAACCTCGGCGGAATTGTTGTATGGGGCGCGATACGCCAATTGGGGACCAGTCCGACTGGCGGAACTGCGATCTCACATGAATCCATATCGCGTCATCTGGCCGGACGGCGAACTCGTTGAAGTTCATGCTCGCCTGCGAGCCGAATGCCGACAAGCCGGACTGGCGCTTGACCCCGCCGATGCCTGGATTGCCGCGACTGCCATCCACCTCGAAAGCTCACTCGCAACAATTGATCGAGACTTTCGCAGAGTGCCGGGCCTGAACGTGTTGGAGCTTCCTGCGGGCTAGGGCGACGGCTCGCGGAATCCGCGGCGAGTTTCACGCCCTCCAAACTCGTGAGATAGTGAGGGAATGGATGATGTCCTTCTCGCGTTGATGCCCTTGCTCGGTTTTTTTGCCGGCATGATCGGGGCGCTCATTGGCGCCGGCGGCGGATTCATTGCAGTGCCTATCCTGCTTATCGTCCTTCCCGATGAGTCCCCCGGCATCATCACCGGCATGTCGCAGTCGATGGTGCTGATGACCTCACTCTCGTCCACCGTCGCCTACGTGCGCCAGAAGCGCATCGAGTATCGGTGGGCTGGCGTCATGGCAGTGACCGGCCTCTTTGGAATGGCCCTCGGAGCCTTCGTCGTCGAGCGACTTCATCGCGGCGAATTCGAAACAGTCTTTGGCGTTGCGGCGCTCATCCTTATGACCTACTTATTAATCAGGCCGATCCGCGGTCGTGGCGCGGCGCGGACCCTTGAGCAGGCTGAAGAGGCGAGGGTGCCGCTTACGCGAAAACGCGTCGCCCTGCTCGGCGTTGTCGGACTCTCCACTGGGACCCTGGGCGGACTGCTTGGCGTCGGCGGCGGGATCGCAATGGTGCCGATCATCGTGCAGGTCTTTGTTTTTCCCGCCCACCTCGCTACGGCCACCTCGCAGCTCGTCATCCTCATTACAAGCCCCGCCGCCATCGCCGTCCATCTCGCTAGCGCGCCTCTCCTGGATATGATCCTGCCGATCATTCTGCTCGGCATTGGCGCGATAGTTGGCGCTCAGGTGGGCGCGCGCGTGTCCCGCAAGGTTTCCGCGCCATGGATCGTCCGCATCCTGGCGCTCGGCCTTGGGATTGTGGGCGCCGACCTCATCATTGAAGGACATCCCTGGACGGCGATTTTTGGATAGCGGCGCCAGCGTACAATCTGACAGTGTGGTTGAGGGCAAACAGGGGGTGGGTCAATGGAGCATGAATATATAACCGTTGAGCGGGACGATGCAGGCGTCGTCACGATCACTTTCAACGTCCCGGAGGCGTTGAACCCGTGGCTGATTCCCTTGATGGAGGAGATGACGGTTGAGTTGGACCACATCGCCGCCAATCCGGATGATCGGGTGGTCATCTTTACGGGCTCGGGCAGGTCATTCTCCGCGGGAGGCGACGTTGGCCCAATGGCAGGTATGGGCGCTGATCGACCCGTACCGCATTTCATGAAGGAGAAGGACAACCGGCAGCGCGGCGGATGGAACGTGCCGACGATGTCCGCGGAGGAGCGCATGAAGAATGAGATGCTGAACGGGCGTCGCATTCACATGCAGGTCTGGGAGCTTGACAAGCCGACCATCGCCGCAGTCAACGGCGTTGCCGCGGGCGCGGGGTGCGATTTGGCGTTGGCGTGCGATATTCGCCTCGCCAGCACGACGGCGCGTTTCATTGAGGTCTACATTCGCCGTGGTCTTGTGCCTCTGGACGGCGGCGCGTTCTGGGCGCCCTACCTGCTGCCCCACGGCATCGCGATGGAGATGCTCCTCGCAGGCGACGCGCTCGATGCCGACTCTGCGTATCGACTGGGTCTCGTCAATCGGATCTATGAGCCGGATGAGCTGATGCCGGGAGCGATGGAGCTGGCCCGAAGAATGGCCCAGGGTCCCGCCGTCACACAGCAACTGGTCAAACACATGGTCAGGGAGATCCACACCAAGCAGTTCGCTCGGCATTGGGAGCTGGTCGATGCCGCCAGCCGACATACACGCGAGACGCACGACTACGATGAGGGGCTTCGCTCCTTCATGGAGAAGCGCTCGCCGGAGTTCAAGGGCTTTTAGCCGACGGCGCGGAGTTGGAGCGCGAATTTGCCGCGGGGAATGAGAAGAAGGCACGGATTCCTGCGAAAGCTGGAATGACGGGACGAGTGGCGTCAGCGGCGCGCTATGGCGTCACATATGACGAGGGGGCTTAGCTGGGAGGCCGGCCCAATAGTTCGGCGGCGCCGCCTTATGAGGTCAGGCGCGTGTAGAAACCGTTCCAGAACAGCGGGTGAACGTATTCGAATTCCACCTCCGCGGAGAGGTGATCGTCGCCTTCATTGTCGCTGATGTACACGGGGCGATCACTCGGGTGAGCCTCAAGCGCCTCCAGCAGATTCTTCTTGCGATCAACGCTGAGAAACTCCGGAAAGCCGGCGTCTCGAGGCCGCAGCGGAGACGGCGAGACTATGACGACCGAGTGCCCCATACCCTCAAGCTCATGCAGAACCGCCAAGGGAATCGGCCCGTCCCCCGTGTCCAGCGTTCCATCGACATCAAAACACAGCAGCGCCATTGTGTGATCGTCCCCCTTCCCATCGTGCGCCGGGCAGTCGCTTCGACGCCCACCTATCGTAACGCACCCGCGTCGAAAGGATCGCCCATCGCCCGTGGCAACACTTGTCACTTCTGCAATTGGCGTCAGAGTCGCTGAGAGAAGTTCAAGGGTCCGGAGGAGATTCTTGCCTACGCGGCCCCGGTGGCTTCTCTCAGCAGAGCTCACGATCTGGCTAGCCGCCTATTTCAGTGGTTCACGGAAGACTGAAAGTATCTGGCCGCGTTCTTTGCGCGAATGGCCCCGCCTTTCGCCGGCCGCGGCTTGGCGCCACAATGCCATGCCAAAGGAGACTGCACGAGCGGCGCAGTTAGGGCAGGCTGTTCGCTGGCCGCCTGAGTCCGACGACGGCTTACGCAAATGATAAGATGACGCCGCCAGGCACAGAGGAATTGCACTCCAAAGGGGGCAAACAACCATGTCGGCATACCTAATAGCGGATGTTGAAGTAACTGATGCGAATCTCTATGGACAGTTTCTGGAGAGAATGACGGCGACAGTTGAGAATCATGGCGGCAAATTCGTGGCGCGCGGCGGTCAGATCGAGGTCATGGGGGGCGACTGGATGCCCAGGCGTCTTGCGATTCTTGAATTTGGCAGCCTCCAGCAAGCCCACGCCTTTTTGAACTCGCCTGAGTACACGGCGCTTGATGACATTCGCGTCAGGTCCTCAAACATCAATCTCGTCTTAGTCGACGGGCTATAGCGCCTCCCCGCCGCCGCCTCCATCATTCCGGCTGAGGCTGGAACATCGGTCTGTTACAGTCGACCGCTGGTGACGATGGCCGACCGATGCATGAGATCGCCGTCCTTCCCACACACCTCAATGGGGCGAATGCGGCCATCGTCTGCGGACGGCGGCAAGCCGAGCACCGGCACGCTAAGTCCTTTCCCCAGCCAAGGCCCAACTGGCGCCTTTCCTCGTTTGGCTCGGCTCTGCGCGCCCACTTTTCGTCACTCGGAGAGGCAGCGCAGCAGACTTTCGCCGCTCGCGACTTGGCGCCATAATGCGCTAGCGGATTGGATTCCTGTGGGGAGGTTATGACAATCCAACAACAGGGGGAGCAGCGGGACGCCGCCGTCATGCCGCTAACCGGCATTCGCGTGATTGATCTCACGTGGCACGTGGCAGGGCCATTCGCGACCCGGCGCCTCGCTGACTACGGGGCCGACGTCATAAAGATCGAGCGTCCAACCGTCGGCGATCCCGCGCGCGATATGCCTCCCTTCTATCAGGATGAACCCGGCCTCGAGCGCAGCGGTCTGTTCATGTACGCCAACCTGGGTAAGCGCTCAGTGACCGTCGATCTCAAGACGGAGCGCGGACGGCAAATCATCCTGGATCTTGCGAAGACCGCCGATGTGCTGGTCGAGAGTTTTGAGCCGCGCGTCATGCCCTCCCTCGGGCTCGACTATGACACTCTGCGCAACGTCAACCCGCGTCTCTTGATGACGTCCATCAGCAGCTTCGGGCAGACGGGACCTTACCGTGATTGGAAGGCGACCGAGATCACGACATATGCGATGGGCGGCGCGATGATCAATTCCGGCCATCCGGAGCGCGAGCCGCTGCAATCGGGCTCGCACATCGTTGGCTTTCACGTCGGCGCAGTCGCGGCGGCGGCCACTGGGATGCACCTTCTCGGCGTCGCCGCGGACGGCGAGGGCGACCACCTCGATATCGGCGCGTTTCCCGTGTGGATGGGCGCCATTGACCGCCGCCAAAGTTATCTGATGGGCTATCAGTACGGCGGGACGAACTCGACGCGCCCGTACCAGAATTCGGCTATCGGCTCCGGCGTGTGGGTGTGCCAGGACGGTTATTTCATGACGACGGCGGGGCCGGCAATGGTTCCCCGCATGATGCACATGGTTGGGATGGGCGAGCTGCTTTCGCAACCTGAATGGTCGACGCCGCTGGCGCGATCACACCCGGATCGTTTCGATGAGGCAACCGCCGTCTTCGTGCCCTGGATGCTTGAACGAACGAAGAAGAAGGTCAGGGACACTTGCCAGCAATACGGCGTGCTTGGCGGCCCCATCAACTCGTTTGAAGACCTCTACAAAGATGAGCACTTCCAGGGGCGGGATTTCTTTCAGGAGATCGATCACCCGACGACCGGCCCTATCGCTTACCCCGGCTACCACGTGAAGCTCCACTTTGAGAACGATGAGTCGATGCCCGCGCGACAGCGGGCTCCGTTGCTGGGCGAACACACGGATGAGATATTGCGCGACCTTCTGGGTCTCGGCGAGAGCGAGATTGCAGACCTGCGAGCGCAGAGGGTGGTGTAGCAATGGTCAGCACCGGATCGCGAAGGCTGCCTCTGGAGGGCGTGCGGATTCTCGACCTAACCGTTGTGTGGGCCGGGCCATACGGCACCCAGATCCTCGCCGATTGGGGCGCGGAGATCATTCGGGTGGAGTCAATCAAGCACTTTCCGGCCACGACGCGCGGAATGGTGATCAGGCCTGAAAAGGGGATGGGCTCTCTCGGGGGCGGTTCAGCGCAGTTCCCGGACAATGAGCCCGGCGAGCGGCCATGGAATCGTTGGGCGTCATTCAATGCGCACGCTCGAAACAAGCGCAGCATGACCGTTGACCTGCGCCGCCCGGACGGTCAGGAGGTGTTTGACCGCCTCCTGCGCATGTCGGACGGCGTCATGGAGAACAACGTGCCCATCAGCATGGAGCGCGTGAACGTGACGTGGGAGCGCGTGCGAGAGGTGAATCCGCGAGCGATCATGATCCGCCAGCCGGCATTCGGCGTTGACGGCCTATACAAGAACTACCGCACATTCGGCAGCCATATGGCGTCAGTCGTGGGGCAATACTCCTTCATGGGCTATCAGGGCGAGGAACCGGCCATGAGCGGCAACACGCTGACCGCTGACGCAGCGGGCGGGGCGGCCGGCGCGCTCGCATTTGCCGCAGGGCTGCGCTACCGCGAGAAGACAGGCAAGGGCCTCTTCATCGAGTTGGCCACCGCCGAGAACTTCATGACGTATCTTGGCGATCGTTTCATGGACTACTCCATGAATGGGAGGAACGCCGAACATCAAGGCAACCGCGCTCCCGAATTCGCGCCGCAGGGCGTCTATCCGTGCATGGGCGAAGACCGGTGGATCACCATCAGCGTGCAGTCGGATGAGGCGTGGCGCGCCCTGGCGGGAACCGTCATGCAGCGCCCGGATCTGGCCTCAGACGCTCGATTCGCCATGCGTGCGGGCCGCATGGAGCATCACGACGAGCTGGACGCTGAGCTTATCGGCTGGTCGGTCTCGCAGGATGCGGTGGAAGCGATGAATCTGCTGCAGGCGAACGGCATCGCGGCGGGCACTGTGATGAATGAGGAGGATGCCTTCGCAGACCCGCACATGGACGCGATCGGCTTCTGGGAAGAGCTGACGGCGAAGGAGGTCGGAACGCACCTCTACACAAGCGCGCTGTGGACGGCCCGCAATACGCCGCGTCGCCATCGCTGGGGCCCGCCCCGGCTCGGCGAGGACAACGAGTACGTCTACAAGGAGTTGCTCGGCTTCTCGGAGGCCGACTACGCCGCCTATGAGGCTGCCGGTCACATCGGCATGGACTATGCCCTGGACGCGGAAGACTAGGCGCGGCGCGCACGGACACAACTAAAGCGACGGCGGACGGTTAGGGACGGGGGCGCGGGACATGATGACACCCGACGCGGCAATCATGCCGTTGGATGACGTGCGGATAATCGACTTGACGCACATGACGGCCGGGCCGTTCGGCACGCGCGTCCTGGGCGACTACGGGGCCGACGTCATCAAGATCGAGCGGCCTGAGACCGGCGACCCCACGCGCTCCATGCCGCCGTTCTACAAGGACGTCCCCGGCCTTGAGCGCAGCGGCCTCTTTCTGTTTCTCAACACAAACAAGCGCTCAGTGACCCTGGACCTCAAGTCCGAGCGAGGCCGGGATATCCTGCGAGAGCTCGTGAAGACCGCGCAGATTGTGGTTGAGAGCTTTTCGCCAGGAACAATGGATGCGTTGGGCCTCGGCTATGAGGATCTGAAGAAGATCAACCCCAAGCTTGTCATGACTTCCGTCAGCAACTACGGCCAGAATGGGCCGTATCGTGACTATCTCGGCATTGAGATGAACCTGTACGGGATGGGCGGCAGCATGATCAGCGCCGGCGACGTCGACCATGAGCCGCTCAAGACGGCGGGCCGGATGGTCGGCTATCACGCAGGATATGTAGCGGCCCTGGCCTCCGCGCTAGGGCTCTTTCAGGTGGAGTTTCGGGACGCCAACGGCGACTACATGGACGTGAGCATCTTTGAGTCCGCCATGCACTCCATCGATATGCGGCTGGGTCGCCTCATGGGCTATCAGTACACGGGGCATATAGCGACGAGACCCTCGCGCGCGGCCGCGGCGGGCGGCGGCGTTCACCCGTGCTCGGACGGCTATTTCCTCATGACGGGCGGTCCTCGTTTTCTCCCCAACATCATCCGGATGATCGGCATGGAAGAGCTGCTGGAGCAGCCGGAGTGGGGCACGCCGGAAGGTCGCGCCCATCCTGATCGCATCGACGAGTTCATGCCGTACATCATCCCCTGGACCCTTGAGCGCACCAGGGAAGAGGTGCGGCAGGAGTCAGAGAAACATGCCGTCCTGGGCGGGCCCCTCAACACCATCGAGGACCTTTTCAAGGATCAGCAGTTTGTCGCTCGCGACTACTTTCAGGAGATTGACCACCCTGAAACGGGACCCATCAAGTACCCGGGTTTCCACAATCGCCTGCATCGCGAGGGGGCGGAGATGCCGAAACGACGTCGTGCGCCGCTGTTGGGAGAGCACACCGGCGAGGTGCTGTCAGAGTTGGGCCTGACGGAGAATGACATCGCAAATCTGAAGACTGACCAGGTCATCTAGGCGCGCGACAACGACCGGCGTACGACTAAAGCGGATGCAAGAGGCTAAACGGATCGGGGGCGAGAGAGAATGACAGGGACAAAAGGCATGAACGAAAACACGCCGCAATCCGACCCGACGCATCCGGACCCGAGCCTGCCGCTCGCGGGACTCCGCATCATTGACATCACGGTCGTTTGGGCCGGACCGTATTCGACCATGCAACTGGCCGATTGGGGCGCGGAGGTCATTCGCGTCGAATCGACCACTTATTTCGCTGCCACGACGCGGGGAGCAATGGCGCGTCCGGCGATGGCGAGCGTGGCCGCTCAGACGACTATGGGCATGGGGATGCCGGATAGCGAGCCGGGGGAGCGTCCGTGGAATCGCAGCTCTACGTTCAACGCTCATGGCCGAAACAAGCTGTCCATGACCGTCAATCTGCGGGAGCCGGAGGGCCAGGAGGCGCTGGAACGGCTCGTAGCGGTGTCTGACGGCGTGATCGAAAACAATCTGCCGCAGAGCATGGACCGGCAGGGCATCTCATGGGAGCGATTCTCAAAGATCAACCCCCGTCTCATCATGATCCGGATGCCGGCCTTTGGGCTTGATGGCCCGTACAAGGGCTATCGCACGTGGGGCAACCACATGGAGGCCATCTCCGGACATCCGCTGATTCGCGCATACCCTGATCTCTCGCCGGAGTACGCGCCGGCAGGCGTGCCGGCGGACGCGGCGGGCGGCATTGGCTCCGCCCTCGCTTTCCTCATGGGCATGAGATACCTGAAGCGCACTGGCAAGGGTCTCTTGATCGAGGCGCCGACTGCCGAAAATTTCGTCCCCCTCCTCGGCGAGTTCGTCATGGACTACAGCATGAACGGGCGCGTCTGGACGCAGATGGGTAACCAGCATTTCTATCTTGCGCCGCACAATGTCTATCGAACGCAGGGGCAGGATAAGTGGGTCACGCTCGCCTGCTGGAATGAGAATCAGTGGCGGGCGCTGTGCACCGTCATACGCCGCGAGGACATCGCGGACGATCCCCGGTTCTGCGACAATGACGCCCGCTTTCAGAATCGCGATGAGCTTGATGCGATCATCGGCGCGTGGACGGCGGACAAGCAGGCATCGTGGATTCTGGATCGGATGCAGATGGTTGGCGTGCCCTCCGGCATCGTCATGAATGAACGGGACGCCCTGGAGGACAAACACCTGGAGGCGAGAGGCTTCTTCAGGCCCATCACGCACCCGGAGGCCGGCACGCACCGAGCCCCAATGACGCCGTTGAAGTCCATGAACCACCCCGACGCCGGCCCGCGCCGCCACGCGCCGCGCCTCGGCGAGGACAACGAGTACATCTATAAGAGCGTGCTGGGCTACTCAGACGACGAGTACGCGGAGTTTGACGCAAAGGGCCACATCGGCATGGACTTTGATGCTTCGATTCCGTGAGCCCGTGGGCCAGGAGAGGGGTGGAACCAAGAGCCTCCCGTGCTGCGGCCTGCTCAGACCCCCAACAACAGCTGTCTCAGTTCCAGGACGGACTCCGCTAGGTGGTCCGGCCCCGCCTCCCTGATGTCATCCAGGTTTCCGAATCCGTACGAGACGGCGATTGCTGCGATGCCGTTCGCCTTTGCGCCGAGGACATCAAGGCCGTGGTCGCCGACCATGGCCATTCGGAGAGGGGCATCCGCCGGGGACGCCGCGCCGGAGGGGCTTGCCGCTGGCGCGGCCAATCCGGCTGCGGACTGTACGGCGGACAGCGCCGCCGCTACGAGCTCCGGCTTGCGCAACATCGTCCCTTCATGGTCGCTGCCGATCACCTCCGTGAAATAGGGAAGCAGGTCCGCCTCTAGCAGGATTTGGCGCGCAAAGACCTCATCCTTTGTTGTCGCGATGGCCATGGCGACGCCGCTCGCGCGCAGCAGCCATAGCATCTCAGGAACGTCGTCGTAGACTTCATAGCCCTTGATGCCTTCCACGGCAAAGTAGTCCTTGTAAACCGCGACGGCGCGCTCGGCGTCCGCCTCGCTCATCCCGCACACCCGCTTGAATGAATCAATCAGTGGCGGGCCGATAAATTGCGACAAAATGTCCTGGCCGACAGCTTCCGCGCCCATCACCTGCAGCGTGTGGACGACGGACGAATGGATTCCGATGCGCGAATCGATCAGGGTGCCGTCAAGGTCGAATATGACGATGTCATAATTAGCCCGCGCGGGCCGTTGCGGGCTGGTCATCTCATCTGCGCGCCGGCGGGCTTGTCCTGCGGAGTGTCGCCCTCCCCGGCCGGGCCTGCGTTGCGTCCCTTGAGTGCAGCGCCCAGCATCGCGCCCACGACACCCAGCCCGAAAGAATACAAGGCCACGAGGAAGGCGAGGATGGGCAATATCGAAAGGCTGAATTGCGTATCGGACTCGATAAAGAGTCCGACAATGAAGATCGCGGGACCCGCAATCACGGCTACCGCCGCGCCAAGCATCATCGCCATAAGCGCCGACATCAGGATGAGGGCGTACGTCGCGTCCGTCCTGGCGCGGAGATTCGCCCCCGCCACCGCTCCGCCGATGAATGGCGCCAGCGGCCCAGTCACAAAGTGCAGCAGCGGCGGGACCAGGCACAGCAGGGCCACGCCTGTACCAATGAGAGCTGCTCGCAACATGTCTCGCTCATTCTAGCGGCAACGGCGGCCGCCTGCCGCCCAGGAAATTGCCTAGCGTCGAGGACAGGGCGTCCACAAATGCCCAATGCGATTGATGATTGAACGGCGGCGTAGGCGTGCTAGCCTTCCGTCCGCAGGCAACGGACGTCGCAGACCTATAATGTAGCGAGCATTCATGAAGTACGTACCCGTCTCGCCGACAGACGATCCCGAAGACGACTACCTGCCGGAGGGCATTCTTGCGCTGCCGCCTGAGAATGGCGTCCGAAAACTGTTGCGGGATGTGCTGGAGACGATCGCCATTGCCGTGATCCTCTTCTTCGCCGTTCAGACTGTCGTCCAGAACTACGTCGTCACGGGCAGCAGCATGGAGCCCACGATCACGGATCAGCAATTCATATTGGTGAACAAGGCCGTCTATCTGAGCATAGATCCAGATACTCTGGATGAGTTTCTGCCGTTCATCGACTTTCCGGATGGACCCGCCGTTCCCCTGTTTCATGAGCCGGAGCGCGGTGAGATCATTGTCCTGCATTCCCCAGCCGACGATGACATTGATCTGATCAAGCGCATCGTTGGCTTGCCGGGAGAGACGATTGAATTCAGGGACAGGGGCAGGAGAATCCTTGCCGACGGAGTGGAGATCAATGAGCCGTACCTCGCCGACAACGTGCGGACGCTCGGCGCGGATATCATCGTTGTGCCGGAGGGCCACTACCTGGTTCTTGGCGACAATCGCAGATCAAGCCAGGACTCACGCCACTGGGGTACGATTGAAAAGGCCAGCATCATCGGCAAAGCGGTTGTGACATACTGGCCGCCGGACCGCTTCGGACTAGCCCCGCATGCCGCCGGCGCATTCGCCGAGGGCCCATAGTCCGAGACCGGCTTCGCCTCGCGGCGATTCGGAGCGGGCATGGGGCCGTTAGCTCAATCGGCAGAGCAGGGGACTTTTAATCCCAAGGTTCCGGGTTCGATCCCCGGGCGGCCCACACCTTTGTAGCTAGACCCATAGGGGACTCGCCACTCTCTCGCATTGGTATATGAATGATGACCGCTAGAACTGGCCACCGGGTGGCGGTCATGGCGGGGAACAGCCCACCGTTTCTCAATCATTGATCGCCGAGTGAACTCGAATTGGCGGGCATTTTCATGCTTCGAATCTCGCGCCTGAAGATGACCGCCAGGCAGAGCAGAGCCAACAGCGCACCGGCTCCCCAGAGTAGCCGGAAGTTGCGCATACGAAGCAGTTGGAAGAACGAACCATTCCATTCCGCTCCTCTTTCTGCTGGTTTATGCATTCGTCCTCATCGACCTGCTCACGATGTTCACACTACCCGTTATTTTATTCTCACAGGGCGTCGTTCGAATTGAGGGTCGTGATGCCGCTCGGCATGCCGGGGTAGGTAGTCGGTTAGGCCTGCAGCATTTGGATATCCCACCGGAAAGTCTGCGGTATTGTCCCCGTTAGGTTCATAACCTCGCCAATGGCCTGTTTCCGATTGAATTACAGCACGGAATGCTAGTGCGGAATTGATTAGACTGGCATAATCCTCAACCGGCTAATGCTCGACTATGTGGATGGAGGAAACAGGTGACCCACAACTACCGTGAAGAAGGGGCTCCTACAGGCCCACCTGACGAATCGCAGATCTTGAAGGAGTTGGAGGCATTGGCTGCTTCGCCCGGGTTCATCTACTCTCTTGCTCAAGTGTCAGTAGCCAATTCCTACTACGTGTCAGATGATTTTCCTCATGCTGCTGACAGGCTTACCGTGCAAGAACTGACGCTTGCGGCCGCATTCGCGGCTAAACATCCGATGGATGATGCGAAGATACCCAGCGAGGTAGAGCTGAACGCCCAAATTGGTGAGCTTTACGTGCTCCTGGGCCGGATCCACGATGTGTTCAAGCACCGCCTGGAAGTAGCGGAGACGGTGGGAACCCACCCACCGCGTAGATTTTCGGCCGACCGAAGATATGAGCCTTCCGAACGACCACGTAGGGAAGAGATGGTAGAGCCCTTGAACTATGCCGGGATGGGGTCATTTGACTTCCAACATCTTGAGCTGGCCCCTGAAAAATACAGGCGAGACATGGGCTGGCTCAAGACCAATGTTGGATTGTCCGTCGATTCTCTAGTAGGGATAGCCAAGGAACTTCAGAACTTGAGGGAGTACTGCTTGGCCCCATTCTTTCTGGCCAGCACTCTGCAAGAGAGTTGTCACGCTGCGCTCGACGCGCTTATTTTCACTAGGGATGATTTGAATTCCTTGACGGGGCCAGAATTTGATGCATTTCTGGGCAGATTCTCTGTGACACCGGGGCAATTGATGCTACCTGTGAATGCCGTCGCGGATCTGAACGATTTGGAGTTCAAACCAATCATTCGCCTTGGAGCAGATCGATTCTTTATGCCCGTGGGCTTCATGCTTGCAAAGTCGATCTATGAGAGCCCGAACTACTGGATGGCGGAAGATGATCGATACAGCATTGAGGCGGCCGACCACAGAGGCACCGCCACAGAAGGAATTGCCTATCGACTATTGTTGACCGTATTCGGTACCAGCGTCTATAGGAATGCCAGCGTAGTCGACGGCAAACGAACGGCTCACGAGATTGACGTACTGGTAGTTCAAGGGAACCGCGCCCTCATAGTTGAGGCAAAGGCGAAACGCCTGACCGCATTGTCGCGAAAAGGGGATGACCAGCAGCTCGAGAAGGACTTCTCACAGGCTGTGCAGGGGGCTTATGAGCAGGCCCGAGCTTCTCGACAACTATTATTGACTGGTGGGTACAACGTGCTGGCTAGCGATGGCACGCCGATCCAACTGCCCGTGTCCTTTGCCGAAGTGTATGTGGTCTGCCTTACACTCGACCATATTCCCGCTCTTCCTTACATGGTTGACCAATTCCTCGACAAAGACCCGGATGATCCATACCCGGTTGTCATGAGTGTGTTTGGATTGGATTTGATTGCCACTTACCTCACTGAACCATTGCAGTTTATGCATTATATTCACCAAAGAGCCGCGTGGTCTGACAGCATCTTTGCAACATGGGAAGGCCTATTTCTTGCGCTTTACTTGAGCTACGGCTTGGCGCTCCCTCAAAAGTCGATAAGAATCGTACTCACCGAGAATTCAGCAAGTGATCTGGAAGTGCACTTCATGACCGCAAGGGGAAGATATGACCTGCTTATGAAACTCTATGCAGATGACGACACCGATCTGGGTATCGGAGAACTTACAACGAGGTGGCAGGAGAATGGTTTGACGCCCTTCCTCGACACTCTCAAAGAGCATCCTGAACCTTGGTCTACAGATGCATTATTCATGCTCTTTGATCAACCTGAAAGCAGCTTGGAAGACCTTCTCGAAGTAATTCAGCAGAGTATGAAGCATTCTGCGGAAGATGGACAACTTGCTTATGGATACGTCCTATTCGACCAGAAGATAGGGGCTTCCTTCGCATGCTTTCCTGAGTCCACCGAACCCGACGATGATCGCGTACCAGGGTTGGCATTTGCACTAAAACACAAGAGCAGAGCTGATGTGTGGGTCACCTTTTGGTCTGTACTTGGGAAGGCGGGCATTGGCGCTGGCTTTGTCGACAAACCCTGGGAAGCGAGTACTGAATTGGACGAATCCGTTCAGCGGTTCCTGCAGCCCAACGAACCGGCGCTGGCACTTAAAATGAAAGATCCGTGCTGGTGCGACAGCGGCGACGTGTACGCCAAGTGTCACGCAGAGGACATTTAAGCCAAGCTCGTCATGGGGTACCACGCTGCCCTGGCCTCGCGCGCGTGCGGGCAATAGGCGAGTAGAGGTTGGTGAGGAGGGAGCCGGGCAGATGAGCACCAAGCGGGTCATCATTGTTGGTGGGGGGTTTGCTGGGCTCAGCGCTGCCTACACGTTGATGAAGCGGGGGATCACTCCCCTGTTGCTCGAGGCTCAGGATCATGTGGGGGAACGCGGCAGCGGCGAGAGGGCCGCGATGAGCCTGGGAAGCAAGGCGTCGGAGCCTTGGCGCTGGCGCATGGCTGAGGCGAGCCGATTCCATGCGTAATGTCCTGGAAGTCCTGCTGGTTGCAACGCGACTGGGCGTAACGTCGTTTGGCGGACCGATCGCTCATATCGGCTACTTCCGGCAGGAGTACGTCGTCCGGCGCGGGTGGCTCACTGAGGAGAGGTTTGCTGAGCTTGTCGCCCTCTGTCAGTTCCTGCCCGGCCCGGCGAGTAGTCAGCTCGGAATAGCCGTAGGGATCAGGCGGGCCGGAATAGCGGGAGGTTTTGCCGCGTGGCTTGGCTTCACGCTCCCCTCGGCGTTGGCGCTAATCCTGTTCGCGTACGGCGTGCAATCGTTCGATGGGCAGGCGGGCGATTGGCTGCACGGGCTGAAAATCGTGGCGGTTGCGGTGGTTGCGCTGGCGCTGTGGGGCATGGGAAGAACGCTCGCGCCGGACAGGCCTCGGATCACCATCGCCGTACTTGCGGCAGTCGTTGCGCTTGCGGCAGGAGGCATTGTTGCGCAGTTGGCCGTGATCGCGGCCGGGGCGGCGCTCGGCCTGGCGTTTCTGCGGCCGCCGGAGTTGCAGTCGATAGGCGCGCCCGGCAAGCGGACCGGAGCGGTGGGGTTCGTCCCCGCGCCGCCGTCCACCTTCACCGTGAATCGGGTGTTGGCCGGGGCCGTGGTGTTCAGCGCCTCGCTGAAGGTGAGCGAGAGCGTGGTCTGGTCCACCACAGCCTCCACCAGGCTGGGCTTCGTCGTGTCCACCTTGTGGGCCGGCAAGACCGCCTGCGCGGCGTGGTCCAGGTTGGCGTCCACCCGCTCGGCCGGGTCCGTGTGCGTGAACTTGATCGAGCCGCTATTGAGGCTAAACGCATTTGCGCCCCAGGAGATGCCGTCGCGGTCGTCGTCCCCGGTCGCCACCGTGTACGAGAACACCAGCTCGGTCGAGCCCGAGCCGCTCGCGTAATCGGCCTGGCGGGTCCGGCCGCCCAGGCTGAAGGCGAACTGCGGCGTGCCCGTCGCCGTCACCGCGCCGTTGAACGTCGCCGTCAACGAGATCGTGTCGCCCAAGCCGTAGTACCCCCCGGTGGGCGTCGAGGACACCCCCAGGCTCTGCACCGCCAGGGTGTCGTCGTCGATGATGGTGACCGTCGCCTGGCAGTCGTCGCCGACCGCGATCCCCGGAGGACAGGTGGGAGTGAACACCGCGGGATCGAGAACGAGTGGGTCAACGACCAAAAGAACATCCAGCAGGAACTGCTCGCTGCCCTCGTGGCGGCTGTCATCCACGATTTCAACCGTCTCCGGCTCCGTTGCCCTGAACGCCGTGCCGTCGGCGGCCCAGTTGTAGGTTTCGATGTTTACCGCGCGGCCGTAACCGATGTAGTCGGTGATTCGAAGGGCCGTGTCCGCGTAGAGCGAGTACGCAAGCGAGATGGTCTGCCTCGGCCGCGCCACACCCTCGCCGGTGCGCAGCGTGAACGCCACCGGGACGGAGGCGTCGCCCTCGGTGACCGTGTAGGCGCCCTGCTGGCGCGAGTAGATCACCGTCTTGCCCGAGGCCGGAAGCTTCATCCGGACGGTGGCCGCGTTGCCCGGCGCGAGCGCCGTTGCGTAGCTCTGGCTCAGAGCCACGGTGGCCGTCAGGTCGCCGCTCGTGTTGCCTGCGTAGACGCTCGGGAATAACCCCGTCGCCATGTTTCGCCGGCGAGAATCGTGATCGTCTGGGTCGTCGAACCGAGGTAGGTGTCGGTCTGCTTGACCGCGAGCTCCACATCAAGGGGGTCGGTCCCGGTGTTCGAGCGCGTGACCGTGAACTCCGCGTGCGCGAACAGCGGCGAGGCGTCGGCGTGCACCGCCGCGATGCTCACCCGCGGCACAGTGCTGTTGTTGGTCACGGCACGGTCCGGGAACATCGCCAGGTCGTTGCCGAGGACGTCCTCGATCACCGCGCCGGACCTGGGCTTCGTGTAGCTCACCTTGACCGAGCCGTCGTTGTGGGCGATGGGCGTGGCCAGCTTCAGCTTCACCTCGCTGCCGGCCACGGTCACCGGGTCCACTCCGGCCAGCAGCGCCGGAGCCTCGCTGCCCCCGGCGGGCGTCGCCTAGACCGTGAACGCGGTCGAGGCCGGCACGGACGCCTCCTTCAGCGGCTCGCTGAAGGTCAGCGTCAGGGTCAGGCCGTCGGCGGCCAGCACGGCGTCGGACGCGGCGGTCCCCAGCGTGGGAGGAGTGGTGTCGGCGAGCAGGTTGACCACGGCCTCGTCGGTGAAGGCGTCGGCCTCCTTCCCGCTCAGGTCCTTGATCGGGTTCGACGTGGGCTTGGCGTAGGTCACCGTCGCCGTCTGCGCGGGCGTCACCGCCGCGGCGAGCGTCAGGGTTACGACGCGGCCCGCAATCGACACAGCGGTCGGGTTCGTCCCGCTGCCGCCGTCCACCTTCACCGTGAAAGCGGTGTTCGCCGGGGCCGTGGTGTTCAGCTCCACGCTGAAGGTCAGCGTGAACGTGGCCTGGTCCACCTCAGCCTCCACCAGGCTGGGTTTCGTCGTGTCCACCTTGTGGCCGGAGAGCGCCCCCCGCGCGGCGTAGTCCAGGTCGGCATTGCGGGGAATCAAGTCCCCCTTGCCAGGTATCGTGATAGAGCCGCCATTGAAGCTCAGCGCGTTGGCGCCCCAGGAGATGCCGTCGCGGTCGTCTGCGTCCCCTGCCGCCACGCTGTACTCGAACGTCACCGCCATCTCATCCTCGGAGTCCAGGCCCACCGCCTGGCGAGTCGCGCCGCCCAGGTTGAAGGCGAACTGCGGCCCGCCTTCGGCGGTCACGTACTCGTTGAACGTGACGGTGAACTCGATAGTGTCGCCGACGCCGTAGTACCCCCCTGTCGGCGACGACGTCACCTCCACGTCGGTCACCACCAGCGGGTGGTCGTCCAGGATAGAGATCGTCGTGCGATTGTCCGGCTCGGTTGATGGGATGTCGAGCGCCCGGTCACGGTTATCCTCTGTGAAGTCCAGGTACAACGTCTCATTGGACTCGACCTCAGTGTCTTGTAAGGTCTCGACCGAGATCGTGACGGTCTGTGTCTTCCCTCCGCCGGCAGCGGTCACCCAGTCCTCAGGCAGAGCGTCCGCCTTCGGCTCCGGGCTGCTGAACTCGACGAAGTCATCGCCCCCGTCCGCCCCCTCCGACTCTATCAAGAGGAAGACAGTGTATGAGTCCCTGGGCACCGCCAGTCCCGGCGCCAGGGTGAAGGTCACCGTTGGATTCGTGGTATCGCCCTCATCGACCGTCCAACTGGGCTGGTCGTGACGAACGGAGAGGGGCAGGCCCGACGCCGGCGCCTTGAACTCCATCGTGGCCGCGTTGTTCGGAGCGAGCGCGGGCGCGTAGTCCTGGCTCGCAGCCACCGTGAACGTCATGGCGCCGTCCATAGTGCCGGGGTAGTCGAGGTCGGGGATTACCGTCTCGACCGACGTATTGCCGGCGGGAATCGAGAATCCCGTATCCGCATTGCTCGCGTAATCGTCGTCCTGGGTGATATCGAGCCTCACCGAGAGCGGGTCAGTGCCTATGTTGGAGCGCGTGACCCGCACGACCGGCAATGCGATCAGCGACGAGACGTCGGGGTACACCGCCGCGATGCTCACCCGCGGCGCCGTGCTGTTGTTGGTCACAGCCTGGTCCGGGAACGTCGCCAGGTCGTTGCCGGCGGCGTCCTCGATCACCGAGCCGGACGTGGGCTTGGCGTAGCTCACCTTGACCGCGGTGTCGTTGTGGGCGATGGGCGCCGCCAGCTTCAGCGTCACCGTGCTGCTGCTCACCGTCACCGGGTCCATATCGGCCAGCGGCGCCGGCGTCTCGCTGCCCCCGGCCGGCGTTGCCTTAACTGTGAACGCGGTCGCTGCCGGCACGGACGCTTCCTTCAGCGGCTCGCTGAAGGTCAGCGTCAGGGTAACGCCGCCGGCGGCCACCACGGGAGTGGGTGTCGCCAGCGTGGGAGGAGTGCTGTCGTCGAGCAGGTTGTCCACTTCCTGGTCGGTGAAGGTTGCCGCCTCGTTGCCGAATTTGTCCACCACCTTGGTGCCCGTGCCCGTCGTCGGCTTGGTGTAGGTCACCTTCACGTCCGCGTCCGTCCCCGCCACCGACGAGGCCGAGGCCAGCGTGAGCGTCACCTTGTTCCCGTTGATGGAGGGCGTGCCGGTGAACGTCAGAGCCGTCTCCGAGCCGGCATCCGGGGTCTTCTTGCCCGAGAAGGCGCCGTGGGCCAGGCTGGCGGCCGCGCCCAGCGGCTCGTCGAAAGTGACCACCAGCGACGTGCCGTTCACCGTCGCCGAGTCGAATATCGGGGCGGCGGTGTCCTGGCTGACGTAGATCGTGCGCTCCGCGTGCGTCGACCAGTCCTGGTTGGTGTTCTTGAATGCGTATGTGGAATTGGCGCTTGGATTGGGTCCGGGACCGAAGGCGTAGGCCTGATCGCAGACACGCAGGACCACAGTCTTCTTGTCGGCGGCGGACAGGTCCGTGTCAAGGCCAAAAACCAATGTGCCACCTTCCAAACTATGGGCATAAACGGACCGAATTTCATAATTGTTGGAGGCGGCTGTCGTGAACGTGGCGAGGTCAATACTGCCGTAGCTATTCGTTTGCGAGTAGCCGTAGAGATCAGCACCCGGCGCAGTACGGGTTCCAACACTCACCTTCCTGGCCGGCCCGAGCTGCGCCGCGCCGCCGACGTAGGTGGGCGGGTTGCAGTTCGACACATCGGTGATGACGTCGGTCGCGGCGCTGCTCAGGTTCCGCTCGCTGTAGCCGTCGTCGTCGGTGAAGCTC
This sequence comes from Dehalococcoidia bacterium, assembly GCA_965237465.1. Lineage (GTDB taxonomy): Bacteria > Chloroflexota > Dehalococcoidia > UBA6926 > UBA6926 > VXMO01. The sequence goes on from OZ250138.1 coordinate 1,704,638, forward strand.
ACCACCACCTGCAGCCGCTTGTTCAAGTCCGCGGCGGTCAGCGTGTAGGTGGCGTCCTCCCCGATGTTTCTGTTCTCCAGCGTGGTGCCGTCCGCGGCGAACCGGCGCCATCTGTACAAGGCCGTTGCGGCGATGCCCGACACGCCGTTGGCATCGGTGATGCCGCTGAGGTCCACGCTAAGCACCCTCGTCGCGCCGAACACGTCCGGTACGATGATGCTTGGTGCGCCGGCGGCGGTGGCGTTGGCGATGGGATCCCCGCGCACGCGGAGCTTTAAGGATGACGTCGAGGTCGTGAAACTCCCTGTTGAAGCGGCGGTGCGAGTCCCAGAGTCGTTCGCGATCTTCCAGTTTCTGGCGGGAGTGGCGTCCTCTGCGTCCGATGCCGTTGTTGTCCAGTCGACGTCGTCCGAGCCTTCCTGGGCCACCACCCAGTAGTCGCTCGATGCCCTAAGCCTGACCGTTCCGGACGGCGTGAACGTATAGTTTGCGGTTGTGCCGGCGGTCAGCGCAGATGGGCCGGTTAAGTCGGCCACCTTCGTCCCGGTTGCGGAGCCGCTGTGGAGCGTCACCGTGGGAGGCGTCGTGCCGTTGTTCTGGGAGCGGAGGTTCAGGTCGATGCCGGTCAGGGTGGCGGCGGAGCTGCCGACCTTGAATCCCTGGGCCAGGTCGGAAGCGCTTCCCAAGCTCGCATGGTCGTGCAGGGCCTGCCCGATGTTGCTCACCAGCGCCGGCGGCGGATTGATCGTGCCGTTGACGCGGATCGCTAAGGGAGTCGCCGACCTAGAGAACGATCCGGTCCCAGTGGCAGGCCGCACTCCTGAACCGTCTTCGATGCTCCAGCCCGCAGCGGAATCGGGGTTCTCGTCGTCGCTCGTCGCCACTTGGATAAAGAGTTCGTCCACACCCTCCTCAATCACCACCCAGTAATCGGTCAACCTGCTGAGTCTCAAGGTTCCGGCCGGGTAGAACGACAAGGCGGTTGCAGAGTTTGAGGGCACCATGAATCCCGCGTTGGGGTAGGTCAAGTTGGCCACATTGGGTCCGGTTGCGGAACCGCTGTGGAGCGTCACGGTGGGCAGGGCACCCCTGGTTATAGAGAAAAAACCCAGTGTGATATTTGACAGGGTGTAGCCGGTGGCGTTGGCACCGGTTGAGAATTTCTAGGCCCTGTCGTTAAGATTTCCCACAGAAACATAAGGTGGTGCGATTGCGTCGGAGTTGCTCACCAGCGGCAGAGGCGGATTGATCGTGCCGTTGACGCGGATCGCCATGGGGTTCCCGGCGGAAGCGAAACTCCCGGTTGAATCCGCGGACCTGCTTTGTGCATTGTCAGCGATGCTCCAGCCTGCGGCGGGGTTGGCGTCCTCTGTGGTCTGGGCGCGGTACCAAAAAGAATCGACGCCCTCAGCCACCACCCAGTAGCTGGTCTCCTTCGCCAGCGTGATGCCCATAGGCGCCGTATAAGTGTAGTTGCTCCGTCCTGACTCTAGGCTCGGGGCCGTCAACACGGCAACCTCCGTGCCGGTTGCGGACCCGCTGAAGACCTTCACCATGGGAAGCTGGGAATGAGCCGTCAAGTTGAGGTCGATGCTGGACAGCGTGTAGCCGGTCTCGTTGTCGCCGGTCTCGAACTCCTGCGCAGCGTCGTCGTCTGAGAGGTTTATGTTAGCGGTATCCTCCACATGGGCCAGATTGCCCACCAGCGCCTGGACCGACTGGGCCTGGCCCACGCCCACATCGCCGGACAGGAACAGCGCCAGCGCGGCGGCCAGCATGAGGAGCGCGGCGGGGACGCGGCGACGGAGCGGAACGCCCGCCGGTCTCTCTACGGGCGGAATCCCCTCGTGTGCGGCATTGCGTCGCCGCGCAGTTCGCTGGACGTTGAGAACGTATGAAAGCAGCAGCAAAATTGCCCCCTTACCCCCTATTGGCTAGGCTTCTTGGAAGTCTGCCATTCCCCTTATATGTTGGATAGATGAAAAGGAAAGATTTGCCTTTGTCTTTTCCCTGCTTAGAGGGCAGCGTTATGCCTATGCAGATTGGTGCATTGTGATCTCGTAGCCGCTGAGCATTTGATGTAAATTGTTAAGGAAAGGTCACGTCCCGTCAAGTTGTGTAAGAGTGCGTCATCCTGCTGATGTTGTCTAAGCCGCAGTCGCTTCTGCGGGTTCGGCCTCTGCAAGAGCTTCATTGAAGGTGAGAACGGTGGGTGTGAGGTATCGACGGCCGACGGCCCATTCGTCGTGCTGCTCAGCCAGGACGGCGCCAACCAGGCGACACACGGCTGGTCGGTTAGGGAAGATGCCCACGACATCGGTGCGACGTCTGATCTCCTTGTTGAGACGCTCCAGGGGATTGTTGGACCAGATCTTCTTCCAGTGGGGGACAGGGAAGCTGGAGAAGGCCAGGATATCGGGTCCAGCCTCGTCCAGTAGAGAGGCCACCTGAGGGAACCGGATGCTCCTATAGATGTCAAGCCGCGCGTGCGATTTCCACGGTTGAGCTCTGAAGGGCCGAGAATACTTCGCGAGCTACGTAGCGTTTGAGGCAACGGATCACCTCGGCCTTGCTCATTCCCTCTCCGGAGCGCCGCTGCATATATGCGTTGGTCCGGCGATCATGGCGTAGTCTGACCACAACGATGCGATAGAGAGCCGCATTGGCTTGACGGTCCCCACCTCGGTTGAGCCGGTGGCGGTTGGTCTTGCCTGAGGAAGCAGGTATGGGACTTAACCGCACAGCGAGGCGAACGCGGCCTCGGACTGGAGGCGTTCAGGGTTGCTCCCGGCGGCGATCAGGAGGTTGGCCGCCGAGTCGGGTCCTATGCCGAAGATACTGACCAGGGCTGGCGCGGCCGTCCGGGTGAGTCGATCGAGCTCGGTCTCGAGGTCGTGGACCTCCTTGCTGAGCTGACGGTAGCGGCAGGCAAGGGAGCGAAGCGCGTACCTGCCCGCGGCCATGGGACCGCCCAGACGACCGGGACGGAAGCTCTTGCAGCGCGTGACAAGGGCACCGGCGGGGAGACCATCGAGGGTCTCGCGAAGTTCCGCCGGAGCCGTGACAACCAGAGCCTTCATCTGGTTGATGGCCTGGGTGCGAGCCTTGACAGCCGAGTCCTTTGCACCCTTGAGCATGCGGATCATCTCGACTTCTCCCTCGCCTGATTTGGGAGTGGCGTGGGCTACTCCGGCAAGCACGGCACGAGCTGCCATCTCCGCGTCGGTGGGATCGCTCTTCCCCTTCCGATAGCGGGTTGACCGGTCAGGTCGATTGACCTCTACGACGGTATGGCCCCGGCCGGTCAGGAAGCGGGCGACTCCGGCACCATAGTAACCGGTGCCTTCAATCCCGAACGCGCGAATCTCTCCCAGGCTCCGGGACCACCGTTCGAGCTCACCGTACCCGAACGTGGTTGCTGGCGCGTGACGCTCACCGAGACTAACACCCTGGCGGTCAATGGCCACCGCCACATGGTTGTCCTGGTGAGTGTCGACTCCGACGACAACTTGGACAGCACTACTACCTTTACCTTCACAACCCACAACTCCTGTCATTCCTACCTCCCGGAGGATGGTGCGCCGACCAGGTGAGCGGACAAGACTGCGACGAGGCTTGAGGCCAGGCTCCTATAAAGTCACTGCTCGCCGAGGCCGTCGACACTGTGTGGGCCACCTCGAGGTCGGATCGACAGATCATTTTGGAGGCATCTCAGCCAGTTCGATTAGGGGTCAGGCCCGAGCCGAGATGGCCCGGATCCATCATCGCAGTCCGCTTAGCCCATCTGCTCTTGGTGTTCGCGCGAGGCTCAGAGACCTGACAGACATGGCGGAGGTGAAGGAGGCTCCTATCGACTACCCGGGCAGGCTGCGTCGCTCAGTCGAAGGAGTGGGCGTCCTCTAGAAGACGTGCTCACCTGCGACGAGGCTGGAAGACTGTCCCTCAGAAAATAGGGATGGCCCTGGGAAAAGCTACGTGTCCGAACTGAGACGGAACTTGGCTCACAGTCCGCCGAGCCATATCTCGAAGATGGTTCTGTCTACCGTACACGTTGGTGGGCCTACGCGTATGGTATTGCGAACGTTTAGGTGGGAGGTGAAGCTGTAGGGTGTGGTAAGGCCGGCCGGGTTCCATCGCCCATGCAGCAATCCTTAATCACTATCCGGGTGGCGATGCTTGGCCGAAGTCCTGCCAGCCCCAACAAACGGGTGTCCCATCTAGCCGGAGCGCGCACGTGTGGAGATCCCCAGTGCTGATGGCCGAGAAACGCTGACCATGCGGGGGAAAGGTCTGTCCAAAATATTCCGCCAGCGGGCCAACGTCTATTGGGGGAAGCAGTCCCCAGCAAACCGGGGTGCCGTCTTTTCGGAGGGCGCAGGTGTGACGAGGCCCACTGCTAATCACCGTAAACTGTTCCTGCCCCGTTGGTGCATCCAAACTACCCCAGATTGATCCTCAACAAACGGCTAAATTGTCGTCTCGTAGGGCACAGGCGTGACCACCTCCGCCACTGATTGCGGTGAAGTGTTCCCCTTCAGGAGGCGACGACTGTCCTGCGTCATCGTCTCCCCAGCACACGGCTGAAGCGTCGTCTCGTAAGGCACAAGTGTGACGACTTCCGCTGCTGATACTGGAGAAGCGCTCACCGTCAGGAGGTGATGACTGTCCATCCCCGTTGTCGCCCCAGCAGACGGGGGTACCTTCGTCACATAGCGCACAAGTGTGCGGCTTACAACTGCTGATAGCAATGAATCGTTCGCCCGGTGGAGGCGATGACTGACCATCCTGGTCTTTGCCCCAGCAAACGGGCTCGCCGTCGCCACGGAGTGCGCACGTATGCAGGCTACCGCTGCTAATGGCAATGAATCGTTCGCTCAACGCTGACGCGACGGGGGTGGACGCTAATCCGGCAATAGACCCAGCGGTAGAAAGATTGGTGTCTGGCGGCAGGTCCAGACCGGTCGGCGTGCTGGTTGAGGGTAACTGTGTCAGCTCCACAACGACGGATGGAGTTGTAGGAACTGGTGTCGGTTCACCGCTACTGCAGGCCACAAGCAGTAAACCGACAGCCACGGTGACAACTATGATCATTTGGAGGCGCATGTTCACCTGGCCACTACACGCAGGTTAGCTACACACGCCCAACGACGGCCGAACACCTGCCCTGGACGTGGACCAACGACACTCGGCGAAACTGCTATGCTTACCGTACACGGTGGTGTGGGTCGCCCGGGGGTGAACCCGGAACCTTGGGATTAAAGGACCCTGCTCTGCCGATTGAGCTAACGGCCCTATGCCTGCTCCGGATCATCGTGTCGCGCCGCGATAGCGCCTTCCAATTATAGGCCCCTGGCGTGCTCCGCAAAGTCGTAGTGCAACCGCAGAACGGGTCAGCACTACGTCGTCGCTATTACTCTCGTTGACGATGCGCTCCAAGAGAGCAAGGGGTTTCAGGGTGGCAGAGCTCACCGGTTCCTAGGAGTCCGATTGGATGGGCCTGATGTCCGTCCATGGTTCTTGCATCGGCTGCCCTGGCCTTTAGTCGAAGTAGCGCTTGTATTGAAGCATGCACCAGGGTTGGTCTGAACAATACGGCCCTCTCAACCACCTCTTTCATCCTCTCTTCACCACAACGGCAGTTTCGGGTAACCCCCAGGAATTCGTAGCGCGGATTGCCCTTCGTCACCCAACTTGGCACGGCCAAATCTCCGATGCGGAATCGCCGACTGGTCTCAGGTTCGCCCGTCTGTAGAAGTTGGCGATATATTCGGGGTCGCAGTCGGCATAGACGCGGATCTTGGTTCACTCGTCCGACCATGTATAAGAGCAGGAGATCCCGGATACGCCTGTGTCGTCGCCGACCCTGCCTGCCATCGCTATGGACACTATTTCGCTTCCAAGCAATCTCGCTCTGAAACCGACCCGCCCCGAACACCGCCTCCATGAGCAACTTGAAGTGGTGGCTGATGGTGGGGCCGCATTGGATGTAGATGTTGCCTGTATCCCTCAGGACGCGGCACCTATTAAGCAGCCGACGGCCATCATGTTGAGATAGGCCTGCATCCCCTACCGTGCGTGAGGCTGGCAGCATCGAGCAGATGTCGACAGCGGGCCTGATGTCGGCGAATAGGCCCCATCAAAGGCCACGTCCAGGCCCTTCAAGCGTCCAGGGGGCCATTGAAGGCCGCACCCGCCGCCTTGCTGCCGATGGGCGCGGCGTACTCTCGGTTGGAGTTGGAGGGCGGGTCGATGTAGATCAGGCCACCGTCTCCGAGTTGAGGCACCGGAGGATGTCCAGGTTGTCGCCCGTCAGAGGGTATTGTCGCCGAAGTTGGGGGTTGTCGCCAGGGTTTCCGAAACACGACGGCGGCGCCTTGTGATGCGCTGCCCATGTCCATAACCAGAAAGACCCAGCACTGCCGCAACAGCCACACGACGATAGCAATGCAGAGGACGGCGCGCAGACCAGGGAAACAGGAGTACGTTACGCGACACTGCCAAAGACCTTGCCTCGCGGCCCCTGTCGGGGAAAAGGAAAAGGGGGGCCGCCCGCTATATTACCGGGCGGCCCCCCTTTGCGCTGGAGCGCGACGCTCTAGCTTCTTTGTCGACGTATCAAGTAGGCCCCGCCACCTATCAGCACGATGACGACCAGCAGCACGGCCACCAATATGGGGAACCCGCCGCCTTCCGAACGAGGCTCCACCGTCGCCGTAGGCGCAACAGTCGGCGCCTGCGTTGCCGTGGGGTTAGCTGTAGGCTCCGGCGTTGCTGTAGGCTCCACTGTGGCCGTAGGAGCCGCTGTTGCTGTCGGAACTGCTGTGGCCGTTGGACGTGGTGTGGCCGTTGGACGCGGCGTTGCCGTTGGACGCGGCGTTGCCGTTGGAACCGGCGTGGCCGTTGGCTCCGGCGTGGCCGTTGGACGCGGCGTAGCTGTTGGAGGCGGCGTGGCCGTTGGAGGCGGCGTTGGCGTGGCTGTTGGAACCGGCGTTGGCGTGGCCGTAGGCTCCGGCGTTGGCGTGCGCCTAGGCCGTGGCCTCTGGCCAATCCCGCTACCTCCATCGCCGGGAGCAGCCGTAGGTGTTGGCGTGGCAGCAGCCCTAGAAGCAACCGTTACCCTGTTAGCCCCTCCAACCGTACTGTCAAGTCCTGGGGCATACCTCAACTCACCGGAGAATCTATAGGAACTCTCTGTGTTGGAGGCGGTAACGGTGTAGGTGAAGGTCTTATCCGTCCCCAGAAGGGTAAATCTGACAGTCCCATCTTCGAGCACCCTGGCAACACCATTAGTATCACTATCAAGGCTGCTGGCTTTGTAGATAAACCCGGTAGGCAGCGTCTCTGTGACCCTCACCGGGGCATCGTAACCGGCGGCGGCTATCGTAACCACCACCTCGCCACCCGGGACTACTGACGCCCGGGAGAATGACCTGATCGCGCTTGGGCCGGCCGTCTGCGCGACCAGAACCGTAACACTGCTAGCCCCCCCAACCGTTGCGTCAAGCCTTGGGGCGTACCTTAGGAGACCTGCAAAATCATAGGACCCCGCTGTGTCGGAGGCGGTAACCGTATAGGTGAAGGTCTTATTCGGAGCCAGCAGGGAGAACCTAACGTCGCCGTTAGGGAGCACCCTGGCAATATCAAGGGTGCTGGATTCGTACACGAACCCGTCAGGCAGCGTTTCCGTTATCCTGCCCGGCACACCGTAATTGGCGGCCTCGATCGTCACCACCAGCTCGCCGCCCTGGTCCACCGAATCTGAGGAGAATGACCTGATCGCGCTTGGGCCGGACGTCTGTGTGGCCACAACCGTAACACTGCTAGCCCCCCCAACCGTTTCGTCAAGCCCTGGGGCGTACCTTAGGAGACCTGCAAAATCATAGGAGCCCGCTGTGTCGGAGGCCGTGACGGTGTAGGTGAAGGTCTTATCCGGCTCCAGAAGGGTAAACCTGACAGTCCCGTCTTCGAGCACCCTGGCAACATTACTAGTGTCATCAAGGCTGCTGGATTCGTACACGAACCCGTCAGGCAGCGTTTCCGTTACCCTGCCCGGGACATCGTAACCAGTCGCCTCGATCGTCACCACCAGCTCGCTGCCCTGGTCCACCGAATCTGACGAGAATGATCTGACCGCGCTGGGGTCGGACGTCTGTGCGGCCACAACCGTAACACTGCTAGCCCCCCCAACCGTTTCGTCAAGCCCTGGGGCGTACGTCAGCGTTCCGGAGAAATCATAGGACCCCGCTGTGTCGGAGGCGGTAACCGTATAGGTGAAGGTCTTATCCGGAGCCAGCAGGGAGAACCTAACGTCGCCGTTAGGGAGCACCCTGGCAATATCAAGGCTGCTGGATTCGTACACGAACCCGTTAGGCAGCGTTTCCGTTATTCTGCTCGGCACACCGTAATTGGCGGCCTCGATCGTCACCACCAGCTCGCCGCCCTGGTCCACCGAATCTGAGGAGAATGACCTGACCGCGCTGGGGTCGGGCGTTTGCGCGGCCACAATGCCAAGGCCAACCACGCTTAACAACCCCGCCACTGCGGCAACCATCAGTATCGCCAAGGGTCTCTTGAACAAAGCTACCTTCTCCCTTTAGTTCGAGTGATTGAACGGGCTCGACGCAAGCTTGCACCTGCGCCGAGCCGTTCAATCACTCGAACCCAGCTTCCTTATTCGGCTCTAAGCTACCCCAGAACTAGCCGCCGGGGCCGTCGAGGTAGAGGTCAATGACCTCTGCCACCTGCAAACGACTGAGGTCATTCGCATCTAGGTAGTCGTCAATGGCGATTGCCACCTCAACCTTGCTAATCGTCCCATCCTTGTCAGCGTCATACCGCTGCATCAGGGAACCCTCAACGACCACTTCCTCAACGTCGATCACAGTAACAGTGACGTCTATGGTGGCAGTGCCGCCGTTTCCGTCATCGGCCGTGACTTCGACGCTGTAGCTGGACTTCGTCTCGAAGTCCAGCGCGGCGCTGGTCATCAGCTGGCCTGTGGCGCCGTCGATGTCGAACGAAGCCATGTCAGCGCCGCCCAGCGTGTAGGTCAGCGTGTCGTCGGCGTCGGCGTCAGTGGCCATCACCGGGGCTCCGATGTTCTCATCGGCGGGGGTGTCCTCGGCCACTTCTATTGGGTCGATGGGCGCTGCGAAGGCAGGGGCGTTGTTCGCCTCAGGAGTCGTGGCGTCCACCGATATGACCGGGCCTTCGTTGACGTCGGTGACGGTGATGGTGACGTCGATGGAGGAGCTTTCGCCGAACGAGTCCGTCGCTATGACCGTCACGATGTAGGTGGCCTTGGTCTCAAAGTCCAGCTTCGTCCCGGCGCCAACCGTGATCTGCCCCTCGGTTGCATCCACCGAGCTGACATCGAAGGAGGATGCATCAGGACCACTCAGCGTGTAGGTCAGTTCATCGCCGGTGTTGGGGTCGGTCGCGGCGACCGGACCACCACCGTTCAAGGCAGTGCCCGCGTCCGAGTTCTCTGCTATCGTCCTCTCGGCCTCGGTGTTCTGGGTACCTTCCGTTTCATCGTCCTGATCAGCGAACTCCGGCGCCTTGTTCCTGGTGTCCGCCGCCACGGTGAGTTCGTCAGAGGTTTCCATCTTTTCCGAACCCTCTGGGTCCGTGTAGCTCGCCATAACCGTCAGCCTATCGTTCACGTCCTCGCTGGTCGGCGTGTACGTGTCCGACTTGGCGCCGTCGATGGCGGTGCCGTCATTATTCCACTGCCAGGTGACACCGGAGACGGCGCCGTCTATGTCGGTCAGGCTGGCCGTCAACGCCACTCCCACACGGGCCTGGACCGCCGACAGGGTCACCGTTCCAGGCTCGTCCACGTTGGCCACCTTAATCTTTACGGAATTCTCACCCCGGTTGCTGTCGGCATCAGTAGCCGATACCGTCACCTCGTACTCGTTGTCCCCGTCCGCGTCAGCAGGCGCCTCGTAGTTGGGCGATGACCTGAATGTCAGAGCGCCACTGATGATTGTGAAGTCACCCGCGTCAGGACCACTCACCGACCAGGTAATACCCCCGGTGTTCATATCGGTATCGGGGTCCGCCGCCATGAAGTTCACCACGGTCAGGGCGCCGCCCGTCAAAGGATTTGCGGCTGTCCCCTCATTGAAGCTGGCAGGGACCGTGCCGGTTATTGCCGGCGGTTCGTTCGCATCATCTACTACATTAATGGTCACAACGATTGTGTCGAACAGCCCGGCCGGATCCGTGGCCGTGACCGTGACCGTGTAGCTGGTCCCCCCTGTCTCAAAGTCCACATCAGTATCGTCCCCGACCGAAATCTGTCCGGTCGCCGGGTCGATGTCGAAGGAAGCTTCATCAGTGCCGTCCAGCGTGTAGGTCAGTATGTCGCTTTCCTTGTCCTCCGCCGTAACCGGAGCTCCCACGCTGGCGCCCGCGTCCGCGTTCTCCCCAATCATCCTCGTTGCTGTGTCTTCGATTTCGGGTGTCTCGGGGTCCTGGTCGGGGAACGCAGGAGCGGCGTTCGGCACATTGACCCCCTGCACTTCGTGCGTGGAGTTTACCCTCGCGGTCTTGCCGTCGCCCTCTCCGTCATCGTATGAAACCCTTGCCCTCAGGAAGTAGCCCTCGTCGTCGCTCGTCGGATTGTAGGTCTCTGCCTTAGCACCTTCTATGTTGGCGTAGGAGCCGTTCTCGCTCCTCGACCTGGACCACTGCCACTCCGGGTTGCTAAGCCCCATGTCGGGATCGCTAAGCGAGGCAGTCACTTCCTGCCCCGGATACGGAGCCACCTTGTCCAGGGTTACCTTCCCAGGCTCGTCCACATTGGTCACTTCGATAGTGACAGCCTTCTCATTAGTCGTGCCATCGGCGTCGGTGGCCATTACCGTCACGGTGTAGGTGCTCGAAGAGCCGTTCGCTCCGCCGCCCGTAGCCATCTCGTAGTTGGGCGACTTCTTAAAGCTGAGCTCGCCACTGGACTTGTCGATATCAAAGTCCTCAACGTCGCCGCCAGCCATCAAAGACCACGTTATAGCGCCCGCCATCTCTGGGTCCACACCTGTGAAGGTGGCCACCCCGCCAGTTCCGTTCTCTGCGAATGCCACCTCGGCCGGTCCGGTAATCGCCGGACCTTCGATCTCGTCAGTCACCTTGATGGTGACGTTTATGGAGGCGCTGAGACCAAAAGAGTCCGTCGCGATGACCCTCACCATATAGGTGGATTTGGTCTCAAAGTCCAGCTTAGTCCCGGCGCCAACCGAGATCTCCCCAGTGGCTGCATTGATGCTAAAGGAGGATGCGTCACGGCCGCCCAGCGTGTAGGTCAGTAGGTCGTTTTGCGCGGCACTATTGGGGTCGCTCGCTTCAACCGGCCCACCACCGTTCAAGGGAATGCCCGAGGCCGTATTCTCTGCAATCGTCCTTTCGGTCTCGGTGTTCTGTGTGCCGTCCGTATCCTCGTCCTGATCAGGGAATGCCGGCGCCTTGTTCCTGGTGTCCGAAGCTACGATGCTTGTTGTCTCGCTTGCCGTCTTAACCGGTCCCTGCGGGTCGGTGTAGGTAGCCGTGACTGTCAGTGTGTCTCCTACATCGTCAACGGCGGTCGGCGTGTATGTATCCGACGTGGCGCCATCAATGTCGCCGCCGTTATTCCATTGCCATTTGACGTCGGATACTGCACCGTCAATATCAGTGAGACTGGCCGTCAACGCCACTCCAACACGAGCTTGGACCGCCGACAGGGTCACCGTACCAAGCTCGTCCATGTTGGCTACCTTAACCGTTACGGACTTCTCACCCCTGTTGCTGTCGGCATCGGTTGCCGACACCGTCACCTCGTACTCGTTGTCCCCGTCCGCGTCGGCAGGCGCCTCGTAGTTGGGCGATGCCCTGAATGTCAGGTCGCCATCTTCGATGGTGAAGTCACCCGCGTCAGGACCACTCAACGACCAGGTAATAGTCGTGCTTTCGGTGTTGTCGGGATCGGGGTCCACCGCCGCGAAGTTCACTACCTCCAACTGTTGTTGCCCCGTCAAAGGATTTGCGGCTGTCCCCTCATTGAAGCTGGCAGGGACCGTGCCGGTTATTGCCGGCGGTTCGTTCGCATCATCTACTACATTAATGGTCACAGCGATTTCGTCGCTCTCATCGGCCGGGTCCGTGGCCGTGACCGTGACCGCGTAGTCAGTCTTCGTCTCGAAGTTCAACATAGTCATGGCCCCGACCGTGATCTGTCCGGTCGCCGGGTCGATGTCGAAGGAAGCTTCATCAGTGCCGTCCAGCGTGTAGGTCAGTATGTCGCTTTCTTTGTCCTCCGCCGTAACCGGAGCTCCCACGCTGGCGCCCGCGTCCGCGTTCTCCCCAATCATCCTCGTTGCTGTAGCTTCGATTTCGGGTGTCTCGGGGTCCTGGTCGGGGAACGCAGGAGCGGCGTTCGGCACATTGAACGCCTGCACTACGTGGGTCGACGTTGCCATCGCGCTCTTGTCGTCGCCCTCTCCGTCATCGTAGGAAACCGTCGCCCTCAGGAAATAGCCCACGTCGCCGCTCGTCGGCGAGTACGCAGCCGCATCAGCGTCCTCTATCTCGGCGTATGGGCCGTCCGCGCTCATCGACCTGGACCACTGCCACTCTTGGTTGCTAAGCCCCAAGTCGGGATCGGTATGCGTGGCATTGAGAGAAACCCCCGGATACGGAGCCACCTTGTCCAGGGTTACCTTCCCAGGCTCGTCCACATTGGTCACTTCTACCGTGACAGTCTCCTCACTAGGCGTACCATCGGCGTCGGTGGCTATTACTGTCACGGTGTAGGTGCTCGAAGAGCCATCCGCTCCGCCGCCCGTAGCCATCTCGTAGTTGGGCGACTTCATAAAGCTAAGCTCGCCACTGGATTTGTCGATATCAAAGTCCTCAACGTCGCCGCCAGCCATCAAAGACCACGTTATATCACCCGCCATCTCCGGGTCCGTCGCTGTGAAGACAGCTACCGGGCCAGTCCCGTTCTCGGCGTACTCAATGGCTGAGGATTGTTGCGCCTGAATTGGCCCACCAAGCAGCAGCGCCACCATGGCCGCAGCCAGGAGCGCGAGGAGTGGATAGGTAAAGCGTTTCTTCACAAGGAGGGAAGTCGCGGCGGCGCCGCCCGAAGGGGAGCGAAGACCAGGGAGCCCGCGATTGGAACCCCTTGTCAGGGCGCCGATAAGACGGCGCCCCTTCGATGCTCTTTGCCCTGTCTCAGGCGCCGAAAGCGGAGGGGCGGATTTCGGAACTATACGCCTTGAATCTCCGGAATGCCGCTGGGTGTGACTGTTATCCATCATCGGCGGGTCGCTCCTTATGCATCCTTCTTACGCCTTGAGGCTCCGGGCAGCCCTGAGCCACAGCATTATCCTTGCCTTGCGCCACATTGGCACAGGATACCGAGTCATATCGAACTACAATCCCAAATGCTTGTCAAGTGGGGAAGCAGTCCACGGCGCCAAAAATGGCGCAGCGCCCAACCCTCTGGACCCCTGCTGTCCACCTGCATAAGCACGCCTGGCGCATCCACCACCGTATTCCCTGGGCCGCCTTTGCCTCGAGGGCTGCGCGTAGGGCTTGCGACGGGGCTGGGTCTGGGTCGCTTCCCGCCTGAGGGGCCTGGTCGATACTCCTGGCAGAGAGGGTTATCCCCCTGGGCAGGCGGCGCCCACAGCTTCGCCGGCTCCCATTGAGTATATCTACCCTTTAAAGACTGGGAGCGAGTACGAGTATTGTCTAGCCGACCCTGCGGGTAAGACGCGATCCCCGGGCGTCATTTGTTCCTACCGGTATTCACTGGCGCCTCACGGATGCTCACTGAGTGCGGTGTCGCTCTCAATCGGTTTGTGGACACTCGGCGCGCTTGATTAGGCCGAGGCGCCATGCTCATGCCGGGGCCGGGCGCCCAAACCGGAACGGCTTGAGCAGGTTGTGGCCGGCGCAGATCATCAACGGCTCCCGGTTCGCCTTTTCCAGTATCCGCAACAGGAACTGGAGGAGGCGCCGGTCCTGTTTCGCCTGTCCTATCACCGGATGCACCATCTTCACCCGCAGCGCGTAGCGATGCCGCCCCCGCTTTGTTTTCAACTTGCGCCGCATCCGGTCATTCGTGAAGAAAATTCAGGTCAGGTCGGGCAGGGCCTCAATCGTCTACACGATTCCCATGCCCGAGGATAGCCCGATAGGTTAAAAGGAGAGTACGGAACTCGCCCCGAACGAATGAGTGATGAATACCAGACGGTTAGGTGGGCCTGCCATGGATCGAGTCCGTGGCAGGCCCCGTGAATGAACTGCGGCCCACGCTGGCATCCGGGCGTGGGCCAAGTGCTGCCTATCTGTGAAACGTGAACGTCCGCCGGAGGCCGGACCGCCAGGCGGGGTGAGATGGGGTTGAGTCGGACGCGGCCGAGGATGTCACCTGTTCAGGGACGCCTTGTCGCTGCCGCCCGAAATGGAAACGCCGGCCTGCGACGGATGCCGAGACCGGCGATGTGAGACGTCCGCGTAGCTACGATCTGAGTCGTTTCGATGGGCAAGTTGAATCAGCCGAAGCGCGAGGGGCGTTCCGGCCGATGCGTGAAGCGGTGAGACTACGAGTCGCAACCTGTCCGCAGAGTCCCGCTGTTCGAGTCGGCTTGTCTTGGGGGAAACTCCAATTCTGTGCCGCCTCTCGCCCCGGGGAGCGATGATCCCGTGTTTGAGATGGAATGGCGCAGCAATCCACGCACTGTTCCAACTCCCGCCTCGGGCGGCGAAACTCCCTTTCTAGGTCGCTCGGAGAGAATTCAAACGATCCCGTCTACGCCACCAAGGTCATTCGGGACAACCCGGCCAAGTTTCTACGGTTGGAAACACTGGAAAGCCAAACAACCAGGCCATTCTTATCGTCGATGAGGCTGGAGGCAAAGGTTTTTGACCCTCGCGACCCAAATCGCTTGCTCTGTTGCGACTTCCGTTTCACTTTCGTCAATAGGAGGGGCCTCGGCCTCCGTACCCTGCCACGTAGACACCGGCCACAGCGCGCCGGAACCAAGTCGCTGGCTAGCTCCAGCGCGCCGCGCGTTTACGAACGCCTTCCCGCTAGCCCACCCAACTAGTGGCTCAAAAGACATTACGTGTGCCGGCCCCTCGCTGTGACACTCGGTGTTGCGTATGTCCCACGCGGCGTGGGACACGTACGTATGCGCGTCGAATTGCCGAATGAACGCAACTCCCAGGAGGCAACACTGTCCAAATCAACAATTGCCGGTCGCGACCTACAAAAAGCCGTGCGTCTGTATGTGGACGCCTATGTGCTGAGGCACGGGCGGGTGAAGGCGACCACGCATCTCGATGTGTCTCGGCACACGCTGTGGCGGTTCCTGGATCGCCGCCGCACCGGCTACGCTGTGCCACAGGCGGTCACCGCCAAGTTCGGGTGGGACCCGCAGGCTATCGATGAGGCACGTTACAAGGTTCTCGCAGGGCCCACGGAGACGTTCGATGCGCGGAAGCCCGACTGTCTCAGCGAGAACCTGCGCCGCACCCTCCTGCTGCTGTGCAGGACGCCGCTGGTCAACGTCGAGGGCTTGTCCTATCTGAGGCGCATCCCGAAGTTGACGCTGCGGGATCGCCTCCGCACCCTGGCCTCATACGGTTTCGCCGGCTCACTTCAGCACCTGCTGAGCCAGCTCGGCCCGCGCCCCCAGCTCCGCTGGTATCCGACGCGGGAAGGGATCCGCGCAGCCATCCGGGACGGCGATGAGACCGAATTCCTGCGGTTTCGTCCCGTGTCTCGCCAGTGGGTCCGTCTGCTGTCCGAGTGGCTGGACAGCATCGCTGTCATCTACTACGGCGCCTCCCTCGTAGCCATTGCCGATGAGCACGGAGCGCCCGTGAGGGTCGATCACTACCGCAGCGGGCCCTACGATGCACTGCTCACAATGGGCGATGGCCGCTCCATCGGGATCATCCGCCAGGGGCCGATGCTGCCGCCCGCCAACCTCCGATACCGCCTCAGGAGCATGGAGCGGCTGGGATACTACGACTCGCCAAAGGCCACGCTTGTCCTAACCCATTCCGACCAGGCCGCCGCCGCGCCCTCCGCCTCATGACTCGCGGGTACCATGATACCTTCGTTGCCACTGAAGCCAGAGTCCTGGGCAGCCGCACCACGGCCAGGGTCTGGCAACGGGGTGGCATTCTCGACCTTAGAGAGCAACTGTCCACGATTATTCCGCACGCCAGCCTCGTGGACATTGTGGAGTCGATGGAAGGAATGATCGGGCCGCCGAGCGCAACCCCCCGTATACCGAATTTCCCGATCCCCGAACGGCTCTACGATCCCGATGCATCGGCCACGATGCCGGACCCCGAGAAGCAGCTCTCCTCGTCGCTGGCCGTGCGGTTGCCCCGGGCGGAGAAGGATGCCCTCAATGTCCTCGCGGATTGGCCCCTGTCTACAACCGACCAATTCGCCGGCCTGTTGGGGGGCGTCACCAAGCGCCGCGCCAACCAGGCCCTGCAATCCCTTCGGAAACACTCGCTGATTCACACAGATGGAGATGCCCACATGCTCAGCGAGAAGGCCCTCAGATACCTTGCCCGTCGGGACCGCGTCGCCGTCGGCCAGACCCTCGACCGCTGGAGCGCAGAATTCCTCGAAGTTGATGCTCACGACGAGGATGATCGGCCGACGTACTTCGGCACCGCCCTGCGCACGATGGATTCCCAGCCCGACCATCACTCAGGAATCACCGACGTCGTCGCCGCCTTGAATGCCAAGGCCAAGCTGTCTCTCGGACTACCACATCCGCCACCTGCTGCCGACCTCCCGCTCCCAGATCACCGACTCGTTCGACGGCAAGAACCACGTCCTGATGCCCGACGCGTCTTTCCAGCTGAGCTACAAGGGCACGTGGCGTACCTACTTCCTCGAATTCGAGCAACGCGCCACCACTCTCAAGCAGGTCACAGAGCGGCTCCAGTCCTACATCCGGTACTTCGAGAGCGACTTCGCCAAGAAAGATCACGGCGACAAGTGGCCCCGAGTTCTGTTCGTCTTCGAGTCCGGTGCCAGCGACTCCAACTTCATGCTTGCGACGAGGAAGGAGCCTTGGGCCCCGTTCTTCAGTTCCACAACGCATGTCCTCGCCAAACATGGAATCCTCGGCATCTCATGGAGACACACTACGCTGCCCTCAGCAAAGAGACAGCATTGTTGCACGACTCAGATATGATGATTGCACCAGCCCACATCGTTTCCAGCATTTCCCATAGGGCACGGCCCAGCATACCTGCTGCTCCCCGTTTATCCTTGTCAGTCCCCAACATGGTTCACGGTGCTAATTCGGTGCAAAATGCGCAAGGCTTGCATGAGGCGCAAACTCATGTAGAAGGGCCAAAAACGAGGATAGCAGCCATCTTCCAAGGGGCAGGCGCCTATCTGGCAGGCGAGCTAGGCAGGCCCGTTGGAGCCGCCAAACTATGCCGAACGAGATGTGAGCGCGGATTAGTCAGCCATCCATGCCGTCTCATAGACCTCACTTCCAGTTTCGGGAGTTTGGCAATTTGACAGATTCGCGCTGCCAAACTCTGTCAGTTTTCCCAGCAGCATGCGATCACTCCCTATGCACGCGAATGACCGTTGGGAAAGAGAGGCGGCAAGCGAATCAAGTCTGCTAGCATAGATTCCTTAGGAGGAATATACTAGGGCCATGTCTTGGGGTGTCGAGTACACGGACGAGTTCGGGCTTTGGTGGCAAGAGTTGACGGAGAACTAATAAGACGCCCTGACTTCGCGCGTCGAACTCCTGATGGAGTACGGCCCGAATCTTCCTCACCCGTACTCATCCGACATCAGGGGCTCACGTCACGGGGTAATGCGAGAACTCCGATCCCAGAGCGGGGGCAGGCCACTCCGGGTTTTTACGCCTTTGATCCGAGACGGTCGGCGATCCTCCTCATCGGAGGCGACAAGACAGGTAATGACAGATTCTATGAGGAATACGTCCCTGTGGCCGACAGACTTTACGACGAACATCTTGAACAGCTGAGAAGGAGGGCTTGATCGAATGAGTGGCAGGCGTCCATTCACCGAATTGACCAAGAACTTCTCGCCGGAGCGCCGTGGGCGCATCGATGAGATGAAGAGGGAGTTGCTGGCCGAAATGCCATTACACGAACTCCGCCGGGCACTAGAGTTGACACAGCGCGACATAGCACGGCTCCTCAATGTGAACCAGCCCGCGGTGTCCAAGATTGAGCAGCGGAGCGATGTGTACATCTCCAGCCTGCGATCCTACATAGAGGCGGCCGGTGGCAAGTTAAAGATCATAGCTGAGTTCCCCGAGGGCGAGGTCGCTATCACTAACTTCTCCGAGTTGGGAGAGGCGGTTAACGAAGCTAGAACATGATCAAGGCGACAGGTTTGGCTGAAGGCCGGCTACAAGGCCACAACGGTGTTTGGAGCGATGCCACAGAATGAACCTGCCTAACCCACGTCGTCAACGGGATGCTAGGAAATCACTTGATGAGCTATTTGCCCATCCGAGCAACGTTACCGTGATCCACTACTCCTGAGAGAGTTTCTATGACCGCAAGGAGGGCCGATCTCCAGGGATCACTTCGATAGCGTTGAAGAAGCTTGATTCTGCCCAAACGACCTCGTTTTCTATACACAAGATAGCCGAGAGGAATCGGGTGGCCTTCGAAGAGATTGACACCCACTATGACTCGCTCGAAAGAGAGATGTTGCATCGATTCTTCGAGCACCTAGCTGGCTTTCAGGGTATGAAATACTTGCACTGGAACATGCGTGATGCGAGCTACGGCTTTCAAGCAATTGAGCATCGCTTTCTGGTCCTGTGTGGGAAAGATGCCTCTCCTCGCATAGTTGACGGCAAACAAAAGGTGGACTTGTCCAGGCTATCGCAAGACATCTACGGTGCCGATTACATAGGTCACCGGAGAAGGGAGGAGTTGGTACGTAAGAACGACATAGCGCCTCGTGATTTTCTTCCGGGCAGCGAAGAAGCTAGGGCTTTCGAACAGCAGGACTTTGCGGCACTACACCTGTCGACACTTAGGAAGACGGATATCATTGCCAATATCGTGGCGCGCGCGCATGAGCGCAAGCTAACGACGAGGACTAATTGGTGGGCAATGCGAGGCGGGTCATTGCTGTCCATTTGGAATTGGGCGGTCGGACATCCAGCGATCACTCTTGCAATTAGTGTCGCCGGTATTGCCGTCACCTTAGTCGGTGCGGTTCTGGGTTTCCATTAGATGGAAGCGGCTTTGGATCTGACTGTGCTCTAGTGGCGCGGCGTTTGACTGACTCTTTCCTTTGTATCGCGGCTGAAACTGTGTAAACGCTTTTAGGCCAGTAGCAAGCACTTCCCCGCGCCCACCTCAAAAGCCCTTGACTGTGCCGCTATGGTTATGACAACTATCGTTGTAGCTCGACCGTGCCGATCCGGCCTTAGAGAGTACCGCCTTGAACAACCATTCATCGCCCAAGAACGAACCAGAGCTGAATACGACTGTTGCGCTGTATGCCCGCGTGTCCAGCGAGCGGCAGGACGTAGACCTTTCTGTCGCGGCGCAGCTGCGGACGCTTCGGGACTATGCCGAGAAGAACGGATACATCGTCGCGCGAGAGTATGTAGACGAGGCCGAGAGCGGACGCATTGCTGACCGGCCTCAGTTTCGGAAGATGCTTGATGACGCGACCGCGCAGGATGCGCCTTTCAAGGAGATCCTGGTCTGGAAGTTCTCGCTGTTTACTCGCAAGCGTGAGCACGCAGTCGCTTTCAAGTCGATGCTCCGGCGCAGGGGCGTCCGCGTGGTCTCCATCACAGAGCACGCGGACGACACACCAACCGGCAAGCTCATGGAGGCTATTATCGAGAGCGTCGATGAATTCTACTCTGAGAACCTTGCCCAAGAGGTCACGCGAGGAATGCGTGAGGCCGCTTCCAGAGGGTTCTGGGTGACCTCTCATGCGCCTTTTGGGTATCGGAGAGTCCATGTGCAGGACGGGGTAAAGAAGCGGCCGAGGTTGAAGATTGATCCTCCCGCAGATGCAATCGTGCGTCGCATCTTTGACATGGTGCTCGGGGGCAGCACCATCATGGACGTGACCAAGACTCTCAACGCAGAGGGCGTAGCAGCTTCGAGGGGCGGCATGTGGCGTATCACCACAATCCACAAGATCCTCGAAAACGAGGCATACACGGGCACGCTGGTCTGGGCACAGGCGCGAAGGACGGCGCGCCGCCGGTGCGTGTGGAGAACGCCTTCCCCGCCATCGTTTCCATGCAGGAGTTCCAACGCGTCAAGGGGTTACTCAAGTCCCGGTCGCCAAAGACCGTCCATCCGAGGCGCGCTTCCAGCCCGTACCTGCTCAGCGGTCTGGCCAAGTGCGCGCTATGTGGCAAGACTCTCACTGCTGCGGAGGCCAAGAGCGGAAAGTACACCTACTACGTGTGCCAGTCGATTCTCAAGGGAGGCCGCGGCTCCTGCGCGACCCCAAGAATCAATGCCAAGGCACTCGAAGGGACCATCATCGACAACATTCGGAAGAACATTCTCACCGAGTGCAATGTCCGCGGCCTCGTGCAGACCCTCGACGAGGAGATGGACGGCGTCGCGAGTGAACAGCGCGAGCGGCTGGAGTCCATCCAAGCGGAAGTCGAGGATGTGAAGCACAGGCTGGGTCGTGTCTGGCAAGCCCTCGAAACGACTGACCTCGACATGGCTGACGCATCAGAACGAATCAAGGAACTCCGCGAACGCAAGGAACGATTGGAAAAGGCAGCTGACGAGGCGCGAGCCGTGCTGTCGGAGCGACGGGAGCTGCTAGATCGGGCCGACACTATCGCGGCCTTCGCCGCTGATATGAGCGAGTTCCTCCGGACGAACGAAGTGACCGAGACCCACGCCTTCATCCGATCATTCGTCAAGGAGATTCAGGTCAGGCCCGGCAACGCCTTGATCATCTACACGATTCCCATGCCCGAGGACAGTCCGATAGGGGCATCAGACGCCACAGAACTCCCCTTGAACGAGCGAGTTATGAACACCATACGAGTAAGTGGGCCTAACGGTACCGTACGTCGAACGGTTCAATGCGCAGTCTAAATATGAAGGCGGCCGTGGTTCATCGGGAGTAACATGGGCGAGCGTGTGCTGTGATTCTCTGTGCTCGGAAGGTTTCAAGCGGTGGGGCAAAGGCCTCGACCCGAAAGACTCGCATACAGAGTGGCCAAAGGATTGGGGCAAGAGTACGGTGAATCTCATCTCCCTATCTGGAAATCATCCAAGAGGCCGTTACGGACCGCCCACACCACAAGCTCCTGCTTGGTATCGATACCAAGCTTGTCCTGAATGCTGTATATCGCGTTTCTAATAGTCAACGGCTGGTTATTCCTCGCCTCTGCTATTTCTGCGTAGGAAAGGCCTTGGGCAAAGAGCGTCAAGATCTCCCTGTCCCGTTGTGTGAGCGACTTGGGACTGTCGGTCGTCTTCCGTTCAGCCGTTCCGCGGATTCCCGCGAACACGCTTCGCAAGACGTTGCTCGGTATTCGGTACTCGCCGTCAGCAACCTGGCGGACCGTATCGAGGAGGTTCTCCTTGCCGGAGTATTTCTGAAGGAAGCCGGTTGCGCCCGCGGCCATGGCCTCCACCACAGCATCCTCCTCCGTCGAGGCCGTCAGTATCAAAACCTTCGTGTCCGGGAGCAGTTCCGTTATCTCTCTACACGCGTCAATACCATTCTTCAGGGGCATCATCACGTCCATGACAATTGCGTCCAGCTTCAACTTCAGAGCGACGTTGACGGCTGAAACACCATCGCCGGCCTGGCCCACCACTTCGAAGTTTCCGGAGCGCTCAAGGACTTCTCTTAGTCCGTCCCGCATTATTTCGTGGTCGTCCACGATCATCACCCTGATCTGTCTGTCCGGCGCCAAGCTACTTGCCTCCTCGATTTGCGCTATATGGAACCACGCAGACTACGCTTGTGCCGTGTCCCGACTCGCCCGGACCCACCTCGAGGCTGCCGCCCATTCGTTCCACGTCCCTTCTCATGTTCCTGAATCCGTGGCCGCGATCCGCGTAGTCGTCGGGGAGTCCGATCCCGTCGTCGGATACTGACATTCGGAGCCTATCGCCGTCGAAGCTCAGCGCTATGGTGACCCTGTCGGCGCGCGAGTGCCTGAATGCGTTGGTCATGGCGTTGTGGGCTATCGAGAAGAGCAGCCCCTGTGTGACAGTGGAAAACCGCGGCTCCCTGCCGGACTGCTTCACCTCGGTGGGGATCGACGTGATAGTGGTAAACGTGGAGGCGTGGGAACTTAGCACCCGGCCGAACTCCCTGCCCTCGAAGATAGGGCCTGCGTCAATGGGATGCCCAACTCCCACATGGTCGACTTCGACAAGGAATGAATCGCCTCCAGCTTGGCGATCAGTTCGTCGCGACCCTCGTCGTTCGGGGCGTTCGCCAGCTCTATCGCAGTCTCGATGCCCAGTCCAACCATGTAGGCGGACTAGGCGATGGTGTCATGAATGTTCTGCGAGAGTTCGATCCGCTCCCGCTGAAGCTCACCTTCCCTCTCCACTGCCTCTCTCCTCCTGATCCGCTCGTATCTGGAGACCAGGTTGACCGCCGCGACGACCGCGTACATGACGACGATCCTCGTGAACAATACCTTCTCCTCCTTAAGCTCGTATTCGACGCCCGGCTCCATTACCAGGCTTAACGCCGCGTACACGGTCGCAACCATCGTCGCCCAGGCGAAGCTGAGCCTGAAGGAGGTAAACACCACGGCGAACATGGCGAGGGTGGGGTAGTACAGCACGAAGAAACTGTTCTGAAATCCACTGGATGAGATCGCGATGCCCGCCGTAATCATCGCCGCGCCCATCACGCTGAGAGCGAGCGCCCAGCGCCGCGTGACCGTCCGATTCGACTGGATGCGATAGTGAACGTAGCCGTTGAGGGTCAGCAACGATCCTGCCAACAACGTGGTCGGAATATAAACAGGGTCCCCGAAATTGGGCCGGTAGTTGAACTGCAACAGCCAGGCTATCAGAAGAAACCATCGCACCCATACCGAAATCCTCAGGCTGTCGCAGGTCGTCCGGATCGGTCAGATTAGGCTCCCGGCGTGGCCCTGCAATCGCATCACGCGGCGTAATCTGCATATTCAAGCCTCGACTAGAGAAATATCATGTACGCCGCTCTACGACTGCGGCAAGGTTTGATCGTACTTTATCGGACAGGTACAAATGCACCCCTCGCAATAGGTGCAAACAGACCTTACGGCGCCTCATGCGGAAGGCTAACGTAGACGCAACTGTGGCGCCCAATCTTGCACCAGGAGAGTGATAATGTCATAGTCCATTGCCCTGGGATTGCTAGGAGCGGGTGCGATACTCCTTGCCATACTGTTGACCGGGTGTTCCGATGCGCCAAACCCGACAACGTCGGCCACGGCCGTTCCCACCCCCACCGTCACAGCACAGCCCGGAGCCACGCCGGCGTCGACGCCTGCAGCAATGACCTTATCCCTTGACGAGTACCTGACGCATTGCGCCTCGCCAGAGCAGGACCTGGCGGATGACGCCACCTTTGGTGACCTCTCCTCTCAAATTGCGGCGTAGGCGGATAGATTGGAGGCGTTGACCCCGCCGGCTCAACTGTCTAAGTGGCGCCTGCTGAACATCGAGAACTTTCGCGCGATCCAGGCTGTTTTTGATGCACAGCGCAAGGACGATGTCATAGACTTTGCTACCCTCATGCTAATCGGGGTCGCAGCAGCCGATTTAGAAGAAAAATTAGGTGAGGTTGCCGCCCGGCTGCCCGAGGATGTTCTTCAACAGATGATAGAGGCCGGCTGTATAGACCCGGATGTTGTGCCATACGACTATGTCAACGACTTTGAGAGCGCCACCCGAATAGCCATAGGGGAAGCCGTTGCGATCGAATTCGAAGACCCTGACGATAAAGAACTGTTCGTTTTCCTCGTCGAATCTGGCGCTGAATACGTTTTTACGCTCAAATGGGAGACTTGGATCCGTTTGTCTGCCCCGTCGCGTCCAATTATGGCTCTCTTTGACGCCGGCGGCCAGGAGCTTGCGCGCCTTGAGGATTCCGACTTTTCTTCGAACAATAGTCGGAGCAACAAGATGATGTGGCAAGCTGTGACCGGAGGCGGCTATTACATTGCAGTAGGGGACGGAGCGACATTTGGCTCTTTCACGCTCACCGTAACCGACGGGGAAGCAACGGAACAGCTGGGGAGAGACGACCATGGCAACTCGGAGGGGGACGCCACCTCCACAAGCGCGTCCGCCGGTAGCCTGTCCTCGCACTGCTGAAGATGTGTGACGCCCCATAGTAGACTAGCGCTACACAATCCAGACGACGATATCCATGAAGACGGGCCCGCCACGAAAGGTTGCGCCGATATAATCACCGGAGGGCAATGGCATGAGCTGGTCTAGGTGGGGAACAGAAGATCCGCCCAATGATGCGTACTCCCGCGTAACCAACCCGGAACGCTTCCAGCCCCTGCACGACGCAGCGACGGAGTTACTCGACAGGTTGGAGCGGGAGTTCGCGGTCGAGCGGGTAGAGGGACACGATGTGGACGACGAACTGGGCAGGGAAAGCCTTGCGCGTCCTCCCATCAGACTCGTCCCCCACGACCCGCAAGCCGCGCCCATCGTGGTGGCGTTCACTGAGTTACCAGGGCTGCATTTCAGGTTCGGCTCCTGGCGAACAGAACCATTCCCCGATTGTGGCTGCGACGCCTGTGACGAAAAGCCCGACGAGTCGATCGAGGAAATGATCAGAATGGTAGAAGCCGTAATCTCCGGCGGTTTCCGCGAGGAGATGCGAGTGCCTCCGCTGTGGGGGGATGGTTGGCAGGAATCACGGTTCCAGTTTAACGACCGTGGTCATAGTTCGAGGCAAAGCCGCGTCTCGCGCTCCCGCGCCCTTCAGATGACGGGGGGCGAACGGCAGGTGACGCTGGAGTGGAAGCCATGGCCTCGCCGCAACGAAACCGCCGCGCCATCCTAGCGCTACTGAGGATGGTCGACGCCCCATAGCAGGCTCTGGCCACGTATTGGGATGACGATTGCCATATAGACGCAGGGTGTGTCGGTCGTATCTCTGCGCCACATGACATTGGTAGTTATGAGTCGCGGATCCTGGGAAGCCACAGCTCCACCTCCCCCCTAAACGTTCGCAGCACCATACGCGTAGCCCCGCCAGACCATGCCAAGTCAGAACTTTTCACGTTACCCTTTCAGATAAGCGACTCGTCTGCTTGTTAGTGGCGCTACCCTTGGTCAGTTAGCGGGCAGGGAGCTCCGATAATTCAATCGGAAAAATGAGGGATAGTGAACAATATTGCTATGTATCTGTCCGAACGCGGAAGAAGCGGGGGACCCCGGAAGCGGCGGCGATGGCATTCATTGGGTGGTTCGGATGAACGGGCCGCGATGAGCCTGGGAAGCAAGGCGTCGGAGCCTTGGCGCTGGCGCATGGCTGAGTCGGGCCGATTCCATGGGTAATGTCCTGGAAGTCCTGCTGGTTGCAACGCGCCTGGGCGTAACGTCGTTTGGCGGGCCGATCGCTCATATCGGCTACTTCCGGCAGGAGTACGTCGTCCGGCGCGGTTGGCTCACTGAGGAGAGATTCGCGGAGCTTGTCGCCCTCTGTCAATTTCTGCCCGGCCCGGCGAGTAGTCAGCTTGGAATAGCCGTCGGGATCAGGCGGGCCGGCATGGCCGGCGGCTTTGCCGCGTGGCTTGGCTTCACGCTCCCCTCGGCGTTGGCGCTAATCCTGTTCGCGTACGGCGTGCAATCGTTCGATGGGCAGGCGGGCGATTGGCTGCACGGGCTGAAAATCGTGGCGGTCGCGGTGGTTGCGCTGGCGCTGTGGGGCATGGGAAGAACGCTCGCGCCGGACAGGCCTCGGATCACCATCGCCGTACTTGCGGCAGTCGTTGCGCTTGCGGCAGGAGGCATTGTTGCGCAGTTGGCCGTGATCGCGGCCGGGGCGGCGCTCGGTCTGGCCTTTCTTCGGCCGCCGGAGTTGCAGCCGACAGGCGAGCCCGGCAAACGGACCGGAGCGGTCGTCGGAACGGTGGCGCTGATCGCGTTCCTTGTCCTCCTGTTGGCCCTGCCGGTGGCGAGCAGACTGACGGACAGCTCGCTAGTTGCCGTTGCCGATAGCTTCTATCGATCCGGGTCCCTCGTATTCGGCGGAGGACACGTCGTGCTGCCGCTGCTGGAGGCGGAGGTTGTCCCGCCCGGCTGGGTGACGAAGGACGAGTTCATTGCAGGCTACGGCGCTGCCCAAGCTGTGCCCGGGCCGCTGTTCACGTTCTCGTCCTACCTGGGGACGGTGATTGATCTCGGTATGCCCAAATGGCTCGGCGGCGTGCTCGCGCTCTGTGCGATATTCCTGCCATCGTTCTTGCTGGTCCAGGGAGTTCTGCCGTTCTGGGAGCAATTGCGGGGCTTCACGCGAGTCAGGCAGGCGCTGATGGGCGTGAACGCGGCGGTCGTTGGGCTGCTCCTCGCGGCCCTCTACGATCCGGTCTGGACCAGCGCCATCAGGGCGCCGGAGGACTTCGCGTTGGCGACAGGCGCGTTCGCGCTTCTGGCGTTCTGGAAGGCCCCGCCGTGGCTGGTCGTCCTGCTGACAGCCGCCATTGGCGCCCTCATCGCGCTGTACTAAGGCGGACAGCCGGCCCTGCGACAGAGGCTCAGGATAAGCTGGGCTCCGTCTGCCCCCGCTCGGGGAGCGCGGCTTTAGGCGGCTTTGGCGGCTTCGGAGGCGGAGAGGGCCACCGGCAGCCGCACCACCGCTACCGGCAGAATGTTCTCACGGTTGTTCATGCGGGCGCCAGATTACCGTCTCTGCATATTCTTCGCCGGTGTCCGATATGTGTCTGAAACGTCAGGAATCCCTCCTGCGTGATCTGACCCTGTTCAGGGGCAGTATGTGGATTCTAAGTGCGTCAGCGCGCACGTTGTCTACAATTTGACTGTACCTGTTCTTGGCAGTGACCAACACGCTACGGAGGATACCGAAATGTAGTTGCCTTCTTGGTTCCGAAAAATCTTAGAGACCCGCCCCTCCCGTGGGATTGCGAGGCTGTACTGCTGGACAATATTCTTCCCCCCGCTCGTCTTGCTCCTCGTACAGGGGCTGGATCAATTGCTAGACCAGCCGCAGACTTTGGACGTGGGAGTCGTCGCGGTATCCGCCGTACTTGGGGGACTTGTTCTCAACGCCGGACTGAGTCTCCGTGGCCCTAAGGGAAGAGAATTCATTAGCGTCGCACAAAAGTTCATCGCCGTAGTTATCCTTATGATCCTCTCCGTACCGTCCCTGCAGTTTGTTGAACTAATGGACGGCATTGATATCAATGCGTGCGCCCCCGATAGTCTGGAGGCTTGGGTTCGAGGATTCTTCTTCTGGGTTGGCGCAATTTCGTTTTTCGGGGGAATCATCTTTTTCATCGTTGCCCTCGTTGACCTGGTTTATGCGATGGTTGGCATCGGCAGCATGGAGCATGCGCCACAGCGTAAGCATGAAACCTCGGACCGCACCCTTGGCAGGTCGTGGTTATCCTAGGCGGAAGCCTGGACTCGATGATATGTAGATTTCCTTCTATCTACTCAGGGTCCAGCCATGCCAGGGCGCGAACAGCATCACCGGCTGATCCACAAGGCGCAACTAGCTGCCACCTTGCAGCTTGTCCCAGCCGGATCGTCAGTTCACCGAGCTTCAACCGGCGTCTGGCGCAGGTTCGGTAGGTACGCACAAAAACGAACCGAGGGCACGGCGCCATACGCGGCGCGATGCCCTCGGAGGCCGATACGGAACTTATGCGGCTGTGGCGGCTTCGGCGGCGGAGAGAGCCTCTTTGGCCGTTTCGGCGATGCGGGTGAATGCTCCGGCGTCACGCACGGCGAGGTCAGCCATGATCTTGCGGTCGATGGTCACCTCGGCCAGCTTGAGGCCGTAAATCAGCTGCCCGTAGGTCAGCCCGTTGAGCCGCGCGGCCGCGTTGATCCGGGTGATCCACAGCCGACGCATGTCGCCCTTGCGCTCGCGGCGATGTTCATAGGCGTATTGCCAGGAGTGGAGCAGGGATTCATGGGCGCGCTTGAACAGCTTGTGGCGCGAGCCCCATTGCCCCTTCATCAGGGTGATGACTTCCTTGTGGCGGCGACGCGCTTTGGGGCCGCCCTTGACTCGTGTCATGAGACTATGTCCTCCGGGGTGATGGCGGGGGATTAAGGGCCGTAGGGCAGCAGACGCTGGACGCGTCGTCTGTCCGCCGGGCTCAGCGGAAGCTCCTCAGAGTACAACCGCTTCACATCCTTGGGCTTGCGGCGACGCAGATGGCTCTGATGGCCCTTTCGTCGCGTTAGCTTGCCGGAGCCGGTGACTCCGATACGCTTCTGCGTACCCTTATGCGTCTTGAGTTTGTACTTCGCCATCCCCGTGCTCACTTACTAGATCGTCTTCAATCGCTATATCCGTGTCGCTCGCGGGTCTGACTCCGACGGGCTGCTTGCGCCTGAGAGGGGCGAGAGTCATGCTCATCCCTCTGCCCTCCAGCTGCGGCGCGGCATCAATCCCCGCGATGTCTTCCACCATCTCCGACACCTTCTTGAGCAAACCCGCGGCCAATTCCGGGTGCGTTGACTCCCGGCCGCGGAAGATGACGGAGACCTTTACCTTGTCGCCCGCGTCTATCAGTTTACGGACTGTGCGGGTCTTGAATTCAATGTCGTGCTGCCCAATCTTCGGTCGGAGGCGAATCTCGCCGAGGTCTTGCGTGTGCTGCCCCTTCTTGAGATCCCGCTCCTTCTTGGACTGCTCATAGCGATACCGCCCGTAGTCGAGGATGCGGCAAACGGGCGGTTGAGCGCCCGGTGCTACTTCGACAAGATCAAGGCCACGCTCCTGCGCCAACCGGACAGCCTCCGGCGTTTGCATCACTCCCATCCGATCCCCCGTGTCCGTAACGACTAGCACCTCAGGCACGGTTATTCGGTGGTTGACGCGATAATCTCTCGGTATATCTAGACCCCGCTTTCAGTCTTTTTGTGATTGCTCAATGCTGGAATATACATGCGCCCTGCAAAGAGCGTCAAGCGCGGCCGCTACGCTGTGGACGCCGCGCCTGACTCAGTGTAATACATTGCTCTCCACGCCGGCTTTGATGTCATCGTCGGACATTTCCAGGATGCTCTTGAAGACGTATTCGTTGTCCGCGCCTATCCAGGGCGCAGGCTTGGCGGCCGATGCCTGCGAGAGCGATGGAATCCCCGGAAGTCCCTGGTGGGACAGGAGTCCCCATGGCGCATGCGTGGCTTGGACGACGTGACCCCGGGCGCGCAGATGCACGTCGCCGTAGAGGTCTTCGCCGTTCGAGGCCACCCCGGCGGGCACGCCGGCGCGCTGGAGCATGTAAAGCAGCTGGTGTGATGTGAATGCGCGCGTCCATTCGGTGATCTCGTTGTCGATTTCCTCGTGATTGGCCCGCCGGCCCGCTGCATCGGTGAAACGGGGATCGTCGATCCACTGCGGCGCGCCCATCGTATTGGCAAGCGCCTTCCATTGATCATCCGTCTCGGACGCGATGACAATCCACGTGTCGTCATACTTGCACGGGTAGGCGCCGTAGGGGGCGTAATGCGCCGCCAACGGCTCTTCATAGCCGACGCTGCCCCAGACACGTTGGTTGATTGTGTAATCAAGAATGGCCGGGCCCATCATCTGGCCCTGACCGTCCACCTGGGCGATTTCGATGGCCTGGCCCTTGCCGGACACGTCGCGGTACTCAAGAGCGGCGACGCCCGATAGGGCGACGAAGGCCGCGCCGACGTAATCCGGGATGACTCCCTTCGCGTGGTTCTGCATCGGAGACTCCGGGTGTCCCCACAATAGGGATAGTCCGGTGACGGCCTGTAGGTTGTTGCCGTAGCTCACCCACCGGTTGAGCGGCCCCGTCGTTCCCATCCCCGGCATCCCGATCTGGATGATGCCCGGGTTGACCTTGGCGAGGTCGTCATAGCCGAGGCCCAGCCGTCTCATAACGGTGGCGCTGAAGTTGTCTACGACGAGGTCGCTCTTTGCGGCAAGCTGTCGGAACAGGTCCTTGCCGGCGTCCGAGCGCATATCAACCGTGCAGCTGAGTTTGGCGCGGTTCATGTCCGGGAATAGCGGGCGCGTCGGCTCGCGGTTGGCCTCAAGACTCTCCGATTCAACCTTGATAACCTCGGCGCCATAGAACCCCAGGAACATCGTGCCGATTGGCCCGGCGAAGGCGCGAGTGACGTCCGCGACGCGGACCGACTCAAGAAGCGGCGCGTCCGGGGCGTGCGCATTGGTTGCGGCCGGATAGGTGTCACGGCGAGGCGTCACGGAGGCCAACTCCGCCAACACCTCGTCATGGTGCTGATCAAGGAGCGGGGCCGGGGCCGACTTGACCCATGGGGTGGCCGCCATGATGAACGGCGCGCCGGGCGCCTCATACTCGCCGACGACAGGGTGATTTATGACGTGGAACCACTTGCGCTCCCGCATGTGGGGCTCCGTCACAAAGTCTTCAAACGTGTTGACAGGGCAACAGGCCAGGCCGCGCTTCTGCCCCTCGGCCACAAACTCATCCCGATCAAACTGTTCAATAAAGGACTGGATCAGCACCTGCGCCAGGTCCTCATTGTCCGTGCGGTACTGGGAGGAATCCCAGTCCTCTTCGGACAGGACGGCGTCCTCCATCCAATCGCGCGACAGGACGCGCCAATGACCGGTCATGAAGACCGCGATCTGGACGTATTTCCCATCCTTGGTCTGATAAATGTTGGCCGGCCCGCCCCGACTGCCCTGTCGCGTGACAATCTCGTTCCGCTGGCTGTAGCGGGCAATTGCGCTCACGGCCGCATAGGTCAGGGCCTCTTGCAGCGAAAGATCAATGCGCTGTCCCTGGCTGGTTGCGCGTCGGTGCCGGACGGCGGCTATTCCCAGATACGCCGCGTGAACGGCGGCTAACTGCGACCCGATGTGGCACGGCAGCACGACTGGCGCGCGTCCGTCGTCCCCCTGGCTCATCATGACGCCGGACATGGCGGACACGACGGCCTCATTGGCCGCGAAATGGCTGTACGGACCGGACTGGCCAAACGGCGTGATGGAGACGGTGACAAGGCCGGGATTGAGCTCCTTGAGGCGGGCGTCATCAAGGCCGAGCGAGGCAAGGCGGCCGGGGGTCGTTGACTCGACGAAGATGTCTGCCCGCTCCAGCAGGCGCTCCAGCGTCTCCAATCCCTCCGCCGTTTCAATGTCCAACACGATGCTGCGTCGATTAATGTTGGCGTTCAGGAATGGGATGCCCCGCTCCGCATCGGCGATATCGCCCGCGAAAGGCGCGAGCCACCTGTTTGGGTCGCCTCCCGGCGGCTCCACTTTGATGACGTCAGCGCCGAGGCCCGCGAGATAGCCGGCGCTGTAGGATGCGGCAATATCTCCGGTTTCAACGACGCGAAGGTGACCAAGTGCGGTCGGCATTGGAGTGGAATTCATAGTCATCAGCCGGTCTCCCGTTCAGTTTGCGCGCGCCTGGGGGACATCCCCAGACTGCCCGTACGATAGGCGGCCCTTCCCAACGGGTCAAGTATTCCCGCCCCCTCGTCATTCCGAGCGCAGCCGAGGAATCTAACGAATCGCGCTAAAAAACAACATGTAGGACCGCGTCGCGACGCGGCCTTTGCGCTTGCGCCGAATCCGGAGTAGGGTAGACATACAGAAAAACATCTACCCTAAGGTGCCAAATGAGCCTGAACATCAAGAACCCCGAAACCTGCCGACTCGCAGAAGAACTGGCGGAGTTGACCTCCGAGAACAAGACCCAGGCCATCACGATCGCCTTGCGTGAGCGGCTGGAGCGCGAACGCCGCCGCCGAGATCACCTTGCCGATAAGTTAATGGCCATCGGTCAGGAATTCGCCGCGCACATGGGTCCAGGCCCTTCTTCCACGGAAATCGGCGACTTTCTCTATGACGAACATGGCCTGCCGAAGTGATCATCGACTCGTCGGCAATATGCGCCATCCTCTTTAGGGAACCGGACGCGAGACGCTACGCAGAGGCTATCGAGGATGCGGGTGTCAATCAAATCTCTGCCTTGAATCTTCTGGAAACGGCCCTCGTGGTAGAAAGTCGGAGAGGTCGGATTGGTGGCGATCAACTCGACGCCTTTATCGAGAATGCAGATATCGAGGTTGTCCCCGTTACCCCTGAACTGGTCACCGTAGCCCGCCGCGCCTGGAGAAGATACGGAAGAGGAAACCACCCCGCCGCCCTAAACCTCGGAGATTGCCTAGCCTACGCCCTCTCAGAAATGACCCAGGAACCCCTCCTCTTCAAAGGCGATGATTTCACCCAAACAGACATCCACCCTGTCTAAGCCGCGTCCGGCTCCCGCCGTGCCCCGCCCAAATGCGTAGTAGCGTGCCAATGCTCGCAGTGAGGCACGCGCCATTAGTACACGGACTAGAGAGGTGGTTATAGTGGTGCGAGAGGCTAGGCGAATCGCTGCAGTAGCTGGGAGAGGACAATTCGAATGGGATCGTTTCGCGTAGGCATTACCGTATCAAACCGAGAAGGAACGCTCTCTCGTGATGTAGAAGCCTTGGTAGACACCGGAGCGTTCTACTCCCTCCTCCCGTCCGGCGTCCTGACCGAACTAGGCATCACACCGACGAGGACGAGAACACTCAACTTCGCCGATGGCCGCAGGATCGAGATGCCTGTCGGCGAGGCGATGGTCGAGTATGCCGGTGACCAGATCTCAACATACGTCGTGTTCGGCCCCGAAAACGCAAGACCGCTCCTGGGTGCCTACACCCTGGAGGCCCTGGCCTTACAAGTAGACCCCCTAAAAGGCGAGCTAATCCAGGCAGAACTCACGCTGTAGGAGGTAGCTAGGCAGCGGCAGGCTCCTGCTCGCTTTCACCAGTGGTATTAAAATCTGGATCCTCGTCGACAAATTCTCGCAGAATGCCGGCGTTATCGAGAGCCGTCTCGAAGACTGGTCGTCCGTCCCCCAAGTCCCGGCCCATTGCTCTGCCAATTAACTCAAGTATCTCCTGGGCTCGCTCGACGAACGACGCACGAAAGTCATCGCTTTCGAGATTCCTTATGTCTAGCCAATGGGACTTCAGCAATTCTTCGAGTTTGCCGTCGCGCAAGTTATCGCGCAGACGACTGAGATAATGTGAAGGAGCGCGACCGCCCATTACCCTATTTGTGTGTGCGTCAACTGGTGTCTTGTTAATGATTGAGTCAAAAAGGTGTCGCGGGAGCTGCTGTCCTTGGCACCAGGCAACGGGGAAAATGTGGTGGATGTCGATATTGCTGTTGTCAAAAGTGGCGAACGATAGAGGCTCCGCAGTTATCCAGTCAGCGGCCTGATTCTTCATCTGAAGTGCATAGACCCCCTTGTATGCTGCGCTGTTCCTTGTCTTCAACGCAATCAGCCTTTGCGGATTAAAGTCAGCTTGACTCAGGGAGTCGGGAATCTTCCCCGTACGGACAAATGCGGCCACATCGACTAGGTCTCGCGCGAACTGAGTTTCGACCGAGCCGCCATAGAGCTGCCCAAACACTCCCGCCCAGTACCAACGCTCTATACGCTCACGTGCGGTTGCCGTATTGGCTTCCGCTCCGAGCTCAACAAAAAGGGCCGCCAATGGAACCAGTTGAGTGTTGTATGGGACGTTCCATCTACCGAAGACGTATTGGCTTCGGAGGAATTTTGCTGCCTCAGCAAGACCATCCTCAACTCTGTTAGCCCATGTGCGGTAGTCACTAAGGTCAAGGTTGAGAATGTCCCGCTTCCGACAACCTACGCCTGGCAACTGGTTGCCGGACTTTCCTTCTAACACGGCGTTTTGGCGATCTTTCTGAGTCTTGAGCAGCGCAATCGCTTGGAGAAACTGATCGCCTTCGAAACCTTGGAGAACTCCCCAGTTTGAGAAGAGCCTGTTTCGGCGTTCTGCCCAGTCGTCACGCAAAGAGAAACTGTCGTCCACGGCGAAAGATGCTGTGGCCAGCTCAAAGACATTTAGGACGACGCCGCCAGTGTTTACTTTCTCAAAGACCGTGCAAACGGCCTCCTTTGGGGTCTGCTTACCGAGTTCGATCACCGGTAACAAGTACTTTGAGAAGTTTTCGACTATTTCCTTGTCGAATCTGTCGACAAAGTCATCGGCGTCACCGGAAGGGTGGGGCTCTGAGGAATTGTGCCAGTGCCTCCCGTAGTTTCTGAGCCATCTTCCGGAGTCGAGAAGCTTTTCTGATGGCATCAAGTGCTGTTCGTATTCTTTTTCTGTCGTTGTTAAGTCGAGAACGGTACGACGGCCAAAGTCCTCGGTCAAGACTTTGTCCTCGGGAACGCTTACGATGGTCTCTTCTCGGTCGACTGATCCATCCAGTGCAGCCTGCATATCTACGTAATACCAACGCTTTACTTTCCGTCCGCGGCTTCTGTCGCTGGTACTTACCGCCTCAGGATGGCGCAAGGCTTGGTAGAGCGACGTCAGTCGCTGTTGTCCGTCTAGGAGGTACGAGTCCGGCGTTGCGTCATTTGCATCGACGCCCTCAACCGGGCGAGATTTCAGTCTAATGTCGCCGCCGGCCTCCAGCGTCATGACCGCGCCAATGGGGAAACCTCTAGAGATGCTCGCCAACAGGGCCCTAATGCGGTCGTCGTCCCATACCCAGCCCCTCTGAAAGTCTGGAAGTTGCATCTCTGCCGATTCGACATTGTCTAGGAGCTTGCTGAGCAGCTTTGGGTTGGTGTCAAACATGAATCCTCCTGGCGCGTCCCTGTGGGTGTGGTGGATCGTAGTCTAGACGATCAATAGAGGTACTTGTTGATCTTGGCGCTCCCACTCACCTCCGCCCCGCCACTTCTCCCCGCACCCGCTCCAAGAACTCCCCCACCTCCATCGCCCCCAGATTCTCGCTGTTCTCCCGAAGCCGCACCGCCACTGCCCCCGACTCGGCCTCGCGATCGCCGACGACGAGCATGTAGGGAATCTTCTGCACCTGGGCGTCGCGGATCTTGGCGTTCATGCGCTCATTGCGGTCGTCAACGTCGATTCGGAGGCCCGCTGCATGGAGTTGGCCCTGAACCTCGCGGGCGTAGGCGACGTGGCGATCCGCGATGGGAATGACCACCGCCTGGACAGGCGCGAGCCAGGTGGGGAATGCGCCTGCGTTGTGCTCAAGCAGGACGCCGAAGAACCGCTCCAACGACCCGAGAATCGCGCGATGGATCATGACGGGCCGCTCGCGAGTGTTGTCCTCCGTGACGTACTCCAGGTCGAAACGCTCCGGCAGATTGAAATCCAGCTGGAACGTGCTCAGTTGCCACTCGCGTCGCAGCGCGTCCTGGGAGAAGAGATCGATCTTGGGGCCGTAGAACGCGCCCTCGTTGGGAATCTCCTCAAAATCCGCCCCTGCCGCGGACAGCGCGTCCCGCAGCGCCTGCTCCGCCAGATCCCACGTCTCATCGCTGCCAACCCTCTTCTCAGGCCGCAATGACAGCGTGTAACGCGGCTCATTCAGCCCGAACGCGTCATACACGTCGCGCATCATGCGAATCAGCGACGAGAACTCGTCCTGGATCTGATCCAAACGACAGAAGATATGCGCGTCATCCTGCGAGAAACTGCGGACGCGAGTGAGGCCGTGCGTGACGCCGGACCGCTCATTGCGGTGCAGGCGGCCAAAGTCCGCGTAGCGCAGCGGCAGCTCGCGGTATGAGTGCAGTTGCGCCTGATAAACGACGCAATGGCCGGGGCAGTTCATCGGCTTGACGCCAAATTCCTGTTGGTCCGACTGCGTGAGGTACATGTTCTCCAGGTAGTTGTCATAGTGCCCGGAACGCTTCCACAGATCGGTCAAAAATATCTGCGGCGTAATGATCTCCTGGTAGCCGTAGGTGTCGTAAAGGCCGCGAATGAACTCCACCATTAGTCCGTAGACCGTTGCGCCCTTTGGCAGGAAGAAGGGACTCGCGGGCGCGATGGGGTCAAAGAAGAAGAGGTCCAGCTCGCGCCCCAGCCGCCGATGATCTCTGCGTTCAGCCTCCGCGAGCCGTTCGATGTGGGCATCAAGCTCCTTTTGGGTCTCAAAGAGCGCGCCATAGATGCGTTGCAGCTGGGGGTTGGCCTCATCCCCGCGCCAATACGCTCCCGCGACGCGCAGGAGCTTGAACGCCCCGGTCTTGTCCGTGGACTCGGCGTGCGGTCCCTGGCAGAGATCCGTGAAGTCCCGATGCGTGTAAGTGGAAACGGTCTCATCGGTCAGGCTGCTGATGATCTCTTGCTTAAAGGGTTGATCGGCGAACCGTCGCAGGCCCTCCTCGCGCGGCAGCTCGCCGACAACGAACGGCGCTGCAGCCGCGGCGCTCTCCCGCATCCGGGCCTCGATCTCCGGCAAGTCATCCGGCGTCAGCGTGCGCGGCAGGAGGAAGTCGTAGTAGAACCCGTCCTCAATGGGCGGGCCGATGCCGAGCTTGGCGTCAGGAAAGAGGGAGAGCACGGCCTCCGCCACCATGTGCGCGGCGGAATGCCGCATCCGGAGCAGATTCTCGTTCTCGCCCAGGTAGCGACCTTCCAAGACTCGGCTCCCATCATGAGTATGGCTGGCAAGATCGGCGTCGGGCGGGGATCCCTCTTGATGAGACACGGTTGAGTAAAGCTCCCTTTTGTCTTTAGTGGAACCGCCTCTTGATAGCGGATAGCATCTATTGAGTTTAACGTGGTCGGCCCGCGAACGCATGGCGTCGTGCACCGAATCGCAGGCTCGCTCCAGGAGGCGCAGGTTCTCGCGTCGGCGATAATGGCGCAAGATGACGAACGGCCGAATTGCCTTAAGAGCGCTTGGTATGGGATGGACGCATGAGCATGAATCAGGATCGATACGAACCACAGATGAATCTCCTGGAGGAGCTCTCCAACGCTCCCGGGCCGACGGGGCATGAGGGGGCTGTGCGCGCGATCATGCGTCGCGAGCTGACGCCAGTGACGGACTCCGTGGAGACGGACGGCATCGGTTCTCTCATCGCGCGGATTGGGGACGAGTCGGAGGACGTTCCCCGAGTCATGCTTGCCGCCCACATGGATGAGGTCGGCCTCATGGTCCGGCAGATCACTCAGGAGGGGTATCTGACGTTTCAGACCCTCGGCGGCTGGCTTGATCAGGCCATCGTCAATCAGCGCTGGACTGTGCTGACGCGAAATGGCCCCGTGCCGGGCGTGACCGGCATCAAGACCGTCCACGTGATGCAGCCGGAAGCGCGGACGCAGATCTTCCGCAAAGAGAACCTGTTCATCGACGTTGGCGCGGCCGACAAGGAGGACGCGGAGCAACGCTTGGACATTCGCCCCGGCGACCCCATCGCGCCGGACAGCCGTTTCGTGAGCCTGAGCGGCGGGCCCTTGTACCTTGGCAAGGCGTGGGATGATCGGGCCGGCCTTGCCGTCATGGTTGAGACCGCCCGCGCGCTGCGCGACGCGGGAGATCGGCTCGACGCGACCGTCTATTGCGTCGCCACCGTGCAGGAAGAGGTCGGCCTTCGCGGCGCCCACACGAGCAGCAGCCGCGTCCGGCCAAGCGTCGGCATCAACCTGGAATCCGGCGTGGCCGGGGACTACCCGGGCATCACGAAGGATGAGGCGCAGGAGATCCTTGGGGGCGGCCCCACCGTGTTTCTGCACGATAGCTCCATGTTGCCCAACCTCCGTCTGCGCGACCTGTGCGCTGAAGTGGCTGCCGACCTTGATATCCCGCTGCAATTCAACGTGTTGGCCGGATATGGGCAGGACGGCGCGGAAATGCAAAAGGCGGGCGCGGGCGCCCCGTCTATCAACATCGCCGTCCCCACCCGCTATCTCCACAGCCACAATGGCGTCATTCACCGCGATGACTTCGCCTCCGCCGTTCGCCTCGTGACGGAGCTTGTGCGCCGGCTGACGCCCGAAGCAATCGCCCTTCTCACTGATTTCGAGTAGCGGACGCCCGTAGGGCGGCCAATCCCCCCAACCCTCGCCATCCGAGGTTTCTTGCACACCTCTCACCGATCGCTACACTGGCGGGCATGAGGGTTATGACGAATCTCCGTAAACCGGATTGCTCCCCACATCCGTTCGACATTCTCGCAGTCTATGCCTTGTATCAGTCGAGGTGACGTAAGATGCCACTAAGGATTCTCCTCGCAATCGTCGCTACCGCACTCTTTGCGGCGTGCAATAGTGATGGCCCCGCTGACGACAATGCCGTAACGCCGCTGCCAAGCGCCATTCACCGAGAAACACCAACACAGAACAACCGCGACGAGACCGGAATTGCACCGGTATTGTCGCCCGGGGAGCTACCCCCACCCATGCAAGTTAATGAGGGCGGCGCATGTCGCTCCCTCTCTTGGTCGGATTCTGACTCAAATTCTGACTCAGTGGGTCCAGGTCCTCGAGGACTCTGGAACTATGAGAATTATCTGCGATGGACTCCGGACGGTTCCGGGATTCTGTTTGACGTCTCAAGGGGACCGTTCTTTGGATCGGCTGTTCTCTACAGTGTCACTACCGACCCAAGCGCTGACTCGCCGCGCCCTTCCCTGGAGAAGATCGTTGATCCGTCATCTCAGCCACGCGCTCCTCTTCGTGGTCGCGGCGGAACCATGATCTCTTTCGATGTGTCTCCCGACGGATCGCATATCGTCTATTCGGAGTGCATATTCATCGAGCACAGGGGCCACTGGATATACAACTACGAGATAATGCTGTCTCGCCTAGACGGCACGGGGGACGCGGTACGTTTGACAGAGAACATAACCATTGACAACTTCCCCGTATGGTCACCGGATGGAAACAGAATTGCATTTGTGACATCGCCCCTGCCTAGGCGAGTTGAACCTGGTGCAGGTCGGCTTGTAATCTATACCCTGCCCGAGGACTCAACTTCACAGGGCACATTTCAAGACATCGAGTTGCCCATTGGTGACAAGGTCGGGAAGGCTGCCCCTAGGTGGTCTCCCGATGGGCAGACGATCGCATTTGTCACGTTTGAATGGATTCCTCGTCAAGATCAAGTGACTTGGGGTCGGTACTACAACGCCAGCGTCTACACAATTGAGGCGGACGGCACCGATCTGGCGAAGATAACAGAGAACGCCGCAAGCGGCCCCGCCTGGTCGCCGGATGGGCAGCGCATAGCTGTTGTCACACACACCGATGAGGATGTTGAGAATGGATTGCCTTCTTTCGACGTTAATGAAGATCCGTCTGGCCTGATTGGACTCCGTACTTTTGCGGCTGACGGCTCGGATCCTGTCGTAGCGAGCACGAATTGGCTGGTTTTCTGGGAGGTCCAACAGGGGGGCTTTCGAGAGGTCCAGACCTCTTCCGGGGAAACGGAGCCCTATAGCTACTATCTGTGGGCCTGGCGTTATCCGACGTATCCCTGGATAGGTGATCTGTCATGGTCACCGGATGGCTCCGAGATACTCCTGGAAAGCAATGCTGTTCGGGTGCCTCTTGACGGGTCTCCACTGTCCATCCCAATCCCTGAATGCATCCTTACAGAACATCTCCATGAAGACGTAGGCACATATTGGTATCCAGATGATGACGACGGACTCCCCATGTTGGCGGCCTGGTCGCCGGACGGTTCCAGGATCGCGGTGCGTCTCTCAGATATACTTTATTCCTATAGAAGGGTTTCGCGAATGGAGGAGAACCCGACCTCTGCACTCCTCTACACCGTGAATCGTGATGGAACCTCTCCCAGACTCCTCGCGGTGCAAGGGAAGGGAGAGATGGTGTACTCCGATGCTTACGGCAGGATGGTTGAAAGCGTAACAGTCAGCCCCCCTCCTGGCGGGGACTTCTCGTGCTAGCAAGATGAAATACACACGCATAGTCAGCCGGTGGTTGCTGGTAATAGCGATGGGTTTGGTTTGGCTCATCTGGCAGCGTATCAGGGCAATGGGCGGACTCGACCGTCCCCACGCGCTATCTCCACAGCCACAACGGCGTCATTCACCGCGATGACTTCGCCAACGCCGTCCGACTCGTGACGGAGCTGGCGCGCCGGCTAACGCCCAAAGCAATCGCTCTTCTCATTGATTTCGAGTAGCGGACGCCCGGCGGGGGAGCGCAATCAAGCCATAGCATTGATGCGCGCTGCGCCAATTTAATGTTGACACGGGGCGTTGGCAGTCGCATAGTGAAGTTCGTTGCTGGGTGTGGGCGCGCTGCGGCCGCACGAAGGATTCGGTACGCTCCCCTGACATTTTGAGTCGCTGCATTGGTATGTGCGTATGCGCCAAGCGTTTGGTGACGGACAAAGCGGATTCGACAAGCCCCCTGAAACACTTCTGCGGGGCTGTCCTATTGGGGATTCATGGCGAAGTATGTCTTTGTGACCGGCGGCGTCGTTAGTTCCATTGGAAAGGGCATCACCGCCGCCGCCATAGGGCGACTCTTTACGAGTCGCGGCATCAGGGTCGCTGTTCAAAAGCTTGATCCTTACCTTAACGTCGATCCCGGCACCATGTCCCCCTATCAGCATGGCGAGGTGTTTGTCACGAACGACGGCGCGGAGACCGATCTTGACCTGGGTCACTATGAGCGATTCGTTGATACGGATCTCACGCGCTCATCCAGCGTCACCGCCGGCCAGGTCTACTCCTCCGTCCTCTCCCGAGAGCGACGCGGCGATTACCTCGGCGGCACCATTCAGGTCATCCCCCACGTCACCAACTCAATCAAGACGCGCATGCGCCAGATTGCGGACGAGTCCGGCGCGGAAATCATCGTCGTGGAGGTTGGCGGGACCGTCGGCGACATTGAGGGCCTTCCATTCCTGGAGGCCATCCGGCAGGTCCGTAACGAGGTTGGCCGCGCCGACGCCCTCTTTGTTCACGTCACGTATCTTCCCCAGCTCGGCGCAACCGGCGAGCTCAAGACCAAGCCCACGCAGCACTCCGTCCGGGAACTCGGACGCAGCGCCGGCATCCGGCCTGACGTCATCATCGCCCGCAGCGAAGAGGAGGCCACGCAGGAGACAATCGACAAGATCGCCCTCTTCTGCGACGTTGAGCCGGAGGCTGTGATCCCCCTCTCCACCGTTGACACCATCTATCGCGTCCCCCTTCTCCTTGAAGAGGCCGGCGTCGGAGAGTACCTCCTTAATAGGATGCAGCTCACGGAATATATGGATGTCCGCCCGCAGCTTGATGACTGGCGTGATCTTGTCCGGCGCTTTGAGGCTCCCAAGCCACCCCTCACCATCGGCCTTGTCGGCAAGTACGTGGAGCTGCGCGATGCCTACCTCTCTGTTAAGGAAGCGCTGTCCCATGCCGGCCTTGAGATCGGCGTCGATATTGACATCCAGTGGATCTCCGCCGAGGAGCTGGAGCAGCCGGACTGGGAGCGCCACCTTGAGCGCGCGCATGGCATCATCGTTCCCGGCGGCTTTGGCGAGCGCGGCATCGAGGGCATGATCCGCGCCGCCTCATACGCCAGAGAACAGCAGATACCTTACCTGGGCCTGTGCCTTGGAATGCAGGTCATGGTCATTGAGTATGCGAGGCGCGCATTGGGTCTGCCCGACGCCAACTCCACGGAGTTTGACGTCGCCACGCCGGACCCTGTCATCCATATAATGGAAGATCAGGAGGATGTGAGCCAAAAGGGCGGCACCATGCGCCTGGGCTCCTACCCCTGCCGGCTTATCTCAGGCACGCGCGCCGCCGACGCCTATCGCCCGCTCGGCGCCATCGTCGAGCGTCACCGCCACCGATTTGAATTCAACAACGCCTACAGAGACCGCCTGGACGCCGCGGGCCTGATCGTCAGTGGATTGTATGATGAGCAGGGACTGGCGGAAATCACGGAGATCCGTGACCACCCGTTCATGATAGGGACCCAATTCCATCCGGAGTTTCGTTCCCGCCCCACGCGCCCTCATCCCCTCTTTCGGGAGTTCGTCTCAACCGCCGCCCGCATACTCCGCGCCGGTGAGCAGGCTCCGATGCCGCTTGAGGGCGAAGGGGCCCGCCGTGAAGGCGACGTGAACGGCGCGCAGGAAGTCCATCAGCGCGTTGACGAACCAGCCCAACAGCCTGCCCGCCGCGCGGGTTAGGTCGCCTGACCCGCAACCTCTCATCAATTCAATAACCCAACCACCCCCCGCGATGAACCTGACGAATAGATTAGGGAGACGCCGCATTGCAGCCCCGAGATACAGACGACACTGACAAGCCCAGGAGAACGCCCCGCGCCCCGTCCACGACCGCTCGCGCGCGAACGCGCAAGACCGCCGACGAAGCCGAGGCGCAGGCCGTCCTTGACACGATTCCCGTTGCGGACTCCGTGGAACAGGCCCCCGCGCCCCTGGCGAACGGCGCCACCGCCGCGACGCCGGCTGCCGTGACCGACGCGGCCGCCTCCGGCCAGGAGGCCGTCCAGAACGTCCAGGCCGCCCCGCGCCGCGTCCCGAGGGACCGCCCCGGCAACGGCGCCAGACGGTCCGATCTGCAAGGGCAGGCGCGCCGTCGACAGGACAGAGATCGTCCCGGGCCTGAGCGGCAACGCATCGGGCCCGTTGATGACGACGCCGGGGATGAAACGGCCGACACCGGCCAGCGCCGCATGATCAACCAGGAGCTGCCGCCCGAGCTGCAGAACGTCGACATTCCGTGGCTTGAGGGCCTCAACCGCGATGACGCCGCGAAGCTCGCCGAGACCCTCGGCATGCCCAATGCCGCCATCTATCGCAGGGATGACCTTGTGCATCGCGCCATCCAGGCCCTGGGCGAGCGCGGCGGCGTCATCAACGCCGGCGGCATCCTTGAAACAACCAACGACGGCTACGGATTCATCCGCCATCGCAACCTGCGCCACAACATTAATGATGTCTACGTCGCGCAGTCCCAGATCAGGCGCTTTGGCATCCGCACGGGCGACTTCGTCACCGGCCAGGTGCGGTCCCCCAAGACCGGGGAGAAGTATTACGGCATGTTGCGCGTTGA
Organism: Dehalococcoidia bacterium; assembly: GCA_965237465.1. Lineage (GTDB taxonomy): Bacteria > Chloroflexota > Dehalococcoidia > UBA6926 > UBA6926 > VXMO01. Next base: position 1,747,765 of record OZ250138.1, read on the forward strand.
CATGGTCAGCGGGCAAGACCCGGAGACGGCGCGCAGGAGGCCCCCGTTTGACCAGCTGACCGCGCTGTTCCCGGACAAGCTGTATGACCTGGAGACGGATCAGAAGGCCGTCGCGGCGCGACTCCTGAATCTCATCGCGCCCATTGGCATGGGCCAGCGCGCGCTCATCGTCTCGCCGCCCAAGGCGGGCAAGACCATCCTGCTCCACCAGATTGCGGAGGCGCTCACGACCCGTTATCCGGACACGCACGTCATGGCCGCCCTCATCGGCGAGCGGCCGGAGGAGGTCACGGACTGGGAGCGCACCGTCAAGGGCGTGGAGGTTATCTCATCCACCTTTGACGAGCCGGTGGAGGAGCACACCCGCGTCGCGGAGATTGTCCTGGCGCGCGCCAAGCGTCTCGTGGAGGCCGGGCGGCACGTCGTCATCCTCCTTGATTCCATCACCCGCCTGGCCCGCGCCTACAACATCGCTGCCCCATCCAGCGGGCGCACCCTCTCCGGCGGCATGGACCCCGTGGCCCTGTATCCGCCCAAGCACTTCTTCGGCGCCGCCCGCAACACGGAGGAGGCCGGAACCCTCACCATCGTCGCCACGTGCCTTGTCGACACCGGCTCACGACTTGATGAGCTCATTTACGAGGAGTTCAAGGGCACCGGCAACATGGAGGTCCACCTGGACCGCCGCCTGGCGGAGCGACGCATCTATCCCGCCGTTGACGTGCTCAAGTCAAGCACGCGGCGCGACGAGCGACTCTACGATGGCCCGACGTATCGCGGCATCGTCACCCTGCGGCGCATGTTGGCCATGCTTTCCAACTCCAACCTTGATTCCTCAGACGCCGCGGAACGCATTCTGGATCGCCTGTCAAAGACGAAGACGAACGCGGAATTCATCGGCACGCTCTCAAAGGAAATCTAGGATGTCCGAAAGGCGCGTAAGGGGCATATTCAAGGCTCGCGCGGGCGACGCATCCTTGCATATGGCTATTCACGTGGATGAATTGCTGTATCTGGTGGTCAGATTGGAAAACCCAGTATGAAAACCGGTTTTAGACCAAATTCAAGAGACGTAGCTAACTGGCGCAATCGAAGTATTGACAAGGCCAAGAAAGTTCCCCTATAGTCCCATAAGTGACTACGCCTAGCGCTAGGCGTGGGGGCTTTGCGCGTATGTGTTAATGCGCAGACGGGCAAGGTTCGGCAGATACAAATAGGGTTCCCGGCCCCGGTTGGGAACAGATACGAGATGGAGAGCGGACGACCCGATATGCGGAAGTCCCACACAGACACGGTGGTCGAAATGCGCGGGGGAGCAGGTGAGCCCCAGCCGTCCGCATCACGCGGAGAGACGGGCAGCCAAGCGCTCAGGATCCGGGAGGGGTTGATGCACGTACGAGAACCGTGGCAGTCGCGAAGTCCGACGGCGCGGCGCACCGCAAGACCGATGGTTTCCTCTACACTCATGAAGCCGGGCCGCCACGGCCCTGATCACAAAGCGGAAGGGGGCTTCCTGTGAAGCGCAAGGCACTACTTATTTTGGCAGCCGCGATCCTGGCAGTAGCCATGATCCCGGCAATTGGCGTGGGCGCGGCCACCGGCGATGTCAAAATCGTCACGCCCGATGAGCTTGCGAACCCGTCCGGAAGAACCGGATCGGCGTTCGACAGGCTGACGGAGGCCAACTTTGTCTCTGACAAGACGGGGACGGTGCCGGAGACCCTTGAGGACGCCGGCGGAACCCTGTACGTCGTCATTGCGGACAACGACGCTACGGCGAATACGTTGGTTCCCTATAACGCGTACTACACATTGATTCCGACCACCGACGTAAGAGGCGGCAACCTCTTCTACCTCGATCCCAACACTACGGGTGGTGAAGATAACAGCGCCACCCCAGCCCAAGTCACTGACGGGGCGGGGAACTTTTATGGGGATGGCACAGGTGGAGATGCAACCGCTCTCGCCGAGTTGGTCGTGGGTGACGCGAACCGCAACGATGGGTTGGATGCTGCGGACATCATCATTCAGACCGGTTGGTACGTACCGGCGCTAGCGGCGGTAGCAGCTACTGAAGATGTCGCGGCGACCCCCGCCCGAAAGGCGGCATTCCGGAGCGTGCGCACGGTGAGGGCAGCCAATGCCTTCAATGATGTAAACACCGACAAGAATGGAATTTTCATCGACATTGATGAAGTTCCTGCGTTGCCTGGCGGCACTCCTCCCGAGGACCTAATTGATGGCGAGACAATACCAGCAACGCCAGTTTTACGGATTACTTTCGAGTCGGCCGGCGTGGACGTGCTGGAATTTGGCGAGAACGCAGGCTCCAACGCTGGAAAGAGCCTCATTGAGGTGACCAGTTCGTCGGGCGATCCAATCAGGATTCCGGCAAGCGAGAAGGATCTTGGCGTATACGCGAATCAGGCGGCAGGCGTCAATGCCCAAGCTTTTGAAGGCGCCCCGTCAAAGGACTCCGGCGTCTTTGTTGCGCGCTTCGGCGTGATTCGCAGCGACTTTAAGGAAGCGATGACCGAATGGGAGCCCGTCCCTGGGGAAGCAGTTGATGCAACCGGGGTGGTACTGATGGTCGGTGCCACTGCTGAGGCGCCATTACAATCAACGTTAGAGGTGACGCTGTCAGTTGACGCTGACAATGTGTTGGTAGCAGGTTCCGTCACGGCTACCATTGTGGGAGGAGCTAGTCGCACCGCAGAAGAGCAAATTGCAGTAACTGGTACGACAGTGCCCGCTGCTGACGCTGAAGGCGCCTTCGATCCGTCAACTGGGACAGTAACGGTAACGGTGACGACTAACGTCGTAACCATTACCGGTGACGTTTTCACAGTCAATTACAAGACGCAGGCGCTGAACAACAACATCTCGCACCTGCGCGCAGCCGTGGATGCGACGGGCACGGCGGATGCGACCGACGAGAGCGATCGGTTTGAGACGTTCTGCGACGGTGCTGCGGCCACTGATGAAACCACAGCCCAATACGGGAAGCGCTGCGCGGAAGTGCTGCTGCTGAGCACCGCGATTGACGCGCACCGGGACAACCTTGGGCTGAACGATGCGGACGACGCGACCATGCTGCTGAACGCCCTAATTGGTGTTGAGCATGGCGATACGCTGTCAGTTCGGTACAGCGACCAGAGCCCGCGGAGCGTACGGGTCGATAGCGCAGAGGTTGACCTGGTTGGGCCCACCATTGGCGGGTTCACCCTGGCTGACGGCGCGTACATTGACGAGGACGACTTCGAAGTGCTCTTCGATGTAACGGACGCTGACTCCGGGATTTTTGAGGACTCTCACGATATCGCCGAGGCACAGATCAAGGCAGGTCTAGCCTACGTGAGCCAGAAGTTTGTGGTTACCGTTGGCGAAGCTCAATCGGGGGATCCCCTGGACACCGCAGAGTTGGACGTGGACGATGAGCTCGACGACGGCGAGCGCTACGAGTTGACTATTGACGTCACCGCTTCAGCGGAAGCCGCCGAGGGCACCGATGATGCCGATCCCGTAACGGTAAGAGTCAAGGTCACAATCACGGCATACGATGCGGCCCGCAACGTATCAACGAAGACCGTCAACTACGTGGTGGACACCATTGATCCGGAGATCCAGAAGGCCATCACGGGTTGGGGCGTCAACAGCCGGTCCGGGAAGTCTTACGTCTTGGTGGAGAACCAGCGTGATCGCATCGCCCTGGTGTTTGACGACACGGTTCAGGGTGATCTGGTTGATGCGCAGGACGTGTTGGTTCCCGGAAGCATCGTGTTGAGAGTCACGTGGCTGAGCAACACGGGGAACAACAAGATTGACGTTGGCGAGACGAGCGAAGGCGCAGGCAGCGCAATGGACCTCGACTTCAACGCCAAGACGGCGACGAGCGGCACTGCCGACGACGTGGTGGACGATCTGGGTCTTGAGGAGAACACGAATAAACAGGACGCGCGGCACATCCTGTTCCTGACGCTCGACGAGCCGCTGCCAACGGACGCGACTCCGACGGTGGAGATTGACAATAACGACCTGATCGATCTAGCGGGCAACGAGAACCGCGCGGACCATCGCTCCATCTCCGAGGACCGGCTGGCGCCCTCGTTTGAGATCACGGTTGGCCAGAAGCTGAGCAACAATACACTGGCAGTTACGATCGTGGCGTCTGAGGAGCTGGATCGCAGGCCCAGAGCGAACATCAAGCTGGGCGAGGACACCATCACGGTGGTTCCCAGCGACAATGGCAACAACAATTACTCGGTGGACACGAATCGGGCCGGTCTCGGCATCGGCTCCAGCGGCTCGCAGAACGGCGTGTGGACATTTGGCGTGACCGGCATAGACGGGAACGACAACGTCGGCACGGCCTCCGCGAAGTGGGAGCTTGATTCCCAGGCCAACGCTGGGGACGCCCCTGGTCGCAGAGGCGGTCCGGACGCAGCCCTGACTGCTCATAGGCTTGAAGTGAATGACATCGTCTTCCTGACGGTGGAGTTCGACGGCGAGGCGGGTGAGTACGATAGTGACTCGAGCAAGACTGTGGACGTCACAGCTCTGACGCTTGAGACCCTGGCTGCCGGAGACATCAGCGCGAAGAACGTGGCGAAGGCGCGCTCCGCTCGCACCATTGAGGCGACGGCAGACGTTGGCGCCATGAGCGCCCAGAGCAACGACAGCGTGAGGCACGTGGTCGCGTTGGCAGACCTTGAGCAGGGCAACTACAACTTGAAGGTTGATTACGTGGACGCGGCGGGCAATACCGGCTCGTTTGATTACATCTTCCAGGTAATCGCCCCGAGGCCGGCGAAGATCGACATTACCCCAGGTTGGACGTTGATCTCCATCCCGGGCCGCCCGCAGAATCCTGCAATCGAAGCAGTGTTCGAGAAGTCCGCAGTGACTGAGGTCTGGAGCCTGAACAACGCGACGAAGGCATGGGAGTTCGCGCGGAAGAGCCCGGTGGACGGCACGTGGGGCGAGAGCACCCTGGACCAGATCGTCGATGGCCGCGGCTACTTCGTACGCAGCGCGACGTTCGATCCGGTAAGCGTCCTGCTGCAGCGGTTCAGCCCGCAGCGCGCGCCTCCGATGTACAACATCACTGCTGGTTGGAACAGCATTGGCTACACGCCGGCAGGCAGTGAGACGTCGATTGAGGTCGACGGTTACCTCGGAGCCCTCGGGATCAGCGGTTGGGGCATAATCCGGACCTGGAACACCACCGCGACGCCTCCGCAGTACGAGTCGTACTTCAGCAGCGGCGCGGCGACGACAGGGTTCCCGACGGACGGCGACGACGGCCCAGCGATCGTTGAAGCGGGCAAGGGTTACCTCCTGTTCGCGACGCGAGCCGGTTCCATCGGCGGATAATCGATAGGACCAACGCCAGGCATCCTGCGCAAGCAGGAACCGCAAGGGCAATGAAAGGGCCCCGGGGCAACCCGGGGCCCTTCTCATGCCCCCCCCCCGTCATCCCGTCCCCCCCCCCGTCTTTCCCGCGAAAGCGGGAACCCATCCCCTTTTCCCTCCCCGTCATGCCCCCCCTACGTCATTCCGGCGAAAGCCGGAATCCATCCTCTCCCACCACAGGAATGACGAGGAACGCCGCACCCGCTACCCTGTCTATAGGAACCATGACAACCACGGACAATCTCATCACGCGAGCCCTCGAGGGCGACCTGGCCGCCGCGCCTCGCCTGCTGAGCCTGCTTGAGAAGGGCCACCCCTCCGCGGACCGCATCATGGAGCGAATGACGCCCCACGGCGGCCACGCGCACCGCATCGGCCTGACGGGACCGCCGGGCGCGGGGAAGAGCACCCTGGCGGAGGCGATCACCGCGGAATACCGGCAACGCGGCCTGACCGTCGGCCTGCTTGTCGTTGACCCGTCCAGCCCGTTCACCGGCGGCGCAATCCTGGGGGATCGCGTACGCATGAGGGATCACTTCCTCGACCCCGGCGTTTTCATCCGCAGCATGGCCACCAGGGGCGCGTCCGGCGGGCTGTCCGTGGTGGCGCCGCGCGCAATGCGTGTGCTGGACGCGGCGGGCGTGGACGTGATCATCGTGGAGACGGCGGGCGTCGGCCAGACGGAGCTCGACATCATGCACACTGTGGACTCCGTGGTGGTCGTGGTGGTGCCGGAGGCGGGGGACGCGATTCAGACGATGAAGGCGGGCCTGCTGGAAATCGCGGACATGTATGTGGTCAACAAGTCAGACAGGCCGGGCGCGCGGCGAATGGCGAATGACCTTGAGATGACAGTCCACCTCGGCAGCCATGACGAGGCGTGGTGGACGGCGCCGGTGCTGCTGACGGAGGGCATTCGCAACATCGGAATCGGGGAGCTGGTGGAGAGCCTCATGCGGCATCGCGAGACGCTCACGGAGACCGGCCGGCTCACAATACGCCGCGAGGCTCAGCGCAAGGGAGAATTCTACGGAGCGGTGCGTGAGCGCCTTCTGCGGCAGGTTAACGGTCTGGGCGAGGGCGAGGGTCAGGTTGGGACGCTTATGCGGCGTGTGGCCTCAGGCGACGTCGATCCCTACAGCGCCGCGGACATGCTCCTGGCCGACTCTGCGCTATTGGCGGATCTGCTGCGCGTCGCGCCGGATCAGAAGGCGTCAGGCGACGACTAACCGCGCCTCCACTCCAGAAACCTGCCGATATCCTCAACCTCCGCCGTGAGGGCATCACGGACCGGCGCCAGGCGGTCCGCCATGCCGTCGAAAGGCGCGACGGAAATGTCCACCGCGCGGCCGCCCTCCTTGCGAGTCATGCCCCACCCGCCAACAGCCTCGCCGTCAAGAATCACGACAGGGCGAATCATCCCGCCGCCCGCGTTGACCATTGAGGCGTGCCGGGGCGCCACGGCCAGATCGCGGCCCTTGTAGCCGAGCAGATATGTATCGAATGCGCCCAGGAGCCGCACGGCAGGCGGTGAATCGCCCAGGACCTGCTCCAGCCGCGGGGCGTCGTCACGGGCAATCCAGGCGGGGGCGTCGGCGGCCGTAACCTCCATGAGCTCGTGCGAGATTGCCTGCCATGCGGAGCGGGCATCACGCAGGGACAGGCCGGACCACGTCGCGAAATCGTGCGGGGCGGCGGGGCCGAATGCGCGGATGTGACGCAGCGCAAGCGCGGCCAGGGCATCCTGGCGGGGGAGGGCGCGCCGCGCGATATGCGCAAGCCGCGCGTCGGCGGCAACGAACGTCTCCGTGCGTCCATTGGTCAACGGCCCGTGGCACAGGATGCCCATGAAGCCGCCGAAACGCACGATGTGATTCAGGCCCTGATCCGCCACGGGGATGTCACAGGCGGCGAGCCGCTCGGCGAGTTGCGAGCGCGTCATGGGACCCTCCGCGCGCAACATGTCAACGGCGTGGGTCAGCGCCCGATCAAGCGTGGCCTCGCCCAGACCGAGGGAGAGACGGCGGCCGCGCCCGGCGGACATGGCAGGCGGGCCGGTCAGGGCGGCAATCCAGTTGAAATCCTCGGCGGGGACGAGGTGCAGCGTACCCCGCATCGCCCATGTCCGAACGACGGAACGGTCCTCAGAGATCGCGCCGTGCATCGCCGCTGTGGTCAGTCCCGCGCTGCGGACGCGAATCTGGAGCGCGGCAGCGTTCATATCTTGCGCCTGAATGCCCGCGGAACGTCGGACAATGTTCGCAACGGCGCTGGCGGGGTCAGGCGGCGTGTCTGCTCCATCAAGCCCCTGGGAGAGGACACGGAAGCGGCGGGTTTCAGCGGCAGACAGCTTGATGGGCATGGGATTGGGCATGAAGCCTAAGGTGGTGCAAGCACCTCAGTCGGCGGGTATCGGTGGTAGCCCGAATTCCCCGCGGATAGCGTTTACCAGCGGCCAGAAATCGTTTTGATAGAACTCGCTGACTACTTGTTCCACTGGGGAGACTGCTTTGCCAAGATCGACCGTCGGTCCGAACACGTGCTTGCGATAAATCGAGTGCCAGCCTGACCCGAGGCGGTCGCCCGTCTGGAAAGGCTCCCCGTGTTCCTTCGCCAAGGTGAACAGGCGCTCACGCGTTTCCTGAGGCCCGGGGCCTATCCAGAGATGGAAGGTCATTCTGTGAGTGAATTTGAGTTCAAAGCGGACAACCCGATTCGATCCCGACCAGCCACTGCCCTGATTGAGCTCCGGAATGTCATCAAGATGCGGAGTGAAGATTCTGCGCTCTCTCCTGGTGCTTGACTCCACTTGCAGGGCTGGCTCGTATTGCTTCATAGCTGTTTCAATGCCGCCCCAGTCAATGGGCGGAGATGTCTTGGCGGCAATGATCATATCAATCGCCTCTCGATGATTGTTGTATATCTGATAGGCCAGTTCCTGAATATTGTCTGTCGTATCCAAGACATGCCTCCTTAGCGCGCTCACGTACTGCTCCAGGAAACTGGCTACCTCCCGGCTGAGCGTCGAGCCACGAGTAGCCAGCGCCCTCTCGATAAGTTCAGCAACTTTCTGGTAACTGACGGGGACATAGCGAGACCGATCCCTCTCCTCCTGCGGTTCAATTCCCTGCGGCGTCAAGAAAATCGGGAACGGCTGAACCCGACCATACTCCTCCTCAACAGTCGCCAAGTAGCGGCTGAGTTGTCCGGAACTCTCGCCACTAAACACCTTATTCTCAATCAGGCAGGCGAACCCATCGGCCATGCTCACCACAAGCACGTCGATATTGTGGCGTTCACGCGCAACATCGACATCTCTCAGCGCCCAGCCGTCAACGTCAAACGGCGTGGGAGAGTCGATCCCTAGGTTCTGTGCCTCTCGTGCAGCTTCCGAGAGGAAGCGGCGCAGAAAGTAATCTCCAAGCCTGTGCGAACCCTTTGGATCCAGAAGCCAGGAGAGCAGGGCGGAGTGCTGCAGCTCCCGCCCCCAGATGTTGAGGACATCAAAAAGATTGAACTCGGCAAGTAGGTCCTCAAGCCGCTCAAGTTCATCGTCGAGGATTAAGGCTTGGAGCGCCTTTTCCTCCTCACTGATGCCGTGCTGGTCAACCATCAGACTCTCGACGCCTGACGCCAGCCCCAATCGCTCCTCTACCCGGCGGCCATCTCCGCTCTGGCTTCGTGGTACTCACGCAGGCGGCGAATGGCGCGGGCGGCGTCCCCGAACGAGGGGAACACGGCGATGCCGCGATCAGCGACCTTTATGCGGAAATCCGCCAGCGCTGCCTCGTCCTGGTTCCAGGTGGCGATCACGCCAAATGGCTTGTCCGTGGACTCCTGAAAGTCCTTGAACATCTCAATGAGATCGTCCATTCCCTGACCCTGGCGCTCCAGGCGTCGTGCGATGAACCCAATGCTCGCCTCAATGACGACAATGTCGATATTTGGATCGGCCGCCAGCGTGTCCAGCATCGCCCGCCCCCGATCAATGCTGGTCAGGGAGCCGGACACGTCCAGCGGGTTCTTGTAGCTGCCGCCGACGACGGTCACGATCGGCTGCAGGATGTCGTAGCTCTCCTGCGACAGATCCGGCACGGTCAGGCCCTCGCGTCCGAAGGCATCCGAGACCAGGACGGACTGTCCGCCGGTCTGCGCGACGATGCCCATGCGATTGCCGGTGAAGGGCTTCATGAAGGACAGCGCCTTGAATGCGTCCATCAGCTCATCCTGGGTGTCGACGCGGATCGCGCCGGTCTGGCGCATCATGGCGTCCCAGAGAGCCATATCGGACGCCAGGTGGCCGGTGTGGGAGGCGGCGGCGCGGGCGCCCTCGCGGGTCTGTCCGCCCTTCCAGATGATGACGGGTTTGCGGGCGGCTACGTCTCGCAGAGCCTCGAAGAACTTGCGCCCGTCGCGCGTTCCTTCAACGTACATGCCGATAGACTTGACGTCCGGGTCATCTCCCAGATACTCGAGCCAATCTCCCTGGTCGATGGAGATGCTATTGCCCATGCTGATGGACTTGAGAGGGAAAAGGCCGTTGACGCGCGCTCGAACAACAAAGCCCGTGGCATGGGTGCCGGAATTGGACATGAAGCCGATGTCGCCGCCCTCGCCGATCCACTGATCAGCGGTGTTGCGAATTCCCACTTTGGAGTGATACAGGGCCATGCAGTTGGGCCCGACAAGGTTGAAATTGGCCTCGCTCGTCATCTGGATGAGCCGTTCCTGTAGCTGTATCCCCTGCTCCTCACCCGTTTCAGCGAATCCGGACGTAAACAGGGAGGCGGCGCCGGCGTTGGCCTTGATGGCGTCCGCGACTATGCGGGGCGCGACGGGCCGCGGGACGGCGACGATGACGTAATCGACTTGGCCGGGGACGGCCTCCAGGCTCGGATAGTTCTCAAAGCCCATCTCAAGGATCCCCGGAATCTCGCCTTCGTCGATCTGAACGGAGACAACCTTGGCCTTGGCGTCCCTGACGCTCTTGAGCCACATATAGTCCGAGATCTTCTTGTCACCGACAACGGCGATCAGGCTCGGATTAAACGCTCGATCCAGATTGGCCTTGCGTGTCGCATCCATCGACTGTGCTCCTTCTTTCTCCGGGCGGCTCGCCGCTCGTTCACTCCGGGCCGCGCTGAATCCCGGCCTCAGGCCTCCGCTTCGGATGTCAAAACCATGCGGGCATCGACGGCGACTGCGCCGTCCGAATACGCCAACACCGGGTTGAGGTCCATCTCGGCAAGTTCCGGTGTCGCGTCGACAAATGCCGATACTGTTTCTACCACGCCTGCAAGCGCTTCCAGGTCCACCGGCCTTGTGGAGCGGTGGCCCGTCAGCAGCGGGTAACCCTTGACCTCCCGGATGATGGCGCGCGCGTCTCTCTTGGTGAGCGGTGCTATGCGGAACGCGACGTCCTGCAGCACCTCCACGGCGATGCCGCCGAGGCCAAACATGACGACGGGGCCGAATTGGTGATCCCGCGTCATGCCAATGATGACTTCCACGCCTCCGCCCGGCGCTTGCGGCTGCACAGTAACGCCATCTATGGAAGCGGCGGGCTCCGCGGCCTTCGCGCTCGCAACAATCTCAACGTAGGCCGCCCTCGCCTCGTCCGCGCTGGACAGGCCAAGGCGCACGCCGCCCACATCGCTCTTGTGCGTGATGTCCCTGGAGGCGACCTTCATGACGACGGGAAAACCGATGTCCTGCGCAGCGGTTGCGGCCTGATCCGCGGATGTGGCCAGCGTGGGGGACGTCGTCCTTATTCCCTGTTCGCTCAGGATGGCCTTGGATTCCTCTTCCGTCAGGATGAGCCGGCCCTCTGCCCGAGCGCGGGCCGCAGTCTCAGCAAACAAGGCGGATTCTAACGCAGTCACCCTCAATTACCCCCAAAGTGTACGTGCAGTGAGCGGCGCCAACTGACAAATTACGTCACATGGCGCCGCGCCGATGCTACCTGTGTAAGGCCGATTGTGTCAATGGAATGGACTTGCCTACAGCGCGTTGAGACGGGGTTCAAGTCGGCTCAGGCGTGATGGTTTCGTTGGTTCGGCGAAGGTCGCGCCATCGGGCCGGCTAACGGTTCGGTCGAGGGATGCTCCCGGTTAGAAGCTAAGCCAGCCTTGTGCTCTTACACAAAAGAGGTCGGAGCGCGCGAGCCCTCATTGTTGGGACAGCGAGGGCTGTCAAGAACCGCAGTCGTTCGCCATCCGGTCCGTCAGGGCCGCCATCCATGCCGCGAGGCGTCCCTAGAGTTCGCGGCGGTCATGCCCCTATTGGGGCTGTTCCTATGAGGACGGCGTTGACGATGAAGCGATGCGAGTAAGTGGTGGCCGGCGCGCATGTGACCAGTGACAGGGTCGGCTCACCCGTCGGCCTGAATACGTCAACGTCCTCCGGCAAGAGCACGGTCGTGTCCGTGGCGCGGTATAGATAGCGCGTGTCGCCGGCCTCCAGCACGATGTCGACGATCTGTCCTAAACGGAGCAGCGGCGCCACATTATCCAGTCGCCGGAATATGTCGCCCTCCCCGCGGAAAGGCGAGTTGACGTGGCCGGACATCACCGTGTTGCCAATCTCGCCCGGCGTTGCGGAGCCAACATGGAATCCGACGGCCTTGCTCGCTGTCTGCCACCTCTGCTGTAGGCCCTCCGACATCAGATGAAGGTCAACAACCCGTGAATCAAGATCGATGGCGGGAATGATGATCCGCGTGGGCCTCGGATTGAGCCCGTGAGTGGCAGCCAGTTCATCCGGCTGCGTCAATCGGAATTCAGAGCCAAGCGACGAGGTGAGCGGCGTGGACTGACTCTCTGAGACGTAGTGGCTGTAGTCTCGCAGCACACCGTATTCATCGTAGGGCCCGGTGTTCTCTTCCGTTGACGTCGCCTGTTGCGTGTCTCTCTCAGGCTCGGTGCCGGCGGCGGGCGAGGAACTTGTTGCTGCGACCGGCTCAGTGATGCCGCCATCAGCGACAGGCGTCCTCGCCGGCACATCCCGCGTCAAGTCCTCGCGGGTTAGCGGCGTGTCAGCCTGTGACACCGTCAGTTCATCCAGACTTGAGCGCGCGTAGACGTCGAGGGCGAAATACGTGGCCGCGGCCACCGCCATCGTGGCGCCGAGCGCGATGAGAACTGCGCCGCCCGCAAGACGGGGGCGCGCGATGATCATCGCATAGAGGACTATCAGCCTTTCCATAGACTTGCTCAGCTGCTCCCGGCGGGCGCGCGAAGCTCCGCAATCTTCACATCCAACAGCTCCCCGTTGACGACGCCCGCCCAGCGCGTGCTAACAGTGCCGTCCGGGTCTATAAAGAAGGTAATAGGCAGGCCGCCGACGCCGTAGTCGATGGTCGCCGTCCCGTCCGGGTCCGTCACCATGATGTATCCGTCATTCAGCGGCACGTTGAATTCCTGAATAAAGGCCAGGGCATCCTCGTTCGTGTCCTGAATCGCAACGCCGATGAAGACGACTCCCTCGTCGCTGTACTCCTCAAACGCCCGCACCAGGTGAGGCATCTCTACTCGGCAGGGGGCGCACCACGAGGCCCAGAAATTGACGACGATTGGGCTTCCATCGAAATCGGCGAGACTCACCTCGCCGTCGCCGTTCAGCTGCGACAGGACGAATGCCGGCGCGGCGATCTGATTTCGCTGGGCGCCGTCTCCAAGAGTCAACGGCTGCCGAGTCATCAGGCTGTAGGCGAGAAGACCCACAAAGGCAACCATGACAAGCACAGCGACGGATATAACGACAACGCTTGGCCGCCGCTCATCGCCGCTAACGGGCAGCGGCAAGTCGCCCCCCGTTGGCCCGCCAGGTTCAGGGGTCTCGTCGTCCTCTCGAAGCTCCGGCCCACCGGGTTCGGCGGCCTCGACAAGATCGTCCCCGCGGCGCTCCGACCCACCGGGTTCGGCGGCCTCGAGAGGATCGTCCCCGCGACCCTCGGGAGCATCCTGATCATGAGGTGACGACTCACCCGGCTGTGATGCCCGGCCTTCGTCGGATTCAGTCATCAAAGAAGCAACTTTAGCCGAGATCGGCGATCAGACTCGCCGTCAGGCTCCTCCACATACGCGCTCACATCCAAATTCCCCGCCCCCGAATTATAGCGCGCCGAGGGGGGGGTTATGGGAGAGGGAAACACACGCCTGTGCGATAGTGTAGACATCATGTCAACGCAGAGAGCCGGCGCCGAAACGACGCGCGAAGAAGTAGTCAACGTTATCCTCGCGGAGCTTCTGCGTGAACGCGGCTTGGCCGCCCGTGCTGAGCGGCGGAGTCGACGCGAATCGCCGGACATCAGGGTTTCTCTTCCCAGCCGAGATCAGCTCATCGTTGAGTGCAAGTGGGAAACATCAAGACGAGACTTGGAGCGACAGCTGGATGAGCGTTTGACGGAGTTTCCGGACGCCATCGCGGTGATCGGCGTGCTTTATCCAAGCCGTCTTCGCCTTGCGGAGGACACGCGAGGGGCGCTTGAGTCCGCAGATGATTTGCAGTGGTGGGTGCATGGGTCGCGCGGACAGCCGCGGCCGCTTGTGCAGAGGCGCCGGGGGGCTGTCCCCGATTTCGGCAATCATTTGGCTGCTGTGCCGCTGGAATTTGACGAGATAGATCGCGTCATCGGCGCGGCAAGCACGGTTGGCAGCGCTGTCGAGATTGCCGCCGGACAGATTCGAGGCCATGCCCGCGTCAGTTCAAGGATTGCGAAGATCATTGCGGAATCGGATCAGGAATCGAACGAGCTTGCGGCCGTCAAGATTGCCTCCCTAGTCCTCTTTAACGCCCTGGCCTTTCAGGAGCGATTATCCGCAATTGACCCCAGAGTTCCGACGCCGAGTGAAACGCTGCGTGGCGGCATCACTCGTTTGCGAGAGTCGTGGCTGGGCATCTCTGAAACGATCGACTATGTGCCCGTGTTTGAGTTGGCGACCAATATCCTTGAGGAGCTGGAGAACGCGCCCCTCCAAACGAGAAGAGCTGCAGTCGATATCTTGTTATGGGCAGTGGGGGAAACACGTTCCCTGGAGGGGCATGATCTGTCCGGCAGGCTTTTCCACACACTGCTCTCGGATGCCAAATATAAGGGCGCGTACTATACGTCCGTTCCTGCTGCCGCAATGCTTGCGCACCTTGTATTTGACAATTGGCCCCCGCAAATAGATTGGACCGATTCAACCTTCCCGTCTTTGCTGAGCGTGGCAGACCTGGCCTGCGGGACGGGCACCTTGCTAATGGCTGTCGCGTCCGAAGTTGAACGAAGGCATCAGCACGCAGGCGGCAAGGACCGTGACGCGCTGCACAAGAATATGGTCGAATTCGCTCTACACGGCTATGACGTGCAGCTGTCGGCAATCCACTTTGCCGCCACCAGCTTGGCCATGTTGAATCCGAAGATTGAGTTCGACCACATGAATCTCTGGGTCATGCCTCTTGGAGTCGACAACGGCGTGGTCTCATTGGGGTCGCTCGATTTCCTTGTGGATAGGAACGAGACGCCGGCGCAATTCGTGTTGTCTCCCACCATGCGACCCGATAGCGCGCGGCAAGTATCGGCCCGGGGCACATCGGAAACCGACCAGGGCATGGCTCGCCTGCCGACTCTCGACTTGGCAATCATGAATCCGCCCTTTACGCGCTCCGTTGGCGGAAACCTGCTCTTCGGAAGCCTGCCTGCGGAACAGAGACGGGCTACGCAAGACGAGTTGTCGAGACGGTTAAAGACCGTCAGCGCATCTGCAACTGCAGGGTTAGGAGCCGCGTTTGTCGCAACGGCGGCTGGCCGCTTGCGCCACGGCGAGGGGCGACTGGCGCTCGTGTTGCCCGTCAGCGTGACAACCGGCCCATCGTGGAGTCAGACTCGTGAGCTCATCGAGCGAGACTTTCACCTGGATATGGTGATCACTTCTCATGACCCTCATCGCTGGAACTTCTCGGACAGCACTGACCTGTCCGAGGTTCTGCTGATTGCGACCCGTCGCCCTGATACGTCTCGCACACCAAAGGCCGAAAGCGATGACCATCGAACGACATTCGTCAATTTGTGGACCAATCCTGAGACCCTGATAGATGCTCAAAGAACGGCGGCGGTTGTTGCTGCCATGGAGCCTGCGGAGCTTGAGGGAACCGGGACAACTCTGCTGGAGCTTGACGGACGGCATGTCGGCGAGGTTGTTTCCGTGCGGCAGGACAGCTTTCAGGGCGACAAGTGGCCCGGCGTCCAGTTCGCCCGAGCCGACGTGACGCGCAGCGCTATGCGGCTCTTAAGCAACGGCGAGGTGTGGGTCCCCGGCGGCGGGCTTGCCAGTATACCCTTATGTGAAATTCAGGATCTGGTGACGCTCGGCCCTGATCAGCGTCGGCTTGTTGACGGCTTCACCCGAACAGACACGATTACTGCATACCCGATGGTAGAGAATCACGACACAGAAACTCGGCGAACGATTGCCACGGACCCAAACAAATACCTCGCGCCGCTGACGGTCCCTAAAGGGGGACAAACACCCGGCTATGGCGAGCGTCTTTGGCAGCAAGCCGGCCAGCTTCTCCTGGCCGAGAGACTTAGAGTCAATACTGCGCGGGTCGTTTCGATGTATGCGAGCGAACGCGTTCTGTCGAATGTGTGGTGGCCAATACGCAATGGCGATCCCAGACGGGACAAGGCACTGGCTGCTTACTTGAATAGCACTTTAGGCATTTTGGCGTTGCTGGCTACCCGCAATACTACCCAGTCGAGCTGGGTAAAACTGAAGAAGGCAGACCTCCAGCGCCTCCCCGTCCTTGACGTCCGCGCTCTCTCTGAGGAGAAGCTTGACGCCCTGTCTGCGCTGTTCGATGTGGTCTCGGAGATGGAATTCGAGCGCCTGCCCGCCATGGCTGAGTGCCCGGCGCGCCGCGCCCTTGATGACGGCCTCTCCCGCATCCTGAACCTGCCGGACTTGGAGCCTCTCCGCCGTCTCCTTGCGACGGAGCCCGTCGTCTCAAACCGGCGGCTTTAGTCCCGCGACCGCGGGCGACTACGTCTCGCAGAGATGAAGCACGGCTATCCTTATTCCCTTGCAGGCGGAACCCCCCCTCCATGCCTTTACCGCGATGGCGGGGGGGCGCCATAATGCGGCATCATTCGTCGGTGTGCGCTGTCGCGTCTGTCTGCGGAGTTACGTTTCCGAGGCGCCAAATAAACGCGCCTGAGACCGCAGCGGACGGACTGGCCGGCGATGGCAGGTGAGAGACTGACAGGGGGAGGGGTCGATCTATATGGTTATGCCGCTTGAGGGCGTCCGAGTCATTGACCTGACGCATTACACCGCCGGTCCGTTTGCGACACGCATCCTCGCCGACTACGGCGCTGATGTGATCAAGATTGAGCGTCCCGGCGCCGGCGATCCCGCCCGTCGCATCGGGCCCTTTTATCATGATGAGCCAGGCCTCGAAAAGAGCGGCCTGTTCCTCTTTCTCAACACCAGCAAGCGCTCCGTCACGGTCGATTTCAAGACCCGCAAGGGCCAGGAGATCATTCGAGAGCTCGTCAAGGGCGCCGACATCGTCGTCGAGAACTTTCCGCCGGACGTGCTTCCCTCATATGGCCTTGGCTATGACGACCTCAGCCGCATCAATCCCAAGCTCGTGATGACGTCCATCAGCAACTTCGGAAAGACCGGCCCATACAAGGATTGGGTGGGGCTGGACCTCACACTGTTCGCTATGGGCGGCAACATGTGGGGCTCAGGCGATCCTGAATTGGAGCCGCTGAAGACCGCGGGACGAATGTCCGGTTTTCACGTCGGATACGCCTCCGCGCTCGCCACAGCCCTTGGCCTGACCAACGCGGAACTCCGCGGCGAGGGCGACAACATCGACGTCAGCTACTTTGAGGTCTCATTGCAGTCCATTGATGGCCGGATGCAGCGGCTCCTCGGCTACCAGTACAACTACAGCGTGGCTATGCGCGTCTCGCCGGGGGCAAGCCTCGGCCTCGGCAGCGGCACGTATCCATGCCTGGACGGGATGTTCATGACGACCGCCGGCGCCGCGCAGTTTCCCAATATGGCGCGGATGGTGGGCGCGGAGGAGATCCTGCAGCGACCGGGTTGGGACAGCGTCGCCGCTCGATCGCGACCGGAGGCCGCGGAGGAGTGGGAGGCCACGCTGATCCCCTGGATGCTGGAGCGCACCACCAAGGAGATTCAGCGCTCCTGCATGGAGTTTGGCGTCTTGGGCGCGCCCGTCAATACAATCGAGGACCTGATCAATGACGAGGATTTCGCGGCCAACGGGTTCTGGCAGACCATTGATCACCCCGCCACGGGCCCGCTGATGTACCCCGGATTCAACTCTCGCATCCACTTTGACGGCGGCGAGGAGCGCCCCGCGCGACGGCACGCGCCGCTCCTCGGCGAGCATACGGTTGAGGTTCTCAAGGAGATTGGCATTGAGGGGGAGGACGTAAGCCTTCTCCGCTCAGAGGGCGTTATCTAGTCGGCGGCATGCTGCTCGACAAGATTGAAGCGAAGAAAGGGAGTAAGCGCATCATGACGACAGATCGACGCGATATGAGCGACTCGCCTGTGCCGGGCACGGGCCGTCTGCCCCTTGAGGGACTGCGCATCCTGGACGTTACCGTCGTGTGGGCCGGGCCCTATGGGACGATGCACCTTGCGGACTGGGGCGCGGAGGTCATCCGCCTTGAGTCCATACGGCACTTCGCCACCAGCACGCGCGGCCAGATGGCCCGCCCGCCCATTGAGATGGTGAGGCTTCGCAACACCGGCATGGGCTACGCGGATGATGACCCCGGCGAGAGGCCGTGGAATCGCCAGGCCATATTCAACACGCATGGGCGAAACAAGCTGTCCGTCACGATGGATCTGACCGCGCCGGAGGGGCAGGAGACCCTGGAACGGCTCGTCGCCTCCGCGGACGGCTTCCTTGAGAACAACGTGACCATTTCAATGGAGCGAATGGGCATCACGTGGGAGCGCCTCTCAGCCATCAACCCGCGACTGATCATGGTGCGGATGCCCGCCTTTGGCAATGAAGGGCCGTACAAGAACTACCGAACGTGGGGCAACCACATGGAGGCCCTGGCCGGACATCCGCTGTTGCGGGCATACCCGGATGAGGATGCCTCGCGCGGGCCCAGTGGCGTGCCGAGCGATGCCGCGGGCGGCATTGGCGGAGCGCTGGCCTTTGTCATGGGACTGCGGCATCGCAACAAGACGGGCAAGGGAATCCTCATCGAGGCCCCGACCGCCGAGAATTTCGTTCCGTTCCTCGGCGATTTCGTCATGGACTACACCATGAACGGGCGCGTCCATACGCAGCTCGGCAACGGTCACCCGTTCCTCGCGCCCCACAACGTTTATAAGTGCGCAGGCGATGAGCGATGGATAACCATCGCGTGTCGAAACGATGATGAGTTCCGGACGCTGTGCCAGGTGATGGGCTCGCCTGCCCTCGCAGACGATCCTCGATTCGCGGACTCTCTGAATCGCTACAAGAACCGACGGGAACTTGACGCGGAGATCAGCCGCTGGACGGCGGAGCAAGACGCGTACGAGACGATGTCGCGGCTCCAGGCTGGGGGCGTGCCCGCCGGCATGGTGATGGATGAGAGCGACATTCACAACGATCCGCAGGTGAAGGAGCGGGGCTTCTTCCAGGAAGTGACGCATCCGGAGGCCGGCACGCACCTGAACCCCAAGGTTGGCTTCCAGCTTCAGAACGCGCCGTATGAAATCCGCCGTCACGCCGTCCGCCTCGGAGAGGACAACGAGTACGTCTACAAGCAGATAGCCGGCTACACCGACGAGGAATACGACAACCTGGTCAAGCTAGGCCACGTCGGCATGGACTACCTCCCAGACGTGAACTGACCTGGGAGAGGGGGGAGACTAAATCAGGCCCCTCACCCGCAGGGCTTCGATATAACCGTCCTTGTCCAGAGGGCAATTGATAGCGTCTCGCAACTGCTCTTCATTCAGATGCAACTGCTGCCGGATCTGGTTGTGGGAGGGCAAATCCCCGCTAGCCTTAAGCGACCGCTTGGTGCGGACGACTACCTTCCCATCAATGTAGAGTCGTGCCCGTATGTGATCTCCGCCTCTAACATCAAAACCGAATTTCCTAACGACTCTGTCAAACTCACTCGCTGTGATTGGCATCGACCCTGTGCAGCTTTCTGGTAAGGGTCTCGTAGACGCGTTGCAAGTGCGTGCCTAGGCGGTCGCTTTCCTCGTCAAGCTCAGAGAACAGTTCAACGATAGACGCTTGGAGGTCTTTCATAGCTTCTTCGATCGTGTCCCCTTCGCCATACTCATTGATCTCTGGCGCGTCGACGATCACCGTCCCGTCTTCAACGCTAATTTGAATCTGGAACGGCTCGACAACTCGCAGCCGATTATCAGAAAGGCTGTCAAGGGTGGCATCCTGCGATTCCGACGCCTGTTGGGTTTCTGGATTGTGCGTACTCATAACCACGCCAGTATAACCGCGCGCTACTCCATCTGCCCCGGCGCTCTAACTTCCCCCCTACAGCTTGCTTGCCAGTTCCTCCATGTGGCCGGTTACCAGGAAGACGACGCGTTCGGCGATGTTTGTTGTGCGATCCGCGATGCGCTCAAAGTTGTGGGTGGCCCACAAGAGATATGTCGCTTCCTGGATACGGGACGGATTCTCCAGCATGACCTGTAGCAGCGTGTGATATGAGGAGTCCTGTAGTTCGTCGACTTCGTCGTCCTCGTCGCAGATCCGGCGCGCTTCCTCAGCATCGCGATTCACCAGGGCCGTCAGTGACCGCCTCAGCATGTCCCGCGACTTTTCCGCCATCTGCGGAAGCGTATCCAGCTGCACGTTGCGATCTGCGCCGATCATCTCAGCGATCCGCGCGTTGCCCTCCGCGTGATCCGCCATCCGCTCAAGATCGACGATCACGTTCAGCACCGTCACCAGCACGCGCAGGTCGCCTGCCATCGGCTGTTGCGTCGCGATCAGGCGGATGGCCTTTTCCTCAATCTCGAAGCGAGTGGCGTCGATGCGCTCATCCTCCGCGACCACCTGTTGGGCCAGAGACGCGTCACGGCTGCGCAGCGCTTCCAGGGACCGCTCAATAGCTTTGTCGACCATTGAACCCATGGCGAGAACATCGTCCTGAAGCTCTTGAAGCAGCCGATCAAAATCCGTGCGTGTCGGGTGTCGTTGCATCGCCATTGCTGTCCCCTCTCCCCGTAGTCCGTCTCGTTGGCAGGGCTGCCTAACTGAAACGGCCGGTGATGTAGTCCTCGGTCTGCTTTTCCCTGGGGTTTGTGAATATTTCAGACGTGGAGCCGTACTCTACAAGCTCGCCGGTCCGATCCTCAGTCATGTTCATGAATGCCGTCATCTCTGAAACCCGGGCCGCCTGCTGCATGTTATGAGTGACGACCAGAATTGTATATTCGTGTCCCAACTCCTGCATCAGCTCCTCTATTCGCAAGGTGGATGCAGGATCAAGCGCGGAGCACGGCTCATCCATAAGGATGACATCCGGCTCGACGGCCAGCGTGCGCGCGATGCATAGTCGCTGCTGCTGCCCGCCTGAAAGCTCGTAGCCATTCTGCTTCAGCTTGTCCTTCACCTCATCCCAGAGGGCTGCCTGCGTCAGGCTACGCTCCACAATCTCATCCAGCCTGGCGCGGCCGCTGACGCCGTGACGCCGCGGCCCGTACGTTATGTTGTCATAAATGGACATCGGCAGGGGATTGGGCCGCTGAAAGACCATGCCGACTGTGCGACGCAGCTCAGCCACGTCCACGCGACGGTCGTACAACGGCACGCCGCTCATCTCGACCGTTCCCTCAACCCGGGCCCCCGGGATAAGGTCGTTCATCCGATTAAAGCTGCGCAGGAAGGAGCTCTTGCCGCAGCCGGACGCGCCGATGATCGCCGTCACGGTGCGTTCCGGGATCTCAACGGAAATGTCGCGCAGCGCCCGAAAGTCGCCGTAATAGAGCGACATGTTCTCCGTGCGGAGTGAGATCGGTCGCTGCTCTGCCGGCAACGTCGCCTCGGCCGTCGTTTCCCTCATTGCGCCTACCTGCAGGCCGCCGGTGTCTTGAACGCCTCTGTTCTGTCCCGCGGCTGTCGCAGTGTAAACCGTGCCGGCCTCACGGTCATTCCTGTCCCCAATCTTTTCCACCATGGTCACGCCCGCCCGCGTCTAGCCGAACCGTCCGGTGATGTAATCCTCCGTCGCGCGCTCCTTTGGCGTGGAGAAGATGTCTCCCGTCTCGCCGAACTCCACCACGTATCCAGAGCGGCTGTCATCCACCGTAAGGAATGTCGTGTAGTCAGACACCCGCGCGGCCTGCTGCATATTGTGCGTTACGAGCACGATTGTATAGTTCGGCGCCAGATCACGCATGAGGTTCTCAATTGCGAGGGTGGCGATGGGGTCAAGCGAGGAGCATGGCTCATCCATCAGGATGACCTCAGGGTCAAGCGCAAGGGCGCGGGCAATGCACAGCCTTTGCTGCTGCCCTCCGGAGAGCTTGTACGCAGACTCCTTTAGGCGATCCTTTACCTCGTCCCACAGGGCCGCCTGCCGAAGGCGCCGCTCTACAAGCGCATCCATGTCGCCGCGAAATCCGGCGATGCGAGGCCCAAACGCGACGTTGTCATAGACGGACTTGGGGAAGGGATTGGGCTTCTGGAAGACCATGCCTATGCGGAAACGAATCTCCGCAGGGTTTGTCGTGGGCGCGTAGACGTTGTCCCCGTGGAACAGCACTTCGCCCTCAACTCGCGCGGTGCGGATCAGGTCATTCATGCGGTTGAAACACCGGAGCAGAGAGCTCTTGCCGCAGCCGGAGGGTCCGATGAACGCCGTGATCTTGCGTGGCGGAATATCCAGGCTAACGTCCTTCAGCGCCTTGAACTGTCCGTAGTAGAGATTGAGATCGCGTACGGACAAGGCGGGCGGGGCGGATACAGTGGTCGATGTCATGGATTCATGTCTCCGGGGCGCACTCTTATTCTTCCGACCGTCGCTGGAATCGGTCGCGCAGCAGGATGGCGACCGAGTTCATCGTCAGCAGCACAGCAAGAAGGATGATGATTGCGGCGGCGGTTACGTGCTGCCAGTCCGCCTGCGGACGCGATATCCAGTTGAATATCTGAATGGGGAGAACGGTGAATCGCTCAAATGGATGAGCTGGGGTGAAGGTCACGTAGACCAGGGCGGCGATCGCGATAACGGGCGCCGCCTCCCCAATGGCTCGCGACATTGCGAGGATCGTGCCTGTCAGGATGCCTGGCAGCGCGGACGGCAATACAACGTGCCTCACGGTCTGCCACCGCGTCGCTCCAAGCGCCAGCGATCCTTGACGATAGCTGTCTGGGACTGAGCGAATCGCCTCGCGACTCGCTACGATTAGCAGCGGCAGAACCAGCAGCGTCAGTGTCAGCGCGCCTGCGATGACCACGCGGCCCAGGCTGAGAAACGATACGAAGACGGCGAGGCCAAGCAGGCCATAGACGATTGACGGCACGCCGGCCAGATTCGCGATGTTCAGTTCTATGATCTGCGTCAGCTTGTTGCGCGGGGCGTACTCTTCAAGGTAGACGGCTGTTGCAGTGCCGATGGGGAATGTGAAAAGCGCCGTCAGCCCGGCCACCCATAACGTGCCGAATAGCGCTGATCGCAGACCGGCGTCCTCCGGCCTGCGTGAGGGATACGTGGAAAGAAAGTCCCAGTCGAGCCACGGGATGCCGTCCACAAGGACGTCCGCGATGAGAGCGGTAAGCGTTGCGATGCCGATCAGCGTTGACAGGAAGAAGATTGCAACGGCGATATTGCCGCGCAGGCGGCGTCCCCGCAGGCTCTTGTGAAATTGCTCTGTTGTGACGCTTCGAACTACGCTGTCGGTCGTTTCGTCGTTCATGGCCTGCCTACCGGTCCCACTAGTACGCTTGCCGCCAGCGGCGGACGATCATGTGGCCAATGATGTTCATGCCGAGCGTCATGATGAACAGGAGCAGCCCGACCGCAAAGATTGTGAAATACACCAGCGTCCCCTGCGGTGTCTCTCCAAAGCTGACCTGCACGATATACGCCGTCATCGTCTGGACGCTCTCCGTCGGATCAAGCGTGAGTCGCGGCGTGGAGCCTGCCGCTATGGTGACCAGCATGGTCTCGCCGATTGCCCGGGACAGGCCAAGGATGAACGCCGCCACGATTCCGGAGAGCGCCGCAGGCGTCACCACGCGCGTCGCCACCTCAAACTTCGTAGCGCCCAGCGCGTACGCCGCCTCGCGCAGTGAACGCGGCACGGCGATCATGGCGTCCTCCGACAGCGAGGACACGATCGGGATAATCATGATCCCCATGACCAGGCCGGCGCTCAGCGCGTTGAAGATGATCATGTCCGGGAACAGAAACCTCTGGAGCAGAGGCGTTACAAAGGTGAGCGCGAAGTAGCCGTAAACAACCGTGGGGATGCCGGCCAGGACTTCCAGCATTGGCTTGATGATGCGACGCACCCTCTCAGGCGCGTATTCGCTCAGAAATATGGCGGTGAACAGGCCGACGGGCGCAGCGACAAGAATAGCGATGCCTGCGATAAGCACCGTTCCCGCCACCAACGGCAGCACGCCGAAATGCGCCGGCTTAAAGAGAGGCGTCCACGTTGTGCCGGTAATGAAGTCCCAAACAGAGACCATGCCAAAAAACTTGAGACTCTCCGTTACCAGGACAAATACAATGCCAACCGTCGTCACGATGGAAATAATGGCCGCGGCAAGTAGCAGGGCGTGGATAAGGGTCTCTGTGCCGCGCTCTGAACGAGCGCCCGTCATGAGACGGGATTCCAGCTCCTCTTTTGAGACGCGAGGCCCCGGGATTGCTGTCTCAGCCAACCGTTTTCCCTCCGCCAAACTGCGGCCATTGGAGGCCGCTCAGACGACGATAACCTCGCTCGGTTAAGTGAACGTTAAGCGGGGTGAAGACTCCTGCTAACGGAGCGAGTCCACTGCCAAATCAGCGCTCGTTCCCCTGAACGACGCCGGCCGCGTCTTGCGCCGGTATGCCAAGTTCCTCAAGAAGCTCCAGCACGCGGGCGTGTATGGTGTCCCGGATGGCCCGAATCTCATCCATTGGCCGTCCCTTAGGATCGGGCAGCCCCCAGTCTTCGGACTGAAAGACGGCGCCAGGGCAAGCGTCATCAACGTTGCATCCCATTGTGATGACGCGATCCGCCCCCTCCAGCATCTCGTCCGTCACCAGCCGTGGGGTCGCAACGCCAAGGTCCAGGCCGATCTCGCGCATTGCGTCCGCTACTTCCGGGTGGATGTGTTCGGCGGGCATGGTGCCGGCGGACAGGGCGACTGCCTTACCACCGGACAACGTGCCAAGCAGCGCCGCGGCCATCTGGCTCCGGCCCGCGTTATGCGCGCAGTCAAAGAGAACCACCGGCGTCGCAGCCGACGACTGATTCATCTGCTCCTCACACGCCTTCCTGCGCCGTCGTCCGGCGCTCCCCATGCCCTGGCGTGATTGATCCGCGTCTGTTATCCGCCGTACGCTTCCGCTGCCTTGGCCTTTTCTTCCGCGTAGCTTGGCAGCGCAGTGTAACCGATCTCTGCGACCAGCTCCGGCGCGTTGTCCAGGTAGAAGTCAACGAATGCCTTAAGCTCCGGCCTGGCCTGCAGCTTGTCCGTATCCACGTATATGAAGATCGGCCTCGCCAGAGGCGAATAGCTGCCGTTGCCGACGGTCTCGTCGCTGGGCGCCACGCAGCCGCTGCCGCCGTCCACCGCCACCAGCTTGAGCGACTCGCGATTCTCAGTGTAGTAGGCGTATCCGAAGTACCCGAGCGAGTTGCGATCCCCGCGGATTCCCTGCACCAGCAGGTTATCGTCCGAGGACGCGACGTAGTCGGCGCGGGATACGCCCTCGTCGCCATTGATCTCATTCGTGAAGTAGTCGAATGTGCCGGACTCCGTATCGGGGCCGTAAAGGTTGATGGTCTGGTTCGGGAAGGATGCCCGCACGTCGTCCCACGAATCGACGGTGCTCTCCGGTCTCCAGATCGAGTTCAGGTCCTCGACGGTCAGGCAGTCAACGAAATCGTTGCTTGTGTTGACCATGACGGCGAGTCCGTCCAGGGCGACGGTGAGCTCAAGGTAGTTAATGCCGTTTTCGGCAGCGATTGCGGCTTCGCTGCCCTTGATGGAACGGGAGGCATCGGAGATGTCAGTCTCGCCGGCTGTGAAGCGCTTGAATCCGCCGCCTGTGCCGGAGACTCCTACGGTGACGCGGACGTCCCCGTAGATTGCTCCAAACTCCTCGGCCACGGCCTCAGTGATCGGCGCCACGGTGCTGGAGCCGTCGATCTCAACGTTGCCGGATAGTTCCATCACGCCGTCCACTCCGGGTGTCGCTGCCCCATCACCGCCGCATCCTGCCCCCCCAAGGACGACTGCAAGGCCTGCGACGCCCGCAACAGCAAGCCGGCGCCAGGTCTTACTACCCTGCATCGCTTTTCCCCCTAAGACGTCGATGGTTCCCAGTCCTCTTGATATGAGACTAGGCAACCCAGATTAAATGCAGAACAACAGGCGGTTAACGAACGGTTAAGCCAGGCCTGTTTGCCGTGGAAAGGGCCGGCTAAAGGGAACGGAATCGCAACGGAGGCCCGCAGCCGGAGCCGGAGAGTTGCGCGGTTGATCAGGACAGGGCGCCCCAGGATGGTCCGGATTTCATGTCGACGACCAGGGGCACGTCAAGGATGGGCATCACTGTTGGCATGACCTCATCCACCATCGCCGTCAGCGGGCCCAACTCGTCCTCTGGCGCCTCAAAGAGCAATTCATCGTGTATCTGAAGGAGCATCAGGGTTCGCATGTCCGCGGCATCCAGACTCTCCTGCATCCGCAGCATCGCCAGCTTGATGATGTCCGCCGCCGTTCCCTGAACGGGCATATTGATCGCCATGCGCTCCGCCGCTGCCCGTACCTGCTGATTGGACGCCGCGATCTCCGGAAGGTAGCGCCGTCGCCCCAGGAGCGTCTGGACGTAACCGTTCAGCCGCGCGCCTTCGATAGTGCTGTCCATGTATACCCGGACCTCCGGAAACCGCTGGAAGTACCCTTCAATGAATGCGTCAGCATCCTTCCGATCAATGTCCAACCGTGAGGCGAGGCCAAAACCGCCCATGCCGTAGACGATTCCAAAATTGACGGCCTTGGCGATGCGACGGTGCTCGCTAGTAACGTCGTCCGGGTGGATGCCAAGGACCTGCGACGCTGTAGAAGAGTGGATGTCCTCCCCGGCAAGGAACGCCGCTTTGAGGCCCGGATCTTCGGACAGGTGCGCCAGGACGCGGAGCTCAATCTGGGAGTAGTCGGCCGCCACGAGAAGGGAGCCTTGCGGGGCGACAAAGGACTCCCGGATTCGGCGCCCGGACTCCGTCCTGACGGGTATGTTCTGCAGGTTGGGGTCTTGCGACGCGATTCTGCCGGTGGCGGAGCCGGTCTGATTGAAGCTGGTGTGTATGCGCCCTGTGCCGGAATAGACCTCCTTGGGGAGGGAGTCCACGTAGGTGGACGTCAGCTTGGACAGTTCACGATATTCAAGGATGCGGGCCACGATGTCGCCGTGATGCTCCGCATTCTTGGCGAGGCCTTCCAGCACGGAGGCATCCGTGGAGTAGCCTGTCTGCGTCCGCTTTCTGGCCGGCAGGCCCAGTTTCTCAAAGAGAACCTCTCCCAACTGCTTGGGGGAGTTGAGGTTGAACGTAAGAGGTTCATCAAGGCCCGCCGCCTCGCCGGCCCGATCATAGATCTCCTGGGTCATCTGATTCAGCTGCAAGTGCATCTCTTCCGACATGCGGGCCAACAACTGCGAATCCAGCAGCACGCCGTTGCGCTCCATCCGGGCCAGGATCGGCGTCAAGGCCATCTCCAGTCCCTCAAAAAGCTCCTCAGATCCTTGTTCCTTAAGGATCGGCGCCCACGCATCCTTCATCCGCCACGTAAAGTCGGCGACGGAGCACGCATATTGCGTGGCTTGCTCCGCATCGAGCGCGTTAAAGGGAATAGCCTTTGTCCCCGTGCCGAGAATCTGCGCCGGAGTAGGCAGCTCATGCCCGAATTCAGAGAACACGAGGTTGGACAGGGCCGTGGATGGCTTGCCGAGCAAGTGGGCGGCCACGGAGGTATCCCACACAGGGTTTTTCAGCGAGACGCCCGCATTCTCCAGAGGCGTAAGCGCCTCCCTGGCCACGTGGACGACGACCGTCCGTTGTTCGCCCTGCGGGCCATCTTCCGCCAGGAACTCTCCGATCCGTGTCAGCATCCGGGAGGCCCCGCTCAACAAGGCAGGAATGGCCTCCTCCATAAGAGGCGCGTAAGCGGCCTGACCGGCGGACCACGCCAGCCCGATTCCGGCTGGGGCGCCCTCCATCACGCGATGCGCGCTCGCCGGGATAGTGATCGCGATGTCCTGGGCGGTTCCTATCTCTGTCAGCAGGGCGTCCAGCGCCTCAGGCGTCCCGACTGCTCGATACGACGCATCAACTTCATTTGCGGGATCGGGAACGCTCGTCGTTGCGCCGGAGTCCGCGCCGAATTCAGGGATTCGATTGATGAGCGTATTGAACTCCATCTCTCGGAAGAAGTTGACGAGGCGGCCGCGATCAAAGCGTTCAAGCCAGTCGAGATCGTCAACCAATGCGGAAATCGGCAGATCCGTGACGATGCGCGTCAATTCAAGCCCCTGTCGGGCTGCCTCCGCGCCATCTATTAGGCGCTGACGCAACCGGTCCGGCGCGATCTCCGAGATGTGTTCGTACACGCTCCCGACTGTGCCATGCTTTTGAAGGAGGTCCGTCGCCGTTTTTTGGCCGACGCCGGGCACGCCAGGGATGTTGTCGGACGGATCACCCTGCAGAGCCTTGAGGTCCGGAATCTGCTCCGGCGTTAGTCCATAGCGGTCCAGGACGGCCTGCGTGTCATAGATCGCCTCGGCTCTCGCGCCGCCCTGATACAGGATGCTCACGGTCGGCGAGACTAGCTGCATCGTGTCCTGATCGCC
This sequence comes from Dehalococcoidia bacterium, assembly GCA_965237465.1. Lineage (GTDB taxonomy): Bacteria > Chloroflexota > Dehalococcoidia > UBA6926 > UBA6926 > VXMO01. The sequence goes on from OZ250138.1 coordinate 1,776,254, forward strand.
GGTGACGATGATTGTCCGAAGCCCGCGTTCCGTCGCCCTGTGGGCGAAATGTCCGAGCACGTCGTCCGCCTCAAATCCTTCGAGCTCCAAAATGGACAGCCCAAATGTCTCAACGGCCTCGCGGACCCGCCCATACTGCTCCCGCATTTCGTCCGGCATGTGCGGCCGCTGCGCCTTGTATTGCTCAAACATCTTGTGGCGAAACGTGGGGCCGGACATGTCAAAGGCGACGGCTGCGTATGCCGGACGCATCTGCCCCAACACCCTTAGCAACGTAGAGGAGACTCCGAACACGGCTGTCGTCTGTTCGCCGGAGTGCGACACGGAGAGGGGGTTTCTTATGGCGTGAAAGGCGCGATGAAACATCGCGTGGCCGTCAAAGAGAACGACAAGCTCATCATCAATCGGCTTGGCGGAGCTCGTTTGGCGGCGAGACCCTGCTGATGTTGTCACCGTGCCCCAGCCTTTCCGCGCGAGCCGCCTATGGCGTCTCCGTGGCGGCCCGATCCTCCGGCAGCATCCACGCGCGCACCGTCGCAACGCGTGAGCGGGCCGCGTGCGCGCCTGCCAGGACCTCGACGATCTCCGCGCCATCCGGCCAGGTTGCCAGATCGATCTCTTGACGCGTCGGGTGGGTCATGATGTGGAGCGGCAACGCCTCAGCCGACGCGGGATGGAGAGGCGCCAGGGTCAGCGGATCATCGGCCAACGCCTGTCCGAGGTGGGAAATGCGTCGCGCAAGCTCCGCCAGCCGCGATTCGGCTTCTCGCAGCGCATCCATCGCCTCTGCGAATCGTTCCTGCGGAGATACCGCCTCATTCATCCCTCATCCCCCATCGCCACCGACGCCCAATGTTCGTGCGACCATAGTGACGACGCTGTGGGCGCAGACGTGGCCGCAACACAGTCACAGAGTAGCGCAACCGACGCCGGATCGGGCGGCGGCGATCCGGCGCGCAGGCGGTAGCCCTGAGCCCGCCGAGGCGACGCCATTCATGATTGTCGAGAGTTTGTCTGTTATTGCATTGTGGCCGGAGACGGCGCAATTGCCTCGGGCGAACGTCCGAGGCCCGCAAGCATACTATTGAAGGACTGTTGACGGAGATTGCGCGTCACTCATAATCGGATTGTGTCTGGTGCGAATAGCTAAGCGATGGGGGAGGTTCATGCAACATGGGCAGTAGGGACTGTGGCTTCTTGGCGGCGCAGCCATCGCTCTGCTCGTGCTGTCCGGCGCGTGCGACTGGTCGCAACCGCCGTAAGCGACGTTCCTAGAGCCTCTGCAGCGCCGATCCCGAGCATAACGCCGAGAACCCCACGTCCGACGCCTAGGCCGGACAGCGTCTCCGTTAGCGGCAAGCCCGTTATTGGCGAGGCCAACTTTGGCGGCACGCTTATCGCAGCCACCTCGGAACAGGGGCAGTCATTCAACACGTGGGAGGAATCGGAGGGCATCGCTTTCCCCTCCATGCATCCCCTCCATAACATGCTGATTCAGCCGCGCACGTGGGGAGCCACAGACGACTATCTGCGCGACGCCTTCCTGGAAATCCATCCCGACCTGGCAAGCGGCTGGGAAATGGCGGAAGACAGCCTTTCCGTGACCTTCACGCTGCACGAGGGTATGGCGTGGTCGGATGGCATGCCGATCACGTGTCTGGACGTCGCCTGGTCATTCAACTCAATCCGGGCAGGCGAGGGCCTGATCCGGAGCCCGCGAGCAGTGCACATGGACGCAGTTGAGCGCGTCTCATGCCCGAGTGAATTGACAGTGTTGTTCACACTCAACCGGGCTAAGCTGGCCATCCTGGAGGTTATTGCTCAACCCTTTAACATCATCCGCCTGGAACACATTTACGCCGACGACACTGCGGCGCTGCGTGATGAGACGCCGACTGTGACCTCGGGCCCATTCACGTTGGCGCAAGCCTTCCCCGGGGAGAGATACACCTATATTCGAAATGACGAATACTGGGACGCTCCACTGCCATACCTTAATGGGCTGGAGCTGGTTGTAATGCCGGAGTCGGCGATAGTACCCGCCATGCGGACAGGCGCGCTGCATATTGGAAAGTCCACGGGGTTCATGCGCGAGGAAGCGCAGATGCTCCAGGCGGAGTGCGACGGCTGCCAATTCTGGCCCCGCGTGATCGCCATCGGCCACTCGCACTACGTCATGGTGAACCACACTCAGCCTCCATGGAACAACCCCCAAATAAAGGAGGCGGTTGCTCTGGCAATCGACAACAGCAAATACATTAGAACGGTGCAGAATGGATGGCGCATCCCGCCGACGGCCTGCGGACTATACCCGGCATCATTCTGGGCTATGCCCATTGAGAGGTGCACAAGAATCCCGGGATACGGCGACTTTTCCACTACGTCGTCGCCCCAAACAGATAAGGCGAGGGCCCGCGCAATCCTGGACGAACAGGGGTATGACCCGGGCGAGCTCTCGGTGATGGTCGTGTTCGGGACGGAGACGCAGGAGGATATTACTGCGATCATCTCAGACCTGCAGGAGATCGGCATCAACGCTGAATCCCAGACTCTCGATGAAGAAGAGGCTGAAGCAGCCTACGAAGCCGGCGAATTCGACGCCGCCGTACATTCGGCCTGGACAGTCGGCGTCGATCCCGACATCCTCCTCTACGGACACTTTTATACCGGCGCCGTCCGAAACTATAGCCAGTACAGCAATGCCAACTTTGACAGGATGGTCGACGCTATGAGCGCGACCGTGAATCCGGAAGCACGCAGACAGCTCGCATGGGACGCCCTGGAGCTCGCGCTGCGCGACCAGGCAAAGATCGTCGTCTCCCACGGCGTCTTCGTACCCATCTTCAACGAAAAGGTTCACGGCCTCATGCCCTCCCTGGACTACCTCGCCGAACACGACCCCCAACTCCGCTACGACCACACGTGGATTGCCAGATAGGCGCGCAGCCGCTTCGGCAATCCTCTGCCGGTGCCGGGTTGATGCGCGAGCCTTGCAGCCGCCTCGCCTTGCCTATCGATGTCGTGGGTCCTTGGGAGACTCATCGAGACCGTGTTGCCCTTGGCGCCGAAGCAATTTACGATTGCCCTCCGATGCCGAGGGTTGACGACTCGATATCCGATGTCATAATCGGTTGATCGTGTGAAAGGCGGAATAAGGGAGGATGGAGCCCATGAAAAACAAGTGGTTGCTGTTCGTGATCGCGACGCTTGCAGCTCTTGCGCTTGTAAGCGCAGCTTGTGGCCCGGCCGAGGATGATCCTGATGATGGGGGAGCGGCGCCGACCGAGGTTAGCCTTCCTCCCGTTCAGCCGATCCAGGGCAGTTCGCCGACGGCAGTGCCTGAGGCAACAACCGAGTCCATGGACGACATGACGATGAATGAATCCGTCAGCGGCGTGCCGATTGATGACATGGTCCAGACCGGCGGAGTCCTTGCTGGCGCATACACGCGCGAAGGGCCAACCTTCAGCACGTGGGAAGAGGCGGCGGGAGTTGGATTCCCAACGATGCACCCACTGCATAACATGCTGATTCGTCCCCGCAGCTGGGGAACGGTTGAGGACTTCCAGAACAATGCCTTCTTTGAGCTCAAGCCGGACCTGGCGCACAGCTGGGAGATATCAGGCGACGGCACGGAGATTACATTCAACCTCAGAGACGGCCTCAAGTGGTCTGACGGCGCTTCCCTGACCTGTGCGGACGTGAAGTGGTCATACGACACTATTCGCACCAGCGAAAACCTCCGCAGAAGCCCGCGCGGCGTGCACTTCAACGCAGTGGAAGACATTCAGTGCCCGGATGACCTGACGGTCGTCTTCAACCTCAAGTGGGCTAAGCCGGCCATCCTTGAAGTGATCGGGATGCCGTACCACATCATCCGGCCCGCGCATGTGTACGCGGGTACGGACCTTGAGGCGCTCAGAAACGACTTGCCGAGGGTTACCTCCGGCGCATACACCATCGCGCAGTGGAACCCAGGCGAGCGGTACATCTTCGAGAAGAACGCCGATTACTGGGATCAGCCCTTGCCGCATCTGGACGGGATTGAGCTCCAGCTCCTGGGAACGACTGCCATCCCCGTCGCGTTGCGGGCAGGACGCCTGCATGTTGGCAACTCGTCCGGCTATACCGGCGCAGCGGCAGACACACTGATTCAGGAATGCACGGACGTGTGCGCCTTCTGGCCCCGCGTCATCGCGTCCTCATTCAGCCCGGCAATGTTCCTGAACAAGAACCGGGAGCCCTGGAATAATCCAGCGATCAACACGGCCTTTGCCCTGGCGATTGACAACCAGAATTACATCACAACTGTGAGAAACGACTGGTACGTGCTGCCGACAGGCTGCGGATTCTACCCCACGTCCCCGTGGGCGATGCCGCAAGAGCGTTGCGGACAGATCCCAGGCTTTGGCGATGTCATCGGCGTCACCACGCCTGAACAGGACAAGGAGCGCGCTCGCCAGATCCTGGCCGACGAGGGTTATGGCCCTGACGGCACTTCGCTCGAACTCTCGCTGGCAATCTGGCAGCCCATTGAGGGCGACGCCCCGGCGTTCCTCGCAGACCTGTCAGCCATCGGAATCGACGTTGAGGCCGACATCATGGAATCGGCCCGCGCCTACACCAACTGGTCTGAGGGCAACTTCGATGTCGGCGTCCACAGCTTCTGGATTGCCGGTCTTGACCCGGATATCACCCTGTATGAGCATTTCTACACAGGCTCAGACAGGAACTACAACCGGTACAGCAATGCTGAGTTTGACAACCTGGTTGACGAGATGAGCCGGACGGTTGATCCGGAGGCCCGCAAGCAGTTGGCGTGGGACGCCATGGAACTGGCGCTCAGGGACGTCGGCAAGGTCGTCGTCTCCCATAGCTCCTACGTTCCCGCCCTGAACGAGAACGTCAGGGGTCTGATGCCCGGGCTCAACTACCTTGCCTTCTACGGCCCGCAGAATCGGTACGATCACGTCTGGATTGCCTAGTAAAGTAAGCAGCTAACGACAGATCGTTCAGTCCGGACGACAAGCGACCGAGATTGAGACAGGAGGCCCCCGCCGGCAACGGCGGGGGCCTCCTTGTTTTGCCATGGGTCACTTGGTCGCTCAGAGGTCCAGCGACGGCGCCGCTACGGCTCAACAGCCCACACCGCGCGTCCTGGCGTGGCAAGGCGTGACGTGGCCGACGGCGGGAATCGCGGCCTATCGGAACGGCAAGGCAGACAATGCCATCGGCATACTAGGGTTGACGCGTCATAATCTGCTGTCATACTCATTGAATCGTGCGATGAAAACCAGTAGGGGGGAGAAGGATATGAAGAACAAGTGGCTGCTGCTGTTAGTAGCGATGCTTGCATCCCTTGCGTTAGTGAGCGCAGCTTGCGGTCCGGCGGCGGATGATGATGATGGGGGAGCGGAACCGACCGAGGTTAGCCTTCCTCCCGTTCAGCCGATCCAGGGCAGTTCGCCGACGGCAGTGCCTGAGGTAACAGCCGCGCCCGTGGACGATATGATGAACACGTCCGTCAGCGGCGTGCCGATTGATGACATGGTCCGCACCGGCGGGATCCTTAGAAATTCATACACCCGTGAGGGACCAACATTCAGCACGTGGGAAGAGGCAGCGGGGATCGCGTTCCCGACTATGCATCCCTTGCACAACGTGCTGATCCGTGCGCGCAGTTGGGGCACGGAGGAGGACTTCCGGAACAACGCCTTCTTTGAGCTCAAACCGGACCTGGCCCACAGCTGGGAAATATCCGGCGACGGCGAAACAGTCACATTCAACCTCAGAGACGGCATCGAATGGTCGGACGGCACTGCTCTGACCTGCGCGGACGTGAAGTGGTCATACGACACGGTGCGCACCAGCAACAATCTGCGCAGAAGCCCGCGCGGTGTGCACTTCAACGCAGTGGAAAGCATCGAGTGCCCTGATGACCTGACGGTCGTCTTCAACCTCAAGTGGGCCAAGCCGGCCATCCTGGAAGTGATCGGGATGCCGTACCACATCATCCGGCCCGCGCATGTGTATGAGGGCACCGACCTTGAGGCGCTCCGTAACGACCTGCCGACGGTCACGTCAGGCGCATACACCATCACGCAGTGGAACCCCGGTGAGCGGTACGTCTTCGAGAAGAACCCGGATTACTGGGATCAGCCTTTGCCGCACCTTGACGGGATTGAGCTCCGGCTCCTGGGAACGACTGCCATTCCGACAGCTCTGCGCGCAGGCCGCCTCCATATCGGCAACACGTCAGGTTTCACCGGCGCAGCCGCAGACACCTTGATTCAGGAGTGCAGCCCGGACGTGTGCCGATTCTGGCCCCGCGTCATTGCGTCTTCACTCAGCCCGGCATTGTTCCTGAACAAGAATCGGACGCCGTGGAATGAGCCGGCGATCAATACAGCGTTCGCGCTGGCCATTGACAACCAGAATTACATCACAACTGTGAGAAACGACTGGTATCAGTTGCCGACAGGCTGCGGCTTCTACCCCACGTCCCCGTGGGCCATGCCGCAGGAGCGCTGTGGAACGATCCCAGGCTTCGGCGACGTCATCGGCGTCAGCACGCCGGAAGAGGACAAGGAGCAGGCCCGTCAGATCCTGGCCGATGCTGGCTACGGTCCTGGCGGCGAACAGCTCGAACTCCAGCTCGCCATCTGGCAGCCCATTGAGGGCGACGCTCCGGCATTCCTGGCGGACCTGTCGGCCATCGGCATAAACGTTGAGGCCGACATCATGGAATCGGCCCGCGCCTACACCAACTGGTCTGAAGGCAACTTCGACGTCGGCGTCCACAGCTTCTGGATTGCCGGTCTTGATCCGGACATCACCCTGTATGAGCACTTCTACACAGGGTCTGATCGGAACTACAACCGCTACAGCAGCGTTGAGTTCGACAACCTGGTTGATGAGATGAGCCGGACAGTAGATCCGGAGGCCCGCAAGCAGTTGGCGTGGGACGCCATGGAACTGGCGCTAAGGGACGTCGGCAAGATCGTCGTCTCCCATAGCACCTACGTCCCGACGACGAACGTCAAGCTGATGGGTCTGATGCCCGGACTCAACTACCTCGCTTCCTACGGCCCGTCGCAGCGATACGATCACGTCTGGATTGCTGAATAGAAGCAAAGCTAACGACTGATCGTTCAGTCTGGCCGACAAGCGACTAGGATTGAGACAGGAGGCCCCCGCCGGCAACGGTGGGGGCCTCCTTCGCTTCCGATGAATTCGCCCGGCCGAGGAGGTCGCGGCGCAGAGAAAATACTGTGGGCGCGGCGCCCAAATTGCGGCGTTCTGCTAGAGGCGCGCGTCGATTCCACCTCGTTATGCGAGGGTTGACGACTCGGTGGATACCGTCATAATTGGAAAATCGTGAACACAAAAGACAGGGAGGGGAAGCATGAGTAAGAAGTGGCCATTATTGGCTATTGGGCTTCTGGCGACGTTCGCGCTGATTGCCGCCGCGTGTACTCCGGCATCCGAGGATGACACTCCGGAGCCGGTCGCGACGACCGGCGGGCAAGTTGACACAGGCGGAGACGCGCCGGCTACACCCACGCCAACGATGGACGATATGGACGACGATATGGACGACGATATGGACGACGACATGACGATGACCCATTCGGTGAGCGGCAAGCCGCTGGATGCGGACGCACTTTTTGGCGGCATTATACAGACGGCAGCAACCGGTGACGGGCCGACCTTCAGCAACTGGGAAGAGGCGGCGGGCATCCCGGATGACGCCATTTGGCCCCTGTCCAACATGTTGGTTCAGCCTCGAACATGGGGGACGCTAGAGGATTTCAGGAACAACGCTTTCTTTGAGATCCATCCTGACCTTGCTGCTGATTGGGAGATCTCGGATGACGGCCTTGATTACATCTTCAACCTCCGGGACGGCCTGGAGTGGTCAGACGGCACGGCTATCACGTGCGCAGACATCAAGTGGTCTTATGACACGATCCGGACGGGCGAGGGACTTCGCCGCAGCCCGCGGGCCGTACACTTCAAGGCCATTGAAGAGATCACGTGCCCTGACGATCTGACAGTGGTCTTCACGCTTGAGTACCCGAAGCCGGCCATGCTGGAGGTCATCGCGCAGCCGTACAACGTGATCCGACCGGCCCACATCTACAAGACGATGTGGGAAACGGAAGGCAACCTGGACGGGCTCCGCAAGGATCTTCCGACCGTAACGAGTGGCCCGTTCCTGGTGGAGGACTACATCCCCGGCGAGCGCTACCTGTTCCAGCGGAACAGTGACTACTGGGATAATCCGCTGCCCTACCTTGACGGAATCGAGGTGAGTATCCTCGCCAACAGCGCCCAGATCAGCGCCATCCGTGCTGGTCGGCTCGATGTGGGCGGCAAGCAGGGATGGGACCGAGGCCGCGCCGACACGCTCCTGAGGGAGTGCGGAAGCGATACGTGCCAGTTCTGGCCCCGGTTGATCGCCTCGTCCTTCAGCCCAGGCGTCATGCCGCATCATGACCGGGAGCCCTGGGGCAACCCGGCGGTGAAGGAAGCTATTGCGTTGGCGATTGACAACTACAAGTACATCGACACGGTGACGCTGGGCTACGCAGTGGCGCCGACAGGCTGCGGTTTCTACCCCACCGGTGAGTGGGCGATGCCGCAGGAGCGCTGCGCTGCAATTCCTGGGATGGCGGACATCTTCGGTGAGACCGCAGCGGATAGGCTTGCGGCCGCGGAAGCAGACAAGGCGCGCGCCCGGGAGTTGCTGGCGGAAGCCGGCATTGAGCCCGGACTTCAGGTGACCGTTCGCTTCTGGAGCGTCATCGCGGACAACGTGCCGCCGATCATTGAGGACCTCCAGGCAATCGGCATCAATGCCGAGGCGGAAGTCCTTGAGACGGCGCGTGCTTACGACGCGTGGACAAACGGTGACTTTGACATCGGCGTCCACTCATTCTGGATCGCCGGCCTCGACCCGGACGTAGTGCTGTATGAGCATTTCTACACGGGTTCAGACCGGAACTACAACCGGTACAGCAACGTCGCGTTCGACAATCTGGTTGACGAGATGAGCCAGACGCTTGATAAGGTGGAGCGCAGGGAGCTGGCCTGGCAGGCGATGGAGCTCGCGTTGAATGAGGTCGGCAAGGTCGTTGTGGCTCACAGTTCGTACGTGCCGACGTTTAGCGCGCGCGTGCGTGGCCTGATGCCCGCGCTGAACTACCTCGCCGGTTACGGCCCACAGGCGCGGTATGACCATACCTGGCTTGCGGATACCGGTAACTAGAGACCGAAGAGCCTGAGCCGAGGCGCCCACAGACTGACTAAGAGGGATGCCAGAGCCAGGCAAGAACGCAAGGAAGGCCCCCGATGCCAACGGCATCGGGGGCCTTGTTCTTTGGACTGCCCCGCGCCAACCCTTCCCCCGCCTCAATGAGCCCCAGCGGACCTTCTTGGCTTCCCAGTCGCGACCAGGAGTTGCCTCTGCAAGACTTTCGGGCAAGCAGGCAGTGACGCATTCAGGCTATGAATCGGCCCCTCGAAAAGATGGAGAATTTGCTTCCGCTGCCCTGCAACTCAGCGCCGAAAGCGACTCTACGAATGTGACAATAACATCGACTTACTAGGGTTGACGGGTCATAGGAAGGTGTCATAATCGTTGAATCGTGCGTTTAAAGCGAGGTGGGGAGAGGACAAGGGATATGAAGAACAAATGGCTGCTAATAGTTGTAACGATGGTCGCATCCGTGGCGCTTGTAAGCGCGGCTTGCGGCCCCGGGGCTGAGGATGACACTCCGGAGCCGGTCGCGACGACCGGCGGGCAAGTTGACCCAGGCGGAGACGCGCCGGCTACACCCACGCCAACGATGGACGATGCCGACGACGATATGGACGACGACATGATGATGACCCATTCGGTGAGCGGCAAGCCGTTGGATGCGGATGCGGTGCATGGCGGCATCCTACAGACGGCGGCAAGCGGCGACGGCCCAACGTTCAGCAACTGGGAAGAGGCGGCGGGCATCCCGGATGACGCCATTTGGCCCCTGTCCAACATGCTGATCCAGCCTCGAACATGGGGAACGCTTGAAGACTACAGGAACAACGCGTTCTTTGAAATTCACCCTGACCTCGCTTCGGATTGGGAGATCTCGGATGACGGGCTTGACTACCTCTTCAACCTCCGGGACGGCTTGGAGTGGGCAGACGGCACAGCTATCACGTGCGCAGACATCAAGTGGTCTTACGACACGATCCGGACGGGCGAAGGACTGCGCCGCAGCCCGCGGGCCGTGCACTTTAAGTCCATTGTAGAGATCACGTGCCCTGACGATCTGACAGTTGTCTTCACGCTTGAGTACCCGAAGCCGGCCATGCTGGAGGTCATCGCGCAACCGTACAACGTGATCCGACCGGCCCACATCTACAAGACGATGTTGGAAACGGTAGGCAACCTGGACGAGATGCGCTCGACGCTTCCGACCGTCACGAGCGGTCCGTTTGTCGTGGAGGACTACATCCCCGGCGAGCGCTACCTGTTCCAAAGGAACAATGACTACTGGGATGAGCCGTTGCCGTTCCTTGACGGAATCGAGGTGAACATCCTCGCCAATAGCGCCCAGATCAGCGCCATCCGTGGCGGTCGCCTGGACGTAGGCGCCAAGCAGGGGTGGGATAGAGGCCGCGCCGACACGCTTCTGAGGGAGTGCGGATCGGACGTGTGCCAGTTCTGGCCCCGGCTGATCGCATCGTCCTTCAGCCCGGCGATCATGCCGCACCACGATCGTGAGCCGTGGGGGAATCCACTGGTCAAGCAAGCGATTGCCTTGGCTTTTGACAACTACAAGTTCATTGACACGGTGACGCTAGGCTACGGCGTGGCGCCAACCGGCTGCGGATTCTTCCCCACCAGCGAGTGGGCGATGCCGCAGGAACGCTGCCAGGTGCTTCCTGGCATGGCGGACATCTTCGGTGAGACCGCAGCGGATAGGCTTGCAGCCGCGGAAGCAGACAAGGCGCGCGCCCGGGAGTTGATGGCGGAAGCCGGCATTGAGCCCGGGCTTAAGGTGACCGTTCGCTTCTGGAGCGTCATCCAGGACAACGTGCCGCCGATCATTGAGGACCTCCAGGCAATCGGCATCGATGCCGAGGCCGAAGTCCTTGAGACGGCCCGTGCTTACGACGCGTGGACAAACGGCGACTTCGACATCGGCGTCCACGGCTTCTGGATCGCAGGTCTCGACCCGGACGTGACCCTGTATGAGCACTTCTACACGGGCTCCGACCGGAACTACAACCGCTACAGCAACGCGGAGTTTGACAACCTGGTTGACCAGATGAGTCAGACGCTTGATAAGGCAGAACGCAAGGAGTTGGCCTGGCAGGCGATGGAGCTCGCGCTGAGTGAGGTCGGAAAGGTTGTGGGCGGGCACGGTTCCTACGTGCCGACGTTCAATGCCCGAGTCCGCGGCCTGATGCCTGCGGTGAACTACCTCGCCGGCTATGGCCCGCAGTCGCGGTACGACCATGCGTGGCTATCGGACGCCGGTAGTTAGGGAACGCAGAGCTTGAGCCGAGGCGCCCACCGGTGATCTAGACCAGACGCCGAAGCCAGGCAAGGATGCAAGGAAGGCCCCCGATGCCATTGGCATCGGGGGCCTTGTTCTTTGGACTGCCGGCCCTTGGCCGTGACGCGGGGCGATGCCGTATCATAACCAGGCGCCTGCGTGGCAGCCCCGGGAAACGGCGCAGGCGGCGTGGACGCGCGATGGCGAATGAGGCGGCCGGGAGGCAGTTGCATGAGACCTGTACCGAGCACCGAGGACTTGAAGCGGCAGCTGGCGATGATCGGCGTCGCCATTGACGATGATGCGCTGGAAGGACTACAGCGGCGCATCAGTTTCTACCAGGACGCGATTGGGCGGATTGATGACCTTGACCTCGGCCTGACGGAGCCCGCCGTCGTTTACAATCCTGACGCCGGGTCCCGTGACTGAAGCCATGATGAACCGGACGCGCAGTAGATGGCAGGTCCTTCCAGAGGGACAGGAATGAACGAAGAGCGCACCGGCCTCTCTTTGACGGAGATATCCCGACGCATCCAATCGCGGGAGGTTTCCGCCTCCCATGCGTTGGAGGATGTCCTTGAGGACATCGCCCACGCGGATGACACCATCAACGCCTTCGTCACGGTGCTGCGTGATCAGGCGCTGCAAGAGGCGGAGGCCGCCGACCACATGCTCCTGGCAGGGCATCATCTGGGGCCGCTGCATGGCGTGCCCGTCGCCGTCAAGGACATCTTGACGATGCAGGGCCTCCGCACCACCGCCGGCTCAAAGATCCTCGCAGACTGGGCCCCTGATTTCGATGCGACGGTCGTGCGGCGGCTGCGACAGGCCGGGGCAGTCATCGTCGGCAAGACCAACCTCCATGAGTTTGCTTTTGGCGTGACCACTGAGAACCCTCACTACGGCGCGACGCGCAACCCGTGGAATCCGGAGCATGTCCCGGGCGGATCAAGCGGCGGGTCCGGCGCCGCTGTCGCCATGGGCATGGGGTACATGGCCATCGGGACCGATACCGGCGGCTCTATCCGTATTCCCGCTTCGCTCTGCGGCGTTACCGGGATCAAGCCCACCTACGGGCGAGTCAGTCGGTACGGCTGCCTTCCGTTGTCGTGGTCGCTTGATCACGTTGGGCCAATCGCTCGCACGGCGGAGGATTGCGCTCGGGCGCTACAGGTGTTGGCGGGACATGACCCGCTTGACCCCACGTCCGCCAACCGTCCCGTTCCGGACTATCTGGCCACTCTGAATGACCCTATCGATGGCCTGACCATCGCCGTGCCGGGGGAGCCTTTCTGGGATCCCATTGACCCTGAAGTGTCGGCTGCGGTCCGCGCCGGCATCGACGTGCTGAAACAGCTTGGCGCACGGGTGATTGAGATCGAGTTCCCCCTCGTGGAAGAGCTCGTCGCCATGCAGACTTCTATCCTCTTCGCCGATGCCGCCGCGTATCACCACCGCTGGATGCGGGAACGACCCCAGGACTATGATCCCCGTGTCCTCGCCGGACTCCAACAGGGCGCCGTCGTGCCGGCGATCGACTACATCAACGCTCAGCGCCTGCGTTCCGTGTTGCGGGATCGCATGGCGGAGGTGTACCGACGTGCGGATCTGCTGGCAATGCCGACGACGCCAATCACCGCGCCGCGCATCGGTCACGCGCTGGAGACCATCACGGTGGGCAGCGGGCAGCTCCAGGCAACGCGCGCGCTGACCCGCAACATGTCGCCGTTCAATCTCCTCGGCGTCCCCGCAATGACTGTGCCGTGCGGTTTCAGCAGCGATATGCTGCCGATTGGCCTACAGATAGCAGGCCGCGCGTTCGAGGAGGCCACTGTGCTCCGCGCAGGACACGCCTATCAGCAGGCGACGGATTGGCACACGTGGCGCCCGCCAACGGATACCTCTCCGTAGGCTATTCCCGCAACGGATAGGCGGAGACGCAAAGAGCCACTTAACCCATGAACACTGAGATGGACATTGCAACGCTGAGCCTCTCAGAAGTCTCCGCTCGCATACACGCGCGAGCGGTCTCCTGTGAAGACGTTACGCGCGCCCTGCTCGAACGCATTGATCGGCTGGAGCCCGTGATCAACGGGTACATCATGGTTCATCGGGAGACTGCCCTGGCGCAAGCCCGGGCGGCCGATCTGCTGCTTGGCGCCGGCGTCGATCATGGCCCGCTCCACGGCGTGCCCATCGCGATCAAGGACCTGTATGCGGAGCGCGGCATTCCCTCGTCCGCCGGATCGCATATCCTTGCCGATTGGCGTCCGGAAGAAGATTCGACTGCCGTCTATAAGCTGCGCCAGGCCGGGGCGATCATCATAGGCCGCGCCAACATGGATGAGTTCGCCTTTGGAGGCACGACGGAGAACGCGCACTATGGCGCAACGCGCAATCCGTGGGATCAGGAGCGCAGCTCAGGCGGCTCCTCCGGCGGATCCGGCGCAATCGTCGCGGCTCGCATGGCCTACTCCGCACTTGGCACGGACACGGCTGCTTCTATTCGCAACCCCTCGCACTTCAATGGCGTCACCGGCATCAAGCCCACCTTTGGCCGCGTCAGTCGGCACGGCGTAGTGCCGCTGGCTTGGTCGCTGGATCACGCCGGCCCTCTGGCCCGGTCCGCCGAAGATGCTGCGATGGTGCTGACGGCCATTGCGGGACATGATCCGCTGGATGAAACCACCGGGCAGCGCCCAGTTCCTGACTTCGCCGCTCATCTTGATCAGCGTGTTGACGGCCTACGGGCGGGAATCGTGCGCGGCTATTTCTGGGGCCCGATTGTCCAGCAAGTGGCCGATCTCAATGAGGCCGCTTACGAGGCGCTGCGAGGGCTTGGGATGCGCGTTGAGGACGTGGAGCTGGAACACACGGACGTGTTGCCGGCGCTCTTCAATACGATTCTGCCTGCGGAGGCCGCCGCATATCACCACAAGTGGATCAGAGAGGGGCGCGTCGACGAGTACGGCGCGGCAATCCTGGTCAGGCTTCTTCCCGGCTACGCGATACCGGCTATCGACTACGTGAATGCGCAGCGCGCCCGCGCCCTCTTTGAAGACGGTGTGCGCGAAACACTACGCCGGTTTGACGTGCTGGTGATGCCGACTGTGCCCTACACGGCGGCGCGTCTCGGACAAATCATGGTGCAAGTTGGCGACGGCGAGATGGAGGCGGCCTTTGCGCGGACGCGCAATTTGTTCCCGTTCAACCTCACCGGAATGCCCGCCCTGAGCGTGCCGTGCGGCTTTGACGATGCGGGCTTGCCCGCGGGAATGCAGATTGTCGCCAATGTTTGGGATGAGCAGACGGCCCTGAACGTCGGCCACGCCTACCAGCAGGCTACGGACTGGCACACCCGCGCGCCTCAATTGGGCTGACAGTCCAGGGTAGAAAACACGGCGCCGGCCACATTCCGTCGCCCATGGGACGCGCCTCGCTGTATGGGCCGACCCTTAATTCTCAATGGTGAGGCTGCCCAGGACGGTTGACGTCTGTAGTCGCAGCGTCGGCCCCTCAGTGGGGTGCGATGAACGAACGTCGTCGACGCCGCCCAGCGTGGCCGAGCCATTCTGCCTAAGCGACCACGTTGTCGGCACACGAAGCGTGATGCTGCCGAACGTTGATGACAGGTCCAGGTCTGCGCCGTTCTCATGCAACTGCGCCTGACGCAGATCGAGCTCAATACTACCGAACGTCGCGGAGGCCGCGCCGCCGCGGAATTTCATTGACGAGACCGCCATCGATCTGCTGGCGAAAGACACGTTGAATTCGATCCTATCGGACCCATAATCTGAGTCGTCGCTGTCGTTAGCAATCGCCGATGCCCTCTTCTTTGAGCGACCATCCCGCGAGAACAGGATCGCTACCCCGAGCGCGACTATCAGCAGCGGCCAGGCGGTTTCCATGCGGACGGGCAGGCCGAATTCCTGCGCCAAAAAGACGGTTCCTGCGACGATGCTGACCATTCCGAGCCACAGAGGCCCGCGAATGATCCAAAGCAGGCCCAGTGCAATCAGAACCACCGGCCACAGATCATCAACAACGTCGAATGAAAAGACGTTGCCCGCGAGCAGAGACAGGCCCAGGGCAATTAGAATCGCCGCTGGCAAAATTCTGCGCGACTGCTGCAACTTGCTTCCCATGTGTCCTCAACTCCCGATTCACCTGCAAACGGTCAGAGAATGAGCGACGCCTCATCGTAGCATAGGCATCGGGCGCGAACGGCAGGCCCATACTACGCCGCGCCCAACTGATGCGGCGAGCCGATTCTCTGTACACCCAGGGCGCAACGGCGCGCTTGGGACGATGAGTGGGCGCGGCGGCGGGAGTAGGAGGGAGTCGAACCCACCGAGGACGGCGCAGGCCGCCCCCCATCGGGGTTGAAGCCCGTGGACCCCACCGGGGACCATCTACTCCCGCGTTGCGCGCATCAGCCAGGCCGCTCCGCCGCCCCCTGCATCCTCGCCGCAGGCCAGGCTGACCCTGGGCGGCGGCAGGGGAGAACCTGGCTGTTACTCCGAGAAATGCTCGGCGATGTACTTCTCTGCGAAAATTGCCGCCGTGGCGCCGTCACCCACAGCTGAGGCGACTTGCCGCGAGGACTGGGATCGGACGTCTCCGGCCGCAAAGACGCCGGGGAATTGGGTCTCCATCTTCAGATTGACGTGCAGATGTCCCTGTTCGTCCGCGGGCAGCTTGCCGCGCAGGTACTGGGTATTGGGCGTCAGGCCCACGTAGATGAAAACGCCGTCAACCGGCCTCTCATACATGCTTTCCTGCTTGACGTCCTTCAAGAGCAGCGAGCCGACCAGGCCGTTGCCCTTGATCTCTTCCACCGTCGTGTTCCAAAGAAACTCCATCTTGTCATTGGCGAATGCGCGCTCCTGCAGGATCTTCTGGGCGCGCAGCTTATCCCGGCGGTGGATGATCGTCACCTTGGACGCAAAGCGCGTCAGATAGGCGCCCTCCTCCACTGCGGCGTCTCCGCCGCCGACGACAACAAGCTCCCTGTCGCGAAAGAACGCGCCATCGCAGACGGCGCAATACGAAACGCCCCGCCCGGAGAATTCGTCCTCGCCGGGCACCTCAAGCTTGTTGTGCATGGAACCCGTTGCGATGACCATGGCCCTGGCGCGGATATCGCCGTCATCCGTATGGACGATCTTGTAATCGCCCTCCAGCTCGACGTCCTCAACCTCGGTGTATTTGGTCTCCAGGCCGAACTTCTCAGCGTGATCCATGAGCTTTTGGCCAAGCTCAGGGCCGAGTATGTGCTCAAATCCGGGATAGTTCTCAACATCCTCTGTGACGGCCAACTGACCGCCGACGAGGCCGCGCTCAAGCAGGACGGTGTTGAGCCGTGATCGCGTCCCGTAGAGGCCCGCCGCAGCCCCCGTGGGCCCGCCGCCGAGGATTATCAGGTCATACGTGTCCAACTGCCACCTCACTTGCCATAAAACGTCGACGGACGCCGCCCGGACTGTCCGGCGCGGCGTCCATCACAACCGAAGACTCGATCTGTTGCGTGTCTAGACTGCGACGACGCGCGACAGGAGACGATCCTTGATCGCCTTCTTTGGCATCGCGCCGACAACCTGCGCGACAGGCTCGCCGCCCTGAAAGACGATCAGGGTGGGGATGCTCATGACCTGATACTTCAGGGCGATGTTGGGAGCGTCATCGACGTTGAGCTTGGTAAAGCCCATCTCGGCGTTGTACTCCTCAGCGAGCTCCTCAACGATAGGCGAGACGATCTTGCACGGCCCGCACCATGGCGCCCAGAAGTCCACGAGAACCGGCTTCTCGGAGCCCAAAACTTCCATCTGGAAGTCGCTTTCGGTCACATCTTTCAGCTTTGCCATGCCGGACCTTCCTTCCCTTTCAACCCCTCTTGCCGCCCTCGCCGGGGCGGCCTGCTAATTGTAGCCTGACCTGTCAGCGCCTGTATCGGCGTTGTTCGCCAGGGCAATCAATATACGCAAGCAGCGCCGGTTGAATGCTGGCGAACGTGCCTACGTTGTCAAGTATACCTCATTGGCTATCGCGCCTCAGCGCCTCGTCCATCTCCGCCGCCGCGACCGGCGGCAGGTAGCCGTTCCGGGCGCCTATATCGTGGCGTGCGCGGGCCCGCGCTATCTATCATCATGTGGGGGCGTATTATGACGTAAGAAATGCCGGTTCGAGGCATGCGATACTTACTGGGTCATGCCAGTTGAGGAGGTGGGGAGACGTGCGGAACTTTGATTATGTGGCGCCGGCGTCGCTCGCCGAGGCGGTTCAGGCATTCGCCCAGGGCGGCGAAAATGCTCGCGCTTTGGCCGGCGGCACGGACATTATCGACCAGATTCGAATCGGCCGGCGAACGCCGGAGTTGCTGATCGACACCAAGCGCGTGCCGGAGATGATGGTCCTGGAGGACAACGGTGCGAACGGGCTGAGGGTCGGCGCGGCCGTTCCTCTTGCCCTCGTCCGAGACCATGCGGGCGTCAAGGCGATGTATCCGGCCTTGGCGACGTCGGCGGGTCTGGTTGGCGCCATTCAGATACAGAATCGCGCCACGCTTGGCGGGAACGTAGGCAATGCGGCCCCCTCCGGAGATACCATCCCTCCGCTGATGGTCCTTGGTGCAACCGTGATCATTGCGGGTCCGCGCGGCACGAGAGAAGAGCCGGTCGCCGGCGTCTTTGCAGGGCCGGGCAGGATGACGCTGGAACCGGATGAGTGCCTTGTAGAGTTCAGGGTCCCTGCGCCCAAGGCCAATAGCTCCAGCTATTACGTGCGTTTCATCCCCCGCGCGGAGATGGACATCGCCGTCGTCGGCGTTGGGGTGTCCATGTCGATGAATGGCGGGCAGGTGGAGGACGTCAGCATCGGGCTAGCCTCCGTCGCGCCCACGCCTGTGGCGGCGACGGATTCAGAGAACCTTCTGAGAGGCCAAACATTGACGATGGATCTTGCGCGGGAGGCGGGCGACCGAGCCGAAAACGCCATCTCGCCAATCTCCGATATCCGCGGATCCGCCGACTACCGACGTGAGTTGACGAAAGTTCTGACGCGTCGCGCAATCACGGCTTGCGCCGCTCAATTGAACGTGAGCCTGGCGTAAATCCCGCGAGACACCACAAGGCATTCAGGGAATCCGGACAAGAGAAAGTAGACGTGACAGCCATGATGAGCAATCGAAGACTCGTTTCATTCGTAGTAAATGGCAACCCCGTGGAAGTCGCCATCTCACCGCGCCAGACGCTGCTGGAGGTCGTTCGTGATGAGCTTGACCTGATAGGGGCGAAAGAGGGCTGCAGTAACGGCAACTGCGGCTCCTGCACCATTGAGGTTGACGGCATGACGGTCAATTCCTGCTGCGCGCTGGGAGTTGAGATGGAGGGCCGGGAGGTCAACACCATTGAGGGACTCGCGCCCGGCAATTCGTTGCATCCCATCCAGCAGGCGTACATGGAGAACGGCGGCCTCCAGTGTGGCATTTGCACGCCCGGCTTCATCCTCTCCACGGAGCATCTTCTCAAGATGATTCCCAACCCGACTGAGGAAGATATACGGCTGCACCTCGCCGGCAACCTCTGCCGCTGCACCGGCTACGACAAAATAGTCCGCTCAGTGCAGGCCGCCGCGGCAACAATGAATTCCTGACGCCAGACAGGCCGCCATCATGAATGCGCGGTCAACGCGCAAGGCTGAATATCCTCATTGGAGCGCCGACGCAGCACCGGAGGCGATTCCATGATAAAGGCGGCATCCGGCTTCAATCTTATGCGTGGTCGGCACGCCCTTCCACGCGTACGGCGTCATGGCGCGTCCCGAGCACGCCTCCTCTCATCCTTCCTCTGGGCGCGGGCGCTGTTGCTCGCGACGAGCGCGCTGCTGGTGGTCATTGGCCTGGGCGCGCCGGCGCTTGCACAATCGCGCGCCGCGAACGTCGTCGATATGGAGGCGATCATCACCCCCATCACAGAGCGCTACCTCGAGCGCGCTATAGAGGACGCCGAACGCAGCGGGTCAGAGGTCGTCGTTGTCGCCCTCGACACCCCGGGCGGGCTGCTTGACTCGACGCGCGGCATGGTGGAGGACATTCTCAACTCACCGGTGCCCATCGTGGTCTATGTATCCCCCAGCGGCGGGCGGGCTGCGTCCGCAGGGACGTTCATAACGGCCGCGGCCCACATTGCCGCCATGGCCCCCGCCACGAACATTGGCGCCGCGAGCCCTGTTGGCGGGCAGGGCGGGGAGCTCCCGGAAACCCTGAAGAGCAAGGTCTTTCAGGACGCCGCCGCCGAGATGCGGGCCATCGCAGAGGCTCGCGGACGCCCCGTGGCTCCCCTCGAAGCAACGGTGCTTGAGGCCACGTCCTACACCGCCGGGGAGGCTCTGGAGCTCGGCCTTATTGATCACGTCGCGGCCAGCGTAAATGACCTGCTGACGATGATCGACGGGACCCAAGTCGTCGTGCGGGACGGCCAGGATGAGCGAACCGTGACCCTCGAAACCGACGGCCTGGTCCAAAAGCAGGTGCGAATGGGCCTATTTGACCGCATCCTGTACTTTATCGCGGACCCGAATATCTCTTTCCTGCTTATCTCGCTGGGCGGCCTGGGACTGTTCGTGGAGATCTGGAACCCTGGACTCATCTTCCCCGGAGTCGTCGGTCTAATCGCCCTCGTTCTCGGTCTGATGGCGCTGGGGAGTTTACCCGGGAACTGGGCGGGGGCCGCACTCATCCTTCTTGCGTTCGTTCTTTTCAGCGTCGAGTTCAACATTGACGGGTTCGGGTTATTTGGCGCGCTCGGCGTCGTCAGCCTTGTGCTGGGAGCGGTCCTGCTCTTCTGGCACTTCGGGCCGCCGTCGCCCGTGCTGCCGGACATCTCAGTAAGTCCGTGGGCCATCGGGCCGGTGGCGGGGCTCCTTGGGCTGAGCGTGTTCCTCTTTGCCCGTGAAGCTGGGCGCGCGCGCCGGATGCTGCGCGACCGGCCCGCGCCGGAGTCTGGCGCGGTGGGCATGATTGGGGTGGTGTCCGCGGTTCTCGCGCCGGAGGGGAAGGTTCGCGTGCGCGGCGAAATCTGGAACGCGCGGACGGCGGACGGAACGCGCATAGAACGCGGCTTATCTGTTATCGTGCGGACTGAAGATGGTGCCTGGCTAGAGGTGGAACAGACGGGGCCCCTCACCGAATAAGGGGCAGCGAGGAACAGCAATGCCAAACTGGGGCTTGAATGTCGTTAAGCAGTATGAGCGTCTCGTAGTATTCACCTTCGGTTCGTACACGGGAACGAGGGGGCCCGGCATCCGTTGGCTTTGGCCCTTCATTAACGGCGGCACGTCAACGGCAGACCTGCGTGAGGTGCCAGTGGCCATCCCGCGCCAGACGAGCATCACGCGGGACAACGCTCCAATAGACATCGACTTCTTCGTCTACATGCGCGTAATCGAAAACCGCGCTCAGGACACAATTCTGAACGTAAGCGACTTCCAGGTCGCGGCGGAAGCGCTGTCCATGACAACTCTGAGAGCGGTCGTTGGCGAGATGGCCCTCGACGACGTGCTGTCAAAGCGCGAGCGTATCAACTCCCAACTCCAGGCCAAATTGGACGAGGTCACCGAGAACTGGGGGGTGAAGGTCACCCGCGTCGAGATCAAGGAGGTCGAGCCTCCCCGCGACGTGCAGGAGGCGATGAACCGCCAGCTCTCTGCAGAGCGCACTCGCCGCGCCGCCGTTACCGAAGCCGAAGGTGAACGCGACGCCGCGATCAACCGCGCCGAGGGCCAGCGGCAGTCAGCGATTCTCATGGCGGAAGGCGCAAAGCAAGCCGCCATCCTCGATGCGGAAGGTGAACGTCAGGCCGAAGTCCTGCGCGCTGAGGGTTTCAGCCTCGCCATGGAGCGCATCAACCAGGCCGCGATGATAGCCGACCCGCGCACGATGAGCCTCCAATACTTCGAGACCCTCAAAGACATCGGCGGGAGCCCATCGACGAAGTTCATCTTTCCAATGGAGTTCACCTCCATGCTCGCGCCATTCCTACAGCAGGCGCGCTCTAACGGAGACGAGGACGACTCCTAGCGGACAATGGGCCCATCTGCATGCCGGCGAGCCGCACTCGCTGCGTGAGGTGGCGACAGAAGACCAGGATCACTAGGGAAATGACGGAACCGACGACGGGACGGGACTTGGGCCGCGCGGCGAATTCCGCCCCGACATTGGTGCGCGGAAGGTACGTCCTCACGCGAGCGGAACATGACGGTTCGACGCAGCTCCTGACGGACGCAGCGGTCGCCGTATCCGCCTCGGGCGTAGTGCAGGAAACTGGAAGATACGAAGATCTGCGTGTGCGCCACCCGCTTGCGAACGTTGTAGGCGACGGTTCGCAATTCGTCCTGCCAGGCCTCGTTAACGCCCACCACCATGGACGGGGTGTTTCCTATCTCCAGCTTGGCCAGCCGGACGGTCCGCTGGAAACGTGGATCCATCGAGCGTGGGGGCGACGCCCCATGGACTCATACCTCATGGGCATGTACACGCTCATGCAGCAAATGCGCAGCGGGACAACGGCCGTGATGTTCAACCAGGCCGGGCCGTTGTCGGAAGCGGAAGGAACCCTCAGAGCGTTCCGGGCGACCGGCGTGAGAACCGCGTTCTCAATCGGGTTTCGCTCCCAATCCTTCCTTGTCTATGGCGATGACGACGCCTTTCTGGACAGCCTGCCCTCGTCGCTCTCGTACGACGCGAGACGAATTATTCAACAGTCGCGCGTGGACTTTGAGGATTACCTGCAGCTTGTCCTCCGTCTCAAGGACCAACACGAGAGGGGGAATCCTGAGGCTATCCGCATCCTGCTCAGCCCGTCCGGCTATCACTGGGCGGACGAGGGAACCCTGCGGAGCATCGGCGAGACCGCGCGGGCCAACGGCATGGGCATCCACACGCACGTCCTTGAAACCGTCTATCAGCGGCTCTACGCGGAGCGGACGCGTGGGGAGTCGCCCGTGCGGCGGCTCGCTGAGGTGGGTCTCGTAGGGCCGGGCGTCTCATTTGCCCACTGCGTCTGGGTTACTGAAGATGACATTCGCATCCTTGCTGAGACGGGAACAAGCGTCTCCCACAACCCAAGCTCTAACTTGCGGCTCCACAGCGGCATCGCGCCTGTCCGCGCCCTGCTTGACGCGGGCGTCAACGTCGGCCTCGGCACGGACAGCACGTCGCTGAACGATGACGACGATATGCTCCAGGAAATTGGCCTGAGCCAGCGACTGCATCGTGTTCCGGGTCTGAATGAGCGTCCCGTCTCTCCTGGAGAACTCCTCCACATGGCGACTCTCGGCGGCGCGAAGGCGCTGACGCTTGACCATCTGATCGGCAGCCTTGAGCCGGGCAAGCGGGCGGACATGGTGCTGCTGGACTGGGATCGAGCCTCGCATCCCTACCTTGACGGGGAGCTGGATCCGCTCGACGTATTGGTGACGCGCGTGCGCGGACGTGATGTCCGAACAGTGCTCATCAACGGGCGCGTTGTCTATGAAGATGGCCGGTTTCCCGGCCTTGATGCGGAATCCATCGCGCGCCAGACGGCCACGGCGTTGCAGGGCGGTCCGCCGCCTGACGTTCTCGACCGCAGACACGTGGCCCGTCGGCTTGAGCCGCACATCAGGGATTTCTATCGCGATTGGGAGTTGCCAAAGGGCGAGCAACACGCCCTGCGCAACAGTAGGGCCTGAGCGGGGCCGCGCTTCGGACAGACCGGCGCTATCGTGCTTGTCTGAAGCTGGCAGGTGGAACGTCCGGAGAAAGAAGGGGCGGGAGAAATGACCACAGACGTGTCTGGGGTGATCGATGCGAACATCGACCGCGATGAGATTGTTGCCCTGATGCGCGGCCTGCAATCGTATCGCAGCTTTCCTCCGAATGAGACCGAGTGTATGACCTACCTACAGGGATGGTTCAGGGAGCGTGGGGTCAACGCGGAGCTCATTGATGTAACGGACGAACCCGGCCGCCCGGATCTCATCTACCGCATAGAGGGAACCGGAGGCGGCAAGACCGTCATGTACAACGGCCACCTCGATATCGACCCCGTTCCGCTCAGCTTCCCTGGTGATCCGTGGGAATGCGTGGAGAAGGACGGCTTCTTGCACGGCCACGGCCTGGTCAACATGAAATCGGGAATCGCGTCCATCGCAGCGGCCACTGTTGCGCTGCACCGCGCCGGCATCTCAATGAAGGGCGACCTGCTGATGACGGCGGTCGTTGGCGAGCTACAGGGCGGCGTGGGGGCCGTTGACCTGGTGAGCCGCGGTCTGATTGGCGATTGCTGCATTGTTGCTGAGCCCACCGGCCTGCGTATTCAGCCCCAGCACGCCGGCGCCATTCAGTTCCTGGTCCACACCATTGGCGAATCCGAATGGATTGGGGCGCTGCACACACGTCGATCCGTCAACGCCGCCGAGAAGCTGGCCACGGTCATCATGGCGCTCAAGGACCTGCAGTTGCAGTCCGAATCCAGGGGAGAATTCCCCGGCCTGCCGCGGCTCATCGTCGGCGGGATAAACGGGGGCGTCGGGCGGGAGTACGGCCACTGGCGCGCGTCCTACGTGCCGGACTTTGCGACTGCAATCGTTGAGGTGCGCGGCCTGCCGAATCAGGACTACGACGATATTCAGCGGCAGATTGAGGATGTCATAAAGGGCATAGCGGCGGATGACCCGGACTTTCGCTATGAGATCGAGCGCCCGCCGGCCACGTATCGGCCCGAGTGGCAGAGCATGAAGGTGGAGGCCTACGGCATCGACCTGCCTCGAGATCATTACCTCAATCAGGCGGTTCTCAAGCATCACCGTGAGGTGCGGAACGAGGAGCCGGAGTGGAGTTCCTCCAACGCCTGGAATGATTCTGGGCACTACACGCGTGCAGGATGTCCCTCCATCAATTACGGCCCGTCCCCAAACACCGGCGCGCGGGCCTACACCGTGGAGATACAAAAGGTGGTCGATTGCGCGCGCATCGTGGCGCGCGCCGCCGTCGATATCTGCAACCAGGACAAAAACTAAACCGTCGTCTCCCCCGCGCACCCACCCGTCTCCCCCGCGAAAGCGGGGGCCCATGCGGCTTGATGCTCCGCCTTCACCTCCGCCAAAACGGCGAACAGAGAAAATGCGGCGCACAAGGCGCCAACCCAACCCATCAGGTACTATCGCCGTGACAAGTCAACACAGCAGGAAGGTGCGTGATGACGACAGACATAGGCGCGCAGATTGATGCGCACGTTGACCAGGATGAGATTGTCCGGCTCATGCGACTGTTGCACTCGTCACCGAGTTTTCCGCCCAATGAGGCCGAGGCCATGGGCCTCCTCCAGGGCTGGCTGCAAGAGCGTGGCATCGACGCGGAACTCATCGACGTGGCCGATGAGCCCGGCCGCCCCGACCTCTACTATCGAATGCCCGGCTCCGGCGGCGGCAAGACCGTCATGTTCAACGGCCACATGGATATTGATCCCGTTCCGCTGAACTTTGAGGGCGACCCGTGGGCGTTCAGGGTTGAGGACGGCATCGCATACGGCCACGGCCTCATCAACATGAAGTCCGGCGTTGCCGCTGCCGCCGCAGCCACCGTCGCCCTCCACAGGGCCGGCATCCAGATGCGAGGCGACCTTCTCATGACGGCCGTGGTCGGCGAACTGCAAGGCGGGGTAGGGGCAATCGACCTCGTTCAGCGCGGTCTGCTCGGCGACTGCTGCATCATCCCTGAGCCGACTGGCATGGAGCTCTTGCCGCAACACGCCGGGGCGATTCAATTCCTCGTCCACACCATCGGCGAATCGCAGTGGATCGGCGCGATGCACACGCTCAAATCCGTCAACGCCGCCGAGAAGTTGGCAAGGATCATCACCGCCCTGGAAGGCTTCAAACCACAGTCCCCGGAGCGCCCCGAGTTTCCCGGTCTGCCCCGCCTGATTGTCGGCGGCATAAACGGCGGCGTTGGCCGCCACTACGGCCACTGGCGCGCATCCTACGTGCCGGACTTCGCTACGGCCATCCTTGAGGTTCGCGGCCTGCCGGAGCAGGACTACGACGACATTCAGCGCCAGATCGAAGATGTCATCAGGAGCGTCGCCGAGGGCGATCCCGACTTCCGCTGGGAAATAGAGCGTCCGCCAGCCACAAACCGTCCGGAGTGGCAAAGCATGAAAGTCGAGGCATACGGCATCGATCTGCCGCCGGAGCACTATCTTAACCAGACCATCGTCAAGTATCACCGCGAGGTGCGAAACGAAGAGCCGGGCTGGATTTCCTCCAACGCTTGGAACGATTCCGGCCACTACACCAATGCCGGCTGCCCGTCCCTCTGCTACGGCCCCGGCGGCCACACCATCGTTCGGGAGTACGGCGTAGAGATCAAGCGCGTAGTCGACTGCACAAAGATCATCGCCCGCGCCGCCGTGGAAATGGCAAATATGGACAAATAGATGCATGGAGCGGCTACGATATAGCAAATGACAGAACACCCACTTAGTCCTGATGACCCGCCCTCCCGCGCCGCTGCCGCCGAAATCCTGCGCCGCCACGAGAATGGCGAGGCCGAAGCCAATATCACCAGCGCTGCCCGCGATTTCCTCATCGCCACACGAATGGCGCAGGCGTACAAGATTTTTGAGTAGGATCCACCGTGCGACAAGTCTCGTCGCGTCGTGGACCTTACAGCCCTTTTTAAATCCATCTAGTGCAACGGATAGAAAGTATTGGCTGCTGAGCGAGAGAATGAGCTAAGAATGACGCGAGGAGGGCAGCTCCTCTTGGACCACAAAAGGTTATTCTGAGGTATCCAAGAGGGCGAAGGAACTAAGGACGTGCCTGCGGTCAAGCCAGAAATATTGGTCTGGGCCAGAGAGTCGGCTGGGCTTACACAACAAGCGGCTGCAAGAAAGCTGGGACTTGGCGATAGCGCCAGATCGTCCGCTGTGGATAAGCTGGTGGTCCTCGAACAGGGTGAGAAGGAGCCGACCCGCCCGCAGCTCCTCAAGATGGCGGATCAGTATCGCCGCCCACTGCTGACCTTTTATTTGACTCAGCCGCCCGAGAAGGCGTCGCGCGGGGCGGACTTTCGCACTTTGCCCGGGGACGTGCGAGCCGAGGAAGAGGCATTGATGGACGCCTTGGTACGCGACGTTCGGGCACGACAAAGTATGGTGCGCTCTTTACTCGAAGAGGAGGATGAATCGGAGCCCCTGCCGTTCATCGGAGCCCACCGAATTGAGGACAGCCAGATCGCTGTTCTGAGCGCACTGCGGAAGTTACTACTCCTTGATGTTGACGAGTATCGGAGCAAAGCTACGGTTGACTCGGCATTCACTCTCTTGCGCGAAAGAGCTGAAGATGCTGGCTTATTTGTCATCCTGAAAGGCGATCTGGGCAACTATCTGAGTGTGCTGGATACGACCATATTTAGAGGTTTTTCCTTAGCCGACGCGATTGCTCCATTCGTTGTCATCAACGAATACGACGCAAGATCGGCGTGGTCTTTCACCCTGCTGCATGAGGCGGTACACCTGCTATTGGGGCAAACGGGTGCCTGTGGAGCGAACGGCAGCAGAGATGTGGAGCAGTTTTGCGACGATATCGCCGGCGAGTTCCTTTTGCCTGACGACGATTTGCACAGCTTGGCTGTCAGTGGGTTGAGCGATTTTGCCGCAGTCTATGGTCAGGTTGGGGACTTTGCTAGCCAATTCAAGGTGAGCCGGACGATGGTTGCGTACAGGGCGATGCGGTTAGGGCTCTTGGACCAGGAGACTTACACTCAAATGTCTGGCCGCTTTCGCGCTGAATGGCAAGCGCAGAGAGCTGCCGAGCGGGAGAGCAGGCGGGACGAAGAAGCAAGACCCGTCTACTATCCGACGCGTCGCCACCGACTTGGCGAACGCATAATCAGCCTCGTCTCACGCATGATCGCAGCGGAAGCTATATCAACGAGGAAAGCGGCACACATTCTGGGGGTTCGGCCTCGGAACGTGGGACGGTTGCTTAGCGCTCGCTAGGGAGCCAGGACATCGCCATTCTCTACCTCATTGACGCTAATGTCCTGATTGACGCACATAGGGACTACTACCCTGTCAATAGAGTTCCGCAATTCTGGGATTGGTTGCTTGAGTTGGGACGAGAAGGGATCATAAAGATACCGCTCGAAATGATTGAGGAAATAGTCCTACCACCTCAACAGGATCCTGACCCACTGGTGCGATGGCTGACAGATTACAGAGAGTCAATGCTTCACAACGAAGCTGTGAGCGTGGAGTTAGTCCGTATGGTGACTGAGCAAGGCTATGCTCCTGATTTGGATGATGCGGAGATCCAAAAGGTTGGTCGCGATCCGTTTCTAATCGCCTACGCGTTTGTTAATCCAATAGAGCGCGTGGTCGTGACAACCGAACACTCGAAGCCGAGCAGGCTCCGTGCCAATCGCCATCTGCCAGATGTCTCGCATGACTTCGGTGTGCGGTGCTTAAACACCTTTGAATTGATCAGAGAACTGGATTTCAAGGCGACCTGACTGGCAGTCATCCCCACTTGAGGCAAGCCGCCCTAGGGCACCCCCCTCCCCCACAGTTGTCCCCATACCACCACACCGCTGCACTGACCCTGTCGCCGTAGGCGGAGGAATTTGGCTACAACGGCCGTTATCCGTAATCTGACTAGACACTATGACTCCGCCGCGGCTGTACAGGTCGTGCTTGGTCAGCTGCGCGAAGAGCGCGGAGACAAGTTGACGGTGACGGTGCAGCGTAGGGAAATACGGGAGTTGCTGCGGGAATCGGAGGAGGACGCCGATGCCGGAACGCGGCGGACCGTTTCCTTCCATGGACCAACGCTGATCGCGAACATGAAAAATTGTGACACCACCATTTGACCCGCACAGAACTCTTGTCCTACTATCCGCTCATCGACATCCCCCGGCGGCGCGGAACGTCGATATCCCCGCCGCCAACCACCATCCAGGGGAATGCAAAGGAGGGCGCTCCCCCAAAGAGGAACGCTATCGCTGCCTGTATCCAAAATCACCCCTGGCATGCCATGGTCATGCGGTCGCAAAAGGCCGTAGACCCCATCTGACATGCCCGAGAGCGCGTCGTGACCTCGGGATCGGCGCCAATGATCCCGAAGCCTCGCGCGTAAAACTTCGCTCCGTCGCAGGCGCCCGCCCAACGTGGCGACGACGTTGAGTTGCAGCAAGACGTAAACGTGGCATACCCGTCTTGTTAGGTCCCGATCCGCTTGGCTCGCCATCCGCGCGCCGAGTGAAGGACGAACTCTGCCCAACGCCATCCGGCGAAGGGGAGAGCAGGCCGACCCGTCCGGTGTCACAGCCGTGCCGGACACGAGGAGGCCTACCCTGGAGAGGTCGAGCGGGCGCAGCGGAACCTCTCGGCGTGTCGCGTCCTGACACGCCAACCCAAAAGGCCGGCCAAAGCGCGCCAACAGACGAGCAGCCGCAAACGGAACAGGCAGCGAAGCGTTCCCCCGGAGACCACCAACAACCGGAACCCAAAGGAGTCCCCCAAGACCAACAACCCCCAAGACCCTAATCCCCTCCCCCTCGCAGGAGAGAGCCAGGTGGGAGTGACCGGCCCGCCGGCAGCCGCGCGGCGCGGCAGAAAGCCCCGGATACCCCAACGATCCGCGCGCGAGGCCCCCTTTAGGACCCGATTCGCCTAAAGGGATGCCCCGTCCTCATCCGCTTGCCCGTCGCATCTGTTCCTGAACGGGTACACACAGTTGTCCCCATGCCGCCACACCGCTACACTGACCCTGTCGCCTCAGGTGGACAGATTTTGCTACGGGCGGCAAGGGTATGAATGCGGGTCACAGGCCCGTACTGGAGGGATAAAGATATGGTTGCCACACCGGAAAAGGCCATCGGTCAATCCATACCGCGAGTTGACGCGGTTGAGCGGATCAAGGGGCGAGCAGTCTACGCGCCGGACCTCACGCTGCCTGGCTCACTGCACTGCAAGATCCTTCGCAGCCCGCACGCCCATGCTCGGATCAAGAGCATTGACGTTTCGGCTGCAGAGGCGTATCCGGGCGTCAAGGCGGTCGTGACATATGCGGATTTGCCGGCCATGGCCACCGATGATCAGGTCGGCGGAGAGGTCACGCTGAGCGCGACGTATCTGCGTCAATTCCTGATGGCGGATGATCGAGTCCTCTTCCACGGGCACCCCGTGGCTGCCGTCGCCGCCACCTCTATTCACGTCGCGGAAGAGGCTCTTGACCTCATCGAGGTCGACTATGAGCCGCTGCCGGCGGTCGTTGGCATTGAAGACGCCATCAAGCCGGGCGCGCCCATCATCCATGAAGAGGTGCGCACCCGCGGCCTCGAGGGCCGCAGCGACGAGCCGACCAATATTTCCGTTCACATGGAGTTGGGTCGCGGCGACGTCGCTAGGGGCTACGAGGAGGCGGAGGTCGTCGTGGAGGGCGAGTACCGCGTGGGCATGGTCCACCAGGGCTACATTGAGCCGCAGGCGTGCAGCGTTGAAGTTGACGCAAACGGCCACCTAACGATTTACACAACGACGCAGTCCTCTTTCGGCGTCAAGAGCCAGAACGCGGCCCTGCTGCAGATTCCCTTGAACATGGTCACCGTTGTGCCTCTGGAGATCGGCGGCGGGTTTGGCGGCAAGGGATTCACCGTCCCTGAGCTGCCGACGGCCCTGCTGGCCCTCAAGACCGGCCAGCCCGTCAAGACCGTTCTGGGGCGCGATGAAGTCTTCCGGGCGACCGGACCAGCTCCTGATGCCTATTGCTGGATCAAGGTTGGCGCAAAGAAGACCGGCGAGATCACCGCCTTTGAGGCGAAGTTCTACCTGGATGCGGGCTGCCTGCCGGGCTCCGCGCTCTACGTCAACAACATCCTCGTTGCGGGTCTTTCGCCCTACAAGCTGCCCAACTTCCAGGCGGACGGCTACGATGTCCTGACGAACAAGACACGATCCCAGGCGTACCGCGCTCCCGGCCTGCCGGAAGGCGCTTTCGCCATTGAGACCGCGCTGGACGAGCTGGCCCAGGTTCTACACATGGATCCCATCGATCTCCGCATACTCAATGTGACGGATGATGGCGCGCCCATGAGTGACGGCATGGCCCTGCCCGTGACGCGATTGAAGGAGGTCCTGCAGGGCGTGAAGGCGCACCCCGCGTGGTCATCGCCCGTGCCGGAAGGCCGGGGACGCGGCGTGGCCATCGGTATGAGACGCGAGGGCTCCGGCACATCAACCGCCGCCATCCAACTCAACGCAGACGCCACATTCAGCCTCGTCGTTGGCTCCGTTGACCTCACCGGCACGCGCACGACCATGGCGCAGATTGCCGCGGAGGGGCTGGGAGTCACCGTCGATGAAGTGCGTTCCACGGTTGGCGATACCGACTCAGTCGGATACTCGGATGGTTCCTGGGGCAGCCGCATCACGTACGTGACGGGCATGGCGGTCAAGAATGCCGCGGAGGACCTCATTGCCCAACTCAAGGCCCTCGCCGCGGAACGTTTCCAGGCGAACCCGGAGGACGTGGATTACGAGGACAGAACGTTCTCGCTGCGCGACAACCCCGAGCAGTCGGTAACTCTTCGCGACCTCTCGGCGAACAACGTTGGCCGAGGCACAGGCGCCATCACCGGCAACGGCCTGGCGACAGGCGTTCGCCCCGTCACCAGTTTCGGCGTTCAGATCGCTGAGGTTGAGGTGGATGATGCAACGGGCCGGGTGACCATCGCCAAATACACGGCGTTTCAGGACCCGGGCCGGGCGATCAACCCGATGGCCGTCGAGGGTCAGGTGCAGGGCGCCGTGGCGCAGGGCGTCGGTTGGGCGCTGTGGGAGAACTACGAGTGGGGCGAGGACGGCATTCTAAAGAACGCTAATTTCCTCGACTACCGGATGCCGACGGCGTTGGATCTGCCGATGATCGAGACGATCTTCGTCGGCGGCCCCGCGCCGGAGAACCCGCTTGGCGTGCGAGGCGTTGGCGAGGTGCCGATCATCCCGCCGTTGCCGACAATCGGCAACGCGGTCAGCCGAGTCACAGGCGTCCGCATCCGCGAGATCCCGCTCAACCCTGAGCGCGTCTTCTGGGCCACCCACAATGGCAGCAACGGCAACAAGAACGGCCATAGCTAGGGAGTTCAGGCAAAAACCCTCCGCGCTCATTTGAGTGAATTCGGAAGCAGAAAAGGGGCGCCGCCATCTATGTGGCGGCGCCCCTCGCCTTTTGGAGAGAAAACGGAACGCTGAGACCGAATGGACGGCCATAAAACATTTGTGCTACTCTCTACGACAGTAGGCCCGCGCCGCAATGGAGCTTCGGTATGGGAGGACAGACCGGCCGATGGCTGTTAGCAGGGAAATGCCGGCAGCAGCGGAATTCTTCGCTGGTGTAGGTCTTGTCCGAATGGCGCTGGAGCGGGTCGGCTTCCGCGTCACATTCGCGAACGACATTAGCCCAGTCAAGCAGCGAATGTACTCCGAGAATTTCGGTGGTCAGGATTTTGTTCTGGCTGACATCCGGGATCTCACGGGCGCCGATATCCCCACTGTTGACGTTGCAACGGCTTCATTCCCGTGCACGGACGTCTCTCTGGCTGGAAGTAGAGCGGGTCTTCAGGGTCGCGAATCCAGTCTCCTGGGAGATTTCCTGCGAATCCTCGACGAAATGGGAGATAGAAGACCCGAATCGCTCCTGATAGAGAATGTGTCAGGATTTGCATCATCCAACGGCGGGGCGGACGTTCTGCGAACCCTCCGGCGTCTCAGCGACCTCGGTTATTACTGCGATGTCGTTGCGCTGGACGCCCGACGGTTCGTTCCGCAGAGCCGGCCCCGACTCTTCTTCCTTTGCACGCTAACGCCGCCCCAAGCCGGGCTAAACGAGGCAGACAGCGCGGCCTCGCTTCGCCCCCCCTGGGCCGCCAAACACTTTGACCAGAACCCGTGGATTCGATCCTACGCCGCGCCTCTCCCGCCGCTGCCTGAGCAAACATCCGCATACCTTGGGGACGTGCTGGAGACATTTGACCCGGATGACCCCATCTGGTGGCGCGATGAGCGGATGGAGAGCTTCATCGAGAGCCTGAGCGACATCAACGAAGGCAGGGCGAAGGTCATGCGAGAGAGCGCATCGAACACGCACGCAACGGCGTATCGCCGGACACGGCGCGGAAAGGCCGTCTGGGAGATTCGCGGCGACCGCATTAGCGGATGCCTGCGGACGACGCGCGGAGGATCAAGCAGACAAGCGGTTGTCGAGGGCGCCGACGGGCAACTTAGGGTGCGCTGGATGACTGCGAGAGAGTACGCGCGCCTGCAGGGCGCCCCGGAATTCAAGTGGGGCGATGCCTCCGACGTCCAGGCGCGGTTCGCCCTGGGTGATGCGGTGTGTGTGCCGGCCGTGGCGTGGTTGATGCAGCATTTCCTCAATCCGATTCCGGTGCATGAGCCCGAAACGTTGCGGGAGGAACGCGTCAAAGTCGCGGCGGCAACGAGGTAATTCGTGACCAGCGCTCGATCTCGAAGCAACACGCCGGAAGAGGTCAAAGAGATTCTCCAGGAGTTGGGGAGAGCACTGAACGCTCAGGACGACCAAGGCCGCCTTGTCGCAAATGCTAAATTCGGCGTATACGCCTTTTATGACTACGATGGCGAGCCAATATACGTAGGTCAGACCACTGAGAAACTACGTGTCCGTATCCAACGCCACCTGACGAATCAGCGCAGTGATGCAGTGGCGATGCACGTACTCGACCCATTCGAGGTGGCCGATATTGAGATGTGGCCGTTCTGGGACCTCGAAGGGCGAAGCGACAAGGATCCTGCGGTAAAGTCCTTGCTTGGCTCGGCCGAATTCACTATCTTCCAGCGATTAATAGACGAATCGGTATTCAACGCCATACTCAACGAAGCGCCGGTGCCCGTCGCGCCGGTGATCGCTATGCCGCAGTCCTTGCGGCGAAGGATCGTCCCTGAGCCGGTCTATTCTCGGCGTCTCCACCCGGACATTCGTATTGCGCGTCGCGCAGCGACAATCGCCAAGCTGGCAGAGATCATTGGCCAGCGGGCCGTTAAAAGGGGCCTCAGGAATACGCTCCTGACCCAATCCCGCAGATTGGAACACCTCGCAGGCAAACGCCTCGAGGAGCTTGCCCGGCCAGCCGAGAACACACTATTCTCATGAAGATATTCTCGCCGGATTTAGTGCGATTGAAGTTAGGCCAACTGCATGTCGGTACGGATTCACTGAGCCGCCATGGCCGATACAATCACTCCCGCGCAACGCAGCGCGGTTATGCGTCGGGTGCGGGCAAAGGATACTTCGCCTGAGTTGGTTGTCCGACGCGCGTTCCATAAGCACGGTTTCCGGTATCGCCTCCACGACAAATCGCTTCCCGGCAAGCCTGATCTCGTGTTCAAAAAACACCGGATGATCGTCTTTGTCCACGGCTGTTTCTGGCATTGGCATGGCTGCAAGAGGTCGCGCATGCCGAGCTCAAACGTGCCCTACTGGACAAACAAGATTGCCCGAAACGTAGAGCGTGACAAGTCACATCAATCAGCGCTTGAGGCAGACGGATGGCGCGTCGAAATCCTATGGGAATGCGACATCGAGGAAGGCCTGGGAGAACTTATCCAGACGTTAGCCGACAGTCGGAACTAGCCCCAACTCTCCCTACTCCCCGGCCAGAAAGCGCCGCGGATTGTCTACGGTCATGAGTTGGATTGCCTCGTCTTCTACGCCCTGTTCCCTTAGATAGGGCAGGAGTTGGCGGCCGATGAAGGCGTAGCCGTCAGGATTGACCTGCCGCTGAATTTCCTCAGGTGCGCCCCATGAATCGTCCGGATGGCGTTTGATTCCCCAGTCATGCGATAGCATCAGTTGTCGCTCAAATCCCGCGTCGAGCAGGCGCTTCACCATATCCGCCTTTTCGCGCCAGGGAGCGTTGAGCCCATGACCTGGGAACTCATCCATTCCGAGAAACACGCCTTCCCGCGCCAACCCCGCCAGGTAGTCGAAGTCTGTTGAGTCGGATGAGTGCCCGATGCAAACGCTGGCCGGGTCTACGCCCTCTTCCGCAAAGATCCGCCACTGTGGCTCCCCAACCTTGTTCTGCGGCTGAGTGTGTGTCGTGATCGGTATGCCTGTCTCTATGGACGCGCGGGCAGCCGCCCGAAGGATCATCTGCTCCGCGTCTGACAGCTCGTAGTTATTGTTGGCGACCTTGATCATGCCGGCGCGGATTCCCGTGCCCTCGATGCCCTCAGTGATCTCGCGCACGTACACGGCCGCCATCCTGTCCGGGTGCGTGAACCAGATGAGCCGGGGGATATCGATGTATGTTCCTGTGGACACGATGATGTTGACGCCGGATGCCTCTGAGACGCGCCGCAGCATCAACACCTCTCGACCCAGCTCAAAGGGTGTTGCGTCCATGATTGTGCGGAGCCCCTCCGCGCGCGCCTCGGCGAGGGATTCAATTCCGCCCGCCTCGATAGCGGCCCAGTCCATAAGCTCCGGGTACGTCGCGTGGATTCCAGCCGAGCCGACGATCACGTGCTCATGGGAGAGCGCAAAGCCAAGCTCGCTCGCCGCAACAGGCCCCGTCACCGTCTGCACCATCTCCCGCGCCATATCAGCCCTCCCTTTCCGATGCGCTCGCCACGCCGCGTCCTTGACCCTGGACGGCGGGGCAAGAGGCTCCTCTGCATCTGCCGCCTGCGCAGAGCATAGCGGAGTACGCGGGTCAACAGAACAGGATGCAGTGACTGCCCTTCGTCACGGTCTGGTCCCGGCGACGAGGTATGCCTTGGGGTTGAGCTCTCGCAGGCCGTATCCTGTTGGCATGACTGAGACGCAGACGGCCGACTATCAATACGTGGTCACCTTTATCGCGGATGATCGGCCCGGCCTGCTTGCCGCGCTCTTGACGCCCCTGAGCGCCGCCGGTTGCGCCATTGAAACCGCGTCTGTCACGCCTCTGGACAGGGTGGTGGGCATCATCCTGCTGGTGCGGGTTCCATCAGGCGCCGAACCCGCAGTCAGGTCCGCCCTCGTTGGGCTAACGGTCACTGAGGACGTCAAGGTGCACGTTGATCCCATCCCGGACGGCGATCTGCACGACTCTGTCCCGGGCGAAATGCGCTTGATTGAGCTGTCTCCCGCTCCCGAGGCCGATAGCGCTCCCATCGCTGAGGCGGCGCGGATCCTTGCCGAGCACGGCGTCGCTATTGTTGCCGCGTGGCCGGACACAGACGGCCGCGTGAACATTCACGCCGTCATTCCGCCGGACACGGATGAGGCCGTGCTTACGGAAGAGATCACGCGCATCGGCGGCAAAATAACGCAGCTCTGAGATGCCGCGGGCGACGTCGGCTCGCACGGGGTAGGAAAGGCCGTTGCGAGTATCATGAGCGGCATGGATGCATCCACTCGGTGGCTCCTTGGTTTTGCGGCTGCGTTGGCTGCGCTTGTCATAGTCGCGCTGGTTCTGGCGCAAATTGGCGGCGTCGAGCCGACGGAGTACGCGGCCGATTCACCGGAGGGCGTAGTGCAGCGCTACCTGAAAGCGGTCGATGACGGCGATGCCGATGCCGTCGTCATGCTGCTCTCGGATGACCTCATGCGACCGTGCATCGCGGACGGGATCCGACGTGAATTCAGACACAACAACAGGAGCATTGAAGGCAGACGCATCTCGCTGATTGAGGTCCGCGAATTGTCGCCGGAGCGTGTGGCCGTCGATATTCGCATCAAGTGGATTGCGGAGCCGGAGCTTTTCTCTCCCCCGCCTGACGAGTCCTCGCGAGAGAGGGACATCATTCTTGAGCGACGCTCAGATGAGTCATGGGGCATAGCAGAACTGGATTGGCCAATCTATATCTACGACGTCGAGTCTCTCTGCTCCGAGGAGACAACGGAAGAGGCAGAATCGATGGCGACCACATCGTCCGACGGGCTGACTTCGCCCAGGAGAACTGAAGCGCCATGAGGGTGACTCGACGGATCTATATCTACGGCATCTCGTTCTTTGCCTTTCTTGTAACGGCAATCGGCGCGGTCCTACTCCTTGACGGCATTCTGGAGGTTCTAACGGGCGATGCCCTGTGGGGAGGCGTAGCGGACATCGTGGGGGTTGGCGCCGCAATGGTCATCGCGGGGTCGCCCGTCTGGGCCTTTCACCATAACCTCGGGCAAAAGAGCAGAGCGCGTGACTCCGGCGAGGCCGACGCCGTGCTGCGGAAGGTGTACGTCTATGGCGCGCTGGCTGTCTCAGCCCTCTGGACGCTCTTCGCAGCACAGGCCCTGCTCAGCACTGTACTGACCGATGGGCGCTTTCCCGCGTTGAACGTCGCCGATGTGCTCGTCCCAGGCGCATTCTGGACGTTCTACTGGATGCAGGAACAGCGGGAAGGCCAGGCAACCGACACCGGCAAGATCGTCAGACGCTGGTATGTGTATGGCGCGAGCCTCGTCTTTCTGACTGCCGCCATCGTAGGCCTGGCG
The DNA here is from genome assembly GCA_965237465.1 of Dehalococcoidia bacterium. Classification (GTDB taxonomy): domain Bacteria; phylum Chloroflexota; class Dehalococcoidia; order UBA6926; family UBA6926; genus VXMO01. The sequence continues at coordinate 1,813,357 of OZ250138.1, forward strand.
GCGATTCTGGACTATCTGGCGACTAGGGTCTATGAATTCGTTCTGCCGCCGCCGGACATCATGCACTCCACAAGTGACGCCAGACAGATACTGGGCGATGCGGCGGCATGGTTGATCGTTGGTTCGGCGGCGTGGGTGGCGCAATGGTCGCGCGTCGCGACCAGAGATGCCGAATCCTTCCTGCGGCGGGTGTACCTGTATCTATTCGCCGTCATTGGCGGCGCGCTGCTGGCCCTGTCGGGCTTCGCCAACATCCTGAACCTCGTCTGGGAGTGGATACTCGGCGCCAGCCACACGAGCACGGCGAGCGAGCACTTTGGCGGGACGACGTACGCAACTGCGCAGCTCGCGGTCGGAATAGGCGTGTTGGCCTATCACTGGTTCGTCCTGAGACAGGACGCGCTGCGGCGGGAGGGGGCCGACGCGGCGAAACTGCGCAGCGCGTTCCTTTACATCATGTCCGCTATCGGCCTGGGTACGCTGGTTCCCGGCGTTCTCCTCCTCCTCGGCGGTGTGTTTCTCGCGCTTGATCGAGCTGGCGGGGCCACCCTCGTCGTCGGCGACGAAGTCGCGGACATTCTGGCGCCCGCGCTGACGATGGTCATGATTGGCGCCCCGCTCTGGCTCCTGTTCTGGGCGCGCATACAGGCAACGGCGCACATCGAGGCCGAAGAGGCCGGCAGCCTTGTCCGTCGTATCTATGTGTACGGCGTGCTGCTTGTCCTTGGTCTTGCGGCGCTCTCCGCGCTGATCGCCGTGATTGCCGTCATGCTGACTGAGTTCCTGCAGGGCGAAACCCTGGGGCAAATGCTTTCGGGTAGCCGGTGGTTCATAGCCGCGCTGATCCCGACTGCGGCAATGTTTGGGTATCACTCGATGATTCTTCGAGACGATCTTCGCCTGGTGTCCGCCAACCATCCCGATCCCCCGGAGGTTGAGGCGCCCCCAAAGAGCATCGCTCTGGTTGCGCCGTCGACCATCGCGAGCGTAATTGCAGATCGGCTGAGGGAGGCGACGGGCGGTCCGGTCACTATCCTGCGGGTCATTGCAACGGATGAGTCGCTGTTCGCGTTCAGCGATGAGGACTTGAATGACGCCATTGCGCGGCTCGCGGAGTTGGCGGCGGAGGACGTTCTCATCATGGTGGACGAGCGCGGGGTCCGGCTGCTGCCGCTTATGGAGAGTCCCCTGAGCGGTTGACACCCTCGGCATGCATAGGTAGTGTGGGTGTGGAACCCTTGACAGGGGCTATTTTTATTTGTGCCGAAAGTGGGGGTGGGGCTATACGGCTCTCTAGTAATGTAGGTACGGCGGCACGCGGGGTTCTGACACAATAGATGAACGGCCACCACATTAGGCTCCGCCTTGAGAGCATTGAGGAGTCGACGCTCTCCCCCTACGCGCAGCATAGTCGCGCAACGCGGGGGAGGCGCATACCCGAAGAACCGTCCTTCATGCGGACTGAGTTCCAACGGGATCGGGACCGCATCATCCACTCAAAGGCGTTTCGGCGACTCAATCACAAGACGCAGGTCTTCATCGCGCCCCTCAGCGACCACTTTTCCACTCGGCTGTCTCACACGATTGAGGTTGCCCAGGTTGCCCGTTCCATCGCCCGCGCCCTCAGGCTCAATGAGGACCTATCAGAGGCGATTGCGCTTGCTCATGATTTGGGCCACACGCCCTTTGGCCACCTTGGAGAGGACTTCTTTGAACCCAGGCTACCCGGTGGATACCGTCACGCGCAGCAGAGTCTCCGCGTCGTTGACCTTCTGGAAAAGGACGGACGAGGGCTGAACCTGACGTGGGAGGTCAGGCAGGGGATCCTGAACCACTCCAAGGGTCGAGGCAGCCTCCAGCCCATTCGTGCAGCCGACGAGGAGATGTCGCTTGAGGCGCAGATCTGCCGCCTTAGCGATGCCATTGCATACGTCAACCATGACCTGGGCGACGCCCTTCGCGCTGGCGTCATTCGCGATGATGACATCCCCGTCCATGTGCGGAAGTTGCTTGGCGACCGTCACGCGGAACGCCTGAACACCATCATTGGCGACCTCGTTGAATCGTCGTGGGCCGTGACCGGCGAGGACGGCGCGCCACCCAATGGAGAATCTCCGGCCATAGTAATGAGCCAACCGGTTTTGCAGGCCGTGATTGATCTGCGGGAATATCTTTTCGACAACGTTTATCTCGCCGCCGCGCGTGATCAGAATGAGAAGCCGCTACGGATCCTGGAGACCTTGTGGGACGCCTTTACGCGTTCACCCCATCTCATCCCGGAAGGCTACGCGAGGCCGGATGACACGCCTGAGCGCAGGGCAGTCGATTACATCTCCGGCATGACAGACCAGTTTGCCGAGTTGACGGCCGCCCAATTGCAGGAAGGTCGAGCTCTCAGCCCGCCCATTGCCGAGGTGGCTCTGTGACCGCCGTCGACGACGTCAAGAGCCGCATCGACATCGTTGATGTCATCGGATCACGGGTGTCTTTGCGGAAGGCGGGGCGCAATTTCAAGGCGAATTGCCCGTTCCACAATGAGAAAACACCCTCGTTCATCGTCTTTCCTGATCGTGGCACGTGGCATTGTTTTGGGGCGTGCGGCACGGGCGGCGACGCCTTTTCTTTCCTGCAACGCGCGGACAACCTGACATTTTCCGAGGCGCTGACCCAGCTGGCCGACCGCGCGGGCGTCACACTGCCGGACGTGCGCCGACAGGATGAGACTCAACAACGCGAGACGGACTCGCTGTACACGGCGCTGCAGAACGCCGCCGACTATTTCAATCGAATCCTCACCTATTCCCCCGCCGGCGCCGGGGCTCTCCGATACCTTACGGAGCGAGGCATCAATGAGGAGAGCGTGAAGGACTTCCACCTGGGCATGGCGCCGAGCGGGTGGGAGGGTCTGAAACACCACCTCTCCGATTTGGGCCACTCAGAGGAGCAGCTGCTGGCCGCCGGGCTGATCATTCCCCGGGATGATTCAAACGGAGCAGGAAATTTGGGCGGCGGCTCCTATGATCGGTTCCGCGCCCGCCTGATGTTCCCCGTCCGCGACGTAAAGGGGCGTGTGATCGGCTTTGGCGCGCGGGCGTTGGATGACTCCCAGCCCAAGTATCTAAATTCACCCCAGACGCCGCTATTCGACAAGAGCGGCTCCCTCTTTGGCATTGACCGCGCGCAAGAGGCGATCAGGGCCGAGGAAGAGGTCGTGCTCGTCGAGGGGTATATGGACGCCGTGCAGGCCCACCAGTCCGGCTTTCGCAACGTTGTGGCCATCATGGGCACCGCGTTGACAGACAAGCAGGTCGGTCTTGTGCGTCGGCTGGCGCAGCGCTATGCCCTGGCGCTTGATCCCGATGCGGCGGGGGAAGAGGCGACGCGCCGCAGCCTTGAGGGCGCGTGGAATATCTTTCAACGCGAGATCGTACGCGGCGCCGGCGCGCGGCAGGACCTATACGTCCGCCGCGAGTTGCCCAAGTTGCGGGTCATCGCCCTCCCGCCCGGAAGGGATCCCGACGACGTTATTCGTGACGATCCCGACGATTGGCGGCGCCGCGTCGCCGAGGCCACGCCGATCCTGGACTACCTCATCAGCTGGGAGGCCGGTCGGCCTGAATCGGTCACGTCCGAGGGGAGATTGGCTGCCGTCAATCGCATCTTCCCGCTGATCACAGCATTGGAGAACACGTTTGAGCAGCAGGAAGCTTTCAGCAAGCTGGCGAGCGCGCTCAAGATTGACGAAAGCACTCTCGAGGCGGCCGTGGGGCGGCCGGCAAACCGCCGACGCGCGCGCCCTGCCAACGGCCGGGCCGCTGACGCATCCGCGGATATCCCAGCGAGCGCCCTTGATGACAACCGCAGCGATGCTCTTGAGGAATATCTCCTAAAGCTGATGTTGGAATACGGCGATGAGATTACTCAGGCATGGGAACGACTTGGCCTGCCTGACCTGCCCATTGAGTGCCTCTGGGATCCGGTTAACGTGGAACTGCGGCGTGTTTTGACCTCCGGAAGCGCCGTCGAGCAGGCGGAGGCAATCGTCAGCAGCCAGGCGGAGCGTCTGAGAAACGCGTTGCCGATGCGGCTTGATGGCCGGGAGTTGGGACGGGCGCTGAGCGACATTGTACGGAGACTTCTGGAAAGACAGCTCAAGAGAGAGGAACTGGAGGCCTCGCTGGCCGTTGATTCACTTTCAGAAGAAGAGGGCGGCGCAATACAGGCGCTGTCGGATGAGATGCGAGGACAATTCGAGGAACGCCTTGAAAGGCTGCGCGCCGTGCAAATCGACAAGTGGAGCAGGAATAGCCGCACAAGCTAAGAGTCGCAATCGAATCGCATAGGGCGGGGCGGCCCAACGTAGAACGGGGAACGGTAGAGGAGACACGGATGACCTGGCAATCAAACATCATCAACTTTGGTAGAGAGGGCACAGGGACCATCGCGAAGAATGTCACGGATGGCGTTGTCACGCTGGAACCGGCGTCCGCGCAGGAGCTCATCAGCGCTCTGCCGCAGACGAATAAGCCGCCGGTCGAAGAGGATTGGCCGACATCCCGCGAGCAGTGGGAAGAAGCGGCGCGCATTGAGGCCGAAGCTGAAGCTGAGCTTGCGGATGCAGAGTCCCTTGATGACCCCGTTCGCATGTACCTCCGTGAGATTGGCCGTGTCGACCTTCTCAACGCGCGGCAGGAGAAGGAGCTTGCCCGCCGCGCGGAAGGATGGAAAGAGCTGCAGGCGCTTGAGGTCCGGCTCAGGGGAACCACTGGTCGCAGACCCAACATTGCTGATCTCTCCATCCACCTCCTCCAATGTCTGTCCACCCACGTGGAGCTCGCCAACATGCTCATCGAGCGCATGGGACTTGAAACCCCGTGCACGCTGCTGACGCTCAAGGAAGCTCCTGAGGCGGCGAAGGTCATCGACATTGAGATGCACCATGAGATGGCTCAAGAGCTGGCGGAGCAACTAGGCCGTGAGCCGGAGGATGTTGAGCGCGAAATCATTGAGATCTCCCTTGAGCGCTGGCTTCTGCCCACGCCCCTCATCGCTGCCTGTGCGCCGTCTCTCACCCTTGAGACGATTCCTCTCTATCTCGGCACTCAGGACATCCAGGAGGCAGCGAAACTGACGGATCAGGACTGCCGCGACTATCTGGACGAGATTCGAAGGCAGGGGGAGCGCGCCCAGCGCCGAATGACAGAGGCCAATCTGCGGCTCGTTGTCAGCGTCGCCAAGAAGTACATCGGGCGTGGCATGAATCTTCTGGACCTGGTGCAAGAGGGAAACATCGGACTAATCCGCGCCGTTGAGAAGTTCGATTACCGCAAGGGATTCAAGTTCTCCACGTACGCAACATGGTGGATCAGGCAGGCCATCACGCGCTCCATCGCCGATCAGGCGCGGACAATCCGCATCCCGGTCCATATGGTGGAGACCATCAACAAGCTGCTGCGTGAGAATCGACGCCTCGTGCAGGAGCTGGGTCGAGAGCCAACGACTGAGGAAATCGCTGTGCAGATGGAGATCACTCCTGAGCGAGTCCGGGAAATCCTTAAGATTTCGCAGGAGCCGGTCTCGCTTGAAACACCCATCGGCGAGGAAGAGGACTCTCATCTCGGCGACTTTATCGAAGACAAGACGGCGCTTGCCCCGGCGGACGCCGCATCCTATCAGCTTCTGAAGGAGCAGATCGGCAGCGTGCTCGACACGCTGAGCGGACGGGAGCGGCGCGTGCTGCAGCTGCGCTTTGGGCTTGATGACGGCAGGAGTCGCACGCTTGAAGAAGTAGGGCGGGAATTCAGCGTCACCCGCGAGCGCATTCGGCAGATAGAGGCCAAGGCCCTGCGAAAGCTGCGGCATCCCACGCGCAGCCGACGCCTCCGGGATTTCCTCGCCTGAGACATTGCCGCCCAATCCAATCTATCAGCACTAAACGACTGCGCCTGGAGGCAGCGAATTCGTGACAGAACTGTTTGACACCCTGGATTCAGATATGAAGCAGGCGATGCGAGATCGCGATAAGACTCGCCTGTCCGCCATCCGCATGATTCGCAGCGCCCTGCAAAACGCGCTCATTGCCAAGGGCCCTGACGGCTCGATTGACGATGCGGAGGCGGCAGACGTGCTTGCGCGTGAAGCGCGGCAGCGACGCGAATCAATTGAGGAGTTCCGCAAGGCCGGGCGTGACGAGACTATACCCGAGCAGGAGCAGGAACTCGCTGTCGTGCTCGCGTATATGCCGCAACGACTATCCCGTGATGAGATTGCCGAGGAAGCGCGAAAGCTGATCTCGGAGCTCGGCGCGCGGGGTCCTGGCGATCGTGGTCGGGTCATGGGTGCCATCATGCCGGTCATGCGTGGCCGGGCCGACGGGCGCGACGTGGCGGATGTTGTCCAGGGACTGCTGACGCAGTGAGAGCCACTCTGCTGTGACGGACAACATGGCGCGCTGCGCGGTGATCGTTTTTCCCGGAACGTGGAGTGATGCCGACTGTCATCACGTACTGGACGAGGTTTTTCGCGTTCCGGTCGACTATGTGTGGCACAAGGAGAACGATCTGTCTTCATATGACATCGCCATCCTCCCGGGCGGCTTTGCGCATGGAGATTACCTTCGCCCGGGAGCCATTGCCCGCTTTTCTCCCGTTATGGATGGCATTCAGCGCATGGCGGAGGAAGGCAAGACCGTTATCGGGATATGCAACGGCTTTCAGGTGCTGTGCGAGGCCGGCCTACTCCCTGGAGCGCTTCTCCGCAACGCCCACCTGCAGTACCGGTGTGAGTGGACGAATCTCCGCGTGGAAAACACAGCGACTCCCTTTACGAACATGGCGGATGAAGGTAGCGTGCTGCGCGTGCCGATATCGCACGGGGATGGCAACTACTACGCCGATCCGGACACGCTGGCCGCGCTGGAAAGCAACAACCGAATCATATTCCGCTACGCCAGCCCTAACGGCGACGTAAGCCCCGAATTCAACCCGAATGGCTCACTGGGTAATATTGCCGGCATCGTCAACGAAGGACGCAACGTCCTTGGCATGATGCCGCACCCGGAGCGCTGCTGCGAGCCTGAACTGGGCGGTGTCGATGGCAGGACGATATTTGCCTCGATGCTGAAGCATGCCGGCCTGCCCGTCATCGGCTGAGCGCGTGACCACGTCTGACACTGCATGAGTGACCCGACCATAGGCGTCATTGTTGCCCTGATGGCTTCCGTGTGTTGGGCGGTTGGGTCGATACTTGTCCGGCTGGGCATCGACAAGGTCAGCCCGCCCTCTGCCACGTTCTTTTCTATCCTGTCCGGGTTTTTCTTCGTTACAGCAATCGCCCTGATCATTGATGCGGGCGCGTTTCTTGAGATCTCGGCCTCAACCCTCGCCGGCTTTGCCCTCGTGGGGCTGCTGGCCTTCATGGTAGGACGACTCCTCTATTACACAAGCGTGAGCCTGATTGGCGTGGGCCGGGCCACGGCCATGGGCGGCGCAACTCCCATCGTTGCCGCCGTCCTGGCGGTGCTCTTTCTGAATGAGCAGCTGACAGTCCAGCTCGCCATTGGAATCATGGCCGTCGTCGTTGGCATCGGGTTGATCGTGTCAGGCCCGGCGCGAGAATCATGACGGCAACACGAGCGCCGGGCGAATCCGGGACTGGCGACCCCACGAAGGGCAGGATCGCGCGGCTGCGGGGCCCGGTGCTCTACGGCACGCTGGCATCGCTCCTGTCAGTTACGGGCTATGGAAGCAGCCAGGTGGTTGCGCGCAGTCTGCTCACGGGAGACACGCCGCCGCAGGTCGGTTCGGCCGTCACGCTTTTTGTTGCGATGCTGCTCCTGGGCGGGATGAGCGCGCGCAGCATGAAAAAGGACATCCGGGCCCCCAAGCGCGCCATTGCGTGGATTATGCTCGCGGGCATTCTGGCATCCACCGGCGCCTATCTCAGCTTTATCGCATTGTCCTTGGCGCCGATCGTCCTGATTTCGCCACTCGTGGCTGTCAGCCCGCTCGTGACGTTGATCCTGGCCGCGATATTCTTGCGGCAGGTGGAGAAAATCACCATTCGGATTGTCCTCGGCGCCTGCCTCGTCGTCGCCGGCGTCATCCTTGTCATTGTGGGAAACAACTAGCGCAGCGAGCACCGCGTCCAATGGGGTTGAAATGAACGAAAGAGACTTTCTGCTTGAGATCACACAGATCGTCAGCCGGGATCGCGTCATAACGGATGAGCAGGTTCTTGATGACTACGCGAGCGATGCGCTCCCTTCCGGCCGCCCGGGCGGCCCGGAGCACGTTCGTCCGCTGGCCGTTGTGCGTCCCCAGACGACGGAGCACGTGGCGGCCATCCTTCGCGCCGCCACCGCCGCGGAAGCGCCGGTTGTTCCTTACGGGGGCGGCACCGGCGTTATGGGCGGAGCGGCGACCATCCGGCCCGGAATCGTCCTCGACATGGGCAGCCTGAACCAGATTATTGACGTAAGCCTCCAGAATGGCATCGCGACAGTGCAGCCGGGAGTAATTCTCGCTGATCTGGACGCGCTCTTGCAGCCGTACAGCTTCTTCGTTGGACATGATCCATGGAGTCAGCCCATCGCAACCTTTGGCGGTGCAATATCCACCAACGGCGTCGGCTATCTTGCCGCCAAGTACGGCCCCATGGGTAGGCAGGTTGTCGGGCTTGAGGCGGTGCTGCCGACGGGCGAGATTGTGCGGACGCGCAACCTCAGGCGCTCCGTGGCGGCGGGTCTGGATCTAACGAGCCTGTTCATCGGCACGGAAGGCGTCTTTGGCGTCATCACGGAAGCGACGGTCCGCATTTATCCGGAATTGGAAGAGCGCCGACACTACGCCCTGGAGTTCGATAGCTTTCAGCAGGGTTTCATGGCGATCGAACGCATTTTCGCGGCAGGCCTTGTTCCCGCGATGGTCGATTTTGCCCAGGAGGATGAAAGTGAGGACGGCGGAGCTCCCATCCTGGCGGACGGTCCCGGCCGCTCCGTGCTGCATCTCAGCATGGAGGGCGGCTCCACTGAACTTGACGCTCATCAGGACGCCATTTGGGACGTCGCAGTTGACCTTGGCGGGCGCGACCTCGGCCCGGAGGTGGCGCAACCGTTTTGGGAGGAGCGCCACACGTCGGGTGAACGATACCGCGATGCCCGCTTGGCCGGCCAACGCCATCCGTGGCGAGACGGCGCCGGAAGGGCGGGCAGCTACATCCACACCGCCGTGCCCGTGTCTCGCGTGCTGGACCTACGGTATGAGGCGATCCGCATGTTTGAGGACGCCGGCCTCCGGGTCACCGAGTGCGCGATCTGGGGCGAGCCGGAGATGTTCTCCATCATCGCGATTGATCCGCTGGCAAGCCCGGACGGGTGGGAGCGCATGAGAGAGACCTCCGATGCGATGATCACGACGGCTATAGGCATGGGCGGCACTATCGAGTACTGCCATGGGGTCGGCGTCCGGCTGAGCCACCTTATGCCGGCCGAGCTGGGGCAGGGCGGCGCGGCGCTTATGCGGGACATAAAGAAGGCCGTTGATCCGTCAGGCATCATGAACCCCGGCAAGTTGCTGGACTAGAGGCTTACCCTCTGACAAGAAGACCGTACAGAGTAACCCGCCGTAAAAGGCGGGCCCAAAGAACAGCGATAGAGATGCGCAGGCGGACCGCCTAGGGCCGGATTCCTCTCAGGAGCGTTATCGGAAACTCAAGAGAGATGTCCGGCAGGCCGGGATTCCCCACACCGTCCGCGGGGAAGAAATCCGCTTTAAGGGTATACGCGCCGTCAGGCGCGCGGTCACGCTCCGCAGAGCCTGTTCCGGGAGCGGTCAGATCCCACACAACCTCCAGTTCCCTTGCCTCGCCCGGTTCAAGCACCTCGGTCACCACCTGCGGGAACGAATAGCCCTCATATTCCTTGGGCGTGTACCCCTTTTCACGAAGGGGGATTAGCCTGAGAACCCCTTGCGGTTCGCCGGCCGGCCGGGGCGGCCTCGGCAGCGCTATCCATATGGGAACAGCCGGCTCATCCTCGCTCCATCGTACGAATGACGCCGGTTCGTCTGACACATTCTCCACCCGCGTCCGGGCCCGCAACTCCAGTCGCCCCCGATATATCGACGGCCCGAAGATATCCAGCCTCGCATGAAAGGTGTTGTTCCACGTTGCTTCCCTGACTGTCCACCATGTCTCAGGCTCAGGCGTGGGTGTGGGAGTTGGAGGAATAGGCGAGGCCGTCGGCGTCGGTGTCCCAGTGACTGTCTCCGTCGGTAGTGCGGCAACTGTGGGGACGACTGTTGCCGGAGTGGCGGAGGCGGGAATGCCGGTCGAAGAGATTGTGGTCGCAGTGGGGGATAAGGTCGCGGAGCCCTCGTTGTTGCAGGCGGCGAGCGCTATGGCCAGAATTCCAACAATCAGAAGATGGACAGTATAGGGGGCAAAAAGCGAACGCCTACCGTAGTGCCGAGTCTGTTTCACACACGCCCCATGAATGCGATGCGCTCTGTGGCGGCAAGCCCGCCGACACATTAACTATACTGTGCGCCCCTGTCCCTCGCTATACCGCTGCTATACTGGATGCTGACCAGCCGAGGCCCAGCACGGAGGCAAGGACACCAGCACAATGCCGCCCTTCCGCGTTGCCCTGGCGCAGATTAACCCCACTGTCGGCGATATTCCCGGCAACACGCGCCGCATCATTGAGGACATTCAGCGCGCGAAGGAATACCAGGTGGATCTTGTAGCCTTCCCGGAGCTGTGCATAACCGGCTACCCGCCGGAAGACCTCCTCTACAAGGATTCATTCCTGGATGCGGTTGGCGACGCTCTGCATGAGGTGTTCGAGGCCTCGCGCGGCATTGCGGTCGTCGTGGGGTTCCCGGAACGCGTCGCCCTGCCGGATTGCCCGGAGCAGATCTACAACTCCGCCGCGGTCATTCACGACGGAGAGCTTGCCGACGTGTACCGCAAGATCTTTCTTCCCAACTACAGCGTCTTTGATGAGGAACGCTACTTTGAGTCCGGCGATCGATGCCCCGTCTACCGCATCGGCGATGCGCTTATTGGAGTGAATATCTGCGAGGACATCTGGATCGATTCAGGGCCAACGACTGTTCAGCGCACTGCCGGCGCGCAGATCGTCATCAACATCAACGGCTCGCCGTACTACCAGGGGAAGCGCGCGGAACGGGGCGATATGCTGCGTGAGCGGGCGGCGCAGAACGGCATCTTTCTCTGCTACGTCAACATGACAGGCGGCCAGGATGAGCTTGTCTTTGACGGAGCGAGCATGATCCTTGATCCGCAGGGGGCCCTAATTGGCGCGGGCCGCCAATTTCACGAGGATCTGGTGGTCGCGGATCTCAACCTGAGCCAGGCGGACGCCACGCCGCAGATTGCGGCCATAGATGACACAGACCCGGCCATCAGGCGATGGGCGCAGGCCGATGTCCGGGACATCTCACCGGCGCCGTCTGCGATTGGAGAGCGTCCTGCGCTCCCGGCGAGAGACATGCCCGACCCCCTCCACCCGGTTGAGGAGGCCTATCGCGCTCTCATCCTTGGCACGCGCGACTACGTGCACAAGAGCGGATTCTCCCAGGTGGTTATCGGCCTCTCCGGCGGCATTGATTCCGCGCTGACGGCGGCTGTCGCGGCGGATGCCCTCGGCCCCGAAAATGTGCTTTGCCTGGCGATGCCGTCGCGATTCACGGCGGACCGCAGCGTGACCGACGCGCGGCTGCTCGCCGAGAATCTTGGGATCGGCTTTGACGTGATCGCAATTGAGGACGTTGTCGCGGCCTATCGCGATGGACTGAATCCGCTCTTCGCGGGCACGCAGGAGGGCGTGGCGGAGGAAAATATCCAGGCGCGCGTGCGCGGCAACCTGTTGATGGCCATCTCAAACAAGTTTGGCAAGATTGTGCTTGCCACCGGCAATAAGAGCGAGTACGCCACCGGATACGCAACGCTCTACGGCGATATGGCGGGCGGCTTCGCCGTCATCAAGGATGTGCCCAAGACACTCGTGTATCAGCTATGCAATTGGCGAAACGAGGACGCAGGTCGCGACATCATTCCACAGGCGATTATTGACCGGCCGCCGACGGCGGAGTTGCGTCCGGATCAACTCGATATGGACTCTCTCCCACCCTACGACATCCTTGACCCCGTGCTTGAGGCCTATGTAGAGCGAGACTGCTCCCCCGCGGACATGGTGAACAAACTTGGCTTTGCCAAAGACGTTGTGAATCGCGTCGTCATGCTTGTTGACCGAAGCGAATACAAACGCCGCCAGGCGGCACCCGGCATAAAGATCACCGAGCGCGCCTTCGGCAAAGACCGCCGCCTCCCCATAGTCAACCGCTACAAGCCGGTGTAGGGGAAGAGACGCCTAGGCGCCTCAGAGCGCCTGCTCCGCATAGCGGTACAGGCGAGGGAGGGCGCCCTGCCGGAGTCTGAACTTTGTCCCGTGGTTGTGCCCTGTTCGCGCGTCGAAATCGATGTAAACATCGCCGGACTCCATCGCTGAGATGAATCCCTCTATATTGAATCCCTGCAAGGTGTAGACGGAGTAAATGCGGAACTGTTCCGATCCCCGCTTCTTCTCCGAGTCAACCTCGACATAAACGGTGTTCAACATCTTCGATGAGACCTTAAGCTCTAAGTCCTGCAATGGCCAATACGGTTGAGGGTCGAGCGCCCCGTGGCCCACGCGCTGTGCGACCGTCTCGAGCCAGTCAGCGTGTCGCGCTTCCACAAGACCCGCCTCGAATTGAACGGCGATACGCTGACTGGCGCGGTCCACGATAATTCGAAAACCCCCCGGTCAGACCAATTCGTTGCGCGGATCGTTTGGCGGAAGCTCATCTCGCCCTGCCACCCTTCCGCCGGCCAACCGTAGTGAGGCAACAGAAGCCGCGGGATGATGCGGGCGGGTCGGGGATGCGGTTCGGCGTGTAAGAGCGTGATCAAGCTTGAACTGCCACGCCGGTGACTCTTGAGCTCCCATTGGGACGTATCGGCTATGGGGAGATTGTTGTCAGGGAATCCGAGGAGCTGTTCGATAGTGTTGCCGACGCCGCCCGCGCTGCGTGGCCGCACACTATCTATCCATCCTCGCGCCTTAATCTCCCGGAGGAGTTCGATCAATTGCTCGCGGCTTATCCGGCGCTGGACCACCTTGCGTCCTCTGCTGTCCTAAAGCGGCTTGCGGAAATCCAGGATGTACTCGAACGTCGTGCCCATTGTGATGTAGTTGCGCGGCCATCCAAAGATGCCGACTCGATTAACTATGTTCGTTCTGTCCCAAATGATCGTATTGCGGAACTGATAACCGGCGCGCCGAAGAGCTTCGATGATGGAAACGTGGATCGTTATTCGCTGATCCTCCCACCACATATCCGGCACGTTGATGACACAGTGCGCGCCTGGCCGAAGTAGCGGCAAGATATTGCAGAAGATGGCCTCCATCTCTTGCTCGTATTCAGCGATTGCGAGAGTACCCAGATCCCGCGGGTCCTGCGAGTACTGTTCAACTTGCTGGAACTGATCGTTCTTCCGCGAGCGTCGGCTCTTGTTTAGCCTTGGCCGGTTCAGCAGATTTGCGTATGGAGGCGACGTAAATATTAGTGCCACCCGCTCATCTTGCAAGTGACGGTTAATGTCTCTCGCATCCTCCTGAAAGGCGGTCTGGTAAGGCGATTCGGCGCTGTTCATGCCAAGGCGACTCTTGCTGAGAGAGATATATTCGTCAGAAAGGTCAAAACCAAGGGCGTTTCGCCCAGTGTCTTGCGCCGCCACCAATGTCGTGCCGCTGCCCACAAATGGGTCGAGAACCAGCTCGCCAGTGTGCGTAAAGAGTTCAATAACGCGGGTGGCCAGGGAAATCGGGAATGTAGCGGGGTGGACCTTTTTATCGCGGATGTCGCGACCATTGTAGTTGAACCGCCAGACCCCCAGTTGATTCTTTAGCCATTCCTTGGCAGTCAGACAGTTAAGGTGATTTGTGGGACAGTCGCACGTGCGTTGTCCGCTGATGTCGAGGTAGCTGTCTGGTTGAACCGTCTCGGGAGCTCTGGTAACGGTCGCCATATCCGTACCTACCTCTCTCTCAATTCCATCGTCAATGTAGCAGACGCAACCGCGCTGCGGCCACCCGGCGCATAGCAGGAACGCACGTTCTATAACATACACGATACAGCATCCCGCCCGCATCCCTTTTCAACCTATAATGGGCGCGCAGCCAACCAGTTTGAGCGGGCGCGCCTTCTTGCGTACGCCTGGTGGGGCGGGAGTGTGATGACTATCTATCTTGATCACGCGGCCACGACGCCTGTTGATTCGCGGGTCGTGGAGGCTATGCTGCCTTTCTTTTCGGGCGCCTATGGCAACCCTTCGAGCATCTACGGACTGGGACAGGATGCCGCGAGGGCCATTGATACGGCGCGTGACCAGGTCGCGGCGGCGCTCAACGCGCGTAACGCAGACATTGTGTTCACGGGCGGGGGCACCGATTCGGACAACATTGCCCTGCGCGGCGCAGCCTATGCTCTCCGTTCGATTGGCAATCACATCATCACGACGGCCATTGAGCACCATGCCATCATCCATACCTGTGAATGGCTTGAGCGCTTTGCTGGATTTGATGTCACGTATCTCAAGCCGGACGGAGAAGGCGCGGTTACGATCCAACAAGTGGCGGAAGCAATCACGCCGGCGACGACGCTTGTGTCCGTAATGTATGCAAACAACGAGACGGGAACAATCCAGCCGATAGCGGACATCGGCGCGATTGTCCGCGATGCTGAGAAGGCCCACGGACATCGGATTGTTTTTCACACCGACGCCGTTCAGGCCGCCGGCTGGCTGGACCTGGACGTGCAGGCGCTTGGCGTGGACATGCTCAGCCTCTCAGCCCACAAGTTTCACGGGCCGAAGGGCGTAGGCGTCCTGTTTCTTGATCGCGACGCCCCGTTTCACGCGCAGACGATGGGAGGCAGCCAAGAGCGCAACCGACGCGCCGGAACAGAGAACACGGCGGGAATCGTCGGGGCGGGCTATGCGCTTCATCTGGCTGAACAGGGGCGAGCTGAAGTCACGCCTCGCGTGGCCGGACTCGCCGAGCAACTTTGCGAGGGCATCCTGACCCGCATCCCCGGTGCGGCGATCAACGGCCCGCCAATCGGCAACCAACGCCGCCTGATCAACAACGTGAACGTCTCATTCTCCGGCGTGGAGATTGAATCCGTCCTCATCAACCTTGATCTTGCGGGCATTGCCGTCTCATCCGGCAGCGCCTGCACGTCCGGATCAATTGACCCCTCGCACGTCCTCGCCGCAATGGGCAAGTCAGGCGAGATGGCCCGAAACAGCCTTCGGCTTACCCTGGGACGCGACAACACGGAACAGGAAATAGATCGCGTGCTGGACGTCCTGCCAGACATCATTGCTCGGGTGCGCGCCCTCAACGCTCGTTCAGGACGCGGCCAATAGGGCCGCCGAGCCCAGGATTGCCCTCGCAGGGGGCGCCGCGCCGCCGCAAGCTCTCCCTAAAGTGATTCGGCCTGCATCGAAAGGCGGATGATCTGGTCAATAACCTGGTCTACGCTCAGGGTGTCCGTGATCACGCGATGCGAGCCATCCGTCGGCCTCAAGGGTGAGTCGGCTCTTTCCGCGTCGCGTCGATCGCGATCTTGCAGGGCAGCTAGCACCGTTGGGTAGTCGGACTCTATTCCCTGACGCTGTTCGTCTTGCTGCCGCCGCAACGCCCGCGCCTCCGCGGAGGCGTCAAGAAAAATCTTGATCGGAGCGTCCGGCAACACAACAGTGCAAATGTCTCGCCCAACCATGACGATGCGCCCGGCCGCCTCGTTCGCCATGGCACGCTGTTGCGAGACCAGCGCCCGCCGGACTCCCGAATACGCGGCGACGCGGGACGCCATCATTGATGCGTCCGGCGTGTGGACTCGATCCCCTATGTCTTCGCCGTCCACCGTGATGCGGGCGTCGTCGATGTCCATCCGCGTCCCTGTCGCAATGCTCGTGAGGGCGTCTTCGTCTTCCGCCGATAGGCCCGCCCGAAGACCCAGGAAGCCGACGGCGCGGTACATGAGGCCCGTGTCAACGAATGTCCAGCCGAGTCTCTGGGCGACGCCGCGCCCCACGGTCGACTTTCCGGACGCGACAGGCCCGTCAAGCGCAATTGGGCCGCGCGCGGCAGGCATATCCCTGGCCTCCCTGGTCATGTGGAGGCGGCCCACAAGTCATCATGGCGACGGGTCTGCTCCCGGCCCGATGCTATATTGTGAGCAATTATGAACTGGTTTGACTTCGTCATCCTGGGATTCATGGCCGTCCCGATGGCGCTCGGTTTTCGGATCGGTCTGATCCGGGCGCTATCTACCCTGGCTGCCGTTGTCGTGGGCGTATTCCTTGCCACGCGGTTCTGGAGGCAGGCCTCTGACTTTGTCGGCGCCGTGATCACTGATGAAAATATCGCTGGCATTGCCGCATTCATCCTGATTATGGTTGGAACGATCCTGGCGGCGTGGGCGGCTGCCGCCTTTGTTCGTCGCGTTGTCAGCATGCTCCTGCTGGGCTGGGTGGACAAGCTGGGCGGCGTCGCTTTTGGGGCCTTGGTGGGGGCATTGGTCGTCTCGGCCATCATCTGGGCGCTGGAGTCATATAGCATCCCGGGCCTTGAAAGCGCGATGAAAGAATCAGTTCTGCATCCCGCCTTCAGCCTCTTCGTGACAATCCTGCATAAATTCTCCGGCGAGGTAGATATCGCACGCGCCATTACTGGTGGATAATAATGGGCGCAGACACTATTGGGGCGCGGACGAGAGAAATGGAAACTCACACTGGGGGATCAAAGGCGCGGCACGATGTCGTTCGTGTCTTGAACTCCGCTGTGCTTGTGCTTAACGGGAACTTTGAGCCTCTGAACGTCACCAGAGTCAGGCGCGCCCTGCTCCTCCTCATTCGCGGCAAGGCGGAGATGATTGAGAACGGTCGCGGACACCTTCAAGCCGCAACGACATCGCTTGAGGTCCCCTCCGTGATTCGGCTGGCCACGTATGTACGACGCCCGCCCCCACCACAGCGCCTCACTCGACGCGAGGTGTTCACGCGGGATCGCAACCTTTGTCAGTATTGCGGCAAACCCGCCAAGGATCTCACGCTTGACCACGTCGTGCCGCGGCATCGAGGCGGCAAGAACACGTGGGACAACATTGTGGCGGCTTGTGTGCGTTGCAACCATCGAAAGGCGGGGCGCACGCCTCAGGAGGCTGGCATGAATCTGCTCAGCGTCCCGGCCCTGCCGCGCCCGAATCCCTATCACCCGTTCTATCGATTCCTTGGCGCCAATGAGAGCTGGCGCAAGTTCTTTCCTGAGCCGCGACGGGAGTCGCGAGCCCAATCCGGCGGCGATTTCGATACGCCATGAGATATTCTCGCTGCATGCGACTCGCACGGGCTGACTAATGACCGGCAGCGATGACGTTACACCCGCAGCGCCGGATCCGAGGCTCTCCCGAACCAATCAGAATCTCTGGAACGCCTTCATTGGCCATGCGCGCGCCAAGCGACTCTACAACTCGTACGCGTCCAAGGCGATGCTGGATGGCTATCCGGAGATCGCAGAGGCCTTCCTGAGGGTCGCGCGCGCTCCTGACTCATTCCCGGTCAATATCCTTTCGGCGGTGGATGAGCTGAGATCCACGCAGGAGAACCTGCAGTCCGTCGTTCAGAACCACGCCTATGACACGGATACGCTGTATCCACAGATGCTTGCGGAGGCGGAGGCAGAGGGCCGCGCGGATGCAATCGATCGCATCAGGCAGGCCATGGAACGGGATCAACATGATCTCCAGATTCTTCGCAGCGCGCTAGCGACAGAGGGCTGGGAGGGCGGCGGTGCGCGGGTTGCAGAGCCGCCGACAGAGGGCGAATCCGCCGAATTTGTCGACGAGGAGATGGCGCGGGCGACGGAGGAAATCCTCGGCGCCAGACAGCGCGTTTCCTCAATCGGACGCATCAGAGAAGTTATATTCGGGATGCAGGACGGCCTTATCAGCACCGCCGTCCTCGTTTCATCCGTGTACGGGGCGACGCAAGACAGCTTCGTCACCATCATCGCCGGTCTTGCCGGGGGCCTCGGGGGCGTCGTTTCCATGGCGACGGGCAGCTACCTCTCCTCCCACGCGGAGCGTGAGGTCAAGCTGGCGGAGATCTCCAACGCCTCAAGCGATTTCTATGAGGCGCGGTCCAATGTCCTTGCGCGGCTTGTCGTGCTGCTTCGCAACGATGGTCTCTCCGAGGAAGCGGCTGTCCTCATTGCGGAGACTCTTGGGCAGAGTGAATCGGCTCTCCTGAACACCGTCATTGAAAAGGGTCTGGGCCTTTCCGCGGACATTGATACTGTCCCGTGGAAGGACGCCCTGGCCATGGGCACATCGTTCTTTGTGGGCGCGGCGATCCCAATCGCCCCATATATCTTCCTTCAAGGCGTATTGGCGGTCTGGACATCGCTGTTTGCGACTGGGTTCAGCCTCTTTATCATGGGCGCCGGGAAAACAAGATTCACGCGGCGGAACCCTGTCATATCAGGCCTTGAGATTCTGGGCATCGGAATCGCCTCCGCCGTTCTGGGTTACACCCTTGGGTCCGTGATTCCGATGTTGTTCAACGGGTGAGCCGTTTAAGTCTGTGTCAGAATTGCGCTACACTGCGAGGCGCCGTCTATAATGAGTGACGAGGCGGGCAGAAGCCGCCGCAAAGTCCAGATCGTAAGGAGCTAAACGCGCATGGCCTACATCATTGCAGAGCCCTGCATCGACCTGAAGGACGCTTCCTGCGTGGATGTGTGCCCAGTCGACTGCATTCACACAACCGACGAGGACAATATGTACTTCATCCACCCGGATGAGTGCATTGACTGCGCGGCGTGCGAGCCAGTGTGCCCAGTGACGGCCATCTTTGAGGAGAGCGACCTTCCTGAGGAATGGAACGACTTCATTCGCATCAATCGCGAGTGGTTTGATAACCAGTAGGTCGATCTTCCTGACCGTACTCCAGCGTCCGCGTTAGCGTCGCAGCACGCGACCCTGGTCGGCATTAGTCCTCAGGCTTCTGTAGGAGCAAGAAATACTCGTGGTTGCCCTTTGGGCCGGTGAGGACTGATTCCCGAACGCCGAGCACGCCCAGGCCATTGTCGATTGCCCAGAGGGCAATACTTCCGATAGTCCGCGCGCGCGCCGCAGGCGATCTGACGACTCCGCCGCGGCCAACATCGCTGCGTCCAGACTCAAACTGCGGCTTAATGAGGGCCAGAATGCGCCCCCCCGGCGACAGCGCGTCCATGGCGCTCGGCAGGACCAGGCGCAGCGAAATGAATGAGACGTCGACTGTGGCAAGATCGGCGCGCTCCTCTATGGGTAGGGGATGACGCGCGTTTCTCCTTTCCATCGCGACAACGCGGTCATCTGACCGCAGTTTCCACGCCAACTGGCCGTAGCCGACATCAACTGCGTAGACCCGCGCCGCGCCGCGCTGCAAGAGGCAATCCGTAAAGCCGCCCGTGGACGCGCCGATGTCAATACACACGGCATCACGCGGCGAGACGCCAAAGGAGTCCAGGGCCCCGGCCAGCTTGTTGCCGCCGCGACTGACGTATGCCGGGCCGGGCGTGATTGATAGCGCGGCGTTGGTGTCCGTCAAGGCCGCCGGCCGCGTTGCGAGGCCATCGTTTACGCGGACGCGTCCGTCCGCGATCATCTCCTGCGCCGCCTCTCGACTCTGCGCTAGACCGCGCTTGACGAGCAAGGCGTCCAGCCGCGATCGCCCGCGGGGCGGCTTGATGGCTCCGGTTGTTCGGTCGCTGCCGAGTTTCTCTTGGCGGCGCATGTCTCGCCTACAGTATCATTTGCACATAGGGATGGAGGATTCATGGCCAAAGGCCCGTCGGAGGGATCAGCGGGGATAGTGACCTTAACGAGGCGAGGGGGACTCGCATCGTATCCCTTCGCCGTGGCCCGTCTTGTGCGTCCCAAGCAGTGGACCAAGAACGGGCTCCTGCTCCTTCCGTTCCTCTTCACGCTCAACATCAATTGGGATTTTGGCGATCCCACGGGGGCTTTTGGCCTCCTGGGCTGGGCTGCGCTCGGCGCCGGGGTCTACTGCATCCTTTCCGGCGCGACGTACATCGTCAACGACATCATTGACGTTGAACGAGATCGCGCTCACCCGACGAAGCGGAATCGCCCTGTGGCGGCGGGCGACATCGGCGTCTCTACCGGCGCCGTCACCGCGGCGGCCCTTCTGGTCATCGGCGTCGGCGGGGCATTCTTGATGAGCGCGCCGATGGGCCTAGTTGCAACCGGATACGTCGGCCTGACCCTGGCTTATTCACTGCTGCTCAAGAACCTGATGATTGTGGATGTCATCGCCGTCGCGGCGGCGTATGTCATGCGTGTCCTGGCTGGCGCTGTCGCAATTGATGTGCCGATCTCGCCCTGGCTCTATCTCTGCACGATCCTCGGGGCGCTGTTTATCGCCATCATCAAGCGGCGTGCTGAGGCGGAACTGATGCAGGAGGACGCGTCAAGTCACCGCGACACCCTCAGCGAGTACACGCCCGGGCTCTTGAACCAGATGATGGCCGTCGTCGCGCCATCCACGGTCATGGCATACGCCCTCTACACCTTTACGGCGTCAAACCTGCCGGACGAGATGATGCTGACCATACCCTTTGTGATTTACGGCCTATTCCGTTACACGTACCTGGCTGATGCGCGCCGAATGGGCGGGGCTCCTGAGCGTGTTCTGCTTGAAGACAAGCCCATGCTCGTGACGGTCATCGCGTGGCTTGCCGCCGTCCTGGCCATCTTGTGGCTCTTTCCGCGGCCCTGACGGGCTGCCATCAGAGGCGTGTCGCGAATGTCCCCGGTTCGCGACACGGCGGGTTGAGCGTCCTGCCCCCGCGTGCGTATGATTGACGGCGCATAGTGATGCCCTGTCGTGGTCTGCTGTGCGGGTTCAGGCGTTGAAAGGGGGTTCGTGATGGCCGCGCCGTCTTCATCGTATCGCGTCAGTATTCGCTCAGAACCTCCGCAAAAGGGACACGTGTCCCAAACGTGGGTTAGGGACGTGGTTCGACGGGCGCTCAGCGGGGAAGAGGCGCCGGAAGGCGGGCGCGTCGAGGTGCTTCTCGCCGGAGATGACACTGTGTCAGAGTTGAACGTCCAATTTCTCGGCGAGGACGGAACAACGGATGTCCTGTCTTTTCCGGCCAACGATGCGGACTATGACGCCGATGCGCCGGATGACGACGCGTGGCCGACGGGCGCAGACCTCGGCGCCGACAATGAAATCGGCCAGCTGGTCGTTTCCATCCCCCAGGCTGCGAGGCAGGCGGAGGCGACGGGCCTGTCCCTCGCTGATGAGGTTGCCCACCTTCTCGTGCATGGAACTCTGCACCTGCTCGGCCACGATCATGAGTTGATGGAAGATGAGGCAGCGATGCGCGCCCGCGAGGATGCGTTGCTCATGCAGATTATTGGCCGGCCGGTTCATGGCACGGAGCCGATGGCCTCCTCCCATGCAACGAACACGGGCGCAGGCCACGGACGCCAGTTCGGAGCCGGGATCGTTACGGGGACTTCCTCATGACGACCGGAGCCTCTCGAAACCCCGCTCACCAGGTTCTGTACCGCAAGTGGCGCCCGCAGACGCTTGAGCAGGTCGTTGGGCAGGAGCACATCACTCGAACGCTGTTGAATGCGCTGGGGCAAGATCGGGTCGGCCATGCGTATCTCTTCACAGGACCGCGCGGCACGGGCAAGACAAGCACGGCCCGCATCCTGGCGAAAGCCATCAATTGCGAGACGACAGGCGGAACAGGCGAGCCATGCAATGGGTGCGGCGCTTGCCGTGAGATTACGGATGCCTCATTCCTTGACCTCGTTGAGATCGATGGTGCGTCAAACCGCGGAATTGATGAGATTCGTGACCTCCGTGAGAAGGTGCGCTTCATGCCCGCGCGCGGCCGTAAGAAGGTCTACATCATAGATGAGGTCCACATGCTTACGGCGGCGGCGTTTAACGCCCTCCTCAAGACCCTTGAGGAGCCGCCGGACCACGTCGTCTTTCTTCTCGCGACGACTGAGCCCCACGCCGTTCCGCTGACCATCGCGTCGCGCTGCCAACGATTCGACTTCCGGCGCATACCGGAGGAAGACGCAACAACCCTGCTTGGCGGCATCGCTGAGGCAGAGGGCTTCTCCATGGATTTGGAGGCGTTGCAAACGGTGGTCAAGGCCTCCGGCGGCAGTCTCAGGGACGCTGAAAACCTCCTTGAGCAGCTGGCCCTCACGGCCGGCGCCGATGCGTCCGCCAATGACGCCCGACGTATCTTTGGCGTTGCAGGCTCCAATCGCGCCCGTGACCTCATTGAGGCGCTGTTGGTTGAGAAAGACCTCGCCGCCGCCCTGCGCGGCCTGTCCGCACTACAAGCGGCGGGAGTCGATATGCGCCAGATACACAGAGAGCTTGTCAATGAGATGAGGACGCTGCTCCTTGTCAGGGCGGGCGCCGCGGATGTCCTGGACCTCTCGGTGGATGACCTTAACGACCGGCGGAGGCAGGCGGATCGGATTGAGCTTCCAGTGATCCGGCACGCGCTTGGGCAACTCGCGCCGCTCAACGTGGCAAGCGGGAGTCCGCCGCTACTGCTGGAGATTGCCTTCGCCGGCATTTCGATAGCAGGAACAGCCCCCGCCCCCACGCCGGAGAATGACCGGAGTGAAGCCCCTGCCCAAGCTGAGGCGGATACAGGTGGCCGCTCGCCAACTCGATCGGCGCAGACTGCCGCGCAACCAAGCCGCCCGCCAACGCGTCCCGCGCAGCCGGCCCGGCCCGCCTCGCCTGCGGCAAACACTCCCGGCTCGCCCCGTGCAGAAAGCCCCCCGTCCCAAACGCCTGACTTCCCGCCGGAGCGCGGCGTCTCAGGCCAGGTGGCCATGCGACAAGGAGAGCAGGCGCCGGACGCGCCGCTGATGGCCGGTGACGGGGAGCTTACATTTGAGATACTTCAAGAGCGATGGAAAGACCTCGTTGACGGCCTTCGCGGCGTGGGTTCGAGCGGCAATGTCGATGCCTATCTCCGCAGCGTGTCGCGCCCGATCGCCATTGAGAACAATGACACCATTGTCATAGGGTTCTCGCATGACTTTCACAAGAACAAGATTGACGATCCGAAGTATCGGCATCTGGTTGAACAAAGATTCGCGCAGCTGCTCGGCAAGCACTACACGATTCGCTGCGAGAAGGTGGACAAGGAAGAAGCGCGCGGACATCTGGTCCGAGCGGCCCAGGCGCAGGGAGCCCAGGTCATTGGCGGCGGCGAATCCGCCGACGACGGCGGGCCTGATCAGGAATCGGGAGGATAGAAGCCGATGATGAATCGCAACATGATGCGCCAGATGCAGCAGCTCCAGACCAAGCTGGAGAAGGCGCAGAATGAGTTGAATGACATGACCGTTGAGGGCACGGCGGGGGGTGCCGCCGTCACGATCGTCATGGACGGCCATCAGAATGTCCGCTCAGTCAGCATCGCGCCGGAGGCCGTCGATCCGGACGATGTGGAGACTCTTGAAGACCTCATCCTGGCTGCGGTCGGCGACGCCAACCTGAAGGCCAAGGACCTCGCCAACAATCACCTCGGCGCCATCACCGGCGGTCTCGGTCTCCCGAAGTTTTAACGATGCGGCGTATCCGGCGTGGTGAATCGCCTTTCGCTTCGCAGCGCGGCGCCTGATTCTATTCCCAGCTCATTTTTGAGATGACTTCCACACCTCAACCGCGCGGCACGCCGGTCGAGTCCGTTGCCCAGCTTATTGAGCAGTTGAACCGGCTGCCGGGCATTGGCCCTCGCAGCGCCCAAAAGCTCGCCTATCATCTGATTCGCGCCCCCAAAGAGGATGCGCAATCGCTCGCCAACGCGCTCCTGCTCATGGTTGATACCGTGAAGTTCTGTTCCGTCTGCCAGAACGTGACACAGACCGATCCCTGCTCTCGCTGTTCCCAGCCCGCGCAAGACCAATCCATCATCTGTGTAGTGGAGGAGCCGCTGGACGTTGTGGCAATCGAGCGCAGCGGGGCTTTTGCAGGCCGCTATCATGTCCTGCACGGGCTCCTTTCGCCGATGGACGGCGTCGGGCCGGATCGGCTCCGAATCCGCGAACTGCTTGAACGCCTCCGGGGCGACACCGTCAAGGAGGTCATCATTGCCACCAATCCGTCCCTTGAGGGCGAGGCTACGGCAATGTACATCCAGGCACTAATCGGGCCCCTCGGCGTCAAGGTCACACGACTTGCCCGCGGCCTGCCCTCCGGCTCCGACCTCGAATTCGCAGACGCCGTCACCGTAGCCCGCGCTCTCGAGGGTCGCCAGGAGTTTTAGGCGTTCGCTGAGCGTTGGGATGTGTGGCCGGCGTTGGCCGTGCGCCTTGTCAGTCGGCAGCCTACATGATTCTCAGGGCGTCCCTCCGGCTGGATGAGATTGGCGCCCAACAACTGATCTGCTCGCCTTGCCGTCTGGCGGCAGGCTAAGCCCTGAAAGGCTCTGGGGTGTATCCTTTTTTCTGGCGCACCGATGGATGCCGCGTCCTGCGGCAGTAAGGAGATGCCCCGAATGCCAGACATCCTCTATGAGAAGAATAGCGATGAACACTACGCCATTTTCACTCTCAATCGCCCGGACCGCCTGAACGCCATCGGCGGGGGGCTCATGGCCGGGCTTGTCACGGCCATCGATGATTTCACTGAGGATCCCGCGATGCGCGTCGGTATCATCACAGGCAACGGGCGCGCCTTTTGCGCAGGGGCAGACATGCGCGAGGGCTCAGAGCGTGATGCAGCCACCCAGGCCCTCGCTGCGCGGCGCGATGCCGGGGAGATCACGGCTGAGGCCTATGAGGCCGAAGTTCGCGCAATTGCGCCCACGGTGGGGGTTCGATTTGATCTCTTCTCGCCCAACCCCAAGCCATTCATCGCTGCCATCAACGGGCTGGCCGTGGGCGGCGGGATGCACTTCGTCATGGACTGCGATATACGCGTCGCGTCAACGGAGTCATACCTGGGCCTGCCGGAGCCAAAGCGAGGCATCGCGGCAGGATATGGCAGCCAGTACCTTGGGCGGATGATTCCGCCCGGCGAGGCCATGTACTACCTCCTCACGGCGGCGAATATTCCCATTGATGAGGCGCAGCGTCTCGGTCTCGTTCATGAAGTGCTAGCGCCGGAGCGACTCATGGAAAGAGCGGTTGAGATCGCGCGGCTGATCGCGGAAAACGCGCCGATGGCGGTCCGAGCCTCCAAGGCAATGGCCCTATTCCAGCGTCGCCATGAGCAGGAAGCGCTGCGCGAATACTCCGCCGGGTATAGCTCGAACGTAATGGGGTCAAATGATGTCATTGAGGGACGGCGGGCATTCGTAGAGAAGCGAGCTCCGCAATGGACCGGGACGTAGCCGCGCGGGGCCGTCGCCGCGCCCCATGACCTCCAGACCCCCCGCAACGTTCGCAAGATCGACCCTCTATTGGGCCGACGCAATTGTCCTGCGCCACAGTGACCTTGGCGAGGCGGATCGCCTCGTAACGCTCTTCACGAACCAGCACGGCAAGCTGAGGGTCACTGCGCGCGCGGCGAGAAAGGTCACCAGCAAGCTGGGCGGGCATATTGAGCCGCTGACCAGGGCATCGCTACAGATCGTGCGGGGCCGTAGCCTTGACACTGTTACGCAGGCCCAGGCGACAGAGGTGTACCCTACCATCCGCGGGGATTTCTTCACCCTGCTGCACGGCCTCCACATGGCTGAGTTGATTGATCGATTCACCCAGGAACAGGAGCCGCAACCGACGCTCTTTCAGTTGATCCTTGATGCGCTGCGCAGGCTGGATGCCGGAGTTCCGCCCGAACCCCTGGCGAGGGCCTTTGAGGTTCAGATACTGGGCATGGCGGGCTTTCAACCCATCCTGGATCGCTGCGCGTCCTGCGAGATGGAACTGACGGAGGACAGTGGTCCCGTCTTCTTTAGCGCCCAGTGGGGCGGCGCATGTTGCGCCAGGTGCCGATCATCCCAGCCGGACTGGACCCGCCCAACGCCCATGCCGACGCTTCGAGATCTGCGTCTCCTCCATTTGCATGGCCTTGACGGCGCGGTTCAGTTGTCCTCTCACGAATCGAACTCGGCGGAGCTTGAGGCTTTGCTGCGCTGGTACTTGCGCTATATTCTTGATGCGCCGCTTGACACGGCCGTGATGCTGGATCGCTTTCGGGCGAGCGCTGTAATTTAGCGACTGCCCTGATCCCGACGCCGGCGTTCCCCGATTGTCACGGTGCCGTAGCTCAGACGTTTGATGACCTGGGCGATGATGATCTGAGCGGGGATCAGGCCTACCAGCAAAATGAGGCCCAATAGCTGGAGGCTGCCGAATGACGGGCCGTTTTGCGGCGGGTCGGCTCCGCCTGCCACCGCAGAGCAGCTCACTGCCAGTAGTATCAGGCCCGCCATCTGAGCCATGCCGACGATGAGCCGCGTGGCCTGCATGCCCTTGACGGCCAGGTCACGGCCCTTCCACGGGACAAGGCGTTGCTCTGGAGGGGGTCTCAGGCCGCCTTCCGCATGGCATTCGGGACATCTGTAGATTGCCGCTGTCAGCGGCGTGCCGCACGTGGAGCAGCGGCCTGAGACCCCCTCCTGCCCCGTGATGACGATGCGACACGCGGGGCACCGAGGCGTCAGCTCATGCCCGCATTCGCTGCACGTCCACGTGCGCTTTTCAGTCGCCATTGCCTATCTGTTGTCCCTTCGCTGACAGGCTGCTATGACGCCGGCGACGGCATCTGAACCCACGTCTCCGTCGTGAGGGTCTGGGCCACGATCTTTCCCGTGTCCTCCTGGATTATTGTCCCCTCGGCAATGGCGAATCGACTGCCCTTGTTGACTATTTTCGCCTCGGCGCGCAGGGAGCCGGGCTGGCCCGGGCGGATGAAATTCAGCTTCATTTCGATTGTGGCGTGCAGCTCATTCGGCTCCAGCAGGCTGTCCATGGCGTGGTGAATCGTAAAATCCATCAACGCCATTATGACGCCGCCCGCCACGCGCGGGTTGTCGTCCGCGTGCAGCACATGGCGTTCCGTCTTCATACGGGCGGTCGCCTTGCCGCCCTCTTTCTCGGTCAGCACCGCGCCCATCCACTCCGTCATGCGCGGCATCTCCATCTTCTGCTCGGTCATGTGCGTCTCCTCGGACGGCGGTTGGGTCCGCCCGCCCGTCTCGTTCATTTTCGTTATCATACGTGACAGAGCGAGACCCCAAACGAATGCAGGAACAATCATCCTCTCTTCTTCTCTGGGTCCGGCGCGCCGCAGCGATCCTTCTGGCCATGGTCTTTGTCCCGGTGCTGATTATCGCGATCGCGTTCTCAGGAGGACGATCCGCCGCCGTTGCCCCGGATTTCTGGGTCGAGCGTCTGCAGGAGGCGGATTTCTACACATTCATCCACGATCCCTTTGTGTCTTACATCCTTGATGAGGCGTTCGATGAAACTGACGAACCGCGTCTGCTGGCTCTTGAACCCTTCAAGGACGACATCGCCGAAGCCGTTCGTATTGGCATTCCGCCCAGGGATATCCAGCAAGTCACCGAAGACGCCATCTACTCAATGTGGCCGTACCTGACCGGCGAAAGCGAAAGCTTTGAGGTCAACGTCGCTCTTGCTGCCCGAACTCGCATCGCCCTGGAGAGTCTGGCCGAGAGCATTCGCACTGCGGATGGCGCCGCTTACGATGCCGCATTCGAGGACCTCGTCACACTTATGGCGGAACAGCTTGATGAGGAGTTGGACGAGCTGCCAATAGTCGCTGATGTATCGCAGGAGGACACGGAAGCATACGTCCGGGAAATCGCGACAAGAGAGTGGTTGTTTGGTCAGATGGCCAACGCGATAGACCAGAGTGCGCCGTATGTCATCGGCGACGTGGACGAGCTGGAGATCACTATCCCCGTCAGCGAACGCGCCGAGGCCATAGACTCCGTCATGACCGACCTCCTCACCGACCCTGATCTGGTGGCCGACGTGGCGGAGCAATCGCTCACTCTCGTGTTGACCGGCTACCTGCCTGCGGACCCCATAGAGATTCCCGGATTGCCGGCCCTGACAGCCGATTCGCTGGCTACCGTCATTCTGATGTCAATGTCGCCGTCGGAAATGACCGAGATGACGCGCATCGTCGTCGGCGACTTCGCCGACTACGCAACGGGGCAGTCGGATACGTTTGGCGGCGCCGACGCCCGCATCATCCTTGCGACTGCCCGGGACAACGTCCCTGGCCTTATGGCGCAGCAGGCGGACGATGCGCTCGCCGGACGATTTCGTGAATTACCGGTCTGCGAATCCATGGGCATCCCGTCGGTCACCGTCATGCCTCTGGACATGGCCCAGGCTCTGCCTGCCTGCGTAGCTGAGGGGTTAACGTATAAGCAATACAAGGCCGCCATAGGCCTGGACCTGGAACAGCTTGCCCGTGACGAAGTTGTTCCCTTGATTCCTCTCAATTTCACCATCGACGAAGGCATCATCCGATCAGAAATGGACCCGGCAATCATTGAGCGTATCGACGAGATGCGCGGCTGGATGACGGACGGGTATTCCCTGGCGGTCCATGAAGTCTTCATGGAGGGTGTGCCGGAGGACATCGATATTCTCCGGGAGACGATCAGGGACGGCATATTGTTCACTGAGGCGGACTTTGAGGATGCTTTCGGCGCAGATCCGGATGCGGATGTCCTGAGGTTAACAGTTTGGGCTTCCGATGCCGGACAGATCCTGGTTTGGCTGCCCTCAATCCTGTTGCTCGTCATCCTGGCGTTAGTGGGCGGTCGCGGATGGGACGGACGCCTGACGTGGGCCTCAGTGTCGCTGGGCATTGGCGCCGGGTTGGCCTGGATCGGCGCCGCCTTCCTGCTGGATCGCGTCCTTCGGCCTATCCTGACGACGGGCCTGGATGCCTGGCTGTCGGAAGGCGCGACAAATGTCGTTCAGCGCGAATTCACTCTGAGAGTCAACACATTTGCAGACGGCATCCTCTCCAGCCTGGCGGACAGCATACAGTCGCAAGCCCTCCTGATACTGCTCATAGCCGGCGTAACATTGCTCGTCGCCCGCCTCCTGGCCGCGGATTCCGTGGGCCGCCGTCCCTCCGGCCGTTGATTCTCCTGGACTTTGCGGCGCGGCATCGACAGAGGCCCTCTCACGAGCATGCTAGGTCGGGCTCGTCGCGCCTCATGTAGAATCGCAGGAAGGAACGTGCCGGATTGCGTCCTGCGTCATAATTGAAGCGCTTTGCTAAAGACTGGCGATCAAGCCCCCGACTTTGCCGTTTCGCTCGGCTCCGGAGGGCGCTTTACGCTCTCGGATCACAGGGACATCAACGTCGTGCTTTTCTTCTACCCGCTAGATTTCTCGCCGGGTTGAGCCGTGGAAGTGGGCGCGTTCTGCGACTCTTACGATGACCTGAGCGCCAGGAACGCAATCGTCATCGGCATCAGCCCGGGCAGCGTCGATCGGGTCAGGCGCTTTGGCAACGCCATCGGCGCCAATGTCGGCCTTGGCAGCGATTCGGCGGGGGAGGTTCGCCGCCTCTATGACGTGCAGCGCCGGTTTGGCCTGGGAACGTCGTGTGTCACCTATGTCATTGACGGCGAAGGCGTGATCAGTGGCGTCTTTCACAATGAAATCGACATGGGCTCCCACGTCCGCAGCGCTCTGAGCACACTCCAGGAATTTTCATAGACCTGCGCCGCCTCCGCGATTGAGGTCCGGCTGCGGGCTGAACAATGCTGGGCCATCAATGTTCATGGACATGGCGCTCCCTCAGCGATCAGGGGACGAATCCGGGCCGGCGAAGCGTAGGCCCTAGATTCTCATGGATTTGCCGCTGTCGAGGCCTCTTCCATTTGCCGGGGTTTCCGGGCAATACAATTAGCGGCGTTTGACGAAAGTCGCTCAGGCGTGCTACCTT
Source organism: Dehalococcoidia bacterium (assembly GCA_965237465.1). Taxonomy (GTDB): domain Bacteria; phylum Chloroflexota; class Dehalococcoidia; order UBA6926; family UBA6926; genus VXMO01. The sequence continues at coordinate 1,843,447 of OZ250138.1, forward strand.
CTTATGAGCGCGAACATGGGTTCGGCCAAAAGAAGGCCGAGCAGAGGACACTAGTTAGGAGACCAGAGTCATGGTTGAGCAATTGAGGCCCCGTCAGCGAGATATCCTTGAGTTCATTGGCCAATTCCTGGACGACAACGGCTATCCGCCCACCGTTCGAGACATCCAGAACGGCTGCAACATTTCGTCCACAAGCGTCGTTGACTACAATCTGAAGGGGCTTGAGCGCAGTGGCCTCTTGCGCCGCTCGCGCGAGGTCTCCCGCGGAATTGAGCTTGTGGGGAGGCGTGACAGGCATATTCGGATCCCGGTGCTCAGCACAATTGCCGCCGGCCAGCCGCTGCCTGTCTTTCCGAGCGATGTTGCTACCGCAATTGAAGAGGACTCAGTCGACATCGAACCTGAAATGGCGGGGAGCCGCGAGCGCCTCTACGCCCTGCGGATCAAGGGAAATTCCATGATCGACGCGCTGATCCGCGATGGCGACATGGTGGTGCTCGAGGCGCAAGAATCCGCCGAGCCTGGCGAGATGGTGGCGGTCTGGCTGGTGGACGAGGAGGAAGCAACGCTCAAGCGCTTTTTCCCGGAGGGCGGCAAAGTCCGCCTACAGCCTGAAAACTCCACTATGGAGCCCATCTACGTGGACGCCCGAAACGTGCAGATCAAAGGCCGGGTTGTAGGCGTCATACGCCACGTTGACTAGCCCTTCTGCTGAAACATTGGCGCCCTGAGCTAGCTAGCTCAGGGCGCGCCCTGGCGCTGACAGGCTTACACTGGCGCAATTATTGCCGAAGCCAGTTGCCCTTTAGAGGGCGAGACGCATCGGCGCTATGGAGCGCTCCTGGTGAAAAGCAAAAACGACCGGCCTCTTCGAGGAGGCCGGAAACTCGGTTGGATTTCGCCCTGTAAGGGCAGGCCCGGCTTCTAGATCCAAGCGGACCCGGGTGTCGTTAGTCTGCGGAGGGGACGCGGCGCTGCCCCTGCAGCTCCATTTCCTTGTCGCAGCAGTTGATCACGGCGTCGGAAGCCTTCGTTGCGAGCACCTGCGTGCCGCATGTCTCACACTCATACCGCTTGCCAAGCTGGATCGCCACTGTGATTCCTCCCCAATTATGCGCGACTAGCGTCGCGCCCCGAAGACCTCTGGTTACTTCTGCGCCATCGTGGATCCGTGGCACGTGAGGTCACCGTCGCCGCCTTTGGTGACGACAACCTCAACGCCACAGGATGCACAGCCGTACCGCTTGCCCATCTGGTTCGCCATGTCTCAGACCCTTTCTCCCCACATGAATAGCCCAACAACACATGATTGGAGCGGGCCGCGACGTCTTCGTCCGACGTTGCGGCCTCGGAGGTCAATTATAGCCGCGCATTCTGAAAGTCGTCAAACCGAGGCAAGCTGCCGAGCTTCCGTTTGCCTTGATCGATTCTTGCCGCCTGATGCGTCCCTTTGGACACTGGATCCACGGTGCGCCGGGCGGCTCATGCGAGTACTATGGCGGTTATGAGGGAAGACTGGAACGCTGCCTACGCGTTGGTCGGGATCATGATCGGCCTGAAGATCGTTCTGGGCCTGGTCATTTTTGTGTTCATGCCGATCGGGGAATCGGCCTCACTGTATACAGTCGTGCACCTGAGCGCCATCTTTGGCCTCATCCCGCTGATTGCGCTCTTCGGCGGCGGGGCGCTGTTCTGGTGGCGTGTGGTGCGACTTCGAATGCGCAGGCGCGAGTTGCTGCGCCTTGAGTGGCAACTGGAAGAGGACGAGCCGCAGCACAACGCCGCCACATAGGCGGACTCCTTCGCGTTCGGCCTTCCCCTCCTCACTCAGCCGCCATAACGTAGCAGCTTGACGCCTTGATGACGGCCCACATGCGGGCCCCCTGAGTGATTCCCAGTTGCGTGACAGCCCGCCGCGTGACGTGGGACACAAGAGTGAGTCCGCCGCCGCAGTCAAGCGTGACGCCATGGCCCGGCGCATGTGGCTCAACTGCCGTGACGGTTCCCTCAAGCACGTTTCGCGCGGACAGCCCGCTCGGCGCATCCCGGGCCAGGATGATGTCCGATGCCCGGATGCCGATCGACACCTCGTCGCCTTCCCGCGCCTCCGCCAACGGCGTTTCCAGGTACGTTTCGGAATCGCCGACCCGGCACACCATCTCCCCGTCTTCCGCCTGAATGCGATGCACGCGCAGACGCAGCACGTTTTCCACGCCTGCGAGTCGGGCGATTCGAGGAGATGCCGGCTGCCGCAGAGTCACGATGGGGTCACCCTCGGCCACGGTTCGGCCGCCGTCAACGATCTGCACGCGATCGGCGAGCGCGAGCGCCTCTTCCGCATCGTGCGTCACCAGGATGACGGGGACTTGCGACGACATGAGCGCATCGCGTATTTCCTGGCGCACCGCACGACGTAACTCCGGGTCCAACGCCGCAAACGGTTCATCGAGCAGCAGAACGCTCGGCTGTATGGCGAGGGCTCGTGCGAGGGCGACGCGTTGACGCTGTCCTCCGGATAGCTCCCACGTCCGCCTATGTTCCAGGCCGCCAAGGCCCAGGGCGCCAATCAGCTCCGTAGCACGTCCGCGAGAGTCGCCGCGGGGCAGTCCATAGGTGATGTTGCCCAACACCGTCAGGTGTGGAAACAACCCGTATTCCTGCGGCATGAATCCGACGCCCCGCCGGTGAGGCGGCGTCCAGATTCCGGTTTGGTGATCAAAAACGACATCGCCGTCCAGCTCAATGTGGCCCTCTGCGGGCCGCGTCAGTCCGGCGATTGTGCGCAGGGTGAGGGACTTTCCGGCGCCGGAGGGTCCGTAGAGGGCCATGACGGCGCCCGGCTCGGCGCGCCAGGCAATGTCCAATGTGAAGTCGCCAACCTGATGCCGGACCCACCCGTTCGCGCTCATTGAAGCCGCCCCGCCGGAAGCGATGCTCGTGATGCAACGACCGTCAGCACGAGCAGGACGAGAAGCGAAGCGGCAAGGAGCATCACGGCCAACGCGAGGGCCGCGCCGACGTCGCTTTCCATTGCGCTCAGGATTGCCAGCGGCATTGTCTGAGTGCGCCCGATAAAGTTCCCGGCGAACATGATCGTCGCGCCGAACTCGGAGAGCGCCCGCGCCCATGACAGCGCCAGACCGCCAATGACGGAAGGCCAGGCTAGGGGAAGCGTCAGACGCCAGAATGTCCGCCAAGGCGACATGCCTAGGGTCTGGGAAATCTCCTCCAACCCCGTCGGGACGCTCTGAAAGCCCAGCTTTGCGGCGCGAATATAGAACGGCGCGGAGACGAATATCTGCGCGATGACGACGGCGGCCGTTGTGAAGGGCAATGTGACTCCCGCATCCTCCAGCAGGCCGCCAAGGTAGCTCTGCCGTCCGAACGCCATGAGCATCGCCAGCCCCGCCACGACAGGCGGCAACACGAGTGGCAGGTCAATAAGCACGTCCGCAATGCGTCCTCCGGCGCCGCCTCGTCGCGCAAGATAATAGGCGATGGGCGTTCCAATTGCGACGATGATGACCATACTGACCGCGCTTGTCGCCAGCGAAAGACGCAGCGCGGTCGCGGCGATTTCGCTTGTGAGGCTTGTTGAGAGGCCGCCTGAGAATGCCCGAATGATCAGCGCGGCGAGCGGCAGGCCGATGAACGCGATGTAGATGCCCGTCATCACTCCGCCGGCGGGGAGCCACAACCTCCGTGAGCCAAAGGGGTTCATTGTCGCGCCTCAGATGTCGCGGGAGCGGCGTCGTTCACGAGTGATTCGGGCGGTGGCAAGAATCCGTGCTGTTGAAGAATCTCCTGGCCGCGGGCTGAGTGGAGGTAGTCGAGGAAGCGATAGGCAAGGATGGCGTCCTGCGCGCTTGCGAGAACGGCTGCGGTGTAGGCGATCTTCGCCTGGGCGGAGGCCGGGAACTGAATTGCATCAAGCTGCGCGCCCCGCGCATCGGTCTGATACACGAATCCGGCATCAGCCTCTCCAAGGGAGACCTTTGCCAGAACGCTCCGCACATTAGTCTCCTCAGACACTATGTTGGCCAAGACGGCCTGCGAATACCCGGCGCCAAGGCCGGGCATGGAGTCCAACGTTGCCAGGGCTTCACGCGCGTACGCCCCGGCGGGCGTCTGCGGCAACGCGATGACCAGCCGCAAGCCGGGCTGGGCCAGATCCGCAAGTCCCTGGAGTGTCCGGCCTGAATCGGCAAGCGCTACGACGAGCTTATTCGAGGCAAAGGCCCGGGGCTCGCCTGACAAGAGACCGGAGTCCGCCGCCGCTTCCATTTGTCGCCAATCAGCCGCCAGGAACAGATCGGCCTGCGCCCCCTGTTCCAACTGCGCGCGCAACAGCGCGCTGCCCGCGTAGTGCGTCTCTATGCTTATCCCTTCCCGCTCTGATTCAAAGGCGGTCCCGACTTCCTGAATGGCGTCTGTCAATGAGGACGCCGCAAAGACGACGAGCGTGGACTGCCCGTTCCCGCCCGCGCCGCAACCGGCTGAAAGAAAGACAAGCAGGAGCGGCAAGGCCATAGTACGAATAAGGCTCAATTTGCGTGAAGGGCTCGTCACGGTACTGACTTATTCTAACCCGCGCTAACAGAGGCGGGCCGAAAGCGGCGCGATAGTCGGGCTCTTGAACGGACAACGCCGACCTTGTCTCCTGCGTCTGCGTTCGCATCCGACTAGCATGGTCTTGTATCATCTGGGCATGGCGACGCAGGTGCTTTCATGGAACGTCAACGGCTTGCGGGCCGTTCATCGAAGGGGACAGTTTCTGGACCTTCTTGAGGAGGCGTCGCCGGATATACTCTGCATTCAGGAGACAAAATCGAGACCGGATCAGCTGGCGAAGGAATTGCTGGAGGTTCCGGGTTACTCCGCCCACTTTAGTTCCGCAGAGCGGGCTGGGTACTCCGGCGTCGGCGTCTATAGCAGGGTGGAGCCTCAAAACGTATCGCGGACCTTTGGGCCCGATGACAAGTGGGATAGCGAAGGCCGCGTGCTGGCGTTGGATTACGGCGAATTCATACTCTACAACGTGTATTTCCCGAATGGCCGGTCCTCCAAGCAACGCCTCGCGTACAAGATGGAGTTCTATCAAGCCTTCCTAGAGCACATTGATGCGGAACGCAAGGCGGGACGAAACGTCATTGTGTGCGGCGACGTGAATACGGCGCACGCGGAGATTGATCTGGCGCGCCCGGTGGAGAATCGAAAGACCTCCGGATTTCTGCCGGAGGAACGAGAGTGGATGGACCGGCTGTTTGAGCGTGGTTTCGTCGATACCTTCCGCAGATTCGTGCCGGACGAGAATGGCCACTACTCGTACTGGGACACCATGACTCGCGCCCGTGAGCGCAACGTCGGATGGAGAATCGACTATTTCTTCGTCAATTCGGAGATGATGGACAGCGTGTCCAACGCATTCATCCGGCCGGACGTCATGGGATCCGACCATTGTCCCGTTGGTCTTGAGTTGTCATTGAATCTATAGCGGTCCTTATGCATCGCGCTGGAGTTCAATCTCCGTTACCGTAGGCGCATGACTGCCTTTTCAAGCAGACCGCTCCACCACGTCAGGCGCACCAAGATAATCGCCACCATTGGCCCCGCGTCCGAAGATGAGGCGACCCTGACGCGGCTGATAGAGGCCGGCGTCGATACATTCAGGCTAAATTTCTCCCACGGAACGCTGGAGAGCCACGCCGAGGCCGTGCGGCGTGTGCGGCGCATCTCAGAGCGGTTGGGAAGGGCTGTCGGCGTCCTTCAAGACCTCCAGGGGCCCCGGCTCAGGACTGGCGCCCTTTGCGGCGGCAATCCGGTTTTCCTTGAGACGGGAAAGCCTCTCGTCCTGACGACGAATGATTGGCCGGAAGGCACTGCGGACAAGGTGGGGATCAATCATGCACAGCTGCCGCAGGACGTGAGGCCGGGCGACCGGCTGCTGTTGGCGGACGGCGCGCTGGAGCTTGAGGTAACCGGCAGCGATGAGACGGATATCCAAACCATCGTGAGGCACGGGGGAGAGCTTGGAGAGCGCAAGGGAATCAACGCCCCCGGCGTCCCGCTAAGCGTCGTTTCGCCAACGGAAAAGGACCGGGTGGACATCGCCCATGGCGTCTCCATGGGCGTGGATCACATCGCGCTCTCTTTTGTGCGGACACCCGAGGATATTGAGGCGACGCGGCGCATCCTTACGACGCTTGGCGCGCCGCATGTTCCCATCATCGCAAAGCTTGAACGCGCGGAGTCCCTCGCCAATCTTGACGACATTCTGGCCGTTTCTGACGGCGTTATGGTCGCGCGGGGCGATCTGGGGGTAGACCTCGGCGTGGAAGTTGTTCCGATGTTCCAGAAGAGCATCGTTCACGAGGCGAATAGGGTGCGCGTCCCTGTCATCGTCGCCACGCAAATGCTGGAGTCAATGATCGGCAACCGGCGTCCGACGCGCGCAGAGGCCTCGGACGTGGCCAACGCGCTGTTGGATGGGGCCGACGCCGTCATGTTGAGCGCTGAAACGGCGATCGGGCAGTACGCCGTCGAGTCGGTGAGAACGATGGTGCAGATTATTCGCGAAGTAGAGACAAACGAAGAGTATGAGGCGGTGTCCCTGCGGGCGGCCTCGGATGACCCCTCGCCAAGCCCGGATCGCAAGATCGCGCACGCAGTGGTGGGGCTGCTTGCCGATCTCAGGGCTGCGGCCCTCATTGTATTCAGTTCCGATGATTACATACCGCGACTGCTCTCATCAGAGCGTCCGCGCGCTCCCGTCATTAGCTTCACGGACAGCCGGGCTCTGTATCGCCGTATGGCGCTCCTGCACTCCATTGAACCGCAACGCGGACGATTCTTCGAAGACACGGATGAACTTGTGGAATACATGCTGTCCGCAGCGCTGGCGCGAGGTCTGGTGTACGTTGGCGAACAAGTCGTCGTTGCCCGGCTCGCGCCGCATGACGATCTCAGACTGCCCAGCTTCATCACAGTTCTTGAGGTTTCAACGGACCTGCATCTGCGCTCATACGGCGCCCGCTGATCCTCTCGGGAAGCCCGCCCGTGGCATTGCATACAACCTTCTTGACTTGCCAATGCGCTGTCATATGCTGACAGTGGTTGGGGGGCACGCGCAAGAACGCGTGCTTCAGGGGCAGCCGCCGTGAGCCGCTTGGCAGTGAATTCAGGTTCGTGCGAGAGCAAGAGCGGAACTGACTGCCCAGGACTGGCGGCAACCATTTTTGCGCGTGTCTGCTATGCGCCCGCAACACAAGGAGCGATCGCAATGGCGCAGAAGGAAACGTATCTCACCAGGGAGGGCCTGGCCAAGCTGGAGGGGGAACTTGAGCACCTTCGCTCGGTTCTTCGCGTCGAGGCGGCTGAGCGGCTCCACAGCCTGAAGGAACTCACCGGCACTGAGGACAACGCCGACTATGAAGACGCCAGGATGGATCAGGCTTTCGTGGAAGGCCGCATTCTGGAGCTTGAGACGATTCTCAACAACCCGGTGATCATAGAGGAGCGCCACGCGGAGGGCGGCGTCGTCCGCATCGGCGCGCGGATCACGGTTCGCGATGAGAGCGGCGAGGTGGAGACGTACACGTTGGTAGGCGTCGCGGAGGCGGGCGCCATGCAAGGACGCATCTCCAATGAGTCGCCAGTCGGAGGCGCCGTCCTCGGCCGCAAGGTCGGAGACACCGTAAACGTCGCCGTACCGGATGGCACGCTGGTCTACACGATTGTGGCCGTTGAATAGGTCAAGGGGCCGGAAGCGCGCCGCTGGGCCGCGGGCGGCGTCATAATGCCGCCGGATGAGGCGCACGCCCCTCGGGAGCTGGAAGGGGATCCGCTTTCTGCGCCCCGCATCGCCAAGCTTGATCGCCTTCGAGAGCAGGGCCTTGACCCCTATCCCCGCCGCGTCACGAGGACCCACTCTGTTGCAGAGGCCCGGGCGCTCATGGAGTCCGAGGCCGGGGAAAGCCAGCGCGTCGCGATTGCGGGGAGGCTCATCACCATCAGGGGCATGGGCCGACTTACATTCGCGACCATTCGCGACGGGAGCGGACAGATTCAACTGAGCTTCGCACGGGACACGCTTGAGGAAGCGGAGTACCAGAACACCAAGAACCTCGACCTGGGCGACTTTATTGGCGCGGAGGGCACGCTGTTTCGCACACGGACGGGGGAGATAACGGTGTCGGTGGCTTCTTACGCCATGCTCGCAAAGGCGCTGCGTCCCCCGCCGGAGAAATGGCACGGACTCCGCGACGTTGAGCAACGATACAGGCAGCGCTATCTGGATCTCATGGCCAACTCCGAGGTGCGCGACATCTTCCGCGCCCGGAGCATCATCGTCTCCGCCATTCGCCGGTTCATGGAGGATCGCGGTTTTCTGGAGGCGGAGACGCCCATCCTTGTGCCAATCCCCGCCGGCGCCATGGCCCTGCCGTTCATCACGAGGCACAACGCTCTTGACCGGCAGTTGTATCTGCGCATTGCGACGGAGCTCAACCTCAAGAGGCTGCTTGTCGGTGGGTTTGACAAGGTCTTTGAGATTGGCCGTATCTTTCGGAATGAGGGCATTGACGCCTCGCACAACCCGGAATTCACGACTATGGAGTCCTACGAAGCCTATGCGTCATACGTGGATGTCATGGAGATGGTTGAGACGCTTGTCCACTCGCTCTGCGTCTTAACACGCGGCCAGCCCACTGTGGAGTACGAGGGCCACACAATCGATTTCACGCCGCCGTGGCAACGCGTCTCCCTCATTGACGCCATCAAGGAATGGAGCGGGATTGATCTGCTGGATGATGAAATGCGGACGGCCGCAGGTCTTCGCCGGGCGATGCGTGATTTTGGTCTGACGCCTGCCGAGGACACCTCTTGGCCACAGCTCGCCGACAAGCTCATTGGCGACCTGGTTGAGCCTCGCCTTATAGAGCCGACTTTCCTCACCGATTACCCAATTGAGATGACGCCCCTCGCAAAGGCCACCGCCGATGATCCGAGACTCGTTGAGCGATTCGAGGGATTTGTGGGCGGCATGGAGATTGCCAACTCCTTCACGGAGCTGAATGACCCGCTGGAACAGGCGGCAAGGCTGCGAGCCCAGGAGGAGAATCGCCGGGAATTCGGCGAAGAGGACTTTGACCGGCTCGATGAGGATTTTGTCACTGCAGTTGAGCACGGAATGCCGCCCGCCGGCGGCCTCGGCCTCGGTATAGATAGGGTTGTCATGCTCCTTACTGGCCAGTCGGCCATTCGGGAGGTGGTCCTGTTTCCCCAACTCCGCAACATTGAATAGCGGGAAGATGTCACTCGCGACGCTCAGCGGCTCTCGTAGCGCCAGACCCCGTCTGCAAGCCCTCGCCCGTCGCCAACTACGGCAACTGTCGACGAGAGGCGCGTCCGCGGAGTGATTCAGGCGGCGCGGATTCTTGCGCTCGTGCTGCTCGCATCCTTTGCGGCTATTGCGTGCAACGGAGACGGTTCGCCTGACACGTCCGCGCCGCCAGGTGATGGGGCCGCCATCCCGGATGCCAATAATCCGCGATATGGCGGCGTTCTTGTGCTGGCGAATCGCGGGGACCCGCCTGCAGCATTCGACCCCATGCGAACGTCAAGCATTGCCCTCCACCATACGGGAGGCGCGATTTTCGGCCCCGGAAACCTTGTGCGGCGATGCCGCCAGAACATGTACCTGGTCTGTCCTGACCTCGCTTCCGACTGGACCGCAAACCCCGGCTATACGGAGTGGACCTTCACTATCCGACCGAATGTTGTGTGGCATGACGGCGAACCCTTTACCGCGGAGGACGTGGAGTTCTGGTACACGCTGGCGGGCAAGGGTTGGGAGGCGGAGGACGGCGGCGTCCGCGCTCCCGCGTACTTTCGCGGCGATCTGGGCGATGTCCAGGCTATAGAAATCCTGCCGTTTGACCGCATTCGCATCACCCTGGCCGAGCCAAATCCGCACTACCTGTCCGTACTCGCCAATCCGCGCTTGCGAATCGCCCACCCCAAGCACGTGATGGAACCGCTCATCCTCGCCGGCGATCTCAGCGTGGCCCCTCTGGATATCGGGGTAGTGGGCACGGGCCCATTCAGGCTTGAGCGATACGATCTCGGGAGCCTGATCCGCGTTGTACGAAATGAGGACTATTGGGACTCCGGGCTGGCGGGCGAATTGCCCTACCTCGACGGGATCGACTTCGTCATCATTCCGAGTCCTGCGGCCATGGACGCGGCGTTTAGGACGGGGCGCATCGACGGAGGCGCGCGAGGAGAGGGCCACTATCTGACCACGGAACGACAGGCGGCCATCGACAGTCAGCTCGGCACGGAAGATGTCTACTACGCCGAGATGCAGGGCGGCATGTTTCGGCTGGGTTTCAACGTGCTCAAGGACGGCCCATGGCAGGATGCCCGCGTGCGCCAGGCGATCTCACTTTGGATAGACCGCGAGGCGGCGATTCCAACGGTGCTGGGCGGATTCGGTTACATATCCCCCACGTTCAGCCCCGCCAACCCCTTTACGTCCGCGGACTTCACGACGTGGCAGCGATTCAATCGGGGCGCGTTGGGGGAGAGACGCGAGGAGGCGCGCGGCCTGATGGCGGAAGCGGGCTTTGAGGACGGATTCACGATGGGCTACCTCTGCCGCGCTCGCCTCACGCCGCGGTGCGAGTTTCTCCATAATCAGTTGGCCGGGCTCGGAATCGACCTGACGATTCGGCTGGTGGACGAGGCGGAGTGGAATCGCGGACGCGTGAGCCTCGACTACGATTCCCAACCCGGCTCCAACTTTACCTCTCCGATACCTGAGGGGACGGAGACGGCATATGGCGTTTACAGCAGCTTTCCTGACGCCTACGCCAAGCACGAGGATGCTCGAGTGACGGAGCTCTACGGGAGGCTGCGCGCGACGCGCACGCAACGACAACGCGTTGACGCCTGGCGCGAGCTTGAGAGCTACATCGTACGGGAGCAGACCTACGTCGTGCCCATTGCGGGCACCGTGCAAGTGGTGCCGTACCGGACGTATGTCAAGGGGCTGGTTATTCCCCCGGAAGACGGCCACACTCACACGGATTTCGCCACAGTCTGGCTGGACAAGTAGGCGGGGCGCTGTTGCTCATGCTGCGTGGCGGGAGAGTATAGAAACCCACGGCAAACGAAACCGGAGTATAGGTCTGGCGCATAAGTTATACTTTGAGTGGCAATAGTATAGAAATATGCACCGAACGATACGGGAGTACAGGCCCGGCCGGCGAGCTATACTCTGAGCGTGGAAAGTATAGAAAATCGCGGCGAACGAAACTGGAGTATAAGTTGAGGCCACGAGTTATACTCCGAGCTGAAAAAGTATAGAAACCTCTGATGAACGAAACGGGAGTATGGATTCACCGTGCAACGCCTGAGGGCCAGTCCGGCTGGACGTCTCGTCCCGATCAATGAGGGCGGATCTGCATTCGTCCCCAACCCGCTGCCGTCAGAAGCGCCCATGGAAGCCGAGTTGGTTGTTGCGCTTGACGCCGCTGCCCGCGCCGTCGGCACGTTAGCCGGCGTCGGCGAGACCATGCCCAACCCGCATCTACTCTTACGGCCGTTCATACGCCGCGAGGCCGTCCTGTCGTCCCAAATTGAGGGAACAGTCGCCACGCTCTCGGACGTAGTCGCGTCGGAAATGCAGACACGGCCCCGCCAGGATGGCGACGTGGCCGAGGTGCGCAACTACGTCATTGCCCTGGAATACGCTATTGAGCGGCTCGAGGCCCTGCCGATCTCGTTCAGGCTGGTCAACGAGATTCACGAGCGACTGATGCGCAGCGTCCGCGGTGAGGAGAAGTTGCCGGGTCAATTCCGAGACACCCAGGCATATATCGGCGCGCCGGGCTCCGGGATTGGGGACGCACGGTTTGTTCCTCCGCCGCCCGCGCAGCTGCGCGACCTCTTCTTCGACCTCGAGGCCTTCATCAATGAGCATCCAGGCCGGATGCCTCCTCTCATCCGCTGCGCCCTCATGCACTACCAGTTTGAGGCGATCCACCCCTATCGCGACGGCAACGGGAGGACCGGGAGACTGCTTATAACGCTGTTCTTGCTGCAGAGCGGCGTGCTGCCGCAGCCGTTGCTCTACCTCAGCGCCTACTTCGAGCGTGATCGGCAACGCTACTACGATGAGTTGTTCAACGTCAGCATGACCGGCGACTGGGCCAGGTGGATTCGCTATTTCCTTACCGGAGTGGAGGCGGAGGCGCGCGACACCGTGGAGCGGATTCGGAGCATGCGCGCACTGCAGGACGGATGGCGCGACATGCTGCGTCGTCGAGGCGAGTCCGCCAACGGCCTGCGTCTGCTTGACCATCTGTGCGCGTCGCTCGTCACGAGCGCGCCGTACGCCTCCACATATTTGGGCATTACGGACGCGGGGGCGCGCAGAGTCCTTGACCGCCTGGTTGATGCGGGGATTGTGCGCCGACTAACCACCTATCGGCCCAATCTGTACATGGCGCAGCGGCTTATCGACGAGATCGAACGCCCAATCGCACTAAAGCAGGAATAGTCGAGCCGCGAGTGCCGCGAGCAAAGGCGCAACCGGTCGCGGATAGTCGCCCTGGTTGGGTGATGCGGTAGCCTCTTTCTATGGTCCGATACATCGGTCTGCGGCTGGCGCTGTTTGTTCCGACGCTCCTGCTTGCCTCGGTTGTGATATTTGCCGTTCTCCGCATCCTGCCCGGAGATGTCGTCGATGTCGTCCTGGGCGGGTCCGGTGAGGTTGCGCATGACCCGGAGCAGGTGCGGCGCGCTCGGGAGGAGCTGGGGCTGGATGACTCGCTTATCGCCCAGTACGGCGGGTGGCTTGCGAGCATGGCGACGGGCGACTTTGGCGGTAGGTCATTCGCTAGTCGTGAGCCGATCTCGTCCCTCGTGTGGCGTCAGCTGCCGGTTACCATGCAGCTGGCGGGGTACACGTTGACGCTTGCCGTCGCGGCTGCAATTCCGCTTGGCGTTGCGGGGGCGGTTCGCAACGGACGCTGGCCGGATTACTTTGTGCGCCTGTTTGCGATTGGCGGGCAGGCCGTGCCCGGTTTCTTTCTTGCACTGGTATTGCTGATGGCGCTGGTTCTGAGTGCGGGATGGTCGCCGCCCGTTATCTACGCGCACGCATGGCAGGATCCGCTTCGGCACGTTCAGATGATGGCTTTGCCGACGCTGATTCTCGCGTGGGGCTACGCGGCGTACCTGACTAGGATCACCCGCGCCGGCGCTCTTGATGTTTTGGGCCAGGATTACATCCGGACAGCGCGCGGCAAGGGTCTCTCGGAACGAATCGTCCTCTTTCGTCACGCCCTACGCAACGCGCTCATTCCCGTGCTGAGCGTCGCAGGCATCCAGGCGGGCGCCTTGCTCAGCGGCGTCGTTGTCCTGGAGTCGATATTCGGGCTGCCCGGCATCGGTCGCGGAATTGTCGATGCCGTCTCTACCCGTGACTACCCCGTCGTGCAAACATACGCCACGCTGTTCGTCTTCATCATGCTGGTCGTCAATTTGTTAGTTGATATCCTCTATGCCGTCCTTGATCCACGCATCACATACTCCGACTGAGGCTGCGGCTCTGGGCGAAGCATGCCGCTATCAGGCTGCAGCTACTCGACGCCATGGATCTGTCTGTGAGGCGCGAAGGCCATGATGGCCTCGACGGGCCGACCACCGGCTGTTTCGGCGAGGCGTAGATTTGGGCGCATGATCCGACGGCATCCAGTCGGCGCGATCGCGCTTGCTGTCTTGCTCCTTATGGCGGCGGCTGCGCTCTTTGCGGACCTGGCGACGGCGTATGGCCCGCTTGACACTGATGAGCCGAGCGCGTTGCTTCCCCCTTCCGCGGATCACTACTTCGGGACGGACCGATTCGGGCGGGACGTGTTTAGTCGCGTCCTGCACGGCGCGCGGCTGTCCCTGACCATTGGCCTGGTGTCCGTGGCGGTTGGAACTGTGATCGGAACGGTGATCGGCATCGTCTCGGCATACTTTTCAGGGCTGACTGATCTGCTGGCGCAGCGCGTTGTGGACACGATGATGGCCTTCCCGAGTCTGCTGATGGCGCTCCTGCTGGTCGCTGTTCTGGGTCCATCCCCGAACAGCGTCATCATCGGGATTGTTGTGGCGTTCGTTCCGCAGGTGGCGCGAATAGCGCGGGCGCAGGCTCTGGTGGTCAGGGCGGAGCCCTACGTCATGGCGGTGGAGGCGATGGGCGCCGGGCCCGTCCGCGTCATGGTTCGCCACGTGCTGCCGAATGCGATTGCGCCCGTCATCATCCACGCCACCGGATTCATGGAGGGGGCCGTGCTGACGGAGGCCACGCTGAGTTTTCTTGGTCTGGGGACGCCGCCCCCTGATCCATCTTGGGGACGAATGCTGAAGGAGGGCTCAGAGGGTTTTCTGGAGGCAGCGCCGTGGTTGACGCTCTTTCCCGGCCTGGCGCTCACTTTGTTGGTGTTCTGCGTTGCATTGATTGGGGATGCCCTGCGTGATGTGCTTGACCCGCGTCATCGGTGACTCCGGGCGCTGCGTTATGCTGCCAACACGGCAAAGCGGCTGCCACCCCAGTTGCCAAAGAAAGGACTGTGTAACACGGTGGACGTCATAGAGGCTGAATTCAACAGTTACTTCGCAAACTGGGACATCCTGCTGCCGCAGTCGACCATCGCTGCCAGGCGGCGCGGCAAGATCGTAGCGGGCGGCTGGACAATTTGGTTCCTGTTTGGCGTCGAGGGCGAGCGAGAATTTCTCGACTTTTACGCGATGCACCGCATGACAAACGATCGCCGCCTACGCCTTTATTCCGACGGTTCAGGCGAGGGGCTGAGGACTCTCGCCCAGGGAATACAGTATCCCCGCGGGGCCACGGCGGAGGATGAGGCGCGAATCCAAAAAGACCATTACGAACGAAACCGTGGCATTGCCGAAATGCTGGAACGTAAAGGCTTTGGCATTGAGGGCGACGAGCACATGAGCACTCAACTCCTTCGGTTTATGTAGACGACACCACCCGAAGAACGGCCGGAGCGCGGGGAACCGTCCTAACCGGCAATTGGCGCGCCATCGGGTTTGTGGGCCTCGCTGCGTTATGCTGCCACTAATATGACCGAGCACGATGACGCAATCGTTCAGGACGAGCCGCGGGGCGGGACACTCTACGTCGTCGCCACTCCGATCGGAAATCTTGAGGACATCTCCGCGCGCGCCCTGCGCATCCTTGGCGAAGTTGACCTTGTAGCCGCTGAGGATACACGGACGACGCGCAAACTCCTGACGCGGCACGGCATCAGCGCCCGACTGGTTAGTCTCTTTGACGCCAACGTGAGGCGACGGCTGCCCGGTCTCCTCAAGCACCTCGCCGACGGCAAGGATCTTGGCCTCGTCAGCGAGGCCGGCACGCCGCTTATCAGCGATCCCGGCGTTGAGCTGGTTCGAGCCGCAGCAGCAGCGGGGCACGCGGTGATACCGATACCGGGGCCGACGGCTATTGCCGCTCTGCTCTCAGTCGCCGGGATGCCTGCCAACCGGTTTACATTCCTCGGCTTCTTGCCGCGAAAAGCGGGTGAGCGACGCCGACTCCTTGAGCAGGTCGCTGCCCATCCGTGGCCGTTTGCGATCTACGAGTCGCCTCATCGGCTCCTCAAGTCGCTTGAGTTCTTGCGAGAGGAACTAGGCGACCGGGATATCGTGATTGGGCGAGAGCTGACCAAACTATATGAAGAATCCTTCCGCGGAACATTGACGGAGGCCATTGACCACTTTCAGCGTCCCCGCGGTGAATTCACGATAGTCGTGGCCGGCGCAGACAAGTGAGAGCTGCCTCTCCGTGGAGGCGGCATGCGCCTAAGGGAAAGACACGAATTCCGGCCCGTATTTCTCCAGCCGTTTGGCCATGACTCGGATCGCTTCCGGTTCATTGTCAACGAGTATGTAGCTCCGGTTGTAACGCGCTGCCGCCTCGCCCGTCGTGCCGCTGCCGGCAAAGAAGTCCAGCACAACGTCTCCGGGGTTTGAATGGACACGTACAATGCGTTCAAGAATGCCAAGGGGCTTTTGGGTTGGGTAGCCAGTCTTCTCTTTGGCGTTAGTTCCGACGATGGTGTGCCACCACACGTCCGTCGGCGTCTTGCCCCGCGCCGCTTTGTCCGGGCCGACAAGCCCCGGCGTCATGTATGGGATGCGATCCATCTCGTGGTAGTTGAACGTATAGCGCTTGGGGTCTTTCCCGTACCAGAGGATGTTGTCGTGCTTGGCGGACCAGCGCGACTTTGAGCGCGCTCCGTAGTCGTACGCCCACACGATCTCGTTGATGAATGCGTATCGCCCGAAAATCTCATCCAGCAGAACCTTGCAATAGTGGACCTCGCGATAGTCAACGTGCAGGAAGAATGAGCCTTTGGGCTTGAGCACCCGCGCAGCCTCGCGAATCCGGGGTTCAAGAAACCCGAGGTAATCGTCGAAGCTGTCCTGGTAGCCTGTCTCCCCGACCTGCTCGGTCCGATAGCGCCGCCCCTGAAACCCCACGCGGTCGCCGCTGGCCTCATCGCGGACCGTGCGGATCGACTCGCGCGTTTGCGTATGCCCCGTGTTGAATGGCGGATCAATGTATATCAGGTCAACAGAACTGTCGGCGAGGGTCCGCAGCGCGTCCAGATTTTCGCCAAAGATGACCTTGCCGAACTGAGCTTGAGGCACCGTCGGGATCGTCTCGGTAGCTGACAATTCGCGCCGCGTCATGCCGCCTGCCCCCGTGCAGTCTGTTCGAGCTGCGTCGCTTGTTACTCTACAGCGACAAGCCCTTTCCCGGCCCTTTAGTAACGCCTCTCCACTACGAAATCTATGATTTCCATTAGGGACTGGTGCGCTGCGTTGACGGGGCGGTTGATGGCGCCAAGCGCTTCGCGGGCTCGCTGCGCCAGTTCTTCTGCGATGACATAGGAGGCTTCCACGGAGCCGGAGGCCCGTATGAGGCCGAGAGCCTCCTCTACGCACTCCTCTTTCTCCGTAACGCTCATCGTGGCGCGCTTGTCCCTGAGTTGGGCGAAAGGCCCCTTCTCGGTCAGCTCCGGGTGATCTTTGATGTAGAGCAGGGCGGGGAGGGTCAGCACGCCGCCGCGCAGGTCCGAGCCGATGGGCTTGCCCACCTCTGCAGCCTCGCCTTCGAGATCCAGAATGTCATCGATGACCTGGAAAGCGGTGCCCAGGCTCATTCCGTATTTCGTGACAGCATCAATCTCCGCCTCGGTCGCTCCTCCGAGGACGGCGCCGGATACGGCGGCTGTTGTGAACAGGGAGGCCGTCTTTCGTTCCACTCGGGCCCAGTACTCTTGCTCGCCGCCGTTCAAATCAAATGCCTGCTGAATCTCCCGCAGCTCGCCGTCCGCCAAGAGGCGAAGCGTCCTCGAAAAGAGGGTGATTACACGCACGTTATTCGTCGCGCACACCATTTCCGCGGAACTGGCAAACAGGTAATCGCCCAGCAGCAACGCGACGTCGTCGCCGTAGCGAGCGTTGATGGTTGCGGAGCCGCGTCGCATGGAGGCGTTGTCGACGGAGTCATCGTGGACGAGCGAGGCGGTGTGGAGCAGTTCAACGGCTACCGCCATGGAGATATGGACGTCCGGATCAAATGTAAACAGATGACCGGCGAGGAGCGTGACGGCGGGGCGCGCCCGTTTGCCCGGCGTGGCCAGGATGTACCGAAGCAACTCGTCCAACCAGGGGAAGTCATCCTCGCCGATCGTGCGAAGGCGACGCTCCACCTTCGCCATGTCCGACTCAATCAAGTTGAGGAAGGAGGGTTGCTGGGATGATGTCGTGCTGGTCAAAGCTTAAGAGCCAATCCTCAGGGCAAGCGGCAGAGCGCATGTTTCATTGTGGGCTGTCCGCTCCGAGGTTGGCCATCTCCCGCGCGAGAACCTGTTCCTCATCGAGTTTTGCAAAGAGGGCAGTCGGTTGAGGGAGTTTCGTACCAGCCGCCGGAGGCTCGGCCGTCCATCCTGCGTCCTCGACGCGCCCGGGCAGGCCCAGCATCTCATGCAGTTTCTGGGAACTGAAGGGCAGGAACGGCGTGAAGAGAGTCTTCAGACCGGTGATAACGCCGATGATCGCCGCCAGTGTCCGCGCGGTCTCTTCCCTGTCGTCGCGGATTGTTCGCCACGGCGCGCGATCGTCCAGGTAGCGATTGCCCGCCTGCGCCAGGCCCATTGCGACCCCAAGGGCGGCTCGGAATCGACATGCCGATATGTGTTCAGCCGACTCGTTCAGAGCCTCATTCACCCTCGCGAGCAGCGCCCCGCCGGCCTCATCCGGCTGAGCATCCGGGACGACGCCGTCGGAGAATCGCTGGAGAAATGTGAGCGAGCGATGCACGAGGTTGCCGTATGTGCCCACCAACTCCGTGTTGACGCGTCGCACGTAGTCCGGCCATGTGAATTCGGAGTCGGAGGTCTCCGGCATGATCGCGGAAAGCACGTACCTGAGCGCATCCGGATCATAGTTGGCCAGGTACTCTGGGACCCATACTGCCCAGTTGCGGCTGGTTGAGAGCTGGTGGCCCTCCAGGTTCAGGAATTCGTTGGCCGGCACGTCGTCGGGCAGCGCCAGGTCCTCTCCGTAGGCCATGAGCATGGCGGGCCAGATGATTGTGTGGAACGTGATGTTGTCCTTGCCGATGAAATAGTATGCCTTGGCGTCCGGGCCCCACCACGCCCGCCACGCCTCCGGATCCTTCTTGATCTCTTTCGCCCACTCCACGGACGCAGACAGGTAGCCAATAACGGCCTCAAACCAGACGTATATCCGGCGGTCCTCCCAGCCATCAAGCGGCACGGGAATGCCCCACTCCAGGTCGCGTGTATAGGCGCGGTCCCTGAGTCCCTGATCGAGAAAGCCGTTGGTGAAGTTGAGAACCTGCGGGCGCCAGTTCGTCTTGCCGCTCAGCCACTCCTTCAATCGTTCTTCAAATGCGGAAAAGCGCATCATAAAGTGCGTTCGAGTGCGGAACTCAGGCTCGGCGCCGTCGATGGAGCTGCGAGGATTTATGAGTTCCTGCGGGTCCAGCGTCCTGCCGCAGCCGTCGCATTGATCGCCGCGAGCCCCGTCAAAGCCGCAATTTGGGCACTCTCCGACGATGTAGCGATCCGGCAGGTATCGATTCTGAGTGGGACTGTAGGGCACCTCGTTGGTCGATTCATAGAGCAGGCCCTTTTCATAGAAGCGCA
Organism: Dehalococcoidia bacterium; assembly: GCA_965237465.1. Classification (GTDB taxonomy): domain Bacteria; phylum Chloroflexota; class Dehalococcoidia; order UBA6926; family UBA6926; genus VXMO01. The sequence continues at coordinate 1,862,709 of OZ250138.1, forward strand.
TGAAAAAATCCTGCGAAATCCTGAAATGGTTCTCTGTTTCAGTAGTCGTAAAGAGATCCCAGGAGATGCCGAGGCCCTTCCAGGACTCCAGAAAACCTTCATGGTATCTATCATGCACCTCGCGCGGACTGACGCCCTCCCGGTCCGCCCGCAGCGTAATGGGCGTGCCGTGCGCGTCTGAGCCGGAGACCATCAGCACGTCATTCCCCTGCAGCCGGTGAAACCGCGCAAAGATGTCCGCGGGCAGATATGCGCCCGCGATGTGGCCGAGATGGAGCGGTCCGTTGGCGTACGGCCACGCGACCGCTATGAGAATTGGTTGTGGCATGCGCGTCTGATAACTATTCTAGCGGCCAACAGCCCCGGACGGGGGGCGATCCGCGTCAGATCACCGATAAACGCAGCCCATGCGTGGCGCCATCGTTGCCTCTGATGCCGCCCATGCTCAACCGCAAATGTCTGTGGCCGTCAGCGCCAGGACACGCGCGCAGGTCAGAACCTTGTCGATGGAAATCGTCCGCTCCGTGTTGGCGGTGGCGCCGTAGACGATTGTCGTAGAGCCGCCCCGCGTGAACCATCCGGCGTCCGTCCACGCGTACGAGCCTGGGTCCTGCGGGCCAACCCGTTCAGGGCGCTGGCCAACAACGTCAGTGTGCCTCCGCGCCACGGTCTGCGGCAGCATGTGATCCGTCGGCACGTCAATGCCGTGGCCGGGGACCTTCATGCTGCGCCAGTCTTCCGTGTACGTGGCGGGCGGCGGAGCGATCTCAATCTTTGCGTCCGGATTTTCCGCGCGCACACCCTCAAGAACGCGATCAAGGTCTGCCTGCGTCAGCTCCCAATCCTGGCCTGGGACGCCTCGAACCTCGACGATGATGGCGCAATAGTCAGGCACGTATGACGCTCGCCACTTGAGGAAGTCCGTGCCAATGCCCCCGTTAATCCCGCCGACGATGAGACGCGGCAGGCCGGGCACGGCGTCATGGGGCTCAGCGGAGAATTCCACGGTGTCAAGCGCTTGAATGACGTCGGCCATAACGTTCACGGCGTTCACGTGGGGGACGCGATGAACCATGCCGATCCAGGCGGACTCGCCGGTGACGGTGATGACGTATTGGCAGGCGCCGGAGTGGATCGTCCGGACATCGAGATCGGACGGCTCGCAGATGATCGTGTAGTCTGCCCCGATGCCGCGTTGCACGAGGTCATACACGCCCACGCCGCCCTGCAGCTCGCCCACGACGCCGGTGAAGTACAGATCACCCCGCAGCTGCGCGCCGGAGCGGTGCACGGCGACCGTTGCCGCCGCGGCTGCCGAAACGCCGGCCTTCATGTTGACGAGGCCGTGGCCTGTTAGCCGCCCATCCTCCTCATGGCAGTCCCACGGGTCCAGCGGGTAGTTCAACGGGACAGGATCAATGTCCAGATGGCCGTTTAGCATGAGGGACGCGCCGCCGCCGCTGCCCGGAATGCGCACGACGAGGTCCGGCCGACCCGGCTCGTCTGACACGTCGATGAGTTCTGCAGGCAGTCCGCGTTGCTCAAACCACCCTGCAAGGAACCGCATGACCTCCGCCTCCCCGCCGGAAAAGCTCCGGTAGGACTGCAGGTCCTTCATCAACTGGACGATCTCATCCCTATCGATGCCCTCAAGCAGCCGGCTTTCGTTGTTTGACGCCATGTCATCCTCCCCGGAGTCATCCTGCGTACAGTGGCTACGCAGGGCCTGCGTGGCTGGTCATTGGGCACTACTATAGAGGCGTCATGGGAAATCGGTCACTTGCATCCGCAGCACTCCATATCTCGACGCAAGCGGCGTTTCGATTGGGAGCGCGCTTGACGGTGCGGGGCAGGGAGAATGTCCCCGCTGCGGGACCGGTGATCATCATCGCGAATCACACGCATAACGCAGATCCAGCGTTGATCAACGCCATCATGGCGCGGCCTGTCATCTTCCTTGCAAAGAGGGAGCTGGTTACGGGCGGGGGCGCGATTTCGCGGTGGGTGGTGAGGAACTATGGAGTGATTCCGGTGTCGCGGGGTCGACCGGATCGCGATGCGCTCAAGATGTCGTCTCGGGTTCTGAGAGATGGTGGGATTCTCGGCATGTTTCCGGAGGGGACGCGCAGTCGTGACGGCTCGATGAGCGAAGCGAGCCGGGGCACGGCGTACCTTGCCGTGACCTCGGGCGCTCCTGTCCTGCCGATTGGAATCGACGGCCTTTACAAGCTGACCAACAACCCGCTACAGGCGGGACGACGCCCCCGCATCACCGCGCGCATAGGCGAGCCATTCGAGCTGCCGGGCGCAACAGATCAGGAGTCACTTCAACGGGCCACGGACGAAATGATGCGGGCGGTGGCCGCGCTATTGCCTGAGCAAATGCACGGCTACTATAGCGAGAGCGAGAGGTCGCATAATCCGGCGCGCGTGAACGCGAGCGAAAGCTAAAGGATTTCCCATGGGCGCCATTATTGGCTACGTCGGTAATCGCGAGGCGGTGCCGGTTCTTCTGGATTCGCTTTCGCGGGTCAAGAATCACGGCTATGACAGCGCGGGTGTTGCAGTGCGTGATCCTGACGGCTATTTCAACGCCGTCAAGACCGTGGGTCGTCTTGATGTCCTGGAGGGCGCCCTGTCAGAGGAGGCGCCCCTGGGCCACATCGGCCTTGGCCACACCCGCTGGCGCACTCATGGAGCCATAGCCAGTGAGAATGCCCAGCCTCACCTTGATTGTCACGCCCTGCTTGCCGTCGTAGCAAACGGCATAGTTGAGAACCACGTGGAACTCAAGCTTGCGCTGCGGGGACGCGGCCACCGATTTCTGTCGCGAACAGACGCTGAGGTTCTGCCTCACCTCATTGAGGAGGAGCTGCTGATGGCGGGGCCGGGAGGAGAGCTGGAGGCGGCAGTTCGAGCGGCGCTGGCCCGGGCTAAGGGCGCGATTGCGCTGGTCGCAGTAAGCGCCGAGGAGCCGGAGACGATTATCGCGGCGCGCAGCGGCTATGCCAGCCAACTCGTGGTCGGTTGGCGCGGCAATGAGGCAGTCGTCGCAAGCGAGGTTCCGGCCATCTCGGCTATAGCGGACGACATCGCGTTTCTCGCTGCGGGAGAAATGGCCACGGTTACGCCGCGGAGCGTCGCTTTCAAGACCCTCATCGCCGGGCGCGATATCGCAAAGCGAGCTATCAAGCTAGCGGAGGATCCCCTGGCTGCGGCGCGCGGCGGCCACATGACATTCATGATCAAGGAAATTACTGAGCAACCGGAGGCCTGGACGGATGCCATTCGAGGGCGCGTGGATTTTGAGGATCTTTCCCTGACCCTCGGCGAGCTGGACCCCATTCAGGAGGCCCTGGGGCGCGTGGAACGCGTCGTGCTAACAGGTTCCAGCTCATCGCTCTACGCGGCGCAGGCCGGTCGACTCTATATCGAGGAACTGACGGATCTCCCGTGTCAGGTGGACGTTGGGTCTGAGATCCTGTTTGGCGACTTTGAGCTTGGCCCGCAGACGCTGCTGATTGGAGTGACTCAATCGGGCGAGACGCTGGATACATTGAGGGTTCTCACTCATGCATCCGAGCTGGGTTCGCCAACGCTTATCGTTACGAATGTTGAGAACTCAACGGGGGTGCAGATGGCGGACGCGGTGCTGCCGGTGCGCGCGGGCCTGGAGGCGGGCGTCTCTTCGACGAAATCATTCACGACTGCCGTGCTCGCGCTCTACCTGGTGGCAATGCGCCTGTCCCAACTGAGGCCGGCGAGCGAAGGCGATCCGGTAGCTGTTCGGCTGAATGACCTGGGAAAGCTCGCGGGATTCGCCAATTCAATTCTTGAGGACCCATCGCCCCTAGCTGCGTTGGCGACGCGCTATGGCAACAGGCGTGACGCGATTTATATCGGTCATGGCCGTATGTACCCCATCGCGGCTGAGGGGGCCTGGAAACTGATGCAGCTGGGATATATTCACGCCACGGCGTATCCCGGATCAGAACTGACGCATGGGCCGATTGCGCTGATCCACGGCGATGAAACCCCTGTAATCGCCCTTGCTCCTCGAAGCGCCGAGTATAGCCGGATGGCCTCCGCGATTCGTCTGGTCAAGGAGGGTGGGGGCGTCGTCGCGGCCATCCTGACAGAGGGGGATGAGGAGCTGGCCCGCATCGTCGACCACCCAATATTCATACCGGCGGATGCGCCGGAGTCGCTGCTGCCGCTTTTAGCCTCGGTGCCGTTGCAGCTATTCGCCTACTATGCCGGCATTCAGCAAGGCAATGAGGTTGACGAGCCGCGGAACATCAGGCGAATTGAGGACTTTGTCTAGGGCAGCCGCCAGCGAAACGCGCCAGACGCCGGGGCGTCCAGTGACGGTGGAGCGGCGAGAGCCGCTTTAGACGAGAATCTTCGACTCGACCAATTCGCGTACGTCTGACTCCGAGTAGCCTAGCAGCTCCCGCATAACGTACTCATTGTGCTGACCGAGGCCCGGGGCGCCCATGCGGATGGCGCCAGGAGTGTCCGACAACGAGGCTCCGAATGACGCATGCCTCAATGCGCCCCACTCAGGCTCCGGGTGATTGACCGTGACGACGTACCCGCGGGCATTCAGAGCCGGGTCAAAGAACGTGTCCTCCGTGGTCTGGCACGCCGCGGCGGGCACGCCGTGGCGTTGAAGCGTAAACATGACCTGTCGCGGCGTCAGTGTGCGTGTCCAGTTGGAGAGTTCTTCGTCCAACGCATCGCGGTTCGCCAGACGCTCCTCCGGTGTTGAGAAGCGAGCGTCCTGAGTCCATGCAGGAACCTCGCCGCGCGGGGGCGTCATGGCCCGCGCCAGCCCTTCCCATTCCTCCTGCGTGTGGCATGCGATGACGCACCATGCATCGTCTCCCAGACACAGGTAAGCATCGTGCGGGGCGGCATAGTCCCGCCGATTGCCCGCCGGCTCCTGGTTCACGCCGTTGACGTAGTAGTCCAGCAGGGGCACGCCGAGGGCATTGGCCTGGGCCTCCACTTGTGAGACCTCGATGTGCTGGCCCTGTCCGGTCCGTTGCCGGTGATAGAGGGCGGCCTGCAGCATGAAGCCGGATTGCCCTCCGACGAAGAAATCCGCGTAGTAGACTCCGCAACGCATGTCGGGCGTCGATTCCGGATGACCCCAGAGGTGCGTGACGCCTGAGGCGGTCTGAGCCTGCAAGCCGAAGAGGACGTGGGAAGCAAACGGGCCGGTGCTGCCCCAGCCCGGCATGCTCATGTAAACGATGTCAGGCTTGACGGCGCGAATGCCCTCGTAGTCCAGACCCCACCGATTTAGCGCCCCGGCCGCGTAGTTTTCAACCACCGCGTCGCTCGTGGACGCCAGTTTGCGGACAATGGCCTGTCCGTCGGTGTGATGCAAATCCACGGTGATGCTCATCTTGTTGCGATTGAGTTCAGGATGCATCGGCAGCAGGCCGGTGATACGCGACGCGGGGTCAAACAGGGACGACTCAATCTTGATGACTTCGGCGCCAAAGTCGGCCACCTGGCGCGTGCCGTACGGTCCCACCCAGATACGTGTTAGATCAGTGACGCGCACGCCTTCCAACGGCAGGCGTCCGTTGCCGGGGTGGGCCATGGGCGCCGAAGACGAGGCCGGAAACGGAGCAGCCACGGCCTCCGCCAGAACCTCATCAGTGTGCTGTCCGAGCGTTGGGGCAGGGCGACGCATCGCCCAGGGAGTTTCGCTCAGCCGCCCGGTTGGGCCCGGAAGCCGGTATGCGCCGACCACGGGGTGCTCAACGTCCTGGAAATAGTCGCGGAAGAGCAAATGCGGATTGTTGGCGAGGTCCGCAGGCGTGCTGACAGGCGTCGCGGGGATGCGGCGGCTCTGCGCCTCCTCAACGGCCTGGGCGACGGTCTTCGAGAGAAGGAACTCCGTCGCAATCCCATTGATGAACTCAGCATTCTCGCTGCGGACACTCAAATCCTTGAACATCTCATCCTGGAGGACGGCGTTCTCAGTCCATTCCCCGAATGCCTTGAACTGGCTGGGCTGAATTGGCGAGAAGCCGATCCAACCGTCGCTGCACTCGAAAACGCCGGTGCCGCCTCCGGCGCCCGCGCCCGGCCGCTGAGCAATCGTGCCGTTGTAACCGTACTGGGAGACGATAAACAGGATGTTGGCGATGGCCTCCTGCATTGAGACATCGACATGTTGGCCTGCGCCGGAATGCTCCCGCGAAAACAGGGCGTTCATGATGCCTATCGCCGCGTGCGTTCCTGTCACGGAGTATCCAAGAAACGCCGGCGACATGACTGGTTGACGCTCCGGATCACCCTGCAGCATCATCAGGCCGCCCATCGCCTCTGCGTGCAAATCCGTGCCCTTGTAGGAAGCGAACGGGCCCGTCTGCCCATACGGCGTCACCGAGCACACGATCAGCCGAGGGTTCGCAGACCGCAAAGCCTCTGATCCCAACCCGATCCCGTCCATGTAGCCGGGCGTGTTGGTTTCTATCAGGACATCGGCGGATTGGGCGAGTTGGCGGACTTGCTCCTGTCCCTCCGGCGTCGTGATGTCCACGAGCGCGCTGCGCTTGTTTGCGTGAAACGCGTGGAAGACGAGGCTACGCTCGCCGTCGACGACGCCGCCGGCGAAAGGAGGCAGTCGCCGGGCCGCGTCGCCATCCGGGCCTTCCAGCAACGTGACCGTCGCTCCAAAATCCGCCAGCAGCTTTGATGCGTACATAGACGGCATCCCGCCCAGGTCAAGGACGCGCAGGCCATCAAGGGCGCCGGGTTTCAGTGTCGTATCCGCCGTCATTCCATTCCTCCCGCCGACTAGTCCGACATCGGGCCCACAGGCCCATGCTCTTACGCCAGCGCTCCCTCACGATGCAGCGCCTCAACCTCTGAGTCTGTCAGGCCCAGAATGTCCCGGAGGACCAGATCATTGTGCTGACCGAGGGCCGCGGACGGCATTCGAGAGCCTCCAGGGGTTTCTGACAGGCGCACGGTGACGCCCGGCTGCTCCAGGACTCCCCAGTCCGGATGGTCGAGGGTATGAATGTAGCCGCGCTCCCGCAGCTGGGGGTCCCAATAGAGACCCTCGCCGGTCAAGACGGCCGTCGCGGCCACTCCTGAGCGCTGCAGCAGGTGCATTATCTGGCGCGGCGTTTGCGTTCGCGTCCACTCGGACAGAGACCCATTGAGTGCCGACTCGTTCTCCTTGCGCCCGGCCTGTGTGGCATACGCTGGTTCGAGCGCCCACGCGGGACTGCCGATGGCCTCGACGAGGGCTTGCCATTCCGCGTCGCTCGAGCACGATATGGCGCACCACGCATCGTGTCCGCGAGCAGGAAAGATTCCGTGGGGAGCATGTACAAGATGGCTGTTTCCAGCCGGCTCGCCGGGCCGGCCGTTGATGGAGTAGTCCAGAAAGGCCAGTCCCATTGTGTTGCCGACGGCTTCCACCTGCGCCACCTCGACGTGCTGGCCCCGCCCCGTCTGCGCCTTGTGATAGATGGCAGCGAGCGTGCCGAGGGCAGTGAGGCTGGCGACAAGGAAATCGGGATAATCAAACTTGCATCGCGCGTTGGGCTCCGATTCCGGATGCCCCCACGTGTAGCTGAGGCCGGACGCGGAGACGAGATTGAATCCGAATGCCACGTGATCGCGCATTGGACCCTCGCTCCCCCACCCGGGCATGGAGACCTGGATGATGTCCGGATTCACCTTTATGAGCTCTTCGTAGCCGAGTCCGAATCTGTCGATGACGCCAAGCGCAAAGTTGTCGATAACGACATCCGACACGGCAGCGAGGCGCCGGGCGATGTCTCGCGCCTCATCCTTGTGCAGATCCAGGGTGATCCCCAGCTTGTTCCGATTGAGGTCTGCGACGTAGGGCATGGTTCCCACTCGGTTGCCGGTGTCGAAGAGCGAGGATTCGACCTTGATGACCTCCGCGCCGTAGTCGCCCAGGAGTCGTGTACAGTACGGACCGGCCCAAACGCGGGTAAAGTCCAGAACCCGGATGCCTGCGAGCGGCAGTGTGGGGGAGACGTCATCCGAACTGCGTCCGTTGTCTGCTGCGCCCGCGGGCGCAGGCTGTCTCGTCGCCTCATCTGCGTGCTCGTTAAGAAGCGGCGCGCAGCGCGGCGGCGCGATCGGCGTCTCCGCCATTCGGAATGGGGCGCCGGGCAGCGCATGAGGGCCGATCTCAGGGTGATCGACAGTCGTGAAATAGCCTCGTTCCGCAAACTGCGGATTGTCGGCGAAATCGCCGGGCCGGTTGACCGGGGCGGCGGGCAGCCGCCGCGCCTGCGCCTCGCGCACGAATTCGTCGACGGTGAACTGTTCGATGAAGGGCGCAACGAGGGAATCGATGAACTGCATGTTCTCGTCCTGCCGGGCATCGATGGGGAGCCAGAACTCATCCTGCAACGCCGGTTCGCCGACCCAATCAAAGAAGGCCTTGGCTTGCGGGGGAAAGAGCACGGCCAGGCTGACCCAGCCGTCCTTGCAGCGGAAGATGTTGTACGGCGCCAGGTTGCCGCTCGCCCCGATGCGTTCGCCGATCTCTGACGTGGCGGAGTAGCGAATGATCTGGAAGAAGATATTGGCGAGGACTTCCTGGATGGATACTTCAACGTGCTGTCCCCGGCCTGACCTCCGCCTGGCCATCAGCGCATAGAAGACGCCGTGCGCGGCGTGCAGGCATGCAAGGACGTAGGCCTGATCCAATGGCGCTGCCGCAGGAGGCTGTTCATTGTCCCCCTGTATGGTCATCAGGCCGCTCATGGCGATGGTCTGGAGATCGCCCCCTCGGTAACTGCCATACGGACCGGATTCACCAAAGGGCGTGATGGAGAGTGTGATCAGTTTGGGATTCGCGGCGCGTAGCTCGGAATCAGAGAGGCCAATCGACGCGAGATAGCCGGGCTCATAGCTGTCCAGAACCACATCGGCGGCGCGCGCCATCTCCAATAGATTTTGACGGCCCTCAGTCGTGGCGAGATCAATGACGACGCTTGTCTTATTGGCGTTATACGCAAGCCAACGGAGACTGCGGTCCGGTCCGGGCTGATCGCCCGCGAAAGGAGGCATGAATCGGACGGGATCGCCGCCCGGCGGCTCGATCTTGATCACATCCGCGCCCAGGTCGGCCAGCAGACGCCCGGCGTATTGGCCGGCCAGGCCGCTGAGGTCCAGGACGCTTATGCCTGTCAAGACGCCCTGAGTACGGCCCTCACGATCTGTCGAGTTTGTCATCGCGTCCCCTGCGCCCGGTGGGCATTGTCTGAAGGATGATCCGGCTCGCGCCACGGCAAATGAGGCCATGCGGTCGGACACTCGCAAGCGTAGCAGGATGAGCTAGGCCGTCAAGAGTAGGAGGTAATCGGCTGCGCCAATATCCAGAGGCTGATCATCGTGTAGCCGACCATCAGGATCGACATCGCCCTCTGACTTCGCAGGGCCGCGTCATGCGCCCCGAAGTGCCTCAATGCCGTGATGTGCGCCAGGAATACGGCAATCACATGCCCGATGACGATAGAGGCTATGGCGAGGATCCACACGAATCTGGCGTTGACGATTGCAATATTCACGCTGTAGTCGGCGGTCTGAAACAGATCCCACCCGAATCCGAATGGATCAGACGCCAACGGGATGATCAACTGGCCTTGTATGAGCAGATAGGAGAAGAAGTGGGCCAGATGGTAGGCAAAGGCGATTGGGATGAGAGAGAACACGAAGAGTCGCGCTGCGGTGAGGGTCTTGCCTGGCTGATCAGGCCCCGAACGCGCTATGATCGCGCAGAAACCCAGATAAGCCGCCACAAACAGCCCTGCAAACAGGAACAGCCCGATGGTATTGGTGACCATCAACGCCGTCAGACTCCACTCTGAGAATGTCGTGAACGCCCAGAGCAGCAGCTCCTGCCAAGGAGGCGTCTGGGAGAAACCGTCAAACGTCACGGTAGAAAGAAAGATCACGACGAGGAACATAATTGATGGAGAAGCCTGGGCGCCATGAAGAAGTCCAACGCCCGGAGGCCGCAGAGACACCTCGCGCATGTTGGGGGGCGCGGCGCGGAACGCTTCTACGTCGTCGATGGTTTCAGTCTGTCCGTCCTGCCGGACGACTCGGAGTTCAAGGGGAGCGAATCTGGCCAGGAATCCAAAGAGTATTGAAAAGACCTCGCCGTTGCGTAGCCATTTCTCGGCGCCAAAGAGCGCCATGCCCCACCACGTCACCAGCGCGTAACCGGCGATTGCAATGGCCAGAGTCCCCGGATCGTCGGAGCCTTCATAGGCGATCTCAAACCAGGCAAACAGACAGAAGAGGATGACGGCCGGCCACGCCCCCCACTTTTCCGGGTATGCCGTCGGCTCCTGTCCAAAGGACAGGCCGCCCGGCACGAAGCGTCTCGCAGCGTTATCCATCCACTCGAACGACGTGCGCAGGGGATTGATGAGCGCCCAGACATTGCCGATCAGCGCAGAGGCAAAGGCCAGGCCCACCCACCAATAGACCCACACCAGCGTCGGAGCGATGTTGGCCGAGGCTCTCTGCGCGCCAAGGCCGCCGGCGACGAGGGCCAGCACGACGAGCAACAACGTCGCGGAGCGCAGTCCGTTCAGTACCGGCGACGACGCGAGGACCCCAAGAGGCCTCCAGGAGAGTCTCAGGCGTGGATAGTCAAAGGATGCCTCAGGATTCCGGAGAAACACCGCTACGGCGACAAATGACAGAGCGACCGTTAGGCCGGCGCCCGTGATGTACAGCGAAAGCGGAACGGGCAGATCGTATCGCTCGCCGAATCCGTGGGCAAAGGCGGTCTGAGGCCCAATCAGGGCGAGCGCCGCAACTGCCGCTGTTGCGACAAGTAATCGTCGAGAGCCGCGGATCATTGTGCGATAGGCCCTCAGGGGCGCACTTCAAGCGTGGCGATAACCCGCTCTGCAGCTGGAGGCGTCTCTGTCGAATCCTCGGTGGACGTGACGTTCATGTTGTGTTCGCCCTCGGCGGCGGGTGGTTCCTCCTCCATGTCGTGCGAATCGGCCGGCTCGCCAGGCAGCATGAGCGTCGTTGTATCTGAGGCGTCATAGGCGCAGTGGTTCGCGTCATTGAGCGTTGCCTCAAAGACGCGTTCACCGCCGCCTGCGAGAGGCAGCGACAAGCTCGGCTGGGAATACATGCCGTAGTCGACGCCGTCGATGGCGAGATGCCAATGCGCAGCGCCGCGCTCCAGTGCAAAATCCTCGACTTCAACCTCGATGATGACTCTGCCCTCAGTCATGGCCTCTGCGGCGCGAATGGAGACGCTTGGCATTGGCTCGCCAGGCGCCGGGAATGCGCGGCAGTCATCGCCGCCAGTGTGGGCGTGGTCCTCGTCTATTGCATGGACTGTGATGTTGAAGCGTCCCGTCGCATTTGCCGTGAAGGCCATGTCGTATATCCGGCCTGTCCCAAGGTTCATCTCAATGTCATAGCCGTGGAGATGAACGAGGAGGGGCGTATCCGTCTGCCAACTGAGCGTGACGGCGTCGCCCTGATTCACAGAGAGTTCAGACTCGCCGGCAAGCTCGCCGCCCTCGAGAGTCATGGCGAATGACTGATCCTGCGGCTCGCTGCCGCCGCACCTCGAAGCCAGCGCAACTATTGCAGTCACGACAAGCAAGAGGGCCATAAGAACCGTGTGGTGGGGAAGACGCAAAGACAATACCTCCGATGGCGCTAGCACAATTAAATGTACGGCATGCCGTATAACGCGCAAGACGGCGGCGAGGTTGCCTGCCGGGACAGCTGTCTTGCTTGGCGACGCGCCGGCGGCCAACCGAGCGGGAAGGCCCGTTGACTGCTATTGGTCCTGGGCCAGCTCCTCCAGGATCTCATCAGAGAGTGGTCGGCCATGGTCGGGCGTCGGAAAGTCGCCCTCCCGGACCTCCTGGGCGTATGCCGAGACTGCTGAGCTCATCTCGTCGGCGATGCTGGCGTACTGCCTGACGTGCCGCCCCACGTGGTCCGTGACGATTCCGAGCATATCGCTGACCACCTGCACTTGCGCATCGCAATGCGGGCCGGCGCCGATGCCGATGGTGGGGACGCCAAGTCGCGCCGTTATCATTTCCGCGAGCTGCGTCGGGACCAATTCAAGGACGACGGAAAACGCCCCGGCTTCCTCCAGCGCCAACGCATCGCGGATCAGCTGCCGGGCTTCGTCCGCCGTCCGGCGACCCTGATACCTCCGCCCGATCTGGAATTCCGATTGCGGGGTGAATCCAATGTGGCCCATGACGGGAATGCCGCGGTCAACAAGCGTCTTGACGGTGTCCGCCATGACCTCGCCGCCCTCCAGCTTGACGGCCTGAGAGCCCGCCTCCTGCAGGAAACGCGCTGCGTTGCGGAGGGCGTCCGTCGCGCCGGTCTGGTACGACATGAACGGCATGTCGCCAACGACAAGCGCATTCTTGGCGCCGCGAGTGACGGCCTTCGTGTGGTGGATCATGTCCTCCATCGTCACTGAGACTGTGGAGTCGTAGCCCAAGACGACGTTTCCCAGGCTGTCTCCCACCAGGATGACCGGGATGCCTGCCTCATCTACGGCGCGGGCAGTGTAATAGTCGTAGGCCGTCAGTACGGGGAATCGTTCGCCCCGGTCCTTGATCGCCTGAATCTGCTGGATTGTGGTGCGCACGGGAGTTGCTCCCTGGCGTCCGGCCGCGACGAGTGCGCCGACGGCCCGCGTTCATCAGTAGTAGCTGTGAGCCTCGATGCGGTTCGTCTTGGACACGATGCGGTTGCGGGCATCAACGCGAACGACGCGGGGCGTGACGCGGCAGGCATCCTCTTCAGACATTTGCATGAAGTGGAGAATGATGATGAGGTCGCGCTCCCGCACAAGGAGTCCGGCGGCCCCGTTGACGCAAATCTCTCCGGAGCCCCGCTCGCCCTCAATGGCGTAGGTTTCAAGGCGGGCGCCGTTAGTGATGTCCAGGACCTGGACGAGTTCATACGGGAGGATGCCCGCTGCGTCCATGAGATCGCGATCAATGGTGATCGATCCCTCATAATCGACGTTCGCTTCGGTCACCGTGGCCCTGTGTATCTTGCCGGCCAGCATTGTGCGCATCATTCGTCGTTCTGCCCTGCTTCCGGCGGATTCTCCACCAAAGCAAGGATCTCCGCCCCTTTCGTCTGATCCAGCCGCTCGTTCTCTATTGCTAGGCGAACTGTGCTGCGCGCGAGTTCGCCATACAATGGTAATACACTCGGCATCCGAGCACGCAACTCTGCAACGTGCGCCGCCACCGTGCCCACGTCTCCCCGGACGATCGGTCCGGTCAACGCGTTGGACGCCCCGTTGCGCTCTAGGTTTCCCATCGTTCCATGAACCAGCGGCAGCAGCGCCCGCAATGCCTGCGCATGATTGTACCCGAATTGCGACCAAAGTTTGGCAGCCTCCGCAATTGATGCGACAAGATAATTTGACGCGATCACGCCCGAAATGTGATACAAGGCCCGCGCGTCGTCGTCGATGTCTATGCCGGCGCCGCCCAGAGACGCAGCAAGCCGAAACAGCAACGCCCGCAGCTCCGGATCTCTCGATTCAATCGCGAAGGTGACCCCGGCCAGGCTCGGCGGCGTGTCACCCCCGCCGGCAAAGGTCTGCAAAGGATGGAACCCGCCGGTGACGGCGCCCTGGGTTGCCGCCGCCTCTAACGCGTCGAGTCGGACGCCTCCGGAGCAGTGCGCAGCCGCCATTCCGCTGCGCCAAGGGATGCCCTCCGCAACTGTCCGGATGGCGTCATCCGGCACTGTCAGAAAGATAACGTCAGCCAGATCTGCTAATTCCTCCGCGTCGATCGTCGCAGTCGCTCCCGGAATCTGGGACGCCGCCGCCTGCGTGCTCGCCGGGCTCCTGCTCATGACAGCAGTCACGCGATAACCCGCGGCGGCCAGGGCCGACGCAAGAGCGGATCCGACCGCCCCCGCCCCGACAATGCCGATTCGTTCCCCGGCGAGTACTGCCATGGCGCTATGCCTCCTCGCCGCGCCTCGCCAGGTACTCGGCGGCAGATGGCACGCCCGCTAGGCCCGTTGCCGATTGAATGGCGTTCACAATGGCGCGTTCGACAGCGTCAGCGGCAGCTGAACCCAGCCCAGTGAGGGCAAACGCCTCGATGGGGGGCGTTTCAGGCGGCGCTGTGGACATGACGAACAGGGTGTCGCCATCGCCCATGCCATAGGAGGGAAGGATTGCGCGGGCTATGCCGCTGTGAGCCATGATGGCGATTCGATTTGCCTGCGCAACGGTAAGCGGCGCATCCGTTGCGATGACGCCAAGGGTCGTGTTGGTCGTTGATTCACGGAACGCCGGCCCGGAACGCTGTTCATTCCACAGAATTTCGCGGGCGTTCTCAAAGCCGATTCCGCCCTGCCGGCGGCGCGGTCCCGCAAGAGTGACGTTGGTTGCCGGATCAAGGATATCGCCAACCGCGTTGACGACCATCAATGCTCCGACGCTGTACCCGGAAACAAGCTGTCGAACGGCGGATCCGAGCCCGCCCTTGATAGCTCTATCCATGCCGAGAATCTTGGCTACGGTGGCGCCTGCGCCGGCGCCGATGCTTCCTGACGGAGCGGGTAAGTCACCGGCGTTTCTGGCGGCGGAGTATCCGTTATCGCGTCCAGGCCGTTGCGCGGCGTCGCCTATGCCGAGGTCAAAGATGACGGCGGCAGGGACGATGGGCACGGGCCCGGAGGCCGTGGGAAACCCAATGCCCTCAGCTTCCAGATGGCTCATGACGCCGTCCGCCGCCGCCAATCCGAATGCGCTGCCGCCCGTGAGGAGAATGGCATGGACACGCTCAACAAGCGTTCCGGGGCGCAGCAAGTCCGTTTCACGCGTTCCGGGCGCCGCCCCGCGCACTTCCACGCCTGCGACCGCGCCGTGTGGCGGCGGCAACACCACCGTGCAGCCCGTCGCGGCCCCGGCATTCGTCCAATTTCCCACGCGGACGCCCGGAACTGACGTGATTGTTCGATTCTCCTGCATCCGCGGTTCTGCTCCCCATCCCTGCGCCATGGCCCGCCGTGTTTCCTACCGCGCCTCGCGGCAGACCATCACGTCGATGTGGTTAGTCAATGCATGGAATGATACTCCGTGCGACCATTGAGCGGCGCTTGCGAGGGCGTCTGCGGCTTGGGTATGCTTGGGAAGATGCTACGAGTCCTTTCGTTTTCCCTTTCGCGCGCCGCTCTGTTGGCGCTTTTCCTTGTAGTGGCCGCGGCCACGGGCATGGCGGCCTGCGTGCCCTCGGAGGAACCCACAGCCGCTCCTACTGCAACGACCATTACTGCTCCAACGATGACGCCCGTGACGGATTTATCCGCTGCCGTCCCGATGGCGGCTGGCGAGCCGAGGAATTTCTGTGAGGAGGACGCGACAATGACTGACAAGACCATGCGGTGGTCTCAGCCGCCGGAGATGCAGATTGATCCGACAAAGAAATACACGGCAACTCTCGAGACGGAAGTCGGCAACATCGTCATTGAGCTTGCGGCGGACAAGGCGCCCGTCACGGTCAACAACTTTGTGTTCCTGGCCTGCGAGGGCTACTACAATGGCACGACGTTTCACCGCGTGATTGCGGACTTCATGGTGCAGGGCGGCGATCCGACCGCCAGCGGCTCCGGCGGACCTGGCTACACCATCACGGATGAGTTTGACCCCTCGCTGAGGCACGACAGCATTGGCGTGCTTTCCATGGCGAATATCGGCCGTCCCAACACCGGCGGTGCACAGTTCTTCATCACCCTCATCCCAACTCCCTGGCTCGACGATGCCCACGCCGTGTTCGGCAAGGTGACGGAGGGGCTGGACGTGCTCCGGATCATCCGCATCCGCGACCCCGGCTCTGATCCAAACCCCGGCGCCAGCCTGCACAGCGTCACCATCATGGAGGCGTAAGGGGGCCGAGCAGGTTGGCGTGAAGTACACACTTCCAACGTCAAGACGAATCCTGTTCTGACTAGGTGAGCCAGATACATCCTACTCGCGACGCTATTGCTGTCGTGTCCATTGTCAATGCATTGATCTTGGGACTAACGAGCTGCCAGCAGGTTGTGACCCAAGAACAACCCTCTAATCGGACAACCACCGACTCGTCATTCGCGGCGCCTAGTGCCACCAGTGCCAACTCTCCTGAACCGACACGCACTCCGCCAGCGGCCGCATCCCGTCCAGTAGAGGCTCTGACGCACGACGCGGACAGACGCTCTTATCAGCACTACAAAGAATTGTTGGGGGACTATATGAATAGAGTTCCCCCCAGCGAGGATAGCGACGAACTTCTTCGCTGGCAACGAGACCTCCTGCGTGCTAGTGACACTTACGGGCCGGACGCGCATCTGTTGCTCAAGGTACATGGTGAAGAACTTGAAGCTGCGCTGATCACTTTTGACGGTGATTATCTGGAGACTGTCGTGATCGACATCGCAACCATGTGTCAGGAAATGGGCTTGCCATCGGTGCTGGACAGCTAGGGCAGGACACGTCAACTACAAGCCCTTCGGGTTCGGGCGGCTTAAGGGTGCTCGCACGCTTCGCTTGGCGCACAAGAACGCTGATTCCCTGACGGCGCCCCGCAAATTTGCGGTGAAGGTTCATTTGCGCATTGCGAATTTGCCCCGTTGCGCGTCATAATGTTGCGCTATAGGGAAGTACGTGCGCCACGGTTGGGCTCGGAGGAGACGAGGGGGTTGGAGCCATGGATTTTCGACTAGCCGATGAGGATCAGGCGCTTCAGGATGAGGCGCGAGCGTTTACCCGGTCCGAATGGACGGAGAAGGTGGCCGCGCCGCGCGGCTGGGATGAGATTGGACTCCTGTCGCCATATCACGCGGATCCGGAGGCGCTGGGCGCGCAGCGCGACTTCTCCAAGAAGCTTGTGGAAAAGGGCTGGTGGACGATGCACTGGCCGGAGGAATACGGCGGTCGCGCGGTATCAATTACGGCCCAGCTCGCCTATCGCGAGGGCATGGCCTATGAGGGCGCGCCCGCGTCCTTTGGCGGCGGCCTCGTCGCGCCCGTCCTGATGCTTCACGGCACGGACTGGCAGAAGGAGGAGTTCCTGCCCAAGATGGCGAACGCCGAGATCGACTTCGCCCAGGGCTTCTCTGAACCCAATGCCGGCTCAGACCTCGCCAGCCTCCAGACCCGCGCCGTCCGCGACGGCGATGACTACGTGATCAACGGCCAGAAGATATGGACCTCCGGCGCCCATTACGGCGAGTGGTACCACGTGCTGGTGCGAACTGATCCGGACGCGCCCAAGCATCGCGGCATCAGCTACGTCATGATGCAGCTGCGCGACGATTCCGGGGACGTAATGCCCGGCATCACTTTGCGACCCCTCATGGACATGACAGGCACGCGCCGCTGGAGCGAGGTCTTTTTTGACAACGCCCGCGTCCCCGTGCGAAATCTCATTGGCGAGGAGAATCGAGGCTGGTACGCCGCGATGACGACGCTCTCCTTTGAGCGGTCCGGCATCGAGACCGCCGCGCGCTACCTCGGCGAAATGGACAAGTTCCTCAGCGCTGCTCGCGAGTTCCGGTTCAACGGCGAGTTGGTCCTGAACAATAAGCTTCTGCGGCATCGGGTGGCGGACCTGAAGATTGAGCTGGAGACCCGGCGGATGCTGTCCTACCGAGTCGCGTTCATGCAGTCACGCGGCGAGCTGCCCGTCAAGGAAGCCTCGATGGCCAAGGCCTGGGGCGATGGCCTGGGTAAGAAGGTTCCCCAGTTGATGGCGGCCATCATGCAGGAGTACGGGCGCCTCGGTTTGGGCGAGCCCCGCGCGCCATTAGGCGGCTACCCCGGGTTCCGCTACAGCTCCATGCATGGTAGCGGCATCGGCGGCGGCACCACTGAGGTGCAGCGCAACATCATAGCTCAGCGAGGGCTGGGCCTGCCTCGCTAGCCGGTGACGCATTAGCAAGACAAGCGAAAGGCGGGCGCGCCAACCGGCGCGCCCGCCTTTGTTATTTAGGTTCCTACCGGCTCTATTGCGCGGCCAGCCACGTAATGATGCCCGTCCTACGCGGCGCCAGGCCCTTCACTGTGAATCCGCGCGGGGTTTCTTCCAGGAGTTCGTCCATGGCGGCCAGGAGTCGTGAGTCTGCAGGCGTAGACTCCTCCACGGCGAGCCGACGCCGAAACTGACCAACTATTTCGTCACGCTCGCGGCCGACGGCAATCGTTTCCGGCGGCAGCATGGTCACGTCCGGGTTGATATCTATGGCCCACAGGAGTTGGAGGACCTCCGGCAGGCCGGGCATTTGGGTTGGCGCTGAGCCATAGACGCGCTCGTAGAACGGCATTTCCACGTCGCTTGGAGGCTTCATCATTTCGACCACAACGACGCGATCCATGGCATGTTCCTCCATCTTCGCGATGAATTTTGCGGCCTCCGTCACGTGGTGCAGCACGAGTGAGCAAAGCACCATGTCAACCTTCGGCGCGTCTGCGTCCTCCCACGGATCGCTGATGACCGTGATGTTGGACAGCCCGGCCTCTTCTGCGCGTTCCCGCAGCATCTCGACGGCATCCGCCGATGGCTCCACCACCGTGACGTGTCGGGCTCGCGTGGCTAGCGGGAGCGCGAACCTTCCCGCGCCGCCGCCAACATCCAGCACCGTCGCATCAGATCCGAGCAGTCCGAAGAGGCCGTTCACGATGGGATCATCGGCGCGGAATGGATCGTACAGGCGATTGACGTAGGAGAAGCCTCCGTGACCTCCGTGGCCGTCACCATGGCCGCCTCCGTGCCCGTGCCCGTCCTCATGGCCGCCTCCGTGCTCATGCCCGTCCTCGTTTTCGACATGGCCATCCTCATGTTCATGGTTGGGGCCGTGTCCACTGCGCAGCGACGCCGCCTCGCGATCGTAGGCAAGCACCTTTTGCCGCCATTCGTTAATCACCGATTCAGAACTCATTACACGTGGCCTCGTTTCATCGATTGCTGAAGTAATTGTATTAGCGAGGTCCGTTAGCGCGCGTGGGCGTTTCGCCAGTCCCGAATCGGGTAGACTGAACCGTCGGATGGCACGCTACGGGAAGAGGAGCGGCGCAATGGACTTCCAACAATCTGTAGAGGACATCGCATTCCGAGATGAGATTCGCGATTTCGTCGCGGAGAACTGGGACGATAAGCGTTTCCATATGAACGATGTCTCGAACGCGTCGTGGCATCTCGATGATCCGGAGGCGCTTGAGGCGGCGCAACAATTCGCCAAGAAACTCGTCGATAAGGGATGGTACACGATGCACTGGCCCGGCGAGCATGGCGGGCAGGATGTCCCGTTCACGCGAATGCTCACATACCGTGAGGAGATGTCCTACCGTGGCGCTCCCGCCACCGGCGCGTTCGGCGGGGACGCCATCATCATGCACGGCACAAACTGGCAGAAAGAGGAATGGCTGCCAAAGATTGCCAACGCCGATATGCCCATCGCGCTCGGCCTCTCAGAGCCCGGCAACGGCTCTGACCTCGCCGGCGTCACCACCCGCGCCATCCGTGATGGCGATGACTACGTGATCAACGGACAGAAGATGTGGACGTCCACCGCGCACCACTCCACGTGGATACGAATGCTGGTTCGCACGGATACGGACGCGCCGAAGCATCGCGGCCTATCAATCTTCTTCGTGCCGCTGGATACGCCCGGCATCACTATCCGCCCGCTCCATGACATGGCGGGCCGCCGACGCTGGAGCGAGGAGTTCTTTGAGGACGTTCGCGTTCCGTCCCGCTACCTTCTCGGCGAGGAGAACCGCGGCTGGTACGTGATGGCGGCCTCCTTGACTGCCGAACGCGTTGAGGTTGGCTCACCCGCCGCGCTGCTGAGGGAGTGGGAACGATTCGTCGAATTTGCCCGAACCTACCGCGTCACCGGCGGCACCCCGCTTGACGATCCCATTAACCGCGCGCTCCTGGCGGACCTGCGCGTCAAGCTCGGCGTGTTCCGTTCAATCTGCTGGCAGGGCGTGTGGGAGAGTCGAAACGGCGAGGACGTGTCGCGCATCGCGTCGATTTCCCGCGTGCTGTCCGGCGAGCTGGTTCAGGAACTGTGGCGTGGCTTCACACGCATCATCGGCGACGCGGCCCAGGTGACGCCCTATGGCGCCGAGTGGGCCCCAATGGACGGATTCATTGGCGTCAACGCCCTGATGAGCACAGGCCGTACCTTCGGCCACGGCACCAAGGAGATCCAACGCAACATCGTGGCCCTGCGTGGGCTGGGGTTGCCGAGGTAAGGTTTTCGGTACGCTAGCACAGGAGGGGCGGGTCACGACCCGCCTCTCTTCTTGTTCCTGGCTCCTTAGTCCTCCTTAGCGCACTCTCACCCGTCATTCCCGCGAGAGCGGGAATCGCGACCTTGCTACGCCGGCTAGGCGGGGCGGATCTATGGCGGCGCGCAGATGGTTTCACGCGCTTGGCGGAGATGGAAGTCACTCCCCCTAGCCCTTCCCCGCAGAGGGAGATTCTGGTCTGGTGACGTTGGGGCCTCCTTTGTGGGTTTCAACTTTCGGGTTTTGGGGGAAACGCATCGCTACCGGTTCCGTGGCTGCTCGTTTGGGTGGCGCGCTTTCGAGCTCGGTTCGTTTGTGCGTCGTGGGGACGCCCCACGCGTTGGCGAGTTCCGCTGCGCCAGCGGAGGCTCGCCTGATTGGGCACGTGTCCGGCCGGGGTGGCGCCAGACTCGCGCCGAGTCTCCCGATCCGCGTTGGCGACGCGGGGAGAGAGTTCGTCCCTTGCGGGACATGCCAAAAGCGCGCCGCGCAGTCTATTCCATCCTCGCCCAACGGCGCTGCCACTTCGCCATTAGGCGGCATGCGCTCCACTTGCCTAGGTTGGGGCTTCGACTTGCAGCGGAGCGCGATGTCTCTCTCACGCCCCCGCCCAAGTCGTGGCGGCGTGTTGGGGGCGATTGAGGCATCCGAACGGGTCGCTGACGCTCACGGCCTTTTGCGACCGCACAGCCGCGTCTCCCGCCGGGGGTGTAAGGATTCCCGGTAGCGAATGCGTTCCCTTGCGGGGAGCGCCCTCCATTTGCGCCCCCGGGGATGGGTTGTGGCGGCGTGGTTATCGACGTTCCGCGCCGCCGGTGGATGTCGATGTCGGGACTGTAGGGCATGTGTTCTGCATGAGGCAAGGGGGGATGTCACATGGGGATAGGGATGGGCCCCCGCCTTCGCGGGGGAGACGGGTTGGTAGGTGGGGGAGACGGGTGTGTGGCGCGGGTTATTCGGGTAGGGGCGCGGGGTAGGTCATGGGGCGCCGGGGCTCACTAGTTCCGGAAAGTGGTATCCACGGCCGTAATCATCTGCCCCGAATCTCTTCAACGTAATCGTCGACACTGACGCCCTCACCCAGGGCGTCCTTCCCAAGGATTCCGTAAACCTGGTCGACTGGTTGTACGGCAGCGCCACGCTTTTTGATGAGTAAGCCCTGCTCCGTCAAGGTGATTTCGACCTCGATGTTGTGGTGCATTCCGAGGCGCTCACGCAGCGCCTTGGGGATAGTGATCTGACCTCGTTCAGATATACGCACGATCGCCTCAGTATGAATCGCGGATATATACAATCACACTCACGTCAGCGGATGTGCGTCGTGGTCATCGTTGCGCTCGGCGGCAAGCTCCTCACGCGGGACGTATGTTCGGCCGAGGCGCTGTAGCAAATTGCGAGCGGGGAGTTCTGGGGGGGGTGTTGTTGAGGTTGTGCGGGGAGGTCGCCTACGCGAATATTGCTATGGGTATCACTTGCATTGTTGGGCCTGCAATCGCAATCTCTATGGGGCCACTGAATCCCATCTCACTAAAGCCGTCCATCGAACCAGCGAGCTGGTCGACGACTACGCCGAATCGTCCCAATGGAGTTTTCCTGAGCAAACTGATTTGCGTATGCTCATCTTGGACAACTTGAGTTACCTTGCCTAAAACTCGAAATGTTCCGTCGATCGTGTCGTTAAGTGAAGGGTCGTTGAAGTACTCATCCTCAACAGTCAAAACAAACCGCATATCATCTTTCAGCTCGGCGATCAGATCCTGCGATCCGTCAGTGCTCACCATGCTAGCCAATAAGCTGATGATCTTTGTCGTATCAGTCGGATTCTGTTGTTTGCCTGCCTGGTGGCCACTGGTGCGGTTACTCTTTGACGACGCTTTGGAACTTTGTTTGCCCGAGTCCGACTTGCCAAGCTCAATCAGTGGGAGGAGCTCTGATACTGCCGATAGTAACACCACCATTGGGCTCCTTCGCAGGGCAGCCTCAAATTCGACGAACGATCCAGGGACAATGCGATTGAGGTCATCTGGATGGGCTACGTCAAAAACCAGCCCTCGGCTCCTCAATTCCGAGCGTAGGCCAGCAAACAACGATACTGGTGTGTGTACAATTTCCTCCGTGACGTTCTCAGTGGCCGCCTGTCCTTGTTGATAGGATCTGCGAGCACCTAGCTGAATGCTAAAAAACCCAAGCATGTTTCCGGTTCCCAACTGACCACCCGCAGAACCGTCCCTTATCGCAGCTTCAGTGGATGTGGTCTGTACAGTTGCAAATCGGGAGAAACCCTTTTGAAGAGAAGCTAGTAGGTCAAACGTTACGCGCTTGTTCAGATACAAGGTGATGGGCAAATCTGCAGCCAAGATGTTGTTGCCGATTTGGGCCGCGTATTCGCCATTCGGCAAGTCTTGTGGACTGACTCGCCCCGACAGCCTCTTCAACAGATTCAACGCTAAAGCGCCTCCCCCCGCTGCCCTTATCTTATCTGTCAACAGCGCCTCTGCCATTGACCCCTGCGCAGAGTGTAGCACAAATGTCTGACTGCGCGCCGGATAAATGGTAGGCTCCACGCTGTCCAGCGTTTCCGCTATTGCTCGCTGCTCCAGCAGGGGCGGGAGGGGGATGGAATATGCGGCGAGACCCGTTGGACGTGTGGCGGGGAGGTTTGGCCAGCTTTGGCTATCAGGCATTCCGCTGTGGTCCGAGAAGGGCGTCCACTGGGGGAACGCCGTTTGATGGGGCCGCCGGGCTGGGGAAACTCGTGGGGGTTGACGCGATTCACATAAGGGTCATAATGGCGCGAGAACCAATGGTGGGGGAGGGGTTCGCTTTTAATATAGGCGAACCGTACACCGTACGTGGAGGAGGATGAGATCATGCGCAGCAGATGGCCGATGATTCTGGTCGGCGTTTTCGCGTCGCTGGCGCTCGTCGCAGCGGCATGTGGGCCGTCGGCTGGGCCTGACGATGATGACGGCGGGGGGACGACAACCGAGCTTCCTGCCGTTCAAAGTGTGACGGAAAGCACCGAGCGCGCCGAATCGGCGAGCACCGGGAGCACGGACACCACAACGTCCACTGAGACGACGACCACCACGGAAGAGATGCCAAGTACGTCCGTAAGCGGTAAGCCGCTTGACCCGGACGCGGTGTATGGCGGGGTCATCCAGGTGGCGTACACGACAGAGGGCCCATCCTATAGCAACTGGGAAGAGGCGGCGGGAATCGCCAGCCAGTCCATGCACCCGCTTCACAACATGCTCATTCAGCCACGCACGTGGGGCTCAGAAGCCGACTTTGCCCAGAACGCCTTCTTTGAGATTCATCCGGATCTCGCGCAGTCCTGGGAAGTCTCAGACAACGGCTTGGAGTATACGTTCACCCTTCGGGACGGGGTTTCCTGGACCGACGGCACGGCGGTGACGTGCCGCGACATTGCATGGTCATACAACACCATCCGCACCGGCAAGGACCTGGTTCGGAGCCCGCGCGCAGTGCACTTGCTGGCGGTTGACGACGTGACGTGCCCGGACGACCTAACGGTCGTCTTCACACTGAAGTATCCGAAGCCGGCTCTGCTTGAGGTCATCGCTCAGCCGTACAGTGTGATGCGGCCTGCGCACATCTACGAAGGCAACACGGCGCAGTTGAGGGAAGAGATCCCAACGGTCACCACCGGCCCGTTCATCCTGTCCAACTGGATCGCTGCGGAGAAATACGTGTACGAGCGGAACCCCAACTACTGGGATCAGCCGTTCCCATACTTGGATGGCATTCAGCTCAACTTCCTGGCCAGGACAGCGGTTCCGACCGCGCTGCGCGGCGGCCAAGTGGACATTGGCTTCACCAGCGGCTTCACGGGCGCGCAGGCAGAGACGCTCATTGCGGAGTGCGAGGTCTGCAAGTTCTGGCCCCGCGCCCTCGACTCTGCCCAGAGTCCGGCAGTGATGCTGAATCACACGCGACCTCCGTGGAACGAACCGGCAGTCAAGGAAGCGTTCGCTCTCGCCATTGATAACGATAAGTACAACGAGACCGTCCGACAGGGCTGGTATCCGCCCCCGACGGGCTGCGGATTCTACGCGACGTCCCCGTGGGCGATGCCTGCGGAACGCTGTGCACAGATTCCGGGCTATGGCGACTTCACGGAATGGTCCACGCCCGCGAAAGATCAGGCCCGCGCCCGCGAGATTCTTGAGGAAGCCGGGTACGGCGCCGATAACCCGCTCAAGGTGACCATGCGGATCTGGAGCAGCATCCAGCAGGACGCGCCGTCACTGCTTGAGGACATCGCGGCCATCGGCGTCAACGCTGAGGTGGAAGTCCTTGAGACTGCTCGCGCCTACCAGGCGTGGAGCGACGGCGACTTTGACCTGGGCGTCCACGGCTTCTGGGTTGCCGGTCTTGATCCGGACGTACTCCTGTATGAGCACTTCTACACAGGCTCAGACCGGAACTACAACCGGTACAGCAACCCCGAGTTCGACAGGCTCCTGGATCAGATGAGCCAGACGATCGACGTTGAGGAGCGCAAGCAGCTTGCCTGGGACGCGCTGGAACTGGCGATGAGAGAGCAGGCAAAGATCATTGTCGCTCACAGCACTCGCATGCACATCTTCAGCGAGCGCCTTGGCGGCCTCATGCCCGGGATCAACTACCTCTCAGGCTACGGCCCGCAGAGCAGGTACGATCACACCTACCTGAATGAGTGATCACTAAGACCTGGACCAAAGCCTGATCACAATAATCAGGCCGAGGAATGAAAGGCCCCCGCCGGATATCCGGCGGGGGCCTTTTCGTGTGCGTCATTCTTGCGCCGTGGCGGCGCTGGAATCCGGACCCTCACGTTGAATGGCAGTCGTGGCGGGGTTTCCCCAAGAAAATGGCTGGCCCTCACCATGTTTGCCGCTGATAAAATACTGACAAACGACGACACAGTCGTCCATCAGCCCCGTAACAAACACCATGAAGATCGAACTCCAGTACCCCTACAAATCCCTCGCAACCCTCACAACCGAGAAACTCCCGGACTTTGCTCTTCTCATAGGCCGTAACGGCGCGGGCAAGACACAGCTCCTTAACGCCCTCAAGGAGGGACAGGCTGTGATTCTCGACATAGGTGTGGACGAAATCGAACTGTAGAACATGGTTTCCTTCAGCCCGCCCATCGCTGGTCGGTCAAAAGGCAGGCACAGTAGAACTTTGGCGCAGGCTACAGCTGAAGCCTACCTTCTTTCCAATCCAAATGGCGAGGCGCTAATCGATACTGCTGCGGAGATCTTCGACAAGCACAGCAGCGATATCGAAAGCGACAATGGTGTGCAGGCAAGAGAAGAATTCATTTCCAACTTGAGAGATGAAATCAGACACTTGCCGGATTTCGCTGTGTTCGCGGTGGACGCACAAGAATCACCATACAAAAGGGAACTGTATGAGCGAGTTGTGTTCCCTATCCTCCCAGAACGAGATCGAAATCGGGACGACGAGACGCGTATTAGAGCCCCTAGCGGGTTCAACGGCAACCAAGCGGCACTGTGGATTCACATTTCAAGTGCAACACGCTGTCCAAAAAGATCTCTGCTGGAGTCTTGTAGTCCAGGCACTTGCGCGGGGTATTGTTGTAGGCCTGAATCATCTGCGTAAACTGCTCCTCCGGCAACGCCGCCAGATCCGTCTTGCGGGGCAGTGTCCGTCTCAACCGGCCGATGACGTTCTCGACACCTCCCTTCTGCCAAGGGGAGTGAGTATCGCAGAAGAAGGTCTCGATACCCAGGTCGTGGAGTCGGTACTGGAGGGCGAACTCAGTTCCGTTGTCGAAGGTAACCGTCCGCCGCCAGTCGGGCGGCAACTGCCCGAGCGCCTGCGACATGGCGTCGGCGATGGGGGTGGATGCCTTGCCGGGAGGTCTGACGGCAATGAGGATGCGAGAGTGGCGTTCGTGCATGGTCAGCACCGCATGTCCATAGGCCCTGAACAGCATCAGGTCCGCCTCCCAGTGGCCGGGAGTGCGGCGATCAGCGACGCTCTCCGGACGTTCGGCAATCGGGCATCGCATAGCCATGAAGGAGCCAGGACTGCCCCCTTTGCGGCCTCGCCAGCCCCGTTTCGACTTCGCGCGAGGAAGGTAGTGTCTCCACCCGTAGTCCTTCGTGCGCGCAAGCTGACCGTAGCTGAACCGATAGATGGTCTCGTGGGAGATGACCACCCGGCCAGCCTCCACTCTAAGCCGACCGGCAACCTGCTCAGGAGACCAGCCCCGGGCGAGACGTGAGAGCACCTGGGCACGGAGTGTATCGTCACGCTCCATCTGTGAACCCCGTCACCTGCGGGCATGCGCCTGCTGGTCGGCATATACCGGATTGTATCCTCCGGTCCCTGACCCATTGCGCGTCAGCTCCCGAACAACCGTCGATGGCGAGCGATCCAGACCTGCAGCGATCTGCCGGACCGAACGGCCCTCGGCTTGTAGGCGGGCAATCTCACACCGCTCTTCAATGGTGACATGTCCATAACGCTTTCCCATGACAATACCTTAACCAGGTGTTGCACTTCGTTTGTGAGTCTAGGCACTGCTCAGTGCGGCGATGAAGAAATCTGGAAAGCTACCCCACGAGTTGACTCACGACGACATCATGCGCGCGTTCGACCACCGTGGCGAGACACTAGCTAACGTAATAGAGCAAGCGTTCACAGCATACAAAGCTAGCCAATACGAGGGGGGCGCGCAAGCGAATTGAAACGGAGTACATTGAGTTCTCCGAACTCATAACCGAGTACCGAACGAAACACCCTCCGCCGTGGTAATCCTGCGTGGAATCCTGTCCGACATGCGGGACGCGGCGGGAGAATCCGGGCTCTTTGACTTTGAATTCACCGATCCGGACCACTACGAACTTAGAGTGTCAAACTTCAGCGAATTCGCATTTAGAGCCGAAATAACGAACCGAACGACTGGAACCAGTTATGAACTGGACTCGTTGTCTTCCGGCGAAAAAATTCTCATGGCACTTTGCCTCGTGTCCTTTAACCAGTACCTCGGGCGGCGCCCCCCCAAACTCCTCCTCCTCGACGAACTCGATGCTGTGCTCCATCCGTCAATGGTTAAGGCACTGGTCGCGACAGTGAAGAACCTTTTCGTGCAGCAAGGAACGAAGGTGTTGATGACCTTTCACTCGCCCATGAGCGTTGCCGCCGTCGGCGAAGCCGATATCTTCCGCGTCAGCAGGACCGGCGGACAGGTCAAGGTCTCTCACACCACGAAACCGGCGGCCATTGGCGAACTGTCCGAAGGTCTCGCCACGGTAGACGTGGGCCTCAGGATCGCGGCGTACAACGGGGCGAAGGTGACGATCCTGACCGAGGGGCACAACATCAAACACCTCAAACGATGGGTAGAGCTCAATTTCCCAGAGGACGTTCGTGTCTTTGGCGAGCTTGAGCAGCACACGAGTGATGGCCAGCTGCTTGCATACGGCCGGCTGCTCGCCAAGATGAACACGAACACACACTTCGTTGTTGTATGGGACTGTGACGCCGCTGATAGGGCCGGGACTTTGCGCAGGGAACTACCCCGTGACTCCAAGATCACGCCATATGCGTTCAAGAAGCGACAAGATAACGTGATCGCCCAGAAGGGCATCGAGAACAATTACGATGGGGAGATCCTGGAACCCTACTCGACCAAGACGACGGGCAGTAACGGCATATTGCTGGGTCGCGGGTTCCAAAATAATCGCAAAACCGAATTTGCCAACCACGTTCTTCAGGAAGGTACGCCTCAGTACTTCACCAATTTCCAGGATCTTCGCGACATTGTCAGTGGGATCCTGAGCCCAACCGGGGAACCACCTCTCAAGAATGCGCCGCAGCATTGATTCTGCGGGAAACGTTGCGCTAACGCATGTGTGGACCCGCTTGCCCATGTGATTGACATGGCGAGCACGTGCCTACAGCATGGCCTCAAGGCGGGAGGTTCGCAATTCTATCGACTTTGGCTGGCTACTTGGCCGGACGTTTGGGTCAGAGAGCGTTTCCTAGTGGTTCTTGAGCAATTTGTCGCGGCAAATCACCGGTCTCCAGAATCACGGCGACGGAAGAGACCACACGGCGTTAGATTGAGCGGGGTCTAGGCCGCCGCTTCACCTCGAGTCTTGGCCAGCAGCACGCAAGGCAATGCCAACCCGGTGGCAGGGGCACACGACTCCCGCCCCCTCTGGATTCCGGACTTTGCCGGAAAGACGGAGGTAGGGAAGCGGCTCGTCCTGCGCGGCCCGAAGGATGGACAGGGGGGCGGAGGTCCTCCCGTAGGGGCGCCGCTATCCGCCCCCGGCCTAGAGTTCCGACTTGCCGGTCCGAATGGTGAAGGCGGAGTCCACCGGCGTGACGAAGATCTTGCCGTCGCCGGGGTACCCAGTGAAGGCCGCATCATGGATGACCTGGATCGTCGAATCCACCTGATCGTCCTCAACAACGACGAGCATCATGGATTTGGACAGATCCTCATACGGGTGGCTGCCCACTTGAATCCCCTGCTGCTTGCCGTGTCCCAGCACGTCCCACTTCGTCAGTGCTGGCAAGTTGGCAATGGTGGCCAGAGCGACGGCCACTTCGCCTTCCTTCTCCGGGCGCATTACTGCGCGGACCATCTTCATCGTGACTCCTCCTCGAATGTGTTATGCGTCTGAAAGGACGGGGACCATCAACACCTGGGCTTCAGCTTCGCGGTCTCTCCTGATGCTCTTCAGGACCTCAAAATTGTTCAGGACAACGGGGAGGACCTCTTCTAGCATGTCCACCGGCACCAATTCCATGACCTTTTCGCCGGGCCTCGAGTCGGGGCCCGGGCGGCCGCCAACGTAGATGCTCACGGCGTCCACGACCTTCCCATCAACCCGCGCCTTCGCGCCTTGGAACCCAATGTCCGCAGCCTGGTGGTTGCCGCACCCTGAGGGGCATCCCGACCAGTGCATGGTCATGGCTTTCCCTTGGGGTAACGCTTGGTGAGGAAGTCGGCGATCTGTATGCCGGTACCCTTCGCCTCCATAAAGGCGAGGTTGCAGTAGTCCGTGCCCATACAGGTCACAAGCCCCCTGTTAAAGGGGTTTGGGTCAGGCGACAGTTCCTGTAGTAGTGGTTCCTTCAAGAGCGCCGAGAGCTTGTCGACGGGCACATTCACGATGATGGCGTTCTGGCCTGTTGTGAGGCGCACCTCCCCGGAGCCGTAGGTATCGGCTAGGGACGCCAGCTCAGCTATTTGGTGGGCGCTGGTCCTCCCGGTGGGGACGCACAGGCCCACGGACGACAGGCCCGGTTTGCCCTGCGCGTTGACGCCCAGGTGGTCGGTCTTTGTGGCGCGGCGCTCGTCCCATCCTGCGCGCGAAAAGGGCTTGCCCCACGGTCTTCCTGGGCGGCGGGGAATCGTTCAGCGCCCCACTCTTCAATCAGGAAAGCAAAGCGGGTCTTGGTGCGCCTTTCGCGGGCCCCTTTGTGGCGGAAGAGGAGGGTCATCTCGGCAGCCAGCCGCGCCGCTTCATGCGGCTCGACAAAGATCTCCAGGGGCGTCGCCGCCACCATGCCGCCGGACCCCATCTTGCCCCCCACGAACACGTTGAAGCCCAACGCGCCGCCGGACTCGCGTACTGCGGGCGACATGCCCAAGTCCTGGGTCTCGCCGTGAGTGCAGTTTTCCAGGCAGCCGATTATTGTCACGTTGAACTTGCGGGGGAGGTTCGTGAACTCCTTATTCTTGAGGAAGATGCCGGTGTACTCGACCCCGACAGGCGAGGCGTCAAAAAGCTCCCCTGCGGTCAATCCGGACAGGGGGCAGGAGTTCACCCCCCGGATGTTGTCCATGCCCGTCTGAAAGGAGTTGAGATCCACTCCTTGCAGCGCTTCCAGGATTTCCGGCACCGACGCGATTTTGATGGCCCGGAGCTGGACCTGCTGCCGCGTGGTGATATCCAGGACACCGTTGCCGAGGCGCTGGGCGATCTCTGCAAGAGCGCGCAGTTGGGCAGACGTCGTCTGGCCGTTGGTGACGCGTATGCGCATCATGAATTGTCCCGAGGTTGGCTTGCGAAAAAATGTGCCTATCCACTTCAGCCGTTTCCGGTCCTCGGCGTCCAGCGTTTCCCAGCCCCCATGGGTTGCGGCCAGCTCCTCGATCTCGTCGAGGATGTCCAAGCCGTCCTTTTCCGCCTTGACCTCCTCTACGGGGTTGTTGCCGGGTTTCATTGCCGCCTCCTTCGGGGGCTATAGATACGGGACCATGACCACGCGCTGCGGGGCCAAAACGCCTCCGGCCCTGCCGAGCGCCCTGTCCATTGCCAGCCGTTCTTCCTCCTCGGTCTTGGGGGAGAAGCGGACAAGGAAGACACCGGTGGACACGACGATGACGCAGACGCCCAAGAGCAGCAGGGCCTGCTCCGTCCGGAGAGACTCCATCCTGAACAGGAACCCGGCGGCCCACCGCTCCCGCGTTGCCGGCCGCGCCCACAATGCCCGCCACTGCGCCAAGGGCCCGCTTGTTGATGAAGGGCACGATGGAGTACGTGGCCCCCTCCGCCATCTGCACAAAGAGGCTGAACACCAGCATGGAGAGAATGGCAAGCGACAAGACCGCCATCTGCGAGAACGTGATGAGGGCAATCCCCTCCAGCAGCAGAACGCCGCCCAAGAACATGGTGCGGCCCTTGAGGCCGAAGAGCCGCCCGGCCCTGTTGCCGAACGCGCCGCCCATGGTCCGGGCGAAGAGGTTCCTTAGCCCAAACAGGCCGGCAATGAGTCCGGCCATCGTTATGCCAAGGCCGAAGCGGTCGTGGAAGTAGAGCGCGGCGATGTTGTGCATGATCAACTCAATGCCAAAGCAGGCGCCGTAGATCAGGAACAATACCCACACGCGGTGGTTCTTGACCGCGGAGAGAAAGGTGCTTTTACCCTCTTCTCCGGAGGCGCGCGGCTCGTTGGCAAGCGCCTTGCGCCCCTGTTCCAAGGGCGCGTCTTGCGTCAGCCGCCAGTAGGCCACGCCCATGCCGAGCAGGACCACGCCGGGCACAACCATCGCCAGTCTCTACCCCAGAAACTCGCTGGAGCCCAAGCCGACGATGAGCGTCAAGACCAGGGGCATGGCCTCCTGGGTCACGCCGCCGCCAAGGTTGCCCCACCCGGCCGTTGTGGCGTTGGCCGTCCCCACGACGTTGGGGGCGAACATTACTGAGGTGTGGTACTGCGTGATGACGAAGGACGCTCCAATGACGCCGATCGCCAGGCGAAACAACAGGAAGCTTTCGTAGCTGTTGGCCAGCCCGGTGCACATGACCGGAATGGGCCCGACGATCAATAGGCCCGAGTACGCCCGCCGAGGCCCGATGCGATCACACAGCCACCTAACAACCGGGCGCGCTGCGATGGTCGCCAGCACGGAGGCGATGACGGTATTGCCACCTGAGTCGTGGTGAGGCCGAGGTCGTCCCGGACAATGGCCATCATGGGGACAATGCCGAACCACGCGACGAAGGCCAGGAAGAAGGCCATCCAAGTCATGTGAAATGTCCGCATGTGGGGAGCGGCGACGCTGAACAGACGGGTGCCGGTGGCTTTGCCGGTGCTCTCGTCAATGGCGGTGCCCGTCTCCTGCGGCGGCGGCTCGCGCGGCGTGACCTGTTGCCGTTGGGGTTAGATGTCAACTGCGGAGCCTCCGTTGTGAGGCCTTGCAACCACAATTCCAGCCAGCTCCTGGCCCTCAGGGGCCAATATCGCCGTCTTGCTCTGCCCCAGAAGGCGCTTGATGCCACCGGATCCTTCTGGAAGACGCGAATCTGGTGCACCCATTTCACGCTCTTTTACCCCTGCAGGAAGGGCACCCACAGGCGAAGCGGGCCACCGTATTCCTTTGGAAGCGGCTCGCCGTTCAGGCCAAACACCAACAGCACTCGCGGGTCCCGTGCGATGCTCCGGGGCAAGCCCTCGAAGTAGAGGCCGTCCTTGGAGTAGAAGGCGAAGAAGCCGCTCTCCCCGGTGTCGATGCCAGTAGCAGCCAGCAGGTCCACCAGCCGAACGCCCTCCACCTCCGGACGCTCCACCCAATTGAAGATCTGACACACCATGGGTACGCGCAGTTTTTGGATCGGCAGGTCACGCAGTTCCCGGCCGAGGACCGACCGCCGCTGACCCCCGGTGCCCGTCAGCATGAACTCCCAATCGTCCAGGGGCGTCACGCTCGGCATAGGGAATAGGGAGAGCACCGGCATGGGCTCCGCGAAGTCCATGGCAGCGAACTGGTCCTTGAACTTGGGGTAATTGATGCCTTCACGATGCATAGGGTTCTCCGCGCGTCCTGTGATTGCTTTAGGACACCGTTATCTCGTTGCCCAAGGAGCAAATGAATATTTTGCCGTCGCCATAGTTCCCTCCGGCGTTGGCTTTGACGATGGTGGATATGACCAAGTCGGTCTGATCGTCGGGGACTATCCAGATGCCCATGCGCTTGGGGAGGAACTCCATCCCCGTCTCTTTGCCGCCGGTGGCGGGACGGAGGTAGCGGAGCCCGCGCTGGCGCCCGCGGCCCAGGACGCGGTGTTGGAAGACCTCCTCCACGCCCTCGGCTCTCAACGCTTCCCGCGTGGCCTGCCATCTCTCCGGCCGCAGCATGGAAACAATCTATTTCATGGAGCTCCTCGCTTGCGTTAATGGGTCCGCCGATACCTTCTAAACATGGGTTTGGGGTGTTTCCAACGTGTTACGTCAGCGTGAACGTCTTGTTACGCGCCGGCGCGGCGAGCCGAAAGCCCTCTCCTGCTCATCCCCGGTCACTCCGGCGGGAGGCGGGCGACAGAGCTGCATCGTCCTTCGGCCCCGGAGCCGCGACGAGCGCTCTCCTCCTGAGCGGACTAGCGCCAGGGGGCTCAAGTCAGCTTCCATAGCGTTGGCACCGATGGGGCTGCGAATCATCCAATCCTGTGAACAAATTCCCTTTATTGTGGACCTTGCTGGGAACATTCCCAGGCGAACGTTATTTAAACATCGCAAATGTACTGCGAGACTTCTTGACCGAGCATGTGTTTCCTCGGCTTGCGACCGGAGACGTGAAGCGCCACTTGCGCATCGGGCTCCTCTATGGGCAAAGGGGGCACATTTTGCATGTAGTACAAACTTTCGTGGCTGCCTCCGGGCGATGACCTTGATAAGTACGTGTTAGGGGAGGGGGGCGAGCCGTCTTCCTAACAACCTGCCAAACTTGGGTTTCTCGATTAGTATGAATTTCGGAGGGTCATCCAACATGGTGAAAGAACTACATCTGCGAGCGGAAGTACTGCCGGGGGGCAGGATAGAAGTGACGGACGCGGAGTTGTCGGTGGGACAGATCGTCGAAATCGTCGTGCGACCGACGGAGGAACCCCGCCGCCGTTCAGTGCTAAATATTCTGGCGGAAGCGCCCGGGCATCGCCTTTTCAAGACGGCCGAGGAAGTAAAGGAGTACCTGGCTGAAGAGAAGGCATCTTGGGACCGCTGAGCCTTCCTACTGTTGGGCCCGTGTATCTTGATGCAAACGCCTTCATTTATAGTATCGAGCGAATCGAACCCTATAGAAGCCTGCTTGACCCCGTGTGGACTGAGGCTCAGGCCGAGCGCTTCGCCATCGTAAGTAGCGATCTGGTTGTGCTTTAGACTCTTGTAAAGCCACTGCTTGATGGAGCCCCGCTCGTGGAAGGGTTGTTCCGCTCTCTATTCGATTCCAATGAAGTGACCCTAATAGCGGCAACGCGGCTCCTCTGGGGGAGAGCCGCCCTACTACGTGCCGAGATGGGGCTGAAAACGACAGACGCCCTCCATGCGGCAACAGCCCTGCAAACCGACTGTACCCTCTTCGTCACCAACGACACTGATTTTCGCCGCGTTCAAGGCTTGCCCGTCGTCGTCCTTGACGATCTGGTCGAGGAAGCAGACCCAGTCTGAATCGAAGACCAGCTTGCCCCACGCCATCCCTTCTCTACGCCTCTACCACGCCACCTTCATTTGGAAGACCCGCTGAGTTCGCAGTATCGAAGGGTTTCGCCCGCGCGCCAATGTGATTCGCGGACCAAGAAGGCGCCTACAGCGCAACTTCGAAACTGAAGTTCGTAAGTCTGTGGGCTTTGGCTGGGGAACGTGGATTCGAACCACGACTAACAGATTCAGAGTCTGTCGTCCTACCGTTAGACGATTCCCCAGCGCGAGACATCGTGTTCCAATTCTACCGCTAGCCGCGAGTCATGGCCAACTTTCGTGATTGAGCGTCGGTGAACTCTTGGGCGGGCGAGCGCGCCGGGGACACCATGTGGCGCGGGTCTGGGGGCGCATGTATCGGGAGAGGGGCCCGGAATGGGCGTCCCTACAATCGGCTGGATGTGCGTGGTGTTGGCAGGTTGATGGGACCCGCATCGGGCGTCGGCAAGCGCCTTTGGCGGCATCCCGCGGCGGGACGGCGCCAAGTTGTTCGGGTAGGGCTAGAATAGGCGCATGACATTGACACGACTGGAGAATTTAGAAGCGGCCGGGGACACGATTTCTCTTAGCATCTCCGGCATGACCTGCGCCTCTTGCGTGATGCACGTGGAGCATGCCTTGACGGACGTGCCCGGCGTGGAGGCCGCGCGCGTCAATCTGGCGACTGAGAAGGCGATCGTGGAGACTGCGGACGGCATTTCGCCGGACGTCCTTGCCTCCGCGGTCAAAGACGCCGGCTACGGCGCGCGGACGGAGACGCAACGGCTCTTCATCGAGGGCGTCGAGGACGCCGAAGATGCGCGTGAGCGGTTGACATCCTCTTTGATGCAGCTTCGCGGCGTGCGGTGGGTCAACGTCGACGCTGAGGACAGCTCGGCGACGGTTGAGCACTACAGCAGCGCGGTCGACGTGGCCGATCTGAGGAGCGCCGTCACGGACGCGGGGCTGCGCGTCACAAGGGTAGAGGAGCGCGAAGACCCGCACACCATGGCCAAGGTAGAAGAATCGCGGACGTTGCGACGCCGGTTTACGGTGGCGCTGGTGGGCGGCTTCGCCGTGATGGGGCTCGGATTCGGCGGGGAGTTCCTCACAATCCTGGATGGCGTTCCAAGGCAGACGTTGTTTTACGTGATGTTTGTGATCGCTACGCCCATACAGCTCTGGGCCGGCGCGCAGTTTTACGCCAGCGCATGGGCGGCGCTTAAGCAACGCACGTCCAACATGAACACGCTGATTGCCCTGGGGACATCCGCGGCATATTTGTACAGCGTTACTGCCACGTTTGCGCCGGGCGTCTTTGAGGCCAGAGGCGCGGAGGCTGCGGTCTATTACGACACGGCCATCATCATCATCGCCCTCATCCTGCTCGGCCGGTGGATGGAGGCTCGCGCGCGAGGTAAGGCGTCCAACGCGATCTCAACTTTGCTCGGCCTGCAAGCCCGCTCTGCCCGCGTTGTGCGGGACGGCCAAGAGGTGACGCTGCCGGTGGAGGACGTGTTGCCGGGCGATATCGTGACGGTGCGGCCAGGCGAGCGGATTCCTGTGGACGGCGTCATCGTCGAAGGCGCGTCACCTATTGATGAATCAATGCTCACGGGCGAGAGCATTCCCGTGGACAAGGGGCCGGGCGATGGCGTATTCGGCGCAACCGTCAATCGGACGGGCGCGTTTCAGATGAAGGCGAGCCGCGTCGGTCGAGACACGGCGTTGGCGCAGATCGTACGGCTTGTCGAGGAGGCTCAGGGGTCAAAGGCCCCCGTGCAACGCCTCGCGGACCTCATTGCCGCCTGGTTCGTGCCTGCCGTCGTCGGCGTCGCCATTGTGACGTTCATCGCATGGGCGCTATTCGGGCCGGATCCGGCCATTACGTACGCCACGCTCAACATGGTCGCGGTGCTGATCATCGCCTGCCCATGCGCTTTGGGACTTGCCACGCCGACCGCGATCATGGTCGGCACGGGCAAGGGGGCTGAGAACGGCGTGCTGGTGAGGGGCGCGGAGGCGCTTGAACAGGCCAAGAAGATTCGGACGGTGGTCTTTGACAAGACGGGCACGATTACGCAGGGACGCCCGACGGTGACGGACGTCCTGACTGCGGAAGGAGTTGACGAGGGTCAGCTCCTGGCCATCGCGTCTTCCGTGGAAACGAATTCCGAGCATCCGCTTGCTGAGGCCGTGACGCGGCGGGCCGATACGGCGCGTGTTGACGTCCCGAAGGCCGAGCAGTTCGAGGCCCTGCCGGGACACGGCGTGTCCGCAGAAGTGCAGGGCCAATCCATCCTGTTGGGCAGCGCGCGGCTCATTGACGAACGAGGAGTCTCCGTTTCGGATGAACTACGCGCGCAGGCCGCCGTTCTCGCGGCCGAGGGCAAGACGCTTATCTACGTCGGCATCAATGGCGCCGTCGGCGGCGTGCTTGCCATCCAGGATCCGGTCAAGTCCTCCGCCGCTCGTGCTATTAGCAGGCTGCATGAGATGGGCATCAAGACGGTGATGCTGACGGGTGACAACAAGGCGACCGCGCAAGCTATCGCGAACCAGGTCGGCATTGCGGAGGCGCGAGCGGAGGTTCTGCCGGCGCAAAAGGCGGAGGCAGTGGCGCTGCTTCAAGCGGACGGCGCGATTGTTGCCATGGTCGGTGATGGGATCAATGATGCCCCCG
This sequence comes from Dehalococcoidia bacterium, assembly GCA_965237465.1. Lineage (GTDB taxonomy): Bacteria > Chloroflexota > Dehalococcoidia > UBA6926 > UBA6926 > VXMO01. The sequence continues at coordinate 1,899,686 of OZ250138.1, forward strand.
CGTTGGCGCAGGCGGATGTCGGAATCGCAATCGGCACGGGCACGGACGTCGCGATGGAGGCCTCTGACGTGACGCTGGTGAGCGGCGACCCGAACGGCGTGGCGACAGCCATTCAGCTCTCGCGCGGAATCGTTCGCACCATTCGGCAAAATCTGTTCTGGGCGTTCATCTATAACGTTACGTTGATTCCCGTCGCCGGGGGGGCGCTGTATCTGTTCCTGAACGGCGGCGTGCCGTCGTCTTTGCAGTTTGCGTTGGGGACTCAGGGATTTCTTGAGCCGATGATGGCGGCGGCTGCGATGGCGATGTCCAGCGTGAGCGTTGTCATGAACTCGCTGCTATTGCGGCGGTTTAGGGCGAGGTAAGAGGCGGCGCCGGCCACTTGCTCCGGCAACGAAAGGCAAAGAGCGATGCAGGGAGATATTCAATTCCAGGGGGTAGATTTTCGGCTGCGTCCAGAATGACAGATGTGGACGACTTAGGGGGCAAGGCGGCAAAACCCGGCAAGAGCCCGACACTGTTGTTCGATCGGATGCGGCGGTTGGCCGGAGCCAAATTGCTGATTGGTTTGTTGGCCACGGTTTTGATTGGCGGCGGGTGTGGAGGTGATTCGAGTCCGCGTCCCGATGTCAGCGGCGGTGTACAAGCGACTGCTGAAAAGACGCCACAGATTGTCCTGCTTACGCCGATTGCGACGCCATTTGTTGCGGCTCAAGTGACTCCGACGCCCATACCGGCGGCCGGTTCTCAACCGGGGTCCATTTTGGAGGATACGAGTCGGAATACCGAGATGGAAACGGAGTGTGCATCTCCGCTGTTGGGGGGTAACATATCTGGCCCGTTTGGAGAATCAGAGGATGAAGCAAGGCAGTTCTTTGAGGCGTTTGTGAGACGGCACGGGAATGAAGAAGCCGGAACTGATCTGGAAGTGGCTGCGGCCCTGACATTGCAGTGCCATCTTCGAGATCTCGGCTACGCGACAATTCAACAGGACTTCAAGTCGTATACTCAGCAGTCTGTAAACCTGTCTGCCAACGGGGAGGCGAGTGGGAGCCTCGAGACGGGTCGATATTTAGCTATCGTGAATTCTGCTGAAGGAGAAGCGGAGGGCGCCTTAGTTCATGTGGGGCAGGCTTTGGAGGCAAACATTCCTCCCTCCGGCCTTACCGGCAGGGTTGCTCTCATTGAACGGGGAACAATTACATCCCAGGAAAAGGCGTAGCGTGTTGAAGACGCCGGAGCTGTAGCTGCAATCATCTACAACGACGAGGGGGATGGTTTATTTGGGGCCGGCATGACGGATACGGAAACTCTGCCAACAATTCCAGTTTTGGCATTGGAGGGTCGTCTCGGCCGTTGGCTGAGTGAGATGCTTGCGACAGAGGACATTGTGGTGAACCTAGGGGTTTCTTACTCAGACACCTGGTCAAGAAATGTCGTCGCTGAGAAGACCGGATCAGAATTAAGCGGCGGAATTGTCATTATAGGGGCGGGCTACAGCGACATTTTTGCACAGACATCGTCCGACCGCATTGAGCATACCGGGCTTGTGACGTTGATGACGGTTGCAAGGGCCGTAGCCCAAAAGGAGTACCCTTTCACAGTGATATTTGCGCTATGGGGTGCGTCAGATTATCCGTCCGATTCCGTCATGCAAGGGGATGAACATTTCGTATCCGAAATGAGTGAATCTCAGAAAGCGAATATGATCGCAGTTGTAAAGTTCGACGATGTCGCCTTTCGCTCTCCCCTATACGTCGCAGGAGAGGATCCACTTAAAGGGTTGGTGCTGTCTGCCGCTGCGGAGGCCGGAGTCGAAATTGTGTCGGGGATTTCCCTGAGCCCAGAATTTTATAGTGATAAACCTCTGACCTTTCAGGGAAACGGAATACCATACGCGTCCTTGTGGGCGTCTAAAGTGGGGCCACATCCCATTCAACAGAACCCCTCATGGTTAGTGCACCTCAAGCAGATAGGCGGGTTAGTCGACACTGTCGTCTTGCTTCTCGTCCACCATGCCGACACGGTGAATGAGTCGTCGCTTGGCTCATCCCAAAACACAGACACACCCTCAACCGGTAAGCAGTCAGCAAAGTGGTCTACGCTACCCTGTCCGGATCCTCAGCCCCAGTTTGGTGGACAAAGAGTCTAATGCACACATCTGCAGGTGCGGTACGATGGTATGGCTCGCATTTGGGACAGCTAGTTCGGTAGGGGGTTAGACATAATGGTTGGCAAGATTCTGGGTTTCATGAAGAAAGAGGAGCCTGCGGAGGACCCGGTGTGCCATATGATGGTCAGCCCGAGTAAGCCGCCGGGCGGGTCCTATGAGCACGAAGGAATGACCTACTATTTCTGCGGGCCAGGCTGCCGCGTGGCGTTCTCCAAGGAGCCTGCGTCATACCTCTCCGGCGACAAGCGCATGGAGATGTAGCGACCCCAACACTATTTGAGCCTGCCTGTCGTCGAGCGACGCAAGGCAGGTCGCCGGTTCGCCGCCCAACGTCGGGCAGGCGCGTTTTGCGAATCGTCCCAGCCAATAAGCGGGGGCAAGAGTGCGTATGACCACGCCTTTTGCGCCAACGAGCGCCGCAATGGCGGTACCGCGACGAAGGAGAAACCATGACCAACGAAGCTCGCGCGTTTGATGTGATCGTGATTGGCACGGGGTCCGGCGTGAGTATTGCGGATTCCGCAATCGCCGAGGGCATGACCGTCGCAATCGTGGAGGCCGGGCCGTTCGGCGGCACCTGCGTCAATCGTGGCTGCATTCCCTCCAAGCAGCTGATCCATTCCGCCGACATCGTGGAGATCATCCAGCATGCCGGCGACTTTGGCGTCAACGCCCATATCGATTCTGTTGACTGGGACAAGATCGTTGGCCGCGCGATCACCGAAGCCGATGACGCGGCGGCGTCCATAGAGGCGCGCTACCGCGGCAATAGCCTGGTGAGCGTGTACAAGGGCGAGGGACGCTTTGTCGGCCACAAGACGATGGAGGTCAACGGGGAGCAAATCACCGCGCCGATGATCATGATCGGGGCGGGCAGCCGGCCTGTCGTCCCGCCGATCCCGGGTATTGAGGACACGCCATACATCTCTTCGGACGAGGCGCTGCGATTTCCCACGCAACCGAAGCGGCTGATCATCGTCGGCGGCGGATTCGTGGGCGTGGAGCTGGCGCACTTTTTCGGCGGCCTCGGCACGGATGTGGTCATTGTGCAACGCGGGCCTGTGTTGCTTCCTATTGAGGATGAGGATGTCTCGCGCCGCTTTACGGACCTGTTCAGGCGGAAGCATCGGGTGATTCTCGATGCGGATACGCGTCGCATCTCGCACGCGGACGGGGAGTTTTCCCTTGAGATCACGTCGCCGCAGGGTGATGAGACGATCACCGGTGACGCTCTCCTGCTTGCGACAGGCCGGCGCGCGAACTCAGACCGGCTGGACCTGGATAAGACCGGCGTCGAGACCACGCCTCGCGGCTTGATCGCCGTTGATGAGTATCTGGAGACCACGCAGCCCGGCATCTGGGCGCTGGGGGACGTCGTCGGGCGGTATCAACTAAAGCACAACGCGAATTGGGAGTGGTGGTACGCGGACCACAACATGTTCAACCGAGGCCCAAAGGCGGCGGTGGACTATCGAGCCATGCCCCACGCGGTATTCGCTTCTCCGCAGGTTGGCACCGTTGGCATGACGGAGCAGGACGCACGGGCGCAAGGCGTCAAGTACGTGCTCGGAACCTATGAGTACGCATGGACGGCGCACGGCGTCGCCATCGGAGACACGACGGGATTCGTCAAGATCATCGCGCGAGAAGACACGCGAGAGATCCTCGGAGCGCACATCATGGGCTCAGATGCCGCGACGCTGATCCAGGACATCGCGAACGGCATGCGCATTGGCTTGACGACGGATGCGTTCTCCCAGGGCATATACGTCCACCCCGCCGCCCCGGAGGTCGTTTACCGGGCCATGCGGGCGGTGCCGGGGAGCAAGGTTCCGCCGGTGTAGGGGTTCCGAGTGCCGGGCGCCTGTTCTTTGTAAGTGGTGGTGAGAATCCTGTCTCTCTGTCTCCTGGCATTGTCTTCGTTGTGGCTATTCGTTTGTTTGTGATTCCTCGGGGAATGCATCGCTGCCCGTTCCGGTGTCCGCTCGACTTAGATGGCGCTGTTGGCCCCGGCCATGAGGTGTTGCGGCGGAAGGACGTCCCCCGCGGGCAAGGTCCCGCCGCGCCAGCGGTTCCTCGCCGGAATGGCGGAGCCCGGCGTTTGGTGGCCATCGGCTCCAGCCGTGTCTCTCGTTCGACGCGGGTTTGCGCCGTTCGGGAGTTCGTCCCTACGCAAGGCACATACAGGATGCGCCGCGCGGACAGTTGCGACCTCTCCCGATGACGATGCCACGTCGCCAGCGGGAGGCATCTACCCGTCGATGCTTGCGCATCCATCCCAGACGGGCATGTAACCAGGTCTTCCTGCACATGCCCGGCCGGGGTGTGGCCTGTGTGGGCACATGCGGGGCGCTCTTCGATCACGGCCTTTTGCGACCGCACATCGGGCGTGAACCCGCCAGGTGTGTCTACGGTTCGGGCGAGCGATGCATTCTCCAGGGGGAGCGTCCTCCGATGCGCTCCCCGGGGTGATTGTGGCGATACGGGTTGTCGACGACCCGGGCCGCCGGGGTTGGCGTGCTTGCACTGGGGGAATATAGAACAGGCGTTTTGCATTGCGCAAGCGGTGGTGGCACATGAGGGGGGATTATAGGGCAGGGAGGAGTTGCGGCGGAGGGGCTTTCGCTATCAACTCACCGCTCCACCTCGTCCTTCCGAGCGCAGCGAGGAATCTGGTGCGGGTGTGAGGCAACGCAGCTTGCGCATTTGCGCAAGTGTCAGCATAATCGCTGGATGAATGCAAGCGAGTCAATCGGGCAAAGGATTAGGCGAGAGCGCCTCAACTTGAATATGACCCAGCGTGAACTTGCGGTCATGGTCAAGGTTGGCGTTCCTCATATATCGAAGATTGAGGCTGGCCGTGAGAGGCCAAGTGATGAACTCATCCAGAAGATCGCAGCCACCTTGCAGGGTAATGCTGATGAATGGCTTCTTGCCGCAAGGAGATTGCCTCCCGATCTGATAGATGCTTTCGCGTCAGATCCCAAACAGGCCCTCGATTTCTTGAGGACGTGGAGGTCTACTGAAGACTGATGTCACGCCAAACCTACCCTCGATCTAACGTGCGTCACCTTCAGGCGGCAACAAAAGTCTTTGCCAAGCATTTCGCTACGACCGGGAGCCCAATGGTTCTTCCTGTCCCGATTGAGTTGATTATTGAGCAGTCCTACAAACTCGAAGTCCTTAGGCAGGTACTGCCAGAACCTGACGAAACTGTGATTCTTGGCGCACTAGTGCCGAAAGATCGGCGCATCTTTCTTAACATGACACACGAAGATCTCTTTGAGGACTACATTGGGCCTGAGGGATTCACCTTAGCCCACGAACTGGCGCACTGGATATATGACGCAGACCCCCCAGAGCAATTGGCTTTTGATTTCAGTTTTCAGAATGAGGACGTTTTGTGTTATTGGCGTGATACGCCTGGGCTTTCTGAAGACCTTCGGATTAGAGAGATCAACGCCAATAAACTTGCGGCGCATATATTGCTGCCCGAAGGTCTGATTCGTGAGGCATATGCTAACGGTGAGCTGCGAGACATCAAGGCCGCCGCCGAAACATGGCAAGTCTCGCTCACGACTCTGAGCATCCGACTCCAGGATATGGGCATTATCGCCGACTCGCCTGCCTCCAATCGCTGAACTTTGTTGGGGTACTTGCGCAACAAGGAAATGAGCGATATAGTGTGTGTATGCGCAACTGCACAACACGAGTGATCGGAGGGAAAAATGGCTGATCTGCGCGTACTCAGGACTGGCAAGGACCGTGACGGCGATATCACTGCTCTATGTGGTGCCTGGGGCAACAGTTCCAAGGCGACTGCGATTCAGGAAATCGAGATGAGGCTTCATAGGTATTATGTCCGAGACTCGTATGCGCGGACGGCCGAAGTTCGTGTAGTGAACGGAATTCGCGGCAAGTACTTGCGGACCGATCCCAACTCCTCCTGTTCGGACAACCTTGACAGCCTTCCGAACTGCTGACCCCTCCTCCTTTCCCCCTCGTCAAACCAATGAGTGAATGTCTAGGTTCTGGCTTTCGCCGGAATGACGAATGGGCCTGGATGCGGGCTAGTGTCTGGATTCCGTTCTTCGCTGGAATGACGGAGGGGCTACTGCGTCGCTTTCGAGTTCGCGTGGAGTTCTAGCAGGCGTTGGCCAACCTCTCGGGGGGTGTTTGAGGCGCCGAGGTCGCATTCTGCGGCTCGGCCGGGGCCGTGGTAGTCGCTGCCGCCTGTGGCGAGGAGACCGTGGGCGTCCGCTAGTCTCTGATACGCGGCTCGCTCGTCTGTGGGGTAGAGGCCGTAGTAGACCTCTATTCCGGCGAGGCCGGCCTTCGCAAGGCTCGGTAGCATGTCCTCAAGGCCGGGCGTCTCCGCCGGATGGGCTAGCACAGGCAGGCCGCCAAAGGCGCGAATAAGTCGGATGGCCTCCTCCGGCGCCATCTTGCGACGACCGGCGTAGGCGGGACCATCGTTGCTGATGTAGCGATCAAATGCATCGCGTAAGGAGGGGACGTGGTCGGCCTCCATGAGGGCCTGCGCGATGTGAGGCCGGCCTATGGCGCCATCGCCAGCGATCTGCTGGACGCGCCCCCACGCCACCGGCACTCCCAGTCGCGCAAGATTCTCCACCATGCGGCGCGCCCGGTCTACGCGATCATCCCGAAAGGATGCCAGCGTCTCCTGTAGCTCTGTGTTGCCCGTATCAAGGAGATAGCCGAGCATGTGCGCCTCGCCGTCCGGCACGTCCGTGGAAATTTCAATTCCCGGGATGAGCGTCAGGCCGGGATGCGCGGCGGCGGCGCGTTCCGCCTCCACCAAGCCGTCCGTGGAATCGTGATCCGTGATTGCCAGGTAGGCCACGCCTGCGGCGGCGGCCTGATCAACGAGCTCCTTGGGGGAGAGGATGCCGTCTGAGATCGTGGTGTGCGTATGGAGGTCTGAGGTCATGCATTCACCGTGTGATCGACGCGTTGGATGGATCGGGCGAGGCCCGTTTGGTCGTCCGTTTCCACGAAGATGGAGTTGAATCGGGCAGGACCTGAGCCAACGCTGAGCCGCACGGGGATGCCGGTCAGGAACCGCTCCAGAACCGAGTCCGGCTCGTCGCCGATGATGGAGTCGATGACGCCGCACATGCCGAGGTCAGAGACGAATGCCGTGCCCTTGGGGAGGATGCGGGCATCGACGGTGCCGACATGCGTGTGCGTGCCCGCCACCGCGCCGACGCGACCATCCAGATGCCACCCAAGCGCGCCCTTTTCGGACGTCGCTTCGGCGTGAAAATCCACGACGATCGTCGTGGGCTTGGCAGGAAGACTCTCGATGAGAGCGTCCATGGCCCGGAACGGGTCATCAATCTGAACCGGCATGAAGGTGCGCCCCTGCACGCTGACGACCAGCGCCCCCCCGGCAAGGACTGCGCCTCGGCCTGGCGCCGCATCAGGATAGTTGAGGGGCCGCAGGACAGGGAACTCCGCATCCAGCAGGGGCAGCATCTCACGCTGATCCCATATGTGGTTTCCGGACGTGATCACGTCCACGCCGGCGTCCAGCAGCTCCTGCGCCGTCTTGGGCGTGATGCCAAAGCCGGCGGCGGCATTCTCCCCGTTGACCACGACCAGGTCCAGGTTGAGCTCATCGCGCAGTCGCGGCACAAGGCTCGTGACCGCATGACGCCCGGGGCGGCCGACGACATCGCCGACCATCAGGATGCGCATGGGAAGGCGGCTTGTACGATTCCTAGCGCGCGTACTCGACGGCGCGGGTCTCGCGGATAACCATCACCTTGATCTGGCCGGGGTATTCCATGGAGTCCTGGATCTTCTTGGTCATGTCCCGCGCCAGGCGCATTGTGGCGAGATCATCGATGTGATCGGGCTGAACCATCACGCGAACCTCACGGCCTGCCTGAATGGCGTATGCCTTGTCCACGCCGTCAAACCCCATGGCAATCTGCTCCAGGGTTTCCAGCCGCTTGATGTACTGCTGGGCGCTCTCCCGGCGCGCGCCGGGCCTCGCCCCGCTGATGGCGTCCGCCGCCGCGACGACAAACGCCTCAGTGCTCTTCCACCCCTCTTCGCCGTGGTGATCTCCCACAGCGCGAATGACGCGAGGGTTGACCTTGTACCTCTCCAGTAGATCAGCGCCGACTGCGGCGTGCGGTCCCTCAACCTCATGGGAGAGGGCCTTGCCGATGTCATGAAGGAACCCGGCGCGTCGGCTAATGTCCACATTGGAGCGGAGCTCCGAGGACAGCGTCGCAGCGATGTGCGCCGTTTCGATGCAGTGTTGGAGCACGTTCTGGCCGTAGCTGTACCGGAACTTTAGACGGCCGACAGTCTTGACCAGATCGGGGTGCAGGCCCTGGACGCGAGCGTCATAGCACGCCTCCTCGCCGGCCTTCTTGATAATGTCCTCCATCTCCTCCTGAGCCTTGGCGACAAGCTCCTCAATCCGGGCCGGTTGAATCCGGCCGTCCAGCACCAGCCGCGAGACGGCCATGCGGGCGACCTCGCGCCTGATGGGATCGAAGCCGGAGAGGGTAACGACCTCCGGCGTGTCATCAACGATCAGGTTGACGCCCGTGGCGTTCTCAAGCGCACGGATGTTGCGGCCCTCGCGTCCAATCAGGCGGCCCTTCATCTCGTCATTTGGCAGCGATACGACGCTCGTGGTCATCTCGGAGACGACCTCATTGGCGTAGCGCTGCATGGACTGCGCCATGATCTTGTACGCGCGTTCCGTGGATTCCTCCCTGACGGACTCCTCCGCCTCCCTGACGCGTCGCGAGGACTCGATGCTGATTTCCTCTTCCAGGCGGCTGAGCAGCAGCTCGCGGCCCTGGTCCAGCGTCAATTCAGAGACGCGCTCCAGTTCACGCAGGTGCTCAGACCGGAGCTCATCCACCTGCGCCCGAACCTCGTCAATATGGGTTTCCTTGTCGGCTAGGCCGCGCTCCCGCTTCTCAAAGTTCTCCTGTCGGCGATCGACCTGCTCCTCCTTGCGTTGGAGTCGGCGTTCGATACGTTGAGCCTCGCTTCGCTGCTCTCGCGCTTCCCGCTCGGAATCGTCGCGGATGCGTATGGCCTCCTGCTGGGCTTTGAGGATGATTTCCTTGCCCTCGGCCTCGCTCTCCTCAATGCGACGACGCGCCTCAAGGTTGGTGGCTCGGATGCTGCCGGTGGTGATGATGCGCTGGAGCGCAAAACCGACGGCGATCCCCACAGCCCCGACGAGCGTTAGCAGCAGGACGAGTAATGCCGGGTTTAATGACATGGCGATTCTCCTATGGTGTGTTATGGCCGGCGTGGCGCTGACGAGCGCGCTGCCTCACCGCCGGCGGGTGGTCTTGTAGGGAGAATGTTGTCGAGGTAGATATATAGAGGTCGATTTGGGACAAAGAAAAAGGGCCGCGAAAATCCTCGCAGCCCTTATTTCCTGGAATGTTAGCGCCGCCTGGACTCAGGTGACCTCCTCGCTGCCATCGTCGGCGGACGCGAGGACAACGGGAAGGGCGCCATTCTGATTGGCATAGCTCGCGCGGATTTCCTGTTCGAGGGCGGTGGAGATTTCCGTGTTCGCGCGCAAGAAGTTCTTGGCGTTCTCTCGGCCCTGTCCCAGGCGCGTATCGCCGTAGGAATAGAAGGCCCCCGTCTTTTTGAGGAAACCGGTTAGCGCGCCCAAGTCGATGAGGTCTGCCTCACGGCTGATTCCTTGTCCAAACATGATGTCAAACTCGGCGACGCGGAAAGGGGGCGCCATCTTGTTTTTGACGACGCGCGCCCGTAGGTGCAATCCGATGCTTTCCGTGCCCTGTTTGATGGTTTCCATGCGTCTCAAATCGATGCGAATCGACGCATAGAATTTCAACGCGCGTCCGCCGGGGGTGACCTCTGGGCTGCCAAAGATGACACCGACCTTCTCACGGAGCTGGTTGACAAAGACTACCGCCGTCTTCGAACGATGTGTCGTTCCAGTTAGCTTTCTCAGCGCCTGCGACATCAGGCGCGCCTGTAGGCCCATGTGCGTATCGCCCATGTGCCCTTCAATCTCGGCTTTCGGTACAAGCGCCGCGACGCTATCGATAACGATTGCGTCCACCGCCGCGCTCCGGATAAGCGCCTCCGTAATATCCAGCGCCTGCTCCGCGTTGTCCGGCTGGGAGATCAGCAAGTCATTGATGCTGATCCCGCATGCCGCGGCGTACGTGGGATCCATGGCGTGCTCGGCGTCAATGTAGGCGACCGTCCCGCCCTTCTTTTGCGCTTCCGCGATAACGTGTTGCGCAAGCGTGGACTTGCCTGATGACTCCGCGCCGTAGATCTCAGTAATGCGTCCGCGGGGAATCCCGCCGATTCCAAGCGCCAGATCAAGAGACAGAGACCCGGTGGGAATGGCGTCAACGTCAAACCGCCCGGCGGATTCCCCGAATCGCATCAGGGAGCCCTTGCCAAAGCTGCGCTCAATCAGCGTCAGGGCTTGCTCGAGCGCCTTGTCCTTCTCGGTGACCATCGTCTCCGCATTCTTCCGGGTCGGTGTTGCAACCACCATGATATACCATCCCTCCTGATTCCGTACCTTGGAGCGGCCTTGCGCCATGCAACGAACAAACGTTCATGGAACAACTGTGCTTGATGGTAGCATATTCGGCGCGGAATGATACCCTTGTTTCGACGCTATTTTCAGGATTCATCAGGAGAAGATACAGATGAGCGATTACGAGAACGTGCTGTATGAGCGGCAGGACAAGGGCGTAGTGATTACGCTGAATCGCCCGGCGCAGATGAACGCTTTCAACCAGGGACTGCGATCGGACGTCCACGCCGCCTTTGATGAGGCTGAGCAGGACCCGGACGTGCGATACATCATCCTCACCGGCGCGGGTCGCGCGTTCAGCGCCGGCGCCGATCTCTCCCTCGGCGCGGGCGGAGGAAACTCAGAAACCGTGTGGCCGTATGGCCTGCAGGAGGGACAGTCCGTCGCCTCGTTCCTTGACCAGTGGCGTACGCAGGATCGCGCCGGCATCCGCCGACTCACGCACATGTGGGAGCTGACTACGCCGATCATTGGCGCCATTAACGGATGGGCCCTTGCGTGGGGCTCTTGGTACGCGTTGACAACGCACATCACTATCGCCTCAGAGAACGCCGTCTTCGGGCAGCCTGAGATTCGCCATATCTCCAATACCAACTTCATGTGGACGCTGCTGGCCGGCTACAAGCATGCTCTGCGCTACGGTCTGACCGGCGACCACATCGACGCCGAGGAAGCACTCCGCATTGGCTTGGTCAACAAGGTGGTCCCGCATGATGACCTGATGGATGAGTGCATCGGCATCGGCGAGCGCATCGCCCTCGTCAGCCCGGAGACCGTCAAAATCAACCTGGCGGTCGCGGTGCAGGGCCTCAACATGATGGGCTTCAGCAACGCGTGGAACCTGAACGCGGAGCTCTCGGCCCTCGCGCACACGTCACAGCGAGAGGATTTCAAGAAGCACATGGATGACGCCGCCAAGACCGGCGGACTACGCGCCTACCTACAGGAGCGGGACGGCCCATTCCAGCCAGAGCCCTTCGGCCCGAGGTCCGCAGCCGCGCGGGACTAGTCCGGAGCAGGCGAAAAACGTACTGTTGATGCGCTGGAGTGTCCTTGGAGTGACCTAACTTGGAGGTGTTACCAAATGGCTTGGCCTGCCATTGTCGCTGTTGTGGCTTCAAGCATTCCGTGGACGGAGGTCATCAAGGCGGCTCCCAAGCTTGCGGAAGTTGGTGCCAAGATTTATGAAACTGCGCGTGGCACTCAACGAAACCGCCAAGCACGTAACAATAACGTGACAACTAACGGTGGGACTTCAGATAAAGAGTTCTCAGCGTTACAGGATCGACTTGATGCTCTGGAGGACAATGGGGAAGCTCAGGCCGAGATTATTGCCCAAATGGCTAGGCACCAGGCCGCGTTGGTTCGCTGGGTAATTGTGCTTGGGCTGAGTTCGATTGTTACAGGGGCAATTGCGGTGACCGCCCTTGTAATAGCGGTCTTGGCCTAGCGGGATCACTCTATATAACCGAAAGCACAGTCAGTAGCAATGCTTGAGCCTTTGGGCCGCGGTTCGTGACAGCCCGCGACTAGTTCCGCGCCCCACTCCACATGGATTCCCGATCAAGTCGGGAATAACGGATCGCCCCCCCCGTTCGGATCATGGATGGCCGGATCGGGGGCGCGCGTGGTTTACGGCGCCGACACCTCTGTCTATGCGCGTCAAACGAGGACAGCCGATTTGACATGAGGTCAAGCGGAGAGTATACCGACCGTGTAAAGCGGGTCGGGGACCCGAAAGGGAAGGCAAATTGCCCGGCCTGCGAAGGAGGGCGACATGTTTGGAAGCCTTCACATCGGATCGGGTCTCATGACAGGAGTACTTCCCATCCTCAATGTTCCGGTGGGCTCCCCGCGCGAGTCCGGCCCACCTCCGGCAACCCCTTCACACCACAGTGCCGAAGAGAGTCTCGAACGCCCCACGGACGTGTCGACTTCGGCGCTTTTTGCGGATACGGGAATCGCAAGCGCTCCACCCGCCGCCCACAATGTGCGCAGGAACTCTGAACGCGACTTGGGCGATGTGAGCGATACGACTCACGAGCCGGTCAAGGATGAAACCGTTGATGGCGAGTTCCTTGCCGGGGAGGACGAAGCGCTGCCGGCGTGGGTGGAGCCTCCTGCAAAGGAGATCGAGACCCTGACCGGGCTCGAGGTGAACTGAGACATTTGTCCCGTGCGTGACCCACTATTAGGGCCACGCACGGGAGGCGCGCTTCCCGTTAGGGGTCTCGGGCGAAGAGGAAATCAGGGGCCGCTGTTCCATGGCTCGTTGCGCCATGATCCCCGTTTTGCGGCGTGGTGTCCGCTGACCTACCATTGATGAATGATTGGCGTCGTTAGTTGGAATATCGCCAAGAGGCACGCGCCGTGGCGGGAGTTGGAGGCGATGGACGCCGATATTGCGTTGGTGCAGGAGGGCGGGCGTCCGCCGGACGATGTGAGCGGGGTGGAAATCGGCCCGAAAGAATCGTATGACTCCCACCACTGGAACTCCGATTGGTGGCATGGCCGTTGGCCTGCCCTCTACGACCGCTGGCCAATGGTCGTTAAGCTCTCTGATCGTGTGGACGTTGAGTGGTTCAAGCAGGTAAGCGCCGTGGGGGGCGGCGCGCCGGACGAAATCGAAGTGAGCGGCGTTGGCATCATAGCGGCGGCGCGGGTCACGCCAAAGGACGGAACGATTGAGCCGTTCATCGCGGTCTCCATAGTACGGCCGATGGATTGGGCCGCATCCTAGTGTCAAGACGTCGTGGAACACTGGATACTCGGATGGCTCCGCGCGCCGGATCATCTCCGACCTTTCCGCGTTCATTGGCCACGAAGATACGACTAGACACCGCATAATCGCCGCTGGAGATCTCAATCTCCTGTACGGCTACGGCGACAATGGCGATCCATACTGGGAGGCGCGTTACCGGTCAGTATTTGACCGAATGAATTCGACCGGGCTGGAGTTCGTTGGCCCGCAGGCTCCAAATGGGCGACAGGCACGGACGCCGCCGAAAGGCCAGCCGGCGAATTCCCGAAACGTCGTGACCTTTACACCTAATGGGAGCTCGCCGGCCGATGCGGCCAATCAACTCGACTACGCATTCGCCTCCCGTGGATTCCATGAGGCCATCTCGGTCCGTGCCCTGAACGGCGTCAAAGAATGGGACAGCAGCGATCACTGCCAGATTCTCATTGAGATCGACGGGTGAGGTATGACAGGTAGTCCAACGGCGGAGGATTGGCCGGGGGTGGACGGGTCTATTGATTTAGGCGATACGCAAAATTTATTGCTGAATCTCCAATCTTGGCGGAGGCCGCCAAGTAGAGTTGCAAGTCCACCGTGACAAGCGGCATATCCTGTTCAATTGCCTCCAGGAAGGCTGAGTCTGCCAAGCCAAGTCGGTTGAATTCCGGTCTATGTGAGGCCCTGCTACTCACCACTGTTATCTCATTACTCTCGTCGATTAAGTCGCGCAGCACTGCAAATAGCTGCGACTGGCGCGGCTCATCGTAGCGGCCGAGCAGGTTGGATGTCTCGGTCAAGGTGTTTGGTGTCACGAGCACAGTTCCATAGGGCCGGATGAGTTCAAGCAACTTATCGTAGTCGCCTTGTTCATAGGCGCATAGTCGTGGGTGCCCGGCAATCAGGCCTTGATCGAAACGTCCGACGACTAAGAGGACAAGGAGATTGGAGTCTACGAAGATTCCTGTCGGCGGCATCCGGCTACCGCGACAGGTCTACGACGCGGTCACTCATGGACGTTACTTCGCCTGTCCCATCAACCATCGTCACCATTTTGTATGCGCGCTGAGGGGCAGGCCGAAAGATTGAAGGCGCATGGGCATCGTTCCTCTCCCAGACGCGATCAAAGCCTATAGTTATTTTCCAGCTGGTTGACTCTGCGTCATAGCTGACTTCTTCAAGGCCGACGTTGATGATGTGTTCGTCCTCAAATAGCTCGCCGATGTGTTCTTTCGCGAGACGGGCAGCGTGCTTGACGTCCATGATTGCCATTTTGTCCTCCGGTGGCTCCAGTTTCAGTATAGCCGCGCCCGCCCCATTTCCATGTCCTCTCAGCTTGTACCAAAATGACGCGTCGCGCGTGACGTGGGCATACTGACGCATGACTGAACCACCGAGTGAGCAGGCTTGGCGCGAGGCGTTTCTTGCAGCCCCCACGGTGACGCAAGATGAGGTGGTCTTTGACCACGTGATGACGCGGTTTCGGACCAAATACCTTGAGGCGGTCATGCGGGCCCGAGGCGAGGTTGCGGTGGATCGCGCGTGGGAGGGGTTCTATTTCTGGATGGTGTTTCCGGCGACGAACCGGAAGCTGTTTGAGGTTCCCGTCGATGAGGCGGATGCACTCATAGGCGCGCTGCGGCCCCTTGTGCAACAGCTCCGGGACTCGCTGACTCGCAAACCTAGCTGAGATTAAAGGGCAAGCCCTTGATTCGGCGTCCCGACGACAGCTGTTTCATCATCTTGCGCATTTCCGTGAACTGATTCAGCAGGCGGTTCACGTCCGCCGTCTGGGCGCCGCTGCCGCGGGCGATGCGCTTTCTGCGGCTGCCGCCGATAATCTCAGGGCGTTGGCGCTCCTCCGGCGTCATGGACAGGATGATCGCCTCCACGCGCTTCATCTGCTGCTCATCAAACGCCTCCGGAGAGACCTTTCCCTTGAGGCGGGAGAACCCGGGGAGCATCTCCATCACCTGCGACATGCTGCCCATTTGCCGCAGCTGAGCCATCTGCTCAAGGAAGTCCTCAAGAGTGAAGCTGGCCGTACGCAGCTTCTGCTCCATCTCTTTGGCCTTGGTTTCATCGACCGTCTGTTGGGCCTTTTCCACCAGGGTGACGACGTCGCCCATTCCCAGAATCCGCCCGGCAAGGCGGTCCGGGTAGAACGGCTCCAGGGCATCCATGCGCTCGCCGACGCCGATGTACATGACGGGCAGGCCCGTGACGGTGGCTATTGAAAGCGCCGCGCCGCCCCGCGCATCGCCGTCCATCTTTGTCAGCACGAGGCCTGTTAGCGGAACCAGACGGTGGAATTCCTCCGCGACGTTGACGGCATCCTGTCCCGTCATTGCGTCAACCACCAGCAAGACCTCGGCGGGGTCCAGGGCCGCCCGCACGTCAACCAATTCGGCCATCAGGGCTTCATCAACCTGCAGTCGACCGCCCGTGTCAAAGATGTGCCAGTGCGCGTTCGCTTTGCGAGCGGCGGTGAGCGATGCGCGCGCAACGCCCACGACATCCGCGTTGCCGGGTTCTGAGTGCACGGGGACATTGATCTGATTGCCAAGGACGGTCAGCTGCTCAATGGCGGCAGGCCGACGCACGTCGCCGGCTCCAATCAGAACGCTCTGCCCTTGCTGGAGGAGTTGGGCGGCAAGCTTGGCTGCCGTCGTCGTCTTGCCGGACCCCTGGAGTCCGACGAGCAGGATGGTAGCGGGGCGCTGAGCTCCGTCATCCAGCGTGCGGCGCTCTTTGCCGAGCACCTCCGTCAGCTCTTCCTGCACCACCTTGATAATCTGCTGAACGGGCGTCACGGATTGCAGGACATCCGCGCTAATGGCGCGCTCTCTTATGCGCTCCTGCAGACCTCGCACAACGCGCAGATTGACGTCGGCCTCAAGGAGGGCGCGACGCACCTCCCGCAAGGCCTCCTCAACGTGAGCCTCCGTAATGCGGCCACGGCCTGATAGGCGGTCAAAGACGCCGGTGAGTCTGTCTGTAAGGGCTTCAAACATCGCTGCGTTCACCTGCTTGCATGGCGGGGCTGTTAGATAGGCCAGACGCGTTTAGGCTGCTGGTCAGCATCCTGCGCGAGCCTCTGAACTGTTCATCGTATCGGCAGCGGAAATGGAGCGGGCGATGGGGATCGAACCCACGACATTCTGCTTGGGAAGCAGACACTCTACCACTGAGTTACGCCCGCCCGCTCGGTGCATTCGCCGCCTATTCGAAACTAATCTATGCAACGCCGGCCGGAACCTGTCAAGGTGCGCATCCATCCAGCTCCGTCGGTGGCCACTGCCATGATACATGGTTGATGAAAGCTGCCGGTCACGGAGGGGCTGCGCCGTCAATAGGGAAATCAGTGCGCCGCTTGCGGTAACGGCACCCTCTATGTCTGATCCGCCAGACGCAGCGCGGTGGTGATGAAACCGATAGGAATATCGTCAGGATTTTGCCAATGGAGCATCCTAAATGTAACGTTTCGCTGATTCGACCATGTACATGTTGTTGCAGCTCGGGCAATACAAATGCCAGTCGAAGTAGTACGTCTGATTCGGCTTCCGCCTTTTGCTCTTGATCGCCCTCCTAATAACAGGCGTCCCACACTTGCGACACTGTTGACCAGGCTCGGTAATCGCGGGTCGCGGTTCATCCGCAACGCCGCGTTGTTCAAGAACTGAGGTCGATTGTGCCGCTTCATATTCCTCGTCTATGGACAGGTTCTCTGAATTTGCGGCCTGACCCGCAAGCCTGTCGGCGCGCTCGTTCTCGATGTCTCCGGCGTGCCCACGTATCCAGCGAAAGTCCACGTTATGGCGATCGCACAAATCGAGGAGTCGTTCCCGTAGGTCCGGGTTTAGCGCGGGTTCGCCATTCTTACGCCTCTATGCTTTGACGCGCCAGCCTGCTGCCCATCCGCTCGAGATACTATCTACAACGTATTTGGAGTCGCTAAAAAGCGTGACATCAGACTCAGTATTGAGAGCTTCAAGGCCACGGATTGCCGCCACGATCTCCATCCGATTGTTCGTGGTCTCCAGGAATCCTCCGGAAAGCTCTTTACGGTGGCTACCGGAAATCAGCACGACGCCATAGCCCCCGTGGCCCGGGTTAGGATCGGCGGAACTATCGGTGTAGATAGTTACTCTAGGTCGAGTGGCAGCCATGAAACTATGTTACGGCGCTAAGGCCTGAGCCGCCGAGGACGCGCCGTGGAGCGCCTACAGGCAGAGGGGTAGACGCGAGCGCAGGGTCAAGAGGGGTCCGCCAGCCGCCGCGCTGTTGTTATGAATCCGGTGTGGGCGACCATGCGATGCGCCGGCCGGAGCGATTGCGGGCCCGCGTCCCATTGGCGCAGGGCGATTTCGAACTGGTCGATTAGGCCAAAGGAGGGATGCGCCTCAAGGTCCTGCCAGAGCCTGTGGAGCTGGAGCGTCGTTGGGATGTATGCAAGGAAGATGCCGCCGGGCCGTAGCGCCTTTTCTGCATGGGGGATGACCCGCCACGGCTCCGGCAAATCGAGCGCCATGCGGTCAAAGCCGGAACCCTGAATCCCTTCCTCGTAGATGTCCGAGATGTGGATAGTGAGGCGCTTCGCCATTTCCTCGGACACGTAGTCGGTGATGTTGCGCCTGGCCACCGCCGCAAAGTCCTCTCGAACCTCATAGGAATCGACACGCCCTTGGAGTCCCACCGCGTTCAGAAGGGCGATGGTGAGCGCGCCTGAGCCAATGCCGGCCTCGACGACGGCCGCCCCCGGGTAGATATCCCCATATGTGAGGATTGCGCCAAGATCCTTGGGGTAGATGGGCGTCGCGCCCCGTTTCATCTTGAGGATGTAGTCGCTGAGCGTGGGCCTGAGGACGATGTAGGCGCCGCCGACCTGTTCCGTTCGGAACGTGCTGCCCTCCGGGCTGCCGATCAGATCGTCGTGTCTGAGGATGCCCGAGTGGGAGTGAAACTGGCCGCCGGCCCGCAGCCGCACAAGGTATCGGCGGCGCTTGCGATCAATGAGCAGCACAAGATCGCCGACGCGCAGGGCGCCCGGCGTGTGGTCATGGTTGTCTTGTTCGGACGTCATCAGTCTTGCGTTGGGCCCCATTGTGACAACCACGGCGCCTGTATGGAGGTCTCAGGTCCGCGGAAGGCTGCCGTGTAACGTTGCGGGGTCGCTTTGAATACGTCAAAGCGACCCCGCAAGCATTCAACAGTGACCAAGAAAAAGCCCCGGCAACGACCTATTTTCCACAGAGGGCTGCCCCCCCAGTATCGTCGGCGCTGAAACGTTTCACTTCCGTGTTCGGGATGGGAACGGGTGGGTCCGCATCGCTAGAGTCACCGGGACAAGGAAGAGTATATCACCTGGCGTCGCGATTGAGCAGGATGGGAGCGGAGAAATGCGGCGCATTCGCCTTCCGCGACCAAGTCGGCCCAATTGGCGCTCATTCAATGGCGCATGTATCATGAGCCGAAAAGCGACGGTGGGACAGAGGGAGACGTTGGGACCATCCCGGCTTTACTCCAGCTCTGTTGCACCTTTAAGGACGCCTCCAATGCCGATTTTTCGTTACGGCCGCTGGGATAACTCGCAGGAACCATTCGGCGCCAGCGCTGAGGACGTGATGGAGGCCATCTCCGATGACCTTGCCAACCACGGCGATATCTCGCGCGCGTTGCGCCGCATGAGCCTGAGAGGATTCCAGACTCAAGACGGCCAGAACATTGAGGGAATCCGGCAGATGACGGAGAGGCTTCGGCAACAGCGCCAGAACTACATGGAGCGTTATGACCTCAATTCAGTGATGGATGGCATCCGCGAGAAGCTCCAGGAGATTCGAGAGCTGGAGCGCGATACCCTCTCGCAGCGAATGCAGGAGGCTCAGGGCGCTATGGAAAATCCGCCCGAGGAATCCGGCAACGGCGCAGACGCGACGGATCAGCAGCAGGGCCAGGACCCACAGGCAGGCGGCGATGGGCAGGATGCCGCCGCCGGTCGGCAGGCCGCCGAAGAGGAGCTTGCCAGATTCCTGGAGCAGCTGGAGCGCGAACTGAATCGCGGCAGCGATGACCAGCAGAACTCCGACTCCGGTGAACAGCAGGGCGACCAACAAGGCAACCAGCAAGGGGAGCAGCAAGGAAACCAACAGGGCAGCCAGCAAGGCGGCCAACGGGGATCGCAACAGCGATCACAACGCGGCGAAGCAATGGATCGCGCGACGGCCCAGGCCCTGGAGAACATGGCGCGCCGCAAGATGGATTTCATGGATTCGCTGCCGGATGACCCCGGCGGCGCAATCAAGGAACTCAGCGACTACGACTTCATGGATGAAGAGGCGCGACAACAGTTTCAGGAACTCCTGGATTCCCTCCGCCAACAGGCCTCCCAGTCTTATATGCAGAATGTGATGCAGCAGATGCGCGACATCACGCCGGAGCAAATCGCGGCGACCAAGGAGATGCTCCAGGACCTCAACCAGATGCTGCGCGACCAGGCGGACGGCAAGGATCCCAACTTCGACCAATTCATGGAGAAGTGGGGCCAGATGTTTGGCGATAACCCGCCGCGCGACCTCGATGAGCTGATGCAGCGCCTGATGGAGCAGATGGCGCAATTCCAGTCCCTGATGGAGAGCCTGCCCGAAAACCTGCGGCAGGAGCTGCAGGAGACCATGGAGGCTGCCCTCAATGATCCGGGGCTCGTGCAGGAGATGGCTCAGCTCGCATCAATGATGGAGAGCATGATGCCGATGGAGGAGATGCGGCAGAATTATCCGTTCGCAGGCGGCGAGTCGCTGTCTCTGCAAGAGGCCATGCGCCTGATGGATCAGCTCCAGCAGATGGACCAGTTGGAGGCGGGGCTGCGTGAGGGAGAGCGCAGAGGAGATCTCGACGCCATCGATCGGGATCAGATGGAACGACTGCTGGGCGAGGACGCGGCGAGAGACCTGGATTGGCTGCGCAAGCTACAGGAGGAACTGGAGAAGGCGGGCTATATTCGCGCCAACGGCGACAAGCTGGACCTCACGCCTCGCGGAATCCGCAAGATCGGTGAAAAGGCTCTCAAGGACATCTTCTCGAAGCTGCGTCACGCCGGAATCGGCGCCCATGAGATGCGCAAGAACGGTCTCTTTGGCGAGAAGGATGAGGAAAGCACAAAGATCTACGAATTCGGCGATACCTTCGACGTGCACATGACCCGAACTGTAAAGAACGCCGTCATGAGCAACGGCCCCGGCACGCCGCTGCGCCTCAGCCCGGAAGACTTTGAGGTTTACCGCGAGGAATCCCTGACGCAGGCGAGCACGGTCATCCTCCTGGATCAGAGTCGCTCAATGGCGATAAGTGGCAGCTTTGACGCCGCGAAGAAGATGGCGCTCGCGCTGCACACGCTCATCAAGATGCAGTTCCCGCGCGACAACCTGTACGTCATTGGATTCGCGGACTACGCGTGGGAGTTGAAGGGCGATCAGCTGGTGAAGGCGACGTGGGGCGGCTACTCTCCCGGAACCAACATGCAGCACGCGCTTATCCTCTCCCGGCAACTGTTGAACAAACATCGCTCCAGCACACGACAGGTGATCATGGTCACGGACGGAGAGCCGACCGCCCACCTTGAGGGCGGCGCGCCGTACTTCACGTACCCGCCCAGCCCGCGCACGCTTGAGATGACGCTTAGAGAGGTCAAGCGCTGCACTCAGGAAGGCATCGTCATCAATGTCTTCATGCTTGAAATGGCCTACTACCTGGTCAATTTCGTGCGGCAGATGACGCGCCTCAACCGAGGGAGGGCCTTCTTCACCCAGCCGGACAAGCTTGGGCAGTACGTGCTGGTCGACTACCTCAACAACAAGCGCAGCGCCCTCGCGCCCTGATACCGCCGCCGGACACCGCCATTTCATCCGATGCCGCTGATGCGCTGATCCTCAATGGCCGCATCCATACCTTGGACGCTGCTCGGCCAATCGCGAATGCGGCGGCGATAGTCAACGGTCGAGTCGCAGCAACAGGAACTGAGGCACAGGTCAGCGAAGCGCGAGGCGCGGATACCTGCATTATCGATCTCCGGGGCCGAACGGCTATTCCCGGCCTCGTTGATGCTCATTTTCATCTCGCCTATTTTGGGATGACACCCGGCTGGCTCAGTTTGGCCGACGCCGCGAGCGTCCACGACATCACCGAATCCGTCAAAGATGCCGCCGCGGCAAAACCGCCGGGCGCGTGGATCTACGGGCGGGGATGGGACCCCGCCGCCCTGGAGCACGGGAGAGCGCCGAACATCGCGGAACTTGACTCCGTGGCCATGGCAAACCCTGTCCTGCTTGCCCGCGCCGACGGACATCTTTGCATCGCCAATTCTGAGGGGTTGCGCAGGGCAGGCGTGACTGAATCCACCCCTGATCCCGCCGGAGGCCGCATCGGCCGGAACGGCGATGGCTCCTTGACCGGCGAGCTATCTGAACGGGCGCTCTACATGGCTTGGGACGCCATGATGGCGGAGCTTGGGCTCGCTGATTTCCATGATCCGATTCGTGCGGGAGCGCGCGCCGCGGCCCGCGCGGGGGTCACGACTGCGCACGCCATTTTTCTGGAGAACGTCGCTGCTGAGCTGGAGGCGCTGTTTGAGCTGGACGATGCCGGCGAGCTGCCGGTCCGCGTGAATGGCATCGTTCCCGTGGAGGCGCTGGAGTCATTGCCGCGAGACCTGCTGACACGAGCGAGCGTTAAGGCCCGCATTGGCGGTGCAAAGATATTTGCGGATGGCACGCTATTTGCCAGCACGGCGGCGCTCCGCAGGCCATATGCTGATTCGCCCCATACTTTCGGCGAGGATGGTGTGTCCCTGGCGGATCTGCTGGATATGCTTGACGCAATCCGGCGGGCGGGCCTGCAGCCTGCCATTCACGCCGTCGGTGATCGAATGATTGAGAGGGTCCTTGACGCCCTGGAATCGACGTATGGGGTGGAGCAGTGCCGCATGACGCGCCCTCGAATTGAGCACGCCGCCGTCCTTGCGCCGGACCTGCTGTGTCGTGCGGCGCACCTCGGCGTTGTGCTGTCTCTGCAATCGCGTCGCTGGGGCATGTTGACCAGGCGGCTGGGACCACAACGCGCGGCATGGGCCAATCCCTGGCGGGCGTTGGCTGATGGCGGACATTTGGTCGCCGGGGGATCGGACGCTCCATTCATCAAGAGATTGCCGGGCGCGTGGGACCTCTATGCGGAGGCTATGAGTCACGGTCTTGATTTCAGGACGGCGTTGAGAATGCTGGCAATTGGCGCGGCCCACGCCTCACGCGATGCCTCGCCGCCGGGCCTTTGCGAGGGCGTTCCGGCCGACATGACAGTCCTGTCCGGTGATCCTGAGACGGCCACAGCCACCCAGTTGGGGGACATCAGGCCCGTTATGACAATTGTCGACGGGGTAGTAGTGTATGACGATGAGAACGATGCTGAAAGCAAGCAAGTAGGATGACCGCCGATTCGGGTTATCTTGAGCGCATCTCGACTGCCCTGGAGCAGTCCGAAGAGCTGGCGCGGACATTCTCCCATCACACCGTTGAGGTTCGTCACAAGGGAAGGGACGGCCCCGTCACTGCAGCTGATCACGCCCTTGATGACTTGCTGCATCGGGAGCTTGTGCGTCCTGGAGAGGGCTGGCTGTCAGAGGAGACCGTTGATGACGGGCATCGGCTGGAAATGGAACGCGTGTGGGTGGTCGATCCCATCGACGGCACGCGCGGCTTCCTTGCCGGCAAACCTGAATGGTGCGTCTCCGTTGCGATGACCATATCCGGCGAGCCGACGGCTGCCGGGATTCTCAATCCGTGGGCAGAGGAGACATTTCTGGCTGAGCGCGGCGCGGCGCTGACGTTCAACGGCATCGAGACGCGCGTTACTGATTACGAGTCCCTGGACGGCGTGTTAGTGCTTGGGTCACGCAGCGAAATCAGGTGGGGCGCATGGGATCAATTGCGCGGCGCGCAATTTAAGGTCAAGACCCTGGGCTCTATCGCGTACAAGATGGCGCTCGTTGCTGCGGGCAAGGCCGGCGCGGTGATCAGCATGGAGCCGAAGAACGAATGGGACGTCGCCGCCGGAGCGCTGCTTGTTGAAGCGGCAGGAGGGACCGTGACGGACATGGATGGCCAGCCGATGCGATTCAACCGGAGAGATACGTTGATTGACGGCGTGATCGCAGCCGGACCGCAGACCCACGCCGCCATCCGCGAGATCCTTGAACGACCGCGCAGTACCCGCTTGTGGACACCGCACGCGCGATGAGGCGCACGGAATGCTAGAAGGGTTCAAGGGCCGAGCGCCCCGCGCCGTATGCGAGGCCGCCCTCTACCAAGCTCGGGTCAGAAAGTTTGCCGCTCCGGTCTGAAGTGCGCCCGCACGGGGCGCGACGATTGTTAACGTCAAGTAGTTCAAGTGATGCCGTTGTGGGTGTGGCCACCGCCGCCGCCCGGAAACGGCATGCCGCCGCCCGACTCGCCCCCTGAGACGCCGAACATTGAAATAACCTTATGAACGTCCGGGGAACCGCATCCGGGACATACGACGTTGTCGGTGTCCGCGTTAATATTGCGCGTTAGCCGCTCGAACGCGCCTTCGCACGCATGGCAAGCGTACTCAAAGATGGGCATTGGACGAACAGACGTTTAGTGGGCGCCGCGGCGAGGGCGTTTGGGCGCTCAGGCGATGCAGCGGAAGGGATCGTCCGGGCGAACCTGAACCGGCTTGGGCATCTTGAAGTCCGGAACATTGCTCTGCCAGACGCCCGTGACGCCGGGCATGGACATCTTCCGCTCAACGTCTTCGCCTTCGCACGCAGGGCAGGCCACACCAACCGGTGTATTGTACCCGCGCACGAACTTGTCGAACCCGTTGCCGCAGGTCTTGCATCCGTACTCAAAGATTGGCATTCGTTTATGCCTCCATGCGCCACCATAAACTGGCGCCACGCTATCCCCTTACATGCAACGGAGTATAGTGTCCGGCGCGGATTGGGGCAACCTGGGGGCTAGTTCGCCTGCGCGCCCTCGCCATTGTTCGCCTGCTTGCCAGGAAAGACGGGCAGCGCGTGGCCGGCGGCGATGCGGACGTCCACGCGCTCTCCAATGTCGATGGCGGTGACGTGCGAGGCCAGCACGCGGCACGTCCTCCCTGACGCCAGCCGGATGCGATAGGCATAGAAAGGGCTCGTAAACACTCGGTCCGTCACGATGCCGTTGCCGTCCGTCGCCGGTCGAATGGAGAGATCCTTCGGGCGGAGCATGATATCCAGCGCCGTATCGGGCGATTGGTCGCGCGAAGAAGGAAAGACCTCCGCCTCTCCCAGCTCGGTCATCGCTCGAGAGGCCCCGCCAGTCGCATGGGCCGGAATGAAGTCCGCTTCGCCGAGGGACGCCCCAACGAATCGGCTTGCGGGCCGATGAAAGACCTCGTCAGGCGCCCCCGTCTGTTGTATGCGGCCATGATCCATGATCGCGATTGTGTCGCCCATATAAAGGGCCGCTTCCTGATCATGGGTCACGAAAATGACAGTGATGCCCGCTCGACGCAGGATCCCCTTGACCTCCTGTTGTAGCCGGTCGCTCAGGGTTGGGTCGAGATTGGAGAACGGTTCATCCAGCAGCAGGACCCTGGGCTCCGGAGCCAAAGCGCGGGCGAGAGCAATGCGCTGGCGTTGCCCGCCGGAGAGCTCATGAGGCCGCCGATCCCGTTGATCCATCAGGCCGACAAGCTCCAGCATCTGGGCAACGCGCCGGGGCCGGGACGTGTCCCTCCTGCTCACGCCATAGGCAATGTTGGCGGCGACAGTCATATGGGGAAACAGGGCATAGTCCTGAAAGACGAATCCCATGCCTCGCCTCTCCGGCGGGATCGCCACGCCATTTCCCGTGATGATCCGGCCGTCCAGTTCAATGGTTCCAGCGTCGGGCGTCTCAAGTCCGGCAATGAGACGCAGCAACGTCGTCTTGCCGCAGCCGCTGGGTCCTACAAGCGTTAGTATCGACCCCTCCGCAACGTCAAGGTCGACATTCCGCGCGGCGTCAGCGCCGGGCCCATACGATTTGGCTAGCCCGGAGCACCGAAGAATGATTGAGGCGTCGTCGTTCGTCATGTCTGCGGGCTCCGTCTGTGGCCGAGGAGGAAGATCATCGGGATAGCTGAGACGAGCACGAGCAGGAGGGCGGGCAGCGCCGCCTGCGCAAAGAATGCCTCGGAGCTTGCTGACCAGATCGTGCTCCCCAGGCTGGAGAAATCAAGTGGACTGAGAAGCAAGGTAGAGGGCAGCTCCTTCATCGCGCTGAGAAAGACCAACGCGCCGCCTGCCAGCAGGCCGGGGCGCAAAAGCGGCACTGTTATTGTACGAAAAACGACGAATGGACTTCGGCCAAGCGTCCGCCCGGCCTCCTCTACCCGAGGGTTGACCTGCAAGAGCGACGTACGCAACGGGCCGATGGCGACGGGAAGGAACAGGATGATGTACGCGAAGACCAGCATGACGTGGGTCTGATACAGGGCGGGAACAAGCCGGGCGCCGAAGAAGACGAGAGATAGCGCGATGACTATGCCGGGTAGCGCAAAACCCAGGTGGCTGACCCGATCAATGATCATGCTGGATCGCCCGGGATAGCGCGTCGCCAGGACAACGACGGGTAGGGCGGCGATCACGGCTCCGACGGCCGCCAGCCCTGAGGCCAAGGCCGAGCTGGCGGCGGGGCCCCAGACGGATCCAAGCTGCTCGCCGACGATGATTCCCCTAATGAGCCAGAACAACAGCACGCTCATCGGTATGACGAGTGCGAGGAGAACGACGGCGGAACAGAACGCGATCGCCGGATATTTCCATCGGCCCAATGGGACAGGCGGCGTGTTTGCCCCTTGCGCTCCCCCGCTCTGGCTCGTCTCTTCCGATTGGTCGCCGTGCACATTGTTCTCGACCGCAAATAGGAAAAGGGCGAGGTCTACAAGCACGAGGGCGAGAGCGGCGGCAGCCGTGCGATCCACGTAGCTGGTGTATTGCACCTAGATCGCCCACGTGAACGTCTCATACCGCGAAAGGGAGACGGCGCCGAAGTCACTGATCGTGTGGAGGGCGACGAGCAGGCTTCCGGAGGCCAGCGCAGGCCGCAGCTGCGGGAGGTGACGCGCGCAAAGGTCCGCCATGGCCCCTTGCCGAGGGTTCGCGATGCATTCTCAAGCGCCCGACCGGAGCCACGCAACGCCGCACGGACCGTCAGGAGGGGATAGGGATAGGAAACAAGCGTCAGGACTATGGCAGCGCCGGGCAGACCATAGAGCGAGGGCATCTCATTGATGCCGAACGGCTCAGCAAAGATTCTCTGAATCACTCCTCGCGGAGAAAACACCGCGATGAACAGAAAGGCCACGACGTAGCTGGGAATGACAAGCGGCAGAACGATGAGGAGGCTCCACATCCTGCGCCCCGGGAGGTCCGTCTGCTCAATGAACCACCCCAATGCCAGCGCAATCAGCGCTGATGCGACTGAGACGATGGCGACAAGCACAAGGCTGCGGGCGATGATGGCGGCGATTCGCCCCCCCAACAGGATGTCCGCGACGGACTCAACGCCGGCGTCAAGCGCCCGAATGGTGAGGTACACGACGGGCAGCAGCACCGCCGCGCCGACCAAGAGGGCCGAGAATTGGAGCGTAGCCGGCGGCTGCCGTCGCCTGCGGGCGGGGGCCGGGGCGCCAGGAAAATCGGCGGCCTCAATGTCCACTTATGGAAGGGCTCCGGTGTCCCGCAGGAGGTCGAGCGTGGCTTCAATGTCTCCGAGGTCCGCCATGTCTATATGAGGCGCGTTGATCTCCGTAAGCGGCGTCAGGAGCCGGTTGACATCTGCGCCCTCAACCAGCGGGTACTCGTATGTCTGGCTGGCGAAATACTGTTGGGCAACGGTGGACAGCATGAAGTTGATGAACTTGACGGCGTTGTCGCTGTTGTCCGTCGTCTCAAGCACGCCGATGCCGGCCACAAGGATGAGCGAGCCCGGCCCGCCGGCCCTGAGATGCGCGTTGCGCGCGCCAAAGGACTCGCCCCCCTCCTCTTGCAGGAACCGGTACAGGTAGTAGTGATTGACGAATCCAACGTCAACCTCTCCCACTGCTACGGCCTGCACGGTGGGTGTGTTCTTGGTGTAGATTGTCTGCTCATTAGCCTGTATCCCCTCAAGACACGCCCGAGTTTCGTCCTCGCCCCACATGACGCGCATGGCTGTAACCATGGCCTGGAACGATCCGTTGGTCGGCGACCAGCCGATGCGGCCGCGCCACACCAAATCCGTTAAGCCGTGCAGATCATCCGGCAGGTCATCCACGCTTACGCGGTCTGTGTTGTATACGATGACGCGCGCCCTGCCGGACAGGCCGACACACTTGCCATCAGGCGACCTGTAGTTTGCGGGGACGCGGTTGAGGACCTCATCGGGCAGGACAGTGAACATCTCCTCCACTACCGCGAGTCCCCCCGGGTCTTGCGCGAAGAAGATGTCGGCGGGCGAGTTGCCGCCCTCCTCAAGGATCGCCGCGGCAATCTCTGAGGTGCTGCCGTAGCGGACGCGGACATCAATGCCGGTCGCGTCCTCAAACTGCTCAATGATGGAGTCTACGAGGCTCTCGCTGCGACCGGAGTAGACGACGAGTTCACCGGGCCGCGAATCCTCAACAGGTGGCGTTGTGGCCTCATCGTCGGGCGCCGACGCTCAGGCCCCGACAAGAAGAACCGCTATGCCTGCCGCGATCAAGACGAACGCGGCGAAGGAGAATGTGAATCGAGAACGGCCTTCGCGGTCAAAGCCCGACGAAGTCTCAGGCTCATATACAGCCATGAGTTATCCCTCCTATGGGACTGAGGAGAAAGGTCGTATTTGAATTGACCGCGCTAAAGCGAACGCGCGACGCATGCGGTCAGTCAACCATATGGGGGAGGCGCCAACCGTTTGCGCGCAGCAGATGCCGGGGCGTCCCCCGCAAGGGATATCGGATTGGCATGGGTTAGTCGGAGGCGTCGCGGGTCTCGCGGGCCTTGGCGGAACGCGGCCCGAACGGCTCCGGCTGGAATGGCTCATCCCTCTTGCGAATGAAGGCGCGGAGTCCGCCCTCCTTGCGCGCCTTTTCAAGGGGGGCCGTAAACTCCTCACGCTTGGAGACGATTACGGCAGCCGCCAGCTCCGAGTTGAGTCGCATGACGTTATGCAGGCCCATGGTCTCCAGCCCGCGCATCGCGACGGCAAGGTTGATCTTGACGGTTTCCGGGCTCACCAACGCAAGACGCTCCACAAGCTGGAACGCTTCCTCAAGCGCAACGTCCTTTGTCGGAACGACCTTGTTGACGATGCCGATCCGCAGCGCCTCCTGTGCGTCAATGTGGTCGCCGGTCAGAGCGTAGCGCAGGCCGTTCTTGTAGCCGGCGTGGTGAATCCAGATGTAGTTGTCGTCAGAGATCATCCGGACTTCAACCTGACCGAAGACGGCATCCTCCGCGGCGATGGTGATGTGGGACGTCAGCGCATACCAGGAGCCGCCGCCCATGCACCAACCGCTGACGACGGCGATGATTGGTGTGTCGATCTCGTCAATGATGCGGGCGATGCGCCCGTGCTCCTTCTTCCAGAAGCGGGTGCGCCACCGGTCGATTTCCGCGGCAATATTGGAGCCTTCCGGCAGGCCGTAGGGCCAAACGTAATCCGCCCCTCCGCCCGCGATGTCAAACCCCGCGGAGAATGCCTGTCCAGCGCCCGTCAGGACTATCGCGCGCACCTCGGGGTCGGCGTCGGCGGCATCAAGGGCGTGATGCAACTCAACATCCAACTCGTCCGAGATGGCGTTCATGACCTCGGGCCGATTCAGCGTGATCAGCACTCCGCTGCGCTGCTTCTCGTAAAGCAGAAACTGGTAGTCCATAGCGTTGTCCGCTTCCTTGTTCGCCATTGCTCTCCGGCCTCCTCTGCGCTAGCCGCTCAAGCCGCCTCTATGCTAGCAGAATGCGGAGTGTGGCGGCGCGAAGTAGACGCATAGCGGACGCCGCAGTCCCACGGATCTGTAGCTGGACACGGCCCGTAGAATGGCGCAAGGGGGGCAGTAGGCTACGCGAAGTATCCTTGGGGGTATCCACCGTTTCAAGGATAGAGGCGAAATGGACGAGGTCTGCGATGTCCAGTTCAGTTGGGGCTTTGCTGGGTCTCTTTGCCGCGGTCATATCGACTGGCATCGGCCTCCTGTATGGAATCGCGGGAACGCTCCTATACATGGGATTCAGCGGACAATTCGAGGCCGATGAGCCGCTGTGGGCCATCGTGCTCATTATCGTGTTCCTCTTCGGCTCAGCTGCAAGCGGCGGTTTTGCAGGCGGGGCAGTTGCCTGGGCCGCTCTCCGAAACAATGAGTTGACTCGCGTGGCGCGGAGGGCATCCTGGGCGTTCACCGGCATAACGGTCATGATGTGGGTGTTCGTAATGGTTTTCGAGGCCGCCGGGCTCGTCATTCCCCTGTTCGTCTACACAGTGGCTGCAATGGCGCTGATCCTTGTTGTGGCCCGAAGGGACTATCGTTAGCGACGGCGTGAATTGGCAGACGGCCGACTAGTGTCCTTCGCTGTCCCCGCCGCCGATGTTGCCCCAGCGGGCGATGCCCAGTCGCCAGAGGACGACCATGTTTGTTAGTACACCGATGATGGCCAGCGTCGCCACTGCTTGCCCAACAATCGCGCGAGCATGATGAGCAGAAGCCGTACATCCGAGCATGATGAGCAGAAGCCGCAAGTCGCGTGACGCCAGCGCGCCCGGCAGCCCCTCAAACGGTTGCCCGAATGTGGCCTCGGCCCGCGCCCGACTGTAGCTGATCATCAGCGAACCGATGATTGCCGCAGCGGCGAGAATGGTGGTCGTCGTCTGGTCCGCGCCGGCTTGGTATGTGAAGGCCCAGTAGCCGAGGCCGGCGAGAATTAGGGCATCCGCGTAACGGTCCAGCAAGGCGTCAAAGAAGCCCCCAAACAGGCTTGTCATCGACTTTGCGCGCGCCAGGTCGCCGTCGACGCCATCAATGATGGACGATGCCTGAACGGCAACTCCCGCCCAGATATTGTGGCCTTGCCAGAAGAGCACCGCCGCGCCCACGGCCATAAGAAACGCGAAGAGCGAGACCTGATTGGGCGTAATGGGGGTGGGCGTCAGCAACCGGGCGATGGGACGAGAGAATCGCCTATTCAGATATCGTGATACAAGGCCCTCGTACATTGAGAGCCGCTACGTAACGTCCTCAATCGCCTCACGCGCCATCTTCAGGTCCTCCCAGGTGTCAACGTCAAACCAGAAGGCGCCGGTTACGTCATGGGCGTGCAGATCGTGCCCTGAGAGGATGAGACGAGTTACGGCGTGGCTCAGCTCATCCTGCTTGTTGTCCCCGGCCAGCTCCGCCTCGACAGCGTCAAAGATGGCGGGCGTAAAGCGGAAGACGCCGCAATCGATGCCGTTCCAGTTCTGGAGCTGCTTGCCGATGGCGACGATGCGCCCCACATCATCCACGCTGACCCGGGTGCCCTCCTCCATGTGGCGGGGAGCAGGATTGAAGTCCACGGCCAGGGCGTGCAGCGACTCGCTGCCAGGGCCGTTACGGCCAGCAAGGCCGCATAGGATGTCGGCTGAGGCCATGTGGTCCGCCATTGCAAGAATGAACGGATCGGCGCCGACGGCTTGTCGGGCTGCGAGGACGGAGATAGCATTGCCGCGGTGGTGTTCAGGATTCACAACGTATGTAATGTCCAGCCCGCGGCTGCTGCCATCGCCAAGGGCGTCCCGCAGGACTTCTCCCTCATGGCCAATGACGAGCACGACGCTTGTAATGCCGGCTGCGCTGACGGAATCCAGAGTGTAGTCAATGACGGTCCGCCCGCCGATGGGCAAGAGCGCCTTGTGCCGCACACCGTATTGTTCAAAGCGGGATCCATGCCCCGCTGCCAATATGACAGCCTTCATGAACGCACTCCTCCTTATGCCCCCATGACGCTGACTCCTGCGCCCCACGCGCATCAGCGTCACGCACCCCCAGACAAACGCCCAAGCGTTTGGCCTAGCGTATCACGATATTGTCACCGAGCTTGCGCCGCCTAGCGGCCGGCAACGAGCGCGACGCCCTCCACCTTCTTGAGGACCTCCGCGAGCGAGAGATTCTTGTCTCTCAGCTGCGCCGGAATCGCCTTCCAGAACAGGGATCGGTACGTGTTCCAGTCCCCGAGGATGCGATTCGCGTGAGCGCTGCCGGTCACCTCCGCGTGCCGACGGATGAGGTCCAGGATATGCTCCTCATCCTCCGGATCCTCAAGGCGGTCAAGAACGAGCAGCTCCCTGTTGTAGAGCTTCGGGAACTCACCGCTCTCATCCAGTACGAAGGCGGCTCCGCCGGCCATGCCCGCGCCGAAGTTGCGGCCCACCGAGCCGAGAATGACAACGACGCCGCTCGTCATGTACTCACAGCCATGATCGCCTACGCCTTCTACAACGGCTTGCGTGCCGCTGTTTCGGACGCCGAATCGCTCTCCGGCGCGCCCTGCGGCGAACAGATAGCCGCCGGTGCCGCC
Source organism: Dehalococcoidia bacterium (assembly GCA_965237465.1). GTDB lineage: Bacteria > Chloroflexota > Dehalococcoidia > UBA6926 > UBA6926 > VXMO01. The sequence goes on from OZ250138.1 coordinate 1,931,805, forward strand.
ATAAATGCAGGTGTTGCCCATGATGGAGTTGTGGTTTGTCTCAAACGGGACGCCGGCCGGGGGCCGCAGGACGATCTCACCTCCGGCCATGCCCTTGCCGACATAGTCATTCGCCTCGCCGTTGAGCGTCACCCGGACACCCTCATTGAGGAAGGCGCCGAAGCTCTGTCCGGCTGAGCCTGTGAAAGTCAAATCAATTGTGCCGGGCGGCAGCCCCTTGACTCCGTACCGGTGCGCGATGGCGCCCGAAATGCGTGCTCCCACTGTGCGGTTGGAGTTCGAGATTTCATAAGAAGCCGCAACCGGCGTCCTGCTTTCAATTGCGGTGGCGACGTCGCCGAGAATCCGGTCATCCAGCTTCACGTCATTTGGCCGATCATTGCGATCCTGACGGTTTCGGACGGGCCGTTCAAACGTCGGATCAGGCGGAGTCAGCAGGCGCATGGCGTCGACATATTTCGCCCGCTCCGAGTCGCCCAGATTAGCGCGCGGCGCCAGGTATTCCGGATGGCCAATGATCTCGTCCAGCGTTCGATAGCCGAGGCTTGCGAGTATCTCTCGCACTTCGGTCGCAACAAACGTAAAGTAATTGACCACCGTGTCTACGGAGCCGTTGAATTTTTCTATCAGGTCATCGCGCTGCGTGGCCACGCCGACGGGGCAGCTGTTCAGGTGGCACTGCCGCGCCATCTCGCAGCCCATGGCAAGAAGAGATACAGTGCCGAATCCCACCTCGTCCGCGCCAAGCATCGTTGCTACGACGACGTCCCTGCCTGTGCGAATGCCGCCGTCCGTTCGCAGCTTGACGCGCCCTCGGAGATCGTTCATGACGAGTACTTGTTGAGTCTCCGTCAGGCCAAGCTCCCACGGCGTGCCGGCATTCTTGATGGATGACAGCGGGCTTGCGCCTGTGCCGCCCTCGTGTCCGGCAATATGGATCTTGTCGGCGTAGCCCTTCGCGACGCCCGCGGCGATGGTGCCGACGCCGGCCTCGGCGACCAGCTTGACGCTGATCTTCGCGCGGGGATTTACCGTCTTGAGGTCATAGATGAGTTGCGCCAGATCCTCAATTGAATAAATGTCGTGGTGCGGCGGCGGAGAGATCAGCGTAATCCCCGGCTGCGTGTGCCTGATGTAGGCGATATATTCGATGACCTTGTGGCCGGGCAGCTGTCCGCCCTCGCCGGGCTTGGAGCCCTGCGCCATCTTGATTTCCAGCTCTTCCGCCATGGACAGGTACTCCGGCGTGACGCCAAAGCGTCCGGACGCCACCTGCTTGATCCTGGAGTTGGCGTTGTAGCCGTTCATCCGGTTGCGGAATCGGCGTGGATCCTCGCCGCCCTCGCCCGTGTCCGATGAGCCGCCGATGTGATTCATGGCCATCGCCAGCGTCTCATGGGCGACTGGGCTCAACGCCCCGAGGGACATGGCGCCCGTCACAAAGTGCTTCCAGATATCCTGAATGGGCTCAACTTCGTCAATTGGGATTGGCTGACGGTCCCTCTTGAACGACAGCACGTCCCTGAGGGACATGACAGGTCGGTTGTTGAGGGCGTCCCGATAGGGGATGTAGTCCTCATAGTTGCCGGAACGAACCGCCTTGTGAAGCATGCGCACGACAACAGGGCTGTTGGCGTGGAACTCGCCGGTCTTGCGGTATCGGATGAAGCCATGGTCCTCAAGGCGGGACTTGGGCGTCAGCTCTCCGCCGAAGGCCCGGTCGTGGCGGGCGAGCACATCTCCTGCCAACTCCCGAAATCCCAGGCCGCCTACCTGCGAGGGCGTCCCCGCGAAACACCGTTTTATTACTGCATCGCCAAGACCGATGGCCTCAAATATCTGCGAGCCGTGGTAGGAGGTTACCGTGGAGATCCCGATCTTGGACATGATTTTCAGCACGCCCTTGTTGGCGGAGGCCTGATACTTGGCGAGGGTATATTCTTCGTCCTCTTCGCCCTTGAACTCGCCACGCTCAAAGAGCTCTCGCAAGCTCTCCCAGATCAGGTATGGGTTAACGGCGCTGGCGCCGTAGCCGATTAGAGCGGCGAAGTGGTGAACTTCCCGCGCTTCGCCTGTATCGCAAATCAGGCTGGCCCTCATGCGCTTGCCTCGCCGGATTAGATCGTGATGAACAGCCCCAAGCGCCATCAGCATCGGAATGGGGGCATGCTTCTCATCGATCGGCCTGTCCGAGAGGACGATGATCGAATGTCCGGCGTCCACTGCGCTTTCCGCCTGCTTGCACAGGTCATCAAGGGCGGCTTCAAGTCCGCCGGGCCCGTCTGCGGCAGGAAAGACAGTTGGCAGCGTCACAGAGGGGAATCCTTGTGATCCCGCCTCCCGTATGGCGTCCAACTCATGGTCCCGGATAATCGGCCCCGGAATGGCCAGAATGTGGGCAGCCGACTCCCTCTCGCGGATGATGCTGTCGCGCCGGCCAAGGTACGTCTCGGCAGACATGACGATCGCTTCGCGGATGGGGTCGATCGCGGGGTTGGTCACCTGCGCGAATCGCTGTTTGAAGTAGTTGAACAGCGAAGGCTGCATACGTGAGAACACGGCGAGTGGCGTGTCGTCGCCCATCGAGTACGTGGCGTCCTTGCCCTCCTGCACCATGGGCTTGATGATGATCAACAGCTCTTCGGCCGTCATGCCAAAGGCCTTTTGCCGCCGAAGCAGTCGCGTCTCGGCATCCGGCGGGGCCATGCCGTTGGTCGCTGAGCGCATTGGCGCATTTAGGCGGACGATCTGTCGTTCAACCCACTCGCGATAGGGCTTTCTTGCCGAGACCTGGGTCTTGATATCCGTGTTGCGGAGAATGCGCTTGTTTCTCGTATCGACGGCGATCATGTGGCCGGGGCCCAGCCGCCCCTTTTCCACGATGCGCTCCTTCGCGATATCCGGCAGAACCCCCACCTCGGAGGCCATAACCACCAGACCATCGTTGGTGATCAGAAAGCGCGCGGGGCGCAGTCCGTTCCTGTCGAGAGACGCGCCAACGATGACGCCATCGGAGAATGCGAGAGCGGCGGGGCCGTCCCACGGCTCAGTCAGCGTGGCGTGGTAGCGATAGAACGCCTGCAGGTCCGGGTCCATGTTAGGCATGTTTTCCCATGCCTCAGGGATGAGCATCATTATGCCGTGCAGCAGGCTGCGCCCGGAAAGCTGGACCAACTCAAACGCGTGATCCAGGCTCGCTGAGTCCGAGACGCTTGTGTTGGTGATCGGAGTTATTGTCTTCAGGTCATCGGCGGACCAGATGTCGGAGCTGAGATCGGCCTCGCGCGCCGTAAGCCAGTTCCGGTTGCCCTGCAGCGTATTAATCTCGCCGTTATGAGCAAGGAATCGGAACGGCTGCGCCAGGCGCCAGTTGGGGAAAGTGTTCGTGGAATAGCGTTGGTGAAAGAGGGCGAGGGCGGACTCAAAATCCGGGTCATCAAGGTCACAATAGAAACCGGAAACCTGGGTTGCGACGAGAAGCCCCTTGTAGACGATGGACCGTGACGAAAACGAGGGGATGTGAAACTCTTCATCGCCTCGCGCTTCCATCTCCGCCTCCACCTGTCGTCGAACCAGGTAGAGCGCGCGTTCAAAGTCCTCTTCGGACATCCCGGCGGGCCGCGAGACGATCGCTTGCCGAACGTCCGGCATGGTTTCGAGGGCCTGCTCGCCAAGAACGGAGGGATCTACGGGCACGTGCCGCCAGGCGAGGAATCGCAGGCCGCGTCGAGCGCTTTCGCGCTCTATACACTCAATGGCGTGGGACGTGCCCTCCGCATCGTCCCGCGTAAAGAAGACCATCCCTACTGCAAGGTCATCAACTGCGACATCCGTGATGCCGAAAGCGGCGATTTCTCGTTGGAGGAGCTTACGGGGCAACTGGGTCAGGATGCCGGCGCCGTCGCCCGTGCGCGCGTCCGCGGAGACTGCGCCGCGGTGCATGAGGTTGGTGACGGCAATGACTGCCTGGCGTACTATTTCGTGCGTCTGTACGCCTGACACGTCGGCGATGAAGCCCGTGCCGCAGGCGTCTTTTTCGGTTATTGGATCATAGAGCGTCGGCGTTAGACGCCGCCGTCGTTCGCCAGGTGCTGAGTTAGCCATAGCCAATTGTACACAAAACCTCGTTCAATCTCAGGTGTATCACGGCTCCGCCGCGGCGCCGAGGACAACTACAAAGCCTGCATGTACCGCTTGATCTCAAAGTCCGTTACGTGACTGCGGAATGATTTCCATTCTAGGCGTTTGTTTTCGAGGAAGCTATCAAATACGTGGTCTCCCAGCGCATGACGCACAAGATCGCTTTTCTCCGTGAGAGCGAGGGCGTCATGCAGACTCTCCGGCAGCATGCCGATTCCAAGCGCCTCTCGATCCTTGTTCGACATTGAGAAGACGTTTTCGCTCACCGGCTCGGGCGGCTGGAGGTTCTGCTCAATGCCCTCCAGACCCGCAGCAAGCATGACTGAGAAGGTCAAATAGGGATTGCAAGCGGGATCAGGCGCGCGGTACTCAATTCTGGCTGCTTCAGGATTGTCGTCCGGGACGCGCGGGATCCGGATCAGGTCCGATCGGTTCCTGTGCGCCCACGTGAGATAAACCGGTGCTTCATATCCAGGCACAAGCCGCTTGTAGGAGTTGATCCACTGATTGGTGATGGACGTAAAGGCAGGGGCGTGCTTGAGTATGCCCGCGATGTAGTTGAGGGCGATCTGCGAGAGGTGATAGGGCGATTCAGCCGAGTAGAACGCGTTTTCATCGCCCCGAAACAGCGATTGATGCGAGTGCATCCCGCTGCCGTTTTCTCCCGTGATTGGCTTGGGCATGAATGTGGCGTGAACCCCGTGTTGCCGGGCGATTTCCCGCACGACCAGCCGAAATGTCATGCAATTGTCGGCCATCGAGAGCGCGTCAGTATACCGCAGGACAATCTCATCCTGTCCCGGCGCCACCTCATGGTGGCTGTACTCGGCCTCTATTCCCATTTCCTCAAGCGTGAGAATGGTCTCGCGCCGTAGGTCCGAGGCGACATCCAGGGGCATCTGGTCGAAGTAGCCCCCATTGTCCAACGGCGTCAGGTCTTCCGGCCCTCGGAAGTAGTAATACTCCAGCTCCGGGCCGACGTAGAACGTGAAACCCTTATCCTGGGCGCGTTTCAGATTGCGCCGCAGGACGTAGCGCGGGTCACCTTCAAAGGGCTCCCCCTCCGGCGTGTAAATGTCGGCGAATATTCGCGCGACGCCCGGGTGCTCAGGCCGCCAGGGCAAGATAGTGAACGTGGAAGGATCAGGCACCGCAACCATGTCTGATTCGTCAACGCGGGCGAACCCCTCTATTGCCCCGCCGTCAAACCCGATGCCTCGATGGAGGGCGACCTCCAACTGCGCGGGGCTTAGCGCGAACCCCTTGAGATTCCCGAGAATGTCAGAGAACCACAGCCGCACGAACTTGATTCCGCGTTCCTTTACGGTGCGGAGCACGAACTCTTTGGCCGATTCGTCAGCCTGCGTCGCCAATGTCTGAATGTAGCCCTCCCGCGCCCGTCAAACGGTCGCCTGAAGTCTGAGAACGGCTGGGTGACTGCCCGGTTCGCCGCCTGCGCGAGCCCTCAGCCCGATCGTTGGCTAAAGGTTCGCGCAGCGCGGCGCTCGGTTGCGTCTTTGCCCGTGTCGTTTAGCCGTCGAAGTAGAGGAAGTACTCGTACGGATGAGGCCTCAGGCGCATCGGGTCGGCCTCATTCTCCATCTTGTAGGAGATCCAGGTGTCGATCACGTCCTGCGTAAAGACGCCGCCCCGCAAGAGGTACTCGTGATCAGCCTGAAGCGCCTGAAGCGCCTCCGGCAGGCTGCCGGGCACGCTTGGCACCTGAACCGCGTCAGGGCCATGCATCTCGTAGATGTCGAAGTCCATCGGCTCGCCGGGGTCAATCTTGTTCTGGATGCCGTCGAGGCCTGCCATAAGCATAGCCGAGAAGGCGAGGTAGGAGTTGGCCGTCGGGTCAGGGCAGCGGAACTCAATGCGCTTTGCGCCGGGCGTGTCGTTCTCATACATGGGAATGCGAACGGCGGCGCTGCGGTTGCGCTGGGAGTAGGCGAGGTTTACGGGCGCTTCGAAGCCCGGCACCAGCCGGCGGTAGGAATTCGTCGTCGGCGCCGCAAAGGCGAGGATCGACGCGGCATGCTTCAGGAGCCCGCCGATGTAGAAGCGCATCGTCTCGCTCGACTGCGCGTAGCCGTTGGCGTCGTAGAAGATCGCCTCGCCGTCCTTCCACAGGGACTGGTGCGTGTGCATTCCGGTGCCGTTGTCGCCAAAGAGCGGCTTGGGCATGAACGTGGCGACCTTGCCGTTGTTCTTGCACACCTGTCGAACAATGTACTTGTAGATCTGGATGGCGTCGCACTCGGCGACGAGCGGGCCATGGTGGAGGCCGATTTCGGCCTGTCCGGCGGTGGCCACCTCATGGTGATGCTTATCGATGTCAAGCCCGGCGCTCATCATGGCCATGATTATGCGCGAGCGGAGATCCTGCTGGGAATCCATCGGCGGCAGCGGGAAGTACCCCTCCTTGTGGCGGGGGCGATAGGCCAGGTTTGGGCCGCTCCAGCGACCTCCGCCGCGCCCGGAATTCCAGATACCCTCATCGGAATCGATGAAGAAGTAACCTTCGTTCGTCTTGTAGTCAAAGCGTGCGCTGTCAAAGATGAAGAACTCGGCCTCCGGCCCCCAGGAGCTGGCGTCCGCGATGCCGGTGGTCTTCAAGTATTCTTCGGCCTTGCGAGCGACGTATCGAGGATCCCGGGAATAGTTCCCGCCGGTCGATGGGTCGCGGACATCGCAGATGATGGCCAGCGTCTGGATCTCAAGAGTGGGATCAACGAAGGCAGCCGAGGGATCGGGGACGATGAGCATGTCTGACTCATCAATGGTCTGAAAGCCCCGGATGCTGGAGCCGTCAAAGCCGGTGCCCTTCTCAAACATGTCGTTGTCCAGCAGATGTGCCGGAATGGAGAAGTGCTGGCTCGTCCCCAGGAGATCCGTGAATCGAAAGTCAACGATGGGAATGCCGCTCTTCTGGACGTAATCAATCAACTCTCCCGGATCAGAAAACTTGCCCAGGATTGGCTCGCTCATGTTTGCGTCAACCATCCACTATCTCCTTATCGCCTGTGATTCATGACGGGCTAGTCAGCCTGATCTATCGATCAGCCCCACCCTCGGAAATATCATGCATGGTGCCAAACGCCGCGAGGTTACGATCTTGTAACAAGACTACAGCTTCCGGCGCGGACTTTAGGCGGGTCTGCCGTCGGCTGGAATTCAGCTGGCCTGTCCGACCCGTCGAGGGTCCGGGTCTGCCCTCAGCCTGTAGCCCACGTTGCGCACAGTTTCTACAAATGTATGTGTCGGGTCTTCAATCTTGCTGCGCAAGCGTCGAACGTGGACGTCCACGGTCCGTGTGCCGCCAAAATAGTCGTAGCCCCAGACAAGGTCCAACAGGACGTGCCTCGTATAGACGTGGCCGGGCTGGGATGCGAGGAGACGCAGAAGCTCATATTCCTTGAACGTTAGGGTGACCTGGCGGACGCCCACCCAAACTTCATAGCGCGCGTGGTTTATGCGGAGATCGCCAAGGGAAATCTCGTCCGCGCTGTTGGTGACGGCGTGAAATCGCCCATTGAGCAGGGCAAGTCGCGTGATGATCTCCGCTGGATCTGCCGGAACCAGAACAAAATCGTCGACTCCCAGAGACGAGTCTATGCCGTCCAGCTGACCGGAATGAACAAGGGCAAACACAGGCACGTAGGAGTCCTTGTGGCAAGTCGTCGTGATCTCACGCACGGCAGCCGCCCGCGCGTAGGGGCCGGCCATGTCGATGATCAGGATGTCATACGCTCCCGAAGTTGCGTTTTCCAGTTCTTCCGGCTCATGGACAAGCGTGCATGCGATGACCTCGCGATCTAAAGCCGCGGTAATGTCCATAAACGTAAACGCGTCTTGCGCGCTCAGCAATGCGATGCGCATGGGAGCAGCTTTGAGTATAACGGGGCGGCCTCTCTCAATGCAGCGGTGGTATTCTGGGTTTCACCATGACAACGCGCCTTCAGGACAAGCCGCAGCGCCCTGGGCGACTGCCGGAATGGTTCAAGGTTCCCGCGCCTGGCAGCGAACGCTATAGGAAGCTGAAGGCGCTTGTTGACGGCAATAGCCTCCACACAGTGTGCGAAGAGGCGCGCTGCCCGAATATCGGCGATTGCTGGGATCGCGGAACTGCGACCTTCATGATTCTTGGCGATACGTGCACGCGCGCCTGCCGCTATTGCGCTGTCAAGACCGGCGACCCCGGCGGCGCCGTTGATGCCTTTGAGCCATTGCGCGTTGCGCAGGCTGTCCAGAACATGGGCATTCGCTACGCTGTGATCACGTCTGTGGATCGCGACGACCTGCCTGATGGCGGCGCGGCGATCTTCGCCCGAACTATAGAGGCGATCCGCCACTCAACACCGGATGGCCGCGTAGAGGTGTTGATCCCAGATTTTGACGGGAACTGGGCTGCGCTGCATACGGTCATCAGTGCGGCTCCCGATGTTCTCAATCACAACATAGAGAGCGTGCCGCGCGTTTTTCGCACAGTTCGCCCGCGTGGCAACTATTGGCAGTCGCTTGAGCTATTGGAGCGGGCCAAGCGGGCGGGAATGCGTACAAAGTCCGGGATTATGGTTGGACTGGGCGAAACGCGCGAGGAGCTGTTGTCCACATTGGATGATCTGGCCGGCGTTGGGTGCGAGATTGTGACGATAGGGCAGTATCTGCGCCCCACGCCCTCTCACGCCCCGCTGGATCGTTATTACACGCCTGAGGAGTTTGCTGAACTGAAGGGGCAGGGGATGGCGCGGGGATTCACTCACGTGGAGTCCGGACCGCTGGTGCGCAGCTCCTATCACGCCGAAGAGCAGGCCATCGGGACATAGCGCCCACTCCTGGGTCAGAGATCCGGCGTCTCTAGCGCCTCCACGCTCCCTGCTGCATCGCCTCCGTCCGTCCGCGCCCTGATTCGTCTGAGTGATAGCGTTGCGCCGATCCAGACGATGGCCATTTCAGCAATCGTCGCGAAGCCAATGAGCAACGTTGCCTGTAGAAAAAACGCCTCCGGGAACAGCAGAATCATGCGATCTGTCGGCAGGGCCTGCCAAAGATCGTTCGAGAAGCTGAGCAGATGAAACTGGAGGAAGAGGGCGTTGAATCCGCCGAGCGCGGCGAAGATTCCGATGGCGGCAAGCGCGACTACTGTGCCGATAGCGCTCTGCCTGGCCCGCTCCAGAATCATGGCCAGGAGGTCGTGACGCCTGCGCGCCCCAGCCACGACTGCGGCGATGACCGCAGCGAGCGCGACAACTGTGACGATGCCCTGCAGCGCGTAGACGCGGCGCAACAGATCTCTGACGTCCCGAAAGTGTATAGCCTCGCGATCGGTAAAGAGCGGCTCCTGTATGCCGTATACGTCAATCTCGGTGGTGATGAGATCCTCGTCAGAGCCAAAGTACTCGATGAGCTCTGCCGTGCCCCGAACAAGCTCCGCGCGCGCGATGCCGGACCTTTCTGGGGCGTCAAACGCGTCAATCGCATAGGTATAGAGGGCCTGGCTTTGGAATCCGATACGGACGTTGGTCGTGACGAACATTACCGGCAACGACAGCGCTAGCAGAATGCCGAGAAGCAGGAAGACGCCAGTGATTCGCACGTCCGCAAGAATAGGCAACGGAGGGCGGCATGTCAAAAGGGGGGCCAGCGCAATCGGGGCTGGGGCACGCCGTGGTCTGTTCGCTCGGGGCGCAAGAGGAAGGCGGCGGTCAAATCTGATTCGACCGCCGCCCTCGGTTTTCCGATCCGGTCGCCCGGGTTTCTGCGACGCTTTAGGTTACGGCTCGTCCGATGCCGTTGGCGGATCGACGAAGTCGTCATCGTCGTCATCGTTGTCGTCTTCCAGGTCGATATCAAAGTCCTCATCGTCATCGCCAAAGGCAGCATTGAAGATGCGCTCCAGCCCATCATCGTCGTCATCGTCGTAGCCGTCCGACGGCTCCGGCAGGGCTGTTGCCACAGAGGCTGCCTCAAGCAGCTCGTTCTCCTCTTCATCTATTCCGAGTCGCGCCGGAATCAGCCTGCCAATGATGACGTTTTCCTTGAGGCCGACAAGCCGGTCAACCTTGCCGAGCAGCGCGGCTTCCGTGAGCACGCGCGTCGTCTCCTGGAAGGATGCGGCCGCAAGGAAGCTCTCAGTGCTGAGGGAGACCTTTGTGACGCCCAGCAAGACGGGCTGCGCGATGGAAGGCTCGCCGCCCTCTGCGATTACCTTTTCATTCACGGACTGCCAAAGGAACCGATCGACCAGTTCCCCTTGCAGGAACTCAGTGTCTCCCGGCTGGTCAATCCTGACGCGCCGGAGCATCTGGCGGACGATGATTTCGATGTGCTTGTCGTGAATGACGACGCCCTGGGAGCGATAGACACGCTGCACCTCATCCACAAGGTACCGTTGCACGGCGTCCTTGCCCCTGATGCGCAGGACATCCTGCGGATTCAGCGGACCCTCGGCCAGCGCTGTGCCCGCCGCGATCCTCTGTCCGGTCTGCACCAGGATGCGAACGTTAGGAGAAACGGGGTATGTTCGCTCATCGACATCCCGGTGGACGATTGTCAGGGTGTTGTCCCTTATGGAGATTTCACCATCCATGGCGGCAAGTAGCGCCGCGGGAACGGGCGGCTGGGCTGGCGTCTCCTCTGCAACTGCGATCTCCGCTGCGGCCTTCCGGCTGCGACGAGGCTTGGCAGGGGCATTGGCGGGCCCGGCGAGTTCTGCGCCGGCGCTCACAAAGTCGCCCGCCTTGACGCGCAACTCAAAGCCCTCAGGAACCGCGTAGTCCTCCGCAACGGTTTCCTCATTGATGACGTGGACGCGTCGGCTGTCGCGATCCTCATTGACCTCGACGACGCCGTCGATCTCGGTGATGGGAGCCACGAGCTTCGGAACGCGCGCTTCGAAGATTTCCTCGACGCGCGGCAAACCGCTTGTAATGTCGACTCCGGCGACGCCGCCCGTATGGAACGTTCTCATTGTGAGCTGCGTGCCTGGTTCACCAATGGACTGGGCGGCGATGATGCCAATGGCCTCGCCCCGCTCCACAAGACGCCCACGCGCCAGTGAACGGCCGTAGCAGAGGCGGCACATGCCATGCGGCGCCTGGCAGGTTAGCGGGCTGCGCACAAAGACGCGTGTGATGCCCGCCTCCTGGATGATGGCTGCGCGCTCTTCATTGATCTCATCGTTGCGGTCAAGGATGATCTCGCCGGTGTCAGGGTGCGCGGTGGGGCCGGCGGCCATGCGGCCGACGATGTGCTCGCTGAGCGTGCCCAGAAGCCGGTCCATCGTGTCCGCGTCAATCCAGACGCCGTCCAGAGAACCGCAGTCTTCCTCTTGCGCGATGACATCCTGCGCGACGTCGATTATGCGACGCGTCAGGTAGCCGGAGTCCGCCGTGCGCAGCGCCGTGTCCGCCAGTCCCTTGCGTGCGCCGTGCGTCGAGATGAAGTACTCAAGGACGCTGAGGCCCTCGCGGAAGCTTGAGCGAATGGGGAGGGGGAGAATCTTGCCCTTCGGATCGGCCATCAGGCCGCGCATGCCGGCCATTTGTTTGATCTGGGCGATGTTGCCCTTCGCGCCGGAGCCCGCCATCAGGTACAAGTTTCCAAACTCCTTGAGGCGGTTCTCAATAACGCCTTCCATCTCATGGTTGACGTCCTGCCAGATGTCGATGATCCGCTCTTCAAGTTCATCCTCGCTGAGCAGCCCTCGCTGGAAGTTGCGCTGAACCAGAGAAACCTTCTCCTCCGCCACTGCCAGCATCCCTGCCTTTTCGGGCGGCACGACGACATCATTGAGGGCGATGGTTAGGCCGGACTCAGTCGCGTAGTGAAAGCCAAGCTTCTTCAGGGCGTCTAGTATCAACGCCGTTGTGTCATTGTCCACTTGCTGATAGCAGTCAGTGACGACTTCCTTCAGGCTCTTCTTATCGACAATGTCGTTTCGGTACGCCACCGTATTTGGCAGCACCTCGTTGAACAAGATGCGGCCGACGGTGGTCACCAGAGGCTCATAGGCCCAGCCTTCAGGCAGCAACTCTTCCGGCTTCGATTCAATGATGACGGTCTGCCCGTCCTCGCCCGTCATCAAGCGGGGCAACATGTTGATGCGCGTCGTTCCGTCCGGGCTGACGGCCTCGCCCTCCCGGATGCGAATCTCCGCTCGCAGGTCAACCTGGCCAAGATCGTGGGAGAGCTTCGCGTCGTCATAAGTGATGAAGCCCTGGCCGTGGCCCAGCGCGCCCTCCTCGGCTGTCGTCAGGAAGTAAACGCCGACGACGATGTCGAGTGTTGGCGCGACAATAGGCTCGCCTGAACTTGGCAGCAGCATGTTGTGCGTGGAGAGCATGAGCGCGCGAGCCTCTTCGACTGCGCGCCGGCCAATAGGCACATGAACGGCCATCTGGTCGCCGTCAAAGTCCGCATTGTAGGCGGCGCAGACGAGTGGGTGAATCTGGATGGCGCTGCCCTCAACAAGCACAGGCTCAAAGGCCTGGATGCCGAGTCTATGAAGCGTGGGCGCGCGATTCAGGAATACCGGGCGCTCTTTAATAACCTCCTCCAGGAGGTCCCAGACCTCGGGCCGAACGCGATCAACCATTCGCTTTGCGCTCTTGATGTTCGGAGCCATTCCATGCAGAACCAGACGGTGCATGACGAACGGCTTGAACAGTTCCAGCGCCATTCGTTTCGGCAGACCGCACTGGTGGAGCTTGAGCGTTGAGCCGACGACGATGACGGAGCGACCGCTGTAGTCGACGCGCTTGCCCAGCAGGTTCTGGCGGAATCGGCCCTGCTTGCCGCGCAACATGTCTGAGAGAGACTTGAGCGTGTGGTTGTGGCTGCCGGTGATTGCCCGTCCGCGGCGACCATTGTCGATCAGAGCGTCGACGGCCTCCTGGAGCATGCGCTTCTCATTCCGCACGATGATGTCGGGAGCGCCAAGCTCCATCAGGCGCTTGAGGCGATTGTTGCGGTTGATAACGCGCCGATACAGATCATTCAGATCGCTGGTGGCAAAGCGGCCGCCGTCCAGCTGAACCATGGGCCTAAGGTCAGGCGGCAGGACGGGCAGGACGGTGAGGATCATCCATTCAGGCTTGTTGTCGCTCTTGCGGAATCCCTCAACGACGCGGAGGCGCTTGGCGGCCTTCTTGGCGCGCTGGCCTGTTGAGCCTAAGGCCTCCTCGTGCAGCGTTTCGCGTATCTCTTCGAGGTCCAGCGTGCTGATGATCTCGACGAGGGACTCGGCCCCCATGCCGGCGCGAAAGATGGAGTGATACTGGTCCTGCAGCTCACGAAAGCGATTCTCTGTCAGCGTCCGTCGCGGAACTAGTTCCTCTACCTCTCCGCGTCGATCGTCCCAGGCCTTGCGCGCCTCTGTCGTTCGTTCCTGGACATCGCGCTGAATCTGGGCAATTTCCTGGGCCGCGGCCTGCTGCAATCGGTTGAGCTCTTCGTCCAGCTCCATGAGGGACGGCTCGTTGGCGTCGCCCTGTGCGGCCAGCGCCTCTTTCAGGAGCTCATCAACAGCTGCGCCTGCGGCCGCGACGTGCTCTTCAGTAATCTCGACGTCCTTCTCAACGATGACGCGTCCGTGGACACTCAGATCATCCGTCGCGGCCTGTCCCAGCAGCTCCGTTAGGCGTCCGCGGAGGGCCTCGGCGTCCGATTCGATGTCCGCGCGGTGCTGTGAGAGTCGCGCGTCTATGGCTTCCTGAGCCTCGGCGCGACGTGCTGCGATGGGTTGCGACTCGGCTTCAATACGCTCCCGGATTTCGGCGATAGCAGCCTCGGACTCCGTACGGATGGCTGCGAGCAGCAGCTCCTCATCGGAGTCGTACTTTTCGAGGAGCTCTCGCTTGCGTTCCTCGTCGACAGTGATGACAACGTACTGCGCGTAGTAGAGGACGCGCTCAAGGTTGCGGGGGGACATGTCCAGCAGCATGGCGAGCCAGCTGGGAGTGCCCTTGGCGAACCAGATGTGGGCGACCGGAGCGGCGAGGCTGATGTGCCCCATGCGCTCTCGTCGGACCTTGGCGCGCGTGACTTCCACGCCGCAGCGATCACAGATGACGCCCCGATAGCGAATCCTCTTGTACTTGCCGCAATAGCACTCAAAGTCCTTTGTCGGGCCGAAGATGCGCTCATCAAAGAGCCCATCCTTCTCTGGCTTCTGATTGCGGTAATTGATGGTTTCAGGCTTCGTCACCTCGCCATAGGACCACGACCGGATCTGATCCGGGGAGGCAAGGGAGATCCTGATAGCGCTAAAGCTGGGATCCGTCATTCTCTTTTTCCTCCATGTCGCCGTCTGTAAGGTCATCGACGCGCAAAGCCTCGTGCAGGGCCATTTCGAGGGCCGGCACGTCGGGTTCCTGCAGCAGCTCTATGGCGAGTCCAAGGCTCTGCAGCTCCATCTGCAATACGTGGAAGGACTCAGGTATGCCATGCTCGATGACATCCTCGCCCTTCACGATTGCCTCATAGGTCTGCTGCCGGCCCTGAACGTCGTCGGACTTGATGGTCAACATTTCTTGCAGGTTGTGGGCCGCGCTATAGGCCTCCAGCGCCCACACCTCCATCTCGCCGAATCTCTGCCCGCCAAACTGCGCCTTTCCGCCCAACGGCTGCTGAGTGATAAGCGAGTACGGGCCTGTTGAGCGCGCGTGGATCTTGTCTTCTACGAGGTGGATGAGCTTGAGCATGTAGATGTAGCCGACGGTGACAGGCTGGCCAAAGGGCATTCCGGAGCGCCCGTCACGCAGGATGACCTTTCCGAAAATGGGCGGGTGGTGGCCGCTGGCCCTGTAGTGCTCAGTGGTTCTTGTAGCGACTTCCTCCGGGTCCAACCCCTCATGGGAGACGCCTTCCTGCTCCAGCCAGAGTCGCAGGCAGACCTCCTTGGCGACGCCGTGGGTTAGGTCGCTAAAGACCGGAATGGGATCTATGCCGCGCTCCTGCAGCCACTCTTCAGCGATGCTCTGCTCAAACGCCAGCTCGCCGGTTTTGCCGGAGGGTTGCATTGCGTTTGATTGATGAGCAATCCAGGCGCGTCCGAGGGCGTCCTCAATCGATTCCGGGTCTGCGCCGTCAAAGACAGGTGTGACGACCTGGAATCCAAGATCGCGCGCGGCGGACCCGATGTGGGTTTCCAGAATCTGGCCCAGATTCATGCGGGAGGGCACGCCGATGGGATTCAGGATGATCTCAACCGGCGAACCGTCTGGCAGGTAAGGCATGTCCTCAATCGGCATGATGCGGGAGATGACGCCCTTGTTGCCGTGGCGTCCGGCCATCTTGTCGCCGACGGAGATTTTGCGCGTTTGCGCCACCCAGACCCGAACCAACTCATTGACGCCTGCCTGCAGATCGTCCTTCTGTTCTCCAGTCAGGATGCGGACGTCAATGACCTTGCCGTGCTCGCCGTGCGGCACGCGCAAGGAGGAGTCCTTAACCTCGCGCGCCTTCTCGCTAAAGATGGCGCGAAGCAGTTTCTCCTCAGGGGAGAGCTCTGTTTCGCCCTTGGGCGTAATCTTGCCCACGAGGATGTCGCCGGCGTTCACGTCGGCGCCTATGCGGATGATTCCCTGTTCATCGAGGTCGGCCAGCGCCTCTTCGCCGACGTTCGGGATGTCACGGGTGATCTCCTCGCGTCCCAGCTTGGTGTCGCGGGCCTCCACCTCATGCTTTTCGATGTGAATAGAGGTGAATTTGTCCTCTCGCACCACGGACTCGGAGAGAATGATTGCGTCCTCGAAGTTGTAGCCCTCCCATGACATGAACGCGCAGAGCACGTTTTGCCCCAGAGCAAGTTCGCCCTGAACCGTGGAGGCGCAATCGGCGATGGGATCGCCAACGCTGACCTTCTCGCCAGGGACGACGGAGGGCTTCTGATTGATCACGGTTCCCTGGTTGGATCGCTCAAACTTGCGGACGCGATGCCGGTGCATCTTGCCCTCGGAATCCTCGATCAGGATCTGTTCCGCCGTAGCGCTGAGGACTGTGCCATCAACGCGGGACAAAAGGATCTGTCCACTGTCCCGCGCGACTCGTGACTCCATGCCCGTGCCGACAATCGGCACGTCCGGCCGTACGAGCGGGACCGCTTGACGCTGCATGTTGGAACCCATCAACGCCCGGTTGGCGTCATCGTGCTCCAGGAATGGAATAAGCGCTGTGGAGACACTGAAAATCTGCTTGGGAGAGACATCCATGTAGTCGACGGTCAAGCCGCGAGCCGTGTGAGGCTCTCCACGCCGCCGGACCTCGATCATGTCCGAAATGATCTCGCCGACTTCATTCAGTTCCGTATTGGCCTGTGCGATGTCATAGGTTTCTTCCTCGTCCGCGGCGAGGTACGCCGACTCAGAGAGGACGAATGGGCGCACGGCGATGTCGCGTTTAGCGAGACGCGCGATGGACGTTGCCAACTGCTGCGTCACGATTGTCCCCGCCTCGGCGACCATATTGCCTCGGCGATCCTTGACGTCATCCTGAAGCGTGTGTCCTACAAGGGTCTTTGAGTCCTTATTCGAGATTGATCGCAAGACCGGCCTGTAGGGCGTCTCAATGAAGCCGTAAGAATTGATCTTCGCGTAGGTCGCGAGAGACCCGAGGAGGCCAATGTTCGGGCCTTCAGGCGTCTCTATGGGGCAGATGCGGCCGTAGTGAGAATTGTGAACGTCACGCACGTCAAACCCGGCGCGCTCACGGGAAAGTCCGCCGGGGCCGAGAGCGGAGAGCCGACGCTTGTGAGTCAGCTCAGCGAGGGGGTTTGTCTGGTCCATGAACTGGGAGAGCTGGGAGCCGCCAAAGAACTCCCTCAACGCGGCCACCACCGGGCGGACGTTCACCAGGTGGCCGGGCGTTGCGCCTTCAGGCTGCACCAGGGTCATGCGCTCTCGCGCCACGCGCTCCATTCGGAGCAGGCCAACGCGGAACTGATTCTGGATCAGTTCGCCGACGGATCGGACTCGGCGATTGCCGAGGTGATCAATGTCATTTGGCTTGGTCACGCCATTCTGCACGCGGATCATCTGCTTGATCAGGGCGACGATGTCTTCCGGCAACAGGATGCGGGTATCGGGATCCACCTCCACGCCAAGGCTGCGATTCAGCTTGTAGCGTCCCACCTTCGCCAGGTCATAGCGACGCTGATCAAAGAAGAGGTGGTAGATGAGCGTTTTGGCGTTATCGAGAACGGACGGCTCGCCGGGGCGCAGGCGGCGATAGAACTCAAGCAGCGCCTCGTCCGTCGTCCGGGCGTGCGGCTCCCGTTCAAGCGTCGTGCGGATCAGGCCGGCCTCACCGGGCGCGTCCACGTCCGAGAACATGGAGAGAATCTCGTCCTCGTCGTACCCGAGGGCGCGCAACAGCAGCGTGACGGGCATCTTGCGCCGACGATCAACCTTGACGCTGATGATGCCCTTGTTGGAAATATCGAACTCAAGCCAGGCGCCGCGGTTGGGGATGAGCTTCGTCATGCAAAGCTCGCGGCCGGTGGACGGATCACGCTCAAGCGTGAAGTAGGCGCCGGGCGAGCGGACAAGCTGACTGACGACGACGCGCTCCGCCCCATTGATGATGAATGTGCCTCTATCCGTCATCAGGGGGACGTCGCCAAGGAACAGGTCTTGCTCCTTAACTTCTTCCGTCTCCCTAACGAGCAGGCTCGCCCTGACGTGAAGCGGTGCGGAGTAGTTCAGGTCCTTATCTCGGCACTCATCTTCAGTGTGCTTTGGCTCATCAAAGCGGTGCTCAATAAACCGGAGTTGGAATCGTCCGGCGGCGGCGTCGGCGCGAGCCTCGCCGCTCAAGACCATGTCAAGAATTTCTCGCGGCGTCCGGCCGCTCATGAGGTCCGCAGGCAGGGTTTCCTTTGCCGCGTCCTGAATGGGACTGATTTCCCTGAGTAGGTCTCCAATGCCGTCGGTCTTGAACCATTCGAAGGAGTCAACCTGGATCTGGATGAGATTTGGGGGGGCGAGAACATCTTCGACTCGTGAGTAGTTTTTGATAGACTCCCGTACGGTTGCGACCATTCGGCGCTCCTTCTCTTACAGGCACAAAAAGCCCACCCGCGGGGTATAGTTCACCCAGCGAAGCAGGCTTAGCAAGCGCTATCTAGCGGACCGGCATCCACTCAAGCACTAGGTAATGGTATGAGATAATGGCCTGTTCGTCAACATGCCACGGGGCGAAAAACCGCCTATCTTCGCCAGTCGTGTGGGCAAGGCTGGCGAGCCGGCAGCGGAACTTCCCTTTACAGGCTGTCAATCTCCTCCAAGCCCTCCAGCAGCTGCCGGAATCCGCTTGGGGCCTCGCCCGGAATGACGGTCACGGTGGCTTGCAGTTCTTCAAGCAGCCCTTCATCAATCTCAATGGGGAGGTCGAGGGTTAGCGACCACGCAGCCGCATGGGCGAGCGAAGCGGGAACGGCCTGATCCAACTGCGAGCCCTCGCTGCGCATGATCAGCATGGGCGTCAAGGCGGGGATATCCCGTTCCGTCTCCCGGTAGGGCAGCAGCCGAATTCCTATCACGCTGCCTGTGCCCCGCGATGCCGAATCCCGCAGGTGTTCCAGGATCTCCGTGTTTGGCAACCCGTCGTCTGACAGCAGACTCCCCAGGACGACCGCCTCTTTTGGCGCGACGTTTAGCGCGAGCAGGTCTTCACTGTCGGCCTGGCGCAGTATCAAGACATGTTGCCTGGTCTCGGCGTCCTCCGAAATTCTATGGATGCGGTAGTGCATGTTCTTCTCCCCGCGTCCCCGCGCCAGGCACGGTACAAGCGTCCAGATCAGTATAGGGGCCTCAGTACGGGGCAAGGCCGCACGGTATACTGAATCTCACGACATTCAGGCGGGAATAATCCTATATGGGGCCAATCGGCGGACGTTGGCGGCCCAGACATGCAGGGTTCGAAACGCACGGGCTGAGGTGAAGAGAACTTGACGAGCGCAGAGCGACGCGCGGCCAATCCATACAACCTGCGGTACGATCCCGTCGCGATCGATACTAAATGGCAGGAGCGATGGGACGCGGACCGCCTCCATGAGGCCGCGTCGGATGATCCTCGCCCGAAGTGGTTCGCGCTTACGATGTTCCCGTACACGTCGGGCGACCTGCACGTCGGCCACTGGTACGCCGAGGCCCCGGCTGACGCGCACGCGCGTTTCATGCGGATGCGGGGCTACAACGTCATGCACCCCATGGGTTTTGACGCCTTTGGCCTTCCGGCGGAGAATGCCGCCATTCAACGGGGAATCCACCCGCAGACATGGACGCTGGATAACGTCGATCGCATGAGGAAGCAGCTGAAGACGATCGGCGCGAGCTATGACTGGCGGCGTGAGGTCATCACTTGCATGCCGGACTATTACAAATGGAATCAGTTCTTCTTCCTCAAGCTCTTTGAAAAGGGCATCGCGTATCGCGCAATAGCGCCGGTCAACTGGTGCGATAAGGATCAGACGACCCTGGCCCGCGAGCAGGTCATGCCGGACGGCACGTGCGAGCGCTGTGGCGCGGTCGTGTATCAGCGTGACCTCGAGCAGTGGTTCTTTCGGATAACGGACTACGCGGATGAGCTTCTGGACCACTCAAAGATCGATTGGCCGGAACGCATCAACCTGATGCAGACCAACTGGATCGGCAGGTCTGAGGGAGCGGAGATCTCATTTGGGCTTGACGTTCCCGGGGTCGACGCCGACGAGATCCGGGTGTTTACGACCCGACCGGACACGGCGTACGGTGTGACGTTCATGGTGCTGGCGCCGGAGCATCCGCTCGTGCCTGCCCTGACGACGGATGATCGCCGAGCGGACGTGGAGGAGTATGTCGCGCAGGCAAGACGCCTGACGGAGATCGAGCGGTTATCCGCTGACAAGGAAAAGACGGGGGTTCCCCTCGGCACGTATTGCGTGAATCGCCTGAACGGCCAGCGGGTCGCGCTGTGGATCGCCGACTATGCGCTCGCGACGTACGGCACCGGAGCAGTCATGGGCGTGCCTGCCCACGACCAACGCGATTTTGACTTTGCGACGACATACGGCCTTCCAATAGAGGTGGTCATTGCGCCTCCCAACTGGGACGGGACGCCGTTGGATCAGGCGTACATTGAGCCGGGCGAGATGGTCAATTCAGGGCCGTTTAACGGAATAACGAATGAAGAAGGCAAGGCGACCGTGACGGGCCACCTGGCGGAGAACGGCTGGGGCGGGCCTACGGTTTCATATCGCATACGCGATTGGCTAGTGTCGCGGCAACGTTATTGGGGAACGCCGATCCCGATTATCTATTGTCCGCATTGCGGGACCGTGCCCGTGCCGGAGGATCAACTGCCGGTGGTCTTGCCGGAGGACGCCGATTTCCGCCCGACGGGCGAATCGCCGCTGAAATATCACGAGGCCTTTCGCAAGACGACGTGCCCGCAGTGCGGAAGCGCGGATGCGGAACGCGAGACGGACACGATGGATACCTTCGTGGACTCGGCATGGTATCAGTTCCGCTACACGAGCCCCGAGTCCGGCGCCGACAACGCCTTTGACCCGCAAGAACTTAAGAGGTGGGCGCCAGTGGATCTCTATACGGGCGGCGCCGAGCATGCAGTGATGCACCTTCTGTACGCCCGCTTCTTCACGAAAGCGCTGCGGGACCTTGGATACGTGGACATTGATGAACCATTCAAGCGGCTCTTCAACCAGGGGATCATCCTAGGAGAGGATCACGAAAAGATGTCCAAGAGCCGAGGCAACGTCGTCAACCCGGATGAGCAGATTGAAACACTAGGCGCGGACGCCGTGCGGGCTTATCTCATGTTCGTTGGACCCTGGGATGAGGGAGGGTCGTGGAGTACGCAGGGCATTCGAGGCATCCCGCGTTGGTTCAACCGTGTGTGGGAGTTGGCGGACATCCGCGTCCACGCCGAATCAGGCTCCGCGCCGGGTGAAATCGCGACGGAGTTGACGCGCGCCATGCACCGCACGATTCAGAAGGCGACAGAAGACATCGAAGCATTCCAGTTCAACACAGTAATCGCGTCATTGATGACGCTGACGAATACCCTGTCTCGTGTTGAAAACGATAATCCCGGCGCAGCCACGAGCGATGAATGGCGCACAGCGTATGACACACTCCTGTTGCTGCTCGCTCCGATAGCGCCTCACCTGACCGAGGAGCTGTGGGAAAAGATCGGCCGGCCTTACTCCATCCATCAGCAGGCGTGGCCTGAATACGATCCTGAGCTGACGAAATCGGATGTAATCACGCTTATCGTCCAGGTGGATGGAAAACTGCGCGACCGACTGCTTGTGTCCGCGGATATATCTCAGGGTGACGCCGAGGGCGCCGCGATGGCCAGCGAAAAGGTGCAGACTGCCCTTGGCGGCAACGATGCAGCCCGCGTCATCTACGTTCCTGGCCGCCTGCTCAACCTCGTTACCAAGTAGGTCGCCACAGCGGCGAACGAACGGGCACAAGGCGCGCACGCTAGACTGAGGGCGTGAGCGCCATGCAGACAGAACCCGGATCAGTCATGGCGATTATCGTCGCAGCCGGCGCGGGGGAGCGCATGGGCGGCGTGCAAAAGGCCTTCGCGCCGCTGCTGGGCCGCATGATGATCGCCTATTCGCTCCAGGCCATGGATGAGGTCAACGAGATCGGTCACATTGTCGTGGTTGTAGCGAGCGATGGCGTCAGCGCGGCGAAAAGCCTGATCTCCTCAATGAATCTCCGCACGGCGCCGGTCGTGTGCGCCGGCGGGGCTACGCGGCGTGACTCAGTTCTGGCAGGCCTGCGCGCCTCGCCTCCCAGCGAGCTATGCATCGTGCACGACGGCGCGCGTCCGTGCATTACACCTGACGTTATTTCGCGAGGCATCGCCGCGGCGCGGGCCACAGGAGCGGCCATCCCCGCGGTTCCCGTGAGTGACACAATCAAGGAGGTTGGCCCGGGCGGCCTGATAGTTCGGACGCCGGAACGGTCCCGACTCTTTGCGGCGCAGACACCACAGATATTCGCCACCGAGCTTCTCAAGAAGGCCCACGCGGAGGCATCCCCGGAGCTGCTTCTTGACGATGCAAGCCTGTTTGAGTCGCTTGGCTGGCCCGTCCACGTATATGAGGGAGACCCCTCCAACCTCAAGGTCACACGGCCAGTCGATATTGCCCTCGCGGAAGCAGTGCTGCGTGAACGGGGAGTCAGGCCGCCTGATGAGACGGGCGGGACGAAGTAATGCCATCAATTCGCATTGGTCTGGGGTTTGACAGCCATGCGATGGCGGCAGGCCGGGCCCTGATCCTGGGCGGCGTGCATATCGAGCATGACAAGGGGCTGCTGGGGCATTCGGATGGAGATGCCCTGGCCCACGCCGTAACCGATGCGCTGCTGGGTGCCGCTGCGCTGGGGGACATAGGCCAGCATTTTCCGGACACGGACCCCGCGTACAAGGATGCGGACAGCATGGAGCTGCTAGAGCGCGCGTGGCGGATGGTGGAAGCTCGTCAATTGCGACTAGGCAACGCCGATGCTACGATTTACGCGGATGCGCCACGCCTTGGTCCTTACCGTAACGCAATGCTTGAATCCCTGGCCAGACGTTTGAGTGTTGAGCAGAGCCGATTGAACCTCAAATTCAAGTCCCTTGAAGGGCTTCCTGTAGGCGGTCGTCCGGGCGCCGCGGATGTCATCGCCGCGCAGGTCATCGTCGCATTGGAGGCCGCCGACTAGTGTTGCGTCTGACGAGCACGCTCACCGGAGCAAAGAGCGATTTCGCGCCGGGCGATCCATCAAACGTCCTCATGTATGTGTGCGGCGTGACTCCCTATGCAGAATCACACGTTGGGCATGGCATGAGCTATGTGATCTTTGACGTCGTGCGAAGATACCTTGCGTTCAGCGGGTACGGCGTACGGTTGGTGCAGAATTTTACGGACATCGACGACAAGATAATCGCGCGGTCGCAAGAGCTTGGCACCACGACGGAGGAGCTCGCGGACCGGTACATGCAGCTCTTTCGGGAGGATATGCAGCGGCTCAACGTGCTACAGGCGGATGAATATCCGCTCGCCACTCAGGAAGCGCCGTCCATGGTGCGCATGATTGAAGGCCTGATTGAAAAGGGGTTCGCATACGCGTCGGACGGAGACGTGTATTTCCGTGTCGACAAATTTGAAACCTACGGCAAGCTCTCGCATCGCACATTGGACGGGATGATGGCCGGCGCCCGGGTTGCGACGATGGAAGCGAAGGAATCGCCGCTGGACTTTACCCTATGGAAAGGCGCAAAGTCGGGCGAGCCGTCATGGGAGAGCCCGTGGGGCCCCGGCCGGCCCGGATGGCACATCGAATGCTCCGCAATGTCTTTGACTTACCTGGGGCAGACCATCGATATCCACGGTGGCGGCGCGGACCTCATCTTCCCGCATCATGAGAATGAGATCGCGCAGACGGAGGCCTTTACCGGCGCGGCGCCATTTGCCCGCTATTGGATGCACAACGGCCTCTTGCAGATGGGCGAGGAAAAGATGAGCAAATCGCTCGGCAACCTCGTCACGATCCGGGACGTCGTGGAGCGCTACGGAGCGGATGCATTTCGGCTCTTCGTGCTCACGTCTCACTACCGCAGTCCCCTGGTCTGGAGCGAGGAGGGTGTCGTAGCGTCCGGCCGGGCGGCGGAGCGGCTCGCCAGGGCAGTGGGCGCCTCTGGTGGTCAAGGCGCCGAGTTTGACGCATCAAGCTACCGTGAGCGGTTTCTCTCCGCGATGGACGACGATCTCAACTCGCCCCAAGCGCTCGCATCGCTCTTTGACCTGGCCCGTGAGATCAATCGAGCAGCCACTGAGGGCAGCGACATCGCCACCGCTCAGGCGACGCTGCGCGAGCTTGGCGGCGTGTTGGGTTTGCAGCTTGAGCCGAACGCCGGACGAGGCGCTGAGACGAGCGACGCGGGACCATTTATCGAGCTGCTCATCGAGACGAGAGCGGCGCTCCGTGCGGAAAAGCAGTTTGCCATGGCGGATCGGCTCAGGGACAGGCTGGGTGAACTTGGCATAGCGCTGGAGGATACGCCGCGCGGGACAGAGTGGCATCGGGAGCGCCACGAGGCGGAGTGAGCCCCGCTGGATGAAAGACTGCCTTCCCGACTACTCAGCGGGATGGGTGGACTGTAAACGGCGCTGAGCACCACTCCGGCGTGATAGGCGGCGATGTGGATAAAAGAAACAATACGTATATGCGAATGTTTATATCTTTGTGCCAAATCTTGACGCCATTCCGCGATGCCACGTAGGGTATAGATACGTGTCGTATTTATTTCGGGAGTGCTCCTGCCAATGTGGCTGATCACGTTTGACATCGATGGAACCATGGAGTTCGGCGATCCCAACGGCATATTGACCAGGGAGCACGTCGAATATTTTCGAGCACAGGGCGCGGTGGTGGGCAGCGCCTCGGACAGGCCGGAAAGCTCGCAGTTGATCATGTGGCGGGGATACGGTCTTGAGCCCGACTTTGTCATCCTCAAGCACCACATGCCTGTGCTGAAGGAGCGCTACCCGGATGCGGCGACATACTGGCATGTCGGGGATCGGCCTCTTGATCAACAGACAGCTCACTTGGCTGGCTTTACATTTTTCTGGCCGGATCAGTTCCCCTCTCCGGAGATGGGCGGCGACTTTTTCCCTCACGCCAAGGCGCCTGAGGAAGGGAGATCCATGACCATCGGGGAGGCGGCGCTAAGGCTTGCGGCCCATGCTCTGGAGGTCAACGCCATAACACCTCACGGCGACAGCCAAGGCCCGGGCGGCTCGGCCCATGTCCCCGGCCACACCCGCAGTTTCTGACGGCACAGGGCGAGACGCTCCGAAGCGCCGCTCCACGTCACTCTGTAAACTTGTTGGCAGCCTGCCAGCATGTAGTGAGTTCAACTCCGGATTGCCATGGCATACTGGATTGCAAGGTCGCGCCTATTGGACGGGCCGCCTGATGGTTACGCGAGAGGGACACGAATGATTGGCGCAGCGACACCGGATAACCTGATCAAGTTGAACTTTGGCTCGTTGGCGGCCGGCGAAGCCTGTGGATGCGAGGGAGCCTGCGCCTGCGGATCTCAGACCATCGAGTTTCAGGGGCTGACTATCAAGTCCGCGCCTGCCGGGAGTGGGCAGCCCACGACTGGCGCCACGTCCGCCAATGCCGTTGCCTGCTGCTGATTAAGTTCCGCCAGCGCGGTGTGCTCGGCGCATCACTATGTCGGCATGCCAGCCTGGACTCAGGCCGGGTTAGCTGTTAGACACGTCAGCAACGTCGTGCGCGGCATTCCATTTTCTGGGGAGAACGGCTAGCCGCCGAATTTCGCGCTGGCGATAGCCAACAGGACAAAGATCACAGCAAGGGCGATCGTCGACTGAAATAGTGTGCGTTCAAAACCACGTCGCGCCCGAAAGACGGAGGCCTGCGCGCCGAATACTCCGCCAAGATCCTGGGTCCGCACTTGCAGGAGTATTGCCGCGATAAGCAGCACTGCGACGAGCAGCTGCAAGAGATGAATGGCTACTGTAATCATTGCGCTCTATCCGTTTCCTGACACTGATTCTACTGCTTCTATTCCTGTCCGCCCGTGGTTGCCGAGGCGCCCAGCGATTCCAGTTCCTGCCTGACGAGTTCGTTGGCAACCTTCGGGTTGGCCTGACCGCGGGTGGCCCGCATGACCTGACCGACAAGGAATCCGATGGCGTTCTCCTTGCCCCCTTGAAAGTCGGCGACCGCCTTGGGATTTCCGCTGATGGATTCCCGCACCGCCGCGGTCAGCGCGTCCTGGTCGTTGATCTGGGAAAGTCCGGCGCTCTCGACGATCTCCCTGGCGCTCTTTTCGTTGCTGAACATGTCAGGGAAGAGTTCTTTGGCCATGCGTACGCTGATCGAGCCTTCGTCCATGAGGTCAAGCAGCTCAGCCAGCGCTGACGCCGAAACCGACGATTCCGCTATGTCCCGGCCCGCCTCGCCCAGCAGGTGCGTCAGATCGCCGATAATCCAGTTGGCTGCCGACTTCGCTCGCGACTGCAGCGCGTCGCCATCGCGGGCCGATGTCGCCTCAAGCACGCGTTCAAAATAGTCCGCCGTGGCGCGCGTCGCGGTCAGCAGGGCTGAGTCGTACGCGGAGAGAGAGTAGTCGCGCATGAATCGGCTCCGGCGGGCGTCCGGCAGTTCCGGCAGAGTTGCCTTGATCTCGCTGATCCAGGCTTCGTTGATAGCGAGCGGAGGCAGATCCGGCTCCGGGAAGTAACGGTAGTCTTGCGCGTACTCCTTGGAGCGCTGGGAGAGCGTTGCCGCGTTTTCCTCAGACCAGCCGCGCGTTTCCTGCGGAATCCTTTCGCCGCGGGAGAGCAACTCTCTCTGCCGAATGACCTCAAACTCTAGGGCGCGATAGACGGCCCGGAAGGAATTCATGTTCTTTACTTCGACCTTCCAGTTTGGGAGAGGATCGCCAGGGCGACGCATTGAGATGTTGGCGTCACAACGGAAGCTCCCTTCCTCCATGTTGCCGGTGGATACGCCGAGATACTGAAGAATAGTTCGCAGCTTTGTCAGGTACAGCCGAGCCTCTTCCGGGGAGCGCAGGTCCGGCTCCCCGACCACCTCCATAAGCGGGACTCCTGAACGATTGATGTCCACCAAGGAGTAGGTCTCCCCTGTGATGTCCACGCGATGCGTGAGCCGGGCCGTATCCTCCTCAAGATGGACGCGGGTTATCCCGATCTTGCGCCTCTCGCCTTCGTCAGGCTCAATCTCCAGCCAGCCATTCCGCGTGAGGGGCAGATCGAACTGGGATATCTGATAGCCCTTCATGAGGTCCGGGTATGGATAGTTCTTCCGGTCGAACTTGGTATCGTGGGCGATTTCGCAGTTGAGGGCGAGCGCCGTCATGATTGTGGATTCCACAGCATGACGATTGATGACGGGTAGCGTCCCCGGCAGGCCCATGCAGACTGGGCACACGCGTGTATTCGGCTCAGCGCCCGTGTAGTCGCTTGAGCACGCGCAAAACATCTTGCTTTTGGTCAGCAACTGGGCATGAACCTCCAGCCCGATGACGGGTTCCAGCTGCAGGACCGGTGTGGTTTCAGACACGGTCATTGTGCGTCCAGTGTACCTGCTCTCTGTGTGTTAGTTGCCCATAGCGCCGTCATCTGCGCTGGCTGCATGGGGCCGCCAGACCCCCTTGGGCTGTGACCCGCGGCAACGACTAGGTTGAGGGACTTCTGATAGAGAAGGACCGGATTCCCGCCTCGGCGGGAATCCGGTCCAAGAGTCTGTGTCTAGATGAAAACCGGGGCGAAGACAAGGGCCACGATGGACATGAGCTTGAGCAAGATGTTGAGGGATGGTCCGCTGGTGTCCTTGAAGGGATCGCCAACGGTGTCGCCGACGACGGTCGCCTCGTGGTGAGCGGTGCCCTTGCCGCCAAAGTGTCCAGACTCAACGTACTTCTTTGCGTTGTCCCACGCGCCGCCGGCGTTCGCCATTGTGACAGCGAGCATGAATCCGGCCGCGATGGATCCGATGAGCAATCCGCCGAGCGCTTCCTTGCCCATCAGCGCGCCAACCAAGACTGGGGCGACAACGGCCAAAATGCCGGGAACAATCATCTCTCGCAGCGCCCCGCGTGTGCTGATGTCCACGCACTTCGCGTACTCCGGCTCCGCCGTTCCTTCCATGATCCCGGGAATCTCCCTGAACTGTCGGCGCACCTCGCTGACCATGGCGTTGGCCGCGCGGCCGACAGCGGCCATGGTGAACGCAGAGAACAGGAACGGCAGCATGGCGCCGATGAAGAGGCCGACAAGAGTTTTGGAGTCAAGCAGGCTGATAACTTTGAGGTCAACGGCCTGCGCGTAGGCGGCCATGAGAGCGAGTGCGGTGAGCGCCGCTGAGCCGATTGCAAAGCCCTTGCCCGTGGCTGCCGTTGTGTTGCCTAGAGAATCCAGCGCATCCGTCCGCTCGCGCACCTCTGCATCAAGGTGCGCTTGCTCCGCGATGCCGCCGGCGTTGTCCGCCACGGGGCCATAGGCGTCCGTCGCGAGGGTGATGCCGAGCGTGGAAAGCATTCCGACGGCGGCTATTGCAACGCCGTAGAACTCAAAGAGGAAAAAGGCGATCCAGATGGCGGCGCTGACAACGAGAACGGGAACCACTGTGCTCTGCATCGCCGTCGCGAATCCGCTGATGATCACCGTGGCGGGGCCGGTCTCGCCCGATTCGGAAATCTTCTTCGTTGGGCTGTAGTCGTAGGACGTGTAGTACTCCGTGACGAGGCCGATGATGACGCCGCCGACGAGGCCGACGATCACAGCGCCAAAGAGTCGCAGCCCGACATCCTCCGCGGCGATCAGGCTTCCGCCAATCTCAACGGCAGAGAAGTCCAGATACTGGATGACGCCAAACGTTGCTATCGCCACGATGATTGCGGCGGCAAAGATGCCTCGGCGTATTGACCACAACAGGCTCCCGAATGAGGCCTGCTCGCCGGACCGCACCAGGAATGTGCCGATGATGGAGCTGATGATGCCCGCCCCGGCGATTGCCATGGGCAGAATCATGTACGAGGCGTCATAAGCGCTGATCGTGTAAGCAGTGGCGGCAATCGCCATGGCGGCGATGATTGAGCCGACGTAGGACTCAAAGAGATCGGCACCCATGCCAGCGACGTCGCCGACGTTGTCGCCGACGTTGTCTGCGATGGTCGCGGGGTTGCGAGGGTCATCCTCAGGGATGCCCTGCTCAACCTTGCCGACAAGGTCTGCGCCCACGTCCGCCGCCTTCGTATAGATGCCGCCGCCGACACGCGCAAAGAGGGCGATGGACGAGGCGCCGAAGCTGAATCCGGCGACCCACTTCATGACCTCTGAGATGGCAATATCCGGGTAAATGCTGGAATAGACGACGTACATGATGCCAACGCCGAGGAGGCCCAGACCAACCACGGACATGCCCATGACGGCGCCGCTGGAGAAGGCCACGCGCAACGCCGGGTTGAGGCCGCGCATTGCTGCCGCCGCCGTGCGCACGTTTGCCCGCGTGGCTACGACCATACCGAGGAAGCCTGTCGCCGCGGAGATCAATGCTCCCATGACGTACGCGACCGCGGTTCTCGGCTCCACCAGGACCGCGACGACGATCGTGACGACGATGACGAAGACGGCCAGGTACGTGTACTCCCGACGCAGGAAGGCCATCGCGCCCTCCTGAATCGCCTTCGCGATGCGGCGCATCACGTCTGTACCCTGATCCTCCTTCATCAAACGGAAGGTCAACACAGCGGCAAATAACAGCGCAACGATTCCGGTGCCAAGCGAGGCGGCAACAGTCATAGCTCTCTATTACCTTTCATGGTGCTCTGCACAAAAACGACGGGCTGCGACCCGTCTCAGATACGAAAAGTAGCATTTGAGGGGGCTTCCCGTCAACGCTCGCTACCTGCGAGTCGCGCCTTCGAAGGCGCGCGCTGATTCACTCTCTATGAAAGGTCAGCGATTTGCGCGGCATCCTGGGCCGCGGTGGTCAAGCCCTGAACGGCGCCGCGCAGGTCAGCCAGGCTGTCGATAGATCCATATGCGGTCGCGTCCATCTGGACCGGCGTGATCGACACCTTTTTCTCCCGCAGCGCCCACACGTCCGTCCCCTCCTGGACATCGACCAAGCGTCCCCGCTTCGGCCGCTCGATGCCGATCCAGTAGTAGTCGCGACGCCCATCGTTGCCGTGCGTCACCTCAAAGGTCACGGCGCGCGGGATCAGGTTCGTTATCTCGACGCCCTGCAGCTTGTCCAACCCCAGGTTTGGGACAGTCACGTTAAAGAGAAGAGACGCGTACCGTTCCGGATCGGCGCCGATCTTCTCCGCCAACGTTCGCGCAATTGTCGCCGCCGTCGTATACCGCAGCCGCTTTCGCAGTGGCATGGAGATGGCCATGGCCGGAATACCTCGAATGTGGGCGTGCAGCGCCGCGCCGACCGTGCCAGACAGAAAAACGTCCGCGCCAAGGTTCGTGCCGTGATTGATGCCGGAGATCACCAGGTCCGGCTTTTCCTCGCCCAGAATGTGGCCGAGCGCGACGATCACCGCGTCCCCAGGCGTGCCATCCACTGCGTAATGCCGCACGCCGCGCGTTCGTAGTCGACGCACCCGCACGGGCCTATGCAGCGTAAAGCTTGCGCCCATCCCGCTCTGCTCGCGGTCCGGCGCGACAACGATGACCTCGCCCAGCCCCCGCATCGCCTTGACCAGCGCGAGGATGCCGGGGGCGTGAATCCCATCGTCGTTCGTTAGCAACAGCCGCACGCCGCGAGTCTAGCATGCGTGACGCCCGAGGGCGCGCCCGTGTGCACCCTTCGCCGCAAACCTTAATGTGAACTGAACCATTGGCAGTCGCCCAATTCTTGATAATTGGCGATCCAGCTCCAACTGACGCGCCTCGCTGCGATACGATGGTGCGGGAGTAGAGCCAGCGTCCTTAGGGCGCCGCGTGGCGGCATCCCTCGTGGACGGCATGAAGCATACGGTAGGAGATAAAAATGGCAGGGTCAATCACGTTGGATGAGGCGAACAGGGTCATCGCAGGGGCGATTGCAAAGGCGGAGGAGCAGGAAACGAAAATGAGCATCGCCGTTGTGGACGCGGGGGGCCGGTTGGTGTCCTTTGCGCGGATGGACGAGGCGATCTGGGCGGGCGTCTACGGTTCCACGGGCAAGGCGATTGCATCCGCCGCGTTCAAGCGGCCCAGCGGCTTTTTCCAGGACATGGCGGATCGACCGATCTTCCAGGGCATCAAGGCAGGCGAGGGCGATCACATGATCCTCAGCCAGGGCGCAGTGCCGATAATGCGGGACGGCGAGACAATCGGCGCAGTAGGAGTCGGCGGCGGCACCGGCCAACAAGACGAAGACTGCGCAACGGCAGGAGCGGAAGCGGTGTAGGGGGACAAGCCAGTTAGGCTATGCTACGGTAAATAATCTGGCCAGACGCCGTCTGGTTGCTTACGCGGGAGGGAACTGGCGGATGGTCGCCACTGTAATTACTGCCGACCACACCACCGACCTAAGTGATTTCGTTCATGGGTCATTCGGTACGATCTTGGCCGACCCACCTTGGCGCTTCAAGAACCGTACTGGACGCATAGCTCCTGAGTACCATCGACTTCATCGTTATCCGTCGATGACCGACAGCGAGATCAAAGCCTTACCCGTGCCGGATCTCGCCGACAAGCAGAGCCATCTTTACCTGTGGGTTCCCAACGCTCTCATAGAGACAGGCCTTGAGGTTATGAGGCATTGGGGTTTCGAATACAAGACCAACCTTGTTTGGTTCAAGGTACGCAAGGATGGCGGCCCTGATGGCCGCGGTGTCGGTTTTTACTTCCGCAACGTTACTGAATTGATACTCTTCGGGGTAAAAGGCCGAGTGAGGACTCTGTCTCCAGGAAGACGGCAAGTGAATCTCTTAGCTACCCAGAGACGCGAGCACTCCCGGAAACCCGACGAGCTCTACGACATTATCCAGCAATGTAGTCCCGGACCTCATTTGGAACTTTTTGCTCGGCATCGGCGGGAAGGTTGGGCCCAATGGGGCGACCAGATCATAGAGAATGGATATAACAAAGCCTGAAGGAATCTTCCGAAATGAATAATCTCGAAGATACCGCTATTACTACAGAAGTTGAGTTGCCGGGCCTTATCACTGATAAGGCGATCAAAGCGGCTATGCGTCATAGGCAGAATCCCTTCTATGAACAGACAGTCCCTCTACGAGAAGAGGAACTACGGTTGAAAGAGGGATGGGAACTGGTTCGACGGAACAAGAATACGGTAAGGCTGAAGAAACCCAAGCCCATTGGCGAGCAACTAGAGGACAAGGTTTGGAGCCTTCTAGCTGGTATGGGTTTCAAGTACCTCAGTGAAGGCCGGAATTTTAAGCTCCCTGTAGACACATCTGGGTCGGGTATGCCTCCGAAGCAGGTAGATGTTTTTGCTGCAGATGACGAGACAGCTATTGTTGTCGAATGCAAGGCTGCATCCTCCCCTAGTTCGCGTTCACTACAGAGCGCCGTAAGTGAAACCAGAGGCTTACAGGAAGGCTTCAGGCAAGCCATAAACGAAGGCCTTCCAGGCCCTTGTAGGCGAGTTGTCTTTGTTTATGTCACCGAAAACATCCAATGGAGCGGTCCCGACAGAGCTCGCGCGGAAGATGCCCAGATTTCGATAATTCGGGATAAGCAGCTAACATATTATAACGAATTGGTTTCGCTAATTGGCCCTGCTGCAAGACATCAGCTACAAGCAGACCTTCTTGCTGGTAGTGAAGTAAGAAGCTTGAGCATTCAAATCTCTGCGGTCAAAGGAACATTCGGAAGCAAGAACTTTTATCAGTTCGCCATAGAACCTGAGAAACTGCTGAAGTTGGCGTATGTAAGTCATCGAGTTGAAGTAGATGAGCAGACTGTTGGCACATACCAGAGACTACTCTCGAAAAAGCGACTCATGGATATTGCTCAGCATATAAATGAAACTGGTGGAATTTTCCCGACAAATATTGTAGTCAATTTTCGCGGTAACCGAAAACTCCGCTTCGACGCCGCGGGATCGGCTAAGGATAACCCTACTACATTAGGTACGCTTTATTTGCCAGCAATCTACAAGAGCGCGTATCTGATAGATGGACAGCATCGCCTGTATGGATTCGCACTCAGCGAATGGGCGACTAAAGGAAGAATACCAGTACTTGCATTCGAAGGACTTGACCCAGCGGAAGAAGTAAAGATGTTTGTCGAGATCAACAGCAAGCAGGTCAAGGTACCCTCACGGCTGTTGGCACAGTTGGAGCCCGAGCTGCTGAAGGACATCCCAGGAAATAGGACTGCGCTAAGGCGAATCGCTGCAAGGCTGGTGGATGAGTTGAATACGCGTCAAGATTCCCCTTTGCGAGGCTTGATAGCGAGCGAATGGGATTCGAATGATGGGCGGCGGCCGATCACTCGGCCGCTGCTTCGCAATGCCATTGAAAGGAATCAACTAGTAGGAACAGTACGAGGCGACGTGCTTCATCCGACCCTGCTTTACTATGCGGATGAAGAAGCGACGGTGGAGCGTGCATTCTCAGGAATCGCTGGTTACTTGAATTTGTTCGTAGAGAACTGCAAAGAGCATTGGTCTATCGGGAACGGTCCGGGTGGATTTCTTTGCACGAACAACGGCGTGAATGCACTTCTTCGACTGTTCGGTGAGAGTATGCGGCATGTTGGCCTATTGGACCAGCAAGAGGATAACTCCAAGCTTCATCCTTCGCTCATTGTTGAACGTGTTGGTCATCTTGCAATGCCAGTTAGTGAGTTTTTCGACCAAGCGAGTGAATCGGACGTGATTCCATTCAGACGAGAATATGGATCTGGTGGGCAGACTGCCGCCGCATTTCGTATCCTCGAGTTGGTTCACGCCAGATATCCCACATTCGTACCTAAAGGACTATCGGAATTCTTACGCGATCGTGAACAAGGCATCATTGACCAAGCGGCTCAGTTGGTCCGAGCAATCGAGCGTGATATTCGATCTGTGACCTTTTCAGTGCTAAATGCAACATATGGAGGCACAGTGGAAGATTGGTGGCCGGAGGCAGTGCCGGAGGCTACTCGCGTCAAAGCAGCACAACGGTTAGAAACCAGCCGGGATAGAGGTCATGCGAATCAATACTTAGATCTTCTTGACTACAAGACGATTGCGGAGAACTCCAGCAATTGGCAGCACTTCGACCCAATCTTCAGCGTGAATCGTGCCGCCAGATCTAAGGCGGACAAACTGGCATGGTTCATTGATCTTAATGGCATAAGAAACAGGGTGGCCCATCCGGGGCGCGATCAGTTCATCACGCCCGACGAGATGACTTTATTGGAACAACTTGCATTACATATGACAAATGTGAGGCAGAAGGTGGCCACATAGTATATGTTGCTGGTTAGTATGATAGATACAATACGCAAGGCCCAACCACCCAGAAAGGAACCCCCACAACCATGACAACCCAAGACCAACAACCCACCCCAACCCTTAGCATCTACCTCAACTTTGAGGGGACTTGTCGGGAAGCGTTTGAGTTTTATCGATCTGTGTTTGGCGGGGAGTTCTCGAACGTGATGGCGTTCAGCGATATGCCGCCGTCGGAGGACACGCCGATACCGGATGGGTGGCAAGACAAGGTGATGCACGTGTCGTACCCCATCGGCAACAGCGTTCTCATGGGCAGCGATGCCCCGCCGGGTTTCGGCCCGCCCCTCACCGTCGGGACCAATTACTCCGTCAGCTTCGGCGCATCATCGAGGGAAGAGGCAGATCGCGTCTTTGCCGCTCTTTCGGAGGGCGGGCAGGTGACGATGGAGTTGGCGGACATGTTCTGGGGCGACTACTTCGGCGCGTTGACGGATCGATTCGGCGTCAACTGGCAGGTCGGTCTGGGGTCCGAAGGCGAGCAGTCGTAGGGAGCCGGCCCCGGCCGCGCATGATCCCCGACCAGAGACACGTCGAATAATCCATATAAGTCCTTGTCACCCGCTCATTGCGGTGATATGTTGCGTCTGGTGGGCTGCGATCGACTGAGCAGAGCCCGCCCAGAGGTGTGACCATGAGTCTTCGTGGTGAAGCAGCGATCATCGGAATCGGCGAGTTGCCGACGACCCGGGCAACGTTCGGCCGGTCAATGGTTGGCCTGATGGGAGACGTGGCCCGCATTGCGATACACGATGCCCACATACGCGTGGAAGATGTCGACGGCCTTGTGACGGAAGGCGGAACCGTGTACCCGGGGTTCGCCTCCGAGTACCTCGGCATCCGCCCTCGATTTGCGACGGGCTCCAGCATGATGGGCGCGAGCGGGGCGACGGGCGTCACGCTCGCCGCGATGGCCGTGCAGAATGGCCTCGCCAATTACGTGTTGGTCGTCATCGCAACGGCGCGCAATCCCGTCATCCCGCCGGAGGGCGGCGGACCTCCCAGCATGAGGTCGGAGTTCGAGGACCCGTACGGCATGTCCGCGGGCGCGAACACCGGCTATGGCATGATGTATGTCCGCCACATGGAGGAGTACGGGACGACCGAGGAGCAGATGGCCTACATGGCTGTCAACGAGCGATTCAACACGCTCGAGAATCCCAACTCCGTCTTTAAGGGACAGCCCATCACGCATGACGACGTGATGAACTCCCGCTTTGTGAACTATCCCATCAAGCTGCTTGAAACCGTCATGCCCTGCGCCGGCGCTGCTGCCGTAATCGTGACCAGCGCAGAGCGTGCCAAGCACAGCCTGAACCGGCCCGTGTACGTACTCGGCAGCGGCGTCGCGACGGATCCGCTCATGGGCTGGCAGCGCGACAAGCTGACGGAGACGCCCGTCGCGCGATCCGCCCCCACCGCGTTCTCCATGTCCGGTTACACGCCGCGCGACATGCAGTTCGCGCAATTCTACGATTGATACACGATTCTCCATGCCGTGTGCCTGGAGGATGCGGGACTGATGCCAAAGGGCGACGTCGGGCCTTTCTTTGAGTCGACTGACACGCGCTACAACGGCGAATTTCCGATTAATACGGATGGCGGCCAGCTCTCCAGCGGGCAGCCGGGCCTTGCGGGCGGTTTCCGCCACGTAGTTGAGGGCGCCAGGCAGATCATGGGCAAGGCGGGCGTCAGGCAGATCGCCCGCAATGACATCGGCCTGGTGAATGGTTGAGGCGGCACCGCGAGCACGATGTGCACGCTGGTTCTCGGTTCCGAGAACTCCCTCTAAGAAAGCATTTGCGCAGCCAACTCGAACGCAACCGGGAGAATCGCGCCAATGACTAGTGAATACACTAAGCCTGTGCCTAGGCCAGCAATGAACCCTGAGGTGTCCGCGCCGTTCTGGGCCGGAACGAAGAAGCATGAGGTGTGGCTCCAGTACTGCAAGAGGCACGGTGGGTTTTTCTTCTACCCGCGAGAGGCCTGCCCCACGTGCTGGGGGCATGGCGACGAAATTATCTGGTCGCGCGCCAGTGGCATGGGTCGCATCCACTCGTACACAACCGTGTATCAGCATGCCAATCGGACGTTCAGTGGAGATGCGCCGATGGCTCAAGTCTTGATCGAGCTGGATGAGGGCGTCAGAATGGTCGGCAACATGGTGGATGTGACCTCCGAGGATTATCGAGAGGACCCCGCCCTCCTCAAGGTCAATCAGCGAGTCGAGGCGGTCTTTGAGGACGTGACACCGGAGTGGACGCTCATCAAGTGGCGGCGGGTCGATGAGGCGCCAACGCCAGGGTCCGATTCAGTTGCAGCCAATGAATGGGTGAATGACCCCAGGTATAACTGATCCCCGCAGCGGGACGACACCAGCAGGAGGTACAAGAACGTGAGTTTCCGAGGGCAGGCCGCGATCATTGGCATCGGCGAGCTCCCCACTCAGCGGTCGACTCCAGGCTCAAGCGTGGGCGGGCTGATGGCGCAAGTCTCGCGACTGGCGATTGAAGACGCGCACATCACCAAGGATGATATCGACGGCATTATCACAGAGGGCGGCGATACGTTCCCGGGGTTCGTGGCCGAATACATGGGCATCCGTCCACGGTTCGGAACCGGATCATCCATGATGGGGGCCAGCGGGGCCACCGGCGTGACGTTGGCCTCCATGGCGGTCATGAACGGCTTGGCGAACTACGTCCTGGTGGTTATTGCGCAGGCTCGCAACCCTGCCCTCGGCCGCGGGGCAGAGGGATTCCCCGGTCCGGGGGGTGAGTTTGATTTCCCGTATGGCCCGGCAGCCGGTGCCAACACGGGCTATGCGCAGATCTACAAGCGCCATATGGATCGATACGGCACAACGCAGGATCAGTTGGCGAACGTGGCCGCGAATGAGCGAGCCAACGCCCAGGGCAACGACAACGCAGTGTTCAACGGTCAGCCGATCACGCATGACGATGTGATTAACTCCCGCTACGTGAACTACCCGCTCCGACTGCTTGAGTGCGTGATGCCGTGTGGCGGCGCAGCCGCAGTGATCGTCACCACCGCTGAGCGAGCAAAGGCGAGCCTGACCAAGCCGGCCTATGTGCTTGGCGGCGGCATCGCCCTCGATGATTTCGGCGGGATGCAGCGCCCGGACATCACCATCACGCCCGTCGCGCGCTCCGCGCCGACAGCGTTGGCCATGTCCGGCTACACGCCGCGCGATATCCAGTTCGCCGAATTCTACGATTGATACACGATTCTCCATGCCGTGTGCCTGGAAGACGCAGGAATCGTGCCGAAGGGTGAAATCGGGCCGTTCTTCGCCTCGACTGATACGACGTACGGAGGGTCTTTCCCCATAAACACTGACGGGGGCCAGCTGTCCGGCGGGCAGCCAGGTCTCGCAGGCGGATTCCGCCACGTGGTGGAGGCCGCCAGGCAGATTATGGGCAAGGCCGGCGTTAGACAGATAGAGCGCAATGACCTCGGCCTGGTGAATGGTTGAGGCGGCACAGCGAGCAGTATGTGCACGCTGGTTCTCGGTTCCGAGAACTCACTCTAAGAAATCAACGAGAAGACCAAAACACATAGCCAAGGGCAG
Source organism: Dehalococcoidia bacterium (assembly GCA_965237465.1). Lineage (GTDB taxonomy): Bacteria > Chloroflexota > Dehalococcoidia > UBA6926 > UBA6926 > VXMO01. The sequence continues at coordinate 1,969,563 of OZ250138.1, forward strand.
ACGTACAAGGGGACGCAGCAATGACGAGCGAATACAGGAAGCCCCTACCGCGCCCCTCGCTCAATCCGGATGTGTCCCGCCCATTTTGGGAGGGGACCAAGAAGCATGAGCTGTGGGTGCAGTACTGCACGAATTGCAACAAATTCGTCTTTTTCCCGCGCGAGGTGTGTCCCTATGACCTCGCCCCAATCGACAAGCTGGTCTGGACGCAAGTAAGCGGCCGAGGTCGCGTCTATTCCTACACGACCGTCTACCAATCCAGCATCCCGTCGTTCACCGAAGAGGCGCCGTACGTCCATGCGACGATTCAGCTGGATGAGGGCGCCCGAATGACCGGCAATGTCCTGGTTCCTAAGGAGGAACTAGAGGAGAATCCGGGCGCGCTTGCTGTTGGGCAGCGCGTGCAGGCGGTCTTTGAGGATGTGACCCCTGACTGGACACTTGTTAAGTGGCAGCCAATCGCCGAGGAAGAGACGCCGGGCAGTGAGGGTCCGGCTGCTGACGGTTCCGCCGCCCCGGCGGCCAGAGGCGGCGGCTACAGCGGCTGATCGTCCGAATTCTCGAGGTCGATAAAAGGCGCCGCCCATTGGGCGGCGCCTTTATTTATTCTGTGCCTTACAGACTGTCGGATTGCTCTCAGCGGAAGGAAGGCAAGACAGCGGCGATCAATCTCGTCGTTGCAGTCACTGATTACGCATGGCGTCGCGTGCTTGGCGAACCTCCGGAATTAGCCGAAGCAAATTTCTGAGCGCCGTCCTCTACGAGTTTCCTCGCTCTACAGCCGGGTGAATTATTCCTGTTCAAACTTCATTCGCCACACGACATGCTCGTTGGCGGAGGAATCTTTGCCTATTCGAACAATCTTCCCTGTTCACTTGTTTGGGAGGCTTTTGGAGTGGCCAACGGCGCGCATTCTGCAAAGGACATGCGACAACGAATCGCCAAGTATCGGAGATCAGCCTACAGCGATCGGGGGGACTTTGACATCGGGCGCCGAATCCTCACTCAACCCTTCTCTTACTAAAGAGCTGGCGCCGATCTTCGCGAGATCGCCGAAACTCTGGAGCTCAACGCTTAACCGCCAGCCACATTCAAGAGTCCAACGGCGTTTCAAGGCTTCCTCGTTTGCGGTCCGTCATGTTGCGTGCGATTTCCTAACCTGGCCTTACGCATCGCCCCTACTGCCGTCGGCGAGACAGGGCCTTCTCGAGTAGCTCGTGTCGCTCAGAGCCGGGAGCCAGCGTCGATCGCGATGCATCACGCAAATGCTGTCGCTTCCGTACAGGTGCGATACAATGACAAAGCGCGAGAATTTTCGCGCCCGCTAAGGTCCCCAGGATGCGCTGTCAGCGCGCGGGGCCTTCATGATGGGGCTGTAGCTCAGTTGGGAGAGCGCCGCGTTCGCAATGCGGAGGTCAGGGGTTCGACTCCCCTCAGCTCCACCAAATCGACAACAACACAACTTTCCTCAGCGGGTCGTGGTTGGCTCTGCATTGGTGGCTTATCTGGCTCGGGGAGGCCTACGTCAGCGTTGTGGTGAGCTGAAGGGTTCCGTGTGATCCGACGGGTGAATTGTCTGTGGCGACTGGCCAGCAGCGGTACGTAGGCCTTGTTCGAGGGGTCAACGTCGGCGGCAATAATAGGCTGCCGATGGCGGATCTGCGCGACATCTTCATTGCGGCCGGGTGCGCGGCGGTGCGGACCTACATTCAGAGCGGAAACGTCGTGTTCGAAGCAACGCAGGGCCTGGCCGAACGGACGCCTGAGATTGTGGCTCAGGCCATTCGCGAGCGGTTTGGCTATGAGACGGCTGTCATAGTTCGTTCGGGCGAGGAATTGCGGCAGATCGTGGCCTCAAACTCGTTCGATACTTCCGGCGACCCGCGATTTCTCCATGTAGCGTTCCTCGAGGAAACGCCTGACGCCGACGCCGTTTCGGGTCTTGACCCGGATCGTTCTCCGCCTGACTCGTATGAGGCGCATGGGCCCAATGTGTACCTGCATTACCCGAATGGCGTCGCGGGCAGCAAGCTAACGAATGAGTACCTTGCCGCGCTATTGCAGTCCGCCAGCACGATGCGGAATTGGCGGACCGTCCTCACTCTGCTGGAGATGGTCGACGCGCCGTAGTCGGCGCCGCTTCCCGTCCGCATCTGGCGCAAGGACTTGGGGTTGTCGGAGGGAGAATCTCCTCTATGAGGGCCACGCTGCGTCGTGCCGACCCTGTCCTGGTCACTGATTGCAGCATCGTCTGCCTTGGCGGCGCCAACACTTTGCGGTGCAGTCATTCGCAGTTGTCCTAGAATTGCAGTTGTTTACTAACGCTCCCTGCGGGGGGAGTATGGAGATTCCGTGCGCACACTAGAGTGGTTGTCCCTGGCAGTCGCTGCAATCAGCATGGTCTTGCTGACGTCATGCGGCGGGGATAATTCTGCGGAACTGGAGGAAATCCGCGCGGACCTTGAATCCTTGCAACTGCAGATTGATTCACTTCAAGGAGAGCTCAGAGCCCTGGCGGAAGGGCCGGCGGCGGATGAGGAGCTAAGCGCGATCGCTACGGCGACGGCCCAATTGCAGGATGATATCGCGGCGTCGAGTGGCGACATTGAGGAGCAGAGGGAGTGGCTGGAGCAGTTGGCTGCCGAAGTGGCCGCGCTTTCAGAGAGCAGGAGCGAAGAGGCCTCGCTGACCACCGCAGACTCAGGTGGGGAAACAGCGAGCTGCAGTGCAACCGAAGGGTCCGCGTTCACCCTGCAGCTGCTTCACGCCGCGGACATGGACGGCGCGGCGGGGGCGCTCGATAACGTTGAGACCTTTTCGGCCATCCTGGACGGTTTTCGAAGGCAGTTTCCTGACAATACGCTCGTCGTGAGCTCCGGCGACAACTTTGTGCCGGGGCCTCGCTTCTATGCGGCGGCGGACAGCGCCAATGACCCATCGCTGGGAATCTCCGGAGACGGGCGAGGCGACATCGTCCTCCTGAATGCAATGGGCTTCCAGGCCTCAGCCCTCGGCAACCATGAGCTAGATAGGGGAACAGGCGCCTTCGCCTCAATCATTGGCTCTGAAACAGTCGATGGCAGGACGTATGTGGGCGCCAAGTTTCCGTATCTGGCGAGCAATCTGGGGTTCTCCGAGGACGCGAATCTGCGACGCGCCATTGTCCCTGATGGGCAGGAGGCCTCCGTTGCAGCAGGCGGCATCGCCGGAAGCGCGGTCATCACGCTCTGCGACGAGCGCATCGGGATAGTGGGCGCAACCACTCCCCACCTTGCGCGACTCACCGGAATCGGCGGCATCACAGTGGCGCCGCCGGATGCCGACGACATAGATGCGCTGGCCGACATCATTCAACAGTCCGTGGACGACCTTAGTGATATGGGGATCAACAAGGTCATACTGCTGGCGCACATGCAGCAGATCGCCATTGAGCAGGCGCTGGCGGTCAGGCTGGAGGATGTAGACATCATCGTCGCGGGTGGTTCCAATACGCTGCTGGCCGATGAAAACGACCGCCTGCGAGTCGGCGACGAGGCCGCGGGCGCTTACCCTCTGCGCTTCCAATCACCCGACGGGGCGCCGGTGCTCGTGGTCAACACGGACGGTGATTACCGGTACCTGGGGCGACTGCTGGTCGGCTTTGATGACCGTGGCGTTGTGATCCCCGGGAGCCTCGATTCGCTCGCCAGCGGCGCCTATGCAACGGACAACCGGGGCGGCCAGGGAATCGTCGGGCCGCCCATCCCGGATGTGAGCAGGATCGTCGCCTCCCTGCGAGGCGTGCTGCGGAGTCGCGGCGGCAATGTCGTCGGCAGGACGAGCGTGTATCTTGCAGGCCGTCGGCGGGACTCCCGCACCCAGGAAACCAACCTTGGCAACCTGACCGCCGACGCCAATCTGTGGCTGGCTCGACAGGTGGATCCGGACGTGGCGGTGTCCCTCAAGAACGGCGGCGGAATCCGGGATCACATCGGAGTCGTTCTGCACCCACCGGGGACGACCTTGCCCTCGGATGTCGTGTACGCGCCGCCGCATGCCAACGCTGACGCTGGCACGCGCGATGGCGACGTTTCACAGTTGGAGATTGAAGGCGCCCTTCGCTTCAACAACGGGCTGGTCATTGTTCCGGTGACGGCGCAACAGCTGAAGGAGATAGTTGAGCACGGCATTGGCTTTGATGGCGTCGGGGACCTGGAGGTGGGCCGATTCCCGCAGGTAGGCGGCATGCGGTTCAGCTTTGACCCATCCGCGCCGACCGGCCAGCGTGTCCGATCGCTCGCCATCGTTGATGACGGTGGGCGCGTAACGGATCGCGTGGTGGCGGCGGGTGAGCTCGTTGGCGACCCGGACCGTGGGATCAAGATAGTGACCCTGAACTTCCTGGCCAACGGCGGCGACGGCTACCCGTTCCCGCTCCCAGCATCGGGCCGAATTGACCTCGCGGGCGAGGCAGGGCAGGTCAACGCTCCCACCCCTGACTTTCCTGATACGAACGGCAACGAAGTGATTGATGTGCCGATCTCCCCGGATCCCGGCCTCGCGGATTTCGCCGCGCCCGGCACAGAGCAAGACGCCCTGTCAGAGTATCTGGCCCGCTTCTTCTCCGGGACGCCCTACGACAAGGCGGAAACCCCGCCCGCCGAGGATACCCGCATCCAGAACCTGGGAATACCCGGCAAACAAGACACGGTGTTTGAGGCGGGAGAGTAGGCCGTTGCCCCTTAATCACACCTCTACGCGCGTGGTAATGTCTCCGGCTTTAAGGGCATTCATGTAGGCAAGAATCATGTCCTTGGTACGATATGTTCCGAATTGCTTCTCATCCTGACGGCGGACGATGGGGAACGTGCCCAGGATGTACTCGGCATCCTCCTTAGAGAGCCCATAGAGATGGAAATAAAGGGCATCAAGCCGAGCGCGCAGGTGGCGGCGCTCCTCTTCGTCCCAAGGGAACGGCGGACCAGTGTAGCCAAGATCCCTTGCAAACGGCTCCATGTCATTGGCCGTGTAAGACAGTCGCAACACATGGTCGCGCGCGAGTTCACGTGCACTCGTATTGCCAAATTGACGATCATAGCCTAGGGGAGGGATGACAGGGATTTGCTCAACGATATACCAGTTTAGGTGTTGTCCCTGAACCTTCTGTCGAGCAATGAAGTCGTAGGGGAAGGAATTGAAGCAAGCTAGCAGAAGCCACGTGTCCGCCGAGTAGTTGCCCGCTGCATCCCCGGTCGGCACCAGAAGGGGCAGCGTATTGCCGTAGGCTGAGTGAGGTACGACAGCACCAATCATGGTGCGTCCGTTTGTTGTGGCAGTGGCGTCCTTGAAGGCAACTGACCAAGTGAGATTGGGGCCAAGGTCCGCATTTTTTGCCTCGACCCAGAATTGAGGCCCTGGCAACCATTCCGGGTTGGAATGCTCATCATATGTCGCGTCGCGTGCAATGGCGGGACGGTTCAGGTTCTTGGGGTTCAAGACCACGCTTGCGGCTCGATGATCATAAGCTTGGACCATCTTGCCCTCATACAATGGTAAGTACAATTCTTCTCCTTTCCTGTACCGGTTGCCCTCGGCAGGGTAGCAGTCAGCGGATTCGAGTTCGGTCGCACTCTTGAAGAGGGTGGAGTCGTTGGTCATATGGAGCATCGTGTAGTAGCGCACCGGCCAAGCCTTTCGTTCTTTCCCACTCGAGCGGTTTACAAGGACCGGGTGCCGTTCGTAGATTCGCCTTGTGATCTCAGCATCGCGTGTTCTGCGGAATATAGGAGGAGTGCCGGTGTTCGGGTTTACTACCGCGAAGTCAGTGGGTGCCAAGGGAAATGAGCGCTCAGGATCGTCGATAGTTGTAGTGTCGTGCAGGAAGAAGGCAGCTATCGTTTTGTCGAATCGCCTCGATTCACCGCCAATCACCATGACGCAGAACTTTTGCGACGCATGAACGTCCTTGAAGAAGATTTTTCTATTCTCAAAGTCGTAAAGACCGGCGAGGCGTCCCCCAGTAGATATTGTCTTGAAGAAGTCAGCGGCATGCTTATCGCCATAGATGCCCGAAGGTGTCAAGAGGCCCACGAAGCCTTCCGGCTTGACCAAACTCAAAGCACGTTCAACAAAGAGCGAATAGAGATTGATATCGCCACCGCCGAGAAGCGGATAGTGGCCGGATGTCCGAACAACTTTGCTCAGTTTGTCGGCTCGATCTTTTGCCGCATCGAATTCATCCGCAAGGGACGCTCTACTGGCTCGCAATCGCTCAATCCCACTTCTTCGGGCGGCCGCTGTCGGCGCTAAGGCCAGCTCCGGCGCGCGGGTGGCAAACCATTCCACTTCTTGTAGTTTGATGCGATCCCAAGGAGGGTTGCCGATGATCGCGTCAAAGCCGCCTTGGGGATTTGCGTTCTGCCATTCGCTCCACACTCCCGGAAAGGCAACTTCCCAGTGCAGGAATCCTTCATCATCAGCGATGGATCGAGTTTGCTCCCATAGTTGCGAATACTCCGGGCTTACGTCGACTCCAGGTGCAGCGCCCGTTGCCAGGAGTCCATACGCCCGCCTCGGGTGCATGTCGAGTGTCTCTACTATTGAAGATTCAAATGTTTCCCGATCCTTCTTCTTCATTCCGGCAGTTTGCCATCGTAGTCCGGTCAGTATGTCCATCAGCCGCCGGATGTCGGACGTTGTTTGTTCTACTTCATGAAACAAACTGGCAGATTTCTGAACCTCGGCAATGTCTGCATCCGACATATCCTCAATTTCTTGCATAGCTGTTGTGGCCTGCTCAGCTCCGGAAATCGCGGAGCTAGCGGACATTCGACCAAGGCGATTGAGGTCCGTGGCAACCTCCGACACATGGAGGCCAATCAGCGAGTCGCCACAACGCAGATGGTGGTCTAGGAACGACAGCGGGGCACCGACGGTGAAGCTGTGCAGCCACAGGGAGACCTTGGCCAGCTCCACGGTCAATCGATTCTTGTCGACCCCATAGATGCACCGTTTGAGGACCATTCGACGAATGATAGCCTGATCCGTAAGTTGAGACTCGTCGATAATCCAACGAGATTCACGTGCTCGACCGAGGATCTCCTTGCGAATTGCGGCGATTCTCTGAACGAGAGGCGACTCGTATTCGCCGTCAAGCCACTCCGGAATCGTGGGAGCTTGTTCGACAAGTTCCGCGATGCGGTCAGATAGGAAGTCGACGGCGGTGACAAGGAAGTGGCCACTGCCCATTGCCGGGTCCAACACCTTTAGGTCTAGTACATTCACCGCTGGATCCAGTTCTAACAACTCGGAGCGTCGACCCGACAACGGCCTTCGATCTCCCTTGAGTTCTTCAGCCGTATCAACGAACGCTTGCATGCGCTCCTCGACAAGCGGCTTTATGGTTCGGTCTACGATTAGGTCTACGAGTTCCTGAGGCGTAAAGAAGCTGCCACTGTCTTTGCGGGCGTAGGAATTGAGGCGGACTACCACGTTACCCTCATCATCTATCGCCGGCTCTCTTTCAAGCAGGCGCTCATAGATAGACCCAAGCTGTTGTACTGACATGTCGCGATAGTTGACGAATCGTCGGCCGTCCGCCGTTTCAGCGTGACTCAGGTCGTAGATGATTGGAGCTATAACCGCATCAGGCAAGCGGACCTCTCTCAGCAGTTGAGCGACATTCTCGTCGAACAAGCCGCCATTGTAGGGCGGCATACCGATGGACGAATCGCCCTTATCGATGATCTCGCTTAGCGCCGAAATGTGGCTGTAGTAAGTCGCGGCCTGCGTTGAGAAAACACTGCCGGTCTCCATCCTGTTGGCGATGTCTTCCCGTACCGGTTTCCGGAGGCCGTAGTTCTCATAATCCGAGTCGTTGACGGGAAGCAGACCTCTGTCCTCTGCATACAGGACAAAGAGCAGCCTATAGAGAAAGATTAGCGCCCCCTGCCGAACATCTGAGAGTTCCCTTCCATCGTCTGCAAGGGCTTTCACAAGCTGGGAAAGGCCCTTTCGAACACCACGCGTGAAAGGTCTTCGGCTACCCTCTCCTCGTACCGCCGCCCCTCAACTAGTGCCTTTTCCAGAAAGCTGGCTGTTGCCCCCTGCTGCGGGGAGAAGGACTCTCTTCGGAATAGCAAGTAGAAGAGACGCAGACCGTCTTCGTCATCGGCCTCAAGTATTGGTGCTAGATCGACCTCAAAGTACGCAGTCGCCCGGGGACGAGCACGGTGATCGTAGAGCCGCCATACGACGCCGTTCGTGAGGATGCCCCACCTGATCCGGCTGTCCGATTCGATGTCAGCCGTAGAGAGGTAACGCAATATCTGGCCATCCGGTGTCCCAGAATTGTTCCTGTCATCCCTATCTCTCGCGTCCAATGGCAAACGGAACCTCTTGCTCTCTTCAACAACGAGAGCATGCTGGAACCGTTCGCCAGCAACGGCTCTTCCAGCACGATCCTTTGATTCGGCATCCGAGAACAATAAGAGATCGGGTATGTCCTCATTTCGGGACGTGCCTTGCTGTGGAAGGTGGTGATCCCATCCCAGCGAATTCAGGGTTGGCACGATCAAATCTTGCTCAGTGAGTGCCTCATTTGGATCCGTGTTGTTGCTCATGGCGTCGTAGAAGCCACGAACGCTCTCGCTGAAATGTTGCAAGTCTTCCGAAGAATCGCTCAGCGCCTGCCATTCGGGCGTGGACTGTATGCCGTCCGTCAGGAAGTACTGGGTAAACAGGTCGCCGGCCATGTCAAATCCTACGCAGCAACGGGCGATGGCGTCCATAGGGGGGGCCAGACGAGGCTTCGCGCCCACGCGTGGATTGCCCAACCACGCGTGGGGCCCGTGAAGCAGGGTCTAAAGCGGCAGCGTGCGTCCGGTTTCTCGCAGGCGTCGTCGTCGTCGTTGCGCGTCCGGTATCGCCTGGGTGACGAGGGCCCAGAATTCCTTTGAGTGGCCGCTAATGGTCAGGTGCGCCAGCTCATGGACGACGATGTATTCAAGGAGATCGGGCGCCAGCATGATGGCGCGCCAGCTGAAACGCAGAGTGCCGTCAACGGCGCAGCTCCCCCAGCGGCGGCGCTGATCGCGGATGATCACTCGCGGAACGTTTCTTGAGCTGAGGCGGGGCCGCCAGTGTTCCACGCTCTCAGAGAAGCGCTCAGAGGCGCGGGCGCGGCGCCACGCGATCATAGCCTGGCGGATGCTCTCAATGCGCGCATCGCCATCAAGACCCATCGGTTCGGTTATCTCAAACCGCCGCTGGACGAAGTTGACTTCAGGCACAGCAGATTCCGGGGGCTTGAATGCTATGGGGACGTCTCGGCCCAGGTAGGGCAGGGTGTCACCGTCGAGAAAGCGGATCGGCTCGGCCGCCAACTGCTCTTCGGACAGGCGGGTGAGAATCCAGCGGGCCCGTCTTCGGACGATGGCCTCCAGGTCGCTGGCGGGCGTATTCCTTGGAGCAATGACATGGATGCCGGCGGCGTCGACCGTTATCTGGACAGTCTTCTTGCGGCGAGCGCTGCGACGCACATTGAGCGCAACCAGAGTGTCGCCAAGGCGGATGCGGTCTTGGTCGGTCACATTCCCTGTCCATAATGGGCAAGTCCGACAATCCGGTTGACGCGCTCGCGCAACTGCGCACTTCTGTAATCGGCGCAAGGCTCGCTCTCGCGCTTGAGGTTGCGGCGTCTGGCCTTAGCCTGAGTCAAGGATCGGGGCTCCCGGCTCGCCGCTCCGCCCCGTCCCTGCCTGCCCCCCATTACTGCCCGGAGTACAGCCCAACGACTGCCGACGCCTCTTCTGCGGTGAGGACGCCCTTGAAGTAATCGGCGATGACTGCATAGGCCTCATCCAGCTCAATGGCTTCGTTGTTATTTACGTCGTAGTTGCCCGCCGGGCTTGGCAGGTTCACGTCGGTTACCTGGATTGTGACGGGCGCCGTCGCGCCAATGCCGGCGAGGCTCGTGGCAGTCACTCTGACGGAATAAATGTACTTCGTTCCTTCGTAGTCCAGAACAGTTGTCGCGCCCACGCTTATCTGCCCCGTCTGTGAGTCGATGGAGAAGAACGACGCGTCTGTGCCGCTGAGGGAGTACGTCAGGCTTGCGCCCGCGACTGTCTGCGCAGTGGCGGGCGCGCCGACGGCGCCCCCGGCGGCCGTATTTTCCGCCACGGTCCGAATGATTGCGCCATCGACTGTTCCAGGGAAGACAGTGACGGTGGATGAACCGGTCACGCTCGGAATGACTGCGTCAACGACTGTGTCAGGAGAAACAGGGTCGGTGAGCGACTCAACAACCTTTACGCTTGTGGTCGCCTGCGCGGCGCCGTTGGGTCCATGTACATCTGAATAGGACGCCCGGGCGCGCAAGAAGTAGCCGGCATCGGCAGTAACCGGCGTGTAGCCAGCAGTCACGTTGCCGCTGATGACGGTCCAGACGATTTGGTTCGGGGACCGTTCCCACACCCATCCCACGTTGGAGGTCTCGCCGTCAGGGTCGGACAGGACGGCGGTGATTGCGACGCCGACACTGGGTTGTGGCAGAGAAAGCGCAACTGCTCCGGCTTCATCAATGTTAGCTATGGCGACAGTAACTATGATTGTGTCATCTATGGTAAGATCATCAGTCCCGTTGGCATCCTTGCGGTCGGTGACCTCAGATGTGAAGGAGTATGAATTCCTGGTCTCAAAGTCCAGCACGACTGCTGCGCCCACGCTGATCTGCCCGGTATTCTGGTCGATGACAAATGGCGCCGCGTCGTCACCCCTCAAAGAGTAGAACAAGGCATCGCCATCCGGGTCCGAGGCAGTAACCGGTTCTCCGATATTGTCAGCCTCGGCGGCGCGAAGGCCTGAACCGGCGTGTTCCGCCACGGTTCTCGTTACGGCGTCTAGGGCCGGAAATCGCGGGATCGTATTGAGCATCACGGGATCCCTGGTGCCGGACTGGGCGGTTTTGCTCGACCCAAAGCGGTCGCTATACGTCGCTGTGGCACGCAGGTAGTAGTCTAAGTCGGCAGTCGTTGAGGTATAGTCGGCCGAATCGGCCATGGCGATTGCAGTCCAGGCAATCTCATCGGACGAGCGTTCCCACGTCCACGCGACGTCAGACGCGCCGCTATCCGGATCGGTCACTTGTGCGGTGATGGCCCTTCCTATCAGCGGCTGGTTGGACGATAAGACGACAGCCCCGGGCTCGTCCACGTTGGTGACGAAAATGTCGACTTCGATGAAGTCGTCCTCGTCCTCGTCATCGCGTCCCCTTGAATTCTTGGCGTCGTGGACCGAAACGATGACGGAGTATCCGGCTTGGTTCTCATAGTCGAGGGGGACCTTGGTCAGCAGCTCTCCGGTGGCGGCGTCGATGTCGAACGAATCGGCGTCATCTCCTTCGAGACCATAGGTCAGTGTGTCGTCTTCGCGGTCTGTCGCTTCCAGGGGGTCGCCAATAATTTGGCCGGCGGGCGTGTTTTCGGCGATCAGCCGTCGCGTGCTTTCGCCATCCTCGAACTCCGGCGCTCGGTTGGATCGTGAACTGCTGCCGCCGCCACCGCTGCTCCTGCGCGTTGGCCTCGGCTGGACAACGGGCTGGGATGTTGGCGCGGGCGTCGGCGTCGCGGCGGCAGCACGCACTGCATATGTCGTACGCGCCTGCCCGCTCTTGCCGGAGCCATGGGTGTCACTGTAGGAAACCCGTGCCCGCAGATATCGGCCTACGTCGGGGCTAACAGGAGTGTACCTCGACGAATCGCCCCCGCTCACGGCGGTCCAGCCGGAGTTCCCATCCGCCGAGGTTTCCCAGTCCCAGTCCACTCCGGCCACACCATCATCGGGGTCGGTCAGGGTAGCGGCGACTGCCGCGCCGATTACCGGCCGGGCAGTTGAGAGCGTCACCGCGCCGGGCTCATCAAGGTCTGTAACTGAAATAGTCACAGTGATCAAATCATCAATGGTCGTGTCGTTGTTGCCGTCAGCGTCCTTCCCGTCGCGGACCGACACGGTGACGGAGTAGCTGTCATTGTCCTCGTGATCCAGTTGGGCTCGAGTCCGCAGCTGGCCGGAGGATGCGACAATCTCGAAGGACCGGGCGTCAGAGCCGCCAAGGATGTATGTCAACGTGTCGTCGTCGGTATCCGTGGCCGCTATCCGAACGCCGATAGTCTCGCCGGCGCCCGTGTCCTCCGCTATCGACCGAGACGTGCTGGCCCCATCCGCGAACGCAGGCGCTCGGTTCGGTGGAGTTGGCGTAGGTGTCGGCGGCGCAGCGGCACGCACTGCATTTGTGGTACGCGCCTTCCCCCTCTTGCCGGAGCCATGGGTGTCACTGTAGGAAACCTGTGCCCGCAGATATCGGCCTACGTCGGCGCTAACAGGAGTGTACCTCGACGAATCGCCCCCGCTTGCAGCGGTCCAGCCGGAGCTCCCATCCGCCGAGGTTTCCCATTCCCAGTCCACTCCGGCAACATCGTCATCGGGGTCGGTCAGGGTGGCGGTGACTGCCGCGCCCACTACCGGCCGGGCTGTTGAGAGCGTCACCGCGCCAGGCTCATTAAGGTCTGTAACTGAAATAGTCACAGTGATCAAATCATCAATGGTCGTGTCGTTGTTGCCGTCAGCGTCCTTCCCGTCGCGGACCGACACGGTGACGGAGTAGCTGTCATTGTCCTCGTGATCCAGTTGGGCTCGAGTCCGCAGCTGGCCGGAGGATGCGACGATCTCGAAGGACCGGGCGTCAGAGCCGCCAAGGATGTATGTCAACGTGTCGTCGTCGGTATCCGTGGCCGTGACCGGGGCGCCGATAGTCTCGCCGGCGCCCGTGTTTTCAGGGACGGCGCGTGTATCCGTTTCCGATGAGAACTCCGGCGCGCTGTTCCCGCCCTGCGGGAGAATGCGAAACTCGTATTGCTGCAGGGGCGCGACTCCGTCGGTTTCGTGCCGTAGGCGGATTGTTGCGTTGCCAGGCTTACAGCCAGCTATCCATAGCCCCTGGTTGATTGCCCGGCGCCAGTCCACAACATTGGAATGCTGGTTTTCGCAGGCTTCTTCTACTGTGTTGCCTTGCCGTCTCTCCCCGGGGGCGACGAGTTGGTAGTCTTCGTCGCCGTATCCATTTACGCCGAGGTGGTCATTGAGGTATAGCAAAATGTTGGCGCGAGGCTGAAAGAAGTGCCACTCCCCGACATAGATGTCGAACGTCGTGGGGTCCGGTTCAAGCCATGCTTGCGCATCGGGAGCCGGAGGGGTTGCCGTCGGCTCTCCGACCGTCAGATATCGGGTCATTGAGAACCGTGTGCTCGCCGATGCTAACTCGACCCTGCCGCTGGGCACAGTAGTGTCGGTCTTGGAAATGGTGAGGTCCAGCTCATAGTGGGCGTAGATGTGGGCGGCGCAGGCCTTGTGAACGCGAATCGTGAAGACTTCCGTGCTCTCGTCCACATCTATCGTGATATCCGTGTTGGTATCTTCACCCAGGCAAGCGGACTGCTCGCTGTTAATGGGACGGCCGTAAATTGTGGTATCGGCGCGGAATATCAGGGAAGAGTAGTCGCTTAGGTCCAGATTTCTCAGCGTGACCGTGCCGGTGATGGCCGTATTCTGCGGCACACTATTGTGCGGCGACAACACAATGGAGATTGATGGCGAGGACTGGGCGTGCAGGACGGCCAAGGTCCCAATCAACAGGATAAGGGGCGCCGCCGCGACTGCCGCCAGGGGAATGGCCCGCCTGGCCGTTGAACCGAGAGAACGTAGGCCGAAGGGCATAGTAATACCTCGCGTCCTAATGTTATCAGTACGACATGTTATCAGCACGGCGCCAAGCAGACCGCGCCAGCCTCGCTATTGGCGCACGCTATCGCCGTCGACGACAGCGGGAGTGCTCCCTACATTCCCAAGGTTAAGACATTGCCGACGTGACCCTTGATGGGTTGCCTGACAGTCGTGCGTTTCACGTAGAGAATGGACACTATTCCGGGAGAGGAGACAGCCAAAGGCACGATGTCACCTAATCGAGTGGGCGGACGGTCGCTAATGATCGGCGTCATTCTTGCCTTCACAGCGGGGCCCTGTAGCCGGGCGCGCTAATTGTCGATTCGGTTGATCAAGCCGATTTTGTAGCCGTTCTTGCGGCGATGACGGACAGCCATATCCCCGCGCACGCTTTGACCCTGACGGTGATTGTGGCCATCGTCCTCCAGGTATTTGGGCTCTATTCACTGTTGCGGATCAAGCGTGTGCCGGGTCTTGCCGATTCCGCCTTGCGATTCGCCTTGACGGCCACGATGTTCGCCTGGGGCATCTATATCATCGCGATGGGAATGCGACACGTTGTCTTGCACATCGCGACGCACGGCATTTCGCTTTCGCTTGGCGACGCGGCAAACGAGGAAATTGCGTTGACCGTGTACTCAGCGCACATTGGCGCGTGCTCTATGGGTTTATCGCCATAGGAGCAGCGACCAGCCTGATCCTGGGCCTGGCGCTGACAGCCCGATTCAGCAGCTAAACATTTACGTATCGTCGGCTACGGCCTTGCCCTCAAGGGTGTGGCTGAGGTGTTCAACCTGGCGCTCATCCAGCATCTGCACGACGTCGACTTTGGCGTGATTGCCGCCGTGAGCAGCGGCTTGCTCTACCTGGGTGGCGTTTGGTTGTTCATCATCGGCGTCGGCATCTTCCGCGGCGAGAAGGAACTAGTATTGGAATCCAAGGAGTAGTAGGGCCAAGGAAGTCAGGCATGCATGGCCCGTCGCGGAGGGGGGCATAGGGCTGCACACGCCTCCTCAGCCCTCATGACTTCAAAAGTACACCTGACAGGACTGTATTGCGAACTTTCATATTGGCCGTGGATCTAGGGCCGGCCTTCGGTAAGCAAAGACGTGCGGCAGGTGGGCTAAATTAGTCGATTCTTCGTGCCTTTTGGTGACAAGTCTCGATATAGCGTTATGAACTGGCGAAGGGAGTCTCTGGCCTACTAGGGACGGGGGTGACCCATCAAGAGGAGATTGTTCCCGTCGGGGCGGCGGACTCAGGGCTCCCCTCCGACGCGCACTGAATGGAAGCCTAGCTCCGACACGAGCTCGGCCCGGCCGATGACCGCCATGCCTGCCGGTGACAGATTGCCGTGATACTGGTGCAGAGAATAGGCGGGCAGGGCACGCTGGTTACGGATATGTGGTGTGTGGTGTCGCGCCATTTTCCCCGAACAGTCAGCTAGGAACATGATCGCCGGACAACTGTAACGCACCGGTCAATGTTTCTGTCCGTCCTTGACATACGCCACCGACTCTTAGGTTATATTCACTTGGGTAGGGGAGCGGCCTCATTCCTCGGTGCGGGCTGCAGATGGAAATCGCTGTTGTCACCGATCTCGTAGCAAATGAAATGGCGGGATTTCCATTGGTGGGGTAGGCGCCATTCTCTCGAAGCCCACACGTGTGGAAATCCCCGCTGACGATCTTGGTGAACCGCTCGCCGGCAGGGGGCGCCCACTGGCCGAATCCGACCTGGTAAGTGTGCCGCCCCATAGAACTTTCGCCGTCCTGCGCTCCCCAGCACACGGCTTGGCCGTCTAAGAGCAGCGTGCGACCGTCTCCTCTCCAGATCTATGCCTTGCCGTTCCACGCCCAACGCCCCTACGAACTTCCTGAACTGGAAGAGGTCACAGCCCAAACCGACGGTGTTAATGACGCAATTTTCCCGGTCACGGGGCTTGGTGAAAGCGTGTGGAACAGCAACACTCCAGCAGGCTCTGAACGCCTCGTTACGCTCCATGACATTTCCCAAGCTCGAGAATATGGCTGAGCCGTTATGAACTAGACAAATGCAAGTGCATACTGCTATATTCCTGTGAATTATGTAGTCTCTGCGGCATACCCGCAGAAGGGGGGACGATGAATAGATCGGAGATATTTTTGCGCAGCGCCCGGGGGTTGCCCTGGATGGCCTCCGTGGTTGTTTTCGCGGTCCTTCTGCTCCTTTTCTCTCCGCAGGCCGCCGCCGAGAGGACGCCCACAAGTGTCGCAAACGGGGCAGCCAGTGACTCAGTTGCCGCCGAAGCAATCTGGACCGACGCAGGTCTGTTGGTCACGGTGGACGGGTTGGCAGAGTCGGCCCCCATCGGAAACATCGGTGCGATCGAGAACGAGTCGCCGGTGGATAGCGAGCCCGTGCTCGCGGAAGCCGCATCGATTACGGCAAGCCTCGGCAGGCAAGCGAGTGGCTCGTTCAACGTCATCGAGGCGACGATCGGGCAGATCCACAACGCGCTGGATGCCGGCGACATCACTTGCAGGGAGCTCGTGAAGACCTACATTCTGCGCATCAGCACATACGACAAGTCTGGCCCGGCCTTCAACTCGATCATCACGATCAACCCTGATGCTCTAAGGCTGGCGCAGGCCATCGACAACGGCAATCGGCCGCGGAGCGAATGGGGAGAGTTGTACTGCATTCCAGTGATCATCAAGGACTTGATGCACACGGCGGACCGCATGCCGACCACGGGTGGAAACCTGGCGCTCAACGGGATGCTGACCCCGGACGACGCGACGATAGTGGCGCGGATGCGTGACGCCGGCGCGATCATTCTCGCGAAGGCGAACCTTGATGAGATGGCCCGCGGCATTTGGGGCGCAAGCGGACTCGGCGGACAAACACGCAACGCCTACGACACGAGCGTAAACCCGTCCGGGTCGAGTGCCGGTACTGGTGTCAGTATCGCCGCCAACTTCGGCACTGTTGGCATCGGGACTGACACCTGTGGTTCCATCCGAAACCCTTCGGCGTTCGGATCACTCGTTGGCCTACGCCCAACATACGGGTTGAATAGTAATGCCGGCATCATCCCTGATGCACCATCGTCGGATACCGTCGGGCCAATGGCACGCACCGTTCGTGATGCGGCGATCCTGCTAAGCGTCATCGCCGGCCCTGATCCGAATGACCCGGTAACCGCGCGGGCGACGGGCCAAGTTTCCGGGGACTATACGGCGTCCCTGCGAACAGGCGGACTTCGGGGCGCCCGTATCGGCGTGATCCGCAAGTTTTTTGGCGCTGGTGCAGAGGCCGACAAGGTGACGGCTGTTATGAACACGGCGATTTCGGACCTGAGGCGGCTGGGCGCGACCGTCGTCGACCCCGTAGAGATACTGTTCGGTGACCTCATCCTCTCGCAAGGAGACAACACGTGGGGCCGCTGGAATTATGAGAACGGCGACGCGCTCGATGCCTACTTGAAGAGCCTCGGTGTCCTTGCCCCGGTCACCTACGAGGAAATGCGAGAGATCGACACAGGCGCCCCCCTCATTTTCCCGTTCCCGCCGACCGGTGGAACCAACACGCCAGAGCACCTAACTGCCCTGTGGGAGAGCACAGCCTACACCCAAACGGCAATATTGGCTGCGATGAGCGACCATAATTTGGACGCTTTAGTGTATCCGACGCTCAGTTCGCCGCCTGCGCCGATTGGCCAGTTCCAGCTTGGGAGCAATTGCCAACTTTCAGCGTGGAGCGGTTACCCGGCCATTACGGTGCCCGCTGGATATACCGTCGATGGCCACGCGGTCGGGCTGGAAATGATCTCCACCCCGTGGACTGAGCCGACGCTGCTCAGGTTTGCTTACGCCTATGAGCAGGGCACGATGCGCCGTGTGCCACCGCCACTAGCGCCAGCCCTGACACAATAAGGTCTTGTCGGCAACCAACATAATCGGGCCTTGAGAGGAAGTTTGGACGGGGGCCGCCGCAATGGCTCCCGTCCACGTCTCGACAACACCTGGAAGCCGGCCCCCAATCTCCAAGGGGTTGGTGGCAGAGCGCGACTAGAAGAATTGGGGTTTGGCTAACATTCGCAGTTACCTTCCATCGCGCACTAGCCGTCCGAGACAGAAATACCAGCTTGCAGCGGATGCCGAGACCCGCGATGTTCGGTCCCCGTATCTACGATCTGTGTCGTTTCTCGCGCAATACGAATCAGCCGAATCGATTCGTGCGTTCCGGCCGATGCACCGAGCGCTCAGATCGAGCTTGGCGCCCTGTCCGCATATTTCTGCTGCGCGGGATGAAATGGCAGGGCGAAGGCTCCCGGCTTTTTGCCATCCTTCGCCTCGTGAAGCGATTGCCTGCCATTTTGAACCCGGTGCCCCCTTTAGTGCGCCGTGTCCTTGCCGCCGTTCCCCGTTCTTGTGAGCCGGCGAGTGAAGCCTAGTCCTTGGGAGAGCGATTCATGCCCCCAGGAATCGCCGAGACACTGACTACGCAGATAGAAATTGTCTCGTGTGTCGTACCACGATACACCTTTGGACATGGAGAAAGTACGGGAGGTACGGACTTGTCTAGGGACTTCCTATGCCGACCGTGGTGATTGAGGGCCAATTCCGATTAGTTGTAAATACGAGAGAGAATAGGTTTGAGCCTCCTCAT